>NZ_LXEP01000023.1 GCF_001654835.1 Buttiauxella gaviniae ATCC 51604
CGATCACCCTTCATATCCGCCTCTGAGCAAGCCAACCCCCGCCATATAAGGTAAACTAACCGGGTTTAAACTCAGGAAAGATACCCAACATGAGCACTTCTCTTAAACCTTTCAATACATTCGGTATTCAGGCTAATGCTTCGCGTATTGTCATTGCTGAAACCGTGGAACAATTAAAGGATGCCTGGAGTGAAGCAGTGGCAGCAAATATGCCAGTGTTGATTCTGGGCGAGGGGAGTAACGTTCTCTTTCTTGAGGATTATTCCGGAACTGTAATTATCAACCGTATTTCAGGTATAGAAGTGACGGAAGAAAATGATGCATGGCATCTGCATGTTGGTGCAGGTGAAAACTGGCATCATCTGGTTGAAAATACCTTACAGCAAGGAATGCCGGGGCTTGAAAACCTGGCTTTAATTCCGGGATGCGCCGGATCTTCACCGATTCAAAATATTGGCGCGTATGGTGTTGAGCTTAAAAACGTCTGCCATTACGTTGATTGTATTGATTTAATCAGCGCTGAGATTCATCGCCTGGATAATTCACAGTGCCAGTTTGGCTATCGTGACAGTATTTTTAAGCATGAATATCAGAGTCACTATGCAATCATTGCCGTGGGATTACGTTTGCCAAAACAATGGCAGCCGGTATTAAGTTATGGTGACTTAGCCCGTCTTGATGCTGAAAATGTCACCCCTCAGGAAGTATTTGATGCAGTTTGCCATATGCGCATGACAAAACTTCCTGATCCACGTGTTAATGGCAATGCGGGGAGCTTTTTCAAGAATCCAGTCGTTGATGCCGAACAGGCTTCTATACTACTTGCGGCTTTCACTAACATTCCACATTATCCTCAGCCAGACGGATCAATAAAACTGGCGGCAGGTTGGTTAATCGATCAGTGCCAGTTGAAAGGCTACAAGGTAGGTGGGGCGACAGTGCATCAACAACAAGCTTTGGTATTGATAAATGAGAGTGGTGCATCAAGTCTGGATGTTGTGGGTTTAGCGCACCTTGTTCGTCAGCGTGTTGGGGAGAAATTTAATGTGTGGCTGGAGCCAGAAGTCCGTTTCATCGGAACATGTGGTGAAGTTAGTGCAGTGGAGACAATTGCATGAAAGATAATACAGTCCCACTCACGCTAATTAGTATCCTGGCCGATGGCGAGTTTCATTCTGGTGAGCAATTAGGCGAGCAGCTCGGCATGAGTCGTGCGGCCATAAATAAGCACATTCAAACTCTGAGAGACTGGGGAGTTGATGTTTTTACCGTCCCAGGGAAAGGCTATAGCCTTCCGGACCCTATCCAGTTACTGAATGAAGAACTGATAAAATCGCAAATTGAAACAGGCTCAGTTGCGGTATTACCTGTCATTGATTCGACTAACCAATATTTACTCGATCGTATTGAATCACTTCAGTCCGGTGATGCGTGTATTGCTGAATATCAACAAGCCGGTCGCGGGCGTCGTGGTCGGCAATGGTTTTCACCTTTTGGGGCTAATCTTTATCTTTCTATGTTCTGGCGACTCGAACAAGGTCCCGCAGCTGCGGTCGGCCTAAGCCTTGTCATCGGAATTGTGATGGCAGAAGTGCTGCGTGAATTAGGTGCTGAAGATGTCCGAGTTAAGTGGCCAAATGATCTCTATCTCAATGATCGCAAGCTTGCCGGCATTCTTGTTGAGTTAACTGGGAAAACAGGTGATGCGGCACAAATTGTTATCGGTGCAGGTATCAATCTTGCGATGCGCAATGTGGCAACTGACGTGATTAATCAAAGCTGGATTAATCTCCAGGAAGCTGGAATTAATATAGACCGCAATGCACTGGCCATTAGAATAATAAAAGAACTACGTAAGGCATTATATTTATTCGAAGATGAAGGTTTAATACCATTCCTTCCACGTTGGGAATTGCTCGATAACTTTATTAATCGCCAAGTGAAGTTAATTATTGGCGACAAAGAAATTCATGGTATTTCACGAGGAATTAATGAACAAGGCGGCTTGCTGTTAGAACAAGATGGCGTTATTAAACCATGGGTTGGTGGAGAAATATCACTGCGTGGGGCAAATTAATGATAATGGGGGATTAAATCCCCCATTATCTATTTTCTGAGTCTTACACAGTCCACTTCATGATTTGCACTTTTCGTCATGATTAAGCTGGCACGCTCGCGGGTAGGTAGGATATTTTCTTTTAAATTCAGCCAGTTGATCTCTTTCCAAAGTTGCAGTGCAACATTCACAGCTTCATCTTCTGGAAGCTTCGCGTAACTATGAAAATAAGAGTCTGGATCGGTAAATGCACCCTCACGGAACTTCAGGAACCGCGTGATATACCAATCTTGCAGTAGATCTTCGGGGGCATCGACATATATAGAGAAATCAACAAAATCCGATACAAATACATGATGCGGATCGTGGGGATAATCCATACCACTCTGCAAAACATTTAATCCTTCAAGAATTAGAATATCAGGCTGAGCAACCGTTTTATCGCCATCAGGTATGACATCATAAATAAGGTGAGAGTAAACCGGAGCCGTCACATTTGGCACCCCAGATTTAATATCGGAAACGAATTTCACCAAACGATGCATATCATAGGATTGTGGGAATCCTTTTTTCTTCATCAGATTGCGTTCTTTCAACACGTTATTCGGATGTAGAAACCCATCAGTAGTAATCAACTCTACGCTGCGGTGTTCAGGCCAGCGGCTAAGTAAGGCTTGTAACACGCGAGCAGTTGTACTTTTACCTACAGCGACACTACCGGCAATACTAATGACGTACGGAATACGCTGTCCATTAGTGCCTAAAAATTGCTCTAATACAGCCTGCCGACGCAGGTTTGAACTGATATAAAAATTCAATAGGCGTGAGAGTGGCAGGTAAATTTCAGCCACTTCTTCTAACGAGAGATCCTCATTGATACCTTTCAACCGAGCGATTTCACCTTCGGTCAGTGTCATCGGTACTGAGTCGCGCAAGGCTGCCCACTGGTTGCGGTTGAACTGCATATAAGGAGTCGTCAACATTTGCTCTTTATTACTCATAAGCATGCTTCTGCCTGTAATTCAGGACAAAAATGAACGTAGTACGCAGACTGAGAAAAGGGGACCCATCTCAGGTAATCAAAGGCGTGCAACGTATATTACTTTTCACAATGGGCAGGAGGGTAACACCAGATGAGGGATAATAATAAGAAAAAAAGAAAGTGGTGATGCTTTCAGAGGAAGGTATCACGTTGTAGCGCGGCGTTAATTCGTTATGCACCGTATAAATGCTTAAGTTTACGGCTGATGATGCTGGGCTGACATTGCAACCAAGTAATGAAGGTGTCTAAAAGCAGTAGTAGTGAGTGAATCCATCCTTCTAAAGTAAATGAAGAGAGATTAGAACAGTGGCATAGCACTAAAAGAAGCTGCTTTGTAAGGAATGCATGTAGTAGAAGAGCACAAGAACGCTATTTTTTATAAATCATCACAGTCTTTGATGTACAAAATCAGTCCGAAATGCCGTTTAATTCATCATTTTTACGAGCTACTGCGCAAAATATAAGCGGTAGTGCATTTTCTTTAATTTTTTTGTTGCATCAAAGCGCTGCTCTTCCTAGAATGCGCGCTACTTGATGCCGACTTAGCTCAGTAGGTAGAGCAACTGACTTGTAATCAGTAGGTCACCAGTTCGATTCCGGTAGTCGGCACCATCAAGTGCTTGGTGGGGTTCCCGAGCGGCCAAAGGGAGCAGACTGTAAATCTGCCGTCATCGACTTCGAAGGTTCGAATCCTTCCCCCACCACCATTTTCAGGCCACGCTATGCGTAGCCCGAGGCGACGAGATCCAACAAGTCGACTCGAATACTGAGGAGCCTCTCCTCAGGCTCTATACAGAATTCAAGCAGGTAGCCGAGTTCCAGAGATGCGGGCATCGTATAATGGCTATTACCTCAGCCTTCCAAGCTGATGATGTGGGTTCGATTCCCACTGCCCGCTCCAGATGTGCTGATATAGCTCAGTTGGTAGAGCGCACCCTTGGTAAGGGTGAGGTCGGCAGTTCGAATCTGCCTATCAGCACCACCTCCTTTATCCTCCCTGTTTCTCTTCTGTTAGTGAATTCAACAAATTCAGGCTTTCGCCTGGTTGATGTGGTGATATCACCGATTTATCCGTGTCTTAGAGGGACAATCGA
>NZ_LXEP01000024.1 GCF_001654835.1 Buttiauxella gaviniae ATCC 51604
CATTTGACGCAACGCGCAAGAAAAGGGCATCATTTGATGCCCTTTTTGCACGCTCTCTGTCCAGAACCTGGCTCATCAGTGATTTTTTACTCATAATCATTGCTGAGACAGGCTCTGAAGATGGCGTTATACCGAATAGTGCCTGAAAAGAGCCATTCGGTCTGGTTTTGCCTCGCGTATGCGGGGCAAAAATGTTTGTCTGAATTATTGTGACGGGTTGGTTTATGAGTGCGAATACCGAAGCTCAAGGAAGCGGGCGCGGCCTGGAAGCGATGAAGTGGCTGGCAGTTGCTGCTCTGCTGATTGTGGCGATCGTGGGCAACTACATTTATCGTGATGTATCTCTGCCTCTGCGTGCCCTGGCAGTGGTTGTTCTGATTGCTGCAGCGGGTGGTGTCGCGCTGTTAACGACGAAAGGCAAAGCGACAGTTGCTTTCGCCCGCGAAGCAAGAACTGAAGTTCGTAAAGTTATTTGGCCAACTCGCCAGGAGACTTTACACACCACCTTAATCGTGGCGGCAGTTACTGCTGTAATGTCACTGATTTTGTGGGGGCTGGACGGTATTCTTGTCCGCCTGGTTTCTTTTATTACTGGCCTGAGGTTCTGAGATGTCTGAAGCCCCTAAAATGCGCTGGTACGTCGTTCAGGCGTTTTCCGGTTTTGAAGGCCGCGTAGCAACATCGCTGCGTGAGCACATCAAATTGCACAACATGGAAGAATTGTTTGGTGAAGTCATGGTTCCGACCGAAGAAGTGGTCGAAATCCGTGGTGGCCAGCGTCGCAAGAGCGAGCGCAAATTCTTCCCGGGCTATGTTCTGGTCCAGATGGTTATGAACGACGCGAGCTGGCACTTAGTGCGCAGTGTTCCGCGCGTGATGGGTTTCATCGGTGGTACTTCTGACCGTCCTGCGCCAATCAGCGATAAAGAAGTTGATGCGATTATGAACCGCCTGCAACAGGCTGGTGATAAACCGCGTCCTAAAACGCTGTTTGAACCAGGCGAAATGGTACGCGTCAGCGATGGCCCATTTGCTGACTTTAACGGTGTAGTTGAAGAAGTAGATTACGAAAAGAGCCGCTTGAAGGTTTCTGTATCTATCTTCGGTCGTGCTACGCCGGTTGAGCTTGATTTTGCTCAAGTAGAGAAAGCCTAGTAACTAGGTTATAACCAAAATAATTCGAGTTGCAGGAAGGCGGCGACGCAGTGAATCTCTTGGAGCTTACTTTAGTAAGTGACTGAGGCGAGCGAAAAAAGCCAACGCACATGCAACTTGAAGTATGAAGGGTATAAAAGCAGCGATTAATCGTTGCACAGGGCGCGAGATTGGAATACAATTTCGCGCCTTTTGTTTTTATGCGTCTTGCGCGCGTAGAACGAATTATTCACGGGGAGCCTTCATTGTTTAAGGCGCTATAACCCACTAGAGGAAATTAAGATGGCTAAGAAAGTACAAGCCTACGTCAAGCTGCAAGTTGCAGCTGGTATGGCGAACCCAAGTCCACCAGTTGGTCCAGCTCTGGGCCAACAAGGTGTGAACATCATGGAATTCTGTAAAGCGTTTAACGCCAAAACTGAATCCTTGGAGAAAGGTCTGCCAATTCCGGTTGTTATTACCGTTTATGCTGACCGTTCTTTCACTTTCGTTACTAAAACTCCACCGGCTGCTGTTCTGTTGAAGAAAGCTGCAGGTATCAAGTCTGGTTCTGGCAAGCCGAACAAAGACAAAGTGGGTAAAGTGACCCGTGCTCAGGTGCGTGAAATCGCAGAAACCAAAGCTGCGGACATGACTGGTTCTGACGTTGAAGCGATGACTCGCTCCATCGAAGGTACTGCTCGTTCCATGGGCCTGGTAGTGGAGGATTAAGAAATGGCTAAACTGACCAAGCGCATGCGCGTGATCCGTGACAAAGTTGATGCAACTAAACAGTATGACATCAACGAAGCCGTTGCTTTGCTCAAAGAGCTGGCCACTGCGAAATTCGTAGAAAGCGTTGACGTTGCTGTAAACCTCGGCATCGACGCTCGTAAATCTGACCAGAACGTACGTGGTGCAACTGTACTGCCGCACGGTACTGGCCGTTCAGTTCGCGTAGCCGTATTTGCCCAAGGCCCTAACGCTGAAGCAGCTAAAGCTGCTGGCGCTGAGCTGGTAGGTATGGAAGATCTGGCTGACCAGATCAAAAAAGGCGAAATGAACTTTGACGTTGTTATCGCATCTCCAGATGCAATGCGCGTTGTTGGCCAACTGGGCCAGGTTCTGGGTCCACGTGGCCTGATGCCTAACCCGAAAGTTGGTACTGTAACTCCTAACGTTGCTGAAGCGGTTAAGAACGCTAAAGCTGGTCAGGTTCGTTACCGTAACGACAAAAACGGCATCATTCACACCACCATCGGTAAAGTGGATTTTGACACTGACAAACTGAAAGAAAACCTGGAAGCTCTGCTGGTTGCGCTGAAAAAAGCTAAACCATCTCAAGCTAAAGGCGTTTTCATTAAGAAAGTTAGCCTGTCTACCACTATGGGTGCAGGTGTTGCGGTCGACCAATCTGGTCTGAGCGCAGTAGTGAACTAAGATTCACTGCTTTACGCGGGCGTTAGATTGGTCTAAAATCCTACGCCCGTTGCCTTACAATGTAAGGCACAAAGAATTTTCGGTTGGAGCCTGGCCTTATCCAGGCCTCCGTCCAAGACCGCAGGAGTTTCGCGAGAGACTTAATTCCCTGCGTAGACGGTGACAGAACCTGAAGAATATTTTTGATAGTCTTTGGCTTGTTTCTGCTCACCGTATGTCGACGTTCATTATCGTTTTGGTAATGAATGAAGTGAGTTCCGGGGGAAACCCCGGCTAATATCCAGGAGCAAAGCTAATGGCTTTAAATCTTCAAGACAAACAAGCGATTGTTGCTGAAGTCAGCGAAGTAGCCAAAGGTGCGCTGTCTGCGGTTGTTGCGGATTCCCGTGGCGTGACCGTAGGTAAAATGACTGAACTGCGTAAAGCAGGTCGTGAAGCTGGCGTTTACATGCGTGTTGTTCGTAACACCTTGCTGCGCCGCGTTGTTGAAGGTACTCAGTTTGAGTGCCTGAAAGACACGTTTGTTGGTCCAACCTTGATTGCATATTCTATGGAACACCCGGGCGCAGCTGCTCGTCTGTTCAAAGAATTCGCTAAAGCGAATGCAAAATTCGAGGTTAAAGCTGCAGCCTTTGAAGGTGAGCTGATCCCGGCGGCCCAGATCGATCGCCTGGCAACTCTGCCAACTTACGAAGAAGCAATCGCACGCCTGATGGCAACCATGAAAGAAGCCTCTGCAGGCAAATTGGTTCGCACTCTGGCTGCTGTACGCGATCAGAAAGAAGCTGCTTAATAGCGCTTTCCTTTCTAACGCACTTGCTTACGTATAAACTTATTCTGATTTTCAGGAACAATTGTTATGTCTATCACTAAAGATCAAATCATTGAAGCAGTATCCGCTATGTCTGTAATGGACATTGTTGAACTGATTTCTGCAATGGAAGAAAAATTCGGTGTTTCCGCTGCTGCTGCTGTTGCAGGCCCTGCTGCTGCTGCTGAAGCTGTAGAAGAGAAAACTGAGTTCGACGTTATTCTGAAAGCTGCTGGCGCTAACAAAGTTGCCGTTATCAAAGCAGTTCGTAGCGCAACTGGCCTGGGCTTGAAAGAAGCTAAAGACCTGGTTGAATCCGCTCCAGCTGCGCTGAAAGAAGGCGTGAGCAAAGATGACGCAGAATCTCTGAAGAAAACTCTGGAAGAAGCTGGCGCTGAAGTTGAAGTTAAATAAGCCAATCTTTCCGGTTGCAGCCTGAGAAATTAGGCTGATGGCTGGTGACTTTTTAGTCACCAGCCTTTTTGCGCTGTAGGGTACCAGTAGCGTTTCACACTGTTTGACTGCTGGTTTCCTTTCAATGTTTGTCTCTATCTACGCCTTAATATACTACGACTTTCTATGCCGGGAGTTCCGGGGTAAAGCGTGGCGAAATGGTTTAAGAGTGATAGAAACAGGTATTGCGGAAAGTGTTCCACTTTCCGGTCCACAAAATAGTGTTGCACAAACTGTCCCCTTGTCGGGCAGATGGGTCGACTTGTCAGCGAGCTGAGGAACCCTAATGGTTTACTCCTATACCGAGAAAAAACGTATTCGTAAGGATTTTGGAAAGCGTCCACAAGTTTTGGACATTCCTTATCTCCTTTCTATCCAGCTTGACTCGTTCCAGAAGTTCATCGAGCAAGATCCTGAAGGCCAGTACGGTCTGGAAGCGGCTTTCCGTTCCGTGTTCCCTATTGCAAGCTACAGCGGTAACTCTGAGCTGCAATATGTGAGCTATCGTCTGGGTGAGCCGGTATTTGACGTTAAAGAATGTCAGATCCGCGGCGTGACGTATTCCGCTCCGCTGCGCGTAAAACTGCGCCTGGTGATCTACGAACGTGAAGCGCCGGAAGGCACCGTTAAAGATATTAAAGAACAAGAAGTTTACATGGGTGAAATTCCACTCATGACAGATAACGGCACCTTCGTTATTAACGGTACTGAGCGCGTTATCGTTTCTCAGTTGCACCGTAGCCCAGGTGTGTTCTTTGATAGTGACAAAGGTAAAACCCACTCTTCCGGGAAGGTGCTGTATAACGCACGTATCATCCCTTACCGTGGTTCCTGGCTGGATTTCGAGTTCGACCCGAAAGACAACCTGTTTGTACGTATCGACCGTCGCCGCAAACTGCCTGCGACTATCATTTTGCGTGCATTGCAGTTCACCACTGAGCAGATTCTTGATCTGTTCTTTGAGAAAGTTTATTTCGAAATCCGTGACAACAAGCTGCAGATGGAATTGGTGCCAGAACGCCTTCGTGGTGAGACTGCATCCTTTGACATCGAAGCTAACGGCAAAATCTATGTCGAAAAAAGCCGCCGTATCACAGCGCGCCATATTCGCCAGCTGGAAAAAGACGATATTAAGCTTATCGAAGTTCCGGTTGAATACATTGCTGGTAAAGTCGCGGCTAAAGACTACGTTGATGCATCGACTGGCGAACTGATTTGCGCAGCGAACATGGAACTGTCTTTGGACTTGTTAGCTAAACTGAGCCAGTGTGGTCATAAGCGTATCGAAACGCTGTTTACCAACGACCTGGATCACGGTGCATACATTTCTGAGACCATCCGTGTCGACCCAACTAGCGATCGCCTGAGCGCGCTGGTTGAAATCTATCGCATGATGCGTCCTGGCGAGCCACCAACTCGCGAAGCAGCTGAAAACCTGTTCGAGAACCTGTTCTTCTCTGAAGACCGCTATGACTTGTCTGCGGTTGGTCGTATGAAGTTCAACCGTTCTCTGCTGCGTGATGAAATCGAAGGTTCAGGCATCCTGAGCAAAGACGACATCATCCAGGTTATGCGTAAGCTGATCGGTATTCGTAACGGTCAGGGCGAAGTGGATGATATCGACCACCTCGGCAACCGTCGTATCCGTTCCGTTGGCGAAATGGCGGAAAACCAATTCCGCGTTGGCCTGGTACGTGTAGAGCGTGCGGTTAAAGAGCGTCTGTCTTTGGGCGACCTCGATACCCTGATGCCTCAGGATATGATCAACGCCAAGCCTATCTCTGCTGCGGTTAAAGAGTTCTTCGGTTCCAGCCAGCTGTCTCAGTTCATGGACCAGAACAACCCGTTGTCTGAGATTACGCACAAACGTCGTATCTCCGCACTCGGCCCGGGTGGTTTGACCCGTGAGCGTGCAGGCTTCGAAGTACGTGACGTACACCCAACCCACTACGGTCGTGTATGTCCAATCGAAACCCCTGAAGGTCCGAACATCGGTCTGATCAACTCCCTGTCTGTTTATGCACAGACTAACGAATACGGTTTCTTAGAAACTCCGTATCGTCGCGTTGTTGAAGGTGTTGTCACTGACGAAATCCATTACCTTTCTGCAATTGAAGAAGGTAACTATGTCATCGCTCAGGCTAACACCAATCTGGACGAAGAAGGCCGTTTCGTAGACGACCTGGTAACTTGCCGTAGTAAAGGTGAATCCAGCTTGTTCAGTAACGACCAGGTTGACTACATGGACGTTTCTACCCAACAGGTAGTTTCCGTCGGTGCGTCCCTGATCCCGTTCCTGGAACACGATGACGCCAACCGTGCATTGATGGGTGCGAACATGCAACGTCAGGCCGTTCCAACTTTGCGTGCTGATAAGCCGCTGGTTGGTACTGGTATGGAACGTGCTGTTGCCGTTGACTCCGGTGTTACTGCGGTTGCTAAACGTGGCGGTACTGTTCAGTACGTCGATGCGTCTCGTATCGTTATCAAAGTTAACGAAGACGAAATGCTGGCTGGTGAAGCTGGTATCGACATCTACAACCTGACCAAATACACCCGTTCGAACCAGAACACCTGCATCAACCAGATGCCATGTGTTTCTCTGGGCGAACCTGTTGAACGTGGCGATGTGTTGGCAGACGGTCCGTCTACTGACCTCGGTGAACTGGCTCTTGGCCAGAACATGCGCGTAGCGTTCATGCCGTGGAACGGTTACAACTTCGAAGACTCCATCCTCGTATCCGAGCGTGTTGTTCAGGAAGATCGTTTCACAACTATTCACATCCAGGAACTGGCGTGCGTGTCTCGTGACACTAAGCTTGGGCCAGAAGAGATCACCGCTGACATCCCTAACGTGGGTGAAGCAGCTCTCTCCAAACTGGATGAATCCGGTATCGTTTATATCGGTGCTGAAGTGACCGGTGGTGATATTCTGGTTGGTAAGGTAACGCCTAAAGGTGAAACCCAGCTGACTCCAGAAGAGAAACTGCTGCGTGCAATCTTCGGTGAGAAAGCGTCTGACGTTAAAGACTCTTCTCTGCGCGTACCAAACGGCGTTTCCGGCACCATCATCGATGTGCAAGTCTTTACCCGCGATGGCGTGGAAAAAGACAAGCGCGCGCTGGAAATCGAAGAGATGCAACTGAAGCAGGCGAAGAAAGACCTGACTGAAGAACTGCAAATCTTTGAAGCTGGTCTGTTTGCTCGTATCCATGCTGTGCTGGTTGCTGGCGGTGTTGAAGCTGAGAAGCTCGACAAATTGCCACGCGATCGCTGGTTGGAACTGGGTCTGACTGACGAAGAGAAGCAAAACCAGCTGGAACAGCTGGCAGAGCAGTACGACGAGCTGAAGCACGAGTTTGAGAAGAAACTTGAAGCTAAGCGCCGCAAAATCACTCAGGGCGATGACCTGGCACCTGGCGTGCTGAAAATCGTTAAAGTGTATCTGGCCGTTAAACGTCAGATCCAGCCTGGTGACAAGATGGCAGGTCGTCACGGGAACAAAGGTGTTATCTCCAAGATCAACCCGATCGAAGATATGCCTTACGATGAAAACGGCACGCCTGTAGACATCGTACTGAACCCGTTGGGCGTACCATCTCGTATGAACATCGGTCAGATTCTGGAAACCCACTTGGGTATGGCTGCTAAAGGCATCGGCGAGAAAATCAACGCCATGCTGAAGAAGCACGAAGAAGTTTCCAAGCTGCGCGAATTTATCCAGAAAGCATACGACCTTGGTTCAGATGTTCGTCAGAAAGTTGACTTGAACACCTTCACCGACGATGAAGTTCTGCGTCTGGCTGAGAACCTGAAAAAAGGTATGCCGATTGCTACTCCGGTATTCGACGGTGCGAAAGAGTCGGAAATCAAAGAGCTGTTGCAACTGGGTGGTCTGCCGACTTCCGGTCAGATCACACTGTTTGATGGCCGTAGCGGTGAGCAGTTTGAGCGTCCAGTAACCGTAGGTTACATGTACATGCTGAAACTGAACCACTTGGTTGATGACAAAATGCACGCGCGTTCTACCGGTTCTTACAGCCTGGTTACTCAGCAGCCGCTGGGTGGTAAGGCTCAGTTCGGTGGTCAACGCTTCGGTGAGATGGAAGTGTGGGCACTGGAAGCATACGGTGCTGCTTATACTCTGCAGGAAATGCTGACTGTTAAGTCTGATGACGTTAATGGCCGTACCAAGATGTATAAAAACATCGTGGATGGTAATCATCAGATGGAACCAGGCATGCCGGAATCCTTCAACGTACTGTTGAAAGAAATCCGTTCGCTGGGTATCAACATCGAGCTGGAAGGCGAGTAATCACTCGTATCTGCTGTACTGGTTACAGGATGTCCGGGTCACACCGGACGTCTCTGAGAAGTCTCACTCCGACGGGAGCTAATCCGTGAAAGACTTACTTAAGTTTCTGAAAGCGCAAACTAAGACCGAAGAGTTTGATGCGATCAAAATTGCTCTGGCATCGCCAGACATGATCCGTTCTTGGTCGTTCGGCGAAGTTAAAAAGCCGGAAACCATTAACTACCGTACGTTCAAACCAGAACGTGACGGTCTGTTCTGTGCTCGTATTTTTGGGCCAGTAAAAGACTATGAGTGCCTGTGCGGTAAGTACAAGCGCTTGAAGCACCGTGGCGTTATTTGTGAGAAGTGCGGCGTTGAAGTAACCCAAACTAAAGTGCGCCGTGAGCGCATGGGTCACATCGAACTGGCTTCCCCAACTGCGCACATTTGGTTCCTGAAGTCACTGCCGTCTCGTATCGGCTTGCTGCTGGATATGCCACTGCGTGATATCGAACGTGTACTTTACTTCGAATCATATGTGGTTATCGAAGGCGGTATGACCAACCTCGAGCGTCGTCAGATCCTGACTGAAGAGCAGTATCTGGATGCGCTGGAAGAGTTCGGTGACGAATTCGATGCGAAGATGGGTGCGGAAGCTATTCAGGCCTTGTTGAAAAACATGGATCTGGAGCAAGAGTGTGAAACTCTGCGTGAAGAGCTGAATGAAACCAACTCTGAAACCAAACGCAAAAAGCTGACCAAGCGTATCAAACTGCTGGAAGCGTTCGTTCAATCTGGTAACAAACCAGAGTGGATGATCCTGACAGTTCTGCCGGTTCTTCCGCCAGATCTGCGTCCACTGGTACCGCTGGATGGTGGTCGTTTCGCAACTTCAGATCTGAACGATCTGTATCGTCGCGTTATCAACCGTAACAACCGTCTGAAACGTCTGCTGGATCTGGCTGCTCCTGACATCATCGTACGTAACGAAAAACGTATGCTGCAGGAAGCGGTAGATGCCCTGCTGGATAACGGCCGTCGCGGTCGTGCCATCACCGGTTCTAACAAGCGTCCTCTGAAATCTTTGGCTGATATGATCAAAGGTAAGCAGGGTCGTTTCCGTCAGAACTTGTTGGGTAAACGTGTTGACTACTCCGGTCGTTCTGTAATCACCGTAGGTCCATACCTGCGTCTGCATCAGTGCGGTCTGCCGAAGAAAATGGCACTGGAGCTGTTCAAACCGTTCATCTACGGCAAGCTGGAACTGCGTGGTCTTGCTACCACCATTAAAGCTGCGAAGAAAATGGTTGAGCGCGAAGAAGCTGTCGTTTGGGATATCCTGGACGAAGTTATCCGCGAACACCCGGTACTGCTGAACCGTGCACCAACTCTGCACCGTTTGGGTATCCAGGCATTTGAACCTGTACTGATCGAAGGTAAAGCTATCCAGCTGCACCCGCTGGTTTGTGCGGCATATAACGCCGACTTCGATGGTGACCAGATGGCAGTACACGTTCCACTGACGCTTGAAGCTCAGTTGGAAGCGCGTGCGCTGATGATGTCTACCAACAACATCCTGTCACCAGCGAACGGCGAGCCAATCATCGTTCCTTCTCAGGACGTTGTATTGGGTCTGTACTACATGACCCGTGACTGTGTTAACGCCAAAGGCGAAGGCATGGTGCTGACTGGCCCTAAAGAAGCTGAGCGTATCTATCGCGCAGGTCTGGCCTCTCTGCATGCGCGTGTAAAAGTGCGTATCACTGAATATGAAAAAGGCGAGAACGAAGAGTTCGTTGCCAAAACCAGCATTATCGACACCACCGTAGGTCGTGCGATTTTGTGGATGATCGTACCGAAAGGTCTGCCTTACTCCATCGTCAACCAGGCGCTGGGCAAGAAGGCAATCTCCAAAATGCTGAACACTTGTTATCGTATTCTGGGCCTGAAGCCTACGGTAATCTTTGCTGACCAAACGATGTACACCGGCTTTGCTTATGCAGCGCGTTCAGGTGTATCCGTTGGTATCGATGACATGGTCATCCCTGCGAAGAAAACTGAAATCATCTCTGAAGCGGAAGCTGAAGTTGCTGAAATTCAGGAACAGTTCCAGTCTGGTCTGGTAACAGCCGGCGAACGCTATAACAAAGTCATCGATATCTGGGCTGCGGCGAACGATCGTGTATCTAAAGCGATGATGGACAACCTGCAAACTGAATCCGTTATTAACCGTGACGGCGTCGAAGAGCAGCAAGTTTCCTTCAACAGCATTTACATGATGGCCGACTCCGGTGCTCGTGGTTCTGCAGCACAGATTCGTCAGTTGGCAGGTATGCGTGGTCTGATGGCTAAGCCAGATGGCTCCATCATCGAAACGCCAATCACCGCGAACTTCCGTGAAGGTCTGAACGTACTCCAGTACTTCATCTCCACGCACGGTGCTCGTAAAGGTCTGGCGGATACCGCACTGAAAACTGCGAACTCCGGTTATCTGACGCGTCGTCTGGTTGACGTTGCACAGGACTTGGTTGTTACCGAAGACGATTGTGGCACCCTCGAAGGTATCACGATGACTCCGGTTATCGAAGGCGGCGATGTTAAAGAACCACTGCGCGACCGCGTTCTGGGCCGTGTAACGGCTGAAGATGTGATCAAGCCGGGTACTGCAGACATCCTGGTAACTCGTAACACGCTGATCGATGAGCAGTGGTGTGACGTGTTAGAACTTAACTCTGTTGATAGCGTGAAAGTACGTTCTGTTGTTGGTTGTGAAACCGACTTCGGCGTGTGTGCACACTGCTATGGTCGCGACCTGGCTCGTGGTCACATCATCAACAAAGGTGAAGCTATCGGGGTTATCGCGGCACAGTCCATCGGTGAACCAGGTACTCAGCTGACGATGCGTACGTTCCACATCGGTGGTGCGGCATCTCGTTCGGCTGCTGAATCCAGCATTCAGGTTAAGAACAAAGGTAGCATCAAGCTCAGCAACGCTAAGTCGGTTGTGAACTCCGCCGGGAAACTGGTCGTCACTTCTCGTAACACCGAGCTGAAACTGATTGATGAATTCGGTCGTACTAAAGAGAGCTATAAAGTTCCTTACGGTGCGGTAATGGGTAAAGGTGATGGCGAGCAGATTGCAGCGGGCGAAACCGTAGCAAACTGGGATCCACACACCATGCCAGTCGTCTCTGAAGTAAGTGGTTTCATCCGCTTTACTGACATGGTCGACGGCCAGACCATTACTCGTCAAACTGACGAACTGACAGGTCTGTCATCTCTGGTTGTTCTGGATTCTGCAGAACGTACCGCGGGTGGTAAAGATCTGCGTCCAGCACTGAAAATTGTTGATGCTCAAGGCAACGACGTTCTGATCCCTGGTACAGATATGCCAGCTCAGTACTTCCTGCCAGGTAAAGCGATTGTTCAGTTGGAAGATGGTACTCAGATTCACTCTGGTGACGCGCTGGCGCGTATTCCTCAGGAATCAAGTGGTACCAAGGACATCACCGGTGGTCTGCCACGCGTTGCTGACCTGTTCGAAGCGCGTCGTCCGAAAGAGCCAGCTATCCTTGCTGAAATCAGCGGGATCATCTCGTTCGGTAAAGAAACCAAAGGCAAACGCCGTCTGGTTATCTCTCCACTCGACGGCAGCGATGCTTACGAAGAGATGATTCCTAAGTGGCGTCAGCTGAACGTGTTCGAAGGCGAAGTTGTAGAACGCGGTGACGTTGTTTCCGATGGTCCAGAATCTCCGCACGACATTCTGCGTCTGCGTGGCGTGTATGCTGTGACTCGTTACATCACCAACGAAGTGCAGGACGTTTACCGTCTGCAAGGCGTTAAGATTAACGATAAACACATCGAAGTCATCGTGCGTCAGATGTTGCGTAAAGCAACCATCGTTAACGCTGGTAGCTCTGACTTCCTGGAAGGTGAGCAGGCTGAATACTCTCGCGTCAAGATCGCTAACCGCGAACTGGAAGCGAACGGCAAGATTAACGTGTCCTTCTCACGTGATCTGCTGGGTATCACCAAAGCCTCTCTGGCAACCGAGTCCTTCATCTCTGCGGCATCGTTCCAGGAGACAACTCGTGTGCTTACCGAAGCAGCTGTTGCGGGTAAACGTGACGAACTGCGCGGCCTGAAAGAGAACGTTATCGTCGGTCGTTTGATCCCAGCTGGTACCGGTTATGCGTACCACCAGGATCGTATGCGCCGTCGTGCAGCGGGCGAAGCGCCAGTTGTACCTCAGGTCACCGCAGCGGATGCAACTGCCAGCCTGGCAGAATTGCTGAACGCAGGTAATCTGGGCGGTAACGATAACGATTAATCGTTAGAGACGCCAAAAACAAAAACCGCTCGAAAGAGCGGTTTTTTTATGCCTGAAATCTGAAGCGTTAAAACTGAAAGAAATAAAAATCAGTTAGCTAGCGGCAGGCGGCGATACAGTTCAATCATGTCTTCTGCTAAATCCTGAATCACCATCGCGTTCATCAGGTGGTCCTGGGAGTGTACGGTAATCAAGTTAACCGGCAGTTTGCCAGTGCCTTCATCTAACCCGATAAGTTGGGTCTGAATTTTATGCGCATGTTTCACAAACTCACGAGACTCTTCCATCGCTTGTTGAGCTGCTACGAAATCACCTTTACGGGCCATTTGCAGAGCTGTCAGTGCCTGGCTGCGCGCGCTACCAGCATTAACCAACAATTCCATGATAATCGTTTCTAAATCTTCCACGTCTTATGACTCCATCATTTTCAAAGCTTTCTCGAGCACAACATCGCCTTTCATCATGCCGTAATCCATCATGTCGATAACAGCAACCGTTTTACCCATCGGCTCTGCAATCGCCTGTAGCTTAGCGTGTTCGTATTTAACCTGTGGACCCAGCAGCACGATATCGGCGGTGTCGATATTGTCTTTAAATTCTGCAACCGGCACTGCCTTGATTGAGACTTCAATACCTTTCTTCTGAGCGGCGTCCTTCATACGTTGGACCAAAATGCTAGTCGACATACCCGCTGCACAACACAAAACGATATTCTTCATAGATCTGCTCTCAGTGTCCGTTGGATACACAGATAATTATCCGTGACGCCCCGGTACAACAACCGCTTTGCAGTGATTGTGTGTGAGGTGTCACAAAAGAAACTTAGATGGACTGAAACCGGTTACATTTTGCGTTTCCCTGATCGCTTACGATTGTGGAGCTGCTCACAAATCCCGCTTAATCCTGGTAAACCTCATTGTGCTTCATTGACAGAAAATCCTGAACTACATAGTCTTTAATTAAGTGGTATATACCACCAACATCAGAACCAGCACAGTGAGCCACAACATGCAAAATTTCACTGCTTTTATGGAAAGAAAAATATTGCCCCTGGCAATGAAGATTGAAGGGAATGATTATCTCTCGGCTATTAAAGATGGCTTCATTCGGATTATGCCATTTCTCATTATTGGCTCTTTCTTTTTACTGATAGCTAATTTGCCAATCCCTGGCTATAACGAATTTATTACTCGTATTTTTGGTGAGAAATTTATTGGGCAGTTAAATTATGTCCTGGATGCAACCTATTCTGTAATGGCATTACTTGTGGTCTTGAGTACCAGCATTAGCCTGGCAAAACGTTGGCAACTTAATGAAATATCCTGTGCGCTTATTTCTCTCGTCAGTTTTTTGATTGTCACACCTTATAAACTTCCGCAAGAAAATGGTGGGGTAATCAGCGATGTCATTCCAACCTTCGCGCTGGGTGCTCAGGGTTTATTCCTTTCACTGATTGTGACGGTAACAGCAGTGCGCTTGTATCGTTTCCTTAACCACCCGCGTTTGACAATTTCTATGCCATCGAGTGTTCCTCCTGCGGTGGCAAATAGTTTTAGCTCATTAATTCCATCATTTCTTATCGTCGTGGCATTTTGGCTGATTCGCTTATTATTCGAAGTGACTCCGTTTGGCACAGCGCAAGAGATGATTTTTAAGGTGCTGCAAGCGCCGATGATGCAGTTGGGCAATACCTTGCCATCACAAATGGTGGCGGAGTTTTTTGTCAGTTTCTTCTGGTTCTTTGGTTTGCATGGTGATTCTATTGTGACCGCCATTATGGGCCCAATCTGGCGCTCATTAACGCTTGAAAATATGCAAGCCATGAAGCAAGGCTTGCCACCAGTCAACATTATTACTCAACAGTTCCGCGATGTGTTTTTAATTTGTGGTGGTACAGGATTTACCCTCGCAATGTTACTGGTGATGTTGTTTCGGGCTAAAAGCAGGCGCATGCGTGAAATAGCGAAACTCGCTTCGCCGGCCGCCA
Organism: Buttiauxella gaviniae ATCC 51604; assembly: GCF_001654835.1. Lineage (GTDB taxonomy): Bacteria > Pseudomonadota > Gammaproteobacteria > Enterobacterales > Enterobacteriaceae > Buttiauxella > Buttiauxella gaviniae. The sequence goes on from NZ_LXEP01000024.1 coordinate 14,453, forward strand.
TTTTTAATATCAACGAGCCGATAATATTCGGTGTGCCTATTGCCCTAAACCCGCTGCTATTTATCCCCTTTATCATCGTTCCGGTTGTGCTATGCGTAATAACCTATAGCGCGATGGCTTTTGGCTGGTTGCCACTGACATCCGGTCTGGAAATACCCTGGACTACGCCTATTTTTATTAGCGGTTTTTTAATTTGTGGCTGGAAAGGCATGCTCTTTCAGGCAATTAACCTCGTAGTCGCAATGACAATTTATTACCCATTCGTTATGACGCTGGATAAGCAATATCTGCGAGAAGAAAACGAACAGGAAGAAAGTATCGTCAATCAGGATGAAATAGTCCTGGAGTATAAAGAAGGATTGCGTAATGAATAAAAAATTAAAGATAGTGACTATCGGTGGCGGTAGCTCTTATACGCCAGAGATTATCGAAGGTTTTATCCAACGCTATGCCGAAATGCCAATTAGTGAAATCTGGCTGGTGGATGTCGAAGCCGGTCGTGAAAAACTGGAAATCGTCGGAAATCTGGCAAAACGTATGGTCGAGGCGGCTGGCATTGACTGCCAGGTTCATCTCACGCTCGACAGACGCGAAGCGCTGAAAGATGCCGACTTCGTCACAACCCAACTGCGGGTGGGGCAATTAGACGCGCGTATTAAAGACGAACGTATTCCCTTGTCACACGGGCTAATTGGCCAGGAGACAAACGGTGCGGGTGGGTTGGCTAAAGCACTACGTACCATTCCTGTGATTCTGGATATCTGCCGCGACATGGAAGAGCTCTGTCCGGATGCGTGGCTGATTAACTTCACCAATCCGAGTGGTATCGTCACCGAAGCAGTTATCAAACACAGCAAAATTAAATGCGTCGGGCTATGTAATTTATCCCAGTCAATGCAGCGTATGGTGGCAGAAATTCTCGGTGTGGATAAATCTCGCTTCTTGCTGCAACTCGTTGGCTTGAACCATTTCCTGTATGGCACCCACGTCTATATGGATGGTAAAGATGTCATGCCAGACGTGCTGAAAAATCTCAAATATGACAGCGAACACAAACCGAAAAATATCCCGGATATTCCATGGCTTCAGGAACAAATCCAACATCTTGGCGTGATCCCATGTCCTTATCACCAGTATTACTACGCCACCAGTGATGTGCTGGAAAAGCAGCTTCAGGAATTTGAAGAACATGGAACGCGTGGCGAAGTGGTGCAAGCGGTCGAGCATGAGTTATTTGAGCTTTACAGAAACCCGCAGTTGCATGAAAAACCAAAACAGCTCGAGCAGCGCGGTGGGGCGTATTACTCCGAAGCGGCCTGCGAGCTAATCAGCGCAATCTATAACGACAAAAATCTACTGATGACGGTCAACGTGCGTAACAACGGCGCGATTCGTTCACTGCCGGATAACGTCGCCATTGAAACGACTTGTGTTATTGGGCGTTACGGTGCGATTCCGCTGAATAACGATCCGTTGCCTGCCACAGTTTCAGGTTTAGTTTCTCTGATGAAAGCCTGGGAAGAAATGGCGGTGGAAGCAGCGGTAACGGGTGACTACGGCGCAGCTTTGCAAGCGCTAACCCTTAACCCACTGGTTCCTTCGGGCAAAGTTGCAAAAGTGGTGCTTGATGAATTACTCGAAGCACACCGCGAATATCTGCCGCAATTCTTTAAGGGATAAGGTTTTTACGGCTGCGCATTCTAAAGAGGTCGCCGCGGTTGTAACTCCAGGAGTAGTTAAACACCGTGCCGTCCTCAAGCCAGGTGCTCTCTTTGATGTGCAACATGGGTGAATTAACGGGGATATCGAGCAGGGCTGCCATCACATCGTCAAACAGGCTCGCTCCTACCATGGAGTCTGTGCCACCGATTTTTTGTTGGCACTTCTGTTCGATAAAGGCGTACAGCGAGTGGTTTTGCAGCACGTCGTCGTCAATGGCATCGACAATCGCTAACGGAATGTAGCTGTCCTCGACCAAAACTGGAGTGCCGTCGAACAGGCGAACGCGGCGGATAGCATGCACAGGTTCGTTTTCAGGCACGCCAAACTGGTTGGCAAGGTATTCACCGGCAGGTTGCTGCACATGGTAAATCAGGCGGCTGGTGATGGCGACTTTGCCACTGAGTTCTTTCGTTACGCCCAGCGCACTGCTTTCTCCATTCGGGTTGAGCAAATACACCGGTGGTGCAAAGGCGCGATTTACGTAGGTACCTTTGCCGACCACTTTTTTAACCAGGCCTTCTTGTTCCATATGGGCAATGGCTTTTTGCACCGTCGCACGCGTGACCTGGTAAGTTTCCGCCAGTTCGCGTTCAGAAGGGATCAGGGAGCCAACCGGGTATTTTTGGTTCTGAATATCGCGTTTAAGGGTATCGCGAATAAGGATGTATACCGGTTTCATGGTTCCCCCGATAGGGTTGTTAATGAATTGAAATAGCGCGGAAGTCGGCATGCTAAAGCACTTCTTCGGCGTGGCGCAAGTTTCATAACAGGTGGAAAATAAACATGTTAAATCATAATGAAGCGTACTGGCAGCAAAAGGGAGCCAGTTTGACCGTAGAAGCCATCGTGGCTCAGCCCCGTTTGTGGCAAGAAGGACTTGAACGTGTCAAAGCACATGAAGCTGAGATTCAGGCATTCTGGCGCAAAAGTGATACCGACACGCGAATCCTGATTACAGGGGCGGGTTCCTCGCTGTTGGCGGCACAGGCGAGTGTGAACTGGTTGCGTAGTATCGTGCCAAATCAAATTGATGTGGTACCGGCAACCGATCTGGTGCTGATGCCAGAAAGCCTGCACTACAATACCGTATTAGTGTCGGTGAGTAGCTCGGGTAACACGCCGGAAACAGTGAAAGTTGTGGAGCGAGCACTCGCCGCCAACCCGAAATTGCGGCATCTCAGTGTCACTAACAACGCCAGCAGCCGCCTTGCTCAACTTGCACAGAAGCATTGCGAAGGGCTGTTTATCCCGGTACCAGAAGGTACTTCTAACGGCAGTTTTGCGGCGACCTCCGAGTTCACCATTCCCCTCTGGTATTTGATGTTGCTGGTGGCTCCTGCTGGCTGGTCTGAAGCCGAAAAAGTGCTGCCAGTTTTGCAGCGCGGCATGAACCATTTTTTCAACCACTATGCTGCTGATATCGAAAAGTGGGCGGCAGAGTCTCGCAACAATGTGGTAGTCGTCGGTTCTCTGTCGCTAAAAGCCGTAGCCTGTGAAACCAGCCTCAAACTGCTGGAAATGGGTAACGGCCAGGTGATGACGGCCTGGCATTCAATGCTGGAATTCCGCCATGGGCCAAAGCTCATTATCAATCGTGATGCCACGCTTATCGGTTATCTTGCCGCACGCGCCGAAATCAACCGCTATGACAGTGACATGATGGCGGAACTAACCCGTGAACGAAGCGCCACAGCGCAAATTATTGCCATCGGCCATGATGCATTACCGGCAGGCGTTAAACCGGGAGATCGTTATTTCCATTTTGCCGCACCAGAGCTGGCGGATTGCCACGAATCCTGGACGACATTACTCTATGTTGCCTTTGCACAATTGGCCGGGCTTTACAGTGCTATTGCGCTGGGCGTGACTCCAGATATGCCTTCCCGAGACGGTAAAGTTGCCAAAGTCGCGAAAGTGACCGTTTATTAATTGAAAGATGTGGCGGCAACGAAAAGGAAAAGTTACCGCCATTTAAACGTAGCAAAGCTACGGCGAGTTTCTTCCCAGAAAACTATCCCAATCTTTCCACACAGGTTGTAAGCCTGAGCGTGTTAATGCCTCAGCCACTTGCACCGGAGTACGCCCGTCGTGCGGCGCAAACTGCTCAAGCTCAGGGTGATTATCGGCGTACCCTCCGGGCTGAGTTTTAGAGAACGCACTCACATTATTGATGGCGAGTGGGATCATATGATCCCGGAACCACGGTGATTCACGCGTAGAAAGCGAAAGCTCGACATCGGGCGCAAGCAGGCGAAATGCGCATATCACCTGCACTAACTGGCTTTCAGTCATGACCGACGCAGGTTCGACGCCACCCGTACAGGGTCGTAAACGCGGAAACGAAATCGAATAGCGACTTTGCCAGTATTGTTGCTGTAGCCACAGTAAGTGCTCCGCGACCATAAAACAGTCGGTGCGCCAGCTGTCCGATAAACCAATCAACGTCCCGAGGCCTATTTTATCTATCCCCGCATGGCCAAGCCTGTCCGGTGTTTCCAGGCGCCAGAAGAAATCCTGTTTATTGCCGCGTAAATGATGCTGCGCGTACACAGCCTGGTGATAGGTTTCCTGGTAAACCATCACACCATCCAGTCCGAGAGTTTTCAGTTCGGCATATTCATGTTCATCCAGCGGCTGTACTTCCATTTGCAGCGAACTGAACTGGCGGCGGATCGCAGGAAGGTGCTGACGAAAATAATCCATTCCGACTTTGGTCTGGTGTTCACCGGTCACTAACAACAAATGTTCGAAGCCTAGTTTGCGAATCGCCGCGCATTCCCGCTCAATTTCCTGCTGATCCAGCGTTTTACGTTTGAGCTTGTTGCTCATGGAAAACCCGCAGTAAGTACAATCGTTAGCGCAGAGATTTGACAGATAAAGCGGCACGTAAAAACTCACCGTGTTACCAAAACGCTGACGAGTTAATTTCTGGGCCTGTTGTGCCAGCGGTTCGAGATAGTGGCTGGCGGTAGGGGAGAGCAGCGCCATCAGATCGTCGCGGGTGATTTTGCGTGCGCTCAATGCTCGCTCCACGTCGGCAGCCGTCTTGCTGTTAATACGAAGTCGGATGTCATCCCAGTCCAGCTCACGCCAACGCTCGGTGAAAGTTTGTGCCATCACGTACCCTCCTGGCTAAATTGCAGAAACTGGGTTAACGGGCTGGAGGCTTGTGCCTGCTGGTGGCGGGTGCCTAAACCGGATTTAGCCGCTAATACGCCAGCTTCAACTGCCAGGCGAAATGCCTGAGCCATTTGCACGGGATCATGCGCCACGGCAATCGCCGTATTCACCAGCACCGCAGCGGCCCCCATTTCCAGCGCTTCTGCGGCATGGCTTGGCGCACCGATACCTGCATCAACCACTACCGGCACACGAGCCTGGTCGATAATAATTTCTAAAAACGCCCGGGTTTGTAAGCCCTGATTCGAACCAATTGGCGCCCCGAGCGGCATGACCGCTGCACATCCGACTTCCTCAAGCCGTTTGCACAAAACGGGATCGGCGCCGCAATAAGGCAATACGACAAAACCCTGTTTGACGAGTGCCTCCGCAGCTTTCAGCGTTTCGATAGGATCGGGCAGCAAATAGCGGGCGTCGGGGTGGATTTCCAGCTTTACCCAATGCGTACCGAGCGCTTCTCGGGCAAGCTGTGCGGCAAAAATCGCTTCTTCAGCCGTTTTGGCGCCAGAGGTATTCGGCAGCAACTGCACGCCCGCCTCAAGCAGTGGCGCGAGAATCGCATCGTTATGGTTACGCAAATCGACGCGCTTCATTGCCATTGTCACTAACTGCGAGCCGGAAGCGCGAATCGCTTCAACCATCACCTGCGGCGAGGAAAATTTCCCGGTGCCGGTGAACAAGCGTGATGAGAAAGTTTTATCAGCAATCTGTAGCATGTTAACCCCCGGCTATGGCCTGAAAAAGCAAGATCTGGTCGCCATCTTTCAACAAATGAGCTTCCCACTGTTCACGTGGCACAATGCTTTGGTTGATGGCGAGTGCTACGCCTGGTTTCAACAGGCGCAGTTGGTCAAGCAGCTTTTCCAGCGTCAGGTTATCCGGGCACTGCAGCGGTTCATCGTTAAAGTGGATGTGCATCTCGCCCTCCGCATACCGGGCAATTAGCCGCTTTTTGCATAGCGAGGGAGCGCCAGCTATGTTGACGGGCGTCGAACAGGCGCAAAGTACCCGTTGCTGGAGCCATGCCGCTCAACAACTTTATGGCCTCCAGAGCCTGCAATGTTCCCATCACACCAACCACCGGGCCGATGATTCCCGCAGTACGGCAGTTGCGCTCCGGTTCGTGTTCGTCAGGCCAGACACAGCGATAACAACCGGTTTCCCACGGAGGCGTCAGAACCATCAACTGCCCGCCAAAGCCGACTGCACTTGCAGAAATCAGCGGTTTGTTATGTGCGACACAGGCGGCGTTAACGGCCTGGCGTGTCGCCATGTTGTCGCTGCAATCCAGCACTAGATCGGCGTTCTTTACCGCCTGCATCAACGCTTCTCCAGCTAAACGCTCGCTAATAACCTGGAGCGTAATATCGGGGTTGAGCTTCTGGAGATGGCGTTGAGCGGCCAGCGATTTTGGCTGTTCCAAATCCTGAGAGGTAAACAAAATCTGGCGCTGCAAATTACTGATATGCACGTTGTCATCGTCGGCGAGAATCAAAGTACCAACGCCTGCCGCCGCAAGATATAACGCGGCTGGCGAACCCAGTCCGCCAAGCCCGACGATTAAGATTTTGCTGGCGAGCAGCTTTTGCTGCCCTTCAATGGCGATGTCTTCCAGCAACAGTTGGCGGCTGTAACGCATGAAATCGGCATCATTCATCGCCAGCCCCCACAAGCTCCAGTAGTTGCGCTGTTGCCGCTCGCCAGTCTGGGGCCAGAGTAATTGCGCTCACAACTGCGACACTTCCAACGCCCGTTGCGAGTACAGCAGGAACGCGCTCAATACTTATTCCACCGATGGCGACAGTCGGGTAATCGCCCAGCGTTTTGATGTGGGCTGCGAGTTGCGAAAGCCCTTGAGGAGCGGACGGCATCTGCTTGGTTTGAGTTGGAAAAACATGCCCCAACGCGATGTAAGAAGGGCGTGCTTCCAGGGCGCGATCCATTTCCATATTGTCGTGCGTCGAAAGCCCGAGGCGCAGGCCCGCATCGCGGATGGCGTCCAGATTAGCGACATCCAGATCTTCCTGGCCCAGATGAACACCGTAAGCACGATGTTTTATCGCCAGTCGCCAGTAATCATTGATGAATAACCTCGCCTCATATCGCTTACCAAGCGCAATGGCAGTAGTAATGTCGGCTTCAACTTCTTCGTCGCGTTTGTCTTTAATCCGTAATTGAAGGGTGCGTACTCCCGCCTCCAGTAAGCGGGCAATCCACTCGACGCTATCCACTACCGGATACAACCCGAGTCGTTTGGGCACAGAAGGGAAGGCGGGTGTGCTCATCACACTTCCTCCTGACGCAGATAAATTTCGCCACCTTTTGCACGGAAGGATTGCGACATATCGTCCATGCCAACTTCTATGGCTTGCTTAGCGGCGAAATCGCGAACCTCCTGGGAGATTTTCATCGAGCAGAATTTTGGTCCGCACATCGAACAGAAGTGCGCGACCTTGCCGGATTCCTGCGGCAGAGTTTCATCGTGATAGGCGCGGGCGGTGAAAGGGTCAAGCGCGAGATTAAACTGGTCTTCCCAGCGGAATTCAAAACGGGCTTTCGACATCGCGTTGTCGCGGATTTGCGCACCAGGGTGGCCTTTTGCCAGGTCTGCGGCATGTGCCGCAATTTTGTAGGTAATCAGCCCCTGTTTAACATCTTCTTTATTCGGTAGGCCAAGATGCTCTTTTGGTGTGACGTAACAAAGCATCGCACAGCCGAACCAGCCAATCATGGCTGCACCAATACCTGAGGTGAAATGGTCATAACCCGGTGCAATATCGGTGGTCAGCGGGCCGAGCGTGTAGAACGGTGCTTCATGGCAGTGCTCCAGTTCTTCGGTCATATTGCGGCGGATCATCTGCATGGGCACATGTCCCGGGCCTTCAATCATCACCTGCACATCGTATTCCCAGGCAATTTTGGTCAACTCGCCAAGCGTATGCAGCTCAGAGAATTGCGCTTCATCGTTGGCATCCTGAATGGAGCCAGGGCGCAGGCCGTCGCCAAGCGAGAGTGAAACGTCGTAAGCGGCACAGATTTCGCAAATTTCGCGGAAGTGCTCATACAGGAAGTTTTCCTGATGATGTGACAGGCACCATTTCGCCATAATCGAACCGCCGCGCGACACAATTCCGGTCAGGCGTTTGGCCGTCATCGGCACATAACGCAGCAGCACTCCGGCGTGAATGGTGAAATAGTCCACGCCTTGCTCGGCCTGTTCCAGGAGTGTGTCGCGGAACATTTCCCAGGTCAGGTCTTCAGCGATGCCATTTACTTTTTCCAGCGCCTGGTAAATGGGCACGGTGCCGATAGGGACTGGGCTGTTACGTAAAATCCATTCGCGGGTTTCGTGGATATAGCGGCCGGTGGAAAGATCCATCACGGTGTCTGCGCCCCAGCGCGTTGACCACACCAGTTTTTCCACTTCTTCTTCAATCGAGGAGGTGACCGCTGAGTTGCCGATATTGGCATTCACTTTGACAAGGAAATTACGGCCGATAATCATCGGCTCAGACTCAGGGTGGTTAATATTGGCGGGAATGATTGCCCGGCCTGCGGCGACTTCATCGCGTACAAATTCAGGAGTAATGTTTTCTGGCACGAGAGCACCAAAACTCTGGCCTGGGTGCTGGTGGCGTAACACTTCATCGCGAATGCGTTCGCGGCCCATGTTTTCACGTATGGCGATAAACTCCATTTCCGGCGTCACTATGCCCTGGCGTGCATAGTGCAACTGCGTGACAATTTTCCCGGCTTTTGCGCGCTTCGGCGTGAGTTGTGTTTCAAAACGCAATTCGTCCAGACCATCATCAGCAAGGCGCTCTTTGGTATATGCAGAGCTACGGTCGGTCAGTGTTTCGCAATCATCACGCTCGCTAATCCAGCTTTCACGCAGTGGTGAAAGCCCGCACAGAACGTCGATGCTGATTGCCGGGTCGCCATACGGACCTGAAGTGTCATACACCGGAATGGCATCGTTAGGGGTGAACAGAGGGTTTTCTTTCGTACCGCCCGTTGCGGTTGGGCTAAGTTGAATTTCGCGCATCGGTACGCGGATATCATCGCGTGAGCCAGTTAGATAAATGCGTTGGGAATTAGGGAAAGCAGTACCTTCCAGCGTATGGATAAAATGCTGGGCAGCAGCGCGTTGTTCGCGGCGGTTTGGTTTTTTTTCAGTAATAGACATAGCTCATTCCAGTAAATATCAAGGAGTGGCTTGCCAGAACAACGGAGGAGTAATGAATGTGGGGCGCCCGCGTACGGGTGAACCCAAAAGCAGAATTACTCTTGTTCCCTTCGCAGGTATTAGCCTGATCAGGTTCCGCGGATCCCGAATTAACGGTCTCAGCCGGTGTTCAATTAAACACTCGGCACTCCGACAAGAAGAAACCCGTATTGCTACGGGTCGCTATGTAAACTACTCGTTAACAGCGCAGAACTCAAGCCGGGCGTGCAAGGTTGCCGGTATCGTTAGCACTGTCATTTATATCGTGGTCGTAAGCTAACTGAATGAGTTTATCTTCCAGTGAAAAACGTGATTCCAGTGCTTCACCGATGCCGGATAACGCTTTCTGGAACTCAATATAGTTATCATCATCGATAGCACTTTCGAGATGCGAATCGTAAAAATCCATGATGTGCTGGGTGTTGGCTTCAAGCTGCGGATAAAGATGAGTTGCGGCTAAAAGTGGGCTGCTGCCTTCCATTTCGCTGATAATGCGTTCATAAATATTGAAATGACCGGCAGAAAGATAATCCACCAGATTATGGCAAAAGTTATCCAGAGCCTTTTCATTGAGCGCGGTATGGGATTCCTTGTTAGGCTTGATCCCAACCATATTGTAATAAGCCACCAATAAATGTTTGCGGGCATATAGCCATTGGTCGATTAACTCATTACTACCACCGACGCGCTCAGTCAGATTTTCTAACTGGTTAAGCATGATTGACTCCGTGATTCCGTGAGTAAAAGATGTAACGCAAACGTACCCAAAATTGTTACGACCATTTGTTTATACCAGCGAACTCGGGGATGTGCACCAGGTTATGGAACGTGTAATTCAAAAGTTAGATCAGGGCTGGTTTATCGTCAGTCATGAACAAAAATTGTGGTTGCCGAAAGGTGAGCTACCTCACGGAGCAGCACAAGATTTTCAGCTTGATGGTGCGGTTGGGATGCATATCGGCGAGTGGGAAAGTGAGCCGGTGTGGTTAGTGCGGCAACATCGCCGTGCGGATATGGGATCAGTGCGCCAGGTTATTGACCAGGACCCAGGGTTATTTCAACTTGCTGGGCGTGGCGTGCAGTTAGCGGAGTTCTATCGCTCGCATAAGTTCTGTGGCTACTGTGGCCATGAAATGCACGTCAGCAAAACCGAATGGGCGATGCTGTGTAACCATTGTCGTGAACGCTACTATCCACAAATTTCACCGTGCATCATCGTGGCTATCCGTCGTGAAGACCATATCCTGCTTGCTCAGCACACACGCCATCGCGGTGGAATTTATACCGTGCTGGCCGGTTTTGTCGAAGTTGGGGAAACCCTCGAGCAGGCCGTGGCGCGTGAGGTGATGGAAGAGAGCAGCATTCGTGTGAAGAATTTACGTTATGTAACTTCCCAACCTTGGCCGTTCCCGCAATCGCTGATGACCGCATTTATGGCGGAATATGACAGCGGCGAAATTGAAATCGACCCGAAAGAGTTACTTGATGCGGGTTGGTATCGGTATGACCAACTTCCGTTATTGCCTCCACCGGGTACGGTGGCTCGTCGCCTGATTGAAGACACTGTCGCCCTGTGTCGGGCAGAGTATGAATGACGTGGTAAACTGGCGGAATGTATTTAGAGTTCCAGCCAAAGGAAATGCAAAATGACTGAACTGAAGAACGATCGTTACCTGCGGGCGCTGCAACGCCAGCCTGTAGATACCACGCCAGTATGGATGATGAGGCAGGCAGGTCGTTACTTGCCAGAATACAAAGCGACTCGTGCGCAGGCTGGCGATTTTATGTCGCTGTGCAAAAATGCTGAGTTGGCTTGCGAAGTGACTTTGCAGCCGCTGCGTCGCTACAAGCTTGATGCGGCGATCCTCTTCTCCGACATCCTCACCGTGCCTGATGCGATGGGGCTTGACCTCTATTTTGAAGCGGGTGAAGGCCCGCGTTTCCGCTCGCCAATCACCAGCCGTGCTGATGTGGAAAAGTTGCCGATTCCTGATCCGGAAGGTGAACTGGGTTATGTGATGAACGCGGTACGTACTATCCGCCGCGAGTTAAAAGGCGAAGTACCGCTGATTGGCTTCACCGGTAGCCCGTGGACGCTGGCGACTTATATGGTCGAAGGCGGCAGCAGCAAAGCCTTTACCGTGATTAAAAAGATGATGTATGCCGACCCGCAAGCGCTGCACCTTCTGCTCGACAAGCTGGCGCAAAGCGTCACGCTGTACCTGAATGCGCAAATCAAAGCGGGTGCGCAATCGGTGATGATTTTCGATACCTGGGGCGGCGTGCTGACCGGGCGTGATTATCAGCAGTTTTCGCTCTATTACATGCACAAAATCATCGATGGCCTGCTACGTGAAAACGAAGGTCGTCGAGTGCCTGTGACCATGTTCACTAAGGGTGGCGGCCAGTGGCTGGAAGCGATGGCTGAAACGGGATGTGATGCGCTGGGATTAGACTGGACGACCGATATCGCCGATGCTCGTCGTCGTGTCGGCCATAAAGTCGCATTGCAGGGCAATATGGACCCATCCATGCTTTATGCTCAGCCTGCGCGTATCGAAGAAGAGGTCGCGACCATTCTTGCCGGGTTCGGTAAAGGTGAAGGCCACGTCTTTAACTTGGGCCATGGCATTCACCAGGATGTTCCGCCAGAACACGCGGGTGCATTTGTAGAAGCGGTGCACCGTTTGTCGAAGCCGTATCACGAGTAAGGATCAGTGATGGATCTTGCAAGCTTACGCGCACAGCAGATCGAACTCGCTTCACAGGTGATCCGCGAGGATCGCTTTGAGCAGGATCCTCCCCGGTTAATTGCCGGGGCAGACGTTGGGTTTGAACAGGGCGGTGATGTTACGCGTGCCGCCATCGTGTTGTTGCAATATCCCTCTCTTGAACTGGTTGAATATCAGGTGGCGCGTGTCGCCACCTCGATGCCATATATCCCCGGCTTCCTCTCGTTTCGCGAATATCCTGCACTGCTTGCTGCGTGGGAAATGCTGTCGCAAAAACCGGACCTACTGTTTGTTGATGGCCACGGTATTTCGCACCCACGGCGTTTGGGCGTTGCCGCCCATTTTGGCCTGCTGGTGGACGTGCCGACGATAGGCGTTGCTAAGAAGCGTTTGTGTGGGAAGTTTGCACCGTTATCTGAAGAACCTGGCTCATGCCAGTTGCTGACCGACAAAGGTGAAGCGCTTGCATGGGTGTTACGCAGTAAAAAGCGCTGCAATCCGTTGTTTGTCTCCACAGGCCATCGTGTAAGCCTTGATACGGCCTTGCTATGGGTGAATCGCTGTCTGATGGGTTACCGCTTACCTGAAGCCACTCGCTGGGCAGATGCTGTGGCATCGGGTCGCCCGGCTTTCACGCGGTGGCAAGCAATTCAGGGGTGATTAAGGTAAACTGCTGCTAATATTCCGTCTTTGAGACATCGCTATGTTACAAAACCCAATCCATCTGCGCCTGGAGAAACTGGAAAGCTGGCAACATGTCACTTTCATGGCTTCTTTATGCGAACGTATGTATCCGAATTACGCCATGTTCTGCCAGCAGACTGAATTTGGTGATCCTCAGTTGTATCGCCGCATTCTCGACTTGATTTGGGAAACATTGACGGTGAAAGATGCGAAAGTAAACTTTGACAGCCAACTTGAGAAACTCGAAGAAGGCATTCCGTCTGCCGACGACTATGATATTTACGGTGTCTATCCGGCGATTGATGCATGCGTTGCATTGAGCGAATTAGTTCACTCACGTCTTTCAGGGGAAACTCTGGAGCATGCAATCGAAGTCAGTAAGGCATCAATCACCACAGTTGCCATGCTGGAAATGACCCAGGCTGGTCGCGAAATGACCGACGAAGAGCTCAGAGCAAACCCTGCTGTTGAAGAAGAATGGGACATCCAATGGGAGATTTTCCGCCTGTTGGCTGACTGCGAAGAGCGCGACGTTGAGCTGATCAAAGGGCTCCGCGCGGACCTGCGTGAAGCGGGTAGTAGCAATATTGGTATAAATTTGCAGCAGTAAGACAGCAAAACGTGACTTACAGTCCGAATTGTCACCCCTGAAGGCTTCCAATTAGCCCCCCGTCTGGTCTACATTTGTGGGGCGAAAAAAAGTGGCTATCGGTGCGTGTATGCAGGAGAGTGCTTTTTTGGCATTTCCGTCGCACTCGATGCTTAGCAAGCGATAAACACATTGTAAGGATAACTTATGAACAAGACTCAACTGATTGATGTAATTGCTGACAAGGCTGATCTGTCTAAAGTACAGGCTAAAGCTGCTCTGGAATCCACCCTGGCTGCAATTACTGAGTCTCTGAAAGAAGGTGATGCTGTCCAACTGGTTGGTTTCGGTACCTTTAAGGTAAACCACCGTGCTGAGCGCACTGGCCGCAACCCACAGACTGGTAATGAAATCAAAATCGCCGCAGCTAACGTGCCGGCATTTGTTTCAGGCAAAGCACTGAAAGACGCTGTTAAGAGCTAATAGTGTCAGTGAACAGTTTTAGCAGAGGGGCGTTTACGCCCCTTTTGTTTGTCTGCCGTCCTCTGGCCGCGCTGACAGGCACATTGCTGCTTATGGCTTGCAGCGGTCATTCTCCTCTCCCGCCATTTACCGCGAGCGGATATATTGCCGATCAAGGTGTTGTGCGCATCTGGCGTAAAGACAACAGCGATGATGGCAGCATTCACATGCTTACGGCGTTTAGCCCAAGGCAGAAGGGTGCAACGACCACCAGTGATTACCGCTGGCAAGGTGAGCAGCTGGTATCGATTGAAATGACGATTCAGAGCGAGCCGTCAGAACATATCAAAGTGCGTTTTGACGATCATGGCGAACTGAGCTTTATGCAGCGCGAAGTGAATGGTCAAAAACAGCAGCTTTCCAATGACCAAATCGCTTTGTATCAGTATCAGGCGACTCAGACTAAAGCGACCAGCGAAGCATTGCGCATTGGGCGTGTTGTTTTGCGACAAGGCCGCTGGCATAGCAATGGCACGGTGACAACCTGCGAAGGTGAGACATTCGAGCCTAAACTCGACAGCGTATCGCTCAATCATATTGCGAATCGCCAACGCCATTCGTCACTCGATGTGAGCATAGCCTGGCTTGAAGCGCCGGAAGGTTCTCAGCTGTTGCTGGTAGCGAATCAGGATTTCTGTAGCTGGCAGCCTAAACCTGCTACGTTCTAAATAAAAAAACCGCCACGAGGGCGGTCTTAAATATCACTGCGAGTTTCGAGTCTTACTTCGCGTTTTCACGCTCAATGGCACGATAGCCAATATCGGAGCGGCTAAAACTGCCATCCCAATGGATATCCTTCATAAGCTCATAAGCACGTTGCTGCGCTTGTGCGACGGTATCACCTAATGCGGTTACGCACAGAACACGGCCACCGTTAGTCACAACCATATCGTCTTCACGCAATTTCGTTCCAGCGTGGAACACTTTGCCGTCTGCGACTTCTTCAAGTGGCAAACCATGAATCACATCGCCGTTACGGTAATCAGCCGGATAGCCGCCAGCGGCCATCACCACTCCCAGAGATGGGCGCTCGTCCCACTTAGATGTTGTCTTATCCAGCTTGCCATCACATGCGGCGAGGCACAGCTCAACCAGATCTGATTGCAGGCGCAGCATGATTGGCTGGGTTTCAGGGTCACCAAAGCGGCAGTTAAACTCGATAACCTTCGGGTTACCTTGTTTATCGATCATCAGGCCGGCATACAGGAAACCGGTGTAGGTATTCCCTTCAGCAGCCATGCCGCGCACGGTTGGCCAGATAACCAGGTCCATTGCACGCTGGTGGACTTCATCAGTCACAACTGGAGCAGGAGAGTACGCACCCATACCGCCAGTGTTCGGGCCGGTATCTGCATCACCAACACGCTTATGATCCTGGCTGGTGGCCATCGGCAGAACGTTTTCGCCATCCACCATCACGATGAAGCTGGCCTCTTCGCCATCCAAAAACTCTTCTACCACGATGCGGTGCCCGGCGTCGCCAAAGGCGTTACCTGCCAGCATATCGTTTACCGCCGCTTCGGCATCGATCAGCGTCATCGCTACGATTACGCCTTTGCCCGCGGCCAGGCCATCGGCCTTAATGACAATCGGCGCGCCTTTTTCACGGACATAAGCCAAAGCGGGTTCGACTTCGGTGAAGTTTTGGTATTCAGCGGTCGGGATTTTATGGCGAGCCAGGAAATCCTTGGTGAAAGCTTTTGAACCTTCTAACTGCGCAGCCCCCTGAGTTGGGCCAAAGATCTTCAGGCCAGCAGCACGGAAGGTATCGACCACGCCCATCACCAGCGGCGCTTCCGGGCCGACAATCGTCAGGTCGATTTTTTCATTCTGTGCAAAGCTCAACAGGGCAGCAATGTCAGTTGGGCTAATCGCCACGTTCTGCAAAGCAGGTTCCAGAGCCGTACCGGCATTGCCGGGAGCAACAAATACCGTACGAACTAATGGTGACTGTGACGCTTTCCAGGCCAGCGCGTGTTCACGCCCGCCATTACCTATTACTAATACTTTCATTTATAGACGCTCCGGGATTAATGGCGGAAGTGGCGCATATCGGTGAAGATCATGGCGATCCCATGTTCGTCAGCTGCGGCGATCACTTCTTCATCGCGGATTGAACCACCAGGCTGGATAACACAGCTCACGCCAACTGCCGCTGCGGCATCAATACCGTCACGGAATGGGAAGAAGGCATCTGATGCCATTGCCGAGCCTTTCACTTCCAGGCCTTCATCGCTTGCCTTGATACCGGCAATTTTGGCGGAATAAACACGGCTCATCTGACCGGCGCCTATGCCGATAGTCATATTCTCGCGGGCATAGACAATGGCGTTGGACTTAACAAACTTCGCTACCTTCCAGCAGAACAATGCATCACGCAGTTCTTGCTCGGTCGGCTGGCGTTTGCTGACAACACGCAGGTCTGCGGCTGTCACCATGCCCAGATCGCGATCCTGTACTAACACACCACCGTTAACTCGTTTGAAATCCAGGCCCGGAATACGCTGCTGCCACTGGCCGCAAGTCAGAACGCGAACGTTTTGCTTAGCCGCTGTGATCTTCAGAGCTTCTTCGCTGGCTGAAGGGGCAATAATCACCTCGACGAACTGGCGGGAGATAATCGCCTGCGCAGTTTCGGCATCCAGTTCACGGTTGAAAGCGATGATGCCGCCGAATGCGGAAGTCGGGTCTGTTTTATAGGCGCGGTCGTATGCATCTAATAAGGAATCGCTGACTGCCACACCACAAGGGTTGGCATGCTTCACGATAACGCAGGCAGGTTCGTTGAACTCTTTCACACATTCCAGTGCGGCATCGGTATCAGCGATGTTGTTATAAGAGAGCGCTTTGCCCTGAACCTGAGTTGCCGTAGCGACAGAAGCTTCTTTAATTTCTTCTTCTATATAGAAGGCTGCTTGCTGGTGGCTGTTTTCACCGTAACGCATATCCTGCTTCTTAATGAAGTTCAGGTTCAACGTACGAGGGAAGCGACCTGAAGGATCTTTGCTTTCGCCATGATAGGCAGGAACCATGCTACCAAAGTAGTTGGCGATCATGCTGTCGTAAGCGGCGGTGTGTTCGAAAGCCTTAATAGCCAAATCGAAACGTGTCTCGAGCGTCAGAGATCCTTCATTAGCATCCAGCTCGCTAATAATCGCTTCGTAGTCACTGCTCTTTACTACGATTGCCACATCTTTGTGGTTCTTCGCAGCGGAGCGCACCATGGTTGGGCCGCCGATATCAATATTCTCTACCGCATCTTCAAGAGAGCATCCTTCGCGGGCAACAGTCTGTGCGAACGGGTAGAGGTTGACGACAACCATATCAATTGGGGAGATAGCGTGTTGTTCCATGATCGCATCATCCTGACCGCGACGACCCAGAATGCCGCCGTGAACTTTTGGATGCAGGGTTTTGACGCGTCCATCCATCATCTCCGGGAAACCGGTGTAGTCAGAGACTTCGGTTACCGGCAGGCCAGCTTTAGCCAGCAGATGAGCGGTTCCGCCAGTGGACAGCAGCTCCACGCCACGTTGGGAGAGCGCCTGGGCGAATTCGACGATACCGGCTTTGTCAGAAACACTGAGCAGAGCGCGGCGTACAGGACGACGTTGTTGCATGGTTTGATCCCTTAGCTTTGGTTCGCATATAGAAGAGCGTTAGCTGAATTTTAGCAATTTTCCCTAAAACTCAGCTAACGCCCCAAAACGGGGCGTCCATTTATTGCGGGTGCATTGTAGCGAAAACGTTTGCGTCACGCTCGCAAAATTTAGGACTTCATCACGAATGTGGATAACTTTGTGTGTAACTGCGTATAAGGC
>NZ_LXEP01000025.1 GCF_001654835.1 Buttiauxella gaviniae ATCC 51604
CGATCACCTTTCCTATCCGCCTCTGAGCAAGCCAACCCACCCTATAATCCACTGCAAAACCAACGATTACCCCGTCTATTCCACTACCTGTAAACTCTGTGCTTAAGTGAAACATTTTCAACTATCTTATGAATACTCGACATTTGACATGCACCAGGATATCTTCAGCTATCTGGATGTCTAAACGTTTAAACGTATGCTGTGAGGGTAAAAGGTTATGCCAATTCGGGTACTGGATGAGTTACCAGCTGTCAATTTCCTGCGTGATGAGAATGTCTTTGTTATGACGACATCGCGCGCAAGCAACCAGGAGATCCGTCCGCTAAAAGTGCTCATACTTAATCTGATGCCGAAAAAGATTGAGACGGAGAACCAGTTTTTACGTCTGCTTTCTAACTCTCCTTTACAGGTTGACGTTCAGCTGTTGCGCATTGATTCACGTGAATCCCGTAATACACCAACTGAGCACCTCAATAATTTCTACTGTAATTTCGACGATATTCAGGATGAAAATTTTGATGGGCTTATCGTGACTGGTGCACCATTAGGCTTGGTGGAATTTAACGATGTGGCTTACTGGCCGCAGATCGAACAAGTCATTCATTGGGCTAAAGATCACGTCACCTCAACTCTGTTTGTCTGTTGGGCCGTGCAGGCGGCACTTAATATTCTCTATGGTATTCCTAAGCAAACGCGCAAAGAGAAACTGTCTGGCGTATATGAGCATAACCTCACTTACCCGCATGCTCTGCTGACTCGTGGTTTTGATGACTCCTTCCTGGCTCCCCATTCACGTTATGCCGACTTCCCTGCATCGTTGATTCGTGACTACACCGATCTCGAAGTTCTGGCCGAGTCAGAAGAAGGGGATGCTTATCTTTTCGGCAGTAAAGACAAGCGCATTGCGTTTGTGACAGGCCATCCGGAATATGATTCGCACACGCTCTCAGGTGAGTATTTCCGCGATGTAGAAGCAGGTCTGAATCCTGATGTGCCTTATAACTATTTCCCTGGAAATGATCCGCAGAAAAAGCCACATGCAACCTGGCGTAGCCACGGGAATTTACTGTTCACAAACTGGCTAAACTACTACGTCTACCAGATCACACCGTTCGATCTACGCCATATGAACCCAACTCTCGATTAAGCGTTTCAGCATCCCGTCTACTCTACGATCAAGGCACCTTCGGGTGCCTTTTTTGTTTTCTAAAAATCACTTCCCGCACTGAATAATTTTTAATTTCATAAATATCAATATGATAAGTGATTTTAATTTCAAAAATGGAAATTGTTTTTGATTTTAGAAAATCATGAAGTAGTCTTAACCCTGTTGGGTGAAAACCAGACACTGGACGTACCAGATAGAATTGGCGTTATTGACGGGATGAGATGAGGGGAGAGATCTAATGACACAACAGACAGTTAGCGCAGAGTTGGCCTTTAGCCAGCCGTTTGGTGAACCAGAGCGACAGATACTGACGCCTGATGCAGTCGAGTTTCTCAGTGAACTCGTCACCCGCTTTACACCACAGCGTAATAAGTTGCTGGCGGCACGCACCGTACAGCAGGCGGAAATTGATGCCGGTAAACTTCCGGACTTTATTTCGGAAACAAGTTCCATTCGTGAATCTGAATGGTCTGTTCGTGGGATCCCAGCAGATTTACTGGACAGGCGTGTCGAGATTACTGGCCCGGTTGAACGCAAAATGGTGATTAATGCTTTGAACGCTAACGTCAAAGTATTCATGGCCGACTTTGAAGACTCCCTGGCACCGAGCTGGAGCAAAGTTATCGATGGTCAGATCAACTTGCGTGATGCCATCAGCGGCACCATTAGCTGGACAAACGAAGCGGGAAAAATTTACCAGTTGAAGCCTGACCCGGCGGTACTGGTGTGCCGTGTTCGTGGTCTGCACTTACCGGAAAAACACGTCATCTGGCGTGACGAACCCATTCCGGGCAGCCTGTTTGATTTCGCACTCTACTTCTTCCACAACGTAGATGCCCTGCTGGCAAAAGGAAGCGGCCCGTATTTCTACCTGCCGAAAACCCAATCCTGGCAGGAAGCGGCCTGGTGGAGCGAAGTCTTCAGCTTCACCGAAGATCATTTCTCCCTGCCGCGTGGCACCATCAAAGCGACATTACTGATTGAAACACTGCCAGCAGTATTCCAGATGGATGAGATCCTGCATGCCCTGCGCGATCATATCGTTGGCCTGAACTGCGGCCGTTGGGATTACATCTTCAGCTACATCAAAACCCTGAAAAACCATGCGGATCGCGTTCTTCCCGATCGCCAGTCCGTCACAATGGATAAGCCTTTCCTGAATGCTTACTCCCGTCTGCTTATCAAAACCTGCCATCGCCGTGGAGCTTTTGCTATGGGCGGCATGGCGGCATTTATTCCAAGTAAAGACAGCCAGCGTAATGATTGGGTGCTCAATAAAGTCAAAGCGGATAAGCAAATGGAAGCGACCAATGGCCACGACGGCACATGGATTGCCCACCCGGGTCTGGCCGACACGGTGATGGAAGTCTTTAGCAAAACATTGGGCGACGATAAAAACCAGCTGCATATTTTACGTGAAGAAGATTCACCTGTTACCGCAGCGCAGCTACTGGAGCCGTGCCCCGGCGAGCGTACTGAAGCGGGCATGCGTGCCAATATCCGTGTTGCTGTGCAGTACATCGAAGCGTGGATCTCCGGCAATGGTTGCGTACCGATTTACGGCCTGATGGAAGATGCCGCGACAGCAGAAATCTCACGTACCTCCATCTGGCAGTGGATTCATCATGAAAAAACGCTGAGTAACGGCGAAACGGTCACTAAGGCGCTGTTCCGCCAAATGCTGGCCGAGGAGATGTTCGTTATTCAGGAAGAGTTGGGTGACAAACGTTTCAGCCAGGGGCGTTTTGATGAAGCGGCTCGCCTGATGGAGCAGATCACCACCTCCGATACGCTTATCGACTTCCTGACGCTGCCGGGCTACCGCTTACTTGCTTAATCTTACTCAATAATAATATGGAGCATCTGCCATGACTAAAATCTCTCGCACCCAACAAATCCAACAATTACAACAAGACTGGACGCAGCCACGCTGGGAAGGCATCAAGCGCCCGTACAGCGCAGAAGAGGTGGTTAAACTGCGCGGTTCGGTGAATCCGGAATGCACGCTGGCGCAAAATGGCGCGGCGAGAATGTGGCGTTTGCTGCATGGTGAATCGAAAAAGGGTTACATCAACAGCCTTGGTGCGTTAACCGGTGGGCAGGCATTGCAACAGGCGAAAGCGGGTATCGAAGCTATCTATCTTTCTGGCTGGCAGGTGGCGGCTGATGCGAACCTGGCTTCCAGCATGTACCCGGATCAATCTTTGTACCCGGCGAACTCCGTTCCTGCGGTAGTTGATCGGATCAACAACACATTCCGCCGCGCTGATCAGATCCAATGGGCATCAAATATTGAAAAGGGCGATCCGCGTTATGTCGATTACTACCTGCCGATCGTGGCCGATGCGGAAGCCGGTTTTGGTGGCGTACTGAATGCATTCGAGTTGATGAAGTCGATGATTCAGGCCGGTGCGGCAGCAGTTCACTTTGAGGACCAACTGGCCTCCGTGAAGAAATGCGGCCATATGGGCGGCAAAGTACTGGTTCCGACTCAGGAAGCGATTCAGAAATTAGTCGCTGCACGTCTGGCGGCAGATGTCATGGGCGTGCCAACGCTTGTGATTGCGCGTACCGATGCTGATGCGGCGGATCTTATCACCTCCGATTGTGACGAATACGACCGGGAGTTTGTGACTGGCGAGCGTACACAAGAAGGGTTCTACCGCACGCGTGCAGGCATTGAACAAGCTATCAGTCGTGGACTTGCTTATGCGCCATACGCTGACCTGGTGTGGTGTGAAACTTCGAAACCAGACCTCGACCAGGCTCGCCGCTTTGCTGAAGCTATTCATGCACGCTTCCCTGGCAAATTGCTGGCCTACAACTGCTCGCCATCGTTTAACTGGAAGAAAAACCTCGACGACAAAACCATTGCCTCGTTCCAGGAAGAGCTCTCCGCGATGGGCTACAAATACCAGTTTATTACGCTCGCAGGCATCCACAGCATGTGGTTCAACATGTTCGACCTGGCACATGCTTACGCACAGGGTGAAGGGATGCGTCATTACGTGGAAAAAGTGCAGCAACCGGAATTTGCCGCAGCACCTGAAGGTTACACCTTCGTTTCCCATCAGCAGGAAGTGGGCACCGGTTATTTCGACCGCGTGACGACGATTATTCAAGGTGGAGCGTCTTCGGTGACTGCGTTAACGGGTTCGACGGAAGAAGAGCAATTCTAAAGCCACCCTCATTCCGACCTTCTCCTAAGAAGGAGAAAACCAATCCAGTCCCCTCACCCTGTAGGAGAGGGTGAGAGTAAAAACCCACCATGGAGTAACTCATGACGCGTCAGTTGGAACTGTTAATTGCCCATACCATCCTGCAAGGCTTTGACGCGCAGTATGGTCGCTTTCTTGAAATAACCGCGGGTGCGCAGCAGCGGTTTGAGCAAGCGGACTGGCATGCGGTTCAGCGGGCGATGAAAAGCCGTATCCATCTCTATGATCATCACGTTGGTCTGGTGGTGGAGCAACTGCGTTGCATCACTGGCAGCCACAATACTGACGACGAGTTTTTACTGCGGGTCAAAGCGCAGTACACCCAGTTATTGCCCGATTACCCTCGTTTTGAAATCGCCGAAAGCTTTTTCAATTCTGTTTATTGTCGGCTCTTCGATCACCGCTCGTTATCTCCCGAGCGGCTTTTTATTTTTAGTTCTCAGGAAGAAAAGCGCTTTCGTGAGATCCCTCGTCCGCTGTCAAAAACCTTTAACCCTGCTGTAACCTGGCAGCCACTTTTGCGATCTTTGCTAAGAGATTTGCCATTGCGCCTGCCGTGGCAAGATTTGGCGCGCGATGCGGGCTACATCATTGCGCATCTGACGGAAACCTTCGGAACTGATGCTTTGCAGCAGGCTTCCCTTGAAGTCGCCAACGAACTGTTTTATCGCAATAAAGCCGCCTGGCTTGTGGGTAAGTTGGTCTTGCCGGGCGGAAAAGTGCCTTTTTTGTTGCCGATTCATCGCACCGATGACGGTCATCTGGTCGTTGATACCTGTTTAACCAGCACCGCCGAAGCGAGCATTGTCTTCGGTTTCGCCCGCTCCTATTTCATGGTTTATGCACCACAGCCCGCGGCTTTGGTGGAATGGTTGCGTGAGCTGTTGCCTGGTAAAACTACTGCCGAGCTGTATATGGCAATTGGCTGCCAGAAACACGGTAAAACCGAAAGTTACCGCGAATATCTGACATACATCTCCGCCACTGACGAACAGTTTATTGAAGCGCCAGGTATTCGTGGCATGGTGATGTTGGTGTTTACGTTGCCCGGTTTTGACCGGGTATTCAAAGTGATTAAAGACAAGTTCGCGCCGCAAAAAGAGGTGACTGCCGAACGTGTGCGCGAATGCTATCAGCTGGTCAAAGAGCACGATCGTGTCGGGCGCATGGCCGATACCCAGGAGTTTGAAAACTTTGTATTGTCCAAACACCAGGTTAGCCAGCCGCTGCTCGAGCTGTTACAGCAGGAAGTTCCTGAAAAATTAACCGACCTTGGCGACCGCATCGCCATTAGCCATCTTTATATTGAACGCAGAATGGTGCCACTGAATTTGTGGCTTGAGCAGGTGGAAGGGCAGCAATTACGTGATGCGGTGGAAGAATACGGTAACTCTATCCGCCAGCTTGCCGCCGCTAATATATTCCCCGGCGACATGCTGTTTAAAAACTTTGGCGTGACGCGCCACGGGCGAGTGGTGTTCTACGATTACGATGAAATTTGCTATATGACTGAGGTGAATTTCCGCGCTATACCGCCGCCGCGTTATCCCGAAGATGAACTCTCAGCCGAGCCCTGGTACAGCGTGGCGCCGGGGGATGTGTTCCCGGAAGAGTTTCGCCATTACTTATGTGCCGACCCGCGTATTCGCTCGATATTTGATGAGATGCACAGCGATTTGTTCCGCGCTGATTATTGGCGTGCGTTGCAGGAACGTATCCGCAATGGCCACGTAGAAGATGTTTTTGCTTATCGTAAACGCCAGCGGTTTATTCTTCGTTTTGGCGATTTAAAGCAGGCGGGTTAGCGCCCGCCGCCATAAGCCTGAGTAATCTCCTTCGCCGCTTTAATCACCAGCGCACCCAGCTCGGTTACGCGGTCATCCGTCACGCGTGAAATCGGCCCGGAAATCGAAATAGCGGCAAAGGCTTCATGGTGCTCGTCATAAATACATGCCGCCACACAACGCAGCCCCAGCGCATGCTCTTCATCATCAAATGAATAACCACGCTTACGGGTTTGTGCCAAATCTTCTTTCAGGTGTAGCGGGGAAGTGAGCGTTGCCGGCGTATAGCTATGCAGCCCGTTGCGATGCAATAAATTGACCACCTGGTCGTCGCTCAGATTGGCGAGAAACACTTTCCCTGCGCCTGATGCATGCATGGGCAGTTTGCCGCCAATCGGCGCTGACATACGCATCAACTGCGCGCATTGTACCTGGTCGATAATAATCGCCTGATGATCACTATGGTCGAGCACCGCCAGATTCACCGTTTCACCGGAATCTTCCATCAGCTTGCGCAGCATCGGGTGAACAATTGCCAGCAGATTACGGCTTTGCAGGAAGCTACTGCCAACCACAAATGCATGTGCGCCAATCGTCCAGTGCCCTAAATCACCAATCTGGCGTACAAAACCCAGCTGCTGCATGGTGGTTAGCAGACGATGCGTGGTGGAGTTAGGTAGGCCAGCCTGTTGTGCAAGCTCCGTCAGAGCAACACTGCCGTGCGATTCGGCAATCCATTCAAGCAGTTTCAAACCACGAGTCAGTGACTGAACTTGCCCGGTAGGCTGAGGTGCAGCGACTGTGGTAGCGCGTGGTTTTTTTCCACGTTTGGCGGGAACGGCAGCAACCATAACTGACTCCAATTTTCGTATCGTGGAAATCATTTTCGTTTTATTTGGCGATAATGCAACCAGCAACCCACTCATCGGATCAGTCAGGTGAACATGTCTCATGTTCCATTGCTTTGCGACTATTACAAGTTATGACAGTATGACTTGTGGGCTGACAGGCTTGGGTAAACAGGTGGGAGTTAGAGTGAGCAATAAATTAGAAAAACTGCATCAGCAGTTGCAACAACGCATTTTGGTACTGGATGGTGGTATGGGAACCATGATCCAGAGCTACCGTCTTGATGAGAGCGATTTCCGCGGAGAGCGCTTTGCGGACTGGCCTTGTGATCTGAAAGGGAACAACGACTTGCTGGTGCTGAGCAAGCCGGAAATCATTGCCGCTATTCACTACGCCTATTTTGAAGCGGGTGCCGACATTGTCGAAACCAACACCTTCAACTCAACGACCATCGCGATGGCGGATTACCAAATGGAATCCCTGTCGGCAGAAATCAACTTTGAGGCGGCTAAACTCGCCCGGGCCTGTGCCGATGAATGGACAGCACGCACACCAGAAAAACCACGCTACGTGGCAGGTGTGTTAGGCCCAACTAACCGTACTGCGTCTATTTCACCTGACGTGAACGATCCGGCATTCCGTAACGTGACCTTTGATCTGCTGGTTGAAGCCTACCGCGAATCTACTCGTGCGCTGGTGGAAGGTGGATCTGACCTCATCATGATTGAGACGGTGTTCGATACTCTGAATGCCAAAGCCGCTATTTTTGCGGTTAAAACCGAATTTGAAGCGCTGGGCGTTGATCTACCAATCATGATTTCCGGCACCATCACCGACGCTTCAGGCCGTACTCTTTCCGGCCAAACTACCGAGGCCTTCTATAACTCGTTGCGTCATGCTGATGCGCTGACTTTCGGTCTGAACTGCGCGTTGGGGCCAGATGAACTACGCCAGTATGTCGCTGAGCTTTCACGTATCGCTGACTGCTATGTTACCGCGCACCCGAACGCAGGTCTGCCAAACGCCTTCGGTGAATATGATCTCGATGCTTTTGAGATGGCGCGTCAGATTGGCGAATGGGCGCAGGCCGGTTTCCTGAACATTATCGGCGGTTGCTGCGGCACCACGCCTGCACACATTGCGGCCATGAGCAAAGCCGTGGAAGGTGTTGCCCCACGTAAAATACCCGACCTGCCAGTGGCATGCCGTCTGGCGGGCCTTGAGCCGCTAAACATTGGCGCCGATAGCCTGTTTGTCAACGTGGGTGAGCGTACCAACGTCACGGGCTCTGCCAAGTTTAAGCGCCTGATCAAAGAAGAAAAATATAATGAAGCGCTGGAAGTTGCGCTTCAGCAGGTTGAAAGCGGTGCGCAAATCATCGATATCAACATGGATGAAGGGATGCTCGACGCCGAAGCTGCGATGGTGCGTTTCCTCAACCTGATTGCTGGCGAGCCAGATATTGCCCGTGTGCCAATCATGATTGACTCCTCGAAATGGGACGTCATCGAAAAAGGCCTGAAGTGCATTCAGGGCAAAGGCATCGTTAACTCCATCTCCATGAAAGAGGGCGTTGAGCCGTTTATCCATCACGCCAAACTGGTGCGCCGTTACGGTGCCGCGATGGTGGTCATGGCGTTTGATGAAGTCGGCCAGGCGGATACCCGCGAGCGCAAAATCGAAATTTGCCGCCGCGCCTACAAAATTCTGACCGAAGAAGTCGGCTTCCCACCGGAAGACATTATTTTTGACCCGAACATCTTTGCGGTTGCGACCGGCATTGAAGAGCACAATAACTACGCCCAGGACTTTATCGGCGCGTGTGCCGACATCAAGCGCGAACTGCCTCATGCGATGATTTCAGGCGGCGTATCGAACGTGTCGTTCTCCTTCCGTGGTAACGACCCGGTGCGCGAAGCGATTCACGCGGTATTCCTCTACTACGCAATCCGTAATGGCATGGATATGGGGATTGTTAACGCCGGGCAACTGGCGATTTACGACGATCTCTCGCAGGAATTACGCGATGCGGTAGAAGACGTAATTCTAAACCGCCGCGACGACAGCACCGAACGTTTGCTGGATCTGGCCGAGAAATATCGCGGTAGTAAAAGTGACGATGGTGCGGCCGCACAGCAAGCCGAATGGCGTAGCTGGGACGTAAAAAAGCGTCTTGAATACTCACTGGTGAAAGGTATCACTGAGTTTATTGAACTCGATACAGAAGAAGCCCGCCAGCAGTCGGAACGCCCGATCCAGGTCATTGAAGGCCCGCTGATGGATGGCATGAACGTGGTTGGCGACCTGTTTGGCGAAGGGAAAATGTTCCTGCCGCAGGTGGTGAAGTCCGCTCGCGTAATGAAACAGGCGGTGGCGTATCTCGAACCTTACATTGAAGCCAGCAAAGAGAAAGGCTCGACCAACGGCAAAATCGTGCTCGCCACGGTGAAAGGCGACGTTCATGACATCGGCAAAAACATCGTGGGTGTGGTGCTGCAATGTAACAACTACGAAATCATCGACCTTGGCGTCATGGTGCCAACCGAGAAGATTTTGAAAACGGCACGTGAAGTGGGTGCTGATATTATCGGCCTGTCTGGCCTGATTACGCCGTCGCTCGATGAGATGGTGAACGTTGCCAAAGAGATGGAGCGCCAGGGCTTTACGCTGCCGCTGCTGATTGGCGGGGCTACCACCTCTAAAGCGCACACAGCGGTTAAGATCGAGCAGAACTACAGCGGGCCGACCGTTTATGTGCAGAATGCCTCACGTACCGTAGGTGTCGTGGCAGCACTGCTCTCTCCGACTCAGCACGACGAGTTTGTGGAACGCACACGCAAAGAATATGTCACTGTTCGTACCCAACACGCGCGTAAAAAGCCTCGTACTCCGCCAGTTACCCTTGCTGCTGCGCGTGAAAACGATCTCGCATTTGATTGGGCAAGCTATACACCGCCAGTTCCGCATCGCCCTGGTGTGCAGGAAGTAACGGCAAGCATCGAAACGCTGCGTAACTACATCGACTGGACGCCGTTCTTTATGACCTGGTCGCTGGCCGGGAAATACCCACGCATCCTGGAAGATGAAGTGGTGGGTGAAGAAGCCAAACGCTTGTTCAAAGATGCTAACGACATGCTCGACAAACTGCATAACGAAAAACTGCTGACCCCACGCGGCGTGGTCGGCCTGTTCCCGGCCAACCGTGTGGATGACGACATCGAAATCTATCGCGATGAGTCCAGGACTCGCGTGCAAACGGTAGCTCATCACTTGCGTCAGCAAACCGAGAAAGTCGGTTTTGCCAACTACTGCCTGGCCGACTTTGTTGCGCCAAAACATAGTGGCAAAGCGGATTACATCGGTGCGTTTGCGGTCACGGGTGGCATGGAAGAAGACGCATTAGCGGAAGGTTATGAAGCGCAACATGATGATTATAATAAAATCATGGTGAAAGCGTTGTCTGACCGTCTGGCTGAAGCTTTTGCGGAATACTTGCATGAGCGTGTGCGCAAGGTTTACTGGGGCTACGCGCCAACAGAGAACCTCAGCAACGAAGAGCTTATCCGCGAAAACTATCAAGGGATTCGCCCGGCACCGGGTTACCCGGCCTGCCCGGAACACACTGAAAAAGCGACTATCTGGGAACTGCTGGACGTCGAAAATGTGGTGGGGATGAAACTCACCGAATCCTACGCCATGTGGCCAGGTGCATCAGTTTCTGGCTGGTACTTCAGCCATCCTGACAGCAAATATTACGCCGTGGCGCAGATTCAGCGTGACCAGGTGCAAGATTATGCGCGTCGTAAAGGGATGTCGGTTACGGATGTGGAGCGTTGGTTAGCACCTAACCTCGGTTACGACGCGGACTAATCCGCTTCGACTTGGTTTACTTGCCATTTTGAACCTGGGCAGTGCTCGCCCCCCTCACGTACTACGTGTACGTGAGGGGGCTGTGCGCTGTCCGAGTTCAAACTGGCTGCGACACCGACGATCGACAATGAATTCCTTCCTTTTCCCCTTCTTACATCCCGAAACGTTTAAATCTCGCCAGGCGTTATATACTGGAAAGAGAAGGAATTTCTTAACGTCAATTGACTGGGAGAATGAGTGCTGACATTACTGCATCTACTTTCTGCGGTGGCGCTACTGGTATGGGGCACGCACATTGTGCGTACCGGCATCATGCGCGTTTACGGTGCAAATCTCCGTAGCGTACTTAGCCGCAGTGTTGAAAAAAAACCATTCGCCTTTTGCGCAGGTATTGGCGTAACCGCACTGGTGCAAAGTAGCAACGCCACCACAATGTTGGTCACCTCTTTTGTGGCACAGGACCTGGTGGCGCTTACCCCTGCGCTGGTGATAGTTCTGGGCGCTGATGTTGGTACCGCGTTGATGGCGCGAATACTGACCTTTGATTTGTCCTGGCTTTCGCCGTTACTCATCTTCCTTGGCGTTATTTTCTTCCTCAGCCGTAAACAGACTCGTGCCGGGCAACTCGGGCGCGTCGGTATTGGCCTTGGGCTGATTTTGCTGGCACTGGAGCTAATCGTTAGTGCGGTCACGCCGATGATGCAAGGCTCGGGCGTGAAGGTTATCTTCGCTTCGTTGACCGGCGACATCATGCTTGATGCCCTGATTGGCGCAATGTTTGCCATCATCAGTTATTCCAGCCTTGCCGCCGTTTTGCTGACCGCCACACTGACCTCAACAGGGGTTATTTCGTTTGATGTCGCGCTGTGCCTGGTGATTGGTGCCAACCTCGGTTCTGGCTTGTTGGCGATGATCAACAACAGCACCGCCAATGCTGCGGCGCGCCGTGTAGCGCTCGGCAGTTTGCTATTCAAGCTGGTGGGCGGCGTGATTGTGCTGCCGTTTGTTCATATCCTGGCGGATACGATGCACAAGCTGCCGCAGCCGGAATCCGAACTGGTTATCTACTTCCACGTGTTCTACAACCTGATTCGCTGCCTGGCAATGGTGCCATTTGCCGGCGTAATGGCACGTTTTTGCCGTAGCGTGATTAGTGAAACTCCTGAAGTTGATGCGCGTATGAAGCCGAAACATCTTGATGTAACGGCGTTGGATACCCCAGCACTAGGCCTATCCAACGCAGCGCGTGAAACCTTGCGTATGGGTGATGTGCTGGAGCAAATGCTGGAAACCTGGAGCAAGGTGATGCACGGAGAGCCGCGCCAGGAGAAGGAACTGCGTAAGCTCGCCGATGATGTCGATGTGCTCTATACCGCAATCAAACTGTATATGGCGCAAATGCAGAAAGAGGAACTGGCAGAAGTCGAATCCCGTCGCTGGGCAGAGATTATTGAAATGTCGCTAAACCTGGAGCAGGCGGCAGATATTCTTGAGCGCATGGGGAGTGAAGTCGCGGATAAATCGCTGGCCACTCGTCGGGCATTCTCGCCAGATGGCCTGAAAGAACTGGATATTCTGCTCCAACAGTTAACCAGCAACCTGAAGCTCAGCCTGTCGGTATTTTTCTCCGCCGATGTGAACAGCGCGCGCCGTTTGCGCCGTAATAAGCATCGCTTCCGTATTCTTAACCGCCGATTCTCACACGCACACGTTGACCGCCTGCATCAGCAAAACGTGCAGAGCATTGAAACCAGCTCACTACACCTCGGTTTGCTTGGTGATATGAAGCGCCTGAACTCACTGTTTTGCGCGGTCGCATACAGCGTACTTGAACAGCCTGACGATGACGAAAGGGACGAGTACTAATCGAAAAGGCACTTTCAGTTAGCCGTAATTGCGGCGATGCCTGCTAAATAACCCCCTTTGCGGGCAATGAACTTCGAGTTTGTTGCCCGAGTCTGTTCGCATCGCCCTTCATGTAAGGTATATTCCAGGTTTTACGGAGGAACCATGCTGACCAACTCATCTATACGTCTGAACAAATACATTAGCGAGAGCGGTATCTGCTCC
The DNA here is from genome assembly GCF_001654835.1 of Buttiauxella gaviniae ATCC 51604. Taxonomy (GTDB): domain Bacteria; phylum Pseudomonadota; class Gammaproteobacteria; order Enterobacterales; family Enterobacteriaceae; genus Buttiauxella; species Buttiauxella gaviniae. The sequence continues at coordinate 12,960 of NZ_LXEP01000025.1, forward strand.
CGCCGCGACGCCGACCGTTACATCGAACAGGGAAATGTTTTTATTAACGGCAAACGCGCCGCGATTGGCGATCAGGTATTTGCCGGAGATGTGGTGAAGGTCAACGGTCAGCTAATCGAACCCCGTGACGAAGACGATCTGGTACTTATCGCACTCAATAAGCCAGTGGGCATTGTAAGTACCACCGAAGATGGTGAGAAAGACAACATTGTCGATTTCGTTAACCACAGCAAACGCGTTTTCCCGATTGGGCGCTTAGATAAAGACTCTCAGGGTCTGATTTTCCTCACCAATCATGGCGATCTGGTGAATAAAATCCTGCGTGCCGGGAATGACCACGAAAAAGAATATGTCGTTACGGTAAACAAACCAGTAACCGATGAGTTCATTCGCGGTATGGGGGCAGGCGTTCCGATGCTAGGAACTGTCACCAAGAAATGCAAAGTGAAGAAAGAAGCTCCCTTTGTGTTTCGTATCACGCTGGTGCAAGGGCTCAACCGCCAGATTCGCCGTATGTGCGAACACTTTGGTTATGACGTGACGAAGCTTGAGCGTACCCGCATCATGAATGTCAGCATGAAAGGTCTGCCGTTGGGCGAGTGGCGTGATTTAACCGACGATGAGTTAGTTGAATTGTTTAAGCTGATTGAGAATTCGTCTTCTGAAGCGAAACCGGCGGCCAAAGCAAAAGCCAAACCGAAGGCGGTTGCGGTGAAAAAACCTGTCGTTAGCGGGCCGAAGAGTGCTGCTAAAACCCCGGCAGAGCTGGCTTCACGTAAACGTTTTGCTCAGCCAGGGCGCAAGAAGAAGGGGCGCTAAATTAGCGCTTCCCACGTGAATGGCTGTTTGCAGACCAGGAATAAGTTGCAGATGTATCTGGTTTTGCCGCTTTTTGCTTTTTAATCTGGCGGACTTTTTTGGCCTCCTGTTCACGTGCTGCTATCAGTTGGTCAATATAAGTTTTTTTAACGTGGTTGATTTCTGAGTTTGTCAGGGGGCGACCATGGGCGATGCGTGCGCGGTCAAGCCGCGTTTTCAATTCGCGCTGCTCGGCTTCGGTCATGTCTTGTTGTGTCAGTCTGGATGTGGACATTATTGCGGCCTCTTAAGAAGTGGCCTCCAGTGTAAAGCAAACTGCTCCCTGGCTCAGTAAAAATCAGCGTCTGGTCGCAAAGTTACCCTAAAATGTTGGTAAATATGCTCAGTTTCATGGGCAGATTGGTCAGCGTTTCGTTGAGTTAAAAGCAAAAAACCCGGTTTCCCCGGGCTTTTTTTGTATCCGCTCATTTTTCAGGTGCGACGTTTTTTCAAACTTTTATCTTTTTTCCCATCAACCGGTTTGCCGGACCAGTAACCTGCCAGCAGTGAGCCAGAAAGGTTATGCCACACCGAGAACAGTGCGCCGGGCAGGGCAGCCAACGGCGAGAAGTAGATTTTGCCGAGCGTGGCAGCAAGCCCGGAGTTCTGCATACCGACTTCAATTGCTAGGGTTCGGCATGTGGATTCGTCGAAGCCAAACAGGCGCCCGCCCCAATATCCGCTCAACAAGCCAATTCCGTTATGCAAAATCACGGCAACAATAACCATCAAGCCCACAGACGCGATATGAGAGGCTGAACCTGCTACCACCGCGCTGATGATTGCCAGAATACAGAGCATCGAAAATGCAGGCAGATAAGGCTCAACGCGCTTCACAAGACGTGGGAACAGGTGGTGCACGATCAAACCCAAACCAATAGGAATAACCACGATTTGCAGGATGCTCAGTAACATGCCCATCACGTCGACTTTGATATCTGCATCAACATAGAGACGGGTAAGCAACGGTGTCGCGAAGACGCCTACCAGAGTGGACACCGAAGAAATCGTCACTGACAGCGCCACATCCCCTTTTGCCAGATAAATCATGACATTTGATGCCGTTCCGCTCGCTACGCTGCCGACCAAAACCATACCTGCTGAGAGGTCCGGCGGCATATGAAACAGCTTCGCCAGAACCCAGGCCGCCAGGGGCATAACCAGATAATGCAGGAACGTACCAGCCGCGACAGGTGCCGGGCGTGACAGCACGCGCTTAAAATCATCAATGCGCAGATGCACGCCCATCCCAAACATGATCAGCATTAAAAGTGTGCTAACCCAAGGGCCAATAGGCGTGAAGGTGCCGGGAGTGTAATAAGCGAGTACAGACAGCAGCACCGCCCACAGCGGAAACAGCCGGGTTAATGAAGCGAGCATAGTGAGATCCTTGCAAGTGTTGTGTTGTTTTATGGTTATAAAAATGCCGGGATCGAGCCCGGCATTTGGTATTAATTACTTATATGGGCATTTTATTCAAACAGATTGTGATGAAGTGTCTGCACCACTTGTTCTGCGTCGTCGCCAGGTACCAGGAAACAGAGGTTGTAGCTGGATGCGCCATAGCAAATCATGCGGATATTGAAGGGATCGAGAACGCCAAACACCTCTTTGCCCACGCCGCAGGCCTGGGAAAGTTTGTTGCCGATGATGGCAATCAGGGCGAGGTTTTCTTCCACTTCTACACGACACAGTGAGGAAAGTTCGGTCAGCAGCGACGTGGTCAGCGGGCTATCACTATTGGAAGTTGAACCCGTGGTATCAAGCGTCAGCGCAATGCTAACTTCTGAAGTGGTAATCAAATCAACAGAAACATTATGTTGCGCCAGAATGTTGAACACTTCTGCCAGGAAACCATGGGAGTGCAGCATGCTCAGGCTATTCAGCGTCACCAGGGTTTGTTTACGACGTAATGCCAGAGCACGGAACAGCGGTGGATTTTCTGTTTTGTTACAAACCAGTGTACCACCTGCTTTGGGGTCTTTGCTGGAGCCGACAAACACCGGAATATCGCTACGCACTGCGGGCATTAATGTCGCCGGATGCAATACTTTTGCGCCGAATGTTGCCATTTCAGCTGCTTCTTCAAAAGCAATTTTGTCGATGCGTTTTGCCGCTGGCACCACACGTGGGTCGGTGGTGTAAATCCCCGGCACGTCAGTCCAGATATCAACGCGGCTGGCATGCAGTGCTTCACCCAACAGCGCCGCTGTATAGTCGCTGCCGCCACGTCCAAGCGTGGTAGTGCGGCCTTTCGCTTCACTACCAATAAAACCTTGAGTGATAACCAGAGATTGAGCCAGGCGAGGCTGAAGCTGTTGATTTGCCAGTTCTGCTAATGTGGCGACATCTGGTTCAGCACGACCAAATCGGTCATTGGTGCGCATGATTTTGCGGATATCGAACCACTGGGCATCAACTTTGCGCTCGCGCAGGATCTCCACAAACAGCAGCGTAGACATCAATTCACCGTGGCTAACCAGTTCGTCAGTTAACGCGGTAGAAGTAGCAAGAGATGCCGCTTCAGCTAGCGTGGTGATGTTTTCAAGCAGACGTTCAACTTCTTCGCGGATGATTTGCGGATTTGCCAGACGCTCGACAATGTCATATTGAATTTTGCGGATCGCATCGAGCTTAACAAAACGCTCTGTAGCTTCCAGACCGTTTGCCAGCGCAACTAGCAAATTGGTGATACCCGCCGATGCGGAAAGGACGACAACGCGAACGTGTTCATCAGCCAGCACCACGTCGGCGCTGCGGTTCATCGCGTCGTAATCTGCAACGCTGGTGCCGCCAAATTTGGCAATAACGGTTTGTGGGTAGGACATTACAGCCTCGTGTCAGGGAGCCATTGTTATGGCAAAAAAATAAATTAGCCTTGGCACAAGGGAAGAGCGGGATACGGGGCAGACGTAGAATAGAAGTTCTGAACTACGATACACCCAGAAGCGCCCCACCTTGTTTCCCCGATTTCTTGACGCCGCAGACAACGCTGCTGCAAAGCCAATAAATTCGGAGAATATATTGGAGCATTCGATTATGAGATGCTCCTGGTGACAGCCCAAGGGATTCAGCCCCCGTGGCCGATAATGCACGCTGCCATACGCACACTACCTCGGCGCCGCTCCCCCTCCTGTGTCGTCTGCGGATTGGCTCCTCAAACACGATACCTGGGCGGCGCGCCTCTTCTGGCTTACTCACAAGTGAGCAAGTAGCCGTATAGAAATAAAATTTTATGCGCCAGATGTCAACTTCTGGAAGATATGGATTTTTCATTCTGCACTAGTGCAATCAGCGTGCAGGGAAGCGTTGGGGTAGTTTTTCCATTTATCGCAATAGTTTTTCCTTCTTCAAGACGGGCAAAAAGTGGCACGACACCGCGATTTTTCTCCAGATATTCCAGCCAGCCAAAACTTTCATTCAGACGTGTCGCTTTTATGGTCGCACCTTTGGCTAACAGACTGCTCAAACTACTCCAGGTGACATCTTCAGGAAAAAGTTTCTCATGGCGGCGAAAGCGCGCGCTTTCGTTGCTGGCTCGACCTTTTAGAACCGTGCCGGAACGAATAGCGAATACCTTATCGTTACCAAAAAGGTGGCTGAAATGATAAACCGCCAGCGCGTTTTGATGCCGATTTGGCGAAAGTGCCAACACCTGGGCGGTATTGCTTAAATCGAGAAAGTTTTCAGCATGTTCGGACCATGCGTTGCCGTAATAGGCTGGTAACCCTTCCATGCGAGCCAGACGGTAATATTCCCAGCTATTGTCGGTGAGAATGACAGGTATATTTTGCTTCACCAGCGCGTGGGCGAGCGTTCGCGCGACAGTATTCGCCCCAATAATCAGTACGCCACGAGGTTTATGTTGTTGTACGCCGAGCCACCTGGCAAGCGGTCCGCTGGTCAGGCTTTGCAAAACTACGGTGCCAATAATAATGGCGAACACCACACTCACGAGTTTATCCGCGCCTTCATAACCGCTTTTTTGTAGCGTCAGCGCGAATAATGAACTGACTGCTGCCGCGACAATTCCGCGTGGAGAAATCCAACTTAACAGCAACTTTTCGCGCAGGGTTAACGACGAACCGAGGGTAGAAATTGCAATGCATAATGGGCGGGCGACAAACTGAATCACCAGCAGCAAAGCAACCAGCGGCCAACCCATCGCCAGCACGCCATGAATATCGAGGCGGGCGGCAAGAATAATAAACAGCGCCGAGATAAGAATTGCTGAGAGTTCTTCTTTGAAGGCGACGATGTCGCTGACATCCACATCACGCATATTCGCAAGCCAGATTCCCAGTACCGTGACTGCCAGTAAACCTGACTCATCGGCCAGCGTATTTGATAGCCCAAAGGTCAGCAAGACCACAGCCAGTACCGCAAAGTTTTGTAGATAACCTGGGAGCCACACCCGCTTTAATGCCGTGCCAAGTAGCCAGCCAAACAGCGCGCCGCAGGCTAACCCTACAACCACTGTTTGCGCGAAGATAATCACCAGGTGCAGGTTTGAGCCCGCCTCATGGCGTAGCGTAATAAATTCGAAAACTAATAATGTGAAGATTGCACCGACCGGGTCGATAACAATCCCTTCCCAGCGCAGCACCTGATTAATTGCAGCATTGGGGCGCACCACGCGCATTAGCGGTGCGATAACTGTCGGGCCGGTAACAACCGTAACGGCGCCCACCAGCGCGGCCAACGCAGGGTCTAAGCCCAGTAGCCACCAACAGGCGACGCTAATCACCCCAAATGTCGCCAGCATTCCGACGCTCACCAGATTGCGCACCACGCCGCCTAATCCGCGAATCTCATCAAAACGCAGGGTAAGGGCACCCTCGAACAAAATAATGGCGACCGATAAGGAGACAATAGGAAACAGCAGTTCGCCAAACAATTGATCAGGGTTGAGCACGTGAGTAAACGGGCCAAGAATCAAACCGAATAACAGCAAAGGCAGAATGGCCGGTAGCCGAATTGCCCACGCCAGCCATTGCGCCGCCAGCGAACTGATCGTGATGACCACCAACAAAAGGGGTACAGACAGTTCCATAAAATTTTTACCTTACCTGGTTTACGAAGCCATACTGTTTTTCTCAGTGTAGACGGGGTCATCGAGGGCTGAGTCCACCCCGGCAACTTTTTAGCGGGCACATAATCTGAAACGGTATTCCCGGTGCAATGGTAGAAAAATCATCACAAATCCTGTTTTGTGGATATACAATTGACCGCAGTCACAGTTCTCAAATCAAAAGGGTAACGCTATGAAAAATATCAACCCAACGCAGACCGCTGCATGGCAGGCTTTACAGGCGCATTTTGACGAAATGAAAGACGTCACAATCGCTGAGCTGTTTGCTCAGGATGCCGACCGCTTTGGTAAATTCTCCGCCACTTTCGACGACTTAATGCTGGTGGATTACTCCAAAAACCGCATCACCGAAGAAACCCTGACCAAGCTGCAAGCGTTGGCAAAAGAGACGGATTTGCAAGGCGCGATCAAATCCATGTTCGCTGGCGAGAAGATTAACCGTACTGAAGACCGTGCTGTGCTGCACGTTGCACTGCGTAACCGCAGCAACACCCCAATCATTGTTGATGGCAAAGATGTGATGCCCGAAGTTAACGCTGTGCTTGAGAAGATGAAAACCTTCTCTGAGAGCATCATCAGCGGTAACTGGAAAGGCTACACCGGTAAAGCGATTACTGACATTGTGAACATCGGTATCGGCGGTTCAGACCTCGGCCCATTCATGGTGACCGAAGCGCTGCGTCCTTACAAAAACCACCTCAACATGCACTTTGTGTCTAACGTTGACGGGACTCACATTGCTGAAGTGCTGAAGAATGTTGACCCGGAAACCACGCTGTTCCTGGTCGCGTCTAAAACCTTCACCACGCAAGAAACCATGACCAACGCCCACAGCGCGCGCGACTGGTTCCTGGCAACTGCTGGCGATAACAAACACGTCGCGAAACACTTCGCCGCGCTGTCTACTAACGCGAAAGCGGTTGGCGAATTCGGTATCGACACGGCCAACATGTTTGAGTTCTGGGATTGGGTTGGCGGTCGTTATTCCCTGTGGTCTGCAATTGGCTTGTCCATCATCCTGTCTGTGGGTTACGAAAACTTCGTAGAACTGCTGTCTGGCGCACACGCCATGGACCAGCATTTCGCAAACACTCCAGCAGAACAGAACCTGCCAGTGCTGCTGGCGCTGATCGGTATCTGGTATAACAATTTCTTCGGCGCTGAAACCGAAGCAATTCTGCCATACGACCAGTACATGCACCGCTTTGCTGCTTACTTCCAGCAGGGCAACATGGAATCCAACGGTAAGTATGTTGACCGTAACGGCAACGCTGTGGATTACCAGACTGGCCCAATCATCTGGGGCGAGCCTGGTACTAACGGTCAGCACGCGTTTTACCAGCTGATTCACCAGGGCACCAAAATGGTTCCGTGTGATTTCATCGCACCAGCAACCAGCCACAACCCACTTTCTGACCATCATCCAAAACTACTGTCTAACTTCTTTGCTCAGACAGAAGCACTGGCATTTGGTAAAGCTCGCGAAGTGGTTGAGCAGGAATATGCAGCTCAGGGTCTGGATCCTAAAACCCTGGATCACGTTGTGCCGTTCAAAGTGTTCGAAGGCAACCGCCCAACCAACTCCATCCTGCTGCGTGAAATCACTCCGTTTAGCCTCGGTGCACTGATTGCGCTGTATGAGCACAAGATCTTTACTCAGGGTGCAATCCTGAACATCTTCACCTTCGATCAGTGGGGCGTGGAATTAGGTAAGCAACTGGCTAACCGTATTCTGCCAGAGTTGGGTGATGCGTCAGAAGTTGGCAGCCACGATAGCTCGACTAACGGATTAATTAATCGCTACAAGTCATGGCGTGCTTAATACCCGTCATACTTCAAGTTGTGGCGGTGTTGGCTGCACTTACTCACCCCAGTCACTTACCTTTGTAAGCTCCTGGGATTCGTAAGTTTGCCGCCTGGCCACAACTCGAATTATTTAGGGTATGAGTAATAGACATTAAATATAAGCCGGCCTTATGGTCGGCTTATTTATTTAAATAAGATAATTCCCCTTGCCGCTTAATATCCTCGAATTACCTCGCTGAGGTTAATCCTAAAAAAACCTATAACCTGATAATTCAGCAGGTTTACTTTCGGATTAATAAGATTATATTTTCTCTTAATTATATTTTAAATGTCTGTTTTTTATCATCTAAATGGAATAAAAATTTTGCCTATATAGTTATATTTCCATTTGTCTTAAAGCGTCCCTCATATATCCATTCGCGGCCTAACGCTATTACTTGTTGTGTATACTCGAAAACGCCTGAAATTCCTTTTGGGCAAATCTCCATTCATTCAATGAAGGGAAATTGTTATGAAGAAAGTTCTTTATGGCGCTTTAGCCATATTCACGCTGGCAGCAGCTGGTGCGGCGAGTGCTGATCCGGTAGCAGTCGGTGAAGCCGCTGGTGCACAAGCTACTTATGAGTCCGCAGGGAGTTCTACTGCGGCCAGTGCCAGCACTGTCGGGTCAGCAGTGGGTGTAGCACTTGCTGCAACCGGTGGCGGTGATGGTTCCAATACTGGGACCACAACAACTACAACGACCAGCACCCGTTAATTTCGCGGGTGATTTAACTCTAACCACACTTCGGTGTGGTTATTTCGACTCCGGGGAAACCTCGTGCAGCGACTCGTAATTATTCTTGCTTGCCTTGTACTTCAGGCTTGTTCTGCCACTACGCAAGGCCTTGGTTCATCGCTCTGGCACAGCATTGTCGGTAGTGACGGCGTACAACTGACCAATGACGACATTCAGAATATGCGCTACGCCAGCCAGTACATGAGCATTAATAACGGCCCACAAATATTTGTCGTTCTGGCATATGACGAAAACGGCCAGCAAAAATGGGTAACGCAAGACCGGGCGATGATCGTCACCGAACAAGGCCGCATCGTAAAAACCACCGGCCTTGGCGACAACCTCCAGCAAGTGACCAATACGCCAAACGACCCGCTGGTACACGCAAATCAGATAACCGATGGCGCGAGTTGGATACGGCAAATGGCCTGGACCGAACACCAGCAGGTGCGAATGGCAACAGTGCATTCAACCTTTACCTGGGATGGCACCGACACGCTAAAAGTTGCTGAAAGCACCACGCCCGTTCGCGTGCTGAACGAAGAAGTTACCGCTTCCGGCAAAACCTGGCATAACCGCTTTTTGATCGATAGCGAAGGCCATGTCCGCCAGTCAAAACAATATATTGGCCCGGATTATTGGCCTGTCACCACGACTTTGTTGAAGGCGGCAAAAGAATGAAAATAAACGCCAACTCTGGGTGGATGGCGCTTTGCCTGGCCACCCTGCAACTCAGTGCTTATTCGTATGCCGCCGGGAATGTGACTATTTATCCTGGCAATCAGCAACTCACCAACGTAGAGCGCCTCGGTGATTTAGTCTCTCAGCCCTCACTTGTGCGGGCCTGGTGGCCTGGCTCGGTGATTAGCGAACGGCAGGCAACGGCGGTTGCAGAACAAGAGCACCAGAAACTGTTAGCGAATTTATCGGGCTTTGCTGCCGAAGAAGACGGTGACGATGCCGCAGCTATCAATGGCGTGCGCCAGCAAATGCAGGCCCTTCACGTTACCGGGCGGCAGTTTGTCGATCTCGACCCGGACTGGGTGCGTGTTCACCCTCGCGCCAATGTTCCACTGCAAGGTGATTACAGCCTGTGGGCCGGGCCGCAGCCTTCAACTATCACGCTGATGGGGTTGGTGAGTTCACCAGGAGTAAAACCTTTCGTTGCCGGGCGCAGCGCCGACGAATATCTCGATGGTATCGACAAACTCAGTGGCGCCGACCGTAGTTTCGCATGGGTGATTTACCCGGACGGCAAAACGCAAAAAGCGCCAGTGGCCTACTGGAATAACCACCATGTCGAACTCACTCCAGGCAGCATCTTGTTTGTCGGCTTTAAAGAGCGACTATTTAATTCTGATTTCAACGACTTGAATCAGCAAATCCTTAACTCTCTGACTCATCGGAGACCGGATTGATGAAGAAAAAATATCTCTACAGCCTGCTCGCGCTGGCCGTATCTACTGCCTGCCAGGCAGAAACCTTTCCAGACCCTGTAGGGCCGTCACAATCGGATTTCGGCGGTGTGGGTTTGCTGCAAACACCGACTGCACGCATGGCGCGAGAAGGCGAGTTTAGCCTTAACTATCGCGATAACGATCAGTACCGTTTTTACTCAGCCTCAGTGCAGCTTTTCCCATGGCTGGAAACCACATTGCGCTACACCGATGTCCGCACCAGAGAGTACAGCAGCGTCGAAGCATTCTCGGGAAACCAGACTTACAAAGATAAAGCCTTCGATATGAAAGTGCGTCTTTGGGAAGAAGGCTATTACCTGCCGCAGGTGGCGGTGGGGGTTCGTGACTTGGGCGGTACAGGCCTGTTCGACAGTGAATACGTTGTGGCGAGCAAAGCCTGGGGGCCGTTCGATTTCACGCTCGGTATGGGCTGGGGTTACATGGGCACCAGCGGCAATGTGAAAAACCCGTTTTGCGAAGTGAGCGATGGCTTCTGCTATCGGGATAACAGTTATAACCAGGCTGGTTCGTTCAACTTTAGCGGCATGTTCCATGGCCCGGCATCACTGTTTGGCGGTATTGAATACCAGACTCCGTGGCAGCCGCTGCGCCTGAAAGCGGAATACGAAGGTAACAATTACACTCAGGATTTCGCTGGCAAACTCGAGCAACGCAGCAACTTTAACGTCGGCGCTATCTATCGCGTCACCGATTGGGCCGACGTTAACGTCAGCTATGAACGTGGCAATACCTTTATGTTTGGGGTGACGTTGCGAACTAACTTCAACGATTTGCGACCAGGATATAACGACAATCGTCGCCCGCAATACCAACCGCAGCCGCAAGATGAAATTTTACAACCGACGGTTGTCGCAAATCAGCTGACGCTTCTTAAATACAATGCTGGCCTGGCAAACCCGAATATTCAGGTGAAAGGCGATACCCTATATGTCACGGGTGAGCAGGTGAAATACCGCGACTCCCGTGAAGGGATTGAGCGCGCAAACCGCATCATCATGAATGACCTGCCGGAGAATATTCGCACCATCCGTGTGACGGAAACCCGCCTGAATATGCCGCAAGTAACGACCCAAACGGATGTCGCCAGCCTGCAAAATCATCTGGAAGGTGAGCCGCTTGGGCACGAAACACAACTGGTGCAAAAACGTGTTGAGCCGGTCATTCCGGAGAAAACCGAGCAGGGATATTTCATCGATAAATCGAAAGTGAACTTCTCGATTAACCCGGTGTTGAACCAGTCTGTTGGCGGGCCAGAGAGCTTCTACATGTACCAGGTTGGCGTAATGGGAACCGCTGACTGGTGGGTGACGGATCACTTGCTAACCACCGGTAGCCTGTTTGCCAATATCGCCAATAACTACGACAAATTTAACTACACCAATCCACCTAACGACTCAACGCTGCCGCGCGTGCGTACCCATGTGCGTGACTACGTTGAGAACGATATTTACGTCAATAACCTGCAAGCCAACTACTTCCAGTATTTGGGCAACAGCTGGTATGGGCAGGTGTACGGTGGCTATCTCGAAACTATGTATGGCGGGGTGGGTGCCGAGGTCTTGTATCGTCCCGTCGACAGCAATTGGGCCATTGGCGCGAACGCCAACTACGTCAAACAGCGTGACTGGCGTAGTGCGCAGGACATGATGAAGTTCACCGATTACAGCGCGCCAACCGGCCATATCACCGGCTACTGGACCCCACCGTTTGCCGATGACGTGTTGATTAAACTCAGCATCGGCCAGTATCTGGCGAAAGATAAGGGCGGTACGCTGGAGATCTCCAAACGCTTCGACAGCGGCGTGGTTGTCGGGACTTATGCGACCATAACCAACGTGTCGAAAGAAGAGTACGGGGAAGGGGACTTCACCAAAGGTTTCTACGTGAATGTGCCGCTGGATATCTTCTCCTCGTCACCAACCCGCAACCGTGCACAAGTGAGCTGGACACCGTTGACGCGTGACGGTGGGCAGATGGTGGGACGTAAGTTTGAGTTGTATGGGATGACGAGCGATCGGGATATTAATTTTAGGTAACGAGGGTTTATTGGAACCTGATGGGGTTCCAATAATTAGGTTTATATGTGTATGTAAGAATGCATTTTTTCGGTCACTAAGCATTTAGTGACCTCTGCAGTTACCAAAACTGTGAACGGAACCTTCACCGTACAGCCCATACGTAATAGCCCAACGGTTATATAAGTAAATAATTGAGAACCGCATCACATTTTTAACGTATAACAACACCTCTATACCAGAACAAGAGGCGTTCCTATGACAACCACCCCCGGCGTTGAGCTCATCGCTAAACTTATGCAAATGGTCCTCAATCTGGCGTTGCTTGCGCTTGGCCTGATCCTCATCATCTTCCTGGGTAAAGAGACGCTGCATTTAGCCACATCGTTATTTGCACCCACCGATCAAGCCAGCAAATACCAGCTGATAGAAGGGCTGGTGGTTTACTTCCTGTACTTCGAATTTATCGCGTTGATCGTTAAATACTTTCAGTCGGGTTATCACTTCCCTCTGCGCTACTTTATCTATATCGGTATCACCGCCATTGTGCGTCTTATCATCATCGACCATAAAGATCCGCGCGATGTGCTGATTTACTCAGGAGCAATCCTTGTGCTGGTGATTACGCTGTGGCTGTGTAACAGCAACCGTTTAAAACGAGAATAAAAAAAGGCGGCCCAAGGGCCGCCATAAGTAAATCCAAGGTCAAATGAGGGTTTTGCAGTGGCATTACGTAATGTGAAGCAATAACTAACAGGAAATCTTAACCCTTCACCCCGCCAGCCGTCAGACCGCTCACCAGCCAGCGCTGCGCCAGTAAGAACACGACAGTAATCGGGATTGCAGAAAGTACAGCGGCTGCGGCAAAGTCGCCCCACAGGTAGTTTTGTGGGTTGAGGTATTGCTGCATACCGACCGCCAGGGTGTAGCTGTTAACATCGCGCAGCAACAATGAGGCCACTGGCACTTCGGTAATTGCGGCGATAAACGACAGAATAAATACCACCGCCAGAATCGGTACAGAGAGCGGCAAAAGCACCAAGCGGAAGGCTTGCCATGGGGTTGCGCCATCCAGTGCTGCGGCTTCTTCCAGTGAGTTATCAATCGTTTCGAAATAGCCCTTAATCGTCCATACATGTAGCGCGATGCCGCCAAGATAGGCAAAGATCACCCCACCATGTGTATTCAAACCGATAAACGGAATGTACTGGCCGAGGCGGTCAAACAAGGCGTACAACGCCACCAGTGACAGTACCGCCGGGAACATCTGGAAAATCAGCATCCCTTTCAGCAGTGTGGCTTTGCCCGGGAAGCGCATACGGGCAAAAGCGTAGGCACAAGTGGTGGAAAGCGTCACGATACCCAGCGCGGTAATGACCGCGATTTTGATCGAGTTCCACAACCATAACAGCACCGGGAACGGCGGTGGCGTGACGCTGCCATCGGCATGTTGCACGCTGAATCCGAGCGCTAATTTCCAGTGTTCCCAGGAGATTTGGTCCGGGATCAGGCTGCCTGTCGCGAAGTTACCCGGACGCAGCGAAATCGCAATGACCATCAGCAGCGGGAACATGATCGCGGCGATAAATATCAGTAACAGTAAGTGCGTCGTGAAGAGTCGCAGCTTTTGAGATTTGGGTTGAACCATAGCCATAATATTTATTACTCCTTAAACACCGCTCCAGGCTATTTTGCTTGCCATTTTGAACCTGGGCTGTGCTCAAAATCCTCACGTACTACGTGTACGCTCCGGTTTTTCCGCGCAGTCCGTGTTCAAACTGACTGCGCCAATTGCGCCTGGTCTTTTCAGGCTTAATCAAACTTCATACGGGTGGCTTTCAGGTTAACAATCGCTAATGCGCCAACCAGAATGAAGATAAGCGTTGCAATAGCCGCAGCTAAACCAAAGTCCTGACCGCCGCCGCCTTCGAAGGCGATGCGGTAGGTGTAGCTCACCAGCAAGTCCGTATAACCCGCAGGCGTTGTGGTTCCCAGGCGGTCCGGGCCACCATTGGTTAACAGTTGAATCAGCACGAAGTTGTTAAAGTTAAAGGCAAAGCTTGCGATCATCAGTGGCGTCAGCGGCTTAATCAGCAGCGGCAGCGTAATCTTAAAGAAGTTCTGGAACGGGCCGGCGCCATCCATTGCCGAGGCTTCGTACAGGTCATCTGGAATTGCTTTTAACAAGCCCATGCACAGAATCATCATGTACGGATAACCCAACCACGTATTCACGATAATAATCATTGAACGCGCGGTGGTCGGGTCGCTAAACCAGGCCGGTTTGATACCAAACAGTGAGCTCAACATCATGTTGATTTCACCGAAGCTTTGGTTGAACAAGCCTTTGAAAATCAGGATAGAAATAAACGATGGCACTGCATATGGCAGTATCAACATCACGCGATAAATCGCTTTGCCTTTCAGCGATTCCCACTGCACAACGCAGGCCAGAATCATGCCAACCGCCACGGTGAGAATCACCGTCAGGATTGAGAAGATCACCGTCCAGACGAAAATCGCCATAAACGGTTTCTGGATGCCTTCATCGTGGAATACACGCAGGAAGTTCTTCCAGCCGATAGTCACCGTGTAGCCTGGGCTTAACTGCTCGTTGCCCCAGTTACCGTCGGCATTTACAGACTGATAGAAACCAGTGCCGTTATTCGGGCGGTACTTCACGCCGCTTTGGTTGTTGGTCAGTTCACCCTTTTCACCTTCAGTGTAAAGCGGGCGTGTGCCGGAGAACTGACGCAGGGAGCTCATGGTCAGGGTGCTTTCATCAGGCATTTCAGCTGTGATTTGCGTCAGCGATGCACGGTTTTGCGTAATCACGCGCAGATTGGCTTTTTCACCTGCAGGAAGAGCATCGGCGTCTTTCAGTTTCAGGTGTTGAGCACCACCAAACTTAAAGGTATCGGAGATAAAATTCTTGCCTGACTCGCCGTCAGTCAGCGCGAGTTGCCACTCATCGCCCGCCGGGTAAAGGCCAAAGTTAAAGGTTTTTCCCGCCTGATACTGGCGGTCCATCAGCACCTGCTGTGCGCGTTCTTGAGTCAGTTGGTTTGTGCTGCTGTAGTTGGTGAAAGCAATGGCGATGGTACAAACCAGTGGGAACAGAACAAACAGCCCCATGCCAGCAAGGCCTGGGTAAACATAGCGCCAGGCGTAAGCCTTACGATTTGCATAAATGTATAAGCCAAGTGAGCTTAAAATCAGCGTCATAATGGCGAACAGGTACTCCCCCTGGGCGTACATTAATACGACAAGATAACCAACTAGCAGTCCCATCAGGCCGATGACTGACCATTTCAGTGCATCGCTTTGCCACCAGTGGTTCTTTTTAACTACATCCATGGGGTCTTCCTCTATACCCTTCATACTTCAAGTTGCCTCTTTGTTGGCTGTGAGAGCTGGCCCGAATCACTTAGTTTACTAAGCTCATTGGGACTCATTCTCTTGCCGCCTCGATGCAACTCGAATTATTTTGGGTATCTAATCATATTATTATTTTCCCTCTCTTTTCAGAGAGGGAATTGACCAGATACTTACTTAGTGATACGTCCCTGAGCGTCTTTCAACGCTTCATCAACAGTCTGGCGACCGCTAACTGCGTTGATGACTGCGGTACGAACGGCATACCAGAACGCAGACATCTGCGGCACGTTTGGCATGATTTCGCCTTTCTGGGCGTTATCCATGGTGGCGGCGATACGTGGGTCTTTCGCCAGTTGATCCTGGTAAGATTTGAGTGCAACTGCACCCAATGGCTTGTCTTTGTTGACTTCAGCCAGACCCTGGTCGGTCATCAGGTAGTTTTCCAGGAACTCTTTCGCCAGTTCTTTGTTAGGGCTGGCGGCGTTAATACCGGCACTGAGCACACCCACGAACGGTTTAGATGCTTTACCTTTGAAGGTTGGCAGCAGCGTTACGCCGTAATTGATTTTGCTCTTATCGATGTTGGACCATGCCCACGGGCCGTTGATGGTCATCGCGGTTTCGCCTTTGTTAAAGGCCGCTTCTGCGATGGAGTAGTCGGTATCCGCGTTCATCTCTTTGTTTTTAATCATGTTGACCAAGAAGCTCAGGCCAGCTTTCGCGCCTGCGCTATCCACGCCAACATCTTTCACGTCGTATTTGCCGTTTTCGAGTTTGAACGCATAACCACCGTCAGCAGCGATAAGCGGCCAGGTGAAGTACGGTTCTTGCAGGTTGAACATCAACGCACTCTTACCTTTCGCTTTCAGCTGCTTATCGAGTGCTGGGATCTCTTCCCAGGTTTTCGGCGGATTAGGTAACAGGTCTTTGTTGTAAATCAGAGAGAGTGCTTCAACCGCAACTGGGTAAGCGATGATCTTGCCGTTGTAACGAACTGCGTCCCAGGTAAATGGATAGAGTTTGTCCTGGAAAGCTTTGTCTGGAGTGATTTCGGCCAGCAGGCCAGATTGTGCATAACCACCGAAACGGTCGTGTGCCCAGAAGATGATGTCCGGGCCATCGCCAGTTGCCGCAACTTGTGGGAATTTTTCTTCCAGTTTGTCCGGGTGTTCGATGGTGACTTTGATACCGGTGTCTTTCTCAAACTTCTTACCAACTTCAGCAAGGCCGTTATAGCCTTTGTCACCATTAATCCAGATGACCAGTTTGCCTTCTTCTATTTTAGCCAGTGCAGAGGCGGAAAACATCATCGTTGTCAGGGCAGACAGAGCGAGGATGCGGGCGCCAGTTTTAATTTTCATATTTATTCCCATCCTTTGAATGGTGGTTTGCTATGCGCGTGGATACATCAAGGTCAAGGTAGTGGCGTTACGGATGCCAGTTTGCGCAGATGGCAAGTGCTTCTCATCCTCCTTAGCCCTACGCCCCCACCCTGGTATCTGTGATCGCCATTACATAACTGACAGTTATGTGTTCTGGCGCACACAAAACCCCACGGAAAATTGAAACGAAGATCACGAAAAACTGTCGCGCCCACTGTAACCGGTTGCAGAAACTCGCTTCTCATCCTCCCGCCTCCTCCCCCATTAAAAACAGCAGGGTGGAGGATTCACGAAATGTATCGATCCGTCATAGTCCGACACATCTTGAATCACCTGCCGTTTAGCAGAGTGACGGAATGAAGGGAGAAGTACATGGCAAGCGTACAGCTACGGAACGTAACGAAAGCCTGGGGTGATGTGGTGGTATCGAAAGATATCAACCTCGACATTCAAGAAGGTGAGTTCGTGGTTTTTGTTGGACCGTCAGGCTGCGGTAAATCCACTCTGTTACGCATGATTGCAGGTCTGGAAACGATCACTAGCGGTGATTTATTCATCGGTGATACCCGCATGAACGACATCCCACCCGCTGAGCGTGGCGTCGGCATGGTATTCCAGTCTTATGCTCTTTATCCCCATCTTTCCGTTGCTGAAAACATGTCCTTCGGGCTGAAGCTGGCAGGTGCCAAGAAAAGCGATATCAATCAGCGTGTCACCCAGGTTTCAGAAACTTTGCAACTGGGGCATTTATTAGAACGTCGCCCGAAAGCACTTTCTGGTGGCCAGCGGCAGCGCGTAGCTATTGGCCGTACGCTGGTGGCTGAACCACGTGTATTCCTGCTTGATGAACCTCTTTCAAACCTTGATGCGGCACTGCGTGTGCAGATGCGTATTGAGATTTCCCGACTGCATAAGCGCCTTGGTCGCACCATGATTTACGTTACCCACGACCAGGTCGAAGCGATGACGCTTGCCGACAAAATTGTGGTGCTGGACGCAGGCCGCGTTGCGCAGGTGGGTAAACCACTCGAGTTATATCACTACCCGGCGGATCGTTTTGTTGCGGGCTTTATTGGCTCGCCAAAAATGAACTTCCTGCCAGTAAAAGTCACCGCTACTGCCATTGATCAAGTGCAGGTTGAATTACCGAACCGTCAGCAAGTCTGGCTGCCGGTAGAAAGTAAGGAAGTGCAGGTCGGTGCCAACATGTCTCTCGGTATTCGCCCAGAACACCTACTGCCAAGCGACATCGCCGACGTCACTCTCGAAGGCGAAGTACAGGTTGTTGAACAGCTTGGTCATGAAACTCAGATTCATATCCAAATCCCCGCCATCCGTCAGAACCTGGTGTACCGCCAGAATGACGTGGTGTTGGTAAAAGAGGGTGCCACATTCGCTATTGGCTTGCCGCCAGAACGTTGCCATCTGTTCCGAGAAGATGGCACCGCATGTCGTCGGTTGCATCAAGAGCCAGGTGTTTAAGCATTCCCATAAAAAAGAAAAGCAATGATCTCAGGAGATAGAACGATGATTACTCTGCGCAAACTCCCACTGGCAGTCGCCGTAGCAGCAGGCGTTATGTCTGTTCAGGCCCTGGCTGTGGATTTCCACGGTTACGCCCGTTCTGGTATCGGCTGGACCGGTAGCGGCGGCCCGCAAGAATGTTTCCAGGCAACTGGTGCTCAGTCTAAATATCGTCTGGGTAACGAGTGCGAAACGTACGCGGAAATTAAATTAGGTCAGGAAGTCTGGAAAGAAGGCGATAAGAGCTTCTATTTCGATTCCAACATTGCCTATAACTCTCCGCAGTTGAATGACTGGGAAGACACCAACACCCCGGCGATTCGTGAATTCAACGTGCAGGGTAAAAACCTGATCGACTCGTTGCCTGGCGCAAACATGTGGGCTGGTAAGCGTTTCTACCAACGTCATGACGTCCACATGATCGACTTCTACTACTGGGATATTTCTGGTCCTGGTGCTGGTCTGGAAAACATTGACGTAGGCACAGGTAAACTTTCCTTCGCAGCAACTCGTTCTTCTGAGTCAGGCGGTTCTTCAGCGTTCGGCGATCGCGACCCGGTAACTGGCGAACGTACCTACAACAACAAAGTGCCAAACGACGTATTTGACGTGCGTTGGGCTGGTATTGAAACTAACCCTGGCGGCACACTGGAGCTGGGCGTTGACTACGGCCACACCAACATTCCTGACGACTACTACCTGCAACCAGGTGCGTCGAAAGATGGTTGGATGGGTACCCTTGAACATACGCAAAGTATGATGAAAGGTTTCAACAAATTCGTTGTGCAGTATGCAACTGACTCTATGACTTCGCAGGGCAAAGGCCAGGCGCAGGGCGGTAGTGTAAACAACGACGGCAGCATGATTCGTGTTCTCGACCACGGTGCGATCACTCTGGCTGACCAATGGGACCTGATGTACGTTGCGATGTACCAGAACCTGGATATGGATGATAACCAGGGTACTGAATGGTACACCGTAGGTGTGCGCCCAATGTACAAATGGACGCCAATCATGAGCACCTTGCTGGAAGTTGGCTACGACAACGTGAAATCCCAGGAAACTGGCGATCGTAACGGTCAGTACAAAATTACCCTGGCACAACAATGGCAGGCAGGCGACAGCATCTGGTCACGTCCGGCACTGCGTCTGTTCGCAACTTACGCCAAATGGGATGAGAAATGGGGTTACGCGAAAGATGCCAACGGCGACAACACTCGCTTTGCTATCTCTGACTCTACCGGTAACGGCAACTTCTCTACCAGCCGTGGCGATGACGACGAATTCACTTTCGGTGCCCAGATGGAAATCTGGTGGTAATACAGCATTAACCTGAAGTGAAGAAATGATGGGGAGTTCGCCACTGAACTCCCCATCATGATTACCCTCTATGCCAATGCTTGTTTCGATGGAAAGTGCTATTGCCTGGCTAACTTTCCACCGATTTCCCATTCGAGGTCTATAAAAATGAAAATGAAAAAAAGTATCCTCGCACTCTGCCTTTCTGCAGGGTTGCTCGCCAGCGTTCCCGGAATCAGTCTGGCAGATATCAATATTGTTCCACAGGATGTTTCTGCCGCGCCGTCAATTCCTGAATCTGCATTACAAAATCTTGTCTGGACGCCGGTTACCCAAAACAAACTGCATTCCACAAACCTTGCGACTGGCGGACAGTCCCTCGGTGTCGCTGACATTATTGGCCCGGTAGCGGCTTACAGCATCCCGGCGGGTATTGGTGAACTGACTATTACCCTTACCAGCGTCGTTGAAAAAGATACGGTCTTTGCGCCAAACGTACTGGTTTTGGATCAAAACCTGCGCCCAGCTGCATACTTCCCAAGCAGTTTCTTTGCCTACCAGGAACCAGGCGTGATGTCTGATAACCGCCTGGAAGGGACGTTTAAATTAACGCCAGCACTGGGGCAGCAAAAACTCTATTTATTGGTCTTCACCACCAGTAAAGATGCACAACAAACCACGAAGATGATTGATCCGGCCAAAGCCTATGCCAAAGGCAATGGGAACGCGATCCCAGATATTCCAGACCCAATTGCCAGCCACGGCACGACGGGCACGCTGAAATTGCGGGTAAAAACCTCTTCTGGTTCAAGTATTTTAGTAGGGCCACTCTTTGGTTCATCTGGCCCAGATCCTGTGACAGTGGGTAACACCGTAGCGCCTGCTACCGCTTATGCCGCACCTGTTGCAGCAACAGCCGCAGCGCCTGTAGCCGCTCCGGCTCCTGCCGCGAAAAAAGAACCCGTGCTTAGCGATACAGAGAGCTACTTCAACCAGGCAATCAAAGATGCAGTAGCGAAAGGCGATGTTGATAAAGCCCTGAAACTGCTGGATGAAGCTGAACGTCTGGGATCGACTAGCGCCCGTAAAACCTTTATCAGCAGTGTAAAAGGCAAGGGGTGATGGTTTCCCCGCAGTGCTGATGTTTGAAGTTTGGTGCGCATACTTATGCGCACCTTTTTTTGCCCGTCATATTTCAAGCGGCCTCGGCGTTGACTGCTCTCACTCACCCTAATCACTTACCCTGGTAAGCTCATAGGGATTCGTTCGTTTGCCGCCTTGATTCAACTCGAATGATTTAGAAGGCCTCCGACCTGTTAAATTGTTGTGAGCTTTTCCCTGCCCCGCTATACCTATTCTGCGTTACAATGACTGCCGGTTTTGTTTCGGAGAAATTCCCATGTCTGACGCGCTTTCGCCACTGCGCGCCTTACGTTTTGAAGCTACGATTCCCGAGGAGCTGAGTGCATCGCTTCTTGACTGGTTGTTGCTTGAAGACTCAATGACCAAACGCTTTGAGCAGTATTGTTCCAGGGTTACTGCCCGCATTGTGCGTGAAGGTTTTTTCGAATCGCGTATCGTTCTTCCTGAAGCTGATATGTTGCCTAAGTCCAGCCGTTATTGGTTGCGTGAAGTTGTGCTTTGCGGTGACGATGAGCCCTGGCTTTTGGGGCGTACCGTGGTGCCTGAATCAACCCTTGAAGGACCAGAGCTTGCTTTACAAAAGCTCGGGACCACGCCGCTTGGACGCTACCTGTTTAGTTCATCTTCCCTGACACGGGATTTTATTGAGATTGGCCGTAGTTCGGAGCTGTGGGGGCGTCGTTCCCGCCTGAGATTAGCTGGAAAGCCGCTGGTGCTTACCGAGTTATTCCTTCCTGCTTCTCCGTTGTATCGAGAGGAAAAATAATGGAGTGGAGTCTGAAACAGGGTAAATGGCAGGCGTATCAACGTCTGATGCGACTTGATAAGCCAATTGGCTCGCTTTTGTTGTTATGGCCCACCCTATGGGCGCTGTGGCTTGCGACACCGGGAGTGCCTCCGCTAACTATTTTATGCGTGTTTATAGCCGGAGTGTGGATGATGCGCGCTGCGGGTTGCGTGGTGAATGACTACGCCGACCGCAAATTTGATGGTCACGTGAAACGCACGGCGCACAGGCCATTGCCGAGCGGGGCTGTAAGCGAGAAAGAAGCGCGTATCTTATTTGCGGTACTGGTAGTGCTCTCGTTTTTACTGGTTCTGACGCTAAATACCATGACGATTTTATTATCGGTGGCGGGGTTAGCGCTGGCATGGGTTTACCCGTTTATGAAGCGCTACACTCATCTGCCGCAAGTAGTGCTAGGGGCCGCATTTGGCTGGTCAATCCCTATGGCATTTGCCGCAGTGAGTGAGTCTGTTCCACTTAGCTGTTGGCTGATGTTTTTAACCAATATTTGCTGGGCTGTAGCTTATGACACGCAGTACGCAATGGTTGACCGCGATGATGATCTGAAAATCGGTATTAAATCCACAGCGATCTTATTTGGCCGCTATGACAATCTGATTATCGGTATTTTGCAGTTTACTGTGATGGTGTTGTTGGCGGTGATTGGCTGGTTAAACGGATTAGGTGGGGCGTTCTACTGGTCTATTGCGCTAGCGGGGATGCTCTTTGTTCATCAGCAACGGCTGACGGCGAATCGTGACCGTGATGCTTGTTTTAAAGCTTTCCTGAATAACAATTACGTTGGTCTGGTGCTGTTTATTGGGTTGGTGTTGAGTTACCTACACTTCTAATTATACCCATCGCCCTTCAAGTTGCAGGGTTGTTGGCTGCTCTCATTCACCCGAATCACTTACTTGAGTAAGCTCATCGGGATTCATTTGATTGCCGCCTACCTGCATCTCGAAGTAGCTCGGGTATAAGAAACAAAATGGCGGATGACACTTTGTTTATCCGCCAGATTTTTTACTCAGTCGCAGCCTGCGACGTCGCGCTTTCAATCGTCAAACGCACATCCGGCATGATCAGTTCTGCCAGCATCTGGTAGACCTTCATCGTTTCGGCGGGTTCTGCATCTCCGGTGTCGCTGATATAGCCTTCATCACGCAAGGTTAATACCAGCGAGGTGAACACAGCTTTATCGAAGAACTCCGGTGCATTAATGCCATGCAATACCGACAAACGTTGGGCAACGGTGCGGCTTTCGCGCTCCAGTGTCCCACGGTTTATTGACGGATTAGCGCTCAGCAGCCAGAAAGTAATGGCGTAACGTTGCAGCGTTTCACGAACACCTGCCGCGAGAAGCTGCATAGTGCGTGAGCGTGCCGGGTTAATCACCACTTCTTCACCCGTAAGGGTAATAAGATCCTGGCGAACCAGTTCATTAAGCAGCGCATCCATTTCACTGGCAAGTTCAGCTTTTTCCCAACGCAGGAACAGCTCAGACTTCAGCATTGGGTAGAGCAGCTCAACCTGACGCAGAAGCTCGCTACGGGAAATGTGGCGATGCTGCGTGATAATTGCAGCCAGCAGAGAAGGCAATACCAGCATATGCAGGATGTTGTTACGGTAGTAAGTCATCAGCACTGCCTGCTCACGCGGCAGAATGATGATGTCACCAATCGTATCTTTCTCTACTTCAAACTTATTCATCTGCAACGCATGTTCGATAAGCGCTTCTGCTGGCTGATCTGGTGCGGTCGCGTCCGGTGAATACGGCACATTGCGCAGCAGGCTCAGGTAACAGTTGAGCTGTTCGGTCAGTTGTTCGCGCGTCAGTGAACGCTGGCGCGATGCCAGGAGCGCGGTACAACACAGGTTCATGGCGTTTGCCGCGCCTGCATTGTTAATACGCACCATCAGTTCGGCAGCAATTTCATTAACCGTTGGCGTTAACCATGCCGGGCGAATGGATTCAATCGGGTCGATTGAATCACGCCACTCAGGCACTCGCTGGTTGAGGAATGTCATCAACGGCATAGGTTCGCCGAAGTTAACATAGCCCTGGCCGAGGTTACGCAGCTTGCTCAGCCCACGAACCATCTGCATAAAGCTTTCTTTTTCTTTGGTCGCACCGCGCAGTTCTTTTGCGTAAGTCCCCACTTCCATTACATGCTCGTAGCCAATGTAGATCGGCACCAATGTAATCGGACGAGTACCGCCGCGCAGCATGGCCTGAATGGTCATCGACAGCGTGCCGGTTTTCGGGTCAAGCAAACGGCCGGTACGAGAACGGCCACCTTCCACAAAGTATTCAACGGAATAGCCACGGCTAAACAGCTCGCCAAGATATTCACGGAACACGGTGGAGTAGAGTTTGCTGCCCTTAAAGGTACGGCGAATAAAGAACGCGCCCAGGCGGCGGAAAATCGGGCCGGCTGGCCAGAAGTTCAGGTTGATACCCGCCGCAATGTGCGGAGGAACCAGCCCCTGGTGGTAAAGCACGTAAGACAAAAGCATGTAGTCCATGTGGCTGCGGTGGCAGGGAACATAGACAATCTCGTGGCCGTCGTGAGCCAGTTGGCGTACACGTTCTGCATTATGAACGTTAATGCCCTGGTACAGGCGGTTCCATGTCAGACCTAATACGCGGTCGGTCAAACGCACGGCTTCGTAGGAGAAGTTCGCTGCAATTTCTTCCATCAAGGCAACAGCATTCTGTTGCGCTTTTTCATGGGAGATTTTCTTACTGCGTGCTTCGTCTTCTACTGCGCGTGCAATCGCTTTTGAGGCCAGAAGTTTGTTAAACAGATCCTGGCGCACCGGCAGACGCGGGCCTACAGTCGCTAAACGCTGGCGAGCAAAGTGCATACGCGCCACGCGTGCCAGTTTTTGGGCGATTTTTTTATCTGTACCGTGATCGGTTGCCATCTGGCGCAGCGAAACAGGTGCGGAGAACCGCACAAAACTGTCGCGCCCAAGCCAGGATACCGCGAAGAATTTCTGAATGCCGTTAAGCATCTTCAGTGGCGGGTTAACTTCGCCTTTTTCGCGACCCGGAGAGCGGCCAAACATCACCGATACCGGCACCATCTGCACATCCAGATTTGGATTGCTGCGGTGCAAGTCGAGATAATCATGGAACAGCTTGATCGACTCTTCTTTTGGCGTGTAATAAGTGAACACGCGCGGGCCGCCATGGATAAAGACATAGCGCGGCAATACCGCACCGTCGATCTCTAATGGCTCGAGAGGGTCGGGCAAGTTGTGCGCGAGGCATTGCGCGCGCAGGGTTAATAAGTCCGCCTTTGAGTTATACGGCAGAACGTACATTATTGGGCGTGTGGGATCTAAGCCCAGTTCGGCCTGTGGATCTGCCGGAATGGACTTGCTCTTTACCAGAACGCCTAATGGTAAATTAAGTAATTTGTAGTAGATTCTTGGCCAGCCTGACATAAACGATGTAAAGCCTCAGGTTAATGATGCAAATTCGCCGCAAGAATATCAGAATCTCACCCAGATTTCTGTGGCGTTATAATTTTGACAAGCATTGATGCAAATAATTTGAAAAGGTTTCCTAAAATGGCGAGCAGTACCACTGGACTTACCCGTATCATCAAAGCCGCAGGCTACTCATGGAAAGGGCTCAAAGCAGCCTGGATCAATGAAGCAGCTTTCCGCCAGGAAGGCGTTTCTGCCGTTATCGCCATTGCCATCGCATGTTGGTTAGATGTCGACCCCATTACCCGCATTCTACTTATCGGCTCAGTCGTGTTGGTCATGATTGTCGAGATCCTCAACAGCGCTATCGAGGCTCTTGTCGACCGTGTTGGCACTGATTATCACGAACTTTCCGGGCGAGCCAAAGACATGGGCTCGGCCGCAGTATTAATTTCAATTATCCTCGCGGTAATTACCTGGGTCACGCTGCTTTGGTCGCATTTGCGGTGATCTTTCCAGAATAGTTAAGTGCCTGGTTTTTTGCTTAATTTGTGGTTCCAAATTGACCTTTGACTGTATATACTCACAGCATAACTGTATAAACACCCAGGGGGCGGAATGAAAGCGTTAACTACCAGGCAGCAAGAGGTGTTTGATCTTATTCGGGATCATATCAGCCAGACCGGCATGCCACCGACTCGTGCCGAGATTGCTCAACGTCTGGGGTTCCGTTCTCCGAACGCCGCTGAAGAGCATTTAAAAGCACTTGCCCGTAAAGGTGTGCTTGAAATTGTTTCTGGCGCATCCCGTGGTATCCGCCTGTTGGTGGAAGAAGTGACCGGTATTCCACTGGTTGGGCGTGTTGCTGCAGGTGAGCCACTCCTTGCACAGCAACACATCGAAGGCCATTATCAGGTCGACCCATCACTGTTTAAACCAAATGCCGACTTCTTGCTGCGCGTCAGCGGTATGTCGATGAAAGACATCGGCATTATGGATGGCGACCTGCTTGCGGTTCATAAAACCCAGGATGTGCGTAATGGCCAGGTTGTTGTCGCGCGTATCGATGATGAAGTTACCGTTAAGCGCTTAAAACAACAGGGCAACACCGTTCATCTGTTGCCAGAAAACAGTGAGTTTGAACCGATCGTGGTTGACCTACGCGAGCATAACTTCTCTATTGAAGGGCTGGCTGTTGGGGTTATCCGCAACGGCGACTGGCTGTAAAATCTCTTTAGGTGATGCGCATTTAAAGTGCGCATCACTGCCTTAATTATCTTTGATCTCCTTCAGGAGATGTCATGCAATTATTCTCCACAGCGGATCGTGCGCTTTGGCGCCTCGCTTTACCCATGATTTTCTCCAACATTACCGTTCCGCTGCTTGGCCTTGTCGATACGGCTGTTATTGGTCATCTGGATAGTCCTGTTTATCTGGGCGGTGTTGCCATTGGTGCGACAGCAACCAGCTTCCTGTTTATGTTGCTGCTGTTTTTGCGAATGAGTACCACAGGTTTAACTGCTCAGGCTTTTGGTGCCAATAATCCCTCAGCGTTAGCTCGTGCACTGGTGCAACCATTATTACTGGCACTAGGGGCAGGGGTGGCAATTGTCTTACTGCGCGATCCCCTCATTTCACTCGCTTTACAAATTGTCGGCGGCAATCAGGATGTGCTCGTACAAGCGCAACGCTTTCTTGAAATCCGCTGGCTGAGTGC
Source organism: Buttiauxella gaviniae ATCC 51604 (assembly GCF_001654835.1). Lineage (GTDB taxonomy): Bacteria > Pseudomonadota > Gammaproteobacteria > Enterobacterales > Enterobacteriaceae > Buttiauxella > Buttiauxella gaviniae. The sequence continues at coordinate 39,655 of NZ_LXEP01000025.1, forward strand.
GCCAGCCTCGCTTGCCAACCTCGTTTTACTGGGATGGTTGCTAGGGGTTCAATACGCACGAGCTCCGGTTATCTTGCTGGTAGTCGGCAATCTTCTGAATATCGTACTGGATGTGTGGCTGGTGATGGGGTTGCACCTTGATGTTCAAGGGGCGGCACTTGCGACTGTTACTGCTGAATACGCGACATTTTTCATCGGATTGCTGATGGTGAAGAAGGTTATGGGCTTGCGAGGTATCAGCTTTGAGATGCTCAAACAGTCCTGGCGTGGCAATGTTCGGCGCTTACTGGCGCTTAATCGGGACATCATGTTGCGCTCGTTATTACTGCAAGTGTGCTTTGCATCAGTGACCATCTTTGGTGCGCGCTTAGGCAGCGAAATTGTCGCCGTCAATGCGGTGTTAATGACTCTCCTGACGTTTACCGCTTATGCGCTTGATGGTTTTGCCTATGCTGTTGAAGCTCACTCCGGGCAAGCTTATGGTGCAAAGAATCGTGGTCAATTGCTCGAGGTTTGGGGGGCAGCTTGTCGGCAGGCGGGTTTAGTCGCGCTCATGTTTGCCGTGGTGTATGCCCTATTTGGCGAGCAAATTGTTTCTCTTCTGACGTCCATTCCCCAATTACAGCTACAGGCCGATCGTTATCTCCACTGGCAGATTGTGTTACCCGTGGTTGGTGTCTGGTGCTACTTGCTGGATGGGATGTTTATTGGCGCGACAAGAGGCGCTGAGATGCGTAATAGCATGGCGGTTGCCGCTGTTGGTTTCGGCCTAACGCTCTTCACGGTTCCGTATTTAGGCAACCATGGGTTATGGCTGTCTGTGGCGGTATTCCTTGCTCTGCGGGGGCTGGCGTTAGGTTGGATTTGGCGTCGTCACTGGCAGCAAAATAGCTGGTTTAACAATGTACAAAGTTAAGCCGTATGGTTAAAGATTCTTAGTTTTCTCCCCACCACCATATCCTTGACTACAATTATTATCACGTCCAGCAGATAGAGCGGTGTTGGCCAAATGGCAGCACATTGGACGTTGGTAATTTTTTAGCAGTTCTTCCCCCCGAACGATGAGGATATTATTATGAATAAAGACGAAATCGGCGGTAACTGGAAACAGTTTAAAGGCACAGTAAAAGAGAAATGGGGCAAACTGACTGACGATGATATGACAGTCATCGAAGGCAAACGCGATCAGCTTGTCGGTAAGATTCAAGAGCGTTATGGGTACGAAAAGGATAAGGCAGAGGAAGAAGTCGTTGATTGGGAAACTCGCAACAAATACCGTTGGTAATTAGCTTCCCTCAGATGTGTTAACTCTCAGCCCTGCCCTGGTACATGGATGTACCGTTCCATTCAACTCAAATCCAACTAATCTAACGAGATTTCTTCTTCGACTGAACTGAGTGGTCATGCCCGCAAGCATCCGGGTGGCTACAAGCTTCAACTTCTGCACACGCGCTGCATAAGCCATGCGCCTCAATAACGTTATGATGCAAAGCAAACCCTAACTGGGCCGCCAGTTGGTGCATGATATCTTCCACACCTTCCGCACTACGCTCCTTCACCGCACCACATCGATCACAAATAAACATCGCAGATGAGTGAGTTGGCTGATCGATAAGATTGCACAACACATAGCTGTTAGTGGACTCTACACGGTGTACAAAACCTTGTTCGAGCAGAAAATCGAGCGCACGATACACTGTCGGGGGTTTAGCTTGCGGTTCGCTGGCTCGCAGTAAGTCCAGCAAATCATAAGCACTGATAGCGCCTGCTTGCTGAGTCAGCAAACGCAATACTTCAAGACGTTGTGGTGTCAGGCGCACATTACGCTGCTCGCATAGTTTTTCAGCCTGCGCTAACACGTTTTGTGAAGTCGTGATGTCCATCAGTATTCCCCTGTAGATTAGCCCTACACTTTATCACAACGCGCAAAAAACGCCGAGTGGTGCGCTTAGCCACAACCTTTTGAGATGACTATCCCGGAGTTTGTTATGAATAAACCTGATTGCATTCGCCACTGGAAGGAAATAGAAGGTGACGATGATTCGACTTATCCAGACAGCGCAGAACGGTTTTCTATTGGCGCGCCACTGGCCCGCAAACTGGGTCTTAATCGCCTGGGAATTCATCATGAGCGCCTGCTACCAGGTCGCCGCACATCTTATCCTCATGCCGAAAGCAGCGAAGAAGAGTTTGCTTATGTGCTCGAAGGGCATCCACAGGTGTGGATTAATGGGCACCTTTACCCACTTGAACCTGGCGATAGCGTTGGTTTCCCTGCTGGAACAGGTATCTGCCATACCTTTATCAACAACACAGAGCATGAAGTCCGGCTGCTGATTGTGGGGGAGGCAAACAAAGCTGAGAACCGAATTTATTACCCGCTAAATCCAGGCTATGCCGCACAGCGTCAGGATCGCTGGATTGACCATCCCCCGCAATTTTTCGGCCCGCACGACGGTCAGCCTTCACGAAAACCGAACGGTAAACTATAAATAAGTTTGCATGGAAATTTTGAACTCATAATCCTGAAGGATAGAAACGGGATTCCGATGGGCGAAACAGCCCACTTTTCAGCCTTTTATTCACAGCAATAGTCCGCCTCTGTTCAGTCATAACTGGCAGGGGCAGTTATTACATCTGATCAACAGACGGACGTGTGGTGAATGAAAAAAATGAAAACTTTGGCGGCGTTTAGCGCCGCATCTTTATTTATGGCAAATCACGCTTATGCGGCAGGCACATGGTCTGAAGCACGAAGTGATGCAATGGGTGGTACTGGTGTCGCTTCTGCGAGCTACGGAAGTGGGGTGCTTACGAATCCCGCGTTGCTAGCTAAGGCTAAGCAGGACGACACAGTGACGGTTATTCTACCGTCTGTGAGTGCGCAAATTACGGATAAAGATAATCTGCAGGATCAGATTGATGACATTAGCGATAAGGTTGATCAATACAAAAACGTTATCGACGATCTCACCCTGCAGGATATCCTTTTGAATCCAAATGGTTCGCTCAACCAGTTTCAGGGTGCTGCGGGCGATCTGGCTGGAGAGCTGAATGATCTGAAAGGTAAAACGGCAAACGCGAAGGCGGGGGCCAGTATCGCAGTCAGTATTCCAAACGACGTGCTTTCAGTGGCTTTTGTCGCAAAAGCCTATGCACGTGCGCATGTTAGTTCTTCCATTGATCAGCAAGATATCGATTATCTCAATAGCATCGCAGGTTCTCGGGCAGTGGCTGGGGGCGTTGCATTAGATGCCGCTATTAATGGCTCCGATGTTATTACCAGCAATCTGAATTCTACTGCTTCTGGCCGTGCGGCTATTGTCTCTGACTATGGTGTGGCGCTTGCGAAGGAGTTTGATCTCGGTGGAGTGCCGGTTTCTTTTGGCGTCACACCGAAGTTGCAAAAAACCTGGCTCTATAACTACACCACCTCGATTTATAACTACGACAGCAGTGACTGGAATAGCAGCCGCTATCGTAATGATGACACTGGTTTCAACGTGGATGCCGGCCTGGCGGCCGATTTCGGCGAAAACTGGACGGTTGGTCTGAGCGGTCAGAACCTGATTTCGCGTGACATTGATACCAAAGATATTCTGATCACCAATGGCAGAACCGGTGAGACAACTAACTACAAAGACACGTACCAGATTCGTCCATTGGTGACGGCTGGTGTAGCCTGGCATAACGATCTCATCACCCTCAGCGCCGATGGCGACCTCACCGAAACCAAAGGCTTCAAAAGCGAAGAAGACTCGCAGTACGTTGGCGTCGGTGCTGAAATTACGCCGTTGCCATGGCTTGCCGTGCGAGCGGGTTATCGTGCTGACGTCAAATCAAACGACAGCAACGTCTTTACCGGCGGTATTGGTTTTGCACCATTTAATCGTGTGCATGTTGATTTAATGGGGCTGTACGGCGAAGACCAGACATGGGGGGCCGGAGCGCAGCTTAGCGTGACCTTCTAATAAAAATAGCCGTCGGGACGAGCGGGTGTCCCGACGCTGCTTTATGCTATAGTAGCGACCCTTTTTTAACCGTAGCCCGTAAACGCCCACAGCCTATGTCCTCACAAACCAACCAGACTCCTTTCCAGCCACATCGTTTTTCCATTGCGCCGATGCTTGACTGGACCGATCGCCACTGCCGCTACTTCTTGCGTCAGTTATCAAGCCAGACACTGCTGTACACCGAAATGGTGACAACCGGTGCGATTATTCATGGCAAAGGGGACTATCTGGCGTACAGCGAAGACGAGCATCCTATCGCGCTGCAATTAGGCGGTAGCGATCCGGCTGCATTGGCTATTTGCGCGAAACTGGCGCAAGAGCGTGGCTACGACGAAATTAACCTGAATGTCGGCTGTCCATCTGACCGTGTACAAAACGGCATGTTTGGCGCGTGTCTTATGGCTGATGCGCAGCGCGTTGCGGATTGTATTAAAGCGATGCGTGATGTGGTTTCTATTCCGGTTACCGTCAAAACCCGTATCGGCATTGATGACCAGGATAGCTACGAATTCCTGTGTGATTTTATTGGCACGGTAGCCGGGAAGGGTGAATGCGAGATGTTTATCATCCATGCCCGTAAAGCCTGGCTTTCTGGTTTAAGCCCAAAAGAAAACCGCGAAATTCCACCGCTGGATTACCCTCGTGTCTATCAGTTAAAGCGTGATTTCCCGCATCTGACAATGGCGATTAACGGTGGGATTAAAACGCTGGAAGAAGCTAAAACGCATCTGGAACATATGGATGGCGTCATGGTCGGGCGCGAAGCCTACCAGAACCCAGGTTTACTGACGGCAGTTGATCGGGAGATTTTTGGCCTTGATACGCAGGAAGTCGACACCGTTGCAGCGGTGCGTGCGATGTATCCGTACATTGAACGCGAACTGGCGAATGGCACTTATTTAGGCCACGTTACACGCCATATGTTAGGCCTGTTCCAGGGGATCCCAGGTGCGCGCCAGTGGCGTCGTTACCTGAGTGAAAACGCCCATAAAGCCGGTGCAGGAATCGACGTTGTGGAACATGCGTTGTCATTGGTTGCCGACAAACGCTAGGTTTTGTTTGTAATAACCCATCTAATTGCTCAGGTATTGCGGAGTTGATCACAACCTCGCATCTTTCTGGCTAAGTTTGCGGGTCGCGGGATATCAATTATTTACCAAATCTGACAATATTACCGGGTTGCAAAAAAACGAATTCATCGCGCTGTACCCTACATACAGAGCGAACAAAAAAAGAATGGGCTTCCCTTGGGAGGCCCAAATTCTTTTATGGAATCAGTAAACTAGAGCCTTGAGTACTGCGGCTCTCCAGTGTTGTATGAGCCAGCGCTGCATCGCTCAAAGCAAACTTCTGGTTTTCAGCTACATCCACTTTAATCACGCCGCTGGCAATCAACGAGAACAGCTCGTTGCTCGCTTCCTCCAGCTCCTCACGCGTGGTCACGTAACCATTTAGTGACGGACGAGTAACATACAGTGAGCCTTTCTGGTTCAAAATCCCCAGATTCACACCCGTCACCGGGCCTGAAGAGTTACCAAAACTCACCATCAGCCCCTGGCGCTGTAAGCAATCGAGCGAAGCCTCCCAGGTATCTTTCCCTACAGAGTCATAAACTACGGCCACTTTTTTGCCGCCAGTAATCTCTTTCACTCGGTCGACAAGGTTTTCTTCGCGGTAATTAATGGTCTGCCAGGCTCCAGCCTTTTTGGCGCGATCCGCCTTTTGTGCTGACCCAACGGTACCAATCAGTTTTGCGCCTAGTGCTTTGGCCCACTGGCAGGCAATTAGCCCCACGCCACCGGCAGCAGCATGGAATAAGAAAACTTCATTAGCTTTGATATCGTAGGTTTTACGCAGCAGATAATAAACCGTCAGCCCTTTGAGGAACGACGCGGCAGCTTGCTCAAAAGAGATAGCGTCAGGAAGTTTTGCGGCTTTATCGGCAGGCACATTGTGAACACTGCTGTAAGCGCCAAGCCCGGACTGTGCGTAGACCACTCGATCGCCAACTTTAATATGTGTTACCGCGCTGCCAATTTTACTGACTACTCCCGCAGCCTCAGTACCGAGGCCACTTGGCAGCATCGGTGGTGGGTATAAACCACTGCGAATATAGGTGTCGATGTAGTTGATACCAATCGCTTTGTTCTCAACCTGGACTTCGTTTTCTGCGGGAGCGGTTGGGGTGAATTCAACAACTTTTAAGACTTCTGGTCCGCCGTGCTGACCAAATTCAATGCGTGTTGCCATGAGAACTCCTTCTGTTTCCTCGGAGGGAGATAGAGTAAACTCTCGTCTCTCTTATCTGATTTTGGTAACTCCCTCACTATGGCAGGAAATAAACCCTTCAACAAACCGAAAGAACCCCGCGATCGTCAGATGGAAGGGCTGAAAATGCCGCCACATTCTCTGGAAGCGGAGCAGTCGGTGTTGGGCGGTTTAATGCTGGACAACGAACGCTGGGATAACGTTTCCGAGCGCGTCGTGGCTAACGATTTTTTCAGCCGTCCACACCGCATGATCTTCACCGAAATGCAGCGTTTGCTCGAAATGAGCAAGCCAATCGACCTGATCACGCTTTCTGAATCTCTGGAACTTCAGGGCAATCTGGAAAGTGTCGGTGGTTTCGCCTATCTGGCCGAATTATCAAAAAATACGCCAAGTGCTGCGAACATCAGTGCCTATGCTGATATTGTGCGCGAACGTGCCGTAGTGCGTGAAATGATTTCCGTCGCGAATGAAATCGCGGATGCTGGTTACGATCCTCAAGGGCGCACCAGCGAAGACTTGCTCGACCTCGCCGAGTCCCGCGTGTTCCAGATTGCTGAGAGCCGTGCGAATAAAGACGAAGGCCCGAAAAGTATCGACCAAATCCTTGAAGCGACAGTCTCGCGTATCGAAACGCTTTACCAGACGCCACACGATGGCGTAACGGGCGTCGACACCGGCTACCAGGACTTGAACAAGAAAACGGCTGGTCTGCAAAAATCGGATCTGATCATCGTGGCGGCGCGTCCGTCGATGGGTAAAACCACCTTTGCGATGAACTTGTGCGAAAACGCCGCGATGTTGCAGGAAAAACCGGTGCTGATTTTCAGCCTCGAGATGCCAGGCGAGCAGATCATGATGCGTATGCTGGCGTCGCTGTCACGCGTCGACCAGACTAAAATCCGTACCGGCCAGCTTGATGACGAAGACTGGGCGCGCATTTCCAGCACCATGGGCATCTTGCTTGAAAAACGCAACATGTACATTGATGACTCATCCGGCCTTACGCCAACGGAAGTGCGTTCGCGTGCGCGCCGTATCTACCGTGAGCATGGCGGCCTCAGCCTGATAATGATCGACTACCTGCAATTGATGCGCGTACCGTCACTATCGGACAACCGTACCCTGGAAATCGCCGAGATTTCGCGCTCGCTAAAAGCGCTGGCAAAAGAGCTGCAGGTGCCGGTAGTTGCGCTTTCGCAGCTTAACCGCTCCCTGGAACAACGTGCAGATAAACGCCCGGTTAACTCGGATTTGCGTGAATCAGGCTCCATCGAGCAGGATGCCGACTTAATCATGTTCATCTATCGTGACGAAGTTTATAACGACAACAGTGACGAGAAAGGCATCGCGCAAATCATCCTCGGTAAGCAGCGTAACGGCCCAATCGGCACCGTGCGCCTGACGTTTAACGGGCAATTCTCACGTTTCGATAATTACGCTGGCCCGCAATACGACGAAGACTAAATCCTCGTTATCCTTCACGCTGCAAGTGCGTTGGCTGCACTCGCTTACCCCAATCGCTTACTTGTGTAAGCTCATGGGGATTCACGAGTTTGCCGCCTTCTTGCAGCCCGAATGATTTAGAGGATTTGTGGTGTCCCCATATTTAATTTTTAGCAAGGATCGAACATGCAAGCGGCAACCGTAAAAATTAACCGCCGCGCTCTGCGACACAACCTGCAACGCCTGCGCGAACTGGCTCCTGCCAGCCGTATGGTGGCGGTTGTGAAAGCAAACGCATATGGGCATGGTCTGCTCGAGACGGCCCAAACACTGACTGATGCCGATGCCTTCGGTGTTGCCCGTCTTGAGGAAGGTGTTCGCTTACGTGCCGGGGGCATCACTCAGCCTATTTTACTGCTGGAAGGCTTTTTTAACGCTTGCGACCTCCCGACTATTGCCGAACAGAATTTCCAGACAGCCGTCCACTGCATCGAACAGCTTGAAGCGCTGGAACAAGCCGAGTTAAGCCATCCGGTAACGGTTTGGATGAAACTGGATACCGGCATGCACCGTTTAGGTATCTTGCCTGAAGAGGCGGAGGCGTTTTATCAGCGTCTTTGCCGCTGTAAAAATGTCAGCCAGCCGGTGAATATCGTCAGCCATTTTGCTCGCGCTGACGAGCCGGAATCTGATGCCACGCTGCGCCAGCTCGATACTTTCAATTCGTTTACTGCGGGCAAGCCTGGTCAGCGCTCTATTGGTGCATCCGGCGGCATCTTGCTATGGCCGGACTCGCATATGGATTGGGTTCGCCCAGGCATTATCTTGTATGGCGTTTCTCCGTTAGAGCAACACTCGTGCGGCACAGATTTTGGTTGTCAGCCGGTGATGTCACTGACTTCCAGCCTGATTGCAGTGCGTGCGCATAAAGCGGGTGAAGCGGTCGGTTACGGCGGCACCTGGATTGCCGAACGTGATACTCGCCTGGGGGTAGTTGCTATTGGTTATGGTGATGGCTACCCACGTGCTGCGCCTTCTGGTACCCCTGTGCTGGTGAATGGCCGTGAAGTACCAATTGTCGGACGCGTTGCTATGGACATGATTTGTGTCGATCTTGGCCCGCAGTCAGCAGACAAAGTGGGTGATGGCGTGGTGATGTGGGGCGATAGTCTGCCGGTTGAACGTATTGCTGAAATCACAAAAGTGAGTGCTTACGAACTTATCACTCGCCTGACTTCAAGGGTTGTGATGGAATATCTGGATTAATTTTCTTGTCTTCCTCCTCACACTCGGGGAGAGATCTCTTATACATAACTCGCCCCGGCAATTTTGTCAGGGTGAGATCTTTAAGCCTCGTTGATTTTCCGTTCACCTGTGCATTCAGTTATCTCTTTCATTCCTGGACACGGTGAACGTATCAAGGAGATTACGCCATCTCCTTGATAATCCAGGCGCCCGGTCATTAAATTGCCGCTGCGCGGTAAACCCCAGCTTATCCCCAACATCAGGGTCGTTCGCGACTCGTTCCCGACGATCGCTCTCTTTCGCTGCTCCCGACAGCTCAAGCCTGACTTATGGGGAACACTGGGGCAATTTATACCGGGAACAATCTCCCGACTCACATATATGTGACTAAGAGACAGCCCTCAGGGAGAGGGATGTTTCTAAGCACAAACCTCTCGATCTCTCCCCAACTTCCGGTTTACATTGGTTGTTCGCAACACTGTAAACCAGGAGAACCTCACCGTGTTTCAAAAAGTTGACGCCTATGCTGGCGACCCAATCCTTTCCTTGATGGAACGTTTCAAAGTTGATCCGCGCAGTGACAAGGTAAACCTCAGCATTGGTCTCTATTACGACGAAAATGGGGTTATCCCGCAGTTACAGGCCGTTGCTCAAGCTGAAGAACGCCTGAATGCTACGCCGCATGGCGCATCGATTTACCTGCCGATGGAAGGCCTGAACAGCTACCGTAGCGCGATAGCTCCGCTGCTGTTTGGCGCAAACCATCCGGCGTTACTTGAAGGGCGTATCGCCACTATTCAAACACTTGGCGGTTCTGGTGCTCTGAAAGTAGGCGCGGACTTCCTGAAAACCTATTTCCCAAATTCGCAGGTGTGGGTCAGCGATCCTACCTGGGAAAACCACGTCGCTATCTTTGGCGGCGCGGGTTTTGAAGTGAATACCTACCCGTGGTTCGATACCGAAACCAACGGCGTGCGCTTCGAAGCGCTGCTGGAAACCCTGCAAACGCTGCCTGCGCAAAGTATCGTACTGTTGCATCCGTGCTGTCATAACCCGACAGGTTCTGATCTGACGGATGCGCAATGGGATGTGGTGGTTGAAATTCTCAAGGCGCGCGAGCTGATTCCATTCCTTGACATTGCCTACCAGGGCTTTGGTGCGGGCATGGAAGAAGATGCTTATGCGATTCGCGCGATTGCCAGCGCCGGGCTGCCAGCGTTGGTCAGTAACTCATTCTCGAAGATTTTCTCTATGTATGGCGAGCGCGTGGGCGGCCTGTCTGTCGTTTGTGAAGATGCCGATGCCGCAGGCCGCGTATTAGGCCAGTTGAAAGCAACCGTGCGCCGTAACTACTCCAGCCCGCCAAACTTTGGGGCGCAAGTGGTATCGGCCGTGCTCAATGACGAGCAGCTGAAAGCCAACTGGCTGGAAGAAGTTGAAACCATGCGTCGCCGTATTCTTGATATGCGCCAGGCATTGGTTTCTGTGCTGAAAGCCGAAATGCCGGAGCGTAACTTTGACTATCTGCTGCAACAACGTGGCATGTTCAGCTATACCGGTCTGAGCTCAGAACAGGTTGACCGTCTGCGTGATGAGTTTGGGGTGTATCTGATCGCCAGCGGGCGCATGTGTGTCGCAGGACTTAACAGCAATAACGTACAGCGTGTAGCACAGGCTTTTGCAGCTGTAATGTAAGTACTCACTTACTTTTCATCTTAAAAAGGCGATGTGTGATCATCGCCTTTTTCTATGATAAATCTTGAAAAATTCCTTCCTATGGCGCTTTCGCATCGGTATGGTCGAATTGATTTTTGACCATCTGTTCTGCTTTATCACCCTCACTAATCATAATTAAAGGGAAAATGATGCGTAAGCTAACTATGGCATTAAGTGCCGTTTGTTTGTTATTGGGATTGAACCAGTCTGTTGTTGCTAAGGAATCTGCACCCGTACCACTCAACCCTGGCGTAACCGTCGCGCAACTGGCGCAGCAAGTTCCGATTCACTGGGTTTCTGTCGCACAAATCGAAAACAGCCTGCTGGGCCGCGCGCCGATGGCGGTGGGTTTCGATATCGACGACACGGTTCTGTTCTCAAGCCCTGGCTTCTATCGCGGGCAAAAAGAGTTTTCTCCAGGCAAACAGGATTACCTGAAAAATCCTGAGTTCTGGGAAAAAATGAATAATGGCTGGGATGATTTCAGCATGCCGAAAGAGGTTGCCCGGAATCTGATCGCGATGCACCTCAAGCGTGGCGACAGCATTTACTTCGTCACCGGCCGCAGTCCGACTAAAACAGAAACTGTGACTCAGACGCTGCAGAAAGATTTTCTAATCCCACAGGCAAGCGTGAATCCGGTTATTTTCGCGGGCGACCAGCCAGGCCAAAATACCAAGACACAATGGCTGAAAGATAAGAAAATCAAAGTGTTCTACGGTGACTCAGACGGCGATATTACTGCTGCGCAGGACGTAGGTGCGAGGGGTATTCGCCTGCTACGTGCTTCAAACTCCAGCTATCAGCCATTGCCAAAAGCAGGGACATTTGGCGAAGAGGTTATCGTTAACTCCGAATACTAATTTTACCCGTCATACTTCAAGCCGCAGGTGCGTTGGGTTCACTCACTCACCCCAGTCACTTACTTTAGTAAGCTCCTGGGGATGAGTTCACTTGCCGCGTTACTCGGCAAAGCCTCGCCTCTGTCGAGGTCAGCGCAAGCGCTGCTCAAAAGGCTAAAGCCTTTTGTCCTTCAGCTCGAATTATCTAGGGTAGAATCGGTTTTAATGACGCTATACCAATCCCGCTGCCGTTTTTTTCATCAAAATTTCCCCGTTGAGTTTTACCTTTTGGCGAGTTGCTCGCACACTTAGAGATGCCTGCGCCTTAAACTGGCCAGCACATCGTTTTCACGGGAGTCTCTCAAGGGGAATAAAATGACCAATTCGGAGCTATTGCAGTACTGCATGAACAAACCCGGAGCGGAACAAACGGTTCATAGCGACTGGAAGGCCACACAAATAAAAGTGGCGGATGTGATGTATGCGATGGTGCATGATGTGGAAGCACGCCCGGCAGTGTCGTTAAAGGCAAGCCCGGCACTTGCCGACTTGTTACGTGAACAACATAGTGATGTGCATCCTAGCGCGCATTTGAACAAAGCGCACTGGAGCACGCTTTACCTGGACGGCACACTTCCGGATTCGCAGATTTACTATCTGGTTGATGCCTCTTATCAGCAGGCATTATCGCTGCTGCCTCAGCAAACCAGGCAGCAGCTTTCTGACTGATTCGACTATTTCAGCAAAGGCTTAAGGAAACGAGCGGTATGTGACGCTTCGCACTGCGCGACAGTTTCTGGTGTACCGGAAACGAGAATTTCGCCGCCGCCGCTACCGCCTTCTGGGCCAAGGTCAACAATCCAGTCTGCGGTTTTAATCACGTCCAGATTATGTTCGATAACCACGATGGTGTTGCCCTGGTCGCGCAACTGATGCAGAACTTCCAGTAACTGCTGGATGTCCGCAAAGTGCAGACCAGTCGTTGGCTCATCGAGGATATACAGTGTTTGCCCGGTGCCACGCTTAGAAAGCTCACGCGCCAGTTTCACGCGCTGTGCTTCACCACCAGACAGCGTGGTCGCAGACTGACCCAAGCGAATGTAAGACAGACCCACGTCGATTAACGTTTGCAGCTTACGCGCCAGCGCAGGTACGGCATCAAAGAACTCACGAGCATCTTCAATGGTCATATCCAGTACTTCGTGGATGCTCTTGCCTTTGTACTTAACTTCCAGCGTTTCGCGGTTATAGCGTTTGCCTTTGCACTGGTCGCACGGCACGTAAATGTCCGGCAAGAAGTGCATTTCGACTTTGATCACGCCATCGCCCTGACAGGCTTCACAACGCCCACCACGCACGTTAAAGCTGAAACGACCCGGCGTATAACCTCGCGCACGTGACTCCGGCACACCTGCAAACAGCTCACGCACAGGCGTAAACACGCCAGTGTAAGTAGCAGGGTTTGAACGAGGCGTACGACCAATTGGGCTTTGGTCGATATCAATAACTTTGTCGAAATGCTCCAGACCATGAACTTCACGATAAGGCGCAGGTTCTGCAAGCGTCGCACCGTTCAATTGGGTTTGAGCAATCGGGAAAAGCGTATCGTTAATCAGCGTCGATTTCCCGGAACCGGAAACCCCGGTCACACAGGTAAACAAACCTACCGGCAGCGTCAGTGTCACATCTTTCAGGTTGTTGCCTTTCGCTCCAACCAGTTTAAGCACTTTCTCGGGATCGGCAGGCACGCGGTTTTTCGGCACCGCAATTCCACGTTTCCCGCTAAGGAACTGCCCGGTCAGGGATTCAGGCACGTCCATAATGTCCTGCATGGTGCCTTCAGCAACCACCTGGCCACCGTGCACACCGGCACCTGGGCCGATATCGATAATATGGTCTGCGGCGCGGATAGCATCTTCATCGTGCTCAACCACAATCACGGTGTTACCGAGATCGCGCAGGTGAATCAGCGTTTCCAGCAGGCGCTCGTTATCACGCTGGTGCAGGCCGATAGAGGGTTCATCGAGCACGTACATCACGCCGACAAGACCCGCACCAATCTGGCTTGCCAGACGAATACGTTGCGCTTCACCACCGGACAGCGTTTCAGCTGAACGTGATAGCGACAGATAATTCAGGCCGACGTTCACCAGGAATTTCAGGCGGTCGCCAATCTCTTTCAGCACTTTCTCAGCGATTTGAGCACGCTGGCCGCTGAGTTTCATGTTCTGGAAGAATTCCATCGCATGGCCGATGCTCATATCAGAGATAGTAGGCAGCGGTGTGTTTTCGACAAACACATGGCGTGCTTCACGACGCAGGCGTGTACCTTCACAGCTTGCACATGAACGGTTGCTGATAAATTTCGCCAGCTCTTCGCGGACTGCAGAAGATTCGGTTTCTTTATAGCGACGTTCCATATTATGCAGAACGCCTTCAAACGGATGGCGGCGTACCGAGGTATCGCCACGGTCGTTTATATATTTGAATTCAATACTTTCTTTACCGGAGCCGTTAAGCACCACGTTTTTCACGCTGGCTGTCAGTTCGTTCCACGGCGTTTCGATATCAAATTTATAATGCTCCGCGAGCGAACGCATCATCGTGAAGTAATAGAAGTTACGGCGATCCCAGCCACGAATTGCGCCGCCAGCAAGGGAAAGCTCGCCGTTTTGCACAACACGATCCGGGTCGAAATATTGCTGCACGCCAAGCCCGTCACAGGTTGGGCAGGCACCGGCCGGGTTGTTGAACGAGAACAGACGCGGTTCCAGCTCACGCATGCTATAGCCACAAATTGGGCAGGCAAAGTTTGCCGAAAACAGCAATTCTTCGGCTTTTTCGTCATCCATATCGGCGACAACAGCAGAACCGCCAGATAAATCCAGCGCTGTCTCAAATGATTCGGCCAGACGTTGCGCTAAATCCTCACGGACTTTAAAACGGTCAACCACCACTTCGATGGTGTGTTTCTTTTGCAGCTCAAGTTTTGGCGGATCGGATAGATCGCACACTTCGCCGTCGATCCTTGCGCGGATATAACCCTGGCTTGCCAAATTTTCCAGAGTTTTGCTGTGCTCGCCTTTTCTATCTTTAATAATTGGCGCAAGCAGCATCAGGCGCCTACCTTCCGGCTGAGCTAAAACATTATCGACCATCTGACTCACGGTTTGCGCCGCAAGAGTAACATTGTGATCAGGGCAACGCGGCTCGCCTACGCGGGCATATAGCAGGCGCAGGTAGTCATGAATTTCAGTGATAGTGCCGACGGTTGAACGCGGGTTGTGCGAGGTAGATTTCTGCTCGATAGAAATCGCAGGCGACAAGCCTTCAATGTGGTCGACATCAGGCTTTTCCATCAATGACAGGAACTGACGCGCATAGGCGGAGAGGGACTCAACGTAACGACGTTGCCCCTCGGCGTATAGGGTGTCGAAAGCCAGTGAGGATTTGCCAGAACCCGAAAGCCCAGTCACGACAATCAGCTTGTCGCGTGGAATATCGAGGTTAATATTTTTGAGATTGTGGGTGCGGGCG
Source organism: Buttiauxella gaviniae ATCC 51604 (assembly GCF_001654835.1). Classification (GTDB taxonomy): domain Bacteria; phylum Pseudomonadota; class Gammaproteobacteria; order Enterobacterales; family Enterobacteriaceae; genus Buttiauxella; species Buttiauxella gaviniae. The sequence goes on from NZ_LXEP01000025.1 coordinate 54,722, forward strand.
CCCCGAACTTCGATCTTATCCATTCACCTTTCCCGGTTTAAACGCTCTTTGCCAGGCCGCACTGGAGGCCGCCGACGATCACAAACGGCTAATTATGACACAATAAAACCTGAATGGATATCCAGTGCTTTAATGCAATAATGTATATCCTACCGACATTCTGGAATGCATCCCGCAGCTATAAAGATTAGGGGTGGCGTGGTAGAATCGAGGGTTTACACTACTTATTAAACGTTTCAGGAGACACGATCATGGCCAGCAGAGGCGTAAACAAGGTGATTCTCGTCGGGAATCTGGGTCAAGACCCGGAAGTACGCTACATGCCAAATGGTGGCGCAGTTGCCAACATTACTCTGGCCACGTCAGAGTCCTGGCGCGATAAGCAAACCGGCGAAACCAAAGAAAAAACTGAATGGCACCGTGTAGTGCTGTTTGGCAAACTGGCAGAAGTAGCAGGTGAATACCTGCGTAAAGGCTCCCAGGTTTATATCGAAGGTGCATTGCAAACTCGTAAATGGACTGACCAGGCTGGTGTTGAAAAGTACACTACCGAAATCGTGGTTAACGTTGGCGGCACCATGCAAATGCTGGGTGGACGTGCAGCGGGTGGTGCTCCTGCCGGCGGCGGTGCTCCAGGCCAGCAGCAAGGTGGTTGGGGTCAGCCTCAGCAACCGCAGCAGGGTGGTAACCAGTTCAGCGGCGGCGCGCAACAATCTCGCCCGCAGCAGAGCGCTCCCGCACCATCTAACAATGAACCACCAATGGATTTCGATGACGATATTCCATTCTGATAATGGTTCTGGCATTTAGAATTAACAAAAACCCCGCTTGCGGGGTTTTTTGTTTTTAACGTGAATAAAATGACATTGGCGATTTATTAATAATCTGAATGTATTACTCCGCATCATAAGTAATCCTGCTTGCATTAAAACGTTATCCAGCTAAGTTGTTTATGCAAACACAAACACTTATAACTCCACCGGAGCGCAGCATGACGGATTTCGTTATTCCAGAAATAAAAGCATCAGAAGATGAGATGATTGCAATACGTCATTATCTGCATGCAAACCCAGAATTAAGTCTGGAAGAGTTTAAAACCAGTGATTTAGTAGCAAAGCAACTTGAATCCTGGGGATATAAAGTCACACGAGGAATTGGCACTACTGGTGTTGTGGGTTCTTTGAAAAAAGGGGATTCGAATAAATCTATTGGCCTGCGTGCTGATATGGATGCGCTACCTATTTTTGAAGAAACCAATTTACCCTGGGCTAGTACAGTTCCTGGCAAAATGCATGCCTGCGGACATGATGGCCACACCACCATCTTATTAGCTGCAGCGAAATATATTGCCTCAAATGCCTGCGAGTTTAATGGTACCGTCCACCTCATTTTCCAGCCTGCCGAAGAAGCGATTGGCGGTGCAGATTTAATGATTAAAGACGGATTATTCGACCGCTTCCCCTGCGACCGAGTTTTTGCCCTCCACAATATGCCAGGCTTGCCGACCGGGAAGCTCGGGTTCTACTCAGGCAATTTTATGGCCTCGGCGGATACGGTAAAAATTACCATCAAAGGTTACGGCGGCCACGGTGCTTATCCACATCGTACTGTCGATCCAATCGTCACTGGAGCTGCGTTAATTACCGCACTGCAAACCATAGTTTCTCGTAATGCCACGCCGGGTGAAACCGCGATTGTTACCGTGGGAACATTCCAGTCGGGCATTGCTTCCAACGTTATTCCAGACACTGCGGTGATGGAATTGACCGTGCGCGCGATGAAGCCGGAGATCCGCGATCTGCTGATTAAACGAATTGAAGAGTTGGCGGATTTTACCGCTAAAAGTTTTGGTGCAAGTTGTGAAGTGGAAGTCTACGACTCCTATCCGGTGCTGATAAACGATGATGAGCAAACGGCGTTTGCCAGAGAGCTGGCCGTTGAGTTCTTTGGTAAAGATGCGGTGCTCGATAAAGTTCTCCCTTCGACCGGCAGCGAAGATTTTGCTTTTATGCTGCAAGAGCGTCCGGGCAGTTATTTCCTGTTAGGGAATGGAGAGAAGGGCGATAAGGGTGGCTGTATGGTGCATAACCCGGGGTATGATTTTAATGATGACATTATTTCTACCGGCGCCTCATTCTTTTCCCGCTTAGTCCAAACTTATTGTCGTTAACTGCCGGAGCTAATATGAAAAAATATATACTGCCATTAATTGCTCTGCTGGCGACGACTTCGGCATTGGCAAATAATTTTAAAGAAATCCGTTTTGGTGTGGACCCAACATTTGCCCCTTTTGAATCAAAAGACGCTAATGGCAAGGTGGTCGGCTTTGATATTGATTTAGGAAATGCTATTTGCGAGAAACTCCAGGCGAAATGCGTTTGGGTAGAGAATAATTTCGATGCGATTATTCCTGCGCTGCAAGCCAGAAAGTTTGATGCCATTCTTTCCGGGATGTATATGACTGAAAAACGAAAAGAGCAGGTCGCCTTTACCGATAAAATTTATAACGGCCCAGTATTTCTGGTCGCACATAAAAATACCAACATTAAACCTGAGCTTGAACTGTTAAAAGGTAAAACGATTGGTGTTGAGCAGGGATCTGCTCAGGAAGCCTATGCCAATAAAAACTGGCGTAATTCTGGCGTAAATGTCGTTGCTTACCAAGGGGCTGATTTGGTCGTTCAGGATTTAGAGTCCGGGCGTATTGATGGTGCTGTGCTGTCTGGTGTAATGGCGGAATACAGTTTCCTGAATAAACCCCAGGGTAAAGATTTTGCCATGATAGGCGGAGCGTTGCAGGACCCTGAACTATTCGGTGCCGGTGCAGCAATTGGTTTGCGAAAGGATGATACCGAATTACGTGAAGCGCTCAATGGAGCGATAAGCCAGATTATTGCGGATGGAACGTATAAAAAACTCGCCTCGAAATACTTTAGTTTCGACATTTATTCCGGGACGTAATGTGTAGCGACTTGCTCGTAAAAACAAAAACGGCCTCACAATGAGGCCGTTATCAATTCTAATCCTGGCAATCAGGTCAACACCATTGGCCATTCTGGCGGTGCATGGCTTGAGATCTCGATCATTATGTCTTTAAACGATGCCCAAATCACCGGGAAGTCGGCCAGATTTAAACCCAATAAACCGGTCGCAAACCACAAAGCAGAAGCGATTCCCAGCAAGCTGCTGACTATTGCCAAAAACGTATAGTCGGATTTGCGAAACTGGATGTTCAACGTGCTGGCTAAAAACATCAAAACCGCACTGACTAAAGGCCAGCGCATCAGTAAAACGCTGGTGGTAATTGCCGCCATGAAAACTGTTCCTTAAGCATAACTCATTACGCTCAACGGTTAGCGCGACACAAGGCGCGGCAGATACAGCTCAGGGACCGTCAGGGGGAATGAGTGGGTACAGAAAATGTAAGAAGAATCCTGTCTCACAGGATTTGTGAACTATATCACATTTGTTCTTTTAATCGCCAGTTCTGCGGCGCATTTTCTGACCCATCTTATCGGGCTGTCAGGCAACAACTCTTCCACGAACTTTATCAGGCGTGGTGGCGATAATCGGTTGGTGTACGGTCAAACTCACGGCGGAAAACACGCGAAAATGTCTGCTGAGAGACATAACCGTAGTCCATCGCAATATCAAAAATCGGTCGCTGAGTATTTCGAAGCTCTCTGGCCGCCATCAACAAACGGCGCTGGCGAATGTATTCACCTAACGTCTGGCGCTTCACGGTGCGGAACATCCGCTGAAGATACCATTTTGAATAGCCTGATTTTTTTGCCACAACATCAATGTTCAGCGGCTGATCAATGTGATCGTCAATCCATTCAGTCAAAGTTTGAATAATGTCCTGGTGTGCCATAAGCCATCCTGATTACGATTAGCCGGTTTTGTTGGCAGCGAGTATAATTCCTCAAGTTAACTTGAGGTAAAGAGCATTATGGAAAAGAAATTACCGCGCTTTAAACCCTTACTCAGTCCTGGCGAAGTGGCGAAGCGTAGCGGCGTGGCCGTTTCGGCTTTGCACTTCTACGAGAGCAAAGGGCTTATCAAAAGCAGACGAAACAGCGGAAACCAGCGTCGTTACACGCGTGATGTGCTGCGAAACGTTGCCATTATTAAAATCGCCCAGCGAATCGGCATTCCGTTAGCGACCATCGGTGAAGAGTTTGGGGTGCTGCCAGACGGGCACAAAATTAATAAGAACGACTGGAAAAAGATGTCGTCGCAATGGCGCGAAGAACTGGACCGGCGCATCAATATGCTGACCGCACTGCGCGATGAACTTGATGGCTGCATTGGCTGTGGTTGTTTATCGGGTGCTGACTGCCCGCTGCGAAACCCAGGCGATAAACTCGGTGAAGAGGGGACGGGTGCTCGTTTACTGGAAGATGATTAACCTCAATAGCAGGCAAAACTAAAGCGCCCAACTTCGGCGCTTTAGTTTATTCCCGGTCTTTGTCTTTCGATCTATCCCGCTTTTCGCAAGGAGGGTTTCCCCCGACATCAGCGTCCCTCAATTACACATTCTCAGGAGGTTCCGGATTGCACTGACAACTTAATTGTAGTTCTGCTCAGCCAGGTTTCAAGGTGGTTTTGAATGTTTTTTGAACGATTTTAATGCTCCACTCTTTGCACATTTACCTATAGTTAACTCATCTTGCTAAACAAAAGGTTACCTTATGCTTATCGTCCATCATCTCAATAACTCCCGCTCGCAGCGCATTTTATGGATGCTCGAAGAGCTACAGGTGCCGTACCAGATTGTTCGCTACGAGCGCGAACCAACCATGCTGGCACCCGCGTCGTTAAAAGCCGTGCACCCATTAGGGAAGTCACCGGTAGTGGAAGATAATGGCAATATCCTCGCGGAGTCGGGGGCAATCATTGAATACCTGCAAGAAACGTATGACGCCGAAAGCCGCCTCAAACCTATTACCAATGAAGACAAACTCCGTTACCGCTTTTGGCTGCATTACGCCGAAGGATCGTTAATGCCTTTATTAATGATGAAGCTGGTGTTCGGCAGTCTTGGGAAAGCACCAGTTCCGTGGTTATTGCGCCCGGTGGGGAAGGTGTTAGGGCAGGGAGTGCAAAAGGCTTATTTGAATAAACAGATTATGACCCATGCGCGCTATCTCGAAGATTCGCTGCAACAAAATCCGTGGTTTGCCGGGCAGGCGTTTAGCGCGGCAGATATTCAGATGAGTTTCCCGGTGATCGCGTTGCTCTCGCGAGGTGGCATTAACGACTTACCGAATCTGCAGAATTGGTACAGCAAAGTGCAAATGCGCCCTGCCTGGCAGCGGGCGATTCAGCAAGGTGGGCCCTTTGAGATCCCGTGATCTTATCTATTTAAAAATCCTATGAGTCAGGAAAATATATAACCAGTATCTTGCATCATTGTTGCTAAATTGCGCATCGACGATAACGTTTGCGCACGAGGTGGCGATATTTTGACCGGCTAATACCTTTTTCGACAAAAAGCGGCAAAGTTCGGTTGAAAATCCATGTAAGAAGGCCGGATAATCGTTTGCCTTAATTTTGACGCCTAGTTTGTATGCGCGGAGTTAAACGTTTGCTTTTTTTGTGGCGCCCCTTTTTGTCACAAACGCAGTATAGGGATCTACTCAACTTATTCGAGTTACCGGGAAAGTACGTAACCCGAAAAATGAAGAGTATGAACGTTTAATTAGCAGTGGATTGTCCACCACGCATACCAACGTAATCATAAAAATCTCAGGGGATTTTTCACTATGTCTAATCATTCTCCGCGTGCAACCAGCGGCATTGACGCCTGGTTCAAAATATCTGCACGTGGCAGCACCGTTCGTCAGGAAGTTGTAGCGGGTTTAACCACCTTCCTCGCGATGGTGTACTCCGTGATCGTTGTACCGGGCATGCTCGGTAAAGCAGGTTTCCCTCCTGCGGCGGTCTTTGTGGCAACTTGCCTGGTAGCCGGTGTTGGCTCTCTTGTCATGGGCCTTTGGGCGAACCTGCCGCTGGCTATCGGTTGTGCCATTTCACTGACTGCGTTTACCGCTTTCAGCCTGGTGCTCGGCCAACACATCAGCGTTCCGGTTGCTTTAGGCGCCGTGTTCCTGATGGGTGTGTTGTTCACCATCATCTCTGCAACCGGCATTCGTAGCTGGATTTTGCGTAACTTACCGATGGGTGTTGCGCATGGTACTGGTATCGGTATCGGCCTGTTCCTGCTGCTGATTGCCGCAAACGGTGTCGGCCTGGTAATTAAAAACCCACTTGATGGCTTGCCAGTTGCGCTCGGTCATTTCGACAGCTTCCCGGTTATTATGTCGCTGATTGGTCTTGCGGTGATCATCGGTCTGGAAAAACTGAAAGTCCCTGGCGGCATTCTGCTGACTATTATCGGTATTTCTGTTTTCGGCCTGATTTTTGACCCAAGCGTTCATTTCTCTGGCATTTTCGCTATGCCTTCGCTGAAAGATGAAGCGGGCAACTCGCTGATCGGTAGCCTGGATATCATGGGCGCGTTGAACCCGGTGGTGTTGCCAAGCGTTCTGGCGTTGGTAATGACTGCGGTATTTGATGCAACCGGCACTATCCGCGCCGTTGCGGGCCAGGCAAATCTGCTGGATAAAGACGGTCAAATTATCGATGGCGGTAAAGCGCTGACTACCGACTCCCTGAGCTCAGTGTTCTCAGGCCTCGTTGGTGCAGCTCCTGCTGCGGTTTACATCGAATCTGCGGCAGGTACTGCTGCAGGTGGTAAAACCGGCCTGACGGCAATCACCGTTGGTGTGCTGTTCCTGTTGATTCTGTTCCTCTCACCACTCTCTTATCTGGTTCCTGCATACGCTACCGCTCCGGCGCTGATGTATGTAGGTTTGCTGATGCTGAGCAACGTGGGCAAAATCGATTTTGAAGATTTTGTTGATGCCATGGCGGGCCTGATTACTGCGGTATTTATCGTGCTGACCTGTAACATCGTTACCGGCATCATGATTGGTTTCGCAACTCTGGTGATTGGCCGTATCGTCTCTGGTGAGTGGCGTAAGCTGAATATCGGTACAGTCGTGATTGCTATTGCATTGGTCGCATTCTACGCAGGCGGCTGGGCAATTTAATTTTACTCGTCATACTTCAAGCTGCAGGGTTGTTAGCTGCACTCGCGACCCCCAGTCACTTACTTTAGTAAGCTCCTGGGGGTCGCTGCTTTGCCGCCTGGCTGCAACTTGAATTATTTAGAGTAAAAACTCTGAGTACTCCTCCCAAAACCACTTCAAGTTATTTCCTGTTTCCTTCCGGTATAAAAAGTTGTTTTACTATTGGGTAACACAACATCCTGCAAAAAGGGTTTCACAAAACACCTCGACTAAGGACAGTATGGAAATCTTCTTTACCATTCTCATCATGACCCTTGTGGTTTCTCTTTCTGGGGTGGCCACACGCATGCTGCCGTTCCAGATCCCGCTTCCGTTAATGCAAATCGCGATAGGTGCTGTGCTCGCCTGGCCGCACTTTGGTTTGCATGTCGACTTCAACCCGGAACTCTTCCTGGTGCTGTTTATTCCGCCGCTGCTGTTTGCCGATGGCTGGAAAACGCCGACGCACGAATTTCTCAACCACGGGCGGGAAATCATCGGCCTTGCGCTGGTTCTGGTGCTGGTCACCGTGGTCGGTATTGGCTTCCTGATTTACTTCCTCGTGCCAGGCATTCCGCTGCTTCCGGCTTTTGCACTGGCAGCCGTCCTCTCGCCGACCGACGCCGTGGCGCTTTCCGGTATTGTCGGAGAAGGGCGTATTCCAAAGAAAATCATGGGTATCTTGCAGGGTGAAGCGTTGATGAACGACGCCTCCGGCCTGGTATCGTTGAAAATGGCGGTCGCCGTGGCGGTGGGAACGATGGTGTTTTCCGTCGGTGGTGCCACCCTCGAGTTCTTCAAAGTAGCGATTGGCGGCCTGTTGGCCGGGATTGCAGTCAGCTGGCTGTACGGTAAATCGCTGCGCCTGATGAGCCGCTGGAGCGGTGACGAACCCGCAACGCAAATCCTGCTGCTTCTGCTGTTGCCGTTTGCTTCTTACCTGATCGCCGAACATATCGGCGTTTCCGGCATTTTGGCGGCGGTTGCTGCGGGTATGACTATTACCCGTTCTGGCGTGTTGCGCAGTGCGCCATTGGCGATGCGTTTACGTGCAAACAGTGTCTGGGCGATGCTTGAATTCGTGTTCAACGGCATGGTGTTCTTGCTGTTGGGTCTGCAATTACCGGGCATCATGAAAACCTCTATTGCAGCGGCAAATGCCGATCCGAACGTCGAACTTTGGATGTTATTTGTTGATGTCGGGCTTATCTATTTCGCGCTGATCGGTGTGCGTTTCTTATGGCTGTGGACCATGAAACGCATCAGCCTGCGTTTTATGAAAAAGCGTCCGTTGGAGTTCGGTAACTACACAACCCGCGAATTGTGTATTGCATCATTTGCCGGTGTGCGCGGGGCGATTACGCTTGCGGGTGTACTTTCCATTCCGCTGCTTCTGGGTAATGGCTCACCGTTCCCGGCACGATACGAGCTTATCTTCCTGTCGGCGGGTGTGATTCTATTCTCGCTGTTAGTCGGGGTGATTATGCTGCCGATTTTGCTGCGTAATGTAGAAGTCCCTGACAAATCAGTGGCGCGGCAGGAAGAGCGTACCGCGCGTGCGGCAACGGCTGAAGTGGCGATTGTCGCAATTCAGAAAATGGAAGAGCGCCTGCAATCTGACGTCAATGAGAACATCGATGACCAACTGTTAAAAGAGGTCAGTTCGCGGGTAATCGGGAACTTACGCCGCCGGGCTGACGGGCGTAATGATGTAGAAAGTAGTGAGCTTGAAGAGAACCTTGAGCGCCGATTCCGCCTGGCCGCACTACGCTCCGAGCGTGCTGAGCTTTACCATTTACGTGCCACGCAGAAAATCAGCAATGAGACGTTGATGAAGCTGCTGCACGATTTGGATTTGCTGGAAGCGTTGTTGGTCGAACAGCATTAATCGGCTATTCCTCTCCCTCTGCAGGGGGAGAGGGCGCTATGAACTGACCGGCCAAAACTCCTTACAGCAGGCAATCCATGCCTGCGCACTTTGCGAAATATAAACCCCATCGCGCCAGATCATCGCCAGTTGCCACGTTAAGTCGCTGTTTAACGGCAGCCACATCAACGTGTTTTTATCCAGTTTTTGGCAAATAGTCTCCGGTAGAATCGCAATCCCTACACCGGCCTGCACCATCGCGGCCAGAAAATCCCACTGACCGCTACGTACCGCAATACGCGGAGTAAACCCATGCTCCTGGAAGAGCTGAATTAACTGGCGGCTTAACGCGAAATCTTCGTTGTAGATAAGCAGAGGATGGACCGCAAGCTCGATTGGATCGATGCTTTCTCGTGTTGTCCACTGCCCGGAGCGCGGAACCAGCACACACAGCGGATTATGCAGCAAAGGTAACGAGCAGAAAGTGTGGTGCTCATCTTCAAAAGGCAACGCGGTCATGGCTAAATCCAGCTCGCCATTAAGAACAGCCTGCTGCACCGTTAAACCACCAAATTCAGAGATCTTTAATTCAACACCTGGATAGCGCTGGCGATACAGGCTAATTGGCCCTGCCATCATGGTGCCGACCATCGGTGGAATACCGAGGCGTAACACGCCTTTGTTGAGATGGTTGATATCACCAAGTTCGGCTTCAAGTTGGCGAAATTCCGCCAAAATGGCTAATCCTCGTTGATAAACCACCTCCCCGGTATCAGTCAGTAATAGTTTACGACCATCACGAATCAGCAGAGTGCAACCCAACTCATCTTCGAGGTTGCGCAGCATCTTGCTTATGGTCGGCTGGGTGACGAACATCTTTTGGGCCGCGCGGGTAAAACTTTGCTGGCGAACCACTTCAACAAAATAACGTAGCGTCCTGATGTCCATAACTATTCCTGTTGACTATACCTGTGATGATTTTAATTCATTTTTTTCAATGAAGTTGGCTAACTATAATCTCCACATCACATTTTCTGGAGTGCCACTCTCATGGCCCTGGCGTTACGTGGTTTTACGCCTGTTCTTTTCCGCCGCATTCAGGTGCCGGTGCAAGTTGCGCTATACGCCGGATTGTTCATTCTCGCCCAACAGTTAGTTGACTGGTGGCATTTACCGCTTCCTGCAAACCTTGTGGGAATGGTGCTATTACTGGCGTTGATTGTCTGCCGAGTGGTACCGCTGAATTGGGTTCGTGCGGGTTCCCGCTGGTTATTAGCTGAAATGCTGCTGTTCTTTGTGCCCGCTGTGGTCGCGGTGGTGAACTATGCAGAATTACTGATGGTAGATGGCTGGCGTATATTCATCGTGATTGCTATCAGCACTTCACTGGTGCTGGCTGCTACTGCGCTGGTGGTGGATAAAGTTTATCGTTATGAGCTGGCGCGAATTGCTCGCAGGCAGGCTCGCGGTGAGTAACTTTCAGTTGAGTCTGTTGTGCCTGGTTATTACCCTTGGGCTCTATTTTGCCAATAAAAAACTCTATCGCCGCTTTCGAAAATTGCCTCTGATGCCGTTGATTTTAACGCCGGTATTGCTGGTGGTGATGTTGGTTTTGGGTCATATCTCCTATCAAAATTATATGGGCGAAGCGCACTGGTTACTGTGGCTGCTTGGCCCGGCGACCATCGCCTTTGCAGTGCCGGTTTATGACAATCTGAATGTTATCAAACGCCACTGGATGTCACTTTCGGCGGGGGTTATCACCGCCACTGTTGTTGCGGTTACCAGTTCGGTTTGGCTGGCGCGTTTGTTTACTTTGCCCGATGAAATTCAACGCAGCCTGGCGGTCCGTTCGATTACCACACCCTTTGCCTTAGCCGCTGCTAAACCACTCGGCGGGCAGCCGGAGTTGGTGGCATTATTTGTGGTAGTGACGGGTGTATTTGGTATGGCTGTGGGTGATGTGCTGTTTTTGCGCCTCGCCATTCGTGAAGGAATGGCAAAAGGCGCGGGTTTTGGTGCCGCTTCTCACGGCGCTGGCACCGCACGTTCCTACGAACTTGGCCCGCAGGAAGGTGTGGTCGCCAGTTTGGTAATGATGTTTTCCGGCGTCGTAATGGTGTTAATCGCGCCGTTGGTAAGCTGGTTGATGTTTTAATACCGGAGGGATTCACCACCCGGTAAGTGCTTACTTACTTTTCAGCCGTGAAACCAACTCAAACTCTTTAAACCAAACCGGGCGCTGTTGCTGCATTGAAATATTCCCGGCGATACCGGTCAAAATGGACATAGCTCCAGCGCGGTGATCAGCCGCGCGCTTTAATGGGTCGTTACTCGGCTCACCAAACAAATCGGCCAACATTGCATTATCACCACCACCGTGGCCGCCCGCGCCAATACTGAAATCAGCTTTGTAAGGAGCGGCGAACATCGGGAACACCGTAATATTGCAGCTTTCCAGGCTGCCTTCGTTTTCACGGTCGCCACCGGCATTCACATAAGACATTTCCACCAGTTTCATCTCAAGCCGCCCGCGGCTGCCGTTGAACACTACATTCAGCCCTTCCCACGGCAAATAAGCGTTAAGGGAATAGGTCATCTGCACCTGGTTTTGGTATTTCACCAGCACCGATAACGTATCTTCAATGTTGATGCCATCGCTGAAAACACTCTGGTCGCGGTAATAGCTATCTTCGTGTTCGGCGTCCAGATACAGCGCTTTGAGCTGCTCGTTCTCTTCCATATGCAACGCGAACGGATCATTTTTTGCGGCGTCGAAACCGTGTGCGCGTGGGTAAAACTGCGAGATGCCTCGCATCTGCGCATTCTCTTTACCGTAAAAACGCAGCCCACCTTCCGCATAAACACGTTCCGGATAACTGCCCAGCCAGAAGTTCATCAGGTCAAAATGGTGGGTGGATTTGTGCACCAACAGACCGCCGCTATTGCGTTTTTCGCGGTGCCAGCGGCGGAAATAATCCGCGCCGTGCTCGGTGTTCAGCAGCCATTCGAAGTGGACTGAAAACACCTCGCCAATGGTTTCATTCATCAGCAATTCGCGGATTTTGCTGTGATGCGGCGCGTAACGGTAATTGAAGGCAACGCGTACTTGATGGCCCGTTTCTTCGATGGCATCGAGAATGCGCAAAGCGCGTTGCTCATCGATAGTCATCGGTTTTTCGGTTATCACATCGCAACCGGCATGTAGTGCACGCACTATGTAATCGTCATGCGTGCGGTCCATCGTGGTGACGATAATAATATCCGGGCGCGTCTCGCGGATCATGGTTTCAAAATCCGCCGCTTTCCAGGTTGATACCTGCGCTGCACCTGAGTTACTCAACAGTTTATTGGCGTAATTCATGCGCGTCTGGTTGGTGTCGCAAAATGCCACCAGTTGCGAATTCTCTTTCCATTTACCGCTGATGGCTTCGATATATAAACCAGCGCGTCCGCCCGTTCCTACTAATGCATATCTTTTCATTCCATCCTCACCCTTTATGAAATAAAACAATGTTTCATTTATGAGCTACTGTAGCGCTCTGGGTAGGGAATAAAATGCCAGAAGGGGGAAAATGTGATCCCCGACTCGAACGAGCCGGGGAGAGTTGAAACTAATTAGTGCGCACGGCCTTGTTCGATGCCAATCCCGGTCTGGGAACGGATGAACTGAGCACGGAATTTCTCACGTTCGAGATTACCTTCCGGGCTGTTATCAGTGGCTGAGAACACCCAAATACCAACAAACGCGACCAGAATCGAGAACAGCGCTGGGTATTCGTACGGGAAGATTGCTGTGGCGTGGCCGAGAACCTGAACCCAAACGGTTGGGCCGAGGATCATCAGGATAACCGCCGTCAGCAAGCCGAGCCAGCCACCAATCATCGCGCCGCGTGTGGTCAGTTTCGACCAGTACATCGACAGTAGAATAATCGGGAAGTTACAGCTCGCCGCAATGGAGAACGCAAGCCCGACCATGAAGGCGATGTTTTGGTTCTCGAACAAAATCCCCAGCCCGATGGCCACCACGCCTAATATCAGAACGGTGATTTTCGAAACTCTCAGCTCATCACGTTCAGACGCCCCTTTACGGAAGACGTTGGCGTAGAGGTCATGGGAAACCGCAGATGCTCCTGCCAGTGTTAAACCTGCAACCACCGCGAGAATGGTGGCGAAGGCAACTGCCGAGATAAAGCCTAAGAACAAGCTACCACCCACAGCATCAGCCAGGTGAACCGCTGCCATGTTGTTACCGCCAATCAGTGCGCCAGCGGCATCTTTAAAGGCTGGGTTTGCACCCACCAACATGATTGCACCAAAGCCGATGATAAAGGTCAGGATGTAGAAATAACCCATGAACCCGGTGGCATACAGCACGCTTTTACGCGCTTCGCGGGCATCGCTTACGGTGAAGAAGCGCATTAAAATGTGTGGCAAACCTGCGGTACCAAACATCAAACCTAACCCCAGCGAAAGCGCTGATATCGGGTCTTTCACAAGCCCGCCTGGGCTCATAATTGCCACACCTTTCGGGTGTACCGCAATCGCTTCAGCGAACAGGTTGTTGAAGCTAAAGCCGACGTGTTTCATCACCATAAAGGCCATGAAACTTGCGCCGAACAGCAGCAATACGGCTTTGATAATTTGCACCCATGTCGTCGCCAGCATGCCGCCGAACAATACGTACATCACCATCAGCACGCCAACCAGAACTACCGCAACGTGGTAGTTCAGGCCAAACAACAATTGAATGAGTTTGCCCGCGCCCACCATCTGGGCAATCAGGTAAAGAGCTACCACAACCAAAGAACCACAGGCCGACAGGATGCGAATCGGCCCCTGCTTCAGGCGATAGGATGCCACGTCAGCAAAGGTATATTTACCGAGGTTACGCAGGCGTTCAGCAATCAGGAACAGGATAATTGGCCAGCCGACCAAAAAGCCCAGCGAGTAAATCAGGCCGTCGTAGCCGGAGGTAAATACCAGCGCCGAAATACCGAGGAACGAAGCGGCAGACATATAGTCACCCGCAATCGCCAGGCCATTCTGGAAGCCCGTAATATTGCCGCCCGCGGTGTAATAATCGCTACGCGTGCGGGTGCGTTTTGACGCCCAATAGGTAATACCCAACGTAAAGGCGACGAAAATCACGAACATGATAATTGCCTGCCAGTTCGTGGGCTGGCGTTGTACCGCCCCCGTAATCGCATCCGCAGCAAACGCGGAGGCAGGCAGGCTTAACAGCGGTGCGGCAGCAAGGCCGAGAAGACGTTTCATGATACCTTCACCTCGCGCAGCACAGCGTTATTCAGACGGTCAAATTCACCGTTCGCTCGCCAGACATAAACGCCCGTGAGGAAGAATGAAATCAGAATTACGCCGACACCAATCGGAATGCCGCGGGTGACGGTGGTGCCTGCGTGCAAAGGTGTGCCCAGCCAGCCAGGCGCGAAGGCAATGAGTAGGATAAAGCTGATATAAATCACCAGCATGATGATGGACAAAATGGTGGCAAACCGTTGCCGTTTAGCGACTAACTCCCTGAAATGCGCACTGTCTTCTATCCGTTGATAAAGTTGATCACTCATCACAGATCTCTCCAGAGAAATTCCCTTCGTCTTTTGCGCCGCAGGGGTGTTGGCTACACTCGCGCACCCCAGTCACTTACTTGTGTAAGCTCCTGGGGATTTGCTCGTTTGCCGCCTTCCTGCAACACAAAATCCTTTGGGAATTTGGGTTAGGTTGAGGTTTTTTTATTGTGTTTTCCCCTCTCTTTGAAGGAGAGGGGCAGAGATGTTACGAAGGCATGGTAATAGATTGTTTTTCTTCCAGTAACTTCTCAACAACACCCGGATCGGCAAGCGTTGAAGTATCACCAAAGTTGCTGGTATCGCCGGCGGCAATTTTGCGCAAAATGCGGCGCATAATCTTGCCAGAACGGGTTTTCGGTAGTGAATCTGTCCAGTGCAAAATATCCGGGGTAGCAAGCGGGCCAATCTCTTTACGCACCCAGTTACGCACTTCGGTATACAGCTCAGGCGTTGGCTCTTCGCCGTGATTAAGGGTTACATACGCGTAAATCGCCTGGCCTTTAATATTGTGCGGAATGCCGACGACTGCGGCTTCGGCGACTTTTGGATGCGACACCAGCGCTGATTCGATTTCAGCTGTACCCAGGCGGTGGCCGGAAACGTTCAGCACGTCATCCACACGTCCGGTTATCCAGTAGTAACCGTCTTCGTCACGACGTGCGCCGTCACCGCTGAAGTACATATTTTTGAAGGTCGAGAAATAGGTTTGCTCGAAGCGCTCGTGGTCGCCAAACAGCGTGCGCGCCTGGCCTGGCCATGAGTCGGTAATCACCAGGTTGCCTTCGGTTTCGCCTTGTTGCGGGTTACCTTCGTTATCCACCAGTGCTGGTTGCACGCCAAAGAACGGGCGCGTGGCGGAACCGGCTTTCAGCTCGGTCGCGCCTGGCAGTGGGGTGATCATGAAGCCGCCGGTTTCGGTCTGCCACCAGGTATCCACTACCGGGCATTTCTCGTTACCGATTTTCTTCCAGTACCATTCCCACGCTTCCGGATTGATAGGCTCGCCCACGGAACCCAAAATGCGCAACGAAGAACGGTCAGTGTTTTCAATCGCTTTATCGCCTTCGGCCATTAATGCGCGAATAGCGGTTGGTGCGGTGTAGAGAATATTTACTTTATGCTTATCAACTACCTGAGCCATGCGATTTGGTGCTGGCCAGTTTGGCACGCCTTCAAACATCAGCGTGATAGCACCACATGCCAGCGGGCCGTAAAGCAGGTAGCTGTGACCGGTGACCCAACCCACATCGGCGGTACACCAGTAAACGTCGCCCTGGTGGTAATCAAAGACATATTTAAAGGTGGTTGCGGCATAAACCAGGTAACCACCGGTGGTGTGCAGCACGCCTTTTGGCTTACCGGTTGAACCTGAGGTGTAGAGGATAAATAGCGGATCTTCGGCATTCACTTCCACCGGCTGGTGGTGTGCGCTGGCTTTCTCAACCAGTTCGTTCCACCACAGGTCGCGGCCTTCATGCCATTCGACTTTACCGCCGGTGCGTTTGAGCACAACCACGTGTTCAACGGTTTTAACGCCTGGGTTTTTCAGCGCCTCATCGACGTTTTTCTTCAGCGGAATGGAGCGCCCGGCACGAACGCCTTCATCGGCAGTAATGACCAGTTTGGAGCTGGAGTCGATAATGCGCCCGGCGACGGCTTCTGGTGAGAAACCACCAAAAATCACCGAATGCACTGCGCCAATGCGTGCGCAGGCCAGCATCGCAACGGCCGCTTCCGGCACCATCGGCATATAAATCGCTACCACATCGCCTTTCTTGATGCCCAGTTCTACCAGGGTATTGGCAAAACGGCACACTTCACGATGCAGTTCACGGTAGGTAATAGTTTTACTCTGGGTGGCGTCATCGCCTTCCCAGATGATCGCAGTCTGATCGCCACGATCTTTCAGGTGGCGATCGAGGCAGTTGGCGGCCAGGTTCAGGGTGCCGTCTTCATACCATTTGATTGAAACGTTTCCGGGTGCGAAAGAGGTGTTTTTCACCTTCTGGTAAGGCTTGATCCAATCAAGGATCTTACCTTGTTCGCCCCAAAATGCGTCGGGGTCATGTACCGAGTGTTGGTACATGGATTGGTACTGCTCCGGGGTTATCAGGCAATTGTCCGCGATATTGGCGGGAATGGCGTGTTTATGTATTTGGCTCATGCTTTTTTTCTCCTTTTAGGATGTTAATAATATGTCACATAAACGTTAATCGCAGAGTGCTTGGGAAGCTTTGTTTATTATTTGGGCGACAGATCACGCATTAATTAAATGGTTGAAAATTTAATCAATCAATCCTGCAAGGAAATGGGGAGAGAACGGGTTATTTATTGTGATAACAATGAGATGAAGAGGGATAAAAAAAGAGCCGCCGGGAGGCAGCTCTTTCTGGTTTAACCTGCCGCGCTTTCGCGCAAACTGGCTTTTAGCTTGTTGTACTCGTCAATCACATACTGCTCGGCAGCTTTCTGATCGGCGATAGGCTCTACACGCACGGCGCAGTATTTATACTCCGGCGTTTTAGTAATCGGGCTGAGGTTTTCAGTCACCAGCTCGTTACAGGCACCAATCCACCACTGGTAAGTCATATAAACGGCACCTTTATTAGGACGCTCGCTTACATTCGCACGTGTGATGACTCGACCTTTACGTGAATTCACCCAGATTAACGCTTCATCTTCGATACCCAAACGAGCGGCATCATCGATGTGGATTTGCGCATAACCCGGTTCATCCGCAAGGGCTGCCAGTGCTGCACAGTTGCCGGTCATAGAACGGCAAGAGTAGTGGCCCACTTCACGCACCGTGGAAAGTACCATCGGGTACTCTTCGGTGATGCGGTCAATTGGCGGCGCCCAGTCACAAGTAAAGAACTCGCCCAAACCGTTTTCACGGTCGAACTTGCCGTCGTACAGGAACGAGGTTCCCTGGTCACTTTCCGCTACATCGCGGCAAGGCCACTGGATATAACCCAATTCACCCATTTTCTCGTAGGTAGCACCGTAGAAATCTGGGCACAGGCCGCGCAACTCATCCCAAATTTCTTGGGTGCTGTTGTAGCTCATTGGGTAACCCATACGAGTGGCGATTTCACTGATAATCTGCCAGTCCGTTTTCAGGTCCCACTTCGGTTCCACTGCTTTAAAGAAGCGCTGGAAGCCACGGTCAGCGGCGGTATAAACGCCTTCATGTTCACCCCATGAGGTGGACGGCAAAATCACATCGGCCGCAGCCGCGGTTTTGGTCATGAAGATGTCTTGTACAATCACCAGCTCAAGTTCTTCAAACGCTTTACGTACGGCTGAAAGCTCCGCATCGGTTTGAAGTGGATCTTCGCCCATGATGTACGCGGCATACACTTCGCCATGTGCCACACGGTGTGGCAGTTCGCTAATGCGATAGCCGGTGTGAGCAGGCAGTGAGGGTACGCCCCACGCTTTCGCGAATTTCTCGCGGCTGACTTCGTCTTTCACGTACTGGTAGCCAGGATAAGTATCCGGCAATGCGCCCATATCGCAGGCACCCTGAACGTTGTTCTGGCCACGAACCGGGTTAACACCCACGTTCGGTTTACCCAGGTTGCCTGTCATCAGCGCAAGGCTTGTCAGCGAGCGAACAGTTTCCACGCCTTGATAGAACTGGGTTACACCCATGCCCCACAGGATCGTGGCAGTTTTTGCCTTCGCGTACATACGTGCTGCAGCGCGAATTTCCGCCGCAGTAACACCAGTAATTTCTTCAACAGATTCAGGCGTGTAGCCAGCAACAATTTTTCGATACTCGTCGAAACCTTCAGTACGGGAAGCCACGAATGACTGGTCATACAGGTTTTCTTCGATAATCACATGCCCAAGTGCGTTAAGCAGGGCGATGTTAGAACCATTTTTTAACTGCAAATGCATGTCAGCGATGCGCGCGGTTTCAATTTTACGCGGATCGACAACAATGATTTGTGCCCCTTTTTGCTTCGCGCGAATCACGCGGTTAGCAACGATAGGGTGTGAATCTGCCGGGTTATACCCGAACACAAACACTAAATCGGTATCTTCAATCTCAACGATTGAGTTACTCATTGCGCCGTTACCGACCGATTGGTGCAGACCTGCAACCGATGGGCCGTGTCAAACGCGTGCGCAGCAATCGACGTTATTGGTACCAATAACGGCGCGCGCAAATTTCTGCATTACATAGTTGGTTTCGTTGCCTGTGCCACGGGAAGAACCGGTGGTCATGATGGCATCGGAGCCGTGTTTCGCTTTGATTTCACTCAGACGAGTACTGACGTAGTTCAGTGCTTCATCCCAGGAAACGTTTTCGAGTTTGCCGCCTTTCTGGCGACGAATCATCGGTGATTTAAGGCGCGGGGTGAGGATTTTAGTATCGTTAATAAAATCCCAACCGTAGTAACCCTTCAGGCAAAGATCGCCCTGGTTAGTTTTACCTTGAGCCGCTTCCGCCTTGACGACTTTGCCGTTATCGACCACGAGGTTGATTTTGCAACCCGAGGCACAATAGGGGCAAACCGTGACGACTTTTTTCATCAGTGTTGCTCCAGTCAATGCACCCGTCATACTTCAAGTTGCAGCCTTCCTGCTACCTGAACTATTTAGGGTACTTAAAGGTGTGTGACACTCACACAGCTGATCATATCTCCCCGCTTTAATGCATTATCTATGCCACATAGAAAGAGTGGGAATAACCGCCATCTTACGGTGATAAAAGCAACAAAATGCTGACGAAAAACAGGTCATCGTCAAAAGTGACGTGTCGAGAGAGGCAGGGATTGTGACACTGGTTGAATTTTCAGCATGGGCCGTTGGGATTTATGCGGCAGTCCATCAACAATCATTCACACTTATATTCACACCTGCATCTTCCCCGGAGATAAACCATGAAGCCTGCAATTTTGCTGGTGGATGATGATCCAGCGATTTGTGACGTGCTGCGCGATGTGCTTAATGAACACGTCTTTGAAGTTAAGGTGTGCCACACCGGGAATGATGCGCTGACAGCGATTGCTCAACATCCAGGTATTGCGCTGGTACTGCTGGATATGATTTTGCCGGATATTAATGGGCTGCTGGTGCTGCAACACATTCAGCGTCAACGCCCAGACTTGCCAGTGGTTATGTTGACGGGCCTTGGCAGTGAATCGGATGTTGTCGTGGGGCTAGAAATGGGTGCCGATGATTACATCGCGAAGCCTTTTAATCCTCGCGTGGTGGTGGCGCGTGTCAAAGCGGTGCTGCGTCGTACCGGCGCGCTGGCAGTCGAAACGGTGACGACAAAAACCAGCGGCCTGCATTTCAACGGTTGGCGGCTGGATACAGGGCGCTGCCAGCTCTTTAACGCACTATCGGAGCAGGTCGATCTCACGCAAGGGGAATACGGCCTGCTACTGGCGTTGATGCAGAACTCGCGCAAAGTGTTGTCGCGTGAAAGGTTGTTAGAACTGACCCACAGTGAAAGCCTCGAAGTCTTCGACAGGACGATTGATGTGCTGATTATGCGGCTCCGTAAAAAAATAGAGCTGAACCCGCATCAACCGGCATTAATCCGGACTATTCGAGGTGTGGGATATGTATTTTCGGCGGATGTTATTCAGGCGGAGAATAATGCGGCTTAATACTCGTCATACTTCAAGTTGCCTCTTTTTTGGCTATGCTCCCTCACGCTCGGCACCATTCAGCCCGTTCCGGGGCCCCTGCTGCCCGATAACACCCTCATTCTCAACGCCTTGTTTCAGAAGTACTGACTACATAAACATGTAATAAAAAACAGTGTTGACATAGCAGGAAAAAGACGTAAATTAGAGTTTAACGGCGGTGTGATAGATATATTGCCGTTAGGTTTAAGAGTATTAAATACGTCAATGAAACATGAAGTGTAAGTAAAAATCGCGATGATGTAAGGCTTTGTTTTTCATGTGTTATGGGTTCGCGAGGAATTAAACTGCAGATAGTTTAAATATCGCGAAAGACGTAAAGCCACGCATCAAAAGTATATATCGCGAAATGGGGAATGTACGAGGTCAAATAAATTTTCCTTGATCTTGTTTTAAACCGATAACGTAGGGGGGAATGATCGAAGCCCGATATTATCTGTAAGAACTTGTGCATTTAAAGTAGTACCAAATAGCAGTAAAATCCACGAAGTATCTTAATGTTAAATCCTAAGTTAGCAGTACCTTAAAAGCCCTGACTACTACAGTCAGGGCTTTTATCGTTTACGGCTCCTGAGCCCCTGACATTGACCAGAACGCCTTAAAGCACCCGCTGGATAGTTTACTCATTTTTTATTTATTCTATATAAAATCAATGAGTTAAGTGTCTCGTGGGAATTACATTTATCTGGACGGTTATTCGCAAAAATATACTCATTACAACAAACCTACCGCGCCTCACTAATAAAACTCTGTAATTCCACCAATGGCTTAGCGCCATCAATTGCATTTGCACATAATAAATTTGCGCGCGCACAGGCGTGAGCTAATTTCAGGCTATCGACCAACGACCATTTTTCATGGCAGCCATATAATATTCCGGCACAGAAAGCATCACCCGCACCGACGCTGCCGATAATTTCAGTTTGAGTTAATCTGAATGACGGCACCCACACGCCTTCCATGCTTGGTTCAACGCCCCAGGCACCTTCCGGGCAGTGGATTACCACTCGTTGCCTAACGCCAGAATCCAGCAGCAAAGCCGCTGCCTGGGCGATATTTTCGATATGTGGATCGCCATTGGAACGGCGGATTTCCAGCCCACTAAACTCACCGGCTTCCAGTTCATTGATAACCAGGTAATCCAGCCAACGCAGGGCAGGGAGTACCATAGGACGATAGCGTGGGTCGCCCTGGCGAGAGACTAAATCAAGTGAGGTTTCATAGCCCTGTTGCGCCATCTGCGCCAGTAGCCGTGCGCTGCGCGTACCGTATTCTGCATCTTCCATATCGAGGCTATCGAGCAGCAATAAGTAACCGAGATGGAAGATTTTGAATGACGATTCAAGGCGGTCAAAGGCGGGTAAGTCGAGTAAGCGATTAGCACCCGGTGAGTGGAAAAACGTGCGCTGCCCGCTAGGGTCAGTCATCACCTGAGACATTGATGTTGGCGCGAAAGTGGTACGGTGCACGTGCTGGCGATTGACATGATACTGATCCAGCATAGCCATAATGTAATCACCGTCGTGGTCGTCACCCACCAGGCCTACTGCCTGAAGCGGCAGCCCGACGTGCATTTTTGCCAGGGTGAGCAGAACGTTAAGCGGCGCACCACCAGTCGAGCGTTCACTGTGAACGATTTCCGCAAGCCAACCGCGCTGTGGCCACTGCACAATTTGATGCACATGGTCGACCAACATGTTCCCTGCGGCGATTATTCCGCTGCGTTCTGTCATAATTTTTCCTTACGCCTTACCCGAACTGCCAAAAATCTGCATCTGTTGTGCGACGACATCCGTAATCGCCTCTTCAATACCCAGCAATAACTCGGCGAATTCGTCATAAATGGCATGGCGTTGATTCATGCGTTGTTCGACTGCACCCAACGCGGCCTGCGACATGCCGGTATAGAAATTGATTTTGTGGATACCAAGCGTGATCGCTTTTCTGAAATCTTCGTCACTAATGCCGGAACCGCCATGTAGAACCAGCGGTATGCCCGTTTGGCTACGAATCGCGGCCAGGCGGTCGAAATCGAGTTTTGGTTCGCCTTTGTATTTCCCGTGCGCGTTACCGATGGCGACGGCCAGCGTGTCTATACCTGTTCTGTCGACAAAATCGCGTGCCACTGCCGGGTCGGTAAACTTGTTGCTGTCGGCTTCGCCATACAATGCGCCGCCTTCATCACCGCCCACTGCTCCCAACTCAGCTTCAACCGAGACACCCACCGCATGGCACATCTTCACCACTTCGCGGGTCTGGAGAATGTTCTCTTCATATTCAAGTGTAGAACCATCGAACATGACTGAGCTAAAACCGAGGCGTAAAGCGCGAACTACCGCTTCAAAGTGCAGGCCGTGGTCAAGATTGAGCACCACCGGAATATCGTGGCGAGCCGCTTCGAATTTGACGGCTTCAACCAGAGAATCCAGCGAGACATACTTAAAATGGACTTCGGCAATATTGATGATAAACGGTGAGTTTTCCTGCCTTGCAGCGGCAAAAATGGCGCGCAGAAAGTGGCTGTCGAGAACGTTAAATGCCCCTAATGCGTAACCATTGGCGCGTGCATGAGCCAGTCCGTGTGCGAGTGATATCAAAGCCATAATAGTTTCCCCTGGTGTTGTTACCCCTCATACTTCAAGCTGCTTGTGCGTTTGCTGCGTTCATTCACCCCAGTCACTTACTCAAGTAATCTCCAGGGGATTCACTCACTTGCCGCCTTCCTGCAACTCGAACTATTTTGGGTAAAAAGAAATTGGTGATACTCGTTGCACAGCAATTGCCGCGCAGGTTCGTCTTCAATAATGGAGTTGAAGCGCTCAAGCGGTTTGAGGAAACGGTTGTCGCGGTCGTCATCGTTGACCATCGACACTTCCCCAACTAGCACGTCTCCATAACCTGGCTCGCCCCAAAAACTGTGGTAAATGCCCGGTACCAGACAAATGCTCTCGCCTGGAGATAAACGCAGCTGGCTGCCCGCCGCATGAGTCTGGCGACAGCCATCAATGGTCACCGTGACATCGCTCTCTTCAGTCTGTTCGAACTGGTCAGAATTCCACAACTCGACAATCAAATTACCGCCGCCACGATTGATAATGTCTTCGCGTTTGCGCCAGTGAAAATGCATCGGCGTGAGCTGCCCTTCGCGGACATGCATGATTTTTTCGGCATAAGTTTTGGCATACAGTGTGCCGTCGGGGGAGCCGTTACGCAGCGTGAAGAGTGTTAGCCCCTGAGTGAGAAAATCATTGCCACCGAATGCGGTAACATCCCACCCGAGTTTTAAATCAAGCACTTCCTGCCAGATTTGTTTATCGATTTGCTGCCATTTTGCCTGGTCAAAAGAGGCAAACGGCGGCAAGTGGATATCGTGCTGCATAAAGAAATGACGCGTTTGAGACAGAATGTTATTTACTTCAGAACGTTTCATTTTCCCTCCTTTTACCCGTCATACTTCAAGTTGCAGGGGTGTTGGCTACGTTCACTTACCCCAGTCACTTACTTATGTAAGCTCCTGGGGATAAGCTCGCTTGCCGCCTACCTGCAACTCGAATTATTTAGGGTAAATATGCATTCCATAACCCGAAGGATTATTCACCTACGAGTTTGGAAAATCGGTTATTTCACCGTCCAGCCCTTATACGTGCCGATATTGTTTTTATCGATCATGGTCACTGGAATCAGCACTGGCTCTTTAGGCGCCGGTTTGCCTTGCAGAATGTCGTAGCCAATCTCGACCGCTTTTGCCGCCATTACTTGCGGGTCTTGCGCAGGTGTTGCCACAAACAGTGTTTTTCCGCCGCGTTTAAGCGCTTCTTCCGCATCCGGGCTTCCATCCACACCGACGATAAAGAACTCGTTACGTTGGGCTTGTTTCGCTGCCAGATCGGCACCGATCGCTGTTGGATCGTTGATCGCAAACACGCCGTCGATCTTCGGGTTTGCGGCAAGTAAGGATGTCATCACCTCAAGGCCACCCTCACGGCTGCCTTTGGCGTTCTGGTTAGAAGACAGCACCTTGATATCCGGGTGCTTTTTAAACTCAGTTTCGCAGCCTTCCACACGGTTCTGCACCGCAGAAACAGGAGGTCCGTTAATGATCACCACGTTGCCTTTGTTTTTCAGGCGATCCGAAATGTATTTACAGGCCATCTCACCCGCCTGGGTGTTGTTCGAGGTGATCGTCGCATCGGCACCTTCTGCTGCCACGTCAACCGCCACCACCACGATCCCGGCATCTTTCGCACGTTTCACAGCCGGGCCGATCCCTTTAGAATCCGCCGCGTTCAGAATGATCATGTCCACTTTGGCGGCAATAAAGTTATCGATTTGCGATACTTGCTGGCCAAGATCGTAACCGCTGGAAACCAGCGTCACTTTCACGTTATCACCGGCAAGTTTACGGGCTTCAAGTTCCGCACCTTTGGTTATCTGCACGAAGAAGGGGTTGGCTAGGTCACCCACCGTCACCCCGATGGATTTCAGTTCTTTTGCCTGAACAAAAGGCACAGCGGCAATCATGAGTGCAGCAGCGAGTAGCTTTAAACGCATGGTGTTTTCCTCACATAGGGTAGAGTTTTGTTGTTATGCACTTTGATGATGACGGGTACGGTATTTATCGATCAGCACCGCAATGATGATCACCGCACCCTTGATCACCAGTTGCCAGAAATACGAGACGCCCATCAGCGTCATGCCATTGTTTAATGTGGCGATAATCAGCGCGCCGACCAGCGTACCGGTGATCGTGCCGATACCGCCGACGAAACTGGTGCCGCCAAGAATCACCGCAGCGATGGCGTCCAGCTCATAACCCATCCCAAGGTTGCCGTTCGCGCTATATAGCCGCGAAGCACTCATAACCCCGCCAAGCCCGGACAGCAAACCGCTCATGCCATACACGAACAGCAAAACCAGCCACACTTTGATGCCTGTCAGGCGTGCGGCCTGCATATTGCCGCCAACCGCGTAAATATGAACACCAAGCGTGGTGCGTCGCAGAATGAACCAGCAGACCACAATCACCGCCAGCGCTATCACTACAAGCCACGGAATCGGGCCAAGATACGAGTTGCCTATCCATTCAAAATTGATATTGGAGTTGATCACCGTCGTGCCGTCAGCCAGCAAATATGCCGCCCCACGTAGCGCGGTATAGGTGCCGAGCGTGACGATAAACGGCGGTAGTCCGGCCCAGGCGACAAGCATGCCGTTAAACAACCCAAGCCCGGTGCCCATCATCAGCGCGGCAGGAATCGAAAGCGACTCCCAGCCTGGCATCAGAGAAACCACCATCGCTGTTACAGCCGTAGTGCCCAGAATCGAGCCCACGGAAAGGTCGATCCCACCAGTCAAAATAATGAACGTCATCCCCGCAGCCAGAACGATGTTAATAGACGACTGACGGGCGATATTCAGCAAGTTAGATTCAGTAAAAAAGTTCGGCGTGATAAACCCAAAAACGGCGACGATCAGGATCAAAATTGGCAAAATCCCGACGGTTTGCATCAGATCGCCAAACAGCGCCTTTTTCAGCGAGGCGGATTTGGCGACTTGCTGGGGAGTTGTGTGCATAAGCGGCGTTTCTTTAGGTTGATTAGTTGCCATGTTGAACCACCTTTTTGTGGGCATCTTCAACGCCGGTTGCCAGCGTCATAATGTTCTCTTGCGTGATATCAGCGGCGTGCAATTCCCCGGCAATACTGCCTTCGCGCATCACATACACCCGATCGCTCATTCCGACCACTTCGGGCAATTCGCTGGAGATCATCAGGATCGCCACACCCTGTTTCGCCATCTGACTCATGATCCGGTAGATCTCACTTTTTGCGCCGACATCCACACCGCGCGTTGGCTCATCGAGGATCAAAATTCGCGGGCCGATCGCCACCCAGCGCGAGATCAAAAGCTTTTGCTGGTTACCGCCGGATAAGCCGCCTGCGCGCACTTGTGCATGCGGCACGCGGATATTGAGCAGGTTGATGGCATCATCAGAAATGGTCTGGGCTTTTTTGCGATCCAGCCAGCCGTAGTGCGCGTCGCGCTCAAGTGTTGCCATGGTGATGTTGTCTTGCGCTGCCAGTTCGAGGAACAAGCCTTGCTCTTTGCGGTTCTCGGTCAGGAAACCGATACCGTGGCTAATTGCTTCACGAGGGGAGTGAATCTTTACGGGCAGCCCGTCGATTTCTATCGTGCCGCCGGTGGATTTACGCACGCCAAAAATCAGCTGTGCGAGTTCAGAACGCCCGGCACCGACCAGTCCCGCAAGGCCGACTATCTCGCCAGATTTTACCTGCAGGCTGACCGGCTGCACTTTTGCACTGTCCGTCAGGTGGTGAACGTTCAGGCGCACGGCACCTTGTGGAATGTCGCGCTCTTTATTGAATAGATCGCTTGGCGGGCGGCCCACCATCATGCGTACCAGCTCGTTGGCATTGAGATGTTCACGCGTCAGGCTGCCGACGTATTGCCCGTCGCGCAGCACACTCACGCGGTCAGAAAGCTCGTACACTTCCGCCATGCGGTGGCTGATATAGATAATTGCCATCCCTTCATCGCGCAGCCGCATAATCAACTCGAACAGGCGGTGCGTTTCACGTGAAGAAAGTGCGGCGGTAGGTTCATCCATCACTAAGATGCGGCTGTTGCGGTGCAGCGCGCGGGCGATTTCCACCTGCTGCTGCTCGGCAATCGTCAGGCGCGATACTAAATCGCTGGCCTTAAACTGTGCGCCGAGGCGGTCGATAACCGTCTGGGCCTGCATCACCATCTCTTTGCGTTTTACTAAACCACCGCGTGACAGTTCGCTGCCAAGGAAGATGTTTTCAGCAACGGTAAGATTCGGGGCAAGTTGCATCTCCTGGTAAATCAGCGTGATGCCCGCATTGAGTGCGTCTTTCGGGCCTTTGATGCTGTAGGGATCGCCGTTAATTAAAATCTCACCGCTGGTTGCGGTATAGGCTCCGGCGAGGATTTTCATCAGCGTGCTTTTTCCCGCGCCGTTTTCCCCCATCAAGGCGTGTATTTCGCCAGGAAACACCGTTAAGTCGACACCTTTCAACGCATAAAACTTGCCAAATGACTTGGCAATATTGCGCATCTCCAGAATGGGAACGCTACTCATAGCGCGACTCCTGCGGGTAAGGTTTCGATTGCTGCCAGTTGAGCATGTCTATGTAAATGCAAAATGTCAGGGGCTATTCACATTTGTCACATACACAGCATTCTTCAAGTTGCAGGTGCGTTGGCTGCACCTCGAATTATGCTGCGTATGTTGGTGAACAATTCATATGACTGCTTAACTCATTGAAACAAACCCTGAATGGAGCTAAACCATGCCTGCACCCCGCACGCCCTTCCTCACCAGCGCCCGTGGCCGCCTGCTCTCCTTTAACCTGCTGGTGGTGGCGGTGACGTTGATGGTGTGCGGCGTGGCCATTCTCGGCTTTAATCACGCCAGCCGTTTGCAGGAGCAGGTGCAGGGGCAAACGCTGAGCGATATGTCCGGCAGCATGGAGTTGGCGCGAGATACCGCGAATGTGGCGACAGCAGCAGTGCGCCTCACGCAGGTGGTGGGTGCGCTGGAATATCAGAGCGAAGCGCAGCGTTTGCAGCAAACACAGCAGGCACTACAGAATTCGCTTAACCACCTGGCGCATGCACCACTTGCCAGCCGTGAACCGGAATTGGTAAAGCGTATTACCGAACGCAGCAATGAACTGGAAAGCAGCGTCACACGGATGTTGGAGTTGGGCCATCGTCGCCACCTGGAACGCAACTCGCTGCTCAGTGCGTTGTATCAAAACCAAAGTTACTTGCATCATATTCAGGAAATTAATGCTCGCGACGGGCGAGTGACCCCGGAAGCACGGCTGTTAACCGAAATGGACAGGCTGATTCTGATTGCTATCCAGACGCCTTCCCCGAAAGCCACCGTCATACAGCTTACCGAAGTGATGGCGCAGCTTCCGGCACATGATGATTCGCCCTTAGTCGATGGGATATTGCGGGAGTTCACTACCCATTTGCAGCAATTGCTGCCACTTTCCCAGCTGCTTGAAAACAGCGATTTAGGGATTTCCTGGTACATGTACCATATCAAAGCGCTGGTGGCGTTTTTGAACCAGGACATTAACCAGTACGTACAAAAAGTGGCGCAAGAGTCCCTTAGTCGCACCGATCAAAGCCATAAAGAGCTTCAATCAATGATTGCCTTTATTGGCTTGTTTGCCTTGCTGGCGCTGGTGATTACCGGGTTTGCAGGCTGGTATATTTACCGCAACCTTGGCTCGAATTTGACGGCAATCTCCCACGCTATGACGCGGCTGGCACGGGGCGAGCGCGATGTTAGCGTGCCTGCCTTACAGCGGCGTGATGAGCTGGGCGAACTGGCGCGAGCGTTTAACGTTTTTGCGCGCAACACTGCATCCCTGGAACACACCTCGAAACTTCTCAAAGAAAAGAGCACTCAACTGGAAACCACCTTCCACGCGATGCGCGACGGTTTTGCCCTGTTTGATAACGACGGGATTTTGGTGGTGTGGAACCCGCAATACCCGCTGCTGTTGGGGCTGGCACCGGAACGATTGCAGCGCGGGCAGCATTATATGAGCCTGCTCAAACAGGTCACGCCGCTTCAGGAACATATCCTTGAAAATCTCTCGCGCCCGTTACCCAAACCGCAGGAACTCAGGCTGGCAGATAACCGCACCATTGAGCTGCGTTTTAGCCCGGTGCCGGGGCGCGGCATGGTGAACGTGGTGCTTGAGCGCAGTGAGCGTAAAGCGCTGGAAGAAGCGCTGGTTCACAGCCAAAAAATGAAAGCGGTGGGGCAGTTAACCGGTGGCCTCGCGCATGATTTTAATAATCTGCTGGCGGTGATTATTGGCAGTCTTGAGCTGACATCTTCCGATTCACCGGATGCCATACGTATTCAACGTGCCTTAAAGGCCGCCGAACGCGGGGCGCAACTGACTCAACGTTTACTGGCGTTCTCGCGCAAACAATCGCTGCACCCCCATGCGGTGTTGATGAAAAATCTGCTGGAAAACCTCGACCCGCTGATCCGCCATTCGCTCCCGGCAGCGCTGACGCTTGAAATTGAAGCGCAGCACCCAGCGTGGCCCGCATGGATTGACGTTAACCAGTTGGAGAACGCGATTATTAACCTGGTGATGAATGCCCGCGACGCGATGGAAGGGCAAAGCGGTACTATCAAAATCCGCACCTGGAATCAGCGCGTGGTGCGCTCGAGCGGGCGCAAGCAGGATATGGTAGCGCTGGAAGTTATCGACAGTGGTCATGGCATGTCGGCGGAAGTAAAAGCTCAAGTATTTGAACCGTTCTTCACCACCAAGCAGACGGGCAGTGGCAGTGGGTTGGGTTTATCAATGGTGTATGGTTTTGTGCGCCAGTCCGGCGGGCGAGTGCAAATTGAAAGTGCGCCGGGGCAGGGGACGTTAGTGCGTTTACAATTGCCGCGCGCACCAGCACAGGCGGTGAGTGAAACGTTACCCGAGCCGCTGGCAGTAAATTCTGATGAAGACCAACTGGTTCTGGTACTTGAAGATGAACACGATGTGCGCCAGACGTTGTGCGAGCAGTTGCATCAGTTGGGGTATTTGACGTTAGAAACCAGTGATAGCCAGCAGGCAATACAATTGCTGAAAGAGGTACCGGATATTCAAATACTTATCAGCGATTTAATGCTACCAGGGCCAATGAGTGGCGCCGATGTGGTACAGCATGCATTTGAGCATTATCCGCATCTGACGTGCTTGTTAATTAGCGGCCAGGATTTGCGCCGCAGCGGGCAGCAATTGCCGCAAGTCGAGCTGTTGCGTAAACCGTTTAATCAGCAAAAACTGGCCCAGGCTTTGCGGCGAGCACGGCATCAATAAAATTTTGTGTCAGGTTTGCAAATCAATGAAAAGGTCATCGTCAAACAATTGACTCCGGGTCCTGAAACAGACATTAATAGAAAGACCCCTTCCAGTATCCCAGGAGGAAGTGGGTGGGTTTAGGAATGCAACTTAGCCGCCTCATCAATTGATATGCACCTCATTGATCATCCTGTAGCAAGGACTTAGCCCCTCTGCAAAGAGGGGCTGACTTTGAAGCCAATCCCATTAGACTTTACCCATCTTTCCCCATGCCCGTCTGCTGAATCAGCATCAATGACACGCTATTAAACCAGCGATGTGCGAGACTCTGGCGTTTACTCTCAACAGAAATATCAGCGAGATTTTCCCGGTTGAGGGCTGCAGCTTTTCCGTCACCTTCAATTGATACGCGATACCAAACGCCCTGTGGACGCAAATCTTTTGCCTGCGCGGTTGGGTTTAATTGCACTGGGCCACCGTGATCTTTAGCCAGCAACAAAGATGGCAGGCGAGTGACGACATTATGGTCGATAGAAACCACGCGCCCGATAAGCGGCTGCCACTCATCATGCTGATAAATTTTTGCCTGAGCCCCTACGCGTAAGCGCCCCAAATCTTCTTCACCCACCAGCGCTTTCACCCGCCAGCGATCGGCATTCACCAGTGTGGCAATGTGTGTAGAAGGGGAAACCCAGCTACCCGGTTGCAGCGAAATATCGCTATCTTCAATACGGCCACTGGAAGCCGCGACCAGCCTCAGACGCAGCAATTCATTATTCCCAGCGCTTTGCTGGAGCGAGTACTGGCGCGCCATTTGCTCTGCCAGAACCTGTTTTGCCGGGCCATCTTTATCAAGCCCTAACGCACCGCGCGCGCTGAACTCCCATGCGCGGCGCATCTCCTCAGCTTTTCGCTGCGAGGTTTCCGGTAGTGGTGCAATCAGCTCGAACAGCGGCTGCCCGGCTTTCACTTCCTGCCCATCGGTGACGAGGATCTTCTCGAGGCGCGCACTGTACGGCGTATAAATTGGCTGTACAAAACCGGCTTCAATCACCCCAGGCAGATTCACTTTATTCGACCACGGCACAAAAATAACCAGCAACGCGGCGATAGCAATCAGCAGCAATCTTCGGCGCTGGAAAGGCTGGCTTTCCGCGCGCCGTGCCCAACAGTGTTTGATTTCTCGGATCATCGGTTGCACCACAAAAGTCACAATCTCTATCAAAAACAGAATCACGCCCAACGCCTTAAAAAAGGCGTGATAGATAACGACCGCAATACCGATAAACAGCAGCAGGCGATAAATCCAGGTGGCGAAGGCAAATACCGTCAGAAAACGGGCAAAGGCCGGGGTGACGTTGTCGGGTTTTGGATCGTTGATACCAAATAGATGCCAGCGCATCGCCCGCTTCGCCCAGTTTCCTGCGCGCTCGTGCAGCCCTGGAAAATCCAGCATGTCGCTCAGAATGTAATAACCGTCGAAACGCATAAACGGGCTGGCGTTAACCACGACTGTCATAACCCAGGCGGTGGTCGCAAGGAAAAATAACGCGTTTTTGACGCTGCCTTCAGGTGCAAACGACCACAGCAAGGTAGCCCATGCTGCCAGAACTAATTCAGAGGCAATCCCGGCGACGGCAATTTTTAAACGGTCGCGCGAACGGATGAGCTTCCAGCTTTCACCGGTGTCGGTGTAGGCCATCGGCAACATCACCAGTAACGCAACACCCATGTGCCCAACCCGTACACCGTGCCTGGTAGCGGTAAGCGCATGGCCCATTTCATGCCAACATTTGGAAAAAACCAGAGCGATAGCAAACGCCACCGCGCCATGCCAGTTCACCGAGTTATGCAACGTGGCAACCACGGTGTCCCACTGGCGAGCGGCGAGCACAATACCGGTAATCGCAACAAACAACGTTAACCACATGAAGGTTTTGCTAAACAGCGGCTTTAACCACGGCAGCGCTTTACGCAGGGCTTTTTCCGGGTGAACCAGCGGAATGCGGATAAACAAATAGCTGTGTAACAACCACTTCCACGCAGAGGATGCCGGGCGATAGCGAGCGCTACGTAGCAACTGTTGTTGCTGTAAAAACAGCACAAAAGCTTTGATATCTTCTTCATCAACATTCAGCGTAGTTTGCTGATTAATCGTCTGCGCTATTTTCCCGGCATCCGCCAGTTGCCAGCGTTTAAGAATTTCAATTTCCAGCCAGCCAAGGCGAAAAAAAAGATTACGCACAGGATCAGCCAAGTGCCAGGCCGGAGAGCCGTCGCGGTTGGTACCTGCGCTGTTCAGTCGCAGTTCATCACGTAGCGCAGGCCACGCTGGGGCCGTTGCAGCACCAGGTATCACCACCCGCTCCCGGCACGTAATGTGGCAATAGGGCGACGTAGCAATAAGTAACCGAGCATTGCCCAATCACCCGTTACGCGCGCGGTTCCCTGCAAGCCAATACGCGCAACCGCAGGTTTACCTTCCAGCGTGCCGCGCAGCATATAACTGGCGACACCGTTGGGTGCTTCCACCGTTTGATAACCCGCGTATCCCAGTTTTGCGTCCAGTGAATCAAGAGGGGCGACTTTCAAAAAGATTTTCATCGGTGCCCCATGCTTCAGGTTAGTGGATTCACTTACCGGGGCCCAGGCGCGAACGCCGAGGTTATCAGGGTCTGCCAGCAAACCAATTCGCTCACCGGTTTGAACCGGACGACCAGCCCAGTCGTCCGGGTCAGAATAGACAAATACGCCGTTATCAGGAGCACGAATGGTCAGCTTTTCGAGGTCGCGTGTTATCGATTCAACTTCAACTTTTTTCTCGCGCCATTTGCCTTCAGCCATTGCCAGTTCTGACTTAGCCTGTTGGTCTTCAATCGCCTGTTGTGAAGCCTGATGCAACGTGGTTTCAGTGGTTTCCAACTCCGCCTGTGCCACAGCAAGGCGGTTATGCAATGTCGTGTCATCGAGCGTTGCCAGCACCTGGCCTTTCACCACATCGCTGTTTGGCAGCACGACCATGCGTTTAATCACGCCGGAGTCAGGAGCGGCAATCACTTCACTGTGTAGCGAGATAATTTCGGCAGGCACCAGTGTGTATTCGCGCACCGGAATGCATAACACCAACAGCACCGCCAGCACGATATAACCGAGACGACGCCCGGTATTGCGCTGCCAGAACTGCTTGAAACGTGAAGGTCGTGCCGTTAAGGCCCACCATGCATAACCGTACAACCCGCTCAGTTGCAGCAGGGTAAACTCCGGGGATGTCGGTGCGAGCGTTGTTGGCCACGGGTCGTCACGGCCCAAAAACCATAGCGCGTGAATCTCTCCGTCGGCACCGGTTAATGGCAACACCCAGACATTTGCAGGCAGCCATTCATCCCACTGCGGAGCAAGGGGCTCACTGAGTTGCGCGGGTGAAAGTGCCAGCACACGGGCTTCTGGCGGCAGTGCGCGGCAATGTGGCGCAATCTCTTTTGCTACGTCAGAGAGCCATAAGGCATACGGTGTATTGTTGTCGGTATCACTAAGTCCTGAATGAGCGACCAGTTTTGCACGGTTGGATGAGGTGAGAGACAACAGCGCCGCCTGGCGGTAATCCACCAGTTGGCGTGTTTCGTTACATATAGCGAAGCCTAACTCGGCGGAGTTGCTTATCGCTTCTACCCGGGCTGCTAGCTGGTAGAAGGCTGTACTGGACATCACGAATTTGCAGCTCCGCTTTTCAGGCAACGGTTTTCATCAGGAGGGCAGATAGCAACGGCTTGTCCGCTCATGCCCGGCAACACGTCATCGGTTTTTTCCGGGAAGCGAGTTTCAATTTCGATAGTCTGGCTGACCGCATCGACTTTGCCGCTGATATTCGTCACGGTGAGCGGGTACTGCTTGCCGGTTTCACCCACGGAGGCATTAAGCTGCGAACCAATTTTCAGCCATGCCACCCAGTTTGAAGGGACGTTTAAACGCGCACGCAACGTGCCGCTTCCGACCAAATCAATCACAGGCGCACCAGCACCAATCCCCTGGCCTTCTTTGACATAGATTTTGGCTACGCGACCATTGAACGGTGCCACAAAGCGACACTGCGCCAGTTGGGCGTCAAAAATGCCGACCTGACCTTTGGTACGGTTGACTTCAGAGGCGGCTAAACCCACCTCAAGTGCAGCAGCTGATTGTAATCCCTGCAGTTTTGCTTTGGCTTCATAGCGCAGTTGAGCGGCGTGAAACTCCGCTTCGGCGGCATTTTTACGTGCCACTAAATCGCTACAATCCATGCTTGCCAGCACTTTGCCTTGGGTTACGGGGTCGCCGAGTTGCACATTGATTTTCGCCATGCGCCCAGGCACTACGCTTGAAAGCGGGCTTTCGCGGTTGGCGAGTACCAGGAAGCGCACCGTGGTACTGCCTTGCGCGGTGGGTGTTTTTACCTCAGCAGGAGCCGCAAAAACAGGATTGGCGGCAAAGGCTGGCACAGAAAAACAGGCTAGCGAGAGTAGTAGAGCAGATGTGCTCTTTTTATTGTTATTCATACACAGCCTCATGGCGTCGCAGTCAGAACAGGGGTTGCCCCTGCAAGTCTTTGTAAATCAGTAGTAATGGATAATGTTGCTGCTTCGGCAAGTGCGCTGATGGAACGCGTACTGGTTTCGTTTGGCAGGTAGCTTGTGTACTGGCGAGTCAGCACTTCAGAACCGTCTGCATCCAGCACACGCATTGTCCAAACACCTTTACGTGTGCCGTTGCTGGCACCAATGTTGAAGCCCATTTGCAAGGTGAGGCTTTTCGGTGACGGCTCAAGAGACAGGTGGTTTGCTTCAATCACCCGACCAACGGATTGCGAAACGGTGGAGCGTGAAACGCCAGATGGCAGGCGCGTGATCTGCACAGATATCGGGTGTTTTTCCACCACAATACCAGCAGTACGAGCAAATACGCTGCTCTCTTGTTGGCGCAAACTGGTGGCAATTTGTCGCGATAAGCTGGCAACGTCGGTTTGATTAACCTGATCTGGTAGCAAATCGATACCCACAGAGTTCAGCACTCGGCCATAGGCGGCCTGCGCTTCGGCATACGATGAAGCTTCCTGGAAGCGCGAAACAATCGAGCGTGCCTGAGTACGCAATGTTTCCAGATCACTGGTCAGTGAGTTATCAGAACCTGCGCGGGAAATGCTCGCCAGGCGCTGGTCGACTTGCGCCGATTGTTCGGCAATCTGGAAGTCATAGGAGGCGAGCTTGTAGCGTTCAGTGGCGACACGAACTTGCGTCAGAACCGCCATGCTCAGCGCCATACGGCGTGCATCATCGGTTTGTGCGCGGGCATCGTTGGCGGTACTGATTGCCGGAATACTCAGCAGCTTAAACAGGTTCATCGAGACACCGACGCCGCCTTCAATCCAGTTGTTGTTGTAGAGATATTCATTGGAGTCGTAATTCAACCCGGCGAACAGATTCAGACTCGGGAATAACGAGGCGATTTGGCGCTTGGTTTCATAGCTGTCGATGCGCGTTTTGTAATCTTCCTCACGCAGTTCCGGGCGACGCTCAAGTGCCATTTGCTCAAGATTATCAATGTTGGTCGGAGGTGGTGCCAGCGGCGTTGGTGTGTCTTGCAACACCAGCGGTGTGCCCGGCGGCAGGTTGATAAGCGCCGTCAGCTCGCTTTTTGCCAATTCCATTTGCTGGCGTTTTTGGTTCAGCAAGGTCATGGCATCAAGCAGGGCGCGCTGGTATTCCAGCCCTTCAATTGGCGGCAAGATCCCGGCCTGTTCTGCTTCACGGGTTTTATCCAGCGCCTGGGCAATTTGCTCGGCCAGTGGTTGGGTTTCGTCGAGCAAACGCTGCGCGCCTAATGCACGCCAGTAGGCATCACGCACTTCCTGGACAATATTTTGCAGCACTTTACGGCGGCGTTCTTCCGCAATATTAACTTCATCGGCTTGTTGTTTGGCGCGGTAATAGCTCATACCGAAGTCGAGAAGATCCCAGGAGAAAGTCGCGCTGGAAAGATAATGTTCGCGTTCCTCCGACGTGGAAGGGCGCAAGCTGACGAGCCCGTCATCAATACCGATACTGGTGCCGCCCGAATCATTATCACGCCAGCGATAACCTGCATCTGCCATCAGCTTTGGCAACATGTCTTGTTGCGAGACATCCAACAAACTGCGCGACAACGCGGTTTCCATCATTTTCAGACGGTAGTCGAGGTTATATTTTAACGCGCGCGCCATGGCATCGGATAACGTCATCGGGCCGCTTAGGGATTCTTGCCCACGGTACATTTCTGCCCGGTCACGATTCACTCGTGTGGTGATCTCATCCTGAGTTAACGGTTCCGGTTTAATGGTGCCACAGCCAGCCAAAATCAGTACCGCAATCAACCCAGCAACAGGTTTGACTAACGGTACGCCACGTTTTTTCACTTCAGCCACCACGTATGCGTTCATTGTTGTTATTTCCATCTTAAACAGTTGCTTTAGCCTTTACCGGCGAGTGATTGTCGGGACTGTAATGTGCTTTCCAGACGCCAAAGTTTGTTTTTCCAGGGCAGCAAGCTGCATGGATAAAGGTTGTGCTCCCGATGCGATAACAGTCGGTTGTTCAACCTGCGTCGCTTCCTGCGTGACCGACGTTTGAGCAAATGAGCTGCGCTCATCGGCTTGTCCAATACCAAACGGGCCAAATGAGTTCCCAAGCGAATTTTGCCCAAGGGCGTTACTTTCTAAGCCAGGTAAAGTGCGCTGCTCACGGCTGTCGCTGTACCAGCGGGAGAACAGCACAGCTTGTTGCATGACCGGCGCATTTGCTTGTTCAATACCGTAGCCATAGGCTGCAAATTGGCTGTTTAGTCGGGTTTGCAGACCCACTGCGTCACTTTGTAAATCATAGACGAGCGGCAGAATAAACAAGCCCGGCTCGTAACTTTGGCTGTAGGCGGGTAGTGTTTCTTCTTCCTCACGGCCAAATATCTGGTCGCCATTACGGTCATCGACGTTTGGCATCGCCGTGACGCCATGAATCAAAATCGTGAGACGTGCTTCGCTTACGCCACCGTCGCTGTCGGTGATGGTGTAAACAAATACCTCAGTGAGTGTTGCGTTCGCTTCAAGTGCCGCCACACGAGGGTCGCTGCTGTTGACTTCATAGCGCCAGTTGCCTTGGCTATCGAGAGTTAGCGTGCCGTATTGGCCACCGCTTGAGCCGCTAATGGTGCCTGCATTACCGGTGTTTTCTGACACGACGCCCGTGACAGGACCATTGCTCGCCGCACCATCTGCACCAATGCGATCATCGTTAAACAGGTTACCGCTGGCCGATTTCTGGTTCTGGTCCTGCAAGATTTCCGCGCTGTCATCGGTGGCAGTCGGGTTGTCGTTGAAGACGGTAATGCGTAGCTGCCCTATGGTGGTGCCGTTCACCTGGACTGCGTAGTCGTTGTGCGTACTGGCCAGCCCCGGTTGCGACACCGCTTCACGCAAGGTGAAGTTGTAATCGAGGCGCGCAACACCGTCTGCGCTACTGTAGTAAGCCAGCAGCTTGATGGTGCCCGTCACGGTTTCGATAGTAATTGGTGACAAAGGGTTCAGGCGCAGAAGCTGTTCTGCGGTGATGACGCGCCCCTGGAAGGTCAACGTTTGCAGCCTGTCGAGCGACAGAATATCTAGCGTGCCGTTAACTTCCTGAGCACCAGGATCAAGCGGCGTCAGGCCATCTTCGCGCACCGAAATTTCCACCGATGGTGCAACCAGAATACGCAGTTTGCCGTTGGTTTCGCCGCCTTCGTTGCCGTCACTCACCGTATAGGTCACCGGAGGCACAAAGCCACGCCAGCTGGCAAGTGGGGTAAAGCGATAGCTACCGTCTCTGAGAACTGTCAGGCTACCAACACCCGCTAACACGGCTGTTTCGCCCGCGTTGTAACTGTTGCCGCCAACCTGGAAACCAGAAAGATGGATTGGGTCGCCGTTCGGGTCGCGATCGTTGGTTAACACGTTGCCAGAGATAGGCTCGCCTTGTGGCGTGATAACCCCTTCCGGGTTAACCACTGGCACGTCGTTGGTGACAAAAACAGTCACGGTGGAGGTTTCTGTGACGCCGCCGCTGGTCACGGTGTAAGTGTAAGTATCCGTGCCGACAAAGCCGCTACGAGGGGTGTAGATAATCTGGCCGTTTTGCAGCGTAGCAGTGCCATTTGTCCCGTTGGTAACAGCGGTGATAGTGGCATCGGGATTGCTGAAGGTGTCGTTAGCCAGCACGTCGGTCGTTACCGAATTGCCTGCGTGAGTCGTGGCGCTATCGGCATTAACATCGACTACTGGTGACACAATAATATTCAGCGTGCTGGTGGCATTCCCGCCGATCAGCGCATCGTTAACCGTGTAGGTAATGGTCGGCACTCTGCCGTTCCAGTCTGCGACCGGAGTCAGCGTGTAACTGCCATCGGCACGTAACGTGAACTCACCCACGCCTGCGATGATCACCGGATACCCTGCCGGAGCGGTCTGCCCATCGACATTGAACTGCGTGATGGTCAGTGGATCACCATCAGGATCGGAATCGTTCAACAGCACATTACCGGTGATGACATTATCTTCCGGCGTGATGTTGATATCAGGCCGTGTCATCGGCAGGGTGTTTTCCACGGTGACACTGACCGTGGCCGTTTCCTGAATCCCGCCGCTCAGCACCGTATAGGTGTAGCTGTCTGTTCCGACATAACCCACGTTTGGCTTGTAGGTAATTTTGCCGTTTTCGATAGTGACCGTACCGTGGCTGCCTTGAGTCACGGTCTGGATAATTTTATCGCCGTTGGTGAAGGTGTCGTTGGCGAATACATCAGTGGTGACTGAACTGTTGCCGTGGACCGAAACCGTATCGTTAAAGGCATCCTGTACTGGGGAGATGGTGATGCTCAGTGCAGCACTGGAAACGCCACCCGTATTGCCATCGCTGATTTGGTAAATCACCACTGGCAAGGTGCCGTTCCAGTCTGCAACCGGCACGAAATTCCAGCGGCCATCGGCTTGCATGGTCAATACACCCATCCCGGTGAGAGTGAGCGCAGTGCCTGGTGTGTACAGTGTGCCGTTGACGGTAAATCCGGTGACGGTGAGGGCATTTTTATCTGCATTATCCGCATCGGTGTCGTTGCCCAGCACATTGCCGGAGGCGGTGCTGTCTTCAGGTGTGGTGCTGGTGTCCGGGTTCGCCACAGGTGGCGTGTTGGTCATATCCACGGTTACGGTAGCTGTTTCGTTTATGCCACCGCTTGTCACCGTATAGGTAAAGCTATCGCGGCCTACATAACCAGTTGTAGGGGTGTAAACCACCTTGCCATTAACGATGGTGGTGGTGCCAAATGCGCCGTTGCTGGTGGCAGTAATTTGTCTGTCGCCATTTTCGAAATTATCGTTTGCCAGAACGTCGATGGTCACTGGCACCCCGGCATGGGTGGAGCTTGAATCGTCAACAATGTCCGCAACTTCGGTCACCACAAGGGTCAGCGTGCTGCTGGCGGTGCCGCCGATATGACCGTCGCTAATGTTGTAGGTGACCACGGGTACTGCCCCGTTCCAGTCAGCGACCGGTACAAATTTATAGCTGCCGTCAGCATTGAGCGTTAGAGCGCCGATACCCGTAATGGTGACAGTTTCCCCGGCCAGATGCGGCACCGTTTCACCCGGCAAGGTAAAGCTTGTGACGCTAAGAGTGTCAGTGGCGTTACTGTCGGTATCGTTATTTAACACGTTCCCGACAAGCGTCGTGTCTTCCACATTGGTCTGTGTGTCGGGTGCCGCCACTGGCACGGTGTTTG
Source organism: Buttiauxella gaviniae ATCC 51604 (assembly GCF_001654835.1). Classification (GTDB taxonomy): domain Bacteria; phylum Pseudomonadota; class Gammaproteobacteria; order Enterobacterales; family Enterobacteriaceae; genus Buttiauxella; species Buttiauxella gaviniae. The sequence continues at coordinate 94,679 of NZ_LXEP01000025.1, forward strand.
TTACCGTTACGTTTACGGTGGCGATTTCCGTTCTGCCGCCGCTGGTGACGGTGTATTGGTAGGAATCAGTACCGACGTAATCTGGCTGCGGCGTGTAGGTAACAATTCCGTTGCTGCCGATACTAACGGTACCGTGAGTGCCTTGGGTGACGCCGGTAATCGTTCTGTCGCTATTTTCGAAGCTGTCGTTAGTCAGCAGGTTGTCCGATGACGACGTTCCCGCCTGAAGCGTGATGGTGTCATTAGCGATATCCACGACAGGATTCACGACAATAATCACCTTGCCGGAAACCTGGGTGTCGCCGTTGTCATCAGTCACCACGTAGGTTATCTGCGGGACGTTGCCATTCCAGTCAGCGACAGGCGTGAAGGTGTAACTGCGGTCATAAGAGAGCGTAAAGGTGCCGACGCCCGGAATCACGGCGGTGCCAGTTCCGAAGCGGTTAATCGCGAACACACCATTAACGCCATCAACCTGGAAGGAGGTCACGCGCACTACATCTGAGTCCGGGTCTGTGACCGTCAGTCTGCCGCTAAGCTGCGCACCATCTTCATCCATCGACAGGTTCATATCGGTGGTGACTGGTGCGGTGTTGGTGACGATGACCGTTACGGTGCTGGTTTCGGTAATGCCGCCGCTGGTAACGGTATACGTAAATGTATCTCTGCCCACAAATCCTGGCGGTGGGGAGTAGCGAATCGTGTTATCAGATAGCACAAACACTTGCCCAAGCGTGGTGTTGTCGCGAATAGCGGTGACGATTTGCGTATCGTTGCTGAAGGTGTCGTTACCCAGCACGTTAATGGCGACAAAGTTATCCGCATGAGTCGTCGCGGTATCTGGGGCAATATCCACCACTGACCGCACTTGAATCACCAGAGTACTGGTCGCCTGGCCTCCGTTATTGCCATCGCTGATGGTGAAGGAAATCAGTGGCACTATGCCATTCCAGTCCGCCACCGGTTCAAAGCTGTAAGTTCCGTTACTGTTGATGGTCAGCGTCCCTTTGCCATCGAGAACCACCGGAGTGCCCGTCGCATACGTCGTGCCGTCAATAGTGAAATCGGTAACCGTAATAGTGTCACCTACGTCGGCATCTCTTGCCGTGGTGAGCAGATTGCCATCCAGTCGAGTGTCTTCAAGTGTGCTGTCGGCCGTGCTGCGTAACACCGGCACGGCATTGTTCATGGTGACGGTAATCGCGGCGGTTTCTTCAATGCCGCCACTGGTCACGGTGTAATTAAATACATCGTTACCGACATAACCGGCGTTCGGTGTGTAGAGCACCGTTTTGCCGTCGGTGCTGATGGTTACCGTGCCGTGCGCAGGTGCAGTGACGCCAGTAATCTTTTTGTCAGGGTTGCTAAAGAGGTCATTGATAAACGGATCGATGGTTATCGGCTTGCCCGCATGGGTGGAGACAGAATCGTTGGCGATATCATCGATTGGGCGCACGGTGATATCCAGCGAGCTTTGTGTTGGCGGGGTGGCAGTGCCATCGGAAACGTTAAACGTGATGGTCGGGACGATACCGTTCCAGTCTTTAACAGGCGTAAAGGTATAGCTGCCGTTGGCATTGAGAACGAAAGTCCCACTCCCGGCAATCGTCACCGTGTCACCCGCCGAATGGTTCTCAGCCGAACCTTCAATCTGGAAATCGACCACATGTATCGGGTCACCGTCTGGGTCACTCAGCAAACGTAAAACATCGCCGCTCACCGGCTTGTCTTCGTCCGTCACAGCAAACTGGTTGCTGGCAGTTGGCGGCGTGTTTGTCATAAAGATAAACACGTTTGCGGTTTCCTCGATTCCGCCGCTGGTCACGGTATAGGTGTATTTGTCTGTACCGATAAAACCAAGGTTCGGGGTGTAAATCAGGGTGTTGTTCGGCCCCAGAGTGACCACGCCGTTTTCTGGCTGGGTAAAGCTGGTGACGGTTCTGTCCGGGTTAACGAACGTGTCGTTTGCCATCACATCAGTGGTGATAACCGTACCGGTATGCTCGATTTCGATATTATCGCGAGCATCAACAACCGAGGCCACATGCACACCCAACTGCCCGGTGGTATCACCATTTTGATTACCATCGGTAACGACATAACTTACGGCGATATCACCATGCCAGTCGCCGCCAGGCTTGTAAGTATAAGACCCATCGGCATTCATGGTCAGCGTGCCGTGGTTATTGGCAAGTGTTGCGGTATCGCCCGCATTGTACGTTCTTCCATCAATAGTGAAGGTTTTCACCGTGAGCGCGTCGCCATCGGGGTCGCTGTCGTTGGTTAAAACATTGCCCAAGGCTGTGGTGTCTTCATCAATGCTCTTAATTTCGTCGCCCACAACTGGCGCAAGGTTGGTGACGTTAATAGTCACCTTCGCGGTTTCCTCCACTCCACCACTTACGACGGTGTAGATGTAACTGTCGCTACCCACAAAACCAGGGTTCGGCGTGTAGGTCAGTACGCCATTAACATACGACAGGGTGCCGTTGGTCGGCGCAGTCACCGTCGTGACGGCTTTATCTCCGTTGGAGAATGTGTCGTTAGCCAGCAGGTCTGTGCCCTGAATCACCAGCGGTACATTGGAGTGAGTGGAGAAGCTGTCTTCACGTGCATCAGCTACCGCCGTGATAGTGACCGAAAGCATGGCGGTATTTGACCAGTGCGAAGTCGGGTCGCTGTCTTTGGCAAAGTCGAAGAAATTCACCCGCCCGTTAGTGATACCTGCAAGCCCTGTGTCCGTGGTATCTGAGGCGCGTAACTGCAAGCCACCGTTCACAGGCCCGTTGTAATCAGGCAGCGGAACAAATCGCATCTGCGTGTCGCTTGCCAGTACAAAGGCATTGCTTGCAGTGACATCCGTCGGGATTGCAGCCCACGTTGTGCCATTGAAGTATTCCCAGTGGCCTTTGCTTGCATCGGTGGTGTCGCCGTAAATCGCGATATAACCCAGAGGGGCGCTGGCGTTGCCGCCACCTGCGATAGCGGTCTGGTTATCGGTGGCATCACTGTAAACCGACTGGAAGATGTTCCCGATGGTTTGCGTACCGTTGGTATCTTCAGCGATGGTAATCGTTTTATCGCCTAGCGTTGGCCGGTCGTTAATGTTAGTGACCACCGTGCTGAGCGTGACGAGGGCTTCACTGTAAATTGACGTGCCGCCGTGCCCACCAGCGCCGCTGATATTTGTCACCGCACCATTGGCCGGAACCGCAGGCGTAGTTGAAACATCGCCGTTATTGTTGGTTTCGACCAGGCGCACGCCAAGCGTTGAAGGATTACCAAAATAGTCCGGAGCCGGGACAAAACGCAGCGATGAGTTGGCCGTGAGTACCAGCGCATTGTTGTCGCTGCGATCGCCCACCGCCAGCCAGTTGGTGCCATCGAGTGAATATTGCCATTCACCCTGCGCGGCATTCGTCGTGTGGTCGGTAATCGCGACGCCATAAAATGCATCGGCACTGCTGCCACCCGTTCCGCCATTTGCGCTGTTATTGATGGTGTCGAGATCGTCATTGAAGAAGTTGGTAAACAGCTCACCCACGGTTTTGCCCGTCACTGAACCGCTTAGCGTATCTTCTTCAAGAGTCGGGATGGTGACCGTTGGCGTGCCGACCACTACCGGCGCATCGTTCACCGCATTGACCGTGAAGGTAAATGCGCGCGTGGTGATAAGTGCCGATGAAGAGCCGCCCACTCCATCCTCGTAAGAAACTTGCCCTGGGTCTTGTTGCGGGTTGTTAGCGCTGCCGGGGAGCGTGTCAGGGCGAGAGCCAGAATTTCCGCCATCATTGACTGTTACAGTCACGCCGAAACTGCCGTTCCAGTCAGAACGGTTCGCACTGCCTGGCGCATCAGGCAGCGTAACTCGCAGTCCTGCCAGATAAGTATTCACCTGCGCGTAGGAGCCGGTAAAAGTGAGTGTGTCGGTACCTGTGCCGGTAAATGAGCCACCGCTGCCGGTTGGCGCAACAAAGACAAAGCCATTTGGCAATTTGACGGTGACCGTCATGGTCTGACTACCGGCATCCGTATCACTGATAGTGATGGGTGGCAGCGTTACGGTGGCGCTGTTTTCATTAGTGCTGAGTGCTGGGTTACCGCCCAAGACAATCTGCGCCGGGTCGTTAATACTGCTCTGGAACACGGTGCGGTAAGTTGATGCGACGTTTTGCTCAAGCCCGGCAGGGATCGCCGCGTAAGGGCTGATCACCGTGTTGAGTGGTGGTGTGGTGCCCACGCCATTGGCGGCAACGTTATCACCACCGTTGGCACCACCAGTCAGGTTGCCGCTGGTATCGCGTAAGCGGTCGTCAACAATCACTTCGACGCGGAAATACTGGTCGGCATCATCAAGGATTAAGCCACGCATGCTGACTTGCAATTGCGCGAGGTAGGCATTGATTTGAGCGACTGTACCGGTGATCACCAACGGAGCATTTTGTCCATTTGATGGCGGATTAACACCATCCGGGCTGCCGGTTTGGACAATCACACCGGAAGTGGTGTTTAACGAAGAAATATTGATCGTCGAGTTTTGCTGATCGCGATATTGCGACACTGATAGCGGGTTACCGTTTTCATCTGTGATGCGCACCGTAACCTGCACAATGTCTTGTTCACCAGTTGCGACACCGCCTGCATCTGAAATGTCAGGATCGCCAATCACAAAACCGCCAACGTTGTTGCCTCCCGGCGCATTGTTGTCGAGCAACAACATATCGGAAGGTGCAGTTACAGTCGGTGGATCGTTTACCGGGATAATGGTTAACGCAACTTGTACATCAGCAGGTGGGAAGCCGGAAGTATCACCGACGGTAGCCGCCGACGTATCCAGATGTACTTTGAGCGTAACATCGCCTGCTGCTGTACCATTTTGGTCATGGTTAGCATTGACGGCACTTTGGTAGGTCAGCCCGTTTGCCGGGTCATTAATCAATTTCTGAATCGCGTCGGCGGTGCCGGTAAGAACCAGCGTTCCCGAGTTATCGCCCTGAATCGAGACGCCGTTTATCACGGTGCTGCTGTCATTGGTTAAGCCACCAATCCCCAGTTGCCCTTGCGCGACGGTTAACGTCACGGTGACTGGCTTACCAAAGGCTGTTGATTCCACGTCGGTAATAACAAAATCACCGCCGATAAACGTCGGCTGATCTTCAAAGGTCGATTTATTGGGATTATTAACGACCAGATGCCCAGGGTCGTTAATTGACGAGGCGTTAATCACGACCTGGTTGGCCGTGATATTGCCGTTCGCCACCGGGACAGCATTCTGATACCAGTCATAATTTTGGGTATCGACCAGGCCAGGCGATGTACCAAACGCCGGGTTAGCTGGTTGGTTAACCGGGCCGCCGTTCGCTTCACCGGTTAACTGGCCATCTGCAGTCCGTAGGCGGTCGTCAGTAATAACTTGAACCTGGTAAACTTCGTTACGATCGCTGAGAAAACGCACGCCTAAACCGGTTAGTGCGCTGTTAATCTGCGCCACGGTGCCGGTCAGCACCAGATAACCGCCTGAACCGCCCACAATCGTTGCGCCGCTTGCGTCATTGGCAAAAATGACGATGTTGTTATATTCAGCCTGGCTAAAGGCACTGCCATCACTGTGCAGCAGGCGTACGGTGGTCTGGAGGATGTTTACCGAACTGTTCGTGCCCGTAATATCCGAGTCGGCGACCTTAAACCCTGTCACCGACTGAGAAATCCCGATATCAATCGGGCCGGAAGGCGCTGTGACGGTGGGTTTGTCGTTGGTTGGCGTGACGTTAATGGCAAAGTGGTTGTTGGCTTGTTCCTTGTCACCATCAGACAGCGTGAAATTAAAGCCGTCGGTGTTCAGGCCGTTGCCGGTGACTTCATCACCGTTATTCAGGTAATAGATACGACCGTTATTAATGTCAGCCTGCGTGAAGGTCGAACCGTCACCAAGGACGCTAAAGTTAACACCATCGGTTGAGTACGCGAGGCGGCCATGCGTCGGCGTGGTGGTAACGGTAAATTGCACCTGCTCGGGAGTGCTGTCCGGGTCGTAAGCCTGAAGCTGTGAGCTATTAATTTGCTCATAGCCGCCTTCGACCACGGTCGCCGGGTTGTTAGCCGGAGGCCGGGCTTCAACACCACCCACAAGGTTTGGCGAATCTGGCGGAACGACAATATCCGGGCTGTCCGGCGTCTGCGGGATTTTCGGGCCATCATTCACGTTGGTGATGGTAATGCCCACGGTGGCATTGTTGGCCGACTGCAAACCCCAGCGGTCTACCGCATAGGTCGTAAAGCTGGTGCTACGGACTTCAGAACCGTTGCTGACAAAACGCAGACCGCTGGTGCTATCTTCCTTTAAAATGCTGGCATCAAGCTGCAATGTACCGATATCTGCATTGGTGATGGTGACCCAAGCACTGCCATTATAATATTGCAGTACACCGCCAGCAGGCAGCGTCAGGAAGCCAAATTTCAGCGCGTCCTTTCCGATGGCATCGTTGTTGTAAGCGTAGTTATTGCTTCCATCGGGCCGTAAAGCCGATCCTTCCCACGACGAGCCACTGTTAGCATCATCCTGGTCGCTCAACTGCAACTGCGAGTTGGTGATAACGACCGTTTCACCTTCAGCTAAAACCGTATTTGAAGAACCGGCAATTACAGGCGCATCGTTAATCGGGGTGACGAAAACGACCATTGTCGGGTTCCAGGTCACCGCAACCGGGTTGCCACGTTCATCCAGCATCACCTGGCCTGCAGAAACCGAGAATCTGCCGTCAAACATGAAGTTTTCACCGCCGTCGTGACGAACGCTGATTAACCCCTGGTTCAAATCAGCCTGCGTAAACGTACCGAACGCGTTGATAACCTGATAACCGCCCTGACCATCACTTTTCAGGATAGTCAGGCCGGTTTGCCCGGAGGCGCTGCCGAGGAAGGTATAAACGATTTGCTCAGGCGTCGCACCCTGCACGACGTAACTCAGGCCAGGCGTGTTGTCGGTGATTTTCCCGGTACCGGAAAGTGTTAATGTCCCGCCCTCGTTGAGTACGCCATGCGGTGCATTGCCTGGGTTTTGCACGTCTGTGCCGATATACCCCGAGTTTGTAGTGGTTGCCGGGACATTTAACACCGGCAGGCCGCCTGGATCAGGGTTGTTCGGGTTATCAGTGGTAGCCAGATCGATGGTGAATTGCATGTGGGTAAGCTGGTCGTTAGCTGTCTCACCATCCCATATCCCGCCCTGGCGTGTGAACGTTGTGCCATCCGCGTTCCAGCGCAATGCAGTGGAGTGGTCGATGACGCGAAAATTAAATACGTCTACTCCACCGACGTTGGAAGCCAGGTACTGGGTGTAAACAACCCGACCTTCGGCGACATCTTCCATCGTAAAGGTATCACCACTTTTCATCAGTAGACCGTTCAGGGTCAGATAACCGTGTGTTAACCCTTGGGTATCAACGATAAAACTCACGCGGTCGGCTGACGAGTCGCTGTCGAGTGCTGCCAACATTTCTGGTTGCAGCACGACGTTATTTGGGCCTGTTGTGACTTGCGCATGCAATGTCGAATCTGGATTGAGGTACGGGTCATCATCAACGGGTTGAATCGTCAGTGTAATCACAGCATCGCTGCTGGCAGGAACGCCTGTACCGCCGCCCTGGTCAGTAACGCGCACGCCAAAATTGTCCTGTGTATTGCCTTCTGCACCGTCGTTTTCATAGGTCAATTTATTACGGTCGGCATAGCTAATTTGCTGATCTTTAACGACTGGCAAACCATTAAAATAGAGTGTGCCGTGGGTTGGTAGCGAAGTAATGGTCAGGGTGAGAGTGAGATTGGTGTCCTGTGTGTCACCACCGCTGTCGGCCACAATGTATTGCCCGACACTCCCGGTATTAGCCGCGTTTGCGGGCTGGCCTTCAAAGACAATACCGCCACCCGATATGGTTGGCAGCTGGTTTTCTGGCGCAATCTGAAGCGTGACCGTGACGGAATCGGAAAGGTTGATTGGCGTGGCACCGTCGTTCACATTGGCAGAAAAACTATCATCGGTGTTTTGCGTCGCACCCGTCGCGGTGTGGACATATTTCAGTGCACCATTTTGCACATCTTGCTGAGTGTATACCGAGCCAACACCCAGACGATTACCGTTTAACGTGAGGTAACCGTATTGCGGCATCGCCGTCAGGCTGTAGACAATTTGTGAGGCACTTTGCGCACCGGCCGCGACGTCAGGGTCGACAGCGGTCAGTATCTGATCGCTAATCACAGTGCCCGAACCGTTCCTTTCCTGCACGATTAAGGTTTTGTTTGGCACAGTTACCGGGTCGTTAGATGGAGTGATGGTGACATGCGTGACCAGACTATCGTTGCCTGAAAAACTTAAGATATAAAACTGCACATCCGTTGAGGCTGACTGGTTGCCAAGCTCAGTATCACTTGCGGTGAATTTAAGTGAGTTTAACCAAGCTTGTGCATCTGCAACTGAGCCGATGAACTCGAGTGTCTTCCCTGATTTAGCACCATTAACCAAATCACCTACGGCACCGTTGGTCAATGTCACGCTGATCGCGACATTTGCATCACTGGCATTAATCGTTATGCCGCTAAAACTGCCGGTTTCGGCACCTGGGTGCAGTGAGCTTGGCTCAGAAACCACCATGTCCGGTGTGCTGGTTGTGAGTTCCGGAGCCTGCAATACGCCATCGTAAGCCAACTCCAGCGAGCGAGTTTCGATAACGCCAGTGTGTGATTCGAGCGTCCAGTCGGCGGCTTTTGCCGCACTGCCCGTTTCGTCATTTGAAGCCGCAATATCCGCATGGGTATAGTCCGCCATCCGGGTAATCAGGATGGTGTCTTTTGACGTGACGTTGCAGCCATACAGCAATATATCGCCGTCTGTGGTGAGCTTTTCGCCAAGGGTTTCTAATTGCTGCTGATATTGAGCAATCGTTTTGTCATTAAGTTTGTCGCTACCGAGCGTTATCTCATCGCTGGCGCCATGGCTGATGATATGAATCGCAGTGATATTTTTATCGTTCTTTAGCGCTTCATTAATCTGCTCGAGCCCGGAGTGCTGAGAGTCCAGCACCAGCACGCGGCTGCCTTCTGGCAACTGGCTGACCAGCGATTGCCAATTCTGGACGTGACTATCGACGACATAAACTTCATGTGGCGCAGTCGCATCTGCGGGAGCTGGTGCCGTTATTGATGCTGGCGCAGGCACCGGTGCCGATGGGACAAAAACCGCTTTGGAGGCGTCTGGCGCATTATCGTGGTGCTGGGTATCAAGCGGGTTATCCGCATGATGAGCAGCCTCAGTGACGGCTGCGCCATCGAATAGCTGCCGTGGCTCCAGGGCGAAACGATGATGGCGTGGACGGGTAGGATTGTCGTTTCTTTGTCTGGACATAGCGCATCACTCTGTTAGCGGCTTCGGTAGCATTAACGGTAATGATACATCTGATTTACATAGTATGAATGTATTAGATCGCCTTATTACATAATATTTACGAATGTATCTGAGATTATTCCTGGTGTGTTTTACAGGGTTTGTGTAGAAGGGGGTGCTGAGGTGGTGAAAAGATAATAGCAGCAGAAATTGCTAAATTATTGCAGTAGAAGGTAATAAATAACCGTTCGGTTATTATTTTCTTTTAATTTTCATGGCTAAGATGCTTCTTAATCAATGGCCGGATTCGGTTTTTTTTAGCCGCCTGGTTTAATTGATGAAATTGTTTTGGGTTAAATAATAAGCAATTCTTGCGCGTTGCTTATGTGAACTATTATAAAAGAAATAGTTGGTTACGAAACAATGTTAACAATTCGCGTTGTTCGGGAAATAAAAAAAGCCACCGAAGATTCGGTGGCTTTTGAGTTTAGTGAATAGTGTTATTGATTAGTTTGTGTTGCGGGCTTGAACACCACCGCTGCTTTGTCGATCTTCGCACTGCGTTTTAATGCATACCCGACAGCAAACACCGCCGCGGCACAGGCCAGGAACAACAGGCGGCCCCACATTGGGTTTGGAATAAGCATCATCGCCGACAGACCAATTGCCATGTAGATAGTCAGGTCGCCCAGCTTGTTACGCTGCATGCGGTCAACGATGTCCTGCGCGTCGTCTTCAACACACTCGGTTTCAACATCTTTAAAGAACGCATTAGTCGCTTCGACGTTTGTATCTGCTTGCGGCTTATAGAACAGCGCGCTGAGGCAGAAGAAGCCACCGGTCAGCACCAGATGTGCAACGATTGGAATGATGGTTTTCAGTTCACTAACTTCACGGCCAGTCAGTTTCTCAACACCGAACCAGGACATTACATACTGTGGCGTGAACACATCAACCACCATCCAGGAGACGCCCAGACCGAAGATTACAGTCGCCCATGGTGCCCAGGAAGGCGTTCTGCGAATCAGCATACCGAAGAACAATGGAACCAGAATCGGTGATTGCAGCAGTGTTGCTACTTGCATCATTAGGTCGAACAGGCTGAGGTGCTTGAGCGAGTTAAAGAACTGCGCCATAAAGATAACCAGCAAGCCGTTAACCAGGCAGGCGATTTGTCCCGCACGCAGTTGCTCTTTATCGTTCGCTTTACCTTTACGCACAATCGTTGCGTAGAAGCTACGTACGAAGATACCGGAGTTACGGTTTAGCGCGGAGTCCATTGAAGACATGGTTGCAGCAAACAGGCCTGCCATCAGCAGCCCTACAGTACCCAATGGCATGGCTTCACGAGCGAACACCAGGTAAACCGCATCACGCGCTTTAGCGCCCAGCTCTGGATATTGTGCACCGGCATTCGGGTACAAAATCGCCGTTGCCCATGGTGGGATGAACCAAATCACCGCGCCAACCAGCATCATCAGCAGCGCCATCAGAGCGGCTTTGCTGGCGTTTTTGGAGTCTTTAGCATTCAGGAAACGGTAGGATTCCTGCATGTTGTTGATACTTTGCAACTGCTTCACAACGAAGAACAGGAAGGTGCCAACCATCAGTAACGGGTAGTTCATGTCCGGGCCAGTAAAGAAGCCAGACGGGAACTCAGTCACGATATTTGCCGGGCCGCCGACTGCCCATAGGGCAACCACCGCACAAGCTACGGAGATAACTGCAATAACCAGCGTCTGAATAAAGTCAGATGCCACCACGCCCCATGCGCCGCTCAGCATTGAAATGGCCAGAACCGCAAGGCCGGTAATCCAGATAGTAGTGATGATGTCAGCGTTAAATACAGCAGAGGCGAACACGCCAAGGCCATTTAGCCATACACCAGCGTTAATCACGCTCAGCGGGATAATCACCCAGGTAAAGAACTGCTCGTTGACCGGGCCAAAACGGCGACGTACCGCTTCAGTTGGCGTATCAACACGCATTTGACGGAAGCGACGAGCGAAGTAAGCCCACGCCAGAAGATAAGCAAACATGTTGCCGATAAATACTGCAAGAACTGCGAAGCCATCGGTAAAGGCTTTACCAGCTGCCCCGGTGAAGGTCCAGGCAGAGAACTGCGTCATAAACGCGGTTGCCCCAACCATCCACCACAACATCTTGCCGCCTCCGCGGAAGTAGTCGCTGGTACTGTTATTGGCCATTTTTTTGAACAGTAGGCTAATGGCTACCATTAATAAGAAATAACCCGCTATTACAATGTAATCGTAAGACATTGTAGTTCCCTATGAGTTAGTTTGAATTGGAAAGATTAAAACACGCGAATCACATAACTTGAAATATCGTTTCATTATTTATTTTAAATAGCAGATAACGATCATGTTTTTGAATTTTTTGTCGTTATGAAAATGAGGTTTTGCCGAGTGATTATTTTTATATTGTTTATTTTTTACGCTAACTCATTGAAATTTTGTTAAGAGAAAATAAAATCTTCGGAATTCTCGAGTTGTTACTCAGGGTGAGTGATGGCTATTTCTCTAATTTCCCCTGCACCAAAATATGGCATGAAAATTTTGGAATCGGTTAAATATAAAAATTACTTATAAATATAAGTAACGTAAAAATTGGGAATTCTCCTCTGTCAGGGTTCTGGCATTTTTTTTATCGTCCATAAACTCTATTTTCATGAGATGGGCTTATGAATCGATATTCCACCTTAGTGCTACTCAGCACCCTGACCATGACAACTCTTGCCCACGCCGATGCGTTGGATGGCCTGTTTGATAACTCCATTGTGGGGTCTATTTCGCAGGCGATTAACGACGCCTACAAACCGAGTGACAGCCGTAATGACGACAACGACGACCGCCGTTGGGACGAAAGCCAGCGTCGAGATGATGACGATCGCCGCCAGTATGAAGACCGGCACCGTCAGCTCGAAGACCGTCGACGCCAGCTTGACGACCAGCAACGCCAGTTGGATCAACAACGCCGCCAGCTCGAAGAAGACGAACGCCGTTTGGATGATGATTTTCGGTAAGTTTTGCATTCTGCGAGCCGGGTTCTGGAATGACTGTTAACCGGAAGTATTTCGATTTTGTTGTGTTAGGTTGTGATAATTATTGGTGGATGTCGCAATGCTAATCCCACCACATGTCGGATTAGCGCAGCGACATCCGATATGAAACAAGGATGCTTCAATGTCGAGTTACCGTCGTATGCGTGTTTCTGGTGGAACATGGTTCTTCACCGTAAATCTGCAAAACCGGCAGGCTGACTTGCTCACCAGGTATATTGCTGAGTTAAGACAATCCATTCTAAAAGTGAAACAACGTCATCCATTCGAGATAAATGCCTGGGTGGTTTTACCCGATCATATGCATTGCATCTGGACACTTCCTCCTAATGAAAGCGATTTCCCACAGCGCTGGCAGGAGATTAAAAAGACATTCACTTCATCTCTGGCTGTGCGGCGAGGCACCGTCTGGCAAAAACGTTTTTGGGAGCATTGCATCAGGGACGAGCGCGATTACACAACGCATGTCGATTACGTTTACATCAACCCGGTTAAACACGGGCGGGTGAATAAGGTTTGCGAATGGCCATATTCTTCTTTTCACCGCGATGTAAGAAAAGGACTTTATCCGGTGGATTGGGCAGGCGTGGTGGGAGATTTAAATGTTGGTGAACGAAGGTTTTTTCGCGATTGATACAGTGGTGGATGTCGCTGCGCTAATCCCCCCTACGAAAGAGCGTGGTTTGTAGGTCGGATTAGCGCAGCGACATCCGGCATTAAACACGCGGAACTAAACGCTATTCCACCCGAATAACCATCCCGTCAAACCCGGCCTCAAACCCTTTGGGGAGTTCATTCTCCAACAGCCAACAATCAAACTGGTGGCTGATATGTGTGAGAACAACGCGCGGGCAGCCAATCTGTTTATTAAGCTCGATAACGGTATTCAAATCGCAATGGTTTTTTGGTGTTTCGGGACGCGGTTCATGGCTGCAATCAATCACGATGACATCAGGTTTATTATTTGCCAGATACTTCAGCGTTTTCTCAGGCAACCCGGCGGTGTCGCTGAGCCACGCCACACGACTGTGCGGGGTTTCAAAAAAATAGCCCAGCGTCAATTTTGAATGGTTGAGCGGTAAGGGAGTTACGCGCAGCGCCTGCAAGGTAAACCAGACGAAGGGTTCAAGCGTGTGACTGAAATCGAGAATACCGGGGTGTTTAAACAGATCGTCGCAGCCCTGCTCATCGGCCGGACCGTAAACGGGGATTTTATCGCCCACACCCCAGCGCAGTGGGAATAAACCCTGCACGTGGTCCATATGGTAATGGGTGAGCAAAAACTGCTTAAATTCCCCGGGCTGCCAGAGGTCCATTAAATCGGGAATACCCGCATCCAGCAGCGTCACTGCATCGTTGAACTTCACCACGGCGCTACAGGGTTTACGGCGGTGTTGCGGATTATTGCGAGCTCGCTCGCAGGCGGCACAGAAACAGCCAAAGGCGGGCACTAGCTGTGCGCCGCCGGTTCCGCTAAGGGTTAACGTCAGAGTCACTCAAACTCTCCATCGGCTTAGTAAACCGGAAATGAGTCTTTTGATAACCCTCTCGCTCATAAAAACGGTGGGCGTCATATCGTTTGGTGCTGGTGGAAAGCTCGGTCAGCTCAGCGCCAGCGAGCCGGGCATATTCTTCGGCCCAGCTCAGCAACTTGCTGCCCACACCAAAACCACGCGCTTGCGGCATCACCACCAGTTCCTGAATTTCACCTACCCAGTTCACATGGTGCAGATGAAACTGCATATGCAAACCAATCATGCCTATCACTTCGCCATCCAGCAGAGCCAAATGGTAATGCAAATTACGTTCTGCGAGGTTTGCCGCAAATCCAACGTTAAAGGCCTGGCGGTCAAATTCCGCCTGTTTCAATTCGCAAATCAAACCATAAACGGTATTGCTGTCAGCAAGTGTGGCGGGGCGCAGTGCAACGGTTCCAGACATTACGCGGTTCCTTGTGAATTTTTGGTGGATGTCGCTACGCTAATCCACCCTACAACGGCGTTTCGTAGGTCGGATTAGCGTAGCGACATCCGACATTAGCGCTTAAGCGTAAGACGTATAAACGACGAGACAGACTCATCAAGACTACCGTCGTTATTGAGTATCATGCAATCGTCCAAATCTGGCGCATAGAATGCCGCACGTTGCAGGCGTTGTTCGATTTGCTGCGCGGTTTCACGCCCGCGCGCCTCAAGGCGCTTACGCAAAACATCGCTCGAAACATGCAGACAAATTGGCACCAGCGCTTCGGCGTAACGCGCACGAGCCTGCGCCAGATGCTGGCGCGAGCCGTTCACCACCACGTCGAACCCGGAATCAAGCCAGATATCCAGCTCGATGCCCACGCCATAACTTTGGTGATGCGCCTGCCAGCACAGGGCGAATAGCCCCTGTTGCTGGCGCTGAACGAACTCCTTTTCACTCAAAGCGATATGGTTTTCACACCCGGCGTCGGCGGCGCGGGTAATGTAGCGGTGCGCCACCAGTAGTTGATTATTCTCCTGCTGGCGCAGTGCCGTCAGCAGGCTGTCTTTCCCGGAGCCTGACGGCCCCATCAACCAGACTATTTTGCTCATCAGAACACCCGTATTCCCTGACGCCAGACATGGCCGACGTGGACATGATCACCGTGAAGATGCGCCAGCACCATATCGGCACGCTTGCCTTCTGCGAGCACGCCCCGGTCATTGAGATTCAATGCTTTGGCTGGGTTGCGTGTCACCAGCGCCACCGCTTGTGGCAGGGTGAAACTGTTCGATTCGTCCTGGGCGACGCGGAACGCAGCATCCAGCAAACTCGCCGGGTAGTAGTCGGACGAGAGAATATCGAGCAGGCCGACTTGTGCGAGTTCATGCGCCGCCACATTGCTGGAATGCGAGCCACCGCGCACGATATTCGGCGCGCCCATCAGCACGCTTAAACCATGCTGGCGTGAGGCTTGCGCGGCTTCAAGCGTAGTCGGGAATTCAGCGATTACGCTACCCAACTCATGTGATTCCACCACGTGCGCCGCAGTCGCGTCATCATGGCTGGCGAGCGCGATATTGCGCGCGCGGCATTCAGCGGCAATCGCCAGACGATTGGGCTGTGACCAGCGCTCAGCAAGGGCCAGTTGCTCGGCTTCATAGCTGTTCATATCCGCATCGTTAAGCGAATATTTGCCCTGGTAATATTCACGATACTTCACCAGATTGGAGAACTGGCGCTGGCCTGGTGAGTGGTCCATTAATGACACCAGCGACACGCCGCTGCGTTCGATCAACTGCTGGAATAGTGGCAGTGTGGTGTGATGTGGCAGTTCGCAGCGCAGGTGCAGGCGGTGCTCGGCACGGTTTACGCCACGCGCCTGGCTGTCCATCACCGCGTTAATCATTTTTTCGAGATTTTCCAGGCGGTCACCGCCGTCACGCACATCGCCGAGTGCTACGGCGTCCAGCACGGTCGTTATGCCGCTTGCTACCATTAATGCATCGTGGCTGCTCATCGCGGAATGCGCGGGCCAGTCCACTTTCGGGCGTGGGGTAAAGAATTTGTCGAGGTTGTCGGTATGCAGCTCGATAAGCCCCGGCAGCAACCAACCACCTGCGCCATCGTGCGCTTGTGGCAACTGGCTTTGGCTATCGGCAAAATTACGAATCACCCCATCGGCCACCTCCAGTGAACCACTCACCACTTCATTTTCCAGCACCAGTTTGACGTTATTAATGATCATTTTTTGCCTCGACTGTCGCCATAGAATGCAGCCTGTCTGCTACCTGATTGCGTACCGCTTCATCGTGGAAGATCCCAACCACAGCGGCACCGCGTGCTTTGGCTTCCAGAATCAAATCCACCACTGCCGCACTGTTTTTTGCATCCAGCGAGGCGGTCGGTTCATCAAGCAGCAAAATCGGATAATCGACGATAAAGCCGCGGGCGATGTTTACGCGCTGTTGCTCGCCACCGGAAAAAGTCGAAGGTGCCAGGTTCCACAGGCGTTCCGGCACGTTCAGACGTGTCAGTAACATTGACGCCTTGTCTTCGCAGACATCACGCGACACACCCAAATCGAGCAGCGGCTGCATCACCACTTCGAGCGCAGAAATACGCGGGATAACGCGCAAAAACTGGCTTACCCAGCCGATGGTCTGGCGGCGCACCGCCAGCACGTCACGGGCCGGAGCCTGCACAATATCGAGCCACTCGTCGTTATGTTTGACCCAGATATGCCCTTCGTCGGGCAAATAGTTGGCGTACAACGAACGTAACAGTGTCGATTTCCCACTACCGGAATGGCCGTGTAGCACCACGCATTCGCCCGATTCCACTTCCAGTGAGGCATTGGCCAGTACCGGCAAACGGATACCGTGCTGATGGTGTAACACAAAGGTTTTGCTCAGGTTTTCAACCCGTAATCTGGTCATCGTGCGCACCTAATTCTGAAGGACGGAAGAAACAAGCAGTTGGGTATACGGGTGGTGCGGGTCGTCCAGCACGCGGTCAGTCAGGCCGCTTTCCACCACGTGTCCTTGCTTCATGACCAGCAGGCGGTCCGCCAGCAAACGGGCGACGCCCAAATCGTGGGTGACGATCACCACGGCCAGATTCAGTTCGCGCACCAGTCCACGCAGCAGGTCGAGCAAACGCGCCTGCACGGAAACATCCAGCCCGCCGGTTGGCTCATCCATAAACACCAGTTTCGGGTGCGTCACCAGGTTGCGGGCAATTTGCAGGCGCTGCTGCATGCCGCCGGAAAATGTGGTTGGCAGGTCGTCGATACGCGAGGCAGGGATTTCCACCTCTTCTAACCAGCGCTCGGCGATGGCACGGATATCACCGTAATGGCGCGCGCCGGTTGCCATTAAACGCTCGCCAATGTTGCCGCCCGCAGAAACGTGGCGGCGCAGGCCGTCCATCGCATGTTGATGAACTACGCCCCATTCGGTGCGCAGCAGGCGGCGGCGTTCGCCTTCGCTCATGTCGTACAGCGACGAGTCGAGATAAACCACTTCGCCGTTTTGCGGAGCGAGACGGGCAGAAATCGACTTCAGCAACGTGGTTTTCCCAGAGCCAGATTCGCCAACAATCCCCAGCACTTCGCCAGGATAAAGCTCGAATGACACATCGCTAAAGCCTTTACCGGGTGCATAAAGGTGGGTCAGGTTATTGACGGAAAGTAACGGTCGAGTCATTTGGTCGCAGCCTCGCTGTTCTGGCGGCAGAAATCGGTATCGGAGCAGACGAACATGCGGTTGCCCGCATCGTCGAGCACCACTTCGTCGAGGTAGCTGTGGTGCGAGCCGCAAATCGCGCACGGTTCTTCCCACTCCTGGACGGTAAACGGATGGTCGTCAAAATCGAGACTTTCGACGCGGGTATACGGCGGCACCGCGTAAATGCGTTTTTCACGCCCGGCACCGAACAGTTGCAGCGCGGGCATCATGTCCATTTTCGGGTTATCGAATTTCGGAATCGGCGACGGGTCCATCACGTAGCGTTCGTTCACTTTCACCGGGTAGGCGTAAGTGGTGGCGATGTGGCCAAAACGGGCGATGTCTTCGTACAATTTCACCTGCATCACGCCGTATTCTTCAAGCGCGTGCATGGTGCGGGTTTCGGTTTCGCGTGGTTCGATAAAGCGCAGCGGCTCAGGAATCGGTACCTGGAAAATCAAAATCTGGTCTTCGGTGAGCGGCGTTTCCGGAATGCGGTGGCGCGTCTGAATTAGCGTTGCGTCGGCGGTGGATTCCGTGGTTGCCACGTTAGTCACACGCTTGAAGAAGTTGCGAATCGACACGGCGTTGGTGGTGTCGTCTGCGCCCTGGTCAATCACCTTCAGCACGTCGTTTTCGCCAATCACGCTGGCGGTGATCTGAATGCCGCCTGTGCCCCAGCCATATGGCATCGGCATTTCACGGCCGCCAAACGGCACCTGATAACCCGGAATGGCGACCGCTTTCAGAATGGCGCGACGCAGGGTGCGCTTGGTTTGTTCATCCAGATAAGCAAAGTTGTAGCCGGAGAGTGCCTTAGTCACGATTACGTTCCTTTTGCAGACGTTTAAGCAGTTCCAGTTCGGCCTGGAAATCGACGTAGTGCGGCAGTTTCAGGTGTGAGACAAACCCGGCTGCTTCGACGTTATCAGCGTGGGCCAGTACGAACTCTTCGTCCTGTGCCGGGCCTGCTACTGTTTCGTCGTAGTCCGGGGCTTGCAGTGCACGGTCAACCAGCGCCATCGCCATCGCTTTGCGTTCGCTCATGCCGAACACCAGCCCGTAGCCACGCGTGAAGTGCGGGTCTTCATCAGCAGGGGCCACAAAGCCGTTAACCATTTCGCACTCGGTTAGCAGTAGTTCGCCGATATTGACTGCAAAACCCAGCTCTTCCGGCACAATTTCCAGATCGATATAGCCACTGCGAATTTCTGCCGCAAACGGGTGATTGCGCCCGTAACCACGCTGTGTGGAGTAGGCGAGTGCCAGTAAATAGCCTTCGTCACCGCGCACCAGTTGTTGCAGGCGTGAGGAGCGTGAACATGGGTAAACCGGCGGCTGGCGGGTAATGTCGTCAGGCTTTTCGCCGTTATCTTCTTCCGCTTTTGCCAGCCCCTGATTTGCCAGCAGACTGAACACGTGCGGAGCGGGTTCGCTGTGCTCGTCAGCCGTTTTAAGCGTTGGCGTTTCGCCGTTGGCAAGTAGGGTGAAATCCAGCAGGCGATGGGTGTAATCGTAAGTCGGGCCAAGTAACTGGCCGCCCGGCACATCTTTATAAACCGCCGAAATACGGCGCTCGATACGCATCTGGGCAGTATTCATCGGTTCACTCACCGCCAGGCGCGGCAGCGTGGTGCGGTAAGCGCGCAGCAGGAAGATGGCTTCAACCATGTCTCCGCTGGCCTGCTTGATGGCGAGTGCCGCCAGTTCGCGGTCGGCAATGCCGCCTTCAGTCATCACGCGATCAACGGCCAGCCCTAGCTGCTGCTCGATTTGTGCCACATCCAGTTCCGCGAGATTTTGGTCACCACGGCGGTTGTGTTCCTGAAGTTGATGGGCGGCGGCTATCGCCTTCTCGCCCCCTTTGACGGCGACGTACATCAGCACACCTCCACATGAGTGGTGCGAGGGATCGCCAGCAGGCGCTCGCCACAGGTCAGAATCAGGTCGATGCCCAACGGGAACGGGTGCGGGCGCTCGGTGAGTTCATGAATGACACAATCAGGCAGTTGTGGAGCAATCATGCGTTCTTCACGAATGCCCGCGCCGGTTAAGCGCAGCATGCGACCGCCACTCAGGCTCGGTACCTGTAAAATCAGTGTCGCGCTGGTGTCGGGGGCGACGTCTGTTCCCTGCGCCAGTGCGTTGAGCTGGTCGGCGGTAATCGCGCTGTCGGCAACGGCAAACTGCGCGTGCTCAGGCGTCAAGGAAATTGAAGAATTTGTATGGAATCGGACATTTTGCAGCGCCACATCGTTAGTCAGCGCGTCACTAATCCACACCGGCGTGTCGTTATCGGCCAGCGTCAGCAGCACGCTGGTGGAGGCGATATTCAGTGGTTTCCAGCCATGTTGCAGTGAATGGAGCGCCACGATAACGCCCGGCTCGCTCATCGCTTTGAGCAGGCGACGGAAGCTCTGTTGTGCATCCTGCACGGGCAGGTTAAAAGCGGTCATCAGGGTCATGCGTTATCTCCGCGAACCAGAGTGAAGAAGTCGACTCGGCTGCTGTTAATTTGGGTGCGACGGGCGGCCAGGCGTTGTTCACGGTTGGCGGCCAGCGGAGCAATTAAGGTTTCTTGCAATGTCCGGAACTGAACTTGTTCCTGCATCAGCGCATCGATCACGGCACAGCGTTCGGCGTGGGCTTTATCGCGCCCTGATATGTAGCTGTAGCCGTAAGTCCCGTTGGCGAGTTGTACGACCGCACGGGTCAGCGTGGCGTCACCGGCAAAAAAACGTTGCCCGGTGGCGCCCATTCGCGCCTGAATTTGTACCAGGCCTGTTTCTGGCTGGCGTATTACCTGATATTCGGGATTGAGTTTTTGTTCTGCCCAAAGTGCTGCCAGTTCTTGAGGCAGGCTGTGGGCGAGCACGGCCATCCACTGCTGGCGCTGTGCTGTATCAAAATGCGTTGCGTCCATTTAGTGCTCCATGGTGAATTCAATCATGTCGGCGCGGGTCAAACTGACGGAGTATTCCGCAGGCGAGGCGTCACCCTCATGGTGGTTGAGAGTGCGCACACACAGCAGCGGAGACATATTCGGGATCTCCAGCAGGCGACTTTCTTTGGCCTGAGCACGGCGTGCGCTGATGCGTGTTTGGGTGCGTGTGAGGTTGATACCGAGTTGGGTTTGAATCACGTCGTGCAGCGAACCGCTGGTGAACTGTTGCAGCGTGGGCCACCAGGCAAGTTCCGCAAAGTAATGGTCGATAAGGCACACCGCGATACCGTTAACGCGGCGCAGTGTGCGCAGGTGAATAATGTTCTCGCCTTCGGTGACGCCCAGCGCGTCTGCCACACTATTTGAGGCCGGGCGCAGCACCGCGAGTAAGCGCTCGCTGGTGGGGTGGCTTCCCTGGTCTAGCAGGTTCTGACTAAAGCGTGCCTGTGCATTTAACGGGTAGTCGAACGGGCGCATCAGCACCAGCACACCAATTCCCTGGCGGCGCTGCACCCAGCCTTTCTCTACCAGTTGATCAATGGCACGGCGTAGCGTGTGGCGATTCACTTCGTAGCGCGCGGCCAGTTGGCTTTCGGCTGGCAGATAGTCGCCACCGCGGTAGTGGTTACGCAGCTCCACTTCAAGCAGGGCGGCAATTTCCTGGTAACGCGTCGGGTAACTGGTCGGATGTCTGGATAAGTGCATTTTCAACAAAGCCTCGTTAAATGAAATGCTTACGTAACCGTTGCGACATAAAGTCCAGCAGACTTACTGTGACGATGATGATGACCATCAGCGCGCAGGTTTGCTGGAACTGGAATCCACGAATCGCTTCCCAAAGCGTTACGCCAATCCCGCCTGCACCTACCATGCCAACCACCGTTGCTGAACGGACGTTCGATTCAAAGCGGTAAAGCGAGTAGGAGATAAGCAGTGGCATCACTTGTGGCAGCACGCCGTAGAGAATTTCTTCAAGCTTGTTAGCGCCGGTTGCACGAATGCCTTCCACCGGACCGGGTTCAATGGCTTCAACCGCTTCAGAAAGCAGTTTGGAAAGTACGCCAGTGGTGTGGATGAACAGCGCCAGCACACCGGCGAATGGGCCAAGACCAACGGCGACCACGAACAACATCGCAAAGACCATTTCGTTGATGGCGCGGCAGGCGTCCATCAGGCGGCGCATTGGTTGGTAAACCCACCATGGCACCAGGTTGTCGGCACACATCAGGCCACAAGGAATGGACAGTACGATGGCAAGGGCAGTGCCCCAGACGGCGATTTGCAAAGTGATAGACATTTCACCCAGATAGTCGCGCCACTGGCTGAAATCCGGCGGGAAGAAGTCGGCTGCAAAGGTGGCCATGTTGCCGGAATCTTTAATCAAGGTGAGCGGGGCCATTTCCGCGCCTTGCCAGGAGGCAACGAGTACCGCTAACAAAATCGCCCAGCTTAGTAGCGAGAACCAGCTACGTTTTGGTGCGGCGACTTGAATGGTTTGTTGCATGGGGTGCTCCGTGTTTGGGGCTTTAACCCTCTCCATCAGGGAGAGGGTTAGGGTTGTTTTTACTGAACCGCTTTATTCACGTTGCTCATGGCAGACAGTGCCGCAGTCAAACGATCCAGATCGCTAAGTTGGTTCTGCAACTCGCTGACTTTGATTGTTTTATCTTTGTCATCCATGCCTTTGTTGTCCTTCACACCCTGCATTTGTTTAAACAGAGCTAGCTGGCGAATAGGCACCAGTTGCAGGTCGCTGGACGGACGGAATGGAGCCCAGCCGAGACGGGTCAGGACGTCTTTCTCTTCCGGTGTTGTTCCGTAAGTCATAAAGAAGTCGTAGATCTTGTCTTTGGTGGTTTCAGACAGGTTTTTACGCCATGCGATTGGGTCGCCTGGGATCAGTGGAGATTTCCAGATGACTTTCAGTTCTTTAAGTTTTTCCGGTGCGGAAGTTTTCAGTTTTTCGAGGTTTTCGGTGTTGTTGGTTGCTACATCGACTTGCTTGTTAGCCACTGCCAGGGCGTTGGTTTCATGGCTGGCATTCACGGAGCGTTTAAACTCGCTCACCGATGCGTTGTTCTTGGCGAAAACGTAGTATCCGGGGACGAGGTAGCCAGAAGTAGAGTTCGGGTCACCGTTGCCGAAAGTCAGCTCTTTACGCTTTGCCAGCATGTCTTGCAGGTTGTTGATTGGGCTGTCTTTGTTAACAATCAGCACGCTCCAGTAACCCGGGCTGCCATCTGCCGCTACCGTCTGAGCAAATACCTGGCCGTTAGCGCGGTCTACTGCTTCCATAGCCGAAAGGTTGCCGTACCAGGCGATATCCACTTTGTTAAAGCGCATCCCCTGGATAATCCCTGCGTAATCCGGTGCGAAGAAAGCATTCACTTTCATGCCCAGTTTCTTCTCCATATCCTTCAGGAACGGGTCCCACTGCGGTTTCAGGTTTTGTTGTGATTCAGTCGAGATGATGCCGAAGTTCAGGGACTTTTCTTGTTCATCCGCATGAGCGGTGCTGAACAGAGTGCTGACGCTTAGCAGGCTGGTAAAGGCGAGGGCGGCAACTTTTTTGTAGCTCATGGCTGACTGTTCCTTGAAAGAGATAACAAAGTTGTTAAGCAGCAACCGCGTCAACGCGATTCATGCTGCGGTAAAGATTGCCCAGACGTTCGTTGTCGAACTCAGAGCTGCTTCCGTCGTAAAACACATGGCCCTGACGCAGAGCGACAATGCGTTCGCAATAGCGCAGGGCGTAGTCCACCTGATGCAGCGTCACCACTACGGTGATGCCATCCAGGCGGTTAATGTCGTGCAGCGTTTCCATCACGATGCGGGCTGATTCCGGGTCGAGTGAGGCTATCGGCTCATCGGCGAGAATCACTTTTGCTTGCTGCATCAGCGCACGGGCAATCGCCACGCGCTGTTGTTGCCCACCGGACAGGGTGGACACGCGCTGATACGCAAATTGCGTCATGCCGACGCGGGTCAGCGCCTGCAACGCACGTTGATGTTGTTCGCGGGTAAACCAGTTAAAACAGGTGCGCCAGAACGGCGTGGAACCCAGTGCGCCAATCAGTACGTTTTCCAGTACCGTCAGGCGGTTCACCAGGTTGAACTGCTGGAAGATGTAGCCGGTGTGAGCACGACTCTTGCGGATGTCACCTGCCAGACGGCCCGCTTTTTGGACGGTGCGGCCAAGCAACTCAACATGGCAATCAGGTGATTTATCAGAAGTAATCAGACCGCTCAGGTGGCGTAAGAGGGTGGATTTGCCTGAACCAGAAGGCCCCAGCAGAGCGACCATCTCACCTTCATTAACTTCCAAATCAACAGCATTTAATGCCTGATGCTGGTTGAAGGTTTTGCTCAATTTGTTGACGCGAATAATTGTTTGCATCATTCAGGCTCCTTAAAAAGTTGCCTCATGGTGCCGATGAAATGTGACGATTTTGTTAAGAATAAGTTTCGATATGATGAAGAGTGAGTTCCAGCCTGGAAGTCATCAGGCTAATCAGCTATTTGTCGTATTGTTTCACGCTTCGTTTTTGTCTTTGCTTACAGGTACCCTTTGGTGTTGGGAAAGCAGCGATGAGCAAAAACATTATTTTTTGTGCCGATGGCACATGGACCGCTCCCGGTGTAGAAAATCAAGCGGATGACGAAGCCGCAGCGAGTAACGTTTATCAATTTTTTGTTGATCTGAAAGGGAATGTTGATAAGCAGAGTTTGTTGTTAGCCAATGAGCAAGAAAAGATCCTTACCAATAGCAGTGGCGGGATCGTACAAGTTGCCAAGTACATTTATGGTATGGGCGATCCGCATAATGGTCTGGTGAAACGCCTCGGTGGCGCGTTTGGTGCCGAGTTGATCGTGCCGATCATTCGCGGATATAGCTTTATTAGTCGGCACTGGCAGGCGGGCGATCGTATCTATCTGGTGGGTTTTAGCCACGGTGCTTATACCGCGCGAGTGCTGGCGCAGATGATCATCGACCGTGGTTTATTAAATCGTGAAAAGCTGAATTTAAACGCTCGCAATAAAGATGAAGCGTGGCGTTTTGCTTCATCCGTATGGGCACAATATCTTGCTCATACTCCGGATATGAGCCCCAGCCTTTTGGGAAGTGTGGTGCGTGAGTTGCCGGGATTTTTCTGTGACAGTGTGGACCCAACCTGCATTTCGCGCCCGATGTCTATAGAAGCGGTTGCCGTGTGGGAAACCGTTGGGCAGATGGGGATTCCTAAGTATTTCAATGATAAGCGCTACAACGTTTTTCGTTTTAACAATACAGAGCTGCATTCACGGGTCAAATACGGGCTTCAGGCCATCGCCATTGATGAGCAGCGTCTCGATTTAGCGCCAGTGCTGTGGGATAACCGCGATCGTATTTTGCAGGTGATGTTTCCCGGTATTCATCATGATGTTGGTGGGGGCTATATTGGCACGGACGAAGACCGCAGCTTGTCGAATGGCGCGTACCTTTGGATGCATGATGCACTCGACGATTTGGGCGTTAATCTGGCACCCAGTGAAGTGGTGGCTGATCCACTTGGGCCGCTGCATTGTGACTGGTATCCGCCCACACGTTATCTGCGCATTATGCCCCGGCAACTCCCGCCGCCGGTTACCTCATCAACGATGGTCCACCAGTCGGTGATCGAGCGTCTTAGTTGTGGCACAACGCTACTTCAACAGTCGGCACTCAATGGTGAATGGCTGAACAGGTCATATAGTCCGCAGCCTTTGCAGGATTATTTACGCGGCGAGGGTGCAATCCCCATTAACTGGGCGATTGCACGTTAGTTAACTATTGGGAAACTACCGTCTGTTATGGAGCAGACGGTAGCGACCCAGAGCTTGGTTACATTGGTTTTTCGACATTCACCATCCACGGAATACCGTATTTATCGGTAAGCATGCCGAAGCCTTTTGCCCAAAATGTTTCGCTCCATGGCATGGTGACATCACCACCTGCGCTGAGACTATCAAACCAGCGTTTGCCTTCAGCGACATCTGTGGTGGTAAGGCTCAGCGCA
Source organism: Buttiauxella gaviniae ATCC 51604 (assembly GCF_001654835.1). GTDB lineage: Bacteria > Pseudomonadota > Gammaproteobacteria > Enterobacterales > Enterobacteriaceae > Buttiauxella > Buttiauxella gaviniae. The sequence continues at coordinate 120,306 of NZ_LXEP01000025.1, forward strand.
TAGCCCGTGTGTTTCACTTTATCGGCGCACATATTGCCGTCGCTCATCATCACTTCGCCACCGCCAATGCGCACATTGGCATGCATGATTTTATCGTCCGGCCAGTTAAAACCGCTGCTGCATCCTTCAGCCGACTGATTCTCGTCTTTTGGCATTTCACCAAAAGTCATTTTAAACAGTAACTCAGCACCGACGGCTTGTTTGTAGAACGCTATTGCTTCTTCGCAGGTGCCGTCAAAAAAGATGTAGGGTCCGATAGACATTGTTCGTTCCTCTCATTGCGGAGTGCAGAACAAGTTTAGTTGGGGGAGTTTGGGCAAGCCAGGCGGGGGGGAGGGATTTTCGGTTCACCCGAGAGGTTTTGATGCTTATGTAGGATCGGGGGTTTTTCCGTTCACCCGCACGTCTGGCGACTTCTGCAACTGTCGTTAACGGTGAACGTGCCAGGTGGCTCACGCCAGCCCCCTGGCGACCCC
>NZ_LXEP01000026.1 GCF_001654835.1 Buttiauxella gaviniae ATCC 51604
TCTTTCGCTGCTCCCGGCAGCTCAACCCTGACTTATGGGGAACACTGGGGCAATTTATACCGGGACTCAAGGTCAAAACCGGTTCGGCTTTTGAACTTAGCTTTTGACGTTGACCTTTGAGTCCGGCATAAATCGCCTTCGTTTTGACTGTAAGGCCGGGTCGAGCCGTCGGGAACGGCGAGAGGTTGTGATCGCCGGGAGCGAGTCACAACCGACCCTGGGACTGAAAGGAAAAACGGAGGTTTACTGCGAAGCAGCGATTTAATCGCCGGGAGCCGGGATTATCAAGGGTGCTGCGGTAGCACCCTTGATACGTTCACCGTTTCGGTAAGTACAGGGAACACTGAACGTTTAGTGAACGGAACCTTCTCTGGCTTTGCAGGAACCGCCCCTCAGGGGTAGGGGAACGAACCTAGTTCTTCTTAACGAACTCAGACTTCAACTTCATCGGGCCAAAACCATCAATCTTACAATCGATGTTATGGTCGCCTTCAACCAGACGGATACCTTTAACTTTAGTACCAATCTTCAACATAGAAGAGCTGCCTTTAACCTTCAGATCTTTAATTACAGTGACGTTATCACCGTCAACTAACAGGTTGCCGTTGGCATCTTTAACTACCAGTTGATCGTTGTCTGCTGCAGGTTCGGCATCATTCCATTCATGTGCGCATTCCGGGCAGATAAACATACCGTTGTCTTCGTAGGTGTACTCGGAATTGCATTTAGGGCAATGAGGGAGTGTCATCGTCATATCCTCAAAAATAAGCTTTAAAAATTGCGGTTTCCCGCCAAAAGTGGCGTGATTATACATTAAAACCCTACTTTTGTGGGGACGATTGCCGCTATGCCTTGCGCCAGCCAGAATATCGTAATAAGAAAATGCTATTTTAAAACGTTAATCAATTGCCAAATTCGCGACGAAAATACAGAATAAGTTTATAAAAATACGCTATGGTCTTTCTTTCTGGTTATTTAGCCAGAAACTCACACTATGAAAAAATAAGCCTGATTATAATATTGTCGAATAAATTATTTCCGCGCGTAATTATAATTTCCGGTACTGAATAGGCACAAAAAATATAAAGGTTTTTAAAAATCCGGATAATTTGATTTAAGTAAGGATTTTTTATGCACACACAAGCAATATTTGAGTTAAGTCAGGAAGCAGAGCGGTTATTACAACTCGCCCTACAAAATCTGAATACACTAAAAACAGTTTCTTTTACTACACAGCATGACGTTAATTATTCTGGGCAGTCCCAAACTGGAGGGGCCGTCCCTGCAAAGTTTAGCCCACGCAGCATCCAGTCGCAGCAGGCGATGCTGCAAAATGAGTTACGCAAAATAACTCAGCATGAAATGGTATTAGCGATTGTCGGAACAGTAAAAGCGGGAAAATCAACCACCATTAATGCCATTATTGGGACTGAGGTATTACCTAACCGTAATCGCCCTATGACAGCATTACCGACACTAATTCGCCATACCCCGGGCCAGCGTGAACCCGTGCTGCATTTTCCCTATGTTCAACCCATCGAACAGCTTATGAATACGTTGCAAATTCGTTTGCAACAAACCGATCGCGAAACGCTGTCAAAGCACCTGGAAATTGATCGGGATATGACGGGATTATTAACCCGTATTTCCCAAGGGGAATCTTTCTCTAAGCATTATCTTGGTGCCCAACCTATTTTCCATTGCCTGAAAAGCCTTAATGATTTAGTGCGTTTATCGAAAGCACTGGATGTGGCTTTTCCATTTAAGGCCTATGCCGCCATTGAGCATGTTCCTGTTATTGAAGTGGAGTTTGTCCATTTAGCAGGAATGGATGAAGCCTATGGGCAACTGACATTACTGGATACTCCGGGGCCAAACGAAGCCGGGCAGCCGCATCTACAAAAAATGCTTCAGGAGCAGTTGTCGCAGGCTTCTGCTGTGTTGGCGGTATTGGATTACACCCAATTAAAATCCGTTTCTGACGAAGAGATACGTAAAGCGATATTGGGCACCGGGTCATCCGTCCCGCTCTATGCGCTGGTGAATAAATTCGACCAAAAAGACAGAAATGGTGACGATGCAGAACAGGTTAAAGCGTTAATTTCTGGCACGCTTATGAAAGGAACGATTGAGCCTCACCATGTCTTCCCTGTGTCATCGATGTGGGGATATCTGGCTAATCGTGCCCGCCATGAATTGGCATTGCACGGCAAGTTACCGGACCCGAATGAGCAACGTTGGGTGCAGGATTTTGCTGATATTGCACTGGGCCGCCGCTGGCAAAGTGAGGATTTGGCCGATGCGGGTGCTTTGCGCCAGGCGGCTGAGCTGTTGTGGGAGGACTCGCAGTTTGCTGAGCCCATTCACACGGTGCTTCATGCAGCACATGCCAACGCTTCAATGTACGCACTGCGTTCTGCCTGCCAGAAATTACTGAATTACACGCAGGGTGCGGAGGATTACCTGAATTTCCGCTGCCAGGGTCTGCATATTGCCAGCCAGCAACTGCAGCAGAATATCGCAGCCCTTGAAGATGACATGAGTCTTGCCGCTTCCAGTCAGAAAGCCGCAAACGTCGTTGCGCAGAGCAATACTAAACAGGCTGTAGACGCGATGAGTGATTTTATTCGCCGTTATGAACAGCAGATTAATGACAATATTCAGGACTATTTTCAGCATGGAAAAGTGCCTGAAAAGCTCCAGCGCCAGGCTTTGTCGTTTGGGACTCAGCGCGGTAATGACTTTGATGCGCGCTATGAAACGCTCAGTTTTGACGATGAACAATCGGCACAAATTGCGCTGCACAGGATCCGCGCTTCATGCGAAATCATCCTGACCGCCGCGCAGGAAAAGATGACTGAAGAGTTAACCCATCTTTTTAGTTATCTGGAAGTTGAACTGGCAGATACGCTGCGTAACACCCTAAAACCGATAGAGACTCGTGTTGCACAAGGGTTAGCACAAGCAGGTTTTAGAACCAATATAAGTCTGCCGGTATTTCATGTTGGCTTATTAAACTTCAATGCTAATCAGGCATTTAATGAACTCATTGAAGAGCAGGATATTCCTGTCTCCCAACTGCGACGCCAGGCCGGGATGCGCGGAACGGTTGCGCGCTGGCTTAATAGCGAGGATTGGGGCTGGGAAGGATATACCGTGATGCAAAGTCGCTACGTCATTTCTTTAGCTGACGTACAACGCAAACTGTGTCAGCACGTCAGCGATTTCCTGTTGCAGCTTAATCAGAATATGGCCGCGCAAATTGAAATGTCTGTGACGGAGGGAATGGCAGCGTTCTTTGTTGATTTTCCCCAGGCACTGGAAGCGATACGTCTGAACCTGCAACAAAGCCTGGTGGTGCGCCAGCAAAATGAAGAAGCGGTGACCGCTTTGCGCCAACAGCTTCAGCAGTGCGTAAGAATCACACGTTACATCCATGAGGACACCCGCCTGTTGCGGGATGATATTCAGACGCTTTTTACGGTAGAACAGCAATGAGCAGTGTATTACCAGGAACTCAAACTCGCGCTTTGGAGTGTGTTGCAGAGAAGTTTGTCGTCGATTTTGCCAGAAACAGCGGCATCTCTCGTGAACCGTGGCGGACTCAGCAAAGCAAAGCGTATTACCAGAGGCTGACCGGGGAGTTTATCGGCCAGAGCCAGTTGCAAAAATGGGCAGTGGATGAGGTGCTGCTTGAAAAGCCGGAAGTGATGCTGGCGATGCTTGGGCATCTTTGCCAGCGGGTGGCGAAGAAGCACTACGCAATTGAGAAAGTGTATGAAAGCATCTCCGCCATGGCGTTAGCTTCGGCAAGAGTAACCAATGACGCTTCAGAAGCCCGTAGGCAGCTCGTTCAGGTTCAGCAGCAACTGGCGCAGCGTGTCGGTAATCTGGAAACACAATTACAGGGCACCGACCTCACTCACCTTGGCTTCGTACATTGCGAGCAAGTTTTTGCACGCTGGCAGGCTGGGCATTATTTTACCTTTTCTCCCGCTGGTCGCTGCTATGTCGCGTTGCAGGAGCTGTACTGGGGCGCGTTTGGTGACGCGCTGCGCTTTGGCCGTTTATCGCAGGCCACAGAGTTAATTGAGCAAGCTCGTGCGCTGGCAATCAGCCAACTCGCCCGTGATGTGAATGCTTCAGCTCGCACGCGCCATTACTACTATGAGTGGCTTATGTTTCCTTCGACGGCTGGAATGATGGAAAGCAAAGAAGCTCTGGCGTGGCTTGGCGACGATTGTGACAGTGAGCATCAGCCCGTGAGTTTTGCAACTACCCAAACACACCAGGGCGTTTCACTTGGTATGCCACGTATTTGTTCCGCAATGCGGCTGGGAAGTGCAATGGTCGATGAAGTCTTTATTGATGGTAGATTTGCCAAATAAAGATCTTAATATTCCGGTGTGAGGCTGCTGATGAAACAATATGCTTTAAAAGCAGCGTTTACACTGGTTTTGAAATATATCTAAACGTAGAATTTTTTCTTATTACGTCGCAAATTTAGATATTAAATCTCAATGATTTCCTCAAAAGTAACAGTGCTATCCTTCTGTTTGTAATCACTAATTTATGCCTTGTGTCATTAAACACTGCAAAAGTACCAGACAATAAAACCAATTCTGTGTTGCGTCTCACTTGCTGCTTTTTCCCACACTCCTCAGAATATATTTTGCCGCATGCTGCGGGTAATCGTGCTTATTACACCAGGGAGATGTGATGAAAAAGATCTTTTTATGCTGCGCTGCTGGAATGTCCACCAGTATGTTAGTGGAAAGAATGAAACAGTCCGCTACCAGCCGCAATATTGAAGTAGAAATTACGGCGGTGCCGGTGTCTGATTTTGACCAAATCATCACGGACGCTGATGTCATTTTGCTTGGGCCACAGGTGAAGTTCCAGCTACAGAGTATATCCAGCGCAGCCGCGCCACACGGCGTGCCAGTGGCGGCGATTGATATGATGCTGTACGGCTCAATGCAGGGCGATAAGGTGCTGGATCAGGCCCTGTCTTTATTAAAAAATGCACAATAAGGATGGGTCATGAAATATCGTTTTCCTGAGAGTTTCTGGTGGGGTACAGCAACCAGCGCAACACAATCCGAAGGGCATCAGGCCGGAGATGGCAAAGGCGAAAATATTTGGGATTATGCCTCACATCATTTTAACGAACGCTTCTTCGCTGGCGTAACGGCTGACGATACCTCAACGTTTTACCAGAACTATCGGGAAGACATTCAACGCGCCAAAGATATTGGTCTGAATTCCTTTCGTACCTCAATTTCCTGGTCACGCCTTATTCCTGATGGTGACGGGGAAATTAATCCTCAGGCAGTCGATTTTTATAACGCAGTGATTGATGAGCTCAATGCTCAGGGCATCGAGCCGTTTATTAACCTTTACCACTTTGATATGCCAATGGCACTTCAGGAAAAAGGCGGCTTTGAAAACCGTGAAGTTGTGGATGCGTTTGCCCGCTATGCGCGGATTTGTTACGAGCTTTTTGGCGACAGAGTGCGCTACTGGTTTACCTTTAACGAACCGTTAATTCCTGCTGAAGCGGGCTATTTGCATCCTCGCCATTATCCTTACGTGACCAGTTTCCGCCGCGCTGCGCAAGTACTCCATCATATTGTTTTGGCGCATTGCAAAGCGGTTGCCGCCTGGCGCGAGCTGAATATTTCCGGGCAGATTGGCATCATTATGGATGTTATTCCGGTTTATCCGCGTAGCGATGCGCCGGAGGACTTACATGCCGCAGAAATGGCCGATCTGTTTTATACCCGCAGTATTAACGAGCCGATTTTGCTTGGGCGCTACCCGGATGAACTGATTGCCATTTTAAAAGAATACGATCAACTGCCGGTCATTCAGCCTGGTGATTGCGAGCTTATTGCCAGCACACGTATCGATTTACTGGGGATAAATTATTATCGCCCGCGCCGTGTTAAAGCGCGTGAAACCTTGCTCGAAGAACCGCATGGTTTTATGCCAGAGCGGTTTTTTGAAGAATATATTATGCCGGGACGCAGGATGAATACCTCACGCGGTATTGAGATTTATCCTGCGGCACTTTATGACATCGCGATGGTGGTGAAAGACCGTTACGGCAATTTGCCATGGTTTGTCTCGGAAAACGGGATAGGTATTTCTGACGAAGAACAGTTCATGGTGAATGGTCAGGTACAGGATGATTACCGGATTGAGTTTCTCAAAGAGCATCTGAGTTATTTGCATCAGGCTATGGCTGATGGCAGCAATTGTCTGGGTTATCACATGTGGACGTTTATCGACTGTTGGTCATGGCAAAACGCTTATAAAAATCGCTACGGTTTTTATCGTCTGGATTTAGAGACTCAGCAACGTTCGCTTAAAAAATCGGGCCAGTGGTTCAAGGCTGTGATTGAAAACAACGGATTCGAGGGGGCGGAATAATGTCTTACTTTGAACGACTGGCTGAAAAAATGCTGCCGGTGGCAAATGCTATTGGCAACCAGCGGCATATGCAGGCAATCCGTAATGGTCTTATTTCAATTTTACCGCTGACTATTGTCGGGTCATTCTTCGTTATTTTGCTCAATATCCCGATTAAAGGTTATATGGATTTTATCGCGCCATATCGCGATATGCTGGATGTGCCGTTCCGTTTTACCGTGGGATTAATGTCGCTGTATGCCGCTTTTACTATCGGTTCGTTCCTCGGTAAAAGTTACAAGCTCAACGATATTACCAGCGGGCTGTTGGCGATGCTGGCGACCCTGCTGATGATTGTGCCCGTCAATATCAAAGAAGGCATTACCGTTGCCGGAGACGCGGTTTCCGGGCGTTATATTCCCATTACGTCGCTAAGTTCTCAGGGGCTGTTTGGCGCGATTATTTCCTCACTGATCGCTATCGAGATTTACCGCTTTATTAAAGTCAGAAATATTGAAATCAAAATGCCAGAGGGCGTGCCGCCAGTGGTGGCGAGTTCGTTTTCAGCGCTATTCCCAACACTCGCGGTGGTGTTGATCTTCTGGATCCCGCGTCACTTTTTGAATATCGATATTAACGCCATCATCAGTTACATCATCATGCCGCTCAAAGGGTTTATGACCGGTACGAACCTGTTTGGCGGCATTGTTACACAGTTCTTTATCGATCTGTTCTGGGTATTCGGTATTCATGGCCATGCGGTAATGGGGCCACTGATTCGCCCGCTTTGGGACCAGGCGATTGTGCAGAATATGGAGATGTTCCAGGCGGGAACCAGCGCTTACGAGCTGCCAAATATTTTCACCGAGCAGTTCTTCCAGTGGTATGCGCAGATGGGCGGTACTGGCTCGACGCTTGCGCTAGTTGTGTTGTTTATCCGTTCTAAAGCTGCTTATTTGAAATCGTTGGGGAAACTCTCCTTTATTCCGGGGCTGTTTAATATCAACGAACCGATGATTTTCGGTGCGCCAATAGTGATGAACCCGATTCTGGCTGTTCCCTTTATTCTTGCGCCGATGGCAAACACCATAGTGGTGTATCTGTTTACCATCACCGGAATTATTCCACGCATGATGGTGAAACCGCCTTTCACAATTCCTGCTCCGTTAGGCGCGTTGATCACCTCAAACTGGAATCTGGTCGCCTGTGGGCTGGTGTTCGTCTGCTTCTTTATTTCACTGGCTATCTACTATCCATTCTTCAAGGTTTACGAGAAGAAGATGCTGGAAACCGAGCAGCAACAGCGCGAAGAAGAAGAGAAGGCGAAACAGCTGGCGAATGCCTAATACACCCTGCTCATTTTCTGTGAAAGAGGGCTGAAGAGCTCACGGTGTAATGGACAGCCGTAACTAATCTTTAAGTACCGCCCTCATCCTCTCCCTAAGGGAAGGGATGAGGGGATAATATTGAAATAATTAACACTTTTATTTAAGACCCCGCCTGAATAATTGAAATCCTATTCCTACGCATGTAATCAAAAATATGATCGACATCATCTATACCCTAAATACTTCGAATTGCATGTGCGTTGGCTTTCCTCGCTCAACCCAGTCACTTACTTGAGTAAGTTCCTGAGGATTCACTGCGTTGCCGCCTTCCTGCAACACGAGTTATTTAGGGTATGCATTAGGATTAACCTATTTATTAAAAAGGTAGATTAAATCAATAAAATTGATTTTCTGTTGGTTTTTTACTCATGGTGTAAATATTTTAGAACACTTGGTCGGACAAGTTATAATTTAATCTAACTCAGATTTACCTCTAAACGTAATAATATTACCGGCCTCGCTATTCTTTTCTACACCAGGATGTTTTAACGCAATGAACGCGATAATCGTTGACGATCACCCATTGGCGCGTATAGCCATTCGAAATTTGCTCGATACCAACGGTATCACGGTCACTACTGAGCTCGACAGCGGTGAGCGTGCGGTACAAACCGTCGAGAAACTCAAGCCTGAACTGTTAATTATCGATGTCGATATTCCCTGCATCAGCGGTATTGAAGTGCTGGAACAGCTACGCAAAAGGCACTACCTGGGCATCATTATTATCATCTCTGCAAAGAATGAATTGTTTTACGGTAAACGCAGTGCTGAATGCGGTGCTAACGGCTTTGTTAGTAAAAAGGAGGGCATGAATAACATCCTTGCGGCTATCGAGGCTGCAAAAAATGGCTACAGCTATTTCCCATTTTCACTCGAGCGCTTTAGCGGTGCTGCGACGACGGAACAGGACAAGCTGGATACGTTATCTACCCAGGAAATGAAAGTATTACGCTATATCCTCAATGGTATTGATTACACGACCATTGCCAGCAAAATGAATATCAGTAATAAAACCGTCAGCACCTATAAAAGTCGCTTAATGGAAAAGTTAGATTGTTCCTCATTAATGGAACTTTATGATTATGCGCAAAGAAATAAAATAGGGTAATAAGATGCGGTTTCTATTATATGTTTATCTGGCAGCAATGTTTTTCTTGAACATTTTTTCAGCCTACGGTGCTTCTCAGTTAATTGAGCTGAAAAGTAATTATCAACCATCGGCACTGGATATTCGTTTAACTGCCGATGAATCGCGCTGGCTGGCACGGAATAATACTCTGACAGTCGGCACCTGGCTGCCGGAAGTTTCTCCGATAGATTATGAAAGTGGTGGAGAACATTATCAGGGTGTTAATGCTGATTATCTCGCGCTATTACAAAAAAACCTGAAAATTAAAGTCGCTATCAAACAGTATGATAGCGAAAAAGAAGCCCTGGCAGCGCTCTCCCGAAATGAAGTGGATACTCTGCTCACGCAGTTATCTCAGCGCGAAGAAGTAGGGAGCGACTTGCTGCGAACCTCAGCATTGATCAAGACTTGGCCAACACTGGTCACATCCCTCAAAAACACCTTACTGCCGCTGGCAACAAATAAAAAAGTCACCCTTGCTTGTGTTCGTGATTGTTCATTTCTCGATGTGATTAAGGTGGCCTTTCCTAACGCAAAAATCACCTTTTATGATAGCGACTATCAGGCGCTGTCGTCTGTTATGTCAGGTCTTAACCAATATTTCATTGGTAATAATGTGACCACCGGTAATTGCATCTCGAAATATTTCTCACAATCGCTGGTCATCACGCACTACTTTAACAAGCAGGAACAATATAACTATTTTGTCACCAGCCAGAATCAGCCGCTGTTGCGAAACATCCTTGAAAGTTTTATTAGCGCAATTAGTAATGAAACCCATATGCGAGTCATGCAGAACTGGCTAAATCGCGGCAACCTTTCTTACCTGAATACCCCGATACCATTCAGCAGCGAGGAAAAGAGTTGGCTTAAAAAGCACCCTAAAATCCGCGTGCTGGTGAATCCAAACTACCCACCGTTTACGCTTATCGATCACGATGGCGAACTGCGCGGCATCATGGCGGATTTGCTCAATATCGTCCAACTGCAAACCGGTCTTGAGTTTCAGCCAGTTATTGTTAATTCCAATAAAGAAATGGCTGAAAAAATGATGCCGGGTCAGTGGGATATGATCCCAGCCGCTACCCTCAGTAACCAGCCACAGAAATTTATCTCGTTTAGCGATCCGTTGATGAATGTCTCTTTCGTACTGGTTACCGCACACCGAGAAAATGCCAACGTAATGCTGGCAAAACCTCGGCGTATCGCCGTGGCAGCGGGGCATATTTTGACGCACGACCTCAAGCTTCGTTTCCCGCAGGCGACCTGGGTTGAAACGGATAATGTCAAAGTGGCGATGAAAATGGTCGAGGAGGGGGAGGTTGATGCGGCGATAACCACCGAGCTTTCCGCTCGTTACATGATTGACCATTATTATCCGCAAAATATGCACTATACCCGGCTGCCAGGTATGCCCAGCGCGGCTCTTAGTTTTGCGATGGCGCGCGATGAGCCAGAACTGAAGTCTATTTTAGGTAAAGCGCTGCAAGCCATTCCTCCGCGTGAAATTCTGCAAATGACGGAGAAGTGGTCGAAGATTTCCAGCGTGCAGATTGATACCTGGAGCCTTTACAGCAAACAGTTTTATCAGTTGGTTCTCTTCGCGCTGATGCTTATCGCCATCAGCCTGGGATGGGGACTATCTCTTTCGCGTGAAGTGCGTAAAAGAAAACAATCACAGCGGCAACTTGAAGAACAGCTGCATCTCAAAGAGGCGCTTTCTCACGAACTGGAGGCTGAAAAAGATAAAGCGATTCAGGCGACTAAAGCGAAAAGTCGTTTCCTTGCGAGTATGAGCCATGAGTTACGCACGCCCGTCAGCTCTATTGTGGGTTTCTTAGAATTGCTGTCGAGTTCGGATCTCAGCTCCAGCCAACGCAAAGAGGCGATAGCGCTTGCCGGGGCGACGGCGCAATCGCTGCTGGGGTTGATTGGTAAGATCCTTGATGTCGATAAAATTGAGTCAGGTAAATATCAAATTGCCCCACAGTGGACTGATTTAACTCAGCTTATTGACCTGCAATGCCACTCGTTTGATGCGCTGGCAAGGCAAAAAGGTATTACGTTGCGCTGCGTTAGCCATTTGGCTGCTAATGATCGGGTGCTGGTCGATCCGCAGGCTTTGCGACAAATCCTCACCAATTTGGTCGGTAATGCGCTGAAATTTACTGAACAAGGGCATATTCAGGTGTCTGCTCGCCTGATCCCCGAAATGGATAAACACGGCACGTTAGTGATTACGGTAAGTGATACCGGTTGCGGGATTAGCCCGGAAGAGCAGGAAACGTTATTCCACCGCTACGTTCAGGCACGCCAGGGACGTGAACAGACGGGTTCTGGTCTGGGATTGGTTATCTGTAAAGAATTGGTCACGCTGATGGGAGGTACGCTTGAGATGAACAGCCGCCAGTCGCTGGGTACCACTTTTACGATAACGCTTGCGGTTGAAACTGCTCAACAATCGCTAACACCAACGCGCGATACGCCTGCTGCACTGTCGCCATTGCCGCGCTTATCGATTCTGATTGCGGACGATAACCCAACTAATCGCCTGCTACTCAAACGGCAGTTAAATACTATTGGTTTCAATGTTGATGAGGCTTGTGATGGCGAAGAAGCAGAAGCCAAAATTCTCAGCAAGCAGTACGACTTGTTGATAACTGACGTGAATATGCCGAAAAAAGATGGCCTCGAACTGGCGGCGTCGTTACGTCGTCAAAATCAGCGGCTGCAAATCTGGGGGCTTACTGCGAGTGCCTTGCCTCAGTCACGCGAACAGTGTCTGGAAAGTGGGATGAATCAGTGTCTGTTTAAGCCTGTATCGATTCAAACGCTGACCCATGAGCTTAGCAAACTCGATGTTGGCCGTTCAATGCCGTGTGTTACCCGGCATTTGAAACTCAGCATTTTGACCGAGAATACTGGGGGGGATCGGAAGTTGATGAATGAAATTCTGGAAACCTTCCGCGAAGCTTCGGCAAATGATTTGCAGGCTGCTGTGCGTTCAATAGAAGAAGATGAGCCGCAGATGTTTTTGCATGCGCTACATCGTCTGCATGGCTCGGCTCAAATACTGGAAATCACTGCTTTGCAAAAACTTTGTGAGCCGTTTGAGTCACGCCGCCATGATTCGCTACCGCTTGAGGAGCGACGGGAGGCGTTAGAAGAAATTGCGACAATTATGCGGGAAATCGAGGTGGAGATAGAGAGCTTGATGAGCCACTGAGATTGAATGGTCGGGCAGTTATCGCCCGACCATTCCCCGCGTGCACTCTCAATACAAACGCAGATTAGTTGCTGGCAGCAAACATTTCGCTATCAACTACGATACCGTCTTCAGCACCTTTCAGTACCAAATTCGCTTCGTAGTATTTACCGTCTGCCAGCAGTTTTTTGGCCTGAGCAACCGCTTTACGGGTCTGGTTAAGTGGCATCAGATACTGATTTTCCATCACGCCAATACCAGCCAGACGTAAGGTATCCATCGCACCTTTCTGGTCACCTTTTGCCAGTTTTTCATTAGCAGATTTGATGGCGGTCTCTTTTGCTGGGGTTGCAATATAGTCTTCAGACAGCGCTACGGTTGCGTTAATGATCACGTATTGATCGTCGATCATTTTCGCTTTGGCGTCGGTTTTAACAAATTTCTTCCAGTCAGCGCTGTCATCTTTAAGCAAAGTTGCTGCGTCGTCGGTCAATTTCTTCGCGCTGGCTGGTTCACCGTGGAATAGCGCCAGGCGTGCAAACTGAATATCACGCATTGCATTGGCACCCTGAACCGCAACTTGCATCACATCAGCCGCTTCTTTTTGGATTTGTGCGGTTGCCGCAGCGGTCTGTGCTGAGGTTGCAGTCGCTGCAGCTAATACAGGTGCAGAACTCATCATAGTTGCCAACAGGCCTGCCAGAATTAATTTTTTCATTATCTTCTCCTTAATAAAATAGGTGTTAATCACCAAACGCCACCAGAATAAAAAATAAGTATCACAATGAAAATCAGAGCGCCGAATGAATAATGCAAGCTGAGTCTTACATATGTCAGAAGACGCAGACAGATGTCAGACTCAGCGTATAACAATGACTCTTCACTCTTATTTACTCCGCAGCCAGGTGGGTACTACTATTTCAGCCATTGAAATTACGGCGGAGATAATATGTTCATCTTTAACCAATATAGAATGAAGGCACTGAGTGAAGCTTCTCGTCTTTATTATAAAAAACATGCTCTGGTCATGGCGGTGCTGCTGCTTATATGTGGTGCTTGCTGTCTTATCTATCCATTTATGTCCGGACTGTATCTCAGTTATATCATTGGCATGATGTTTATGGTTTGCGGCTTTTATACTCTTTACTGCCTGGTTGTCTTTCGCCAACAGCACTGGAAATCAAAATTTGTCAGTGCGATTTTCGCTCTCGCCTGGTTGTTGTTGGGTTACAGCTTCGTCGCCAATCCAATGGTTGGGATGAACTCTTTATCGATAGTATTTTGTTGTCTGTTCATTATCGGTGGCGTTTCACGCATCGTTTCTGGCTTCACTATGCGCGGCCGTTCCGGGGCTATCTGGAACATTTTTATCGGTATTTTTGACCTGCTGATTGCCGCCATCTGGCTTGGCATGAACCCTGAGCAGTCTTATCTATTCACCACTGCTTTTATTGGCCTGGAGATGATCTTCAGTGCCGGGAGTTTTATCTCTTTGCGTAAGAAGTTGGCGCTGGCACAACCTAAACGACTGGCGTCAAAAGATTCAAAATAACCACTGGAATAATTTATGAATATTAAAGTAAGTATCTCGATAATTATTGCTGCTGCGGCGCTTTCTACTTCTATTAATTCTGCTTTTGCCGAACAGGAAACGACGCCACAAAATATGACTTGTCAGGAATTTATGGATATGAATCCGAAATCCATGACGCCAATCGCCTTTTGGGTAGTCAATAGAAATACTGATTTTAAAGGTGGTGATTATGTTCACTGGCATGAAGTCGAAACCGTAGCGGTGCCGAAAATATTCAAGCAATGTCAAAAGACACCACATGCCAAACTGGGTGAAATAACTCCAGCCCTAAAGTAACTGAATAATAAATTTATCTGATACGAAAAGGATTAATTATGACTATGCTCATTCAACCCGCTGAAAATGAAAATGAAAATGACGATGTTTATGCATCTGTAGAATTATCCACTTCACTGCCAAAAACCCAATTCCCGGTTCAAGAAAGCAATCCACGTAATGTTTTTCATGCCATTCATGACGAACTGATGCTTGATGGCAATTCACGCCAGAATCTGGCGACCTTCTGCCAGACCTGGGTGGATGATGAGATTCGCCAGTTAATGGATCTCTCCATCGATAAGAACATGATTGATAAGGACGAGTACCCGCAAACAGCTGAACTGGAACAGCGCTGCGTGAATATGCTCGCTGACCTTTGGCATTCTCCAGCAGCCACCGATACGCTCGGTTGCTCAACCATCGGTTCTTCTGAAGCCGCGATGCTTGGTGGCCTGGCGCTGAAATGGCGCTGGCGCAAACGCCGTGAACTGGCCGGAAAATCTACTGATAAACCAAACATGGTGTGTGGCCCGGTACAAATCTGCTGGCACAAATTCGCCCGCTACTTTGATGTTGAACTGCGCGAAGTGCCACTGGAAGGTAATCGCCTGATGATGACGGCGGAAGAAGCACTGAAATATGTCGATGAGAACACCATCGGTGTGGTGCCGACTTTGGGTATTACCTTCACCTGCCAGTACGAGCCAGTGAAAGAAATTCACGATGCGCTCGATGATCTGTTCGAGAAAACCGGGCTTGATATTCCAATGCATGTGGATGCCGCAAGCGGTGGTTTCCTTGCTCCGTTCTGCGCGCCGGAAATCGATTGGGACTTCCGTCTACCGCGTGTGAAATCCATTAACGCATCTGGCCACAAATTTGGTCTTGCGCCACTTGGTGCCGGTTGGGTGGTATGGCGTGAAAAACAGGACCTGCCAGAGGAGCTTATCTTTAACGTTAACTACCTCGGCGGCAATATGCCGACCTTTGCGCTGAACTTCTCGCGTCCTGGTGGGCAAATTGTCGCGCAGTATTACAACTTCTTGCGCCTGGGCCGCGAAGGCTATCGCAAAATTCACATGGCCTGTTACGAGACTGCGCAGTATCTGGCTCGAGAAATTGCCGCGATTGGTCCATTCGAGATTATTTTTGATGGCAGCCACCTGAACGGTATCCCGGCGCTGACCTGGGCACTGAAAACTGACCATCAGAATGATGGATACACTCTGTATGACCTGGCTGACCGCTTACGTAGCCGTGGCTGGCAGGTGCCTGCTTACTCCATGCCAACTCATCGTGAAGACTTAGTGGTGCAGCGCATCCTGGTCCGTCACGGGATGAGTACCGACCTGGCTGAATTGCTGATTGCCGATCTGAAACGCACTCTTGAGGCGTTGGAGAAAAATCCGGTTACGCATTCGCTGACCGCCGAAGAAGCGGGTGGCTTCAACCACGCATAAGACACTTTCTTATCAATTAACCAAAAACATCCGCAGGCTTCTGCTTGCGGATGCGGAGAGACTTATGTCCACCACAACGACAAATGCCCCTGCAAGGTCACTAACTTTGCTTGGCTTTTTCGCTATTACCGCTTCGATGGTGATGGCGGTTTATGAATATCCTACGTTTGCCACTTCCGGTTTTAGCCTGATTTTCTTCCTGCTGATGGGCGGGGTTTTCTGGTTTATTCCCGTTGGTTTGTGCGCTGCTGAAATGGCAACCGTTGAAGGCTGGGAAGAGGGCGGTTTATTTGCCTGGGTTTCCAATACGCTTGGTGAACGCTGGGGGTTTGCGGCGATTTCATTTAGCTATTTGCAAATCGCCATCGGTTTTATTCCGATGCTCTATTTTGTGCTCGGCGCGCTCTCATACATCCTTAACTGGCCTGCGCTAAATACCGATCCGCTGGTGAAAACCATCGCAGCCCTGATAATTTTATGGGGCCTGGCACTTACACAATTTAAAGGTACACGCTACACCGCGCGTATTGCTAAAGCGGGTTTCTTCTTTGGGATTTTATTCCCGGCAATCGTGTTGGTGGGGCTGGCAGTCGCCTGGTTGTATAACGGCCAACCGCTGGCAATTGAAATGTCGGCCGCGACTTTCTTCCCTGATTTTTCGCAAATTGGCACATTAGTGGTGTTTGTGGCATTTGTGCTCAGTTATATGGGCGTTGAAGCTTCAGCGACTCACGTCAATGAGATGACCAACCCGGCGCGTGATTACCCACTGGCTATGATTCTGTTGGTGATTGCCGCCATTGTACTTAGCTCGATTGGCGGTCTGTCAGTCGCGGCGGTTATTCCGCATGATGAAATCAACCTCTCCGCTGGGGTGATGCAGGCATTTAGTTCTCTGATTGGTTATTACGGCCCAGGTTTTGAATGGGCGGTGCGTGTCATTGCGGCATTGCTGATGTTGGGTGTGTTAGCCGAAATTGCTTCGTGGATTGTCGGCCCTTCTCGCGGCATGTTAGTGACAGCACGACAAGGTCTGCTGCCTGCGCGTTTTGCCAAAGTGAATAAAAACGGCGTACCTGTAGCACTGGTGATCTCTCAGTTGATCATCACTTCCATTGCGCTGATTGTCCTTACCAATACTGGCGGCGGTAGCAATATGTCATTCCTCGTGGCTCTGTCACTTACCGTAGTTATCTATCTATGCAGTTATCTGATGTTGTTCCTCGGGTATATCCAACTGGTGCGTAAACAGCGTGATAGAAAACGTGCCTTCCAGGTTCCAGGTGGGAAACCGGTGAAACTGGCTATCGCCTGTTCAGGGTTGGTGGTGTCGGTGCTGGCGTTTATTGTGTCATTTATTCCGCCAAGTTCTCTACCCGGTGCCCACGCCCACGATGTGTATGGCGGTCTGCTGATTGTCTGTTTTGTACTGGTGTTTATTCTGCCGTTTAACGTCTATCTGTTCCGCGATAAAACCATTAAAAGTCATGCACCGGACCTGGTTCATGTAAAAGTCGATAATGCGCCAGAAGGGCACTTTGCCGTGCATCCGAAAGCGCGTCCTTCACATCTTCCTAAACCTTAAATTAAACGTCGTGCCATCCACCACGCAAAGTGTGGATGGCGCTATCGCTATTTTTCTTTATTGAAGGATAATGGTCGATTCTGAAACGACAGTTTAATTTTGGTTAAGGGAAGAGGCGTGAGTAATAACGTTTCACGGTTTACTAATAAGAAAATCGCATGGATGGGGGCTGCTTTTTGTTGCCTGTTATGGGGTAGTGCTTACCCGGCAATTAAAAACGGCTATGAAATATTTCAGATAGCGACGGACGACCTGCCTGGCAAAATTGTCTTTGCCGGATACCGCTTTGTGATTGCTGGCTTGTTGTTGCTGGCATTTGCATTTTTACAGGGTAAGCCGATTGCTCGTTTGTCGCGCCAGCAGTGTTCCCAGCTGGCCGCACTAGGCGTCACACAAACCGCAATTCAATACATTTTCTTCTATATTGGCCTTGCGTACACCACCGGTGTCAAAGGCTCAATTATGAATGCCACCGGTACTTTCTTTAGCGTGTTACTGGCGCATTTTATCTACCAAAACGACAAGCTCAGCATCAACAAGGTGGTGGGTTGCGTGCTCGGTTTTGCCGGTGTGATGGTGGTCAACTTCAACAGCCAGTTGATGGACTTTAGCTTCAGCCTGATGGGCGACGGTTTCGTGGTGCTGGCGGCGTTTATTCTTTCTGCCGCGTCGTTGTACGGTAAGCGTATTTCGCAAACTATGGATGCGACGATTATGACCGGCTGGCAACTGGCTATTGGTGGCCTTGTGCTGACGGCTGGCGGCTATGCCTGCGGCGGTACGCTTGCGTTTCATGGGTGGGAATCGGTGGCCATTCTGGGTTACCTGGCGCTGTTATCATCCGTGGCGTTTGCACTGTGGAGCCTGCTGCTCAAACACAACCGTGTGGGCATGATTGCACCATTTAACTTCCTGATCCCGGTATCTGGTGCGGTATTGTCGGCAATCTTCCTGCAAGAGAGCATTCTTGAGTGGCGTTATGCGCTGGCGCTTGTGCTGGTGTGCTTCGGGATTTGGCGGGTTAACGTGGTACGTGGCAGTCGGGTGAATTAGAACCAGGCAAAATCATTAAATGCAGGCCATTATTTATCTATCTTTTACCGATAAAGGGCCTGCAAATGACCAGACTTACCGCAAAAGATTTCCCTCCTGAATTACTCGAATACTTCGATTTTTATGTACACGGCAAAATCAGCAAACGCGAGTTTCTCGATCTGGCGGGGAAATTTGTTGTTGGTGGCCTTTCGGCCGTGGCGCTCGGTACATTGCTGACCCCAAATTATGCCTTCGCGACGCAAGTGGAGTTTACCGATCCAGATATTGTCGCTGAATACATTGAGTACCCAAGTCCACAAGGGCATGGCCAGGTGAGAGGCTACATGGTGCGCCCGGCAAAAGCCGTGGGCAAAGTACCGGGCGTGGTCGTGGTGCATGAAAACCGTGGGCTTAATCCTTACATCGAAGATGTGGCGCGACGCGTTGCCAAAGCGGGTTTTATTGCATTAGCTCCTGATGGATTAAGTTCGGTTGGCGGCTATCCTGGCAATGATGAAAAAGGCCGCGAGCTACAATCTCAGGTCGATCCGACCAAACTGATGAATGATTTCTTTGCCGCGATAGAATTTTTGATGCATCACGATTCGGTCACGGGAAAAGTGGGGATCACCGGTTTTTGTTACGGCGGAGGAGTAGCCAATGCCGCTGCGGTCGCTTACCCGGAATTAGCAGCCGCCGTACCGTTCTATGGTCGCCAGCCAAAAACTGAAGATGTACCGCGTATCAAAGCACCTTTATTACTTCATTATGGCGAGCTCGATTCGCGCATTAATGAGGGATGGCCTGCTTATGAAGCGGCTCTGAAAGCCAATAATATAGTCTACGAAGGTTATATCTATCCGGGCGTGAATCATGGCTTCCACAACGATTCGACTCCGCGTTACGACAAAGCCGCGGCAGAACTTGCATGGACGAGAACCATTGATTGGTTCCACAAATACCTGGTTTAAGACTGAATAATAATCCTGGCACCCAACGCGATACCATTTTTGCCGGTGCGTTTAATCAAGTACATCGACTCATCGGCTCGAATCACCGCATTATTAAAAGTGTCGTCCACCCAGGATTCATTCACCCCAATAGAAGCTCCTACTTTGGCGGCGCCATTACCTAATTCGAACGGGGTGATGGCGGCATCCAGACAGCATCTGGCGATGTGGTTTATCTCGGGATGTTCCAGCGACCAGGGCAATAACAGGATAAATTCATCTCCCCCAATGCGGCCAATGGTGACCTCTGGTGGGCAGGATTCGTGCAGGCGCTGGCTCAGTTGCAACAGCACTTCATCACCGCTGCGATGGCCCAGCGTATCGTTAACGTTTTTGAAGTCATCGAGATCGATAAACGCTATCGAAAGTGGGCCCAATTTTTTTAGCAGATCGAACTGCGCTTGAAGCGCGTGGCGGTTGGCAAGGCCTGTGAGGGGGTCGTGATTGGCAAGTTTTGCTAGTTGCTGCTCGTACTGCTTTTCTTTGGTCATATCAATGTGGGTGCCGGTAACTTTCAGCGGTTTCCCGTCATCACTCCATTCGGTCACACGGCCCCGATCCAGCACCCATGTGATGGTGCCATTTTTCGCCTGCATGCGATGCAGTGCTTCATAAAATGGCGCTTTACCTTCAAGGTGGTTATAAAACGCGGACAGCACCATCTCTTTATCTTCAGGATGCAGATGGTCACGCCACACATCAAAATGAGCGCTAAGTTCTTTGGGCTGAAAGCCCAGCATGGAACCCCAGCGACGGTTGAAAATAACCAACTTGCCGCTTGGCACATCGAGCTGCCATAAACATAAGCCTGTCCCGTCCAGCGCTGCACTGAGCTTATTGCGAGAGTCGTGTGCAATTCTTTTGAGTCGGGCATTGTGTTTTTTAAGGTTCTGAATCTGCTGCCTGAGTATCTCTTCTGACATTGACCACAGTTATGAGCAAATAATATCCATTCTTAACAGCTATTAATTACTTGTAAATATGGCAATGAAAAAATCGTGCTAATTCCACAAACGTTTTGTCGTTGTGGCCATTTTTTCTTTCTCTACAGGAATGACGGACAGCAACACGCCGCATAACATTCCCGCGAGCAGAATCCACGATGTTTGAGAAAACACGCTGCCCATCACTACACACTCCAGGATGACCGCGATAACCGGAAAGCAGATAAATACCAAAGAGGTGTTAAAAGTCGAAATGCGTTTTTGCAGCGAGAAATAACACAAGATCCCGAACACGCTAGCCACGACGCCGAGGTAAATAATCGAAGAAAAAGACAACCAGGTGATGTTTTCAATTTCCGGCCTTTCCACTACCGCGCCAGTCAATGTGAGCAGTAAACCCGCAGCCAGACAAGGCAAGGCGTTAAATGTGAAAAGCGAAATCTGGCAACTGCGCTTTTTGCATTGCACATACATATAAGCATGCATGGTGACTGCCGCCACGACAGCAAATGCGCCTTTCCAGTTATTACTGAGACTGTTTCTGGACTCTTCCTGCAACAGACAAAACAGGGAGAGCATTGCCAACATTGCGCCCATCAGCTGCAACAGGCTGGTGGGGGCATTGAGTACCACAATAGAAATCAGAAGCACGGCGACGGGCATTCCGGCGAAGATTATCGCCGCAGTGCTGGCGTTAACGTATTGCTCGCCGTAAATCACCAGCGTAAAGGGCAGGCAGAAACAAAATAGGAACACGCAGAACTGGAAGAACCGGTGCCCTGGCGGAAATAACAATGATGACCGCGTAACGTGCAACAGCCATAGCAGCAAGGGTGCTGCGCTTAAGAAGCGCAGCCCGGTGGCAAATATCGGCGGCATGCTGACCAACGCAAACTTCATGGCAAGCCAGGTTGTTCCCCACGTCAGAATAACGATGGCGAAAAGAATAAACATTTTTGTTTTCTGCATGGGGCGGCTCCCTTTTTTACCTTAAATTAATGATCAATATAGAGATAGTGCATCCAGCTGGTCATACGCAGCAGGATTTTACGAATAATGGAAACGTGCTCGAAATAACCGGAATACACTGCGACCTGGCCCATGGTTCCTGCGGGTAGCCTTTGAACATCGGCAACGTTTTTCAGCTCAATTTCTGCATAGATACCGTCGAGTTTCGGGTCAAGGCTCAAGCCTTGTAGATGGCCTTGCGCCTGATAGCTGCTGTTAGCGATCGCGGGGAGGATTTGCTTCACAGTCCCTTGCACGACACTGCCGGGCAGGCCATTAAATACCACTTCGGCCTGGTCACCTGCGACTAAGCGTAGGGCGGAGTTTTGGCGGAATACGGCATAAACACTGGTTTTTTGATCCGGAACGAACACCATCACTGGGCGCAGCGGCAACGGGCGCACGAACATACCGGGTTTCAGGAAAAGCTGTGTCGCGTAGCCATCGCTCGGCGCGCGAACCACGGTTTTTGCAAGGAAGTACTCTGCTTCTTTGAGGTTTGCTTTCAGCCGGTAAACCGTGGCGTTTTCACCGTTTATCATGGCATCAAGCTGTGCCGCTGTTTGATCTCTCTTTGAGAGGGAAGATCGCCACTGTGCCTGCGCGGCCAGATACGTCTGCTGTGCGCGAACCACTTCTTGATCTGTAAACGGGCTTTTCAGTTTGTCCCGGCTGCCGTTGCGGTAACGGTCTGCATCTTTCAAGGCTAAATCACGCTCAGCTTTCGCCTGCGCAATATCTGCGTTTTCGGAAGCAAGGCGTGCTTTGAGCATCTCTACGTTTTGCTGGGCGCTTTCTATCTCACCTTTTATTGCTTCGACTTTGGCTTCATAGGCAGTGGGGTCAACTCGAAATAGGAAATCCCCTTTTTTCAGTTTCTTATTGGCTTTGGCGGTCACTTCTACCACGACGCCTTGCACTTCTGGGATGATGGGTAACGTAACGGTAACCATCTGGGCTCGTTCGGTATATGGATGGTTATAATTCATTAATAATAACAACGAGCCAATAAGAATAATGCCACCCAATACAGCAGTAGGCACACTCCATTTATTTAACGGAATTTTAAAGAATTTAAATATACCGAAGCAAATGGCGGTATAAGTAAGAATAAGTAATAAATCCACAATGAATCCTGCTCAATTAGTCGGTTACTGATGACTTGCTTTGGTTTTTCTCATGCTGGGATTCCAGCCGGAGTAACCTTTCACGTAGCATTTCCATTTCATTATTTTTGACGGCAAACCCCCAGCCTCTGTCTTCACGATATAACATCGCCCAGATCCACAGGAACGGCCATAAAACATGCAAAGTAAATAGACTTACCCATCCTGCAGCATGAATAGCATCTTGATGCGGATGGTTACGATGCACTGCTATTTCATAGGGGATGTCGTGGACAACAATAACGCCATAAAAGAGCGTCAGTGCCACGAAAATAAGTGCGCCTAAGGCAAAGTAATCGAGAAACATAGATGGGTGCCCCCGTGAGAAAATGTCTGGAGACACTAAAGATAAGGCGTGTATGGCTCCACTTTTATTTTGTTTAAAAATAAATGGAGGATAAATATTCAATTGCACAAAGCCATAATAGTGTGCAAGAGGAAAGCTTGAAAATTACAATTCTTTGCATCCTGGAAATAGTTGTAAGAATGTTGCTGAATATTGTTTTAGTTTTAATAAACACGGTTGTATCTATAAGCCAAACATCGCACTGTAGCGCACCCAGCGAGATCTTTGGCGTGGTATATACTTCAAGGAACCTGTGCATACCGTGAGTAATTTCAGGAAAAATAATGACTATCTCTCCTCCAACCCGCCCGGAATCAGCTATCCAGCGTCTGATTGCCATCCTCGAACCCCACGGAACACCGATGGAGGTGATTCCCCGTAAACGGATAAACTGGGAATATAAAGAGATCCCGCAATTTTATATCTTCAAGCAAGGCGAGATCTCTGTCTTGCGGGCCACTGATGGCCTGGTTATCGCCACGGTTTCTGGCCAGAATCTGTTTGGTATTGCAGAAAGCATCCAGCCATTACGTAGCCATATTTTGCGAGTAGAAACTGAATGCACCATGCTGCGTCTTGATGCCAGCCTTGCTCATGAAATCATTACTCAGGAAGGGATGTGGAAAGATATTGCGGTGATACTTGCTTATTATACCACCCATCTTTTCTATCGCGATTCTGTGGTGGTGCAGCAACGTACCTATTCCATCATTCGAGGCCATCTTATTGAAATGAACCGTCTGCCGGAAGATTCGCGGTTGAGAACATCCATTCTTGATTACATTCAGGAAAGAACTCACTTATCGCGCAGCAGTATTTTGAATGTGATGTTTGCACTAAAAAATGGTGGATACATCGATATTAAACGAGGTGGGTATTTACTGGAAGTGATCAACTTACCGGAGAAATTCTGAGGCAGGTTTACATTCTGCTTAATTAATAAAAGCACTGGCGAAATAATTTTCGCCCAATCTTCTTTTATTTAAAATTAAACAAAAATCAAATTCCCTCTCCCCGGGAGTCTGAATACCATCCATCCCTGAAATATCAAAACCATAGAGTTATCTCTCTGTAGCGATTTCAAGGATTATGATGAAAAAGACTCTTATTGCGTTAATCGTATTCAACACCTTTGCAGTAACGAATGCTAATGCGGTGGCATTTCACGGTGAGGCTGGTGCCGATTGGACTAATCTTGGAATGAGTTTTGGTGCAAACGAACCGGGTTTTACCTTCAATGGTAACTGGGCGCACAACGATAATGATGGTGATATTGCCAGTCTGGGAATGGGCTGGAATATACCGCTTGGATCTGTTTTGGTGACATTGGGTGGGAAAACACTGTACCTCAATCCGAGTGATGGTGATGAAGGTTATGCCGTAGCCGTTGGCGGTGGCGCGCAACTTCCACTTGGTGATCATTTTAGTCTGTTTGGTGACGCATATTATTCGCCTGATTCGCTCTCCAGTGGTGTTGAGCAGTATGGGGAAGCTAATGCAGGCATTCGCTGGAAAGTTAACCCAACGCTGTCAGTTGAAGGTGGGTATCGCTATGTGGGTATGCAGGGAAAAGATGGTCATAGCGATAACATCTTAGCCGATGGGGGCTATGCTGCGGTTAATTTCAACTTCTGATCAATTTATTTTTATATGCGAAGACAATTGCCCGATTACAAATTGCGCATTAAAATTATTTTGTTGATGCATCAAGTCTCATTGATATTATCAATCCCGAGTGATTAGATATTTTTAATGTTGTTTGTGCGTTTTATTGCGCACAATACAATGTGCCCGCCTGTCCGGCGGGTATTTTTTTTACCTATAAGGCAGCATTTATTTTTAAATAAAAAGATAATTGAGAACTGAGGAAAATGGTTCTATGCTGTTTATAGCCAATAAGGATGTAGGCTATGTAAGTAATAATCAAATAGTTAGTGCTCAGCAGCCACACTATGGCAACATAGTGTGGCTTTATCCTATGTTTTGTATATAAAATTAATTTGGCGAGCCGCAGTAACATAGCAGTAAAACAAAACAGCATCGATAATGATGTTACTTACTGAGAAATAAAACCCAGAAAGTAATAATATTAGCTTGTGTGCGGCGAAATAAATAACCATAAGCACTGCGCCAATCTTGCTCTTGATAAAAATAAGATAGGTGAGTAGTGCAATAACTAAAAACTCAACAGGAGTTTGTAGGTATTTCAATTCAAAATAATTACTGTATTCATTAAATATTACCGTGAATATAGTGTACAGCAATGAAAATAACCCTGCCAGCCAACCTTGACGGTTCTGTTTATCTTTGCGATGTGGTTCTTCACTTGATTCAATCTGGACATTTTTGGTTTTTTTCATTTGGCCAGCGTGCAGTTGCGATATAAAAGTATACGAACAAATTGACTAATGGAAGCAATAATAAAATTGAAACCCAGGGTTTCAGTCCGGTACGTTTGACAATAATCCATTGCAAAAATATGAATAAGAACAAAGTTATAACCTGTGTGATAAGCATTGGATACTCCATGTGACATATAACCTTTATTATAATAATAAACTTTTGAATACAATTAATTGGTTTGTTTAAAAATAAATAACTAATGATTTCTAATGACGTTGTTAGTGCGTTAATAATGTGGGCGTTCAGATGCTATTAATACACACTATGTCTAAGGGTATAGAATGAAAAAAGTATTTAAAATTGCCACATTGATTACGGTACTGGCTTTTTCAGGAATGGCTGTTGCATCTTCTGCTACAGAAACGCTGCCGCAGGATTCATTGGCGAAGCAATTAAATTTCTCACCAGAGCAAACGCAGAAGGTAAAAGCCCTGCGTGAAGATTCGCAAAAAGAGATCGCCAAAATTAATACCGATGCTTTAACACAAGATGCGATTGTTGATATGTTCCATTCTGGCGTCTGGGATGATAGCGCAGCGAAGAAACAACTTAATGCCATCGGTGATATTCAGAGTAAGGTGCGCTACCAGCGAGCAAAGTACCTGTTTAATGTCAGCCAGGTGTTAACCACGGAACAAAAAAAGCAGTTACAGCAAATGCTGATTGAGAAGCAGCTTTACTGATTATTGAGTGAAAGAGAGTCGGATGGAGCATCGCTTATCCGAGCTGCGGTAAGTCGTTGGTTGGTGGACTAGCGTAAGCGACATCCACCAATTTTAGTTGGCTCAGGATGTTTTCTCTTTTATTGGCTTTAAGGCTTTGCCAATCTGTACTAATCCATCTTTGTTTTGATCTTTTAGATAAGTGTTATTCAGCTCATCGAATTGTTCGAGCCGAGTCAGCGCCTGGAAAACATTATCAATACCATAGCGATTATCAAAAACATCTACACTTCTTAGGTTATCGACCCGTGCCGCTTTTATTTCTGTAGTGAGACGGGTAATCACCTCCTTATTAGAAGTATGCAATGTTTGCAATTCTTCCGGGGTGCTATTAATCGCTGGAGACATCGTGCCGGGATGGAATTCGAGGGTATTTAGGGCTTCGACCGCCTCATCACCTGGATTGGCACACCCGGCAATAACGAAAGTGAATACGAGTACGAATTTTTTTAACACGATATTTCCTTGCAGTTTGCTCACTGAATAATTCAGACGGCAACTTACCTGCAACGGTTAGGCTTAAACCACCCATAGTTTGTTTAATTTTAAATTTTTACGCCCTGCATACTGCAACTTGCAGGGCGTAGTTGAGTACAACTGTGTCTACTTCGCCAGCTTATCTTCGGTACGTAAATCAAAGTCCGACGCATCGTGGCGTTCGTGCAACTGCTCAGACGGCTCACCGAAGGTGCGGTTTACGATGCGCCCACGTTTAACCGCCGGGCGGCTTGCTACTTCATCGGCCCAGCGTATGAAGTTTTTGTACGAAGCGAGGTCGAGGAATTCAGCCGCGCTGTACAGCCCACCTTTTGCCAGGCTGCCGTACCACGGCCAAATGGCGATATCTGCAATCGTATATTCATCACCTGAAATAAAACGATGTGTCGCCAGTTGTCTGTCGAGCACGTCTAACTGGCGCTTGGTTTCCATGGCAAAGCGGTTAATTGCGTACTCAATTTTCATTGGTGCGTAATTATAGAAATGACCAAAGCCACCACCGAGATATGGTGCTGAGCCCTGCAACCAGAACAGCCAGTTCAAGGTTTCAGTGCGTGCGGCAAGATCTTTAGGCAGGAAATGGCCGAATTTCTCCGCCAGATACAGCAAGATTGCGCCGGATTCAAACACGCGAATCGGTGGTGTTACCGAATGGTCCATGAGTGCCGGGATTTTTGAATTCGGGTTCACGTCTACAAAGCCGCTTGAAAACTGATCTCCTTCACCGATACGAATCAGATGCGCGTCGTATTCAGCTTCGCTTACACCCAGAGCCAGCAACTCCTCAAGCAGGATAGTCACCTTCTGCCCGTTCGGTGTGCCAAGTGAATAAAGCTGCAAGGGATGCTTGCCAATTGGCAGCGTGCGTTCGTGAGTTGGGCCCGCTATCGGACGGTTGATGTTAGCAAAGGTGCCGCCTTCGCCTTTTTGCCAAGTCCAAACTTTTGGCGGCTGATAGTTATTATCTGACATGTTGTGTCTGCCTTTTAATTGCCAGTGAGAGATTGAAAAGTGTAACCCCACTTTGTTTTGTTCGGTAATCGCCCGCTATTTTTTTTAACTTTCTGAGGTGTGATCTGTGGTAACAATAAATTAACTATAAATTTGCAATATGAACCAAATGATACAACATTAACCGACTTATCCCGACAGACCAGGAGCCATAATGCAGCGTTCAATTGCAACCGTATCTATCTCTGGCACGTTGCCTGAAAAACTGGCCGCAATTTCGGCTGCTGGTTTTGACGGTGTAGAAATCTTTGAAAATGATCTTCTTTATTACCTAGGCACGCCTGCCGATGTGCGAAAAATGGCGGCCGATCTCGGGCTTACTATTACATTGTTTCAGCCGTTCCGCGATTTCGAAGGCGCGTCGCGCCCGCAGTTTGCCAGCAATCTGGAACGCGCACGGCGCAAGTTTGCTTTGATGCACGAGCTGGGGTGCAACACCATGCTGCTGTGTAGCAACGTGGCACCTGATTGTTCGTCGAATCTTGATTTGCAGGTCAGTGACCTGGCGCATTTGGCTGAGTTAGCACAACGTAATGAAATAACCGTTGGCTATGAAGCGCTGGCGTGGGGCACCCATGTGAACCGTTATCGCCAGGCATGGGAGCGTGTAAAACAGGTAAACAGCCCGGCGTTGGGGCTGGTTCTCGACAGCTTCCATGTGCTTTCGTTGGGTGACCAACTGATTAATCTCGACGATATTCCGGTCGATAAAATTACCTTCCTGCAACTGGCTGATGCACCGTTGATGAAAATGGATGTGCTTGAGTGGAGTCGCCATTTCCGTTGCTTCCCTGGGCAGGGTGAATTGCCAGTGGTCGAATTTACCCGCTTGCTGACGGAAAAAGGCTACCGTGGCCCATGGTCGCTGGAGATTTTCAACGACAGTTTCCGTGCCACGCCAAATGCACCAACCGCCAAAGATGGTTATCGCTCGCTGCTTTGGCTGGAAGAGCAGACCTGGAAAGCTAATCCACATATTGATGCACAACTGTTCCATAGTGCGCCGCAAGCCAGTTATCAGGGTATCGAGTTTTTAGAATTTGCCACCGATGCAAAAGATGCACAGGCATTGGGCGAAGCACTGCAACCACTGGGTTTTGCACAAGCCGGTGAGCACCGTTCTAAGGATGTTTCACTGTGGCGCAACGGTGGAGTGAATGTGATTCTTAACCATGAGTCGCATAGCTGGGCCGATGAGTTTCATCGTCGTCACGGTGTTTCGCTGTGCGCGATGGCGTGGCGCGTGAAAGGGGCGGCAAACGTGCTGCAACGGGCGCAGGATTACGGTTACCCAATCTGGCATGAAAAGCATGGGCCAGATGAGCGTGCGCTGGCAGCCGTGTGTGCGCCTGACGGCAGCCTGATTTATCTGATAGAGGCACCAGAGCTGGGTGAAAACGATATTTATCAAACCGATTTTAACCTTTCAGAAACCGCCAGCCAGGGCACCTTACTTGGGATAGATCATCTGGCGTTAGGGCTGGTAGAAGGCAGCCGTGATAATTGGATTATGTTTTTCCGCGCGGTGTTCGGCTTTGAACTGGATAACGAACTGAGCGTGCCGGACCCGTATGGCCTGGTCAGAAGCCAGGTGATGCACAGCCCTTGTCACTCGATACGCTTGCCGCTGAATATGTCGCACAGCCTTGATACGCAAATTGCCAGATCGGTTGCCAGCTATCAGGGAACGGGCCTGCAACATGCGGCGTTTGCTTGTGATGATTTACTCGCGACGGTAGAAGGCCTGCAATCACAAGGGCTGAAATTGTTGCCGATTCCGGCAAACTATTATGACGATTTGCTGGCGCGTTACGGGGCAAATAACCCATTGCTACAAGGGCTTGAGCGCCTGGATATTCTTTATGAACGTGATGCGCGCCAGCATGATTTTTTGCATGCCTATACGCCACCTTTCCGCCCGGACCGTTTCTTCTTTGAATTAGTTGAGCGGCGAGGGGATTATCAACAATACGGTGCAACAAACGCCGCTGTGCGGTTGGCCGCAATGCAAATGCGTTAATGCGATTTACAACAATAAATGAACCTTAAGGTTCAATAAGACACCTGTAACCTACAAATAACCGAGGTATAAACCATGGCGAGTTATGGCCAGGGCGACATCGCTGCCCAGAAAACTGGTGTTGTAAAAAGAACCCGTACCCGAATGGTTATCCTGACCCTTCTGGCTATCGGAACCATGATTAACTATCTCGACCGCACTGTGCTTGGTATCGCTGCACCGCAACTGAGTGCCGATCTTGGCATCGGTGCGGCAACGATGGGGATTGTGTTCTCGGCGTTTGCCTGGACTTACGCGGTAATGCAAATCCCTGGCGGCATCTTCCTTGACCGTTTCGGTAATAAAGTCACCTATGCGCTGGCACTGTTTTTCTGGTCGGCATTTACCC
The DNA here is from genome assembly GCF_001654835.1 of Buttiauxella gaviniae ATCC 51604. Taxonomy (GTDB): domain Bacteria; phylum Pseudomonadota; class Gammaproteobacteria; order Enterobacterales; family Enterobacteriaceae; genus Buttiauxella; species Buttiauxella gaviniae. The sequence goes on from NZ_LXEP01000026.1 coordinate 29,585, forward strand.
TGTTCCACGGTTTAACCGTTGGCCTTAAAACGCTGCTGCTATGCCGCTTAGGTTTAGGGATTAGTGAAGCGCCATGCTTCCCGGTGAACAGTAGGGTGGTGGGGAAATGGTTCCCGCAGCATGAACGTGCGCGCGCTACGGCGGTTTACACCGTTGGTGAATACATTGGCCTTGCTGCGTTTGCGCCGCTGCTGTTCTTTATTATGGAAACCTTCGGCTGGCGTGCGTTGTTTATCACGGTCGGCGTAGTGGGCATTTTGTTTGTGCTGGTGTGGTGGCGTTTTTATCACGAACCGCACGAGTCCAAAACTGCCAACAGTCTTGAGCTTGAGTACATCGGCCACGACCTCAAAGAGGCCGAGCCTGAACCGAAGATGAACTTTAGCTGGGCGAACGTCGCAAGGCTTATTAAATGCCGCCAAATCCTCGGTGCGGGCATTGGCCAGTTTGCCGGGAACACCACGCTGGTGTTCTTCCTGACCTGGTTCCCAACCTACCTTGCTACCGAACGCCATATGCCATGGCTGAAAGTGGGCTTCTTCGCCATTCTGCCGTTTCTCGCCGCTGCAGTGGGCGTGATGTTTGGTGGCTGGGTCTCCGACCAAATCCTCAAACGCACCGGTTCGGTGAATATCGCCCGTAAATTGCCAATCATTTCTGGGCTGTTGATGGCCAGTCTTATCATTTCGGCTAACTGGATGCCAACCGATGCGCTGGTGATTACGGTGATGTCGGTAGCGTTCTTCGGGCAAGGCATGGTGGGACTCGGCTGGACGCTGATATCTGATATGGCCCCGAAAAATTTAGCGGGTCTGACAGGCGGTTTATTTAACTTCTGCTCAAACCTGGCCTCTATCATTACGCCACTGATTGTCGGCTTTATTGTTGCGGCGACCGGCAACTTCTTCTACGCGCTGGTCTATATCGGCGGTGCTGCACTGTTGGGTGTGTTCGCGTATGTCTTCATTCTTGGCGATATCAAACGTATTGAGCTGGCGGACTAATTATGGACATAAGTGGCAATACACGTTTAATCGCCCACCTGGGCTACCCGACAACCACGTTCAAAGCACCGATGATTTACAACCCCTGGTTTGAAGAGCAAGGCATCGATATCAAAGTGGTGCCGATGGGGGTGAAAGCAGAAGATTATGTGCAGTTGATTCCTTTTCTATTTCGCATGACCAATATTATTGGCGCGTTGGTGACGATGCCGCATAAAGTTTCGACTTGTGAGTTAGTTCACACTATTAGCCCAACGGCGCAAATTGCCGGGGCGTGTAATGCCATTCGCCTTGAGCCAGACGGCTCATTGCGTGGCGACATGTTTGATGGCGACGGTTTTGTTCGTGGTGTGTTGCGCAAAGGCATTCAGGTGGGTGGAGCTCGTGCGTTAGTCGTGGGTAGCGGTGGCGTGGGTTCCGCTATTGCGGCGTCTTTGGCGGCTGCTGGCGTTGATACGCTGGCGCTGTTTGATAGCCGGGCTGAAAGCTGCGAAGAGCTGGCAAAACGGCTACGTAGCCACTATCCGTCTCTTAAGGTGCTTACCGGGTTGCGCAACCCGAAAGAGTTTTCCATTGTCGTTAACGCAACGCCGCTGGGTATGAATGCTGGTGACGAATTACCGGTGGATGTTAGCGCGATAACGCCAGGAACCTTCGTGGGAGAGGTGGTAATGAAGAGCGAAATCACGCCATTTTTGCAGGCAGCCATGAAAAGAGACTGCCAGATACAACCTGGAACAGATATGTTGTTTGAGATGATTCCTGCATATATGGAATTTTTTGGCCTGCCAGAAGTGACGCCAGAAGCACTGCGTCGCGTAGCTAAAATTGATTACTAACAACTGGTTAAGGTAGTGGTAGATGGGTGCGAAAGGGTGTCATTCGCACCCCCTAAACGAAACGGTAAATGAGACGTAATTTAGCTATAGAGCTGTGGACGGCTAAAATAATCCTTGTCATTCATCGCCTAAGCATGAGTTAATACGCCCATCGGTTTGACGTACAGACCTTTAAAGCAACCTAGTAAAGCAGTCCTTCAAGAGTCATCCCTGGATACCCTTTGTCGTGTGCTCCTCTACCGCTTCATAAAATCTGTAAAGCATACCAAATCGCCGTAAGGCACACTCAATTCAAAAGGTAATACACATGTCTAACAAAATGACTGGTCTGGTAAAATGGTTCAACGCTGATAAAGGTTTCGGCTTCATCACTCCAGACGACGGTTCTAAAGACCTGTTCGTTCACTTCTCTGCAATCCAGAACGACGGTTACAAATCTCTTGATGAAGGCCAGAAAGTTTCCTTCACCATCGAGAACGGCGCTAAAGGCCCAGCAGCTGGTAACGTAACTAGCCTGTAAGGTTAGCGTTTACTAAGCTCTAAAGAATTTAAAAACCCGCCTCGGCGGGTTTTTTCGTTTTATGGTTTTGATGTTTCCGGAATACATAATTTCGGGTCAAAGATAGTTCTCCAGTCCTGCTTCATATCCACTACCGTCCAACCTTTTTCCTTCGCCACCGTTAACCCTTCAACCAGTTTTCCGCTGGCTGGTGGATGACTGTCGTAGGCATATTCACGTTTTGCATCCGTATGGTGAACCAGTAAGCCGAAAGTTTTGTAGTCCGGGTTTGCTGCGGTGTATTGCATCATCGCCAAATCGCCGTCACTGTTACCAAATGCTGCAACCGGGCGTTGGCCCATAAATAGATGAATGGCGACCGGCTTGGCGGCAGCATCGTCATTAAACGCGCCTTTCATGGTTTTACGCAGTTGCGTGCCGTCATCCGTTAGTGAAAATTCGCTCAGTGAGAATGATCCCACGACTTGTTCTGGCGGGATGCCGTACATCTTCTGCGCCACGACACGCATAAAATCGATTCCGCCGCCGGAAATAATCCACGTTTTAAAACCATTGTCGCGCAGGTAGTCGAGCAGCTGACGCATCGGTTGGTAGCCCATCTGGTCGTAATGGCAGCCAAAACGGTTATCACGATGACTGGCCACCCAGTTACTGACGCGTTGGTCGAATTCATCCGTGGTGATATTGCTGTGCGTTATCTCCAGCAGTTGCATCAACCCTTTTTCACCTGCGGCGGCGACGCTTTGCAAATCATTGTTCAGCACAGCACTAACAATCGGGTCGCTCTTCCATTCAGGATGCTGCGGAGCAAGGCGTTTCACTTCATCAATTGCAAACTGTAGCTGGAAGGTCAGGGGTGCTTCAGGCCACAATGTGCCGTCGTTATCAAACACAACATAGCGTTTCTCAGGTGGAATAAAGGTCGAGCGATCTTTGTTGGTTGCGTTTTGCACCCATTGCTCAATAGCTTGTTTCGCGGCGGTATCGTTCCAGGCAGAGAGCGGGTCGGCAGCCTGTGCGGTGCCAATAGCGCTAAAGATCAGAGCGCTGAGTAATAATTTATTTTTCATCGTTCACCCCTTTTGGTGGGAGTCAGCTCGGGTAGTTGAACCGGGTTCCAGAAGCGTCGCCAGGCATGGTGCAGGTATTTCAGGCAGCGCTTGAGCAGGCGTTGCGTAAACCAGATGAGTAGCAACAGGATGGCAATGGCGCTGATAACCAGCACGGTTTGCCATTTATCCTGGCCTGTCGTGCCGCGTAGTGCCGATTCGCTACCCGCAGCGGGTGCTTGTGCGACTGGTATCGTTGAACCGGGTAATTGCGCGACTTGCCATTGCTGATTGGCGGTATCCCACCAACGCAATTTAATAGGGGGTAGCGTGATGGTTCCTGCCTGCGAGGGTAGATAACGCAATGTCTCTTCACGCTGTGCGCCTTCGATTTCGCCGCGCCCAGATTTCAGCATCGTGTTTACAGGCGTCAGGCGCTGCGTTTCTGTGCCTGGAATGGCGTACAGCAATTGCGGGATTTGTGTCGCCACAATCCCGTTAGCTTTCACTGTGACAATACGTTCCACAACATCTCCGGCATGCAGAGTAGTGTCTTTGCTGGCGTGATATTGGGTGATTTTTTGGCTTAGTGTTAAGTTGCTGGCAGGTAAGAAACGATCTGGCTGCTCAACGCCTTTCGGCCAGACCACCTCTTTTTTCAACTCTGGCAACTGCACCGTTACCGGCGGCTGGTTTGGTGATGTCAGCGTAATTTCTACTGCAGGCAGAAGCAGCACGCCTTGATCCCATGCCGTGACCTGTTTTTCCAGGCGAATTCCGCTCCAACTAATGCCATTTTTCTGGCGGCTTAACAGCTGGTTTGGCAGAGGTGTGCTCATTAACGAGCCGTTTTCAATTTTAAAGCCAGGCCACTCAGGCGGCGGGTTAAACCAGCTATCTGTCCAGAAAGTAATAGCGATGCGTACTGGCTGGCCCGGCACCACATGTTCCGGCACCTCGAGTTCACGTGTGATGTCCATTGCGGCACGGGCTGGAAGTACCGCCAGCAAAAGCAGAATAAACATGGCTCTCATGGCGTTTCCTCCGTATTGGCGCGGTAGAGATTTTCCAGCAGGCCGGATGGGGAAACTTCGAGGTTTTCAAACCATTGGTTAACTTGCGGGCTGCTGCTTTCAACCGGTTGAATATCTTTTTGATTCACGCCCTGATCTTTCTTCAAATCATGCTTTATCTCATCGGGTTTGTAGTCTTGCTCTTTGCCTTGTGCCGCCTGGCGATCGCGCTCTTTTTGCCGCAATTCCATAATGATTTTGGCGATTGCGGCTCGGTTTTGTTGCGCCGATTTCCAGTCTGGTCGTAGGCTTAATGCGCGGTCATAACTGTTGATTGCCTGTTGCCACTGCTTTTGCTGGGCATAGCTATTACCCGTCCATAACAGGGTTTCAGCGGTTTGCGGTGCCTGGCGAAATGCTGATGTGGCAGCGACAAAATCCTCCGCACGGTAGTAAGCAATGCCTTGCCAGAGCGGGTCCTGGAAACGTTCAGCCGCTTTTTTGTAATCACCATTTTTGAAAGCGATCTGCCCCTGCATATCCGGGCTAACCCACGCATCCTGCCATGCGGCCTGGCTTTGCGGCAGATAGAGCAGCGGTACCAATACAATGAGCCAGCAAATCAACTGACGCCTCCCAAGCAACAACAAAATCAGCATCGGGATAACCAGCAGATAGCCGCTATTTTTCCAGTGCAAATCACCGCGTGCATTATTCTGCGCACTGACCGATTGCTGGATATGGCTGGTGATGACGGATAAATCGCTGTCGTCACTGGTCACAAGCGTTACGGGAATACCACCGTCGCGAATCTTGCTAAAGCGCTCGACGTTAAGTCGGGTATCAATGCCGCTCTGGGCGTAGCTTTCCGGCAGTTCGCCACCGCGTGCGGTACCAGGAACCCAGATTTGAATCGGCGCTTTAAGTTGTGCAAGCCAGGCCGCGTCCTGCGCTGAAACGGTGTCGGCGACCAGCAAAATATTGCGTGGAGTATTCGATGTTTCCGGCATGTTTTTCAGTGCAAGGCTGATGGCCTGTTTTAGCCCTGAGCCCTCTCCCTCAGGCAAAAGATTTGGGCTTTGGGCATGCAAAAACAGCGCGTAAAAAGATGGGTCTGAAGTGAGCGGGGTCGTTAAATATGCATGGCTGTTGTAGACCACCAGGCCAAAATGCGTGCCGGTTGAGCGCGACATCAAATCCATGATTTTGCTTTGCATCCGCTGGTGGCGGCTGGGTGCGAGATCCTGCGCGTACATTGCCGGATCTTGTTGCAGAACCACCATCATATTGCTTTGCTGCGTTAATGCCGCAGGCAGTTCGCGTTGCCATGTTGGGCCTGCCAGCCCGATAACGCCTAATGCGCACAGCCATGGTAAAACCTGAGTGATTCGTTTTTGCCGCCCGATAATAAGCGCCTTAGCGAAAGGCTTGTCCATAATCTTGTGCCAGGCGCTGCGCTGCCCGGTACTGATAAACCACAACAAAGCGCAAATCAGCAAGCCGACTAGCCGCCAGGGATAAACAAAATGGAAATCACTCATGCTGTTTTCCCCCGAACAAAACGACCGATGGCGAGCAAAATCAGCAATACCAGCGCGAGTATTATCGGCCACTGGAATAGCGGAATATGCCACGACCAACCGATGGATTTGACCTGAACAGGCGTGATGGCATCGATTTCCTTCCAGACGCTATCGAGCGACGCGCCCGAACTGGCAGCAGTCCAGGATTTGCCACCGGTAATGCGCGCAATATCCTGTATCAGCGGGAGGTCGACTTTGTCATCACCGGTGCTGTTGAGGTCGCCAAAAGCAATGGTATGCACCTGAACATGATGTGTTGCGGCCAGTTGCGCGGCAAGCGGTGGGGCTAATTGCGAAGCTGTGTCGTTGCCATCGGTGAGCAAAATTGCCAGCTTGCTGGCATCTTTATTGGCGGTACTGTCGAGCAGTTTCACACCCACGCCTAATGCGTCACCAATCGCGGTTTGCTGGCCAATCATGCCGGGAACCAATTGGTTGATACGGGTTTGTAGCGCCTGTTTATCTTCACTGACAGGTGCGAATGGCCAGGCGGAGCTTGCGAAAATAACCAGCCCAATACGGTCAGACTTACGGGCCGCGACGAATTTGCGTGCTGAATCCTGAACCGCCTGCAATCGCGTTACGCCACCCTGAACGTCGTTTTTTGCCATCGAACCCGAGACATCAAGAATCAGCACCACATCACGCATCGGTTTTTGAATATGCTGTGGTGGCGTCAGGTATTCCGGACGTGATAGGGCGGCTACTAATAATATCCATACCAGCCAGAAAAGCAGGCTTGAGAGTTTGCTGCTGCGCACCGGCTGGCTGTTAAGCTTTAGCTCATCAATTAGTTCTGGCAGAAACGGCACACGAACATGCTCTTTCACTGCGCGGTCTTGAGGCAAAAAATAGCGGCCAATCAATGGCACGAAAATCAATAACCAGGCCCACGGCCAGGCGAAATCGATGCGGCTTAGAAACTCAGACATACGGCAGTTTCTCCAGCCAGTTTTTCAATTGAGATTGCAGGCGTGCAACCTGGCTTGCGTCGAGTTGGTTATCGGGCCTGCAATATTTGTCGCTAAGTTGCTGGCGTAAATCGTGGTCGATTTCCACCTGTTGTAAAAGTTGCTCCGGGGAGAGCGTGTGGCTGACGAGGGTTCGTGGCTGGTGCATCAGAAGAATACGCTTTATTAGCTCAAGCCAGCTATCAACGCTATGTGGCTGCTGTAAAGCCGCCAGTGCTTCACGCCGCCACAGGTTTCGCCGCCATCGTGCCAGGCGAAATAGCAGGAAAATGAGCAGGGCAATCAGCAACAGACCGCCAGACACAAACCAACCTGGGGGTAATGGAAGCCAGGAGATACTTTGCGGAAGTGCTGGGTTTATTAGTTCCGGCACGCTAAATCCTTTCTCCAGCATTCAGACTCCCTTTTGTAGCTGCTTGAGAAGATCCTGCGCGACCACTATCTGATTTACGCGGATCCCAAGTCGTGTGAGCCGGTTTTGCAGGCCAGAAAGTCGGGAAGTTGTGCTTTGCGCAATCTCATCTTTCAAGCTGGCTGAAAGAGAAAATGCCGCCTCACGCCCCTGATAGCTGGCGGCTAAATCACCTTGCTCGGGCAGTTTAAGATGGAGATCGTCGAGGATCACAAAGGCGCTTATCTCGCAGCGTCGTCTCAGGGCTGCAAGCAATGCCTCACTCGGCGCATCCAGATCGTGGAAATCGCTGATGACTGCCACCCACGATCCGCTGGGGATCAGCTGAATTGCGTGTTGTAGCACGTGAGTCAACGTGACAGAGGCGGGCGTTTCATCAGGATAGCGTTCGAGTAACTGTTGGTTGTATTGCAGCACATCATCAAGCACGGCAGGGAGATTGCTCTTCGGAGAGCGGCACTTTTGCAGGCTGTATTGGGTATCGCTGAAAATCACGCTACCCAGACGATCGCCGTCGTGCCAACTGCGCCATGCCAGCAGAGCAGCAATTTTGGCGGCGGCGACGGATTTGGTTTGCCCACGAGTGGCAAAAAACATATCTAACCGTTGGTCGACTATCAAGAAAACCGGGCGCTCGCGCTCTTCGTTGTAGAGCCTGATCCATGGCGATCGCAGGCGCGCTGTTGCTTGCCAGTCGATCAACCGCACATCATCGCCGGGTTGATAGCGCCTGAGGCTGTCAAAATTGAGCCCACGCCCCTGTTGGCGTGATACGCATTCACCTGCAAGCGCCCCCGGTGGGATTTGCCCCGGCGGGTTTGATAGCAGTCGCGCTTCGCCTGCCAGGGCCATCAGGGTTTTTCTGTCCACCTGCAATGCGTTGTCCATCACGCTACCACTGCATCAAGCAACATCCGAATCACATCATCTGGTGAGCAATTATCGGCGTTGGCCTGGTAGCTTAGCATCAGGCGGTGGCGTAACACTGCCGGGGCGACGAGCTTGATATCTTCTGGCAATACTGCATCGCGGCCTTCAAGCCAGGCCAACGCACGGCCACATCGGTCGAGTGCCAGTGTGCCGCGCGGGCTGACGCCAAAGGTGATGTAACTGGCGAGGGTATCGCTAACCCCTTGTGGATGACGAGTCATATCCACCAGATTCACGATGTAGTTTTCAATAGTAGGGGCGACGTAAATCGCAGAGATTTCCTGCCAGCAGGTAGCAATATCCTGTTGCGATAACATCAGCGTTTCCGGCTGTTTTTCCCCAGCCTCAACCGAGCCTACCTGGTACTTTTTCTGCTGCTCATCACGCACCAGTTGCATCACTTTTTGTTCGTTCGCTTTGGATGGGTAATCCACCAGGACTTTCATCAGGAAGCGGTCGAGCTGGGCTTCAGGCAACGGCCATGTGCCTTCCTGGTCGACCGGGTTTTGTGTTGCCAGCACCATGAAAACACCCGGCAATGGCCAGGTTTTCCCGGCAACGGTGACGTGGCGCTCTTCCATGGCTTCAAGCAATGCTGACTGTACGCGTGCGGAAGCGCGGTTTATCTCATCGGCAAGAATGATGTTGCCAAACACCGGGCCTGGGCGAAAACGGAACTGGTCTTCTTCACGCGTGGCATTTTGCTGGTAAATCTCACTGCCGGTAATGTCAGATGGCAGAAGGTCAGGAGTGAACTGAATACGGCGTAAATCCCCTTCAACATGCCGAGCGAGTTCCCGTACCGCACGTGTTTTGGCAAGTCCTGGCAGACCTTCGAGCAGAACGTGCCCGTCACACAGCAAGGCAACAATCAACATGCGTACCAGTGACTCTTGCCCAATAACTTGTTCGTTCATGCGCTGCTCAAGTTCAAGCAGTTTCTCTCTGTTAGTCATTTGCGTAATCCTGCAAAGTCGCGTTTCAAAAGAGTGGCAAGCCCGACAAGAATCGGCTCGGCGTAATTGAAGAAGGTTTTAATGCCGGGGCAGAGATAGTTAAGGCCTGGCTCTCCGTCTGGTGTACGGACAAGGCGATTTTTCGGGCACTCTCCCCAGCACAATTTCAGGTATGGGCACTGCTTGCAGTATTCCGGCAGGGTATCTTTTTTTCCCATGCCAAATGCTTTCTGGCGCTCAGAAAAGGCCAGGTGCGCGAGTTTGGTGTCTTCGATATTGCCAATCTGGTATTCGGGGTAAACGTAGTGGTCGCAGGAATAGATATCGCCATTTTTTTCAATGGCCAACCCTTTGCCGCAGAATTCAGACGCGGTACAAATTTGCGCGGGCATGCCCATGGTTTGGGCGACGGCGGTTTCGAACAGGTTGACCTGCACGCGGCCTAAATCGTTATTTACCCACTCTTCAAATACCGTTTTCAGGAACGTACCCCAGTCTTCCGGGTCGACTGACCAATCGGTGACGATAGAGTCCAGATCGCCTGGTCTAGCACGACGCGTGCCTGTAATTGGGATGGTGTCATCGCGCCAGAATTGTGGGGCGGTGACTTTGAAATCTACAGGTTCTACGCAAGGGTTGAACTGCACGTAGGTTGCGCCCAGTTCGCGGGTGACAAAGCGGTACACTTCCAGCGGGAAGCGGGCATTGGTGCGGTTGACGGTGACAAGCGCGTTAAACGGGACTTTGTATTTTTTTAGCGCTTCAACGCCTTTCATCACTAAATCGAAAGTCGGTTTGCCGCTGCGGGTGACGCGATAGCGGTCGTGTAATTCTCGTGGGCCATCAATCGATAAACCCACCAGAAAACGGTGTTCTTTGAGGAATTCAGCCCATTTGTCATTAATCAGCACACCATTGGTTTGGAGGTCGTTTTCGACGCGCTGGCCGGGCTTTTGGTACTGCTTCTGGAATTTGACGACTTTTTCAAAAAACTCCAGCCCCATCAATGTGGGTTCGCCACCTTGCCAGGAGAAGACCACCTGCTCACCATCTTGTCCGTCAATGTACTGACGGATGAAGTTTTCCAGCACTTCGTCGCTCATGCCGGTGTGGCGGTCTTGATGCAGTAACTCTTCTTTGTGCAGGTAAAAACAGTAGGAGCAATCGAGATTACAGGTTGAGCCAGTCGGTTTCGCCATGACGTGGAAACGGCGTTTGTATTCAGGGCCTTTGCCATCATATTTTTCTGCTGACGGTAGTGCTTTAACCGGCAATGTAGTGCTGTATTTCATGGCTGACCCTCTGAAGCGTTCCTGAAAACCGGGCGGTTTCCCACCCGGAAGACGGGTTTAGTTATTCGCGTTGGCACCTTGTTCAATCATTGCCGCCGCATCGGAAACGGTGAAGGAACCCGGTTTCTGACGTGGTGGGAATTCTTTAAAGGTATCAAGCATTTCTGTGACGTATTTCTGCGCGCCGCCCATCAAGAACAGACGGTCGTAGAACCAGGTGTTGTAGCCCATGCCGTCGGAGCCTTTTTCAAGCGGATCCACTTCCAGGTCGAAGATCATCGGCGCACGCAGTTTAGTGAACGGATAGCGCCACAAATCGATACCGGTGTGTTCCTGAATCATGAAGTGCGCTTTCCAGCGGCCATAACGAATCGCCAGCAAGTCGCCGTCATCACTCCAGTAGAAGAACTCTTTGCGCGGGTCTTCGCCTTTGCCCTGGATGAAGTCGAGTTGGTTATAGCCATCAAGATGTACTTTGTAGGTGATGGATGGCGTTTTGTAGCCCGTGAGTAGTTGCTGTTTGATATCTGGAATACCGGCTGCTGCAACCAGCGTCGGGAACCAATCGTTACTGCCGAAGATGTCGTTAATCACCGTGCCCGGCTTGATATGGCCCGGCCATTTGATCATCGCCGGTACGCGGAAGCCGCCTTCCCAGCCGGTGTTTTTCTCACCACGGAACGGCGTGATACCGCCATCAGGCCAGGTTGCGGTCATCGGGCCGTTATCGGTGGTGTACAGCACGATGGTGTTGTCTTCGATACCGAGGTCTTTAATCTTTTGCAGCACCTCGCCAATCATTTTGTCGTGTTCAACCATGCCGTCTGCATAGTCCCCAAGCCCCGTCACACCCTTACTGGCGTCTTTGAGGTGAGTTTTATTGTGCATACGTGTGGTGTTAAACCAGGTGAAGAATGGTTTACCGGCTTTGCTCTGGCGTTCCATAAAGTCGTTGTTGGCAGCGAGGGTTTCTTCATCAACCGTCCCCATACGCTTGATGGTGAGCGGGCCGGTGTCCTCAATTTTGCCGTCGGCGGTGCTTTTGATGACGCCGCGCGGGCCAAATTGTTTACGGAATTCAGGGTCTTTCGGGTAGTCCGGGTTTTCAGGTTCTTCTTCGGCATTGAGGTGGTAAAGGTTGCCGAGGAATTCATCGAAGCCATGCGCAGTTGGCAGGAATTCGTCACGATCGCCAAGGTGGTTTTTACCAAACTGCCCGGTGGCATAGCCAAGTTGTTTGAGGATATTGGCGATGGTTGGGTCTTCTTTTTGCAGGCCTTGCGGAGCACCTGGCATGCCGACTTTACTCATCCCGGTACGGAAAGGCATTTGTCCGGTAATGAACGAAGAACGCCCAGCGGTGGAGCTCTGCTCTGCATAATAGGAGGTAAACTTGGCACCCTCACTGGCAATACTGTCAATGTTCGGCGTTTTATAGCCCATCATTCCTTGGTTATAGGTGCTCAGGTTCCAGTAACCAATATCATCACCGAAAATAACCACGATATTTGGTTTTGAGGTGTCTTGCGTTGCTGCGTTTTCAGGAGCGGTTGTCGCGGGGGCTGCATCAGCAGCGGACACGGCACCAGACATCAATGCGAGCATGCTGGCTATCATTGTCCTTTTGTAAGGGACTTTGTTTAGCATCGTTGTAACTCCGTTCATTGAAGGGACTGAATGAGTATAGTCAAGGGTAGAAACTTGCTATTACATTATGAATTACCAAGAAAACTTCTAATTAAGATAGTTAAGAATATTATCAATTTGAAAAAAATAAGAGGGACTGGCTAACTAATTGAAATTTAATAAATGGTGCTATATACATTACCATTCTGTATTAGATAGATTCGTAGGGGTTTATTTATTTTTAAACGTTATAGCTAAAAATAATGTGGGGCTCATGAGAGAATCAACAGGAATAACCGAGCAAAGATTGTTTTTGCTCGGTTTAGAATAATCAATAAAACTTAGATATATCACATAATTGGATCTGGTTTTTTCATCTGACTATTAACATTTAATAGCAAACACGGTTTCTACCACTTTTCTTAGCTTTATAAAGTTGCTGGTCTGCTTGTTCAACCAATGCTTCCAGCGCCATTCCTTCTTGCCATTGTGCAATACCCTGGCTGATGGTTAGCACCGAAGAGACGTCTGAACCCTTATGAAGAATATGGGCATGAGCAATATTTTGCTGAATCCTGTGGCTTATCGCTTTGACCTGGGAGATATCATCACACACCGTCAGTACAACAAACTCTTCACCACCGAAACGAAACGCACTATCGCTCTCTTTTCTTAGTGATTTTTCAATACATTGCGAGACTTTTATCAGGCATTTATCACCTGCAACATGGCCATACACATCGTTGTATTGTTTGAAATAATCGATATCCATAACAATCATAAACAGCTTTTTTTTGTTTCCGGCGAGAGAGGTGACGCACTCTTCAAAGAAGCGAGTCAGGCTCAGGCGGTTAAATAGTCCGGTTAATGCGTCGTAGTGCGCCTGCTGTACCAGCTTTTTGATCAGGATATTTTTTTCATATTCACTGCGCTGAACACGCTGATACCACTCAAGCAGAATGTAACGGGCAGAATAGATAACCAGCAGCATGATGATGACACCGCCAAACTGCACCACGCTGAATTTCTCCAGCAAGAAGAATTCGACATACATCAATGACAAAACCAGCGGTGCCGAGAACAGCAGCAACAGCCGTCCTGAAATGTAGAACGTAATCGTGGCCGGTAATAATACTGAGACGGTCAACATCAACGTCATCAGCTGGTTTTGGTAATAAAGAGTGAAATTTAAAAATAGTATTGACCACAATACTCCAAAGGTTAATACCACATAAGGAAGCACCGTGTGATAGAAACCATCATTAATATTCTTCTTTATTTTGAGTGTGATAATAAGATTGATGACTGAAAGTGTAATGATGCAGCCACACAATATTTGTAATGCCAATGGGAGTGTATCAATATCACTGCGATGAGCACTGCGTAATAATAACCAGAAACAATATATTATATTCAGAGACAAAAACCACATATAGCCTTTGGTACTGGTAATGACGTTTTCGCCAGTGTTGTGATTAATGTCCACAAATAACACTCCTTTAATAAATTTTTTAAATGATACCGTGCTCACCCTACCTATACCACCCTAGATATCCTTGTTCACCAAGCCTTTAATATCACTCTTGTTATCTTGAATATGCTTGATGCTGGTCTATGCTCAAATCAGATATGACTCGGCAGAGCATTACTCGTGTCATTGAAAAATAAAACAAAATCATTCCTTTTGGGTGAAACATATGATTAGGGCGCTGCTATTCCTGTTGGCATGGATACCTCTGATAACCGCAGGTGGGCTGCATGCGGCGGAACCCAGGCAACTTCCTTCTGAGCAAGATAAAGCACGAACAATCTCTATCTTTCATCACCCGATTGTTATGTTGCAGGCAAAATTTGGCCTGACCACGCCTGAGGAACGCGTGCTGCGCATTCGCCGAACCTTACGCTCTCTGAGTGAAGAAGACATTCGCCAGCCGATAATCATTACCCCTGTCACACGCTACAACCAGCAAGGCCGCTTATTTACGATCAACGGTAAGATGCTGATGTTATTAGCAGAAAGTGATTTAGACGAAGGTGATGATCTGACGCTCGATCAAGCTGCGCAACGGGTGCTGGCTCGTATGGATGAGCAGCGCACTTCCTTGAAAGATCAGTACTCCTCGGCATACCTCGCCACTGCAGTTGTAAAAACCTTAGCGGGAACAGTTGTTTTAGGGCTGCTGTTCTACGGCGCGTTCAAGTCCTGGAAAAAAGTTAAGCAATACTTTGAAGCACGAATCAGTCGTAAAAAAGGCTTAATACCGGCTAAGTGGCGCGAGTTCCTCGGGGCGGTGGAAAGCTATCTCTATGGTTTGTTGATGATTTTCTTAGGCATTGCGGCATTTTATGTCTGGTTGAGTTGGATCTTCAGGTTATTCCCGTGGACGCGAGTCTGGGGGGAGTCGCTGGGTGACTGGTCGATTAACGTTGTCCAGAAAATTGCGTTATCGATCGTTTCAGCACTTCCCGGATTATTGATTGTGATGATTATCTTTTTAATCACCGCATTTATTCTCAAGTTGCTCAAAATTCTCCTCACGCGCGTTGAAAGCAGAAGAATGATGGTGCCTGGCCTGCACCCGGAAACGGTGGGAGCCACACGTAAACTGATTTCTGTGATGGTCTGGTTATTTGCGCTTTCAGCGGCTTATCCATTCTTGCCCGGTGCTAACTCGGTGGCATTTAAGGGGATCAGCGTTTTCTTCGGTTTGATGCTAACACTCGGCTCGGCAGGGGTGATGAACCACGCCATGAGTGGCCTGGTGCTGACCTATTCTCGTGCGCTACGCAAAGGAGATGTCATTCGCATCGGCGATAACGAAGGGCTGGTGAATGAAGTCGGTATGCTGGCAACCAAAATCCTCACGCGCGAAAACTACATCGTCACGGTGCCGAATGCGGTGGTCGTGAGCGGGAAAATCACCAACCTCAGCGCTCAGAATCCAGGTTCCGGCGTTAATCTGACAACCAGCGTCACTATCGGTTACGACACGCCCTGGCGGCAGGTTCACGCCATGCTGGAGCTGGCCGCTAAACGCACACAAGGTATTGATCCCAGCACGCCACCGCTGGTTCGACAGCTCAATTTGATGGACTGGTACATCGCATACGAATTACAGGTCAAATTACGCGTGGGTGAATCGTTGGCTGGCGTGAAGAGTGAATTGCACAGCCATATTCAGGATGTGTTTAACGAATTCAACGTGCAGATTATGTCGCCGAATTTTGTTAACCAGCCGGAAGGTGCTGTGATGGTGCCGCGTGATAACTGGTTTGCTGCGCCTGCTGTGCAGCCTGAGAAACCGTCGTGATGAAGCCCGGCTACCCGTTGGTTCTTTTGTTCAGCGTGGGGCTAGCACAGCCATTGGTCGCCACTGCCAGCGGGCTGATTGATGAGGTGGACGGTATGCTGGATATGAGTGAATACCTTAGTGACAACCGTTACGGCTTTTTGCCGGTCCCGGTGGTGATAACCGAGCCTGCGGTAGGTTACGGCGGCGGACTGTTTGGCCTTTTCTTGCATGATACGCCGGACAGTGAAGCCGGGAAAAACCATCCCGGCGCAAAAACTATCCCGCCTGCAGTCACGGCATTCGGCGGGGGCGCCACGCAAAATGGCACCTGGTTTGTTGGCGGTGGACATCGCCACACCTGGAACAATGACAGCATCCGTTATTTGGTCGCACTCGGTTATGCAGATGTAAATCTTGATATTTATTCAGGTGACGTTGCGGGGTTCTCTCGAGGAAAGGGCATCAGTACGCAAACCAAAGGCTACGGCGGTATGCAAAAATTGCAGTTCCGAGTAGCTGATACGCCATTTTTTATCGGCGCTTCACAGTTTTATGCAGATACCAAAATCTCTGCGGATAACCCGGTTATTAGCCGCGCATTGCAGCGTGTTTTGGGTGAGGAGAGCGCTTCATCAGCGCTTGGGTTGGTCATGGAATATGACACCACCGATAACTTTTTCTACCCGCACAACGGGCTGTCAGCCACGGCGGAATACCAGTTTTATAGCAGCTTCCTCGGTGGTGATTATCGCTACGACATGTTGACGCTCGACGGTAAATATTTCCAACCGCTCGGCACCGATTTCACGCTGGTGCTGGCCGGGAATTATCAGTCACTTTCAAACCATGACCGGCATTTGCCACCGATGGCACGGCCCTATATCAAATTGCGAGGCATCTCGCAGTATCGCTATCAGGGAGATTATGTCAGCACCACGCAAACCCAGCTTGAATGGCAAATGACGCCGCGCTGGGTGTTGCAGGGTTTTGTGGGGGCAGGAAGCGCCAGCAAAGAAGCCGACGATCTCTTTAATAAAACCGAAGTGGCGTATGGCGGTGGGTTTCGCTACCTGATTGCGCGCAAGTTCGGATTGCATACCGGGATTGATGTCGCCTTTAGTGATAGCGAACAAGCCGTTTATTTCAATGTGGGGGCGGGGCTATAGAGGGAATTTGCCGCCTGACTGACAATGCAAATATCTAAGAGAACGCCATGAAGAAAATCCAAAGGAGTGTGCAACAGTGCCGGGTGATTGCGCTACCGCTACTGTTTTTATCCGGTGCGGCGTTTGGTGCGACAACGGACACTGCGACAGACAGCAGCACGTTTCCCATTTGGGGAGATGAAGCGCGTGCGCGCGGATATTCTATTCCGCTGCCGTTTGGTGTGAACCTCAGCTATATGAATATTCGCCAGAATGTCGACGTTGATAGTATTACCTTCTCCGGGTTGAAGCTTGGCGCGCATCCTATTCCCAGCGATATGTTTGCCATTGATGTCGGCCATACGCGTGAGCGTAGTAAGACTGAAAACCTGCGTCTGGATATGTGGGTGTTCCCGTTTTTAAATATTTATGGGCTGATGGGGTACACAAAAGGCTCGTCGATTTCGAACGTATCGGTGGATGCTGACCCGTCGCGTTATACCGGCATTGACCGGATTATTGCCTCGTCGGTGCACAGCCTGAACCAGAGCGGTGATTTACAGAACATCGATTTCACGCTCGATTTTGAAGGCGTCACTTATGGCACCGGCGTTACGTTGGCGGGCGGGTATAAAAACTGGTTTACGCTGGTGGACACCAACTACACGCGTACCAATTTCGATATTCTGGACGGCAAAATCTCAGCCCTGACCATATCGCCACGCGTCGGGTATCGTTTCGATATGCCGCAAATTTCCGGGCCATCACATTTAAGCGTGTGGATAGGCGCGATGTATCAGGACGTCCAGCAGGAGTTCAAAGGCAATCTATCTGACTTGCATATGCCTGCCGAACTTCAGCCGCTGATCAATTCGGTAAATAAAGATGACGATGGGCGTTTTGATGTTAAACAGCATCTCACTTCGCCATGGAACACGTTGATTGGCGCGCAATATGAACTCACGCAAAACTTTAACGTGCTGACGGAGATTGGTTTTAACGAGCGTAATAGCTTCTTCCTCGCAGGTGAATATCGATTCTGATGAAGAAACGTGGCGCGCTATTTTTGGGCTTATTAAGCCTGATGAATACACCGACGGACGCGGTTGCCATGACGCGCGAGGAGATTGACGGTTTTCTGGGAAAGCTGGGGGCTGATAATCAATATGACCCCAGTAAAGGCATTGACTGGAGCGTGTTGCCTGGGCCGTTTTATACCCCGGAGTTGAAACTGGGCCTGGGGACTGCCATCGCAGGAGTGTACCGCGTTGATCCCAACGATCATGTCACGCAAAACTCGTCGGTGTCATTTACCGGTTTTGTGAGTACTAGCGGCGCGTTAGGGCTTGGCATGAAGAATTACACCTTCTTTTCGGGGGATGAATGGCGGTTGTTTGTCGATGGATCGCTTGCGAAGATCCCGACCGGTTTTTGGGGCATTGGCTACGATGCGGCGCAGGGTGATGAGCAGAAATACACGCAACAATCGATTAGCCTTCAACCGCAGATCATGCGCCAGGTGGTTGATGATCTGTATGCCGGTTTGGGTTGGGATTTTTCAACGTATGACGCTGAAAATATTGATGATCAACATCCCGGTGATAACTTCTCCCGCTACAACGTGAAAGGAAATTCGCTGAGTTCGGGTATCACGGCGGCTATCAACTATGATTCTCGGGATGTGATAACCCGGCCGCAACACGGGCAGTTCTTTAGTGCCGAATACAGCCTTTTTGATCCTGCCCTTGGCTCGGATAACCACTTCACCGTTTTGCAGCTGCAATATAATTATTACCTTCCGCTAAACAATCAGGATGTGTTGGCGTTCGATCTTTGGGGGCGTTTTGCGCGTGGTGATGTGCCATGGGATCGCTTGTCGCAGGCCGGGGACGATAATCGAATGCGTGGCTATTACCAGGGGCGTTATCGCGATAAAGACGTGGTCAGCACACAATTGGAATACCGTAAAAAGCTTAACTGGCGGCACGGTTATGTGTTGTGGGTTGGCACGGGCGCATTGGGTGACAGCCCGCATAATCTTTCAGATAACCCGCTGTTACCTACCATCGGCGCGGGTTACCGCTTCGAGGTTAAGCCTGACATGAATATTCGCCTCGACCTGGGGTTTGGCAAAGAGAGTGCCGGGTTTTACTTTCAAGTTGCGGAGGCATTTTAATGCAGCGCTGGATTTTTTCTCTGCTGCTTGGTGTGGCATCCCTGAGTTTTGGCGCGTCACCGAAATCAGCAGATATCTTGCCCATTGAGAAGGCGAGGCGAGTATGGCCAATAACACAAGAGCTCACGGCTCCTGAGTCTTTACGACCTTGCTGTGCCTTTGGATATGACCTGCAAGTACGAGCCGTCGGTGTACCCATTCCGGTCTACCAGATTGGTAATATTCTGACGCTTACCACCCTTGGTCATCATCGTTACAACGATAGCGCATTGGGAGCAGTCAAAAATATTGTTGGTTTGAGTGAGGAGAAAAGTGGCCTCATTTACACTCGCCGTGGGGGTTTTATTGATATCGCCCACGTGCGTGATACTGCTGATAATACCTTCTACCTTTTCACGCAGATCTACTCACGGCTTGGCCAGGACTGGCGGCTGTTCTATAGCGAAGAATTGGGTGTCCGACGCATTCAGCTTCATGCGTTTAATCCACCCGCGTCCATGGTTGAACGCTATACGATTGCGGCCTGGCTTGCGGGGCATCTTGCCTTCCAGCTTGCGCAATGGCATGAGATTGCTCAGTGGTATGGATTCCAGTCGGTTCCGGGATTTTCTGAGGAGATATCTGCTTTTTCGCCCGAAGATCTCTATTCCAATTTATTGGGCGCAAGGCTGGCGATAAACGTGATTTTGCACGGACACGCCAGGTCAATTGAGTCTTACGATCATGCGATAGACAAGGCGTTACACAAGGCATTGGTACAACTTGGCGCGGTCAGCAAAACAGAATCAGAAAGAAAATTCCGCGAAGTGGACGGCGACTGGTGGAACAGCAAGCGCCGGGTGCCGGATAAATTTTTGGTGCTCAACCGTAATTATGATCTCAGCGAGAACCGTTACCCGACTCCTGTCCCATTTGAAAAGGCGAAGCCCTATCGCTTGGTGATGCCTGAAACCGTTGCCGGGGTGACGATAAGTCAGCTTGGAGAATTGCAAATCCACACTGGCAGCGACATGCGTGGGCTTAAGGTACCGGAGAGTTTTTATCTTCCGGCACAGTTTTCAGCGCTGGCAGAACAGGCCAAATACGCGGATCAGATTCAGCTACAGCAAATGAAGAAATGAGGGCTATAAGTAATCGTTATTGGACGTACAGGTAATTGTTCGTTTTGATGTTGCAAATATGTTACTTGCTCTCTACCCAACATTTGGAAACCTCGTATGTTCACAATCAAAATTGACGATCTTTCGCATCCGGCGGTGCAGACATTAGTGGCCTACCATATTTCCGGCATGCTGGAACAATCACCGCCAGAAAGCAGCCACGCGTTGGATGTGCAAAAACTCCGTGACCCGGCTGTGACATTTTGGTCTGCGTGGGAAGGGGAGCAATTAGCCGGAATTGGTGCACTGAAAATGCTCGATGATGGGCATGGTGAGTTGAAATCAATGCGTACCGCGGCGGATTTTTTACGCCGTGGTGTGGCAAACCAGTTTTTGCTGCACATTTTGCAAGTTGCGCGTGAGCGTGGCTTCCTGCGTCTGAGTTTAGAAACCGGGACTCAGCCGGGCTTTGCTGCTTGCCATCAGCTTTATCTCAAGCATGGCTTTGTCGATTGTGAGCCGTTTGCTGATTATCAACTCGACCCCAATAGCCGCTTTATGATGTTGGTTTTATAGCGGGTTTAACGTAAGGCTACCCAAAAGTAGGATTGAGCCTTATGGCCTGGCGACTATTTTAAAACTATGAATTAAAGGGAACATCGAATTTCGCGATGTTCCCTTTAATTTATTGGCCTAATCCCTACTTCATCTTTCTTCTCATTAAGTAATCATAGTTTTTAATCGTAATATTTAGCTCTATTTTCCCGAAAGTATGAGTGTTCAATTTATCTATTTATATTAATAATTGAATGAATTGCCTCTCAATAATGCGTTTGATTTTTACACAGCGATTAAGTAATGTTTATTACCCACATGAATCACATAATAAATATCCAAAAAAAGACATTACTGAGACAATGAATATATTAAAGTTAAAAAAGATCGCGTTCTTTATTCCTCTTTTGTTAACGGCATGTGGTGGAGGCGGTGGTGGTAGTGGCTCAGGTTCTCCTCAAGCAATAAATACTCCAGCGATAAAACCCGATGTACAAACTCCTGCGGCAAACAATAATAAAGTCAAAGTTGGGGTGTTGGATTCAGGTATTAATAAAAGCCTCAGCAATATAACCGGTAAGGTTGCCATTATTTTGCATTATGTCGGGCAGGGGAAGAACCTTGGCTCAGGTGCATTTACTCCCGAGGATATTACAGCATCGCTGGCACTGGCTGATATGGATACTTCTGGACATGGTAGCTATGTCTCTCAAATCCTTGTCAGTACGGGTAGTGGTGGGACATATGTAGGTAGCCAGGACATTCAGCTTTATGAAGCGAAAACGACCGATGACCCTCTTGGCCATTCAATGATTGATGATCAACTTGCTGCAATTATGGATCTGCATCAGCATTATGGGGTCAATTTATTTAATGCCTCATGGGGGAGTTATAATCATTACGATGCAAATTCACCGATTACATCAGTATTAAAATATCTGGTTAATAACAATGGTTTGATAGTTTTTTCTGCCGGGAATGATTTATTTAATGAACCCTCCGCAGAAAACCTGACCCCGTTGATTGATCGCTCTATCGAAAATGGATTAATCACGGTAGTGGGTCTTGATGGTAATAAGCAGCTCTATAGTGAGTATGACGAAAACGGTGTAATTAAAGGCAGTAATGCTTGCGGAAGGGCTGCGGCCTGGTGTCTTGCTGGCGATTATGTCGTTGGGCCACTGCTCAGCGAGAATAACAGCGGTCATGTTTATTTCTACGGGACTTCAGGTGCCGCACCTCAAGTTACGGCAGCGGCAGCAAATGTATGGCAAAAATATCCCTGGATGACCGCAAAGCAGGTAAAACAGACAATATTAACGACCGCAACCTATCTGCCTGATGGTTCCCCACAAGGGGCACATTATAACGCGAGCTATGGTTGGGGTGAGTTAAATGCTCTGCGTGCAGAAAATGGCCCAATGCTTTTTTCTTCTCTCTTTGGCGACTTTAATGCTCAAGTACCCGATTCGCATTACATCTTCAGTAATGATATATCCGGTGATGCTGGTCTGGTTAAAAATGGTAACGGCACTCTGGAACTGGCAGGGGATGACAGCTATACCGGCGATACCACGATAAATCAGGGCACACTATGGGTTAGTGGCGGTATTCATCGTGGCTCAGTGAACATTTCCCCTGGAGGGTTATTAACGGGTTCTGGTTCAGTGAGTTCGACTTATAACAATGGGACGATAGATTTATCTAACGGCTCACTGAAAGTGAAAGGCGATTATTCACAGAGCCATAACGGCATACTTAATGCCTACATTGATAATCAGCTTGATATTAGCGGTAACGCGGCGCTGGATGGCACGGTCAACGTGGTTAATCAGAATTACGTGGTTAACGGGACGTACGACATTCTGCATGCGCAAAATATTCAGGGGCAATTTAGCCAGGTCAATGGCAGCAAGTTCCTGAAGATTAATCATGCTAATTATACGCCTGACCATGTCAATCTCGATGTGGAACAAGTCTCTGCGCAAAATGCCGTCAGTAATGGAGATTCTCTGTCAATGGCGGGCGCCAAAGCGGTAGACAGCATTTTTGCTGCTGCTAATGACGTTGCATTAAAGCAGTACAACGGTGAAGTACTGACGGTAGACGAGCAGCAATTATTGGATTATTCCGCGGGCTTACAATCTACTCGTTCAGGAGATGGTGTTCAGCGCATTGTGGATAGCCATTCTGGCGTCATTTATTCCGAACTGCCTTCCGTGTTACTGGCGGAGCAAAATCGCCTTACGCAAACTGTCGTGAATCGTTTAAGTGCCATGTATGGCATGGGTAAAGTTACCCCTGGCGTGTGGACTTCTTATGATTATATGAAAAACCAGTATCAGCCTGATGGATGGAACCAGGTGAGCAGCACCACTAATAACACCTCTGTGGGGATGGATGGTCGTGTTAGCAATGCCTTGCTGCTGGGTGGCTTCGTTAATAAAAATAATATCACTGCCAAACTGGACAGAAACGGTGGAAGTCTTGATGGGAGCCAGAATGGTATTGGCGCTTATGGGCAGTTCAACGATGGCGCGTTTTATCTGAACGGTCTGGCAAGTTACCAGCGTGGTGATGCAGACATTAAACGTCCGGTTATCGGCAATGGCACGCAAAGTAGCCAGAAGTCGAATACGGATATGAGCAGCGCGAGCCTTTACTTTGAATCAGGCTACGCATTTCATTTACCGCATGAAGCCGATATCACGCCCTATCTCGGCGTTGAATACGATCGTTCTAATACCGATAGTATCGATGAAGGAAACCCACAGGGTGTGAGTGTCAGTGGCATGAAAGGGCGCCAGAGTAGCGTGGCGCTGGGCTCTCGCTTTAATTATATGGTGAGTAATGAACTCCATCTGTCAGCCTGGGCGCAGGCCAGCAAGATCGTGGCGCGTGATATCAGCGATATGAGACTGACGACCAATATGAGCGGGCAGGAAATTTCGCTGAACTCGCCAGAGTTTGATCGGAACAGCTTCGATTACGGCTTAGATATTGATTACGTTCTTTTGAATAGCGTGCAGCTTTTTGCCGGAATGCAGAGTAGCACGGCGAATGACCAGGCCTTTTCTGCCAGCGCGGGTGTGAAGTACTTCTGGTAATTGTTATATCAGGGCGAGTCGCAGGGAAGCGACAAGTAATCGAACCTTTAAGTTTTAAACAAGGGCTCGATGAAGAGTCCGAATCTCAGAAAGCAAAAAACCAGCCCTTAGGCTGGTTTCTTTAAATAGTGGTGCCCGGACTCGGAATCGAACCAAGGACACGGGGATTTTCAATCCCCTGCTCTACCGACTGAGCTATCCGGGCAACGGGGCGCATTAAACCGTAAAGGCCGTTAGGCGTCAACGGCTTTGTCATAAAAAAGGGGCTAAATGCGTTTAAGTGCTTTCTTTTCATGCAAAATGGCGAGAAAACAATTCATCAGGTCAATGCGCCACCTTGTCGGCACTGGGCGAATCGCAGAATATCTTCGGCCAGTCGACGGGCAGTTTCGATATCGGCCTGGCTGCGTTTCACCAACAAACGGCTCAGGCAGCCTTCCAGCACGAGTTCCATTTGATGCGCCACCATCGTTGGGTCATCCACTTCCAGCTGCATTAGCATTTCATGAGTGAATTCCCAGGCGGCTTTTTTCTGCTGATCGGCCAGTTGGTGAATCGGGTGCGATGCATCCGGGTAAAAGGTGCAGGCCGCAATAAACAGGCATCCCGGATAGCGATGGTTGTTGACGCATTCGGTCAACGCTTCGTAGCGCTTCAACAGTTTCTGCTCGAGCGACAACTCTTCATTAAGCGCGAGCTGACGGCGCCAGACATCAATTTGCTGACTCAAATAACGCAGGGCGTCATAGAGTAATGCCTCACTGTTTGGCCAGAAATTGCTGATCTCTGTAACCGGATAGTCTGCCTCTGCGGCGACCATATCCAGGGTGGTGCTGGCAATTCCTTCACGTTCAAGTACGTGTAAGGCGTGCTCTAGTACTGTTTCGCGTTGCACGGTTATCTCCTCCGTTGTACCCGTCATACTTCAAGCTGCCTCGATGCAAGCTGAATTATTTAGTGTACTTCCCACAATGAGTGTTGTTTACGGCGTCAGTTTCTGCAAATGCGTACGGAAGGTGTCAGCATTCATAAAACCGGTCACACGTGCTTCTGGCAACTCGTGCCCTTGTGTATCAAAGAACAAAATCGTTGGTAGCCCTAAAACCTGGAGATGCTTTAACAGCGCCACATCTTGCGCGTTGTTGGCGGTAACATCAGCCTGGAGTAAAACGGTATTTCCCAGCTGTTGCTGTACCTGCGCATCGCTAAAGGTGTATTTCTCAAACTCTTTGCAAGCCACACACCAGTCGGCGTACAAATCGAGCATTACGGGTTTGCCTTTTGCATTGGCGAGTGCGGCATCGAGCTGCTCAACGTTAGCAATTTTGGTGAAATTGAGATGTGCCTGGCTGGCGGTTACCGTGCTCCCGAATGCCCAGTCTTGCAGCGGGCGAGCGCAAACCAGTGCCGCACCGAGCAGGATTATCTGCACCACGCGCATCCACGATTTAGTCGCTTGCAGGCTGGTGATAAACGCCCAGCCGAAGAACGCTACGCCGAGCAAACCCCATAACCTAATACCCCAATTATCTCCCAGTATGCGTTCCAGCAGGAAAACCGGCAGTGCAAGGATCACAAAACCAAATGCGATTTTGACGGTTTCCATCCACGGGCCACTTTTTGGAAGCAGACGGTTACCGAATACGGTGATGAGCATCAGCGGCAGGCCCATGCCTAGCGCGTAGAGATACAACGTGCCGCCTCCGAGCCACATGTTCCCGCTCTGGGCGATGTACAGCAGAATGGCACTCAGCGGTGCGGTAGTACAAGGCGAGCAAATCAGCCCGGCTAATGCGCCCATCGCAAACACGCCACCCGCGGAACCGCCTTGCTGGCGATTGCTCATCAACGTAAGGCGCGTTTGAAGCGATGACGGCAGTTGCAGCGTGAACAACCCAAACATGGATGCTGCGAGCAGTACAAACAGTGCTGACAGGCCGATAAGCACATAAGGATGTTGAAGAGCTGCCTGGAATTGCAGGCCAGCCGCCGCAACCACAAGGCCCAGCGCGGTATAGGTCAACGCCATTCCTTGCACATAGACAAAGGTCAGCAGCAGGGCACGAGCAGTCGATAAACGCTGTTTACCTCCGAGCACAATGCCGGAAATCAATGGGTACATCGGCAGCACGCAAGGCGTGAACGCGATACCGATACCGATTAAGAACGCCCAAAGTGCAGAGAACGGCAGTTGGGTGGTTTTAGTATCTGTAGCGTCTGCTGGTGTTTTTGGCACAACAGCTACGGGCGCTGATGAATTTGCCTCTGGCAGTACTTCACTAAGTGGCACCACGCGCGTCTCAGGCGGGTAACAGAAGCCCGCTTCGGCGCAGCCCTGATACGTCACGCTAACAGTTGCCCCTTTGGTCGCCTTCTCAATCGTTATCGATAGATTAAGCTGCTGGGTATAGATCTCAGTCTTTCCGTAGAATTCGTCCTCATGCCAGGTGCCTTTTGGCAACTCTAGCGGGGCGAGTTCGGCCTGAGCCGGATTCACTTTTATTTGCTGGCGATAGAGGTAATAGCCGGGTTTTATCTGCCAGTTAAGGTTGAGCTGGTGGTCAGACTGCTGAAAATCAAATGCAAAAGCCTGGTCGACCGGCACAAACTGAGATTTGCTTTGGTTGTCGAAAAGACCTGCAAAAGCATGTGAGCTGAATAGCGCAAAAATTAGCGCAAAGATGCGTAGAGCCATGAGAGGTATTCACTATCTCCGTGGGTAACTGGCAGAACCAGTAATTCAGGGGTTTGATATGGGTGATGCGATTTCAGGCAAGCGAGCAGCGCTTCCTGATGCTCAATGTCGCTTTTGAGCAGCATCTGCACCTCATACTCCTGTTCCATTTTCCCTTCCCAGTAATAGAGCGATGTCGCACCGGGCAATAAGGTGACGCAGGCCGCCAGTTTCTCAGCCAGCACAAGGGCGGCAAGCTCCTGAGCGGTGGCTTCATCTGGGGCAGTACAAAGGATGACAACAGCCTGGGTAGTCGGCATAGCTAACCTCGTATCTGGTGGATTCGCGGTTGACTATAGCATGTGGGAGTGAGCGGGGGCGTTAAACGGGCCGCAGTGCGACCCGTGTTTTAAAAGATTTACAGAACCAAGCCGCCGACAATGAAGCCGAGGATCACGCACAGCGTAATAGCGATAACGCCAGGAATTAAGAACGCGTGGTTAAACACGTATTTACCAATACGCGTAGAGCCCGTGTCATCCATCTCTACCGCAGCCAGTAAGGTTGGGTAGGTTGGCAGCACGAACAGCGCTGAAACGGCGGCGAAAGATGCGATGGCGGTCAGCGGGCTAACACCGAGCATTAATGCCGCTGGCATCAGTGCTTTAGTGGTTGCCGCCTGGGAGTAAAGCAAAGTGGCTGCGAAGAACAGCACTACAGCCAGCAACCACGGATAGCTTTGCAGCAAGTCACCCGCAACGGCCTGAATATCCTGGATGTGGTTTTTAACGAAGGTATCACCCAACCAGGCTACACCCAGTACGCAGATACAGGCACTCATGCCCGATTTGAACGTGCTGGCATTAAGGATTTCGCCAGTATCAATTTTACAAGTGAGGCAGATAAGCGTGGCGATGGTCAGCATGAACACTACAATCGCTTCGTTACGCGGCAGGATTGGGTTTTGAATCAGGCCAACGGTGTCGCTGATGGCGGTGGCGTACAGCATGACGGCAACGATACCGATAAGGAACAGTAGCACCGAGCGTTTTGCATGAGGCTTTAACTCAAACACGCTGGCCCCACGCAGTTTTACTTCGCCTTTAGCCAGACGTTCCTGATAAACCGGGTCGTCTTTCAGTTCACTGCCCAGGAAGTTACACACAATCGCTGTCAGCATAACGGCTACCAGCGTAACCGGAATACAGATGCTCAGTAGAGTCAGATAGCTGATGCCCATTGGCTCAAGAATGCCGGAGAAGAACACCACTGCGGCAGAAATCGGTGAAGCAGTAATGGCGATTTGCGAGGCGACAACAGCAATAGACAGTGGGCGCGATGGGCGAATGCCTTGTTCTTTCGCAACTTCCGTAATTACCGGAAGCGTGGAAAATGCAGTATGACCGGTTCCCGCAAGAATGGTCATAAACCATGTCACGAGCGGAGCGAGGAAGGTGATGTATTTCGGATGGCGACGCAGTAGTTTTTCTGCAAGGCTGACCAGATAGTCCATTCCGCCTGCTACCTGCATGGCGGCAATCGCGGCAATAACTGCCATGATGATTTCAATCACATCAAATGGGATTGAGCCTGGTTTGACCTGGAAAATCAGGGTTAAAACTAATACGCCAAAACCGCCAGCAAAGCCAATGCCTATGCCGCCGAGCCTGGCACCGAGGTATATCGCTAAAAGCACGATAACGAGTTCAGCTCCAAACATGATTTCCTTCCTTGTGTGTGATGATTGATAATTGTTTGTTGTGTTTTTGTTGTAAGCGCAAATGAAAAAGGCACGTCCAATGGACGTGCCTTTTAATGACTACCAGAAAGGACTATTGTTCGCTTTCATCGGTGTAACGCTTTGCTTTATAGACCGGGTGCATCAAGTTGTTGATGGAGAAGATATCGTCCAGCTCGGCTTCGGTGAGCAGCCCGCGTTCCAGAACAACTTCGCGCACACTCTTTCCGGTTTCGGCACAAATCTTCCCAACGATGTCGCCATTGTGGTGGCCAATGAATGGGTTCAGATAAGTCACGATACCAATTGAGTTGTAGACGTAGCTTTCACACACTTCTTTATTGGCTGTGATGCCGTTGATGCATTTTTCCAGCAGGTTGTAGCAAGCGTTGGTCAGGATGTGAATAGACTCGAACATCGCCTGGCCAATCACGGGTTCCATTACGTTCAGCTGCAGCTGACCGGCTTCGGAAGCCATGGTTACGGTGATGTCGTTGCCAATCACTTTAAAGCAGACCTGGTTCACGACTTCTGGAATTACCGGGTTTACTTTGGCAGGCATGATGGAAGAACCAGCCTGCAATTCCGGCAGGTTGATTTCGTTCAGGCCAGAACGTGGACCGGAAGAGAGCAGGCGAAGGTCATTACAGATCTTCGACATTTTCACCGCCAGGCGTTTGAGGGAGCTATGAACCATGACGTATGCGCCGCAGTCGGAAGTCGCTTCAATCAGGTCTTCAGCTGGAACGCATGGCAAGTTACTGACTTCAGCCAGTTTCTGCACCGCCAGTTGCTGGTAACCTTCTGGGGTGTTCAGGCGTGTACCGATTGCAGTAGCGCCCAGGTTCACTTCAAGCAGCAGCTCTGCGGTACGCAGCAAGTTGCGCGTTTCTTCATTTAACAGCACGTTGAATGCGTGGAATTCCTGGCCCAGCGTCATTGGTACGGCGTCTTGTAGCTGAGTACGGCCCATTTTCAGGACATTTTCGAACTCAACCGCTTTGCGTTGGAAGCCATCGCCTAATTGGTTGATAGCATCAATCAGTTTCAAAATAGAGGCATACACCGCGATTCGGAAACCTGTCGGGTAGGCATCATTAGTGGATTGGCATTTGTTTACGTGGTCATTCGGGTTCAGGAACTGGTACTCACCTTTCTGGTGGCCCATCAGCTCAAGCCCAATGTTGGCGAGCACTTCGTTGGTATTCATGTTGACGGAAGTACCGGCACCGCCCTGGTAAACGTCCACCGGGAATTGGTCCATGCACTTGCCGTTATTCAGCACTTCATCACAGGCCTGGATAATGGTGTTTGCGATGCTTTTCGGAATGGTTTGCAACTCCTTGTTCGCCATTGCCGCTGCTTTCTTAACCATGACCATACCGCGCACAAATTCAGGTATATCACTGATTTTACTGTTGCTTATGTAGAAGTTTTCAATCGCTCTCAGAGTATGAACACCATAATAGGCATCCGCTGGCACTTCCCTGGTACCCAACAAATCTTCTTCGATACGAATGTTATTTAACATGTGAACCTTCTTAATTAAAGCTGCCATTGATTGATCATTGCACACACAGGATCTACGGTTGTGCGATGAATAGACCGACGATTATGTCCATATTCGGTCTGCGTGCCGTGATGATATGCTGATGATAGCGAAAAGCAGTAATCTGGATCACTTATTAAAAGGTCTGCTCACATAACATTTATTAATATGTGATGTTGATCAATTGTTGAAAACTTCCAAAAAAATAATAAGGCGCTTAGATTGATTTTTGACTATAGAGTCGCCATCTCTTTGACTGTGCATAATTGCTAACCTATTTTTCGCAAGTGCTTGATGGCGCTTGCTACAATTGCTCCGTTTTTACTACGGGCTTTTCCAACTACAGGAGTGTACGGTGCGCTGGATACCGTTAATTGCCGTCTTTCTCTATGTATACATAGAGATTTCATTGTTTATTCAGGTCGCCCACGTTATGGGTGTCTTCCTGACGCTTGTGCTGGTGATATTCACTTCAGTAATTGGTATGTCGCTGGTTCGCAACCAAGGTTTTAAAAACTTCATGCTGATGCAGCAGAAAATGGCAGCGGGTGAAAGCCCGGCAGTTGAGATGATTAAAAGCGTTTCGTTAATCATCGCAGGCTTGCTGTTGTTGTTGCCAGGTTTCTTCACTGACTTCCTGGGCTTGTTGCTGTTACTGCCACCAGTACAGAAGCATCTGACGCTGAAACTGATGCCACATCTACGTTTCTCGCGTACTCCAGGTGGTGGTTTTAGCGCGGGTACTGGCGGTGGTTCAACGTTCGACGGTGAGTATCAACGTAAAGACGATGCTCCCAAACAGCTAGATGACCGCGATAACGATGATCGTCACAATCGTTAAAAATCGAAAATTTTTTTGTTTTCCCCCTTGAAGGGGGGAAGGCTCATCCCCATCTCTCAGGTCACCAGCCGATAACCCATTTTGGGCCGGCGTTACCTAAACAATTGATAATGACTTTCTCAAAGGAGAGCTATCACATGAGCATTCGTCCATTACATGACCGCGTTATCGTCAAGCGTAAAGAAGTTGAATCTAAATCTGCGGGCGGCATCGTTCTGACTGGCAGCGCAGCAGGCAAATCAACTCGTGGCGAAATCATCGCTGTCGGTAAAGGCCGCATCCTGGAAAACGGTAACGTACAACCGCTGGACGTTAAAGTCGGCGATATCGTAATTTTCAACGATGGCTACGGCGTGAAATCTGAGAAGATCGACAATGAAGAAGTGTTGATCATGGCAGAAAGCGACATTCTGGCAATTGTTGAAGCGTAATCCGCGCAAAAACTGAACGAACATAAACGAATTTAAGGAAAGTTAAGAATGGCAGCTAAAGACGTAAAATTCGGTAATGACGCTCGTGTGAAAATGCTGCGTGGCGTTAACGTACTGGCAGATGCAGTGAAAGTTACCCTCGGTCCTAAAGGCCGTAACGTTGTTCTGGATAAATCTTTCGGTGCACCGACTATCACTAAAGATGGTGTTTCTGTAGCGCGTGAAATCGAACTGGAAGACAAGTTCGAAAACATGGGTGCGCAGATGGTTAAAGAAGTTGCCTCTAAAGCGAACGACGCTGCGGGCGACGGTACTACCACTGCAACCGTGCTGGCTCAGTCCATCATCACTGAAGGCCTGAAAGCTGTTGCTGCGGGCATGAACCCAATGGACCTGAAACGCGGTATCGATAAAGCTGTTATCGCCGCTGTTGAAGAGCTGAAAGCACTGTCTGTTCCTTGCTCTGACTCTAAAGCAATCGCTCAGGTTGGTACTATCTCTGCTAACTCCGACGAAACTGTTGGTACTCTGATTGCTGAAGCAATGGAGAAAGTAGGCAAAGAAGGCGTTATCACCGTTGAAGAAGGCACTGGCCTGCAAGACGAGCTGGACGTTGTAGAAGGTATGCAGTTTGACCGTGGCTACCTGTCTCCGTACTTCATCAACAAGCCTGAAACTGGTTCTATCGAACTGGAAAGCCCGTTCATTCTGCTGGCTGACAAAAAAATCTCCAACATCCGTGAAATGCTGCCAGTTCTGGAAGCCGTTGCGAAAGCAGGCAAACCACTGCTGATCATTGCTGAAGATGTTGAAGGTGAAGCGCTGGCGACCCTGGTGGTTAACACCATGCGTGGCATCGTGAAAGTTGCTGCTGTTAAAGCACCTGGCTTTGGCGACCGTCGTAAAGCAATGCTGCAAGACATCGCAACTCTGACTGGCGGTACCGTAATCTCTGAAGAGATCGGTATGGAGCTGGAAAAAGCGACTCTGGAAGACCTGGGTACTGCTAAACGTATCGTTATCAACAAAGACACCACGACTATCATTGATGGTAATGGTGAAGAAGATGCGATCCAGGGCCGTGTAACTCAGATTCGTAAGCAAATTGAAGAAGCAACTTCTGATTACGACCGTGAAAAACTGCAAGAGCGCGTAGCTAAACTGGCTGGTGGCGTTGCAGTAATCAAAGTCGGTGCTGCTACCGAAGTTGAAATGAAAGAGAAGAAAGCACGCGTTGAAGATGCCCTGCACGCTACCCGTGCTGCGGTTGAAGAAGGTGTGGTTGCTGGTGGTGGTGTTGCGCTGATTCGCGTAGCTTCTAAACTGTCTGAACTGCGTGGCCAGAACGAAGACCAGAACGTGGGTATCAAAGTTGCACTGCGTGCAATGGAATCTCCACTGCGTCAGATCGTTCTGAACTGCGGCGAAGAGCCATCTGTTGTTGCTAACAACGTGAAAGCGGGCGACGGTAACTACGGTTACAACGCAGCAACTGAAGAATACGGCAACATGATCGACATGGGTATCCTGGATCCAACCAAAGTAACTCGTTCTGCTCTGCAGTACGCAGCTTCTGTGGCTGGCCTGATGATCACCACTGAGTGCATGATTACCGATATGCCAAAATCTGACGGCCCTGACTTAGGTGGCGCAGGTATGGGCGGTATGGGTGGCATGGGCGGCATGATGTAATTTGCCCCAACACCTGGTGTGAAGTTACACCGTGTTAAGAAAACCCTCAGGCAGAAATGTCTGAGGGTTTTTTCTTTTTGGTCGCACTCTGGTATAAGATCTCACCGGGCGATGACTGCCCGCTACTATTCAAGACGGCATTGATAACGGGGAAGAACATGCGCATTAAAGTTTCAGCAGGAATAGCTGTGGCAGCGCTGCTGCTGGCAGGATGTAGCACCAGCAATGAGTTAAGCACTAATGGCCAGAGCGTTCGTTTCGTTGAAGAGAAGCCAGGCACTGAATGCCAGCTGATTGGCACCGCAACCGGCGAGCAAAGCAACTGGTTGTCAGGCCAACATGGTGATGAAGGTGGTTCTATGCGCGGTGCGGCTAATGCTCTGCGTAATAACGCAGCGGCGATGGGTGGTAACGTGCTGTATGGCGTGAGCAGCCCAACTCAAAACTTGTTGTCGAGCTTTGCTCCTACTGCCAGCAAAATGACTGGTCAGGTTTATAAGTGCCCGAACTGATTTAGGGGGCGCTTTATGATGTCGGGTGGCGCTGCGCTTACCCGACAAACCAAACTCTTCAGTTGTGTAGGGTGGATAAGCGCCCCGCGTCATCCACCATTTTAAGCTACTGAAATCAGCTTTGCCGTAACTGCAAATCCAATGGTGTTTTACTCGGCTCACCGCCAATCTCACGCGCAAGCTTCGGCACCATATAGCCGGAAATCAACGTCAGTAACTCACGCATAATCATTCTGGCTTCATCATCACTCACCATGAAATGCGCCGCACCCTGCACTTTATCGAGCACATGCAGGTAATACGGCATCACGCCCGCATCAAACAATGCATTACTCAGGCTTGCGAGAGTCTGTGCGTTATCGTTCACATCGCGCAGCAGGACACTTTGGTTAAGCAATGTGACGCCGGCCTGGCGTAAGCCCACCATAGCCGCTCTGAACTCATCATCAATCTCATTGGCATGGTTGATATGGTTTACCAGAATCACCTGCAACCGTGAGCGTGCGAGACGCGCTACCAGCGTATCTGTAATACGTGCCGGGATGACAATCGGCAAACGGCTGTGAATACGTAACCGTTTAATATGCGCGATGGCTTCCAGTTCACCGATCAGCCAGTCCAGCTCGTGATCTTTTGCCATAAGCGGATCGCCGCCAGAAAAAATGATCTCATCGAGTTCAGGGTGAGCACTGATGTATGAAATGGCTGCCTGCCAGTTACGCTTGTTTCCCTGGTTATCGGAGTAGGGGAAATGGCGGCGGAAACAGTAGCGGCAGTTGACTGCACAGCCACCTTTAACTAACAAAAGCGCACGGTTGTTGTATTTATGCAGCAGCCCCGGCACAACGCTGTGCTGCTCTTCAAGAGGGTCAGTGCTAAAGCCGGGAGCGGCAATAAACTCCTCTTTTGAAGTTAACACCTGGCGTAATAGTGGGTCGTTTGGATTGCCTTTTTCCATGCGAGCGACAAAAGCTCGCGGCACGCGCAAGGCAAAAAGTCGGCGTGCATCACGTCCCGCTAACAGATCTTTGTCAGCGTCCAGCTCTAAAATATGCAGCAGTTCGTCAGGATCGGTTATAACATCGCCAAGTTGCGTTAACCAATCTTCTCTGCGGGGGGGATTTAGGGTTACAATGTGTGCCATTTTTTGGCTAAGCTACCAATTAACAATTTCAGAGGGCCTTATGGCGACTTATTCTAGCAACGATTTTCGTGCCGGTCTTAAAATCATGTTCGAAGGCGAACCTTACGCGGTTGAATCCAGTGAGTTCGTTAAACCAGGTAAAGGCCAAGCCTTTGCTCGCGTTAAAATGCGCCGCCTGTTGACTGGCACCCGCGTAGAAAAAACTTTCAAATCTACCGACTCCGCTGAAGGCGCAGACGTTATCGATATGAACCTGACTTACCTGTACAACGACGGTGAGTTCTACCACTTCATGAACAACGAAACTTTCGAGCAGCTTGCAGCTGATGAAAAAGCCATTGGCGAAAATGCTAAGTGGATGCTGGATCAGGCCGAATGTATCGTAACCCTGTGGAACGGCCGTCCAATCGCCGTACAACCACCAAACTTTGTTGAGCTGGAAATCGTTGAAACCGATCCAGGTCTGAAAGGTGATACTGCTGGTACTGGCGGTAAGCCTGCAAAACTGTCTACTGGTGCTGTGGTTAAAGTACCTTTGTTCGTTCAGACTGGCGAAGTGATCAAAGTTGACACTCGCTCTGGCGAATACGTTTCTCGCGTTAAGTAATACGTGAAGATTTGCGGTGAGGCGGTTTTTCGCTTCACCGCAGCTTACAAAAGGCAGGGAAGATGAACCGTTTGATTAAGCATTTACTTTTCATCACGTTGTTAACTTCGTTTCTCGCCGGTTGTAATACCACCCGCGGCTTTGGTGAAGATCTCAAGCACCTTGGCGGCTCCATCGAACGTGCAGCAAACAAGTAATTTCCAACACTCCTAAAAATCCGCTTTTTCCTTCAGTTTGCCAATTTTTGTCTATGCTTTAACTGCTATACACAAACAATATGGTCAAAAAAGGAAACGGTCATGATTAAGAAAACTATTGCAGCGTTCTTTTCTCTCATAGTGCTTTCATCGTTACTCACTGCGTGTAATACCACCAAAGGTATGGGTGAAGATATTCAGGATGGTGGTCAGGCGATTTCTGGTGCGGCAACAAAAGCACAGAATTAAAGTATCACTGACGGTACGGTATGATTGCCGTACCGTAATTAATTTTTTTAATGCTGTTGTTCTATAAACAATGAATAGCGATTATTAATCCCTAACTTCATACGGATATTCCGCTTATAGGTATAAACCGTCTTGGTACTAATCCCCATTATTGTGGCGATAAAATCATTATTGGCCTCATCGGTCCACAACT
This sequence comes from Buttiauxella gaviniae ATCC 51604, assembly GCF_001654835.1. Lineage (GTDB taxonomy): Bacteria > Pseudomonadota > Gammaproteobacteria > Enterobacterales > Enterobacteriaceae > Buttiauxella > Buttiauxella gaviniae. Next base: position 64,983 of record NZ_LXEP01000026.1, read on the forward strand.
TTAATATACGCTCCTCACGCAAAGTAAGAAGAGGAGAGGTGTACTGCCTTACCGGATGAAAAGGTGGGCGGGCACTAAGTTGCTTCTGAATAGTGTCGTAAAGCTCCGCTAGTGGGACAGATTTGCTATACAGCGAGCGTGATCCCTGGGCCAGACAGTACTCTTCAATCTTTTCGTGACGGATACTGTTAAGTAACATTAATCGAATTGATGCGCCACAGGCAGAATAAATAGATGAGAGCTGTTGGATATTATGTAGAGTGCTGGCGAAACTGGTGAAATCGGCAATAACAAGATTAGGCCGCCATTGTATTATTTTCTCGCGAGCTAAAAGTAAATTGTCAGTTTCAGAAATAGAAAAAGCAGTGTTTTGACTGAGCCAATATTTGAATCCCTGCCGGGTATAATGGCAGCGGTCAATTAACAATATCTTATGCATAATTACCGTTCACGTGACTCACTATTACAACCTTTTCTGAATGCCAAATAAAACATTATAATATGAAGAAACCACCTGAAATGAATTGTGGATTTACGGGTTAAATTGCGTTCATTTCTCGGCTTAATGTCAAAACTCCCGCCAGATGTGGAAACAAAACTTTACTGGTTTTTATGATAAGAAAGTCCTGTTGGACTTTTTTGTCTGCAGTTGATTGTTAAAATAGCGCCCTCACCAGCCTTATGGGACGACCCGTTTGCGCTTCTTGATTTCCGGGGACGGCCCCAATAATGGAGCTGTATATGGCCTGGTTTATTCTTGTTATCGCCGGTTTATTAGAAGTTGTGTGGGCTGTCGGCCTGAAATATACCCATGGTTTCACCCGCCTGTGGCCAAGCGTTATCACAGTAGTTGCTATGGTTGTCAGCATTGCGCTGCTGTCCTGGTCAATGAAAACGCTGCCGACGGGTACCGCCTATGCCATCTGGACGGGGATTGGTGCCGTAGGTGCCGCAACCACCGGCATCATACTATTAGGTGAATCAGCAAGCCTGGCCCGCATCGCGAGCCTGGCATTGATTGTCATCGGTATTATTGGCCTGAAGCTCAGCACCCACTAACTGACGGGCTGCCTAATCCACAGCAGCTTCTCAACCACGAAGCCCTGTCGTTTGGCAGCCTCGAGCATCTGCTGTTTCACATCATCGCTAATGGTCGGCGTGCGCGACAAAATCCACAGATAATCTTTATCCGGCCCGCAGACCAGCGCGTGCCGGTAATCTTTATCAATGGCTATCACGTTATAGCCGCCATAGAACGGCCCAAAGAATGACACTTTCAGAGCTGCTCGGCTCGGGTCACCGGTGAAATACGCCTTGCCGATATTCTGCTGCCACATCTGCCTGTCGGGATTAAAACCTTTATTGATGACCTGAATTCCGCCGTCATCCATGGAGCTGTACGTTGCCGTGACCTGATCCAGACCTTTTTCAAATTTATGATCGAAGCGTGCAATTTCGTACCATCTTCCCAAATAGCGTTTAGCCTCAAAATTGTTAACCACCGTTGTTCCAGGTGGCGGCGTTGGGGAACTGCAAGAGACGACGAGAAACGCAACAGCAAGCAGGGGGATAATCGGCCAGATGCGCATAGCAAATTCCTTCTCGGTTTTTTGCTAAGTGTAGATGGCGGCAGGAAATAGAGTGGGGTGTGAAGAGAAATAAAGAGGCCTGTCGCACAGGCCGGGATAAATTACTGCAACGCTTTCAGGATTGCGTACCCTGCTTTTACACGTTCAGGGTTGGGATAGTTTTTATTTGCCAACATCACAATTCCGAGCTGTTGCTCAGGGATAAATGCCACGTAACTACCAAAACCCCCCGTTGAACCCGTTTTGTGAACCCAGGATGCCTTTACAGCGGGGGCTGCTGGCTCGATGGCGACGGCTTTTTGCGGGGCGAGAAAAACTTTACCGTCACTGCCATCAATAATGGGTTTGGCTTCAATCGGCCAGTTCAGCATCTCCCAGCCTAAGCCCTGGTACATGCTCCCGGCACGCCAGTAACGCGACTGCGCAAGCTCAATGCCGTGGCGCAAAGTCTTATCGGTCACGCGCTCTGAATCCATGTTGAATTGCACCCAGCTCGCCATATCTTCAATGCTGGATTTTACACCGTAGGCTTCGGCATCGAGCATGCCTGGCGATACGCGCACCGGCTTGCCGTTGCGATAACCGTAGGCATACTGTTTTTCTTCGGATGCAGGCACTTTTATCCAGGTATGAGCCAGTTTCAGCGGCTGGAATACACGTTCCGTCATCGCCTTTTCAAACGACTTTCCCGAAGGCTTAACCATCAGCGCGCCGAACAGGCCAATGCTGGCGTTGGAGTACAACCGTATTTCCCCTGGCGCGAATTGTGGCTGCCAGGTCTGGTAGAAATTGAGCAGTGAAGTCTGATTCGTCACATCATCTGGAACCTGCAGCGGCAAACCGCCCGCCGTGTAGGTCGCCAGATGCAGCAGGCTTATCTCTTTCCACTGGCTGCCCGTCAGTTCCGGCCAGTATTTGGTTGCCGGATCGCTTAATTTGATTTCGCCGCGAGCAATCGCATCGCCACCCAGTACGCCGGTGAAGGTTTTACTGACTGAACCAAGCTCGAATAATGTCTCTTTTGTGACCGCCCGATTTTGTTCGATATCGGCTTTTCCGTAGGTGAAATAGTACGGCTTGCCCTGATAAATCACCGCCACGGCCATGCCGGGAATCTCCTGCGCCTTCAGCAGCGGGGCGATAGTCTCGGCGACGGCTTTACCGATTTGTTGTTCGGTGAGGTTTTTGGGCGCGGCAAATACGGTGAATGAAGCGCTAACAACCAGCGCTGCGCAAAGTGTTCTTTTTATCATTAGTCGTCCTCCATGAAAGCGACACTTTAGACGTGAGCGCTAGAAATAAAAAGGCCTGCACATTGAATGGCAGGCCTCTTTCAAGCAATCAGCGCGATTACAGAGTAATAACGCCAATCAACGTCACAACAGTCAGAATGGCTGCAAGACCGTAGAACACCCACTTGCCAGATGGCACATGAATTTTCAGGTCGTGCATTGCGTGGTGGATACGGTGCAAACCACACCACAGTGGCAGCACAATCATCAGGAAGATGAACAGGCGACCAATCAGGCTTTGTGAGAATGCCAGCACACGGTCATAGCCTAAAGCATCGCCCGGGAAAAGCCCCAGCGGCAGCATAATGCCCACCAGCAGCACGATGACAGGAGCAATGATAGCGCCCCACATGCCGCCTGCGCCAAACAGACCCCAGAATACCGGCTCGTCGGAGCGTTTTGGATTTGGATTAATCATGACGTCCCCCTTACCAGAACAGTGCAATAAACAGAATGACGACCGTGGCGACAACCGTCACCGCCCACAGGCCTTTAATCACTGGCTCCGGCCCCATTTTGTCATCTTTGATGATGATATTGGCGGCCTTTGGTGCCAGTTCAAACCAGGTTTTCGTATGCAACAACGCAGCCGCTAACGTGATCAGGTTGAGGATAACCACGATAGGGTTCTGGAGAAAACTGACAAACCCTGCCCAGCTTTCCGGACCACTTTTCAAAGAGAAAAGGCCGCACAGCAACAAGATGCTGAACCAAACGGTAGGCACAGCGGTTCCTTCACGAATCATATAAAAACGATAGAAACCCAGTTTTTTCCACCAGGTTGGGGTCATCGTCCGCACATATGGCTTACGTTTCGTAGTCATTTTGCACTCCTTAGCGTGGTTTCAGGGTGGCAATCAAAAAGTCTTTCGAACTTTCGACTTTACCCTGCTGGATGGCAGCGGCGGGATCGACGTGTTTCGGGCACACTTCGGAGCAGTAGCCCACGAAAGTACAGCTCCAGACGCCGTTCTGGCCGTTTAACTGCGCCATACGCTCTTTCTTGCCATGGTCGCGGTTATCCAGGTTGTAACGGTGAGCAAGTGTGATTGCAGCCGGGCCAATAAACTCAGGGTTTAAACCAAACTGCGGGCATGCGGAATAACACAGGCCACAGTTGATGCAGCCGGAAAACTGATGGTATTTCGCCATCTGGGCTGGAGTTTGGGTGTTTGGCCCCTGGTCTGGTGTACGCGTATTGCCGATGATGTACGGCTTAATCGCTTCCAGGCTTTCGATAAAGTGGGTCATATCGACTACTAAATCGCGCTCAATTGGGAAGTTTGCCAGCGCCTCAACCTTCATACCCTTGGTGTATTCACGCAGGAAGGTTTTACAAGCCAGTTTAGGCACGCGGTTGACCATCATGCCGCAAGAGCCGCAGATAGCCATACGGCATGACCAGCGATAGCTCAGGTCTGGTGCCAGGTTGTCTTTGATATAACCCAGCGCATCCAGCAGCGAGGTTTGCTCATCATAAGGCACTTCATAGATTGCACTGTGCGGCTCGTTATCCGTTTCCGGGTTGTAGCGCACCACTTCAATCTTCAGGGTCTTCATCGCATCAGCCATTAGACGCCTCCTTCTTCTTGTCGGCCGCTTCTGATTCCGCACCATAGACGCGTTTTGCCGGTGGCAGGGTGGTGATTTTCACATCACTGTATTCCAGACGCGTAGTTCCATTGGCGTCACGGAAGGCGAGAGTGTGTTTCAGGAAGTTCACGTCATCACGTTCGGTGCAACCTTCGTCCAGACGCTGGTGCGCACCACGAGACTCTTTACGCGCCATTGCTGAGTGCGCCATACATTCCGCAACGTTCAGGCCGTGGCCCAACTCTATGGTGTATAGCAAATCAGTATTGAACACGCTGGATGTGTCAGTAATACGAACGCGTTTGAAGCGCTCCTGCAGCTCAGCCAGCTTGTCTTTCGTTTTCTGCATCAGTTCAGGGGTGCGATAAATACCGCAACCTTCTTCCATCGACAGACCCATTTCATCGCGGATCTTCGACCAGTTTTCACTGCCTTCCTGATTCACCAATTTCTTGAGACGGGTTTCAACATCTGCCGCTTGCGCGTTCAGTGCAGCATCATTGGCAGGCTGTGCTTCGTTCGCACGGCGCATCGCGTTTTCACCCGCCAGGCGACCAAACACCACCAGCTCTGCCAGAGAGTTCGAACCTAAACGGTTTGCACCATGCAGGCCAACGGACGAACATTCGCCGACGGCAAACAGGCCTTTAATGCGTGATTCGCACTGGCTGTCCGTTTCGATACCACCCATGGTGTAGTGCGCGGTAGGACGAACTGGAATAGGCTCTTTAACCGGGTCAACGCCAACATACGCTTTTGCCAGTTCGCAGATAAACGGCAGACGTTCGAGAAGTTTTTTCTCGCCCAGATGGCGCAGGTCGAGATAAACCACATCGCCACGTGGCGTCGGAACGGTGCGGCCAGCGCGCCATTCGTGCCAGAAGGCTTGAGAAACTTTGTCACGCGGGCCAAGTTCCATGTACTTGTTACGCGGCTCGCCCAGCGGAGTTTCAGGGCCCATTCCGTAATCTTGCAGATAACGATAGCCATCTTTGTTGACCAGAATACCGCCTTCACCACGGCAGCCTTCCGTCATCAGAATGCCGGAACCCGGAAGGCCGGTTGGGTGATATTGCACAAATTCCATATCACGCAACGGTACGCCGTGGCTCAACGCCATGCCCATACCATCGCCGGTCACGATGCCGCCGTTAGTGTTATAGCGATAAACACGACCCGCACCGCCGGTTGCCATAACAACGGCATTGGCGCGGATTTGTACCAGCGTGCCTTCCATCATATTCATGGCGACCAGGCCACGGGCAGCGCCGTCATCAACCAGAATGTCGAGCACGAAGTGCTCGTCAAAACGCTGGATTTGCGGGAACTGTAATGAGGTCTGGAATAGGGTGTGGAGCATATGGAAGCCGGTTTTATCTGCGGCAAACCAGGTGCGCTCAATCTTCATGCCACCAAAACGGCGAACGTTCACTGAACCGTCCGGGCGGCGGCTCCATGGGCAACCCCATTGCTCAAGCTGTGTCATTTCGGTTGGGCAGTTATGCACGAAGTAGTCGACTACATCCTGCTCACACAACCAGTCGCCACCGGAAACAGTGTCGTTGAAATGGTATTCGTAACTGTCGTGATCCTGCGTAACGGCTGCAGAACCCCCTTCGGCGGCCACGGTGTGACTACGCATTGGGTAGACTTTGGAAATCAGAGCGATTTTGGCTTGTGGATTGGCTTGTGCCGCCGCGATGGCTGCTCGTAAGCCCGCTCCGCCAGCGCCTATTATGGCAAGATCGGCTTGAAAGGTTTGCACGACATTCCTCCAGATTTTAGTTATTTCGCATAGCTAATTTAACCAAAGGTAGTTCACCAATACGGCGCCAGCTATAGCGAAAGGGTTATCCCTGCTCCTTTGTAGGTAGCGGATTATAGCCGCAGGCTTTTTAAGGAAATTTGACGTGTTCGATTTTTTTGCTGTTCAGTTCAGCAATTAATTAGTAGTAGTGATGAGTTACGTCACGAAATTCACATTATCAGCACCCTTGCCGCGTATACCCGTCGCCCTTCAAAATGCAGGGGTGTTGGCTACAATCACTCACCCGAATCACTTACTTCAGTAAGCTCATCGGGATTTGCTCGTTTGCCGCCTACCTGCATCTCGAAGTTTCTCGGGTATAAATGGTGGTGAAAATTTACTGCGCAAAATTTGTCTCCAATATGCGATGCGGGTAGACTTCTCGGCCTTGTTTGAATACGGAGACTCCACCATGAGCGAAACGGCCACCTGGCAGCCGAGCGCATCCATCCCCAACCTGTTAAAACGCGCTGCGATCATGGCAGTCATTCGGCGTTTTTTTGCCGACCGCGGTGTACTGGAGGTGGAAACACCGTGCATGAGTCAGGCTACGGTAACGGACATTAATCTGTTCCCGTTTGAAACCCGTTTTGTTGGCCCAGGCCACGCTCAGGGCGTGAATTTGTACCTGATGACCAGCCCGGAATACCACATGAAACGCCTGCTGGCGGCAGGCATCGGCCCGGTATTTCAGCTGTGCCGTAGCTTCCGTAATGAAGAGATGGGCCGCCACCATAATCCAGAGTTCACTATGCTGGAGTGGTACCGTCCTTGCTACGATATGTATCGTCTGATGAATGAAGTTGATGATTTACTGCAACAGGTTCTGGAAACAGATGCGGCAGAGTCTCTCTCATATCAGCAGGCTTTCCAGCGCCACCTGGAGATTGACCCACTTTCTGCGGACAAAACGCAGTTGCGCGAAGTGGCGAAAAAACTCGATCTAAGCAACATTGCCGATCAGGAAGAAGACCGCGATACCTTGCTGCAATTGCTGTTCAGCATGGGTGTTGAGCCACATATTGGTAAAGACAAACCGACGTTTGTTTATCACTTCCCGGCAAGCCAGGCCGCCCTTGCGCAAATCAGCACCGAGGATCACCGCGTCGCGGAGCGTTTCGAGGTTTACTTCCGAGGTATTGAGCTGGCGAATGGTTTCCACGAATTAACCGATGCGCGTGAGCAGCAGCAGCGTTTCGAGCAGGATAATCGCAAACGTGCCGCTCGCGGTTTGCCACAGCAGCCAATTGATGTGAATTTGCTGGAAGCGCTGAAGGCGGGATTGCCTGATTGTTCAGGTGTTGCGCTAGGTGTGGATCGTTTGATTATGTTGGCGCTGAAGGCTGAAAGCCTGGCCGACGTGCTGGCGTTCCCGGTAGACCGGGCTTAAAAAAACGGTGGATGACGCTTGCGCTTATCCACCCTACGCGATGTAAAAATAGAGCGGGTAAGCGTTTAGCTTCACCCGCTTTTTATTACAAACTCCCCGGCGTTCTTCCCGCTTTCCCCGACGATGTCAGCGTCTTACTACTCCGTTGCCCACCCAGACTATCCAGACGCATCTGGAACGGTGGGAATGGCAGCTCGATACCGTGTTCACGGAAACCTTGCAAAATGAGCTGATGAATTTCGTGGCGCAGCGGCATACGGTGGTTCATCTCTGCGGCGTAGATACGCAGCTCAAATATTTGAATGCCCGCCTGCAGGTCCACAAGGAACGCTTCTGGCGGTGGGTTATCAATGACCAACGAACAGCGCTCGGCTGCCTGCAACAACACCTTCGTGACTTCCTCGCTGTTTGCATCAGACGGGGCTGGAACAGTTAGCACCACACGCGTTACTGAATCCGACAACGACCAGTTGATGAACTGCTCGGTGATAAACGCTTTATTTGGCACGATTATCTCTTTGCGGTCCCAGTCGCTGATAGTGGTAGCACGGGTGTTGATCTTGGTGACACTGCCAGTGAGATCGCGAATTGTCACCGTGTCGCCAATACGAATCGGTTTTTCGAACAGAATAATCAGGCCGGAAATAAAGTTGGCGAAGATCTCCTGCAAACCAAAACCCAGACCAACACCGAGGGCTGCAACCAGCCACTGCAATTTCGACCACTCAATGCCAATCATCGAGAAGCCAACTAACGTGCCGACCAGTAACAGCAGATATTTGGTGACGGTGGTAATGGCGTAACCGGTGCCTGGTGCCAAATCCAGATGCTGTAAGAGCGCAAGTTCGAGTAGTGCAGGGAGGTTACGTACCAGTTGCATGGTGATAATTAGCACCAATATGGCAATTAACACTGAACCCAGGGTTATCGGCTCAATGCTTTCCACGCCTTGTACCGTTGAGGTCACATCCCACAGGGTGATGTTCTCAAGGAAACCAAATGCAGAATGGATTTCTGACCACAACACAATGACCGACAACAGCGCAATCAGCATCAGAATCGAACGCACCAGGCGCAGTGATTGCACGCTAATGGTATCCAGATCGATTTCAGGTTCTTCGATGGTTTCCGACGAGCCTTCGTTGCTGTGGCTGTGAGCGGCTTCTTCTTCACCACGTGCCCGCTGGGCCAGGATTTCAGCACGGCGATGTTTGGCGCGGTCAAAGGCCAGGCGGCGGCGCTGAATCAGCATCCAGCGACGGAAGATATGGTAAACCACCAGTAACAAGAACCAGATAGCCACCGACGTTTCAAGCCTCGCCAGCAAGGCCTGTGCTGTTGCCAGGTAACCCACTGCCGCTGCCAGAATAGCGAGCAACGGAGCCGCGAGCAGCAGGTTCCACAAAATGGTGTTAGCGATGTTTTCGCTATTACCTTGTTTATCCAGATACAGCGGAATGCCTGCACGTTTCAGACTCAAGGTCACCAGGGCCATCGCGCCACAAATCAACATGAAACACAGTCTGCCGAGTGAGCCTGAGAACTCACGGTCATTAAGATTATCGAAAATAATCAATGCCATAATCAGCGGCACAATCATGCCGATGCTCATCAGGTAATAGCGCATGGCACGGGCGACGCGTGGCTGCGGCCAGCCAAAATGCACGATGAACAAACCATTCGGGCGAGCAAACGTGGCGCAAATCATCACGGCCCACAGCAATGGCACCGTGGCGGTCACGCCATCACCGATAGCGACTGCGAGCGGGTACGGCCAGGCAGCTTGTAGCCCGTAGCCGAGCGTTGCCCATAATACCGGTAGAGGCAACGCCACCAGAATCGACCAGAACACGGTGCGCAAGGTTAAGCTGAAATGATCCTGCGTGACCTTACCGACCCTGGCGCTCGATCGTTCAAGGAAGGCAGAAAAATGGCGGCGGGAGCTGACACTAAAGCCCACTAGTATCAATGCGCCGAACAGCGGCAGCAGTGTTTCCTTGCTGGTGAGCATCATGATGGTGGCACTGCCAAGCTGGCTGAACGTGTCCATCGATACCAGACGACGCAAATCCTGCACAATCTCCACCGGCCAGGTGATGCCCATCGGGCTGACATCTGAGGTCCAGAACAGGTAGCGGTGTGTTGCTTCGTTGACCTCTTTTAACGCATCTTCCAGTTGGCTATTCGCCACTTTCAGTTTGGTTAGCTCGAGAATCAGGTTATCGCCACCTTGCAGCAAGGAATTGAGCAGTTCGCGCTGGGTGCGCAATTGCGCTTCCAGAATACGATTTTGCTCACTGGTAAGCTCCTGACCATCGTTCTGACGAATCTGGCGTAATTGCTGCTGCTTGTTCATCAGGTCTTCATAATGCAGACGCTGTACACGCAACTGGCCAAGTTCGGTATCCAGTTGCTGTGGCTTTGGCATTTCAGGTAAACGAGCCACCTGAGCGCGTAAGGCTTCACCCAACACATTCGACACGCCAAGCCATTGTGACTGTTCGCGCAGCGTGTTGAGTGCCTGACGCACTTGCAATGTCTGGCTTGAGGCCTGGCGTTGCTGAGAGGCCACTAAATCCATACGCTGAGCCTGTTGATTCAACGCCTGGGATAATTCACGGTTATTTTTAAACTGGTCAACGATACCTGATGGCAGGTTGGCGCTGCTTTCAGCTAGCAACTCTGTGCTTTCCAGGGCCTTTTCAGCTTCGCGCTGGCGCTGATTATTCAACTGATTACGTAATGCCTGGAGATAAGCATCCAGCTGCGTGCTCTGCTTTTGTGCCAGTTCTGCCCGTAGACGCGCGAGTTCCTGGCGGTTACTGGCTGACAACTGTGCCAGTTCCAGTTCATCGACCAGGGCTTTCAGACGTGATGATTCAGCCTGTAAAGAGAGATTTTGTGCCTGCGCTAGCGGTGTGCTGCTAGCAGGCGGGGTACCCATCCGACGTTCCACCTCGTTTAACTGGCGGCGCGCATCGGTTTGCTGTTGAGGCAGTTGGCTGAGCGAATCGGTGATTTCTCTGGTGCGTTCCTGCTCTTGCTGCGCAAGGCGGCTCTTATCGAGCAACTGGCTGCTAACTTGCAGGATTTCCTGATTTAACGCATCAGTGCTCATGGTCTCTGGCACTTTTGGCGGTTCATCGCGCAGGTTATTTATCTGCCGACGCAAGGTGTCAGAGAGTTTGGGGAAGTTATCGATAACTTGTTGGTATTGCGTGGCTCGTTCCAGCGAGACTTTGCGCTCATCAAGCGCGTTGAGCGCGGTCTGAAGTGCTTCCACGGTTTCAGGGCTGCCAGGTTTGTCTTTTGCAGACTTAGCTTGTTCGAGTTCCTGGGAGATTTGTTTGGCGTCGGGGGCGGTGGCGGCATACGCCGGAAGACTTAGGCACCAGGCCATCAGAAGTGTGATTATCAGGCGCACGTCAGTACCTTTAAGTGAACCAGCCCTCGTAGCGGTGTCACGAGGGCTGGGGAGAGCAGGTTAACTTTCGGTTTTGTTTTCCACAGACGGGCTGGTTTGTTGTTCAGCCGCAACTTCGACTTCCAGAATCTCACTTACCGGGATTTCTGGCTCAATCACAGGCTCGGTAGAAACCGCCAGCGGTTCACCAATTTTGGTGACAGACAAGCTTTGCAGTTGTTCAGCAAGGTTCACTTTACCTTGCGCGAACAAGTTGATGACCGTAGAGCCAAGTTTGAAGCGGCCCATCTCCTGGCCTTTCAGCAGCGCAACGGAGCCTTCGCTTTCACCCGCAGGCCACGTCCAGCGTTTAATTACGCCTTCACGCGGTGGCGTGATAGTGCCAGCCCAGACGGTTTCGATGCTGCCAACAATGGTGGCACCCACCAGGATTTGTGCCATCGGGCCAAACTCAGTATCGAACAGACAGATAACACGTTCGTTACGGGCAAACAGGTTCGGCACGTTTTGCGCGGTTAAATGGTTTACGGAGAACAGGTCGCCCGGCACGTAAATCATTTCACGCAAGATACCGTTACACGGCATGTGTACACGGTGGTAATCACGTGGTGACAGATAAGTGGTAACGAAACTGCCGTTACGGAACAAATCGGCCATTAAGTAGTTACCGGCGAGCAAGGCTTCGAGGCTGTAGTTATGGCCTTTTGCCTGCAAGATTTTGTCTTCTTCAATCGGGCCCAACTGGCTAACTACGCCGTCTGCTGGCATTACCAACACATTTGGGTCGGTATTGATTGGACGGACATCGTCACGCAGTGGGCGCACGAAGAATTCATTGAAGGTGCGATAGCTGGCGGTATCCGGCTTCTGAGCTTCCTTCATGTCGACTTTGTAGTATTTAACGAACAGGTCGATAACCAGTTTGGTCAACCAGCCAGCTCGTTTGCTTGCACCCCAACCTGCCAGGCGAGTCAGCCATAGTTTAGGCAGAATGTACTGGAGCGAAAGTTTAAAGTTGTCTAACAAGATAGCCTCCTGGCTAAGTACCCATATTAGCGGGCATACACAAAAAGGAGCGCGATTTTAGCGATGCCCAGCTTAATTGTCAGCGGTCAGTATCGGAAAAGGTTTTACGCGATTTTACCTCGGACATACTTTCCAGTATGCGATGGTAATTTTCGAAACGCGTCTCGGCGATTTCCCCACGCTCAACGGCTTCACGCAGCGCGCAGCCTGGATCGTTGGTGTGGCTGCAGTCACGGTATTTGCAACGACCTAAATATTCGTGGAATTCAGTAAACCCATGAGTGACTTGATCCGGCTCTAAGTGCCACAAACCAAACTCACGCACACCAGGGGAGTCGATAACATCACCGCCGCCCGGGAAGTGGTACAGACGAGATGCAGTGGTGGTGTGCTGGCCTAAACCTGAGTTGTCAGAAACGTCATTCACCAGAATCTGGACTTCTTTGAACCCGAGCAGGTTATTGAGCAGGCTCGATTTACCCACACCTGATTGCCCGGCAAAAATACTGACGCGGCCGATCAGGGCTTCTTCAAGCTCTTTCAGGCCTTCTACTTTATGGCTGGAAACCATCAACACGCGGTAACCAATCTTACGGTAGATATCCATCTGTTCATTGACGAATTTCAGGCCTTCTTCGTCGAGCAGATCGGTTTTATTCAGTACCAACAGTGGTTCAACGTCCAGGGTTTCGCACGCCACCAGATAACGGTCAATAATGTTTAATGACAGCTCGGGCAGAATGGCGGAAACCACAATAATTTGGTCGATGTTGGCGGCAATGGGCTTCACGCCGTCGTAGAAATCAGGGCGTGTCAGGACGGTTGTGCGCTCGTGCACCGCATCAACAATGCCTTTTATGGTTACGCCAGCCGCAGCTTCTTTGGCTGGGCGCCAGACCACATTGTCGCCGGTTACCAGCGAACGGATGGTGCGGCGAATATTGCAGCGGTGAATGTCACCACCTGGTGATTCAACATCGGCATGTTGGCCGAAACGGCTAATGACGCGACCATCGCGCGGTTCGCCAAACTGAGAGTCGTCAGGATCGGCTTTCTCCACAGTCTGTTTAAGCCGACGCTGGTGGTTTGCTGAAACCCGGCGCTGCTGTCCTTTGGAGAGTTTATTTTTGCTCAATCTTACTGGCTCCTGGTCGCCCGTGGTGGGCAAAACCTCTATGATACACACTATTTTATACGAATTAACCCATCGACAACGGTGGGCTACGCACAAGAAGGGTGGAAAATAGCATGAGTGGAAATGAAAACAATCTGATTTGGATTGATTTAGAAATGACCGGCCTGGACCCCGAGCGGGATCGCATAATTGAAATTGCCACTCTGGTTACCGATGCCAATTTGAATATCCTTGCCGAAGGGCCAACGATTGCGGTTCATCAGTCTGACGAACAGCTGGCGTTGATGGATGACTGGAATGTGCGTACCCATACTGGCAGCGGGCTGGTAGAACGCGTGAAAGCAAGCACCATGGACGACCGTGCGGCTGAACTGGCAACACTTGAGTTCCTGAAAGAGTGGGTTCCCGCTAATAGTTCTCCAATCTGTGGTAACAGCATAGGCCAGGATCGTCGTTTCCTGTTTAAGTACATGCCAGAACTTGAAGAGTACTTCCACTATCGTTATCTGGATGTCAGCACTCTGAAAGAGCTGGCGCGCCGTTGGAAACCTGAAATTTTGGCTGATTTCAAAAAGCAGGGTACCCATCAGGCGATGGATGATATCCGTGAGTCAGTGGCGGAACTTGCGTTCTACCGCGAGAACTTTATCAAGCTATAAGAAGTTGTTAGCCTCGGTCCTGTTTTTTTCACTAACCCGAAAAAAGGCAGGATCGAGAGATTTTCCTGATATTCGCTGGGAAAATAATCATTTTGTCGAATTAATCAGCATTCAAACAAAAATAGCGAAAAAAATCGTTTGAGGGCTTGCGACTAAAACGATTTCTCGTATAATGCGCCTCCCGTACCGATGCAGAATTTGCAGCGTTACACAGAGCGGGAATAGCTCAGTTGGTAGAGCACGACCTTGCCAAGGTCGGGGTCGCGAGTTCGAGTCTCGTTTCCCGCTCCAAATTTGATTACAGCAGTACCACCAAATTCGATGGCTTTTAAGCATCAGCTTGAAAGACGAAGAATATGCGGGAATAGCTCAGTTGGTAGAGCACGACCTTGCCAAGGTCGGGGTCGCGAGTTCGAGTCTCGTTTCCCGCTCCAAAATTTGATTGGCTTTTATAAGCCACGCACCACCCAAGCGGGAATAGCTCAGTTGGTAGAGCACGACCTTGCCAAGGTCGGGGTCGCGAGTTCGAGTCTCGTTTCCCGCTCCAAATTCTAATATCCAGTACAAATTATCCACAACGCTAACCAGCGTCGGTGGTGGTTTTTACGTTCGCGATAAAATCTTGTAAACAGACTTATCCACAGCCTTCGTCTATTCACTTAGATCGCTAATTATTTCTTAAATTTTATAAGAATATTTTAATCATTTGATTAATATCATTTTTTTAATATTTGAGAATGTTGAGCGGATCGCTTGCAGTTTTTTTTTCGTTTGCAGGACAAGGTGTTCAAATTTTTATTCACATCCTGTGGACATGTCATGCATCACGTTTTAACCCCTTTTCAATCACACGAACCAGACGCTGTTTCTGTGGGCGTTGGACTTCTGTAGCGCCCTCGCTTCGCTTGATTAATTGTTGCGCAATCGCCCAATCAATGTGCTCATCAAGAAGTGGGTGCTCACCTTTTCGTTGTTGCAACGTTTCCAGAATCGCCTCATCCCACGGTGCATTTCCCAATGCCACTGCAATATTTCGCAGCCAACGTAAATGGCCAATTCGACGAATAGCCGAACCTTCTGTCACGCGCAGGAAATAGTCTTCACCCCAGGTGAACAACTCAGCCAGTTCCGGTGCATGCAATTTGCTGCGCGGGCTAAAGTCTTCTTCGGTGGTCAACTGGGAGAAACGGTTCCACGGGCAAATCAGCTGGCAGTCATCGCAGCCGTAAATACGGTTGCCAATAAGCGGCCTGAACTCTTCCGGTATTGCACCTTCAAGCTCGATAGTGAGATAAGAAATGCAGCGGCGTGCGTCAACTGTGTAGGGCTCAACAATCGCGCCTGTCGGGCAGATAGTCATACAGGCCACGCAGCGCCCACACTTTTCCTCGACAGGTTTATCAATTGGCAGCGGAATATCGACCAACAGTTCGCCGAGGAAAAAGAACGATCCTGCTTCCTGGTTGAGGATTAGTGAGTGCTTACCTGTCCAGCCGAGCCCGGCTTTATCAGCAAGTGGACGCTCAAGAATCGGCGCTGAATCCACAAAAGGTCTAAAATTCAGCGTGGAACAATGAGACTGGATCATTTCGCCCAGTTTCTTGAGTCGATTACGCAGCAGTTTGTGGTAGTCGCGCCCAAGGGCGTAACGGCTGATATAACCAATTTTGGGATTTTTAAGCGTTGAAGCAAAGGCTGCGTTAGCGGGGAGATAGTTCATCCGCACGCTAATCACGCGCAAGGTGCCGGGGAGCAATTCGTGTGGTCGGGCACGCATCATGCCATGACGAGCCATCCAGTCCATCTCGCCGTGGTATTGTTTATCCAGCCATATCTGGAGCGCAGGTTCACTGGCGGTGAGATCGGTATCGGTAATTCCCACTTGCTGGAAGCCGAGTTCGATACCCCACTGCTTGATATTTTGCGCTAATTGATTGAGATCGAGGGGCTGTGACATGACGGACCTGAGCCTAAAAATAACCGCCAAAAGTATACCACATTCAGTCTGGTCCGCAGACTGGCTGCGCACCGCTGAGAAACACGCGGCAGATTACCTAGGGTTAACGCTATACGAATTGATGCAGCGGGCAGGGGCTGCGGCATTTAATCTTGCCCGCGAACTCTATCCGCAAACCCAACACTGGCTGGTTGCGTGCGGCCATGGCAATAACGGCGGTGACGGCTATGTGGTGGCGCGCCTTGCCCAAGCGGCGGGTATTCGTGTCACGTTATTGGCACTCGAAAGTGACAAGCCTTTGCCTGAAGAAGCGGCCAGCGCGCGTGATGCGTGGCTGGATGCAGCAGGTGTGATTCATGCCCCGGAACATGTCTGGGCAGACGATATCGATCTTGTGATTGACGGCGTACTTGGCACCGGACTTAACAGTGCTCCCCGAGATGTTGCAGCGCAGCTGATAGAAAAGTGCAATCAGCATGCGGCACCTGTCGTCGCGCTGGATATCCCTTCCGGCTTGCTTGCAGAAACCGGTGCAACGCCTGGAGCGGTGATCAACGCTTCTCACACCATCACTTTTATTGCCCTTAAGCCCGGGCTTCTGACCGGAAAAGCTCGCGATGTCGTGGGCGAATTGCATTTCAATGCGTTGGGTCTTGAAGACTGGTTAAAGGGGCAAGTTGCACCGATATCTCGCGTAGATAGCGCGCAACTAGCGGGATGGTTGCCTCCGCGTAAACCTACGTCGCATAAAGGGACTAATGGGCGGCTGGTGATCATTGGTGGCGACCACGGTACTGCCGGAGCGATTCGCATGACCGGCGAGGCTGCGCTACGCGCTGGAGCGGGGTTGATCAAGGTTTTAACTCGTTCAGAAAACATTGCCCCGCTTATTACCGCCCGACCGGAACTGATGGTTCAGGAACTCACATCAAATTCACTTGATGAATGTCTCGAATGGGCAGATGTGGTGGTTATTGGTCCTGGGCTTGGGATGCATGAATGGGGCAAAAAAGCCCTGGAAAAAGTAGAGAACTGCCGTAAACCGATGCTGTGGGATGCAGATGCGTTGAACCTTCTGGCAATCAATCCCGATAAACGTCAGAATCGCGTCATTACGCCGCATCCTGGCGAAGCCGCCCGGCTGTTAAATTGCGCAGTATCACAAATTGAGAGTGACCGCTTACTTTCCGCAGACCGTCTTGTAAAACGTTATGGCGGAATTGTGGTCTTAAAAGGTGCCGGTACGGTTGTTGCCAGTCAAAACGGCGAATGCTCACTCATTGATGTGGGAAATGCCGGGATGGGAAGTGGCGGTATGGGGGATGTGCTATCCGGGATCATCGGAGCATTGCTGGCACAGAAGTTAACCCCGTATGATGCGGCATGTGCTGGATGTGTTGTACATGGCGCTGCTGCTGATGTCTTGGCTCAGCGCTTCGGTACACGCGGTATGTTAGCAAGCGACTTATTCTCGACGATGTACCCTTTTGTTAACCCGGATTTGAATAGCAAAGAAAATGATTAATCGAGTTATCGCATTACCTGATGAAACTGCGACCTTAGAATTGGGTGCGCGTCTGGCAAAAGCCTGTATCGGTGCCACCGTGATTCATCTGTATGGTGACCTGGGTGCGGGCAAGACGACATTCAGCCGTGGTTTTGTGCAAGCGTTGGGCCACAAAGGCAATGTTAAGAGCCCAACTTACACGTTGGTTGAACCGTATGAACTTGGCAATTTGATGGTGTATCACTTTGATCTCTATCGCCTTGCTGATCCAGAAGAACTCGAATTTATGGGAATTCGTGACTATTTTACCAATGACGCAATTAGTCTGGTGGAATGGCCGCAAAAAGGCCAGGGTGTGCTGCCGGAACCGGATGTCGAAATACACCTAAGTTACCAGGCCGAAGGGCGCGAGGCGTGCCTGAAAGCAGTTTCCTCATCTGGTGAGTCGTTACTGGCGCGGTTTGCCAAATAACAAGGACGACGGGATGATCTTTCGCGTGAAAAGTTGGTTGATGGCGGCGTGCTTACTGTTGCTTACGGCACAGTCGGGTGCCGCGAGTTTAGCGGATATTCAGGTATCAAATGGTGATTCTCAGGCGCGAATCACCTTTAGTTTTATTGGTGACCCTGAATATGCATTCTCTCAGGATGATAAAAAAAGCGTAGCCCTGGATATTAAACAAACGGGTGTGATTCGAGGTTTACCTCTTTTGTTCAGTGGAAATAACCTGGTGAAAAGCATTCGTTCAGGGCAACCGAAAGATAGCGATTCCTTACGCCTGGTGGTTGATCTCACTGAGCCTGGCAAAACTCGCGCGGTGAAACAGCAAAATGGTTCTAATTACACGGTCGTGTTTACCATTAACGCCGATATGCCACCGCCGCCTCCACCTCCACCGGTTGTTGCCAAACACGTGGAAGCCCCGCCAGTTACCCGCCCGACAGAACCGGCAAAAAATCCGTTTAACCCGCAAACCGTTACTGGCGCAGTCAGTTCGAATACGGTGATGCATCCTGCGCGAACTCAACGCACCACTACTCAGTCTGATACCGTGGTTGTGGCGATTGATGCTGGACATGGTGGACAAGACCCGGGTGCGATTGGTCCGGGTGGGACGAAAGAGAAAAACGTCACTATTTCTATTGCCCGTAAACTACGTTCCTTGCTCAATGACGACCCGATGTTTAAAGGCGTGCTGACCCGTGATGGCGACTATTTCATTTCGGTGATGGGGCGCTCGGATGTGGCGCGTAAACAGAACGCCAATATTCTGGTTTCTATTCATGCCGATGCTGCACCAAACCGCGACGCGACGGGAGCATCTGTCTGGGTGCTGTCAAACCGCCGTGCAAATAGCGAAATGGCGGGCTGGCTCGAACAGCACGAGAAACAATCCGAGTTGCTGGGTGGTGCAGGTGATGTACTGGCCAATAGCCAGGCTGACCCGTATCTGAGCCAGGCAGTACTGGATTTGCAATTCGGCCATTCCCAGCGTGTCGGGTATGATGTGGCGACAAAAGTGCTGGCTCAAATGCAACGTGTCGGCGCGTTACACAAGCGTCGCCCTGAGCATGCAAGCCTTGGAGTATTACGCTCACCAGATATCCCTTCAGTGCTAGTGGAAACCGGGTTTATCAGTAACAACTCGGAAGAGCGCCTGCTTGATAGCGATGATTATCAGCAAAAAATTGCCCAAGCCATTTATCAAGGTTTGAGGGACTATTTCCAGACGCATCCGTTACAATCAGCACCTGCCCCGGGGCAAACCGCACGTTCGCAAGGTGCGGGTCTCGATCAGGTCGCGATTACTCAATAAGGAAATTTCATGCCGATTCAGGTTCTGCCGCCGCAACTTGCCAACCAGATTGCTGCTGGCGAAGTGGTAGAGCGCCCCGCATCGGTGGTGAAGGAGCTGGTTGAGAACAGTCTGGATGCTGGCGCTACTCGTATTGATATTGATATCGAACGCGGTGGTGCCAAGCTCATTCGTATCCGCGACAACGGTTGTGGTATCAAAAAAGACGAGCTGGCGCTTGCGTTGGCTCGCCATGCCACCAGTAAAATTGCTTCACTTGATGACCTTGAGGCGATTATCAGCCTTGGTTTTCGTGGCGAAGCGCTAGCCAGTATTAGCTCGGTTGCCCGTTTGACGTTAACGTCACGTACCGTCGATCAAAGCGAGGCGTGGCAGGCCTATGCCGAAGGCCGTGAACAAGATGTGACGGTGAAGCCCGCAGCGCATCCAGTCGGAACCACGCTTGAAGTGTTGGATCTGTTTTACAACACACCTGCCCGGCGCAAATTCATGCGCACTGAAAAAACCGAATTCAACCATATTGATGAGATTGTCAGGCGTATTGCGCTGGCACGCTTTGATGTATCGATTAATTTGACGCATAACGGCAAAGTCATTCGTCAATATCGTGCGGTCGCAGAAGGCGCGCCTCGTGAACGTCGTCTGGGTGCGATTTGTGGCACGCAGTTCCTCGAACAAGCTCTGTCCATTGAATGGCAGCACGGCGATCTTGCTTTACGTGGGTGGGTGGCTGAACCAAGTGCGACGACTTCTGCACTGGCAGAGATTCAATATTGTTACGTCAATGGCCGCATGATGCGTGACCGCTTGATAAATCACGCCATTCGCCAGGCCTGTGAAGATAAACTCGGAGCCGATCAGCAACCGGCATTTGTGCTCTATCTTGAAATCGATCCGCATCAGGTGGATGTGAATGTACATCCGGCCAAACATGAAGTGCGGTTCCATCAATCGCGTCTGGTGCATGACTTTATCTATCAGGGCGTGTTGAGCGTGCTGCAACAGCAGACAGAAAACCGTTTGCCACTGGAAGAAACAACCGAAGAACCGCAACAGAGTTGGCAGCCGGAAAATCGCGTTGCATCTGGACGTAACCAGTTTTCAACACCTGCCCCCACTTCTTCTGTTGTTCGTGAATCACCGCCTCGCAGTTCTTCGCCAAATGGCGGTGAATATAGCGGCGGAGGTGCCAGCAAAAACATACCTTTATGGCCTCATGCAGCACCAGGTTTCCAGAAGAAAGAAGGGGCGCTGTATCGCGAGCTTCTGAATACGCAAGCTTCCCCAACGCCAAAAAATCGTGCAGCTGAACCTGAAACCAACGAAGTATTAGACGCCCATGCACAAAGTTTTGGCCGTGTACTGACGGTGCTTGCACCAGACATGGCATTGCTGGAACGCGACGGCAAAATTATGCTGCTTTCATTAACCGTGGCTGAACGCTGGTTGAAAATGGCGCAGTTAGTACCAGGTAGTGAAGGTGCGCGGGCGCAACCATTGCTGATCCCTGTACGCCTGAAAGTGACGAAAGAAGAACAGGACGTTCTGGTTAAATATCAGTCGCTTTTATTGGAAATGGGTATCGAATTTGTCGCAGAGTCGCGTCAGATAACAATTCGCACCGTACCTTTACCTTTACGTAAACAAAATTTACAAATCTTGATTCACGAACTGCCAGGATACCTGGCGCAACAGACAGAGGTTAACGCACCACAGATTGCTCAATGGTTTGCTCGTCAAATGGACGGCTTTCATGAACAATGGAATCTGGCACAGGCAATTGCCTTGCTGGCTGATGTAGAGCGCCTTTGTCCGCAGCTGGTGAAATCACCACCTGGCGGTTTGTTACAACCTGTTGATTTACAATTGGCGATGAACGCCCTGAAACATGACTGAAGTTAAGCAAAACCTGCCACAGGCAATTTTTTTAATGGGGCCAACGGCCTCTGGTAAGACGGCGCTCGCGATTAATTTGCGTAAAACGTTGCCGGTAGAGTTGATAAGCGTCGATTCGGCCCTTATCTATCAAGGGATGGACATCGGTACAGCAAAGCCCACGGTGGAAGAACTTGCCCAAGCCCCGCACCGGTTACTTGATATTCTCGACCCTGCACAGGCTTATTCCGCCGCAGATTTCCGGCGCGATGCGTTAGCTGAAATGGCAGATATTACCGCAGCCGGGCGTATCCCCTTGTTAGTTGGGGGAACGATGCTCTACTTCAAGGCATTGTTAGAAGGTTTGTCACCGTTGCCATCTGCCGATCCAGAAGTTCGGGATAGGATAGAAAAACAGGCTGCAGAGCAAGGATGGGAGGCGTTGCATCGTGAGTTAGCACAGGTTGATCCTGTCGCCGCTGCACGTATTCATCCAAATGATCCACAAAGGCTTTCCCGCGCACTGGAAGTTTTTTTCATTTCGGGTAAAACTTTAACGGAACTGACGAAAACGTCAGGAGAAGCTCTGCCTTACCAGGTGCATCAGTTCGCCATCGCCCCGGCGAGCCGTGAACTGCTCCATCAACGAATTGAGCAGCGTTTTCATCAGATGTTAGCTTCTGGATTTGAAGCTGAAGTACGGGCTCTTTTTGCCCGTGGTGATTTGCATACGGATATGCCTTCCATTCGTTGTGTGGGTTACCGGCAGATGTGGTCTTATCTGGCCGGTGAAATTCCACATGATGAAATGGTTTATCGTGGTATTTGCGCGACGAGACAATTGGCTAAGCGCCAGATGACCTGGTTAAGAGGTTGGGAAGGTGTTCACTGGTTAGACAGTGAGAATCCGTCTCAATCTTATAACGATGTAGTACAGGTTGTTAGTGCGAAGCACCAATGAATGTGTACAATTGAATCGTTATGGTGCGCAGTATCTTACGCAGTTTTTCAGAGCCTCAGGGTTCTTGAGTTACAAACAACAAGCATATAAGGAAAAGATAGAATGGCTAAGGGGCAATCATTACAAGATCCGTTCTTGAACGCACTGCGTCGCGAACGTGTTCCAGTTTCTATTTATTTGGTGAATGGTATTAAGCTGCAAGGGCAGATTGAGTCTTTTGATCAGTTTGTGATCCTGTTGAAAAACACGGTCAGCCAGATGGTCTATAAGCACGCGATTTCAACTGTTGTTCCGTCACGTCCGGTATCTCATCACAGTAATAACACCGGTACTAGCGGTTCTGGCAGCTATCACCATGGCGGCAGCGCGCAAGGTTCTGCGCCACAACAAGACAACGAAGACGCTGAATAAGGCATAACGTTGTTTTTCCAAGCCGGGGAACCAGGGATGATGGGTTCCCCGCTGGTCTTTTTGAGAGGTTATACGCTTGTTTGACCGTTATGATGCCGGTGAGCATGCGGTACTAGTACACATCTATTTTACGCAAGACAAAAACAAAGAAGATCTGGAGGAGTTTGAATCTCTGGTCTCTTCAGCTGGTGTCGAAGCGTTACAGGTGGTTACTGGTAGCCGCAAAGCTCCTCACCCGAAGTATTTTGTTGGTGAAGGTAAGGCAATTGAGATTGCCGATGCAGTGAAAGCCACTGGGGCATCGGTCATTTTATTTGATCATGCGTTGTCTCCTGCTCAGGAGCGTAACCTCGAAGCGCTGTGTGAATGTCGCGTCGTCGACAGAACCGGCCTGATTTTAGATATTTTTGCTCAACGTGCACGTACCCATGAAGGTAAGTTGCAGGTTGAACTGGCTCAGTTACGTCACATGGCAACTCGTCTTGTGCGCGGCTGGACCCACCTTGAGCGTCAGGGAGGGGGGATTGGTTCAAGAGGCCCTGGGGAAACTCAGCTCGAAACCGACCGCCGTTTACTGCGCAACCGGATTATGCAGATTCTTGGTCGCTTAGAACGAGTCGAAAAACAGCGTGAACAAGGTCGAAGATCGCGTGCCAAGGCTGATATCCCAACTGTTTCTTTGGTGGGCTATACCAACGCCGGCAAATCTACCCTGTTTAATCAGATAACTGCAGCTGGCGTTTATGCTGCAGATAAGTTGTTTGCCACACTTGATCCAACATTACGTCGCATTAACGTTACGGATGTTGGTGAAACCATACTGGCAGATACAGTAGGTTTTATTCGTCACCTGCCACACGATTTAGTGGCGGCGTTTAAGGCAACCTTGCAGGAAACTCGCCAGGCGACACTGTTATTACATGTCATTGATGCAAGCGACCTCAGGATTGAGGAAAACATTGCCGCGGTAGATACCGTTCTCGAAGAGATTGAGGCTGATGAAATTCCAACGCTCCTGGTGATGAATAAAATAGATATGTTGGATGATTTCGTTCCACGTATCGACAGAGATGAGGAAAATATGCCGATTCGGGTCTGGCTTTCTGCCCAGACCGGAGACGGTGTTCCACTGCTTTTCCAGGCTTTGACAGAGCGTTTATCTGGTGAAATTGCACAGCATACGTTGTGCTTACCCCCCCAGGCAGGCCGACTGCGGAGCCGGTTTTATCAGCTTCAGGCAATAGAAAAAGAGTGGATGGAGGAAGACGGCAGTGTTGGCTTACAAATTCGTATGCCTATTGTTGACTGGCGTCGCCTCTGTAAACAAGAACCGGCACTCGCTGACTACATCGTCTAGCAAGTCAAGGGAATGTCCTGAAGACTTTTTCCCCTTCGGGGGATATCACCGCACAACAAATATGGAGCATAAACATGGCGTGGAATCAGCCCGGTAATAACGGACAGGACCGCGACCCGTGGGGAAGCAGCAAACCTGGCGGCGACTCTGGGGGTAACAAAGGAGGGCGGGATCAGGGGCCACCTGATCTGGATGATATCTTCCGAAAATTAAGTAAGAAACTTGGTGGTCTGGGCGGCGGTAAAGGCGGCGGCTCCGGTTCTGGTGGTGGTTCTTCGCAGCTTCCACGTCCTCATATTGGTGGCCGCATGGTTGGCATCGTTGCTGCCGTGGCTGTTGTTATTTGGGCAGCGACTGGGTTCTATACCATTAAAGAAGCTGAACGTGGTGTTGTGACTCGTTTTGGTCAATTCAGCCATTTGGTTGAGCCGGGTTTGAACTGGAAACCGACATTCATTGATAGTGTCAGAGCGGTAAACGTTGAAGCGGTTCGCGAATTGGCGGCTTCCGGTGTGATGCTGACTTCCGATGAGAACGTCGTTCGCGTCGAAATGAACGTCCAGTACCGTGTTACCGATCCGCGTCGTTATCTGTTTAGCGTAACCAGCGCCGACGATAGCCTGCGTCAGGCAACCGACAGCGCATTGCGTGGTGTTATTGGTAAATACACCATGGATAAGATCCTCACCGAGGGTCGTACCATTATTCGTAACGATACTCAGCGCGAGCTGGAAGAAACCATTCGCCCGTACAACATGGGTATTACCCTGCTGGACGTCAACTTCCAGGCTGCTCGTCCGCCGGAAGAGGTGAAGGCTGCATTTGATGATGCGATTTCTGCGCGTGAAAACGAACAGCAATACATCCGTGAAGCAGAAGCGTATACCAACGAAGTTCAGCCGCGTGCTAACGGTCAGGCGCAGCGTATTCTTGAAGAAGCTCGCGCTTATAAAACACAGACTGTGTTAGAAGCGCAGGGTGAAGTGGCTCGCTTTGCGAAGATGCTGCCGGAATACAAAGCTGCACCGGAAATTACCCGTGAGCGTCTGTATATCGAAACCATGGAAAAAGTGCTTAGCCATACCCGTAAAGTTCTGGTTAACGACAAAGGCGGCAACCTGATGGTTCTTCCACTGGATCAGATGCTTAAAGGTGGTTCACAGCCTGCGGCGAAGAGCGATACTAGTGGTGCGAACAGCTTGTTGCGTCTGCCACCTGCATCCAGCTCAAGCAGCGGCAGCGCCAGCACACCGTCCTCGTCAAGCCGGGGCGATATCATGGATCAGCGCCGTGCCGACGCACAGCGCACTGATAACCAGCGCGTAGGGAGTGAATAACGATGCGTAAGTCAGTCATTGCTTTAATTATCATCGTGCTGGTAGTGCTATTTACCTCGGTCTTCGTGGTACAGGAAGGTGAGCGCGGAATTACGTTACGCTTCGGTAAAGTGTTGCGTGATGACGAAAACAAGCCGGTGGTCTACGAGCCAGGTCTGCATTTCAAAGTACCGTTTATCGAGTCGGTTAAAACCCTTGATGCACGTATTCAGACTATGGATAACCAAGCCGACCGCTTTGTAACCAAAGAGAAGAAAGACCTGATCGTTGATTCCTATATCAAATGGCGTATCAGTGATTTCAGCCGCTACTACCTGGCAACCGGTGGTGGTGACGTTTCTCAAGCTGAAGTGCTGTTAAAACGTAAGTTCAGTGACCGTCTGCGTTCTGAAATTGGTCGTCTTGATGTGAAAGACATCGTGACCGATTCTCGCGGTCGTCTGACTCTGGACGTTCGTGATGCGCTGAACTCAGGTTCTGCAGGTACTGACGATGAAGTGTCAACACCTGCTGCGGATGATGCGATTGCATCAGCAGCGGCGCGTGTAACGGCGGAAACCAAAGGTAAAGTGCCAGTGGTTAACCCGAACAGTATGGCAGCGCTGGGTATTGAAGTGGTCGATGTGCGTATCAAGCAGATCAACCTGCCAGCTGAAGTGTCTGAGGCTATCTACAACCGTATGCGCGCAGAGCGTGAAGCGGTTGCTCGTCGCCACCGTTCACAAGGTCAGGAAGAAGCTGAGAAGCTGCGTGCTACCGCCGACTACGAAGTGACTCGTACTCTGGCCGAAGCCGAGCGTATGGGCCGAATCAGCCGTGGTGAAGGTGATGCAGAAGCTGCCAAACTGTTTGCTGACGCATTCAGCCAGGATCCAGATTTCTATGCCTTCATTCGTAGCCTGCGTGCTTACGAGGCGAGCTTCAATTCTGGTCAGGACGTTATGGTGTTAAGCCCAGATAGCGATTTCTTCCGCTATATGAAAACACCAGCGAACAGTTCACGTTAATATTCGCAAGCGTTTTATCAAGAGCCGGTCTGACCGGCTCTTTTTTTATGGGTGCTAGAGGAAATTATGAATTCGACAATCTGGATGGCATTAGCACTGGTTTTAGTGCTCGAAGGACTCGGACCGATGCTTTATCCGCGTATGTGGCGTCGTATGATAGCCGCTTTAATCCAATTACCCGATAACACGCTGCGTCGTTTTGGCGGCGGACTAGTGGTTGCAGGTGTCGTTGTCTACTACATGTTGAGTCGAAGCGGCGGTTAAGTCACGTTGAGGTGGCTGATTACCATTTTGTATACTAAAAGGGCTGATCATCGGGGAAACCGATGGTAGAATCCTTTTTTAAGCAAACGGTGATTTTGAAAAATGGGTAACAACGTCGTCGTACTGGGCACCCAATGGGGTGACGAAGGTAAAGGAAAGATCGTAGATCTTCTGACTGAACGGGCTAAATATGTTGTGCGCTACCAGGGCGGTCACAACGCAGGCCATACTCTCGTAATCAACGGTGAAAAAACCGTTCTTCATCTTATTCCATCAGGTATTCTGCGTGATAACGTTACCAGCATCATCGGTAATGGCGTTGTGCTGTCTCCTGCTGCACTGATGAAAGAGATGAAAGAACTGGAAGACCGTGGGATTCCGGTACGTGAGCGCCTGCTGTTATCTGAAGCATGTCCACTGATCCTTGATTATCACGTTGCGCTGGATGTGGCTCGTGAGAAAGCTCGTGGTGCGAAAGCTATCGGTACTACCGGTCGTGGTATCGGTCCTGCATATGAAGACAAAGTGGCCCGTCGTGGCCTGCGCGTTGGCGACTTGTTCGACAAAGCCACCTTTGCAGACAAACTGAAAGAAGTTCTGGAATACCATAACTTCCAGCTGGTTAACTTCTATAAAGTTGAAGCGGTTGATTACCAGAAAGTTCTGGATGATGTCATGGCAGTTGCTGACATTCTGACCAGCATGGTAGTTGACGTGTCCGATCTGCTGGATCAGGCACGTAAGCGCGGCGACTTCATCATGTTCGAAGGTGCTCAAGGCACACTGCTGGACATCGATCACGGTACCTATCCGTACGTGACCTCTTCCAACACCACCGCGGGTGGCGTGGCAACAGGTTCCGGTATTGGTCCACGTTATGTTGATTACGTTCTGGGTATTATCAAAGCGTACTCTACTCGCGTTGGCGCAGGTCCGTTCCCAACTGAACTGTTTGATGATATCGGCGAGTTCCTGTGCAAACAAGGTAACGAGTTCGGTGCGACCACTGGTCGTCGTCGTCGTACAGGTTGGTTGGATATCGTTGCTGTGCGTCGTGCAGTGCAGATTAACTCCCTGTCAGGTTTCTGCCTGACCAAGCTGGACGTTCTGGACGGCTTGAAAGAAGTTAAACTGTGCGTAGGCTACCGTCTGCCAGATGGCCGTGAAGTGACTACCACTCCAATGGCTGCTGACGATTGGGAAGGTATCGAGCCAATCTACGAAACCATGCCAGGCTGGTCCGAAACGACCTTCGGTGTGAAAGAGCGTAGTGGTTTGCCGCAAGCAGCGCTGGACTACATCAAGCGCATTGAAGAACTGACTGAAGTACCAGTAGACATTATTTCTACCGGTCCAGACCGTTCTGAAACCATGATTCTGCGCGATCCGTTCGACGCATAATGATGTGATGGGGTGTGCTTAGCGCACCCCAACTGTTTTATCCTGCCGTTTTATCTACCTTCCCCTATTAAATAAATTAGCTGGCAACCTTATGGCTGGTTTATCATCAATCTATACCCGTCATACTTCACGTTGCAGCGGCGTTGGCTGCACTCACTCACCCCAGCCACTTACTTAAGTAAGCTCCCGGGGATTCTTGAGCTGGCCGCCTGGCTGCAACCCGAATTATTTAGGGTATAGTATTTACAGCTATTAAGCGTTTCCCCTCCCACCCTAGAGGTTGATGTGCAGTTAACGAGTTTTACTGATTACGGTTTACGTGCTTTGATTTATATGGCGTCTTTGCCGGAAGGCAAAATGACGAGCATTTCTGAGGTAACAGAAGTGTACGGAGTATCACGTAACCACATGGTGAAAATCATCAATCAACTCAGTCGCGCGGGCTATGTGACGGCAGTGCGCGGCAAAAACGGTGGTATTCGCCTCGGCAAACCTGCGCAAACAATTCGTGTGGGTGATGTGGTGCGCGAGCTGGAACCGCTATCTTTGGTGAACTGTAGCAGTGAGTTTTGTCATATTACCCCCGCATGTCGCCTCAAGCAGGCACTGGCTCAGGCGGTGCAAAGCTTTCTAACAGAGCTGGATAAGCACACGCTGGCCGATTTGGTGGACCAAAACCAACCGCTCTACAAATTATTGCTGGTGGAATAAATCACGATTTCCTCAGCAAATGACAACGGAGGAACCGCAATGTCAAAAGATCCTTTTCAGGAACGAGAAGCCGAAAAATACGAAAACCCGATCCCAAGCCGGGAGTTTATTCTCGCTCATCTGTCCAAACGTGAAAAACCAGCCAATCGTGACGAACTGGCTGAAGAACTGAATATTAACGGTGAAGAACAACTTGAAGCGCTGCGTCGCCGTCTGCGAGCCATGGAACGCGATGGACAGTTGGTCTTTACCCGTCGCCAGTGCTATGCCCTTCCAGAACGTCTTGATTTGCTAAAAGGCAAAGTCATTGGTCACCGCGATGGCTTCGGTTTCCTACGTGTAGAAGGCCGTAAAGACGATCTCTACCTTTCATCTGAACAGATGAAAATGTGTATGCATGGCGACATCGTGTTGGCACAGCCGCTGGGTGCAGACCGTAAAGGCCGTCGCGAAGCGCGTATTGTGCGTGTGCTGGAGCCAAGAACCGGGCAAATTGTTGGCCGCTACTTTACCGATGCAGGTATCAGTTTCGTGGTGCCAGACGACAGCCGTCTGAGCTTCGATATCCTTATCCCGCCAGAAGGCGTGATGGGCGCGCGTATGGGTTTTGTGGTGGTGGTTGAACTCACCCAGCGTCCAACTCGCCGCACCAAAGCGGTAGGTAAAATTGTTGAGCTTCTTGGTGACAACATGGGCACCGGCATGGCCGTTGATATGGCGCTGCGCACCCATGAAATCCCTTATATCTGGCCACCAGAAGTTGAAGCCCAGGTTGCTTCCCTGAAGGAGCAAGTGCCAGAAGAGGCCAAAGTGGGCCGCGTAGATTTGCGTGACCTGCCACTCATGACCATTGATGGTGAGGATGCGCGTGACTTCGACGACGCCGTATTCTGTGAGAAAAAACGTGGCGGCGGCTGGCGTTTGTGGGTTGCGATTGCTGACGTAAGTTATTACGTTCGCCCGCCAACCGCGCTGGATAAAGAAGCGCGTAACCGTGGTACCTCAGTTTACTTCCCGTCGCAGGTTATCCCGATGCTGCCGGAAGTGCTGTCTAACGGCCTGTGCTCGCTCAATCCACAGGTTGACCGTCTGTGTATGGTCTGCGAAATGACTATCTCTGCAACGGGTCGTCTGACAGGTTCTAAATTCTACGAAGCGGTAATGAGCTCCCATGCGCGTCTGACCTACACCAAGGTGTGGCACATGTTGCAGGGCGATCAGGAACTGCGTGAGCAGTATGCGCCGCTGGTTAAGCACATCGAAGAGCTGCACAACCTGTATAAAGTGCTGGATGTTTCCCGCGCTGAGCGTGGTGGCATCTCGTTCGAAAGTGAAGAAGCGAAGTTTATCTTCAACGCTGAACGCCGCATCGAGCGCGTTGAGCAAACTGTGCGTAACGATGCACACAAGCTAATCGAAGAGTGCATGATCCTCGCGAACATTGCAGCCGCTCGCTTTGTTGAAAAACATAACGAACCGTCACTGTTCCGCGATCACGATCGTCCAACCAACGAAGCGATCACTTCATTCCGCTCGGTGTTGGCTGAACTGGGCCTGGAATTGCCTGGCGGGCAGAAACCTGAACCGCGTGATTACGCAGAATTGCTGAACTCGATTGCCGATCGTCCGGATCATGAAATGCTGCAAACTATGCTGCTGCGTTCGATGAAACAGGCGGTTTACGATCCAGAAAACCGTGGTCACTTTGGCCTTGCGCTGCAATCTTATGCGCACTTTACTTCGCCGATTCGACGCTATCCGGACTTGTTGTTACACCGTGCAATCAAGTATCTGCTGGCGAAAGAGCAGGGCCATAAGGGCAACAGCACCGAGTCTGGCGGCTGGCACTATGACATGGAAGAGATGCTGCAACTTGGCCAGCATTGTTCTATGGCTGAACGCCGTGCCGATGAAGCTACACGTGACGTTGCCGACTGGCTGAAATGCGACTTTATGCAGGATCAGGTCGGTAATACCTTTACTGGCATCATCGCAAGCGTCACCGGTTTTGGCTTCTTTGTACGCCTGACCGATCTGTTTATCGACGGCCTGGTGCACGTTTCTACTCTTGATAACGACTACTATCGCTTTGACCAGGTTGGGCAACGCCTGATTGGTGAATCCGGTGGTCAGACTTATCGCCTGGGTGACCGTGTAGAAGTGCGTGTTGAAGCCGTCCACATGGATGAGCGCAAGATTGATTTTGCTTTGCTCTCTAGTACTCGCGTACCTCGCGGTGCGGGTAAAACTGAGAAAGACAAAGCGAAAAGAGGCGCTAACGGCAACGGACCGAAACGTCGTCAAGCTGGCAAACGCGTAAACTTCGAGTCAGACAGTGCTTTCCGTAAAGAGAAAGGTCCTGCGAAGCCGAAGAAAGCGAAAGCTGACAAAAAAATCGAGAAAACCGCCGAACCGAAGGTGAAGAAACCAAAAACGCCATCGGATAAAACTCGTAAGATAGCGGCAGCCACGAAAGCTAAGCGGGCAGCGAAAAAGCAGCCGAGCTAGCCTTGAAAGGGTGGATGGTTCTTCGTTTATCCACCCTGACACTGCTTTTCGTAGGTCGGATTAGCGTAAGCGACATCCGACATCTACGAGCAAATTAACACTGGTGCATCAGCACCTGAAATGAGTAACAGTAATGAGTGAAATGATTTACGGCATTCACGCCGTCCAGGCGCTACTTGATAACGCCCCCCAGCGTTTTCGGGAAGTCTTTATTCTTAAAGGCCGTGAAGACAAACGTCTGATGCCTTTAATTCATGCGCTGGAAGCCCAGGGGGTGCCGGTTCAAATGGCAAACCGCCAATGGCTGGATGAAAAATCTGAAGGCGCTGTGCACCAGGGCATTATTGCTCGTGTGAAGCCAGGCCGTCAGTATCAGGAAAATGATCTTCCGGATCTGCTTGCGAGCATCGACCAGCCGTTCTTGCTGATTCTCGATGGCGTTACCGATCCGCACAACCTCGGTGCCTGCCTGCGTAGCGCAGATGCTGCTGGCGTGCATGCGGTTATCGTACCGAAAGACCGCTCTGCGCAACTGAACGCGACTGCTAAGAAAGTGGCCTGTGGTGCTGCTGAGCACGTTCCGCTTATCAGTGTGACCAACCTCGCACGCACCATGCGTGTGTTGCAGGAAGCGAACGTGTGGATTGTTGGTACTGCGGGTGAAGCAGACCACACCTTGTTCCAGAGCAAAATGACCGGCCCAATGGCGCTGGTGATGGGCGCTGAAGGTGAAGGTATGCGTCGTCTGACGCGTGAGCATTGCGATGAGCTGATTAGCATCCCAATGGCCGGGACCGTTTCTTCATTGAACGTTTCCGTCGCGACCGGTATTTGCCTGTTCGAAGCGGTTCGTCAACGCAGTTAATCTTCAACGGGGTGCAGTCGCACCCCGCTTTGTGATCCCTCTCCATGCATAAGTGCTGTCACCGTCCATACTAATGGCATTGCCATTAATGGGAGGGAACACGATGCGCTGGCAAACTCATACCGTTTTTAACCAACCAATACCCCTCAACAACAGTAACCTTTTTCTTTCTGATATCTCGTTAACCGAGGCTGTAGCTCGTGAAGGTGCGGGTTGGGATGCAGAACTTCTGGCAAGTATTGGCCAGCAACTGGGTTCGGCTGAATCACTCGAACTCGGCCGCCTGGCGAATGCCAATCCTCCAGAATTACTGCGTTATGACTCCAGCGGTGAGCGGCTCGATGATGTGCGCTTTTATCCGGCCTGGCATTTACTGATGCAAGGGCTGTGTGCCAATCGGGTTCATAACTTGCCGTGGCAGGAAGATGCGCGCCAGGGCTCGTTTGTCGCCCGTGCTGCTCGCTTCGTTCAGCATGCACAAGTTGAAGCAGGCACGCTCTGCCCGATAACCATGACGTTTGGTGCGATTCCTTTACTGCAAAAACATCTGCCCAAAGAGTTTCATTCATGGCTGAAACCCATGCTCAGCGATCGCTACGATGCACATCTTGCGCCTGGGGCGCAAAAACGTGGCCTGCTGATTGGTATGGGGATGACCGAGAAACAAGGCGGTTCGGATGTGCTTAGCAACACCACACGCGCTGAACCTATCGACAAACGCGGCTCCAGCGAAATGTATCGTATCGTCGGTCACAAGTGGTTTTTCTCGGTGCCACAAAGCGATGCACATTTGATACTGGCGCAAGCGAAAGGTGGGCTTTCATGTTTCTTCCTGCCGCGATTTTTACCCGACGGGCAACGTAATCATGTTCGGTTTGAGCGCCTTAAAGAGAAACTCGGCAACCGTTCTAATGCCAGCAGTGAAGTGGAGTTCTGTGATGCGACAGCCTGGCTTATCGGTGAAGAAGGTGAGGGGATTCGCTCGATTCTTAAAATGGGCGGCTACACGCGCTTTGACTGCGTGCTTGGCAGCCATGGTTTGATGCGCCGTGCGCTTTCCGTCGCGTTGTATCACGCCCATCAACGGCAGGCATTCGGCAAAACCCTTATCGACCTGCCGATTATGCGCCAGGTACTTGGGCGTATGGCTTTGCAACTTGAAGGGCAAACGACGTTTCTGTTTCGTCTGGCGCGCGCCTGGGAATCACCCGGTAATCCGCATGAACTGGCTTATAGTCGCCTGTTTACCCCAGCCGCCAAGTTTAGTGTCTGCAAATCAGGAATACCGTTTGTGGCTGAAGCGATGGAAGTGCTTGGGGGCATCGGTTATTGCGAAGACAGCGAGTTGCCGCGTATTTACCGTGAAATGCCGGTGAATAGTATCTGGGAAGGGGCGGGCAATATTATGAGCCTCGATGTACTACGAGTTCTGGCAAAACAACCTGGTGCGATGGAGATGTTGCATGCTGAGTTTGACGAAGTGAAAGGGCAAAACCGGCATTTCGATCGTAGCTGGCGGCAGTTGCAACAGCGACTTCATAAGCCACAAGAGGAATGGGGCAGAGAAGTTACTCGAATGCTGGCTCTTCTGGCGACAGGTACCCAGGTTTTACAGCATCTCTCTCCACCGTTAGGTGAAGCTTGGTGCCGTATGATGCTGGACTCGCGGGGGGAAAGTGTTTTACCGAATCAAGTGCTTATTGATGTACTGCTCAGAGCGACAGGTCGCACAGGATAGAACAAAAAAGCCAGCGCCATAAGGGTGGATATAAATGGCCGCTGGCTTATTTATGCATAAATAATGGCTTGTACACGCCAACCTTCAGCAAGCTGGTTTTCCTGCATTTTAACGATTCGATAATATGATGCTCCATGTTCGTCAGCCTTCAGGGCAATGACTTTCTCCACATCTTGCACGCTACCGGCAATACCATTTACTGAAATCATGCCGATTTCATTCAAACCCGTCACACAATCTGCGGCAACATCTTCTGCCGACTGTGCCGACGTTGTGATTAGCCCCACGGACAGCAGTAATGAGGTTAAGGCAAGCGATCGTTTCATAATTAACTCCTTTAATACTTACCCTAAATCAGCAGGGCATTCCTTCGCGTGGGTGAACTTCAGACCTGTCCGTTGGCTGAGGTTCATTGTGCATAACAAACGATCAATTGACGCAAAGCTATGTAAATATGCATAAATTAAACACGGCGCTAAATTACTTACGGTACAAAATCGCCTGGGCATACCACTGGCCAGGTACTACCGTCTCATCGTTTAGCACGATGACGTAATAATCCGCTTTGGCTGCAACAGCTTTCTCTTCTAGCGCTCGTTCTGCGTCCATCGGAGAGCCGTGCTCAAGTGCTGTCACCGTCCCTATTTTGGTCAAACCCTGCGTTTGGTAACGCTGGATTTCTTGAGGGGTTCCGGTTGCAGGCGGCGCTGGTTGTGGTGTCCCTTGTAACACGCTACAAGCACTGAGCGTGGTCGCAAGTAACACAGCTGATAGCAATCGCATGATCGTTTCTCGTCTCTTAATAGCCATAGTGTAGCCCCGGTTTTTTTCTGAGAAGAGGGAATGTTCCCATTTTGTTAGCTTCCCCGCGCTTTTTAATCACTTTCGAATGAAAATCGCTAAGCAGATCTCATAGTGAACAATAATCACAATCCATCAATGACTTGCCATGCACAGGGCGCTGACATACAAAGGATATATCACTCCGATACAGGGCTAATATCATGATTGAAATATATACCGAACAGCTTGCGGGTATTGAAGTTCTCCACGCTGTGCCCTCTGGGAAAAAAGAGTGCAAACTCCCGGTGGTATTTTTCTATCATGGGTTTACTTCATCTAAACTGGTTTACAGTTACTTTGCGGTCGCTCTTGCTCAGGCTGGAATGCGTGTGATTATGCCCGATGCCGATCAACACGGTGCGCGATTTAATGGTGATGACAGCGCGCGGTTGTATCAATTCTGGTCGATTCTTAAACACAACATTGATGAGTTTTCGCCGCTTTATCAGGCTTTATCCGAACGCTATCCCGTAGATGAGCGACGAGTTGCTGTGGGTGGTGCTTCAATGGGAGGCATGACGGCTCTTGGAATTATGGCGCGTAACCCGCAAGTTCGCTGCGTGGCATGCCTGATGGGATCGGGATATTTTATGTCGCTTGGGCAAACGCTATTCGCGCCACGAGCGGAAGAGGCTGAATCACTCAACGCACTCGCCGAATATGACATCAGCCATCAGCTGGAAAGCATCGGTAATCGGCCACTTTTACTGTGGCACGGCGAGGAAGATGATGTTGTCCCGGCGGCTGAGACATGGCGTTTGCAGCAAGTCCTCATCGATAAAGGGTTGGATAAACAGATGATCTGTTTACGGGAAGCGGGCGTAAAACACCGTATTACTCCTACGGCGCTTGAAGCGACAAGCCGATTTTTTAGCGAACATCTGTAATTGGATAGATAAAAAAGCCCCCGCAAGCGGGGGCAAGTCAAACGTTGGCTTTCTATGTCGTTGTGGTATTCCTGGTGTTAACGCCTTACTTCATTACCTCATTGCATTCTGCTACCGGTAGATGTCAGCGCTTACGCGCATATTGCCGTTACTACCGGGCTCTCTCATCAAAATAGTGTGGTAGTACTTTGCATTGTGCTGATCTGCATCCTCATGGATAGCAACTTCAGCTTCCTGTTCTGTCGCGAAGTTGTGGTTGATATAAATAACCCCAAGGCTCATCACATCATCCATATTTTGTGCCTGGCGACCATCAATCTTGATCGCGGCAGCTGCATTTGAACTAAGCAAAAGCGCCGCCAGAAAGGCTAAAACTGTAATTTTCATAATCCGCTCCACTACAACTTAATGTGTCAGCTGCGGTCGTCGCTCCTGTTAATAAATAGTGGCGGCCTATGACAATAAGTGTAAACCCTTAGGGTTGGATAAAAAGCGACCATTTCTGATGGTGTTGGTCAAAAATTTTAAGTGATCCAGGTCAAAGTTATAAAATTCACGGAGTTAGCGCTTATTAGAAATTTAGCCTTCATGCAAAAGAATTAATTTCGATATAACCTTGAGTTTGTTGGGCTCCGCTTGTATGATTACGCGTCAATTTTTCAGCCGCCTTTATAACCACGTTCCTTGCTTCCATGGGCCGCGGCTGACCCTGACAGGAGGCTGAATAATCCGTAAGGAGCAATTCGATGCGTCATTACGAAATCGTTTTTATGGTCCATCCTGACCAGAGCGAACAGGTTCCGGGTATGATCGAACGTTACACTACTGCAATCACTGCAGCAGAAGGTACGATCCACCGTCTGGAAGACTGGGGCCGCCGTCAACTGGCTTACCCGATCAACAAACTGCACAAAGCACACTACGTTCTGCTGAACGTTGAAGCTCCGCAGGAAGTGATCGATGAGCTGGAAACTAACTTCCGCTTCAACGACGCCGTTATCCGTAGCATGGTTATGCGTACTAAGCACGCTGTAACCGAAGCTTCACCAATGGTTAAAGCTAAAGACGAACGTCGTGATCGTCGCGATGACTTCGCTAGCGAAACTGCTGATGATGCGGATGCTGGGGATTCTGAAGAGTAATTTCCAATGACGGCCAACCGCCTGGTGTTGTCTGGCACAGTGTGCAAGACGCCTCTTCGCAAGGTCAGCCCGTCAGGAATTCCTCATTGCCAGTTCGTGCTTGAGCACCGTTCTGTGCAAAAGGAAGCCGGTTTAGATCGGCAGGCGTGGTGCCGTATGCCAGTTATTATTAGCGGGCACGCACACTCAGCCATTACTCAAAGTATAACGGTCGGCACGGTACTCACAGTTCAAGGTTTCATTAGTTGCCATCAGGCAAAAAATGGTCTGAACAAAGTGGTATTGCATGCCGAGCAGATTGATTTGATAGATTCTGGAGACTAGCCTAATGGCACGTTATTTCCGTCGTCGCAAGTTCTGCCGTTTCACCGCGGAAGGCGTTGTAGAGATTGATTATAAAGATATCGCTACACTGAAAAACTACATCACTGAAAGTGGTAAAATTGTCCCGAGCCGTATTACCGGTACTCGTGCAAAATACCAGCGTCAGTTGGCTCGCTGCATCAAGCGCGCTCGTTACCTTTCTTTGTTGCCATATACTGATCGTCATCAGTAATCGGCCACTGTCCATTAATGACTTTGAGAGGATAAGGTAATGCAAGTTATTCTGCTTGATAAAGTAGCAAACCTGGGTAGCCTGGGTGATCAGGTTAACGTTAAAGCGGGTTATGCTCGTAACTTCCTGGTACCACAGGGCAAAGCTGTTCCTGCTACCAAGAAAAACGTTGAATTCTTCGAAGCACGCCGTGCAGAACTGGAAGCTAAATTAGCTGACGTTCTGGCTGCTGCTGAAGCTCGCGCTGCGAAGATCAACGCACTCGAAACTGTTACTATCGCGTCTAAAGCTGGCGACGAAGGTAAACTGTTCGGTTCCATCGGTACCCGTGACATCGCTGACGCTGTAACTGCAGCTGGCGTTGAAGTGGCTAAGAGTGAAGTTCGTTTACCGAACGGCGTTCTGCGTACCGCTGGTGAGCACGAAGTGGACTTCCAGGTTCACAGCGAAGTATTCGCTAAACTGATTGTAAACGTTGTTGCTGAAGCGTAATTTACGCTGAAGTTTATACGTTAAGACGCCGGCCTCGTGCCGGCGTTTTGCATTTCTGAAGTCGCAAAAAATCAGCGAGCACGCACAAAGCTGCCATTCGGCTGGCGTGTAAATAGCACCTGCTGATCGTTACCAATATCAATCGTCAGCCCCGTCACCACACCATTCGCATTCTGGCGAATCTGCACCATCTGCCCGGTTTGCAAAGTACTCAGCGGTTTGTTGCTGCCTTCTACCTGCGCCATCGAATAAACATCAGCGGGCGGTAAATTATGATCGCGGAACAGCTGCGCCATAGTTTGCCCGGACTCAACGCGGTAAGAGCGCCATTGCTGGTCAATATCGTTATTCTCATGCGGCACAGGAGCTTGCGTTTCTGCCTGTGGTTGTTCTTCAACACGTGACGGTTCGACGGGAGCAGAGTTCTCGGGCGGGTTGACTAAGTGGGCTCGAATTGGGGATTGCGACTCAATGGAAAGCTGCGCATCGCGCGTAACTGGCTGAGTAGGGGAATCAGGTGTAGGCCACAGAAAACCGAGTACAACCACGATCGCCGCAATAATAATGCCACGGCGGTGCATCACCGGCAGAGGATCCATCAACCGGAAATTATCGGGTGCATGCCAAATCCGCGCAAGCCAGGGTTTAACAGCGAATCGCATCGGCAACACTCCTCATTTCCACACAACGTGCTCTGTACATTTACCCACTCCATTATAGAACGCTAACTGTTTGATGCGCTGAATAATCCCGCGTAACGTGATTCTCAACCGCAATTTCACGCTCACTTAAACCATTGTTCCTGTTTCGTCTGCATTTGTCACCTTTGCCGCTTTTGCATTTTACCCGTCAGGTTGACGCTGCTATGCTGCGGGCTTGCTTTTAAATACCATTAAAGGAAATCCCATGACGACCCCTTCTTTTGACAGCGTCGAAGCGCAAGCAAGTTACGGTATTGGTTTACAGGTAGGTCAACAACTGAGTGAATCTGGTCTGCAAGGCCTGCTGCCAGAAGCACTGGTAGCTGGTCTGCGTGATGCGCTGGAAGGGAATGCCCCGGCAGTTCCGGTTGATGTAGTTCATCGCGCACTGCGTGAAGTTCACGAGCGTGCCGACGCCGTTCGCCAGGAACGCCAGAAAGAACTGGCTGTTGAAGGCGTAAAATTCCTCGAAGAAAACCTTAAGAAAGACGGCGTGAACAGCACCGAAACGGGTCTGCAATTCCGCGTTCTGACTCAAGGTACTGGCCCAATCCCAGCGCGTAAAGATCACGTTCGCGTGCATTACACCGGCAAACTGGTTGATGGCACCGTGTTCGACAGCTCCGTGCAACGTGGCGAACCAGCTGAATTCCCAGTCAGCGGCGTTATCGCAGGCTGGATTGAAGCTCTGACTCTGATGCCAGTTGGCTCAAAGTGGGAACTGACTATTCCTCATAACCTGGCTTACGGTGAGCGTGGCGCTGGTGCGTCAATACCTCCGTACAGCACTCTGGTTTTTGAAGTTGAACTGCTGGAAATTCTGTAAGCGTTCAAACGACCCCGCTTCGGCGGGGTTTTTATTTGGTGGTTAACAAAATTAGCGTGATTTTATCTGGTAAACGCTACCATCCTGAGTGTTTTTGTGATGTCGCTCACTTTATAGGCGTGATTTTGCACTCAAAACAAACATTAAATTAACAAATAATTTCTTTCTTAGTATTCATCCTGCCAATTCTTCCCTACTATCTTTGAGTTCCCCGGAACAACAACATCACATCCTCACTATTTTAATTTTTATAAAGGCCGGTAGAGCCTGAACACAACAGACAGGTACAGGAAAAATACAACATGGTAGATCAGATAAAGGTTTCTGACGTTGCTGAAGAGCCGTCAGAACAGTCTCTGCGGCGTAATTTAACCAACCGCCATATTCAGCTTATTGCCATCGGTGGCGCTATCGGAACCGGCCTGTTTATGGGCTCCGGTAAAACGATTAGCCTCGCGGGCCCATCCATCATCTTCGTATATATGATTATCGGCTTTATGCTGTTCTTCGTGATGCGAGCGATGGGTGAACTGCTGCTTTCAAACCTCGAATACAAGTCATTTAGCGATTTCGCAGCGGACTTACTTGGCCCGTGGGCAGGGTATTTTACCGGCTGGACTTATTGGTTTTGCTGGGTGGTCACCGGCATGGCGGACGTCGTCGCGATAACCGCCTACGCGCAGTTCTGGTTCCCTGGTTTATCGGACTGGGTAGCGTCGCTCGCCGTGATTGTATTGCTGCTGAGCCTGAACCTCGCCACGGTGAAAATGTTCGGCGAAATGGAGTTTTGGTTTGCGATGATTAAAATTGTCGCCATCGTTGCGCTGATCGTTATCGGCCTGGTGATGATTTTGACCCACTTCCATTCCCCGTCTGGTGTAGAGGCTTCCATCAACAACTTGTGGAATGACGGCGGTTGGTTCCCGAAAGGCATCAGCGGTTTTTTCGCCGGCTTCCAGATAGCGGTATTTGCCTTTGTGGGTATTGAGCTGGTGGGAACGACGGCTGCTGAAACCAAAGACCCGGAAAAATCGCTGCCACGCGCCATCAACTCGATTCCGATCCGCATCATTATGTTCTACGTGTTCGCGTTGATCGTCATTATGTCCGTCACGCCATGGCGCTCTGTGGTGGCGGATAAAAGCCCGTTCGTTGAATTGTTCGTGCTGGTGGGCTTGCCTGCGGCTGCGAGTATCATCAACTTTGTGGTGCTGACTTCTGCGGCCTCTTCCGCCAACAGCGGAGTGTTCTCAACCAGCCGGATGCTGTTTGGCCTGGCACAAGATGGAATGGCACCGAAGGCGTTCGCCAAACTCTCTAAGCGCGCTGTACCGGCGAAGGGTTTGACCTTCTCCTGTATCTGCCTGCTGGGCGGCGTGGTGATGCTTTACGTGAACCCCAACGTGATTGCAGCGTTCACCATGATCACTACTGTGTCGGCGATTCTGTTTATGTTCGTCTGGACTATTATTCTGTGTTCGTACCTGGTGTATCGCAAACAGCGTCCGCATCTGCATGAAAAATCCATCTACAAAATGCCGCTCGGCAAGTTCATGTGCTGGATGTGTATGGCGTTCTTCGTGTTTGTGATTGTGTTGCTGACGCTGGAAACCGATACCCGCCAGGCGCTGATCGTGACGCCATTGTGGTTTGTGTTGTTGGGTGTGTGCTGGATGTTTATCGGCAAGAAACGCATCGCGGAAATACGTAAGTAATCATAATCCCCCTCGCCACTGGTGAGGGGGATTAACCTTTATTCCCCAGCCAAAGCCCGCGGGAATAGCACGTTATTCTCAAGACTAATGTGATTCATCAAATCGTCAATCAACTCATTAATCCCGTTATACATCGCCTTCCAGGTCGTGCAGGCTTCCGGCGGCGGCGTCACGTTATTGGTGGTGTGCTTGATAACCTCCAGCAATTCACCCGCGTCATCATGCTCGCTTTCCATCACGCTAATCGGACCGTTCGCCTGTGCGCCCATGCCTTGTTTGATCATCGGGAACAGGATCTGTTCTTCTTTCATCATATGGCTGCTCAGTTCCTGATGCAGCATGGTGAGATATTTCGCCAACCCCTTCGGCACATCAGGTTTATCGGCATGCACGCGCTCAACTTTGGTGGCCTGAAGAATCAGCTCAGGCAACTGTTCGCGGTGGCGGTCATGGTAGCGCACAAGAATATGGTCGATGATTTCGGCGAGCGGTGCCGTGCGCCACTCTTTCTCAACGGGTTCTTCAGCAAGCGTTGCAAGCTCTGATTCAATCGCATCGAGATCCAACTCTTTACGCGTTGCAGCACGCTCAAGCGTCTGCTTGCCACCGCAGCAGAAATCGAGATCCAATTTACGGAACAGCGCAGAAGCACGCGGAATGGTTAAAGCCAGTTCACCTAAAGGTTGGTCGCGGAAGGTCATGAGCAAATATCTCGTTGTCGATAATATAAGATGCATATTAAATACATCTTTAAGTTGGCGCTATAACTATTTCGAGGTAAGACGTTACTTATCAGTGGTAACTACCACTTCAGCGAGCGTGTTTTTCTGGGGTTTGGTCAATACAGCCATCACTACGCCGATGACCAGGCAAACTATCCCCAACAACGTGAGAAGCGGTGGCCAACTGTGGCGCAGCATAAAGGTGTAAGCCAGGCCTGCCAGCGTTTCAAAGACAATCAGCGGGCCGACGATAACCGTGGGTAAACGTTGGCTGGCAATGTTCCAGCACAACGCGCCGAGCCATGAACAAAACAGCGCAATGGCGAGCATCAGTGTCAAAAATACTTCCGGGCGAGGCCCAAAGGGCAGGGCAAAGTTGCTCTCGGTGTGTGACATCCACAGGCAAACGGCAATATAGCCGAACAGTGAAAAAGGCAGGATCGCGAGCCCTTGCGCTGTCGCCCACATCAGCGGATTTTTGTCCGGGTTTTCACGTAGCCAGCGGGCATTTCGCAGTGCATACCACGCCCAGCAGGCAACCGAAATAAACGCCAGCCCGATACCGCTGATGTAACGCCACCAGCTAAAATCGAGCTGCCCGGTGCGTAATTCAGCAGTATTCACCATCACCAGACCTACCGCGATAATCACCAGAGCAGGGGCGAGGCGATGCCACGGGAGTTTGCCGTCGCGTTTGCTATAAAGCAGATTGGCGAATACCGGGATCACAACGGGAAGCGTGCCGATAATCATGGTAGAAATCGGCGCACCGGTGCGTTGAATCGCACTGGCGAGGCAAACGTAATAAATGAGATTGCCGACGGTGGAAAGTTTTAGCGCGGTGAACCAGTCCTCACGGCACAATTGGCGCAACCGTTGACGGCCAAGCCAGGCCAGAGGGAGCGCAATCAGCCCCAGCGCAAGGTAGCGCCCGGTCGACTGCATGGCCGCAGGATAATC
This sequence comes from Buttiauxella gaviniae ATCC 51604, assembly GCF_001654835.1. GTDB lineage: Bacteria > Pseudomonadota > Gammaproteobacteria > Enterobacterales > Enterobacteriaceae > Buttiauxella > Buttiauxella gaviniae. Next base: position 107,458 of record NZ_LXEP01000026.1, read on the forward strand.
AGGAACAATCAACGGGCCGACGAAAATCAGCCCCCACATCAACCCTGCCAGCAGGGCGTACAACACACCAGTTAACATCTTCTTCTTCCACTTAACGCTTTGCGTAGAGTGTAGGTGGTGGACTGGCGAAAATATTGTACCAGCTTGCGGTATCTCTAACGGGTGACCTGTTTCTGGTAGCGTACAGGTGTGATGCCATAACGCTGCGAAAAGGCGCGAGTCAGGTGCGCCTGGTCGGTTAACCCGCTGGCTGGGGCAACCTGAGCGGCAGGCATCCCGCTGGTCAGAAGCCGTTTGGCGTGCCAAAGGCGAATCGCCATCAGCATTTGGTGAGGTGTAACGTGATAGTGCGCTTTGAACATGCGCTGAAAATGATAGGGGCTAAGCGAAACCACGGCAGCGAGATCGTCGAGCGTCACCGGGTGCATATAATTATCGTGCAGATAATCGCGAATTTGCTCGAAGCGGTGCGCCGATTCTTTCGGCCCGGATGGTAAGTGACGAGCGTATGGCTGGAAATTTTCGATGAGATTGAGCAACAGCCCTTGCTGCGCCAGTGAGTCATCTTCGCGCCATAGCCCATTGATCAGTTGTGAAATGTGCCCTGCACGCAGCGGGTCGTGTTTGACCACATCATTAAACGACCAGTTGCGCGAGCCTGTAACCGACTCAAGAATTTCCGGTTCGAGGTAAATCATGCGGTACTGCCAGCCGTCTTCTGTTGCTGCTTCGCCAGTATGCAGTTCATCAGGGTTCATCAACACTAACGAATCTGTGGCGGCGACATGCTGAACACCACGATAACGGAAGCGCTCAGCGCCCCAGGTGACCGTGCCGATGCCAAAGGCTTCATGAGTGTGCGGTTCAAAGGCGTAACGCGAAATATGGGCGTGATAAAGCTCAACGCCGGGCAGTTGCGGTAAATGCCGGAATTGAGCGTTGTCTTTTTCATCAGTGAATTGTTCAGGTACGCCTTGCACGTCAATCTCCTTCATACTTCAAGTTGCAGATGCGTTGGCTACGTTTGCTCGCTACAGTAAGCTCATCGGGACTCACTCTCTTGCCGCCTTCCTGCAACTCGAATTATTAAGGATATAGGATCTTCAGCTTTAACGGAAAGTTAACATTTACAGCGCGGCGCGCATGCTCTCTGCAAGCGGAGTGGTTGGGCGGCCAATCAGGGCGCTTAGCTGGTGGCTGTCATCAAACAAACCACCTTTGGATGCGCCAACGTCAGAGTTTGCCAGCATTGCAGCTAACCCTTCTGGCAGGCCAGCTCCCAGCAGCGCTGCTTTAAAATCAGCTTCTGGCAGGTTCTGATACACCACGGTTTTACCACTTTGCTTCGTTAGCTCTGCGGTCAATTCAGCCAGGGTCCAGCCGTGGTCGCCCGCTAATTCGTAAACTTTGCCCGCCTGGTTATCCAGTGTCATGACTTTCGCAGCGGCAGCGGCGTAATCAGCACGTGCAGCCGCCGCGATTTTTCCTTCGCCGGTGCTGCCAATAAACACGCCGTGTTGCAGAGCGGGCGGTACGCTAGCCAGATAGTTTTCGGTGTACCAGCCGTTGCGCAGCAGCACAAATGGAATGCCGGATTGTTTTAGCATTTCTTCGGTGGCGATATGTTCATCTGCCAGGCCCAGTGGCGAGGAATCAGCATGCAACAGGCTGGTGTAGGCAATCAGCTTCACGCCCGCTTCTTTAGCCGCATCAATCACATTGCGATGCTGAACCGCGCGCTGGCCCACTTCGCTTGAAGAGATAAGCAGCAGTTTTTCCACGCCATTCAGTGCTTGCACCAAAGCCGCTTTATCTTCATAGCTGGCAGCACGAACCTGAACGCCACGGTCAGCAAATGATTTAATTTTTGCCGGGTTACGCACGATGGCAACCAGTTGGTCAGCCGCAACGGTATTCAGTAATTCTTCAACAACGAGTTGGCCAAGTTGGCCGGAAACTCCGGTAATCGCGATCATGGTAAATCTCCTGTGGGTGTTCTGGTTAAGTTGTGCCACACTATCACCAGCACTAACTTAAAGTAAGTACGCACAAAAAGGTAAGTATGAAATGAGTGAGATTGAAACCCGCCCGCAGTCATTAACCGAGCAAATGCGCGATGGCAATTTATTTGCCGAGCAGTGCCCGTCACGAGATGTGTTAAAGCACGTCACCAGCCGCTGGGGCGTGTTGATTCTGGTGGCCTTGCAGGATGGGACTCATCGTTTCAGCGACCTGCGCCGCAAGATGAGTGGTGTGAGTGAAAAGATGCTCGCGCAAACGCTGCAATGGCTTGAGGCCGACGGTTTTGTAAATCGTAAATCGTATCCGGTTGTGCCGCCGCATGTGGAATACAGCCTGACGCCACTGGGTTGTGAAGTGGCCGTGAAAGTGGCTGAACTTGCCGATTGGATCGAAGGGAATTTGCCAAGAGTGTTAGCGTCCCGTTCGGAACGCTAACACTAAGCGGGTGGATGTCGCTTACGCTTATCCACCCTACGTTTACTTACTTAAATCCAGCTGATAAATCGCAAACCCAATCTCGTCATTACCCACATTCTTCATCGGATACTGGCCTTTCTCTTTGATAAAGGCCGCCGCTTTGTCGCCCGGTGACGTTTCAAAGCGAATATCTAATTTCTGACTGCTGTGAATCGGCGCCAGGCGCCAGTTGTTATCAGCGGCCGGGTGGATCTCTTTGCTTGCGGTAATCCAGTTCGCCAGCACCGAGCGGTTTTCATCTGGTGACGCAAACGCAATATGGCTGTCGCCAGTTCCGGCAAACTTGCCGCCGTAGGCACGGTAGTTATTGGTTGCGACCAGGAACGTCGCGTTCGGGTCGACTGGCTTGCCCTTGAACGTCAGCCCTTTGATACGCTCGGCTTTCGGGTTAACCATCTGGCATTCGCCGTCGTAACGTGCCGGTTGTGACACATCAATCTGGTAATCCACGCCGTCGATAACATCAAAGTTATAGGTGCGGAAACCGTCCCAGTTGATCAGCGACTGGGGTTTCGTGCTGTTCACATCAATCTGGTTAAACTGCCCGGCGGAACATTCCAGCCATTCCTTGACCTCTTTGCCCGTAGCTTTCACCACCACCAGTGTGTTCGGGTAGAGATACAAATCTGCGGCATTACGGAAGGTAAGCTGGCCTTTTTCCACTTCGACAAAACTGGCCGGATCATTCTTACGCCCGCCAACTTTAAAAGGTGCTGCTGCGGAAAGTACCGGCAGATTCGCGAGGTCCGGGTCGCCCTGAATGTATTTTTCAACATAGGCGAGCTGCGCGTTATTCACCACCTGCACGGTTGGATCGTCCTGAACCAACGCCAGGTAGCTGTACATATTGTCGGAAGATTTACCGATTGGCTTGCTGACGAACTCGCGAGTGGCATCGTGATCATGCTTCATCACTTCCACCAGTTTGGCATCTTCAGGCACCAGCGCTTTCTTCGCTACGCTGTCGTAAATCGGACGTGCTTCAGCTTTGCTACTGGTGACTTTCCATGCGCCGCTATCGTTGTTGAGCACTAAATCGACCACACCCAAATGGTCGCCCCACATGCCAGGCATCACCGCCGGAATCCCGTTCAGCGTGCCTTTCTCGAGATCGACACCTTTGATATTGGCGAAGTCTTTGCCCGGGAAGACCGCGTGAGCGTGGCCAAACAAAATGGCATCCACGCCTGGAACTTCGCTGAGGTAGTAAACCGAGTTTTCCGCCATCGCATGATAAGGGTCACTGGACAGGCCGGAGTGGGCGATAACGACCACTAAATCTGCCCCAAGCTTGCGCATCTCAGGCACGTACTGGCGAGCGGTTTCGGTGATATCTTTCACCGTTACTTTGCCTTCCAGATTGGTTTTATCCCACGTCATAATTTGTGGCGGCACAAAACCGATATAGCCGATGCGTAACGTCTGCTCTTTACCGTCTTTATCTTTCACTACCGTTTCTTTGATGACGTAAGGCGTGAACAGCGGCTTATTAGTTTTGGCATCAATAATGTTGGCATTCACATAGGGGAATTTCGCCCCCGATAGCGCCATATGTAGGTAATCAAGGCCATAGTTAAATTCGTGGTTGCCGAGGTTACCCACCGCATAATCCAGCGTATTCAGCGCCTTATAAACCGGGTGGATGTCGCCTTTTTTCAGACCCTTCGCCGCCATGTAGTCGCCCAGCGGGCTGCCCTGAATCAGGTCTCCGTTGTCGACCAGCACGCTGTTTACCGTTTCGCCACGTGCGGCGTTGATTAAACTTGCCGTACGTACCAGTCCAAATTTTTCCGTTGGAGTATCTTTGTAGTAATCGAAATCCATCATATTGCTGTGGAGATCGCTGGTTTCCAGGATACGGAGGTCAACGGTTGCCGCATGAGCACTGGTAGCAACCAGCATGGCGAGCATCGTTGCGCTAAACTTGATCATGATTAAAGGTCCTTTTTAGAGATAGGCCGCAAAAGGCTATGTATATAAACGTTGTTGCTTACAATTGTGTGAAGTGTGCCAGAAAAAGGGCGAAGTAAACCGGAATGGGTTCACAGATAGCGCAACCAGGCGTGATGAGATATAAGTAAAACAACAGGTTAATCGCACGACACAACATGAGGTGGAGAATGTTAGATAAAATTTGCCAACTGGCTCGGGAGGCTGGAGTTGCCATCATGCAGGTTTATGATGGGCAAAAGCCGCTGGAGGCGACCCACAAATCCGATGACTCACCCGTAACAGCAGCAGACATCGCGGCTCACACCATCATACTGCAAGGGCTACAAACATTGACGCCGGAAATTCCGGTACTCTCAGAAGAAGATCCGCAGACCTGGGAAACCCGTCAGAGCTGGGATCGTTACTGGCTGGTGGACCCGCTGGATGGCACCAAAGAGTTCCTCAAACGTAACGGGGAATTCACGGTCAACATCGCGCTTATCGAAAAAGGCAAAGCGGTGCTGGGCGTAGTGTATGCGCCAGTGCTGAACGTGATGTACAGCGCGGCAGAAGGCAAAGCCTGGAAAGAAGAAAATGGCGTACGTAACCAGATCCACGTACGTGATGCCCGTCCGCCGCTGGTGGTAATAAGCCGCTCGCATGGCGATGATGAGCTGAAAGAGTACCTGCACCAACTGGGCGAACACCAGACCACATCCATTGGCTCATCGCTTAAGTTTTGCCTGGTGGCAGAAGGGCAGGCGCAGCTTTATCCGCGTTTTGGACCAACTAACATTTGGGACACCGCAGCAGGCCATGCCGTGGCGGCCGCGGCAGGAGCACACGTTCATGACTGGCAGGGCAAGTCTCTCGACTACACCCCGCGCGAGTCATTCTTAAACCCAGGCTTCCGCGTTTCTATTTACTAAGCAACTATTTACTCAACAGTTCTCGCAGCAGGCTGATCACCTGCTGCACCTCTTCCTGCGTCAACGGCCCATCTTTGGCAAACTGCACGCGACCTTGTTTATCCAGCACCACAATTGCCGAACTGCCCGTCTCCAGCTGCCAGGATTTCTGCGCCACGCCATTACTATCGACGATAAATTGCGACCATGGGTATTGGGTTTTATTGCTCTCAAGGCTGCTGCGCACAAACATTCCGGTGCCCACAATCGCGTCATCGGTATTTACGATAGTGGTCGTCTGGTAGCGGTCATGTGGGAATTTTGCCGCTTTGATTGCCTCAATCAGCCCGGCATTTTTCTCTTTGGCGCTGGTACGGCCGGCAATATGCTGGAGCACTCGCACTTTTCCCACCAATTGCGCACTATTCCAGTTTTTGTAGCTAAACTTATCATTGTCGAGCATCAACTCACCTTTATCCGTAATACCGATAGGTGAGACACGCTGATTTTTCTCAAAAGTATGGGCCGATGCCGCAAGGGGTAACAACAGCAAGGTCAGCGCAAGGGTAGTACGTAGGGACATGATGACTCCTTATTATATGCAGGTGATCGGACCACTTATTATGACGTTTTAATCATATGTGCTGAATAGCTATCTGTCCCGCAACAACGATGCCAGTTTGCGGGCGACCGCACATATCCCTGGAATTTGAAGGCTTAGACTAAGTTTTGTTTACATTTGCAAAGAATATTCTGAGAAATTGTAATCAAACCGTAAATAAGATTGTGCAAACTAGGTGTCGGTTTGTATATGGACTATAGTTTCCAGGCACCAAATTTTTCGCCTCGTTTTGTCGGACCAAATGTGGAACCGCAGGGGTGTTAACACTGCAGGAGAAAAAAAGAATGAAAATTTTCCAACGGTACAACCCGCTTCAGGTGGCGAAGTACGTGAAAATCCTGTTCCGTGGACGGTTGTACATCAAGGACGTTGGCGCTTTTGAATTTGATAAGGGCAAGATTCTTATCCCAAAAGTGAAAGATAAGCAGCATCTATCTGTTATGTCTGAAGTAAACCGCCAGGTACTGCGAATGCAGGCTGACATGGCATAAATATCCATCATACTTCAAGCCGCAGATGCGTTGGCTTGCCCCCTTACTCCAGTCACATAAAGGATTATGCTCCTGGATATTCGTGGGCTTCGCCACCTTTCTGCAACTCGAATTATTTAGGATATTAAATAGAAGTACCAAAAACGGCACCCGAGGGTGCCGTTAGTGTTTCTGAGTTTTGAGAATTATGCTGCGTTCTGATCGTCTGCATCAGGCAGTTTTGGCGTCAACGGTGTCGGCTTATTGTCGATACGCGTCACCAGCAACTGGTCGATGCGATAGTTATCGATATCCACTACCTCGAACTTATACCCGGAGAACTTCACCGAATCGGTGCGTTTCGGGATTTTTCGCAGCATAAACATCATAAAGCCACCGATGGTTTCGTAGTTTCCGGACTGTGGGAACTCGTCGATATCCAGCACGCGCATGACATCGTCAATCGGCGTACCGCCTTCAACCAGCCATGAGTTCTCGTCACGCGCTACGATTTGCTCTTCCATACCCTGGCCGACCAGGTCACCCATCAGCGTGGTCATGACGTCGTTCAGCGTGATGATACCTACCACCAGCGCGTACTCGTTCATGATCACCGCAAAGTCTTCTCCGGCAGTTTTAAAGCTTTCCAGCGCTTCGGATAGCGTCAGCGTATCCGGCACAATCAGCGTATTACGCAGATGCACACCGCTGTTGAGCGCCATGCTCTGGTTGCCCAGCACACGGTTCAGCAACTCTTTGGAATCAACGTAGCCGACGATATGGTCGATATCGCCATTACACACCAGGAATTTGGAGTGTGGGTGTTCGGCGATTTTGTTTTTCAGGCTTTGCTCATCTTCATGCAAATCAAACCAGATGACGTTTTCACGCGACGTCATGGAAGAAGGCACGGTGCGCGATTCGAGCTCAAATACGTTCTCAATCAGCTCATGTTCTTGCTTGCGCAACACGCCAGCCAACGCTCCGGCTTCGAACACGGCGTAAACATCATCAGAGGTGATGTCGTCATTACGCACCATCGGCAGTTTGAAAATGCGGAAAATGACGTTTGCCAGGCCGTTAAAGAACCACACCAGCGGGCGGAAGATAAACAGACAGAAGCGCATCGGGTTGATGATTCGCAATGCAACAGATTCAGGCGAAATCATACCGATGCGTTTCGGAGTGAGGTCTGCAAACAGAATGAACAAGCTGGTGACCAGGGTAAAGGAGGTGATAAAGCTCAGTTGGTCAGCCATTTCTGGCGAGAAGAAACGCTCCAGAAGTACTTTAAAGGCTGGGGAAAACGCCGCATCACCGACGATACCGCCGAGAATCGCCACCGCGTTCAGGCCAATCTGCACCACGGTAAAGAACATGCCAGGACTTTCCTGCATTTTCAGTACGCGTTGCGCGTTAAGGTTGCCATCATCAGCCAGCAACTTGAGTTTAATTTTGCGGGAAGCAGCCAGTGAGATCTCCGAAATCGAGAAGAATGCACTGACGGAAATAAGAAGAAGTATTAATAAAATACTGTTTAACATAGTTTATCCGGCTTTGAGCCAGAGCCTCGGAAGGGTAGTTGAAAATCTAAGGGTTAAAACGTTTTGACTGCCAGTCCGTGGAGGTTGGGCCAGCAATTTCAACGGGTAGTATAGCGTAAGGGTGTGTGAGGCTGCCAGAGGGCATAATTTGGGCTGCTAATCACTAATACCAGGAAAGATGCCGGGTCGCATCCTGCGCATGGCTGAGTATACGAATGACCGTAATACTGGTCCGGGCGTAGAGAAAGAAAATGACGTGCTGCTCAACTGGCAGCGAACAGATACCGTCACCTAATTCGGGTCGTAATGTGCCCAGGTTGTGCGCTGAAAGAACACTGAAAATATCTGAAAACCGCGTGATGTAATAATCAGCTTTTGCTTCTCCATAGCGTTCAAAGCTATATAACCAGATAGATTCAAGATCCTCTTGCGCTTTCGGTGTCAGTTCAACTGTTCTCATCCTTTGATTTCGCCTTTTCTTTCATCCGTTTTAGAAAAGTATCTTGTTCCCAGATTTGTGGGACTCCGCTGCTGATGCCTTCAGCCAGCAGGTCGCGTAACTGCTGTAATTTGGATTCTGCCTGTTTTTCCCTCAGCAGCCGTAAAGCATCTCGCAACACTTCACTTTGTGTTCGGTAATCTCCTGAATCGACTAATGAATCAATAAAGTCACGCAGTTCGTCACCGAGATCGACCGTTACTGTTCGAGCCATCAAAATTTCTCTATGTAAGACTTGTTCTTACAAATAGTATAAATTTTGCTGGGCCTTATTTCCATCACCCGCTCAACTTTTCTTCAAACCTTAATATCCTTCCCGCATTTCCCAGTACCAGCAGCGTGCTTAGGTTATGCAGTATCGCAGCGATCACCGCACCTGATGCACCCAGCCAACCGAAAGCGGCGGCGACGACAATCACTAGCGTCCAACCCAGCCCAATCAGCACGTTCATCTGTAAAGTGCGACGGCACAGGCGGCTTAAACGCACGCAGGTGCCGAGGCGGCGCAAGTCACCGCCAATCAACACGATATCGGCTGATGCCATGGCGATATCAGAGCCACCTGCACCCATCGCAACGCCAACCACACCCGCTTTAATTGCCAGGGAATCGTTAATCCCATCGCCGACTACCATTGGCCTGAAGCCATTGTCGATTTGCACACTGACCTGGTGGAGTTTGTCAGCAGGTAATGCCCCAGCTATAACGTCGTTAATCCCCACGTTCTTCGCGATGCGTTGTGCCACGGCTTCGCGGTCGCCGGTCAATAATAGTTGATGGTTTAGCCCAAGATCACGCAGCTCCGCCATTGCACTGGCCGCTTCGTCGCGTAAGCTATCGGCCAGTAAAATCCAGCCACGGAAACGCCCTGCCAGCACCAGGCCGACAATCGGCCCGTCGTGTGGCGGTTCTTCCGGTAAATCAGCAACCTGAGTTTTTAACAGCTCATGTCGGCCGAGATAAGCCTCGCCCGCCGCTGTAGTGGCAGAAATACCCAACCCCTGGTGTTCATGCACATTTTCAAGTGCAGGCCACACACTTTGCGGGGCGATATTGACCAGCGCACGGCTGACCGGGTGGTTACTGGTGGCCCCAAGACTCGCCGCCAGTGCAGACAGAACTTCCGGCGATTCTCCCGCTTCAGGAATCAGCTCATGAAGTTGCAGCTTGCCGTGTGTGAGCGTGCCGGTTTTATCAATAATCACCGCATTCAGTTCGGCTAATTCTTCGAGGAAGGCCGCACCGCGAATCAAAATACCGTGGCGAGCAGCAACGGTTAGCCCGGCAATAGATGTTGCAGGCGCGGAAAGCACCAACGCACATGGGCAGGCCGCTACTAATACCGCCAACATGGCCTGGTCGTTTTGCGTCAAAAACCAGGTGCTCGCGGCAATCAATAAAACCAGCAGAAGATAACGCGCCGCGTGACGTTCAAGCAGGCGAGTAATCGGTGGGCTGGCTTGCTCGGCACTTTGCATTAATGCCACTACGCGACCGAGTGTTGAGGTTTCGCCGATGTGCGTCACTTCAATTCGCAACCGCCCATCAAGATTGATTGCGCCACCGTAAACGTTCATGCCCGGTTTCACTTCCAGCGGTACGGATTCACCCGTGATCGGTGCGGTATCCAGGCTTGCCGTTCCTTCCAGCACGCGCCCGTCAGCAGGTAACCGGTCGCCTGCGCGCACTTCGACGATGTCACCAGCCACCAGTTCATGGTTGTCAATTTCATGGAGATTACCGTCTGCATCAAAGCGTCGCGCCCGGCTGTGGGTCAATTTACTGAGCGCTTCAATCGCTTCTTGCGAACCAATCATACTGCGCTCTTCAAGGATATGGCCGACGATCATAATCAGCGGCAGCAATGCGGCAGTGAGCAAATCCCCAATTGCCCACGAGCCAATTAGCGCCAGCGCAACCAGTTGGTCGGTAATACCATGCAAGCTCGGGTAACGCAGGCTGTAAAAGGCGTGGCGCAATACCGGAATGCCGACCATCAGCGATGCAGCACCCAGTAAGATATCGGCCACCGCGACTTGTTCGGGTGCCAGCCAGCGCCACAGCAAACCAAGAATTAACGTGCCGCTGGCAACCAGCGCTAGGATCAACTGCCGGGTAATCTGCCGTTGTTCCTGATGGCTCAGTGCGCCGCCGGGGTTAACAGTGTGGGTACTCATGGTTTAGAAGGTTCCTTTTGCCCGGCCGCTTGCAGGATCAAATTCGCATCATCTTTTGGAGAGACGGTAATGACGGATTCAGCTTGTGCCAGAATTGCCGCAATGCGTTCGCGGTAAACTCGCGCTAACAAGTCAGGGTCGTGCGGGCTGTTAGCCAGGCGATTCACCATTGCCGTGTCGGACTGAGCTTTCGCCACTCGTTCGCGAGCCTGCGCCTGAGCGGTCTGGCGCGTCTGGTCGGCAAGCTGAGTGGATTTCTGGCGAATTAAAGATGCGTCGGTATTGGCGGTGGCTATTGCCTGTGACGCTTGCTGGCTGGCAGTTAATACCGCATTGAATGCGGTGACTGTGGTTTCCGGCAAGGTGGATTGCACAGTAACCCGCTCAAGCGTAATCCCCAGGTCACTGCCTGATTGTGCCAGGCGCTGCAAATTTTGCTCGACGTTGCGCTGAACATCAGCACGCAGGCGTTCGCGTTGCTGGGCGACATTTAAATCGCCGCTGACCATTTCCGGGCGGGCGACAAGAATAGTATCCAGATCGCGCGCGGCGCATACCGCCACGGCAGCACGCTCAACCAGCCGGTCGAGAGCCGGAATCACATGTTCGCCCTGCAATACATACGCCATTGGCGTGACGACACGGTAAAACACGCTGATATCCAGCTGCACCACGCCTGAGTCACCAGTAAGCAGATACCCGGAACCCGCCAGTGCATCGCTGCTGTTATCGCCACGAGCATCTGCATGCAGCGCATCATTCGAGCGTAATAGCGCCGTAACGTGGTGTTCAATCACGCGGTCAGGTGCCGGAACCATCACCACATCGTTAATCGGCTTCGGCCAGGTGAGCAATAAACCCGGTTCGGCAATTCGCTGCTGCGCGCCGAAGTGAAGCACCACGGCACGGCTGTCTGCGGGTATCTGGCGAATATTTGAAAACAACCACGACGCTGCTGCCAGCAGTGTCAGTGCATACAGTGCGTAAAATGCGAGGCGTATCGACTGTGTCCACGGGCCCGCAGGTTTATTTTTTTGATGCTCACTCATGAGTTGTATCCAGCTTTGGCCCTTCTACCAGCAGGCGGAACGGTGCGGCATCAGTGCGTAACACCAGGCGGGTGCTGGAATTAACTACGCCGCTGAGCGCATCAAGCTGGCGTAACAGGCTGTATAGCTGAGGTGAACTGGCGTACGCCTTGCCATAAATTTCGGCGGCTTGCGCCTGAGATTGCGCTTCGATATCGGCAGCCTGAACCTGGGCTGTCGCCTCCACAATGCGGGCATCACGCTCTGCCGCCGAGCGAATTTCAGCCGCGGCGCGTTTGCCTTCAGCGGTGCGTTCAGTCGCAATGGTTTCGCGCTCGGCACGCATTCGATCGACTGTGGCGTTAAGCGTTACCGCGGGCAGGGTCAGGCGTTCGGTTCCAACCTGCACCAACCGGATACCGTAGCTTTCCAATAATGGCTGGCTGATTTGCGCCTGCAGATGCGATTCAAACTGGTCTAACTGCACTTGTTTGCTGTCGGTATTGACCAGTTGAGAGAGCGTAAAGCCACTTGCGGTAGTTTCGAGTGCCGAGCCGAGATAAGCACGAATTTGTCGTGCTGCTTCATCGGGCTGGTTTTGTACCGCGCGCATAAAGCGCTGCACATGCTCAGGGGTATTATCAACCTGCCAGACCGCATATGACTGCACAATGATGCGCAACCCGTCCCGCGTACCCACATCCTGCAATCCGCTCGAAGTCGTTCGCAGGCGTAGATCTACGGCGGTCGACATTTCAAAAGGTGCGGGCAGGCGCCACGCAAGACCTGGATTGAGCAGTACGCGTACCGGATTACCGAACCGAGTAATAATCAGCGATTCACCAGAGCGAACCTGCACAAGGCTTGCGGCGGCGGCAAGAATGAGCACCAGCGCACTTGCGCCAGCAATGCGCTTCCAGGCTTTAGTTACAGGAGCGTCAGAATGGTGGCTGTGGTGGCAACCGTTACTGCAACCATGATGATGTGAATGGCTCAACGGGAAGACTCCTGTGTCGGTTTGGAAGGTGCATCGTTGCGTGCTGCCTGGCTTAACGAGGGAAACTCGCGCAGGTCGATAGTGGGCTGCGAGGTTGCGCCAATACGGTGGTCGATAATTAACAACGGACTTTTGCCTAAAGTCTGGTGCAACTGGCTAAACCATAATTCATCGACAAACACCTGGCCGGATTTCGCCACTGCTTGTTTCTGTGCGGCAAAACGCACAGCCGTTGACTGCGCTTTACTGGTCACATCGGTAGCGTTCATCTGTGCCTGGTTCTGGCGCGCGGTAGCCGTAGTTTGTGCGCTGGCGGCCAGCTCTGCCGCATGCCCACGTTCGCGTGAAACCAGCGCTTGAGCTGAAATTTGCGCGGCTTGTACGCCGTGGAAGGCATCAGCAGCCCCTGCTGGAGGGTGGATAGCTTCGACGACGGTCGAGAGCAGTTCTACACCACTATCCAGGCCATCGAGTTTTTGCTGCACTGCCTGCTTAATCTGGCTTGCTAACTCGATGCGCTGTTCCCCTAAAACTTGCTCAAGAGTCAGCGAGGAAAACTGATGCACCATTACCTGGTTTGCAGTGCTACGAATCAATTCTGGCAAATTCACGCTGTTATAGGTTGCCGCCAGTGCTGCGTTATCGGTTAAGCCAACGCGCCACATAAAACGGACATCGCTATTAATAATTTGCAGACCTTGCTGGTTACCGCTCTGGCTGGCAATAATCTGCGCTTTATCAAAGCTATGAATCGCATCCCACAGGCGATCGGCGCTTTGCGGAGCATTCCCTTCGGCATTCGCCAGCGGCTCCGCAGGTGTATCGGCTTCTTCTCCGGCCGCTAACTCATGCACCTGGCCATTTTCCGCCAGTATCACCTGGCCAAAAGGCCATGGCAGCCCGTAATGCAGGCCCGATGGCACCACGGCAACCGGTTTGCCAAAGCGTTCATAAATACCGCGTTGGGTTGGGGAAACTTGCTGCATCCCGGTCAACAGCCAGCCGCAAAACAGCATGACTGCCAGCACCGGTAAAAATGCCCGCCGCAATACCGTGAATGCCCAAAGCTGGCGTAAATCAATCCCAAAGTGGTGGTGCAACTCGCGTTGTAAGAAAAGTAGCGGGCGTGGCGGCCAGACGAGTTGTGCTGCCAATTGGCTTTGAGCAAGGAACTTGGGTTCGCAGCCTTCTTCACCTGGTGGTGTGAATAGTGAGAATAGGCCGCGCAGCAGAAACTCAATTGCTACCAACAACACAAGGATCGCAGGCAGATTGACCAACAATGAGAGATTTGTTGTTGGGAATATCAGTGCGGGCAAAGAGAGCAATTGCACCGCGAGAGTCAGGCGTAATATCGGCGCAATGAATTTAGCTTCCGGCCAGGCTTCGTTTGATGTAGCTGCCAGATGGCGCTCCGCAACCAGTGTGACAAACATCGCCAATGCAATAGTACCGACCGCCACCCAGCGCAGGTTGTCTTCATCCAGCGAGACATAATTGGTTCCCCAGCCTGCCTGTGTGACGAATAACACGAGTGCCGCCATCGAGGCCAGCCAGACACCATCACTCTTAAGTAACGCATTGATGCGTTCAAAGTTGATGGGAATGAGTGCGCCAAGCCGTTGATAAATTGTCGGTGGAGGTTCTGTTTCAGTAGGAGCCGTTTCGGATTGAAGCACTGGTGAGAACTTTTCTGCCCGCCATTGGCAAATTCGCTGTGCATTGTAGATAGCGGTAGCTAGCAAGGTGAGCACGGCGGCCTGGCTGCTTAATAAGGCCGTCCAGCGTGAAGATGACTCGATAATGCTGACAATCAGCGCCACCACAATCATCAAAAAAATTAGCGCGCTTAATCCGAAGACTAATCTTGCAGTCAGCTTCGCCTGCGATGACGCTAAAGAGTCACGAGCCTGAGAAGTTAACGGTGAAGAGTCCGTTGGTTCAGAAAATTGGGAGGGCTGCATGGAGTCATTATTGGCGTTTAAATGTTACCATATAACATATCACAGCCCTCATTTACCCGTAAACGAAACGAGGGTAACCGATTGTACAAATGCTTTAACTCTGTGGCGGCAAACACACACCAATTCCACCAATGCCGCAGTAGCCGTATGGATTTTTGTGCAGATACTGCTGGTGGTCGTCCTCGGCATAATAGAACGGACCGGCGTTGGCAATTTCAGTCGTAATGTGGCGCTCGTCTCCGGAGAGAGTCATCGCCTCCTGGAAGCGTGCGAAGCTTGCGCGGGCAGCGGCATCCTGTTCTGGCGTTAATGGGTAAATTGCGGAGCGATATTGTGTACCAACGTCACCACCCTGGCGCATTCCCTGTGCTGGATCGTGGTTTTCCCAGAACACTTGCAATAACTGTTCGTAACTTACCTCTTGCGGGTCGTAAACCACACGCACCGCTTCTGTGTGCCCGGTCATTCCGCTACACACTTCGCGATAGGTTGGGTTAGGCGTAAAGCCCCCGGCGTAACCTGCGGCGGTGCTGTAAACCCCCGGAATTCTCCAGAACATTCTCTCGACACCCCAGAAACAACCCATTGCGAAATAAGCGATCTCCATCCCATCTGGTACATTTGTCATGGAATGCTCGTTTACCGCATGTAAAGAGGCGATTGGCATCGGGGTATTGCGACCAGGCAACGCTTCTGACTGCGTTACGGGATGGGTTTTCTCAAATAATTTCATCAGTCATGCTCTCCCGATGTTGGCTAAATTTAACAACAACCGCCATGCGGTTGTAACGAGGCGTGTTATTGCAGACAATAACTCCTCTGGATGAGACTACAGTACATATAAGAATTATTTGGGTTATTGTGCAGTTTTCAACCCCAATTGTTGGGGTTTTGTAACAAAGACGTTTCCTTCCAGGGGT
Source organism: Buttiauxella gaviniae ATCC 51604 (assembly GCF_001654835.1). Taxonomy (GTDB): domain Bacteria; phylum Pseudomonadota; class Gammaproteobacteria; order Enterobacterales; family Enterobacteriaceae; genus Buttiauxella; species Buttiauxella gaviniae. The sequence continues at coordinate 123,018 of NZ_LXEP01000026.1, forward strand.
GGGAACAAGGATATTCAGGAGAAAACGTGCCACGATTCCGTACTATTTGCTCGGCTTGCCTATGCCTGGTAAGCACGTGGGCCAGCGCTGCCAACGTGCGTTTACAGGTGGAAGGGCTAAGCGGTGAACTGCAAAAAAACGTTCGCGCTCAGCTTTCAACTATCCAGAGTGATGAAGTTACGCCAGACAGGCGTTTCCGTGCGCGTGTGGATGACGCTATCCGTAATGGATTGAAAGCGCTCGGCTATTATGAGCCAACCATTGATTTCGACCTGCGGCCACCACCAGCCAAAGGACGCCAGGTTTTGATTGCCAAAGTCGATCCCGGCCCGCCAGTGCTGATTGGCGGCACCGATGTGATTCTGCGCGGCGGAGCACGTGACGATAAAGACTACATCGCGCTGCTCGGTGAGCGCCCGAAGATTGGCACTATCCTCAATCATCACGATTACGACAGCTTCAAAAAAGACCTTTCCAACATTGCGGTGCGAAAGGGCTATTTCGACAGTGAATTCCTTAAAAGCCAGCTAGGTGTTTCGCTTGAGCGCCGCCAGGCGTTCTGGGACATCGATTACAACAGCGGCGAGCGTTATCGTTTTGGTGCCGTGACTTTTGAAGGCTCACAAATTCGCGAAGAGTACCTGCAAAATCTTGTGCCTTTTAAACAGGGTGATTACTACCAGTCGAAAGATTTGGCGGAGTTAAACCGCCGTTTATCAGCGACAGGTTGGTTTAATTCGGTGGTGGTTGCGCCGGAATTCGACAAGTCTCGCGAAACCAAAGTATTACCGTTGCATGGTGTTGTTTCACCACGTACTGAGAACACCATCGAAACCGGTGTGGGTTATTCCACCGATGTTGGGCCGCGCGTAAAAGCGACGTGGAAAAAACCGTGGATGAACTCTTACGGCCACAGCCTGACCAGCAGCATCAGCCTTTCCGCACCAGAACAGATCGTTGATTTCAGCTACAAAATGCCGCTGCTTAAAAACCCGCTGGAACAATATTATCTGGTGCAGGGCGGCTTTAAAGCGACCGATCTGAACGATACTAAGTCCGACTCCAGCACCCTCGCGGTCTCACGATACTGGGATTTATCCAGCGGTTGGCAGCACGCCATTAACCTGCGCTGGAGTCTCGATCACTTTACCCAGGCAGACGTAACCAACACCACGATGCTGCTTTATCCGGGTTTGAGCCTTAACCGTACCCGTTCGCGTGGTGGTTTGATGCCAACCTGGGGCGATTCCCAACGCTATTCGATTGATATTTCCGACACCTCATGGGGCTCGGACGTCGATTTCGGGGTATTCCAGGCGCAGCAAGTCTGGATTCGAACGTTGCAGGAAAAACACCGTTTTGTGGTGCGTGGCAATGTGGGTTGGATTGAAACCAATAACTTCGACAAAGTGCCGCCAGACTTACGCTTCTTTGCCGGTGGTGACCGCAGTATTCGCGGCTATTCCTACAAATCCATCTCCCCTGAAAACGACAAAGGCGAACTGACCGGTGCGTCAAAAATGATTACCGGATCGCTGGAGTATCAATACAACGTTACCGGGAAATGGTGGGGGGCGGTGTTCGTCGATTCTGGCGAAGCAGTCAACGATATCAAACAGAGTAACTATAAAACGGGTGCAGGCTTTGGCGTACGCTGGCAGTCGCCGGTTGGGCCCATCAAACTCGATTTAGCGGTCCCGGTGGCTGATAAAGATGAGCATGGTTTACAGTTTTACATCGGTTTGGGGCCTGAACTATGAGTCGTTGGAAGAAAATAAGCCTCGCGGTGTTGGTTTTTGTGGTGCTGTTGATTGGTGCTGTGGGTTTCCTGGTGGGGACTACCACCGGGCTGCACGTCTTATTTAACGCCGCAAACCGTTGGGTGCCGGGGCTGGATATCGCAAGCGTCACGGGCGGCTGGCGCAATTTGACCATCAAAGGTTTGCGCTACCAACAACCTGGCGTTGATGTGAATGCCGGCGAAATTAATCTGGCTGTGAAACTAGGCTGCCTGCGTGATAGCAGCCTGTGCGTGAATAATCTCTCGCTTAAAGACATTGATGTCGTTATCGACAGCAAAAAAATGCCTCCGGCAGCACCGGTTCAGGAAGAAGACACCGGCCCGCTCAATCTCACCACGCCGTATCCGATTACCCTAAGTCGCGTGGCGCTTAATAACGTCAATATCAAGATTGATAACACCACTGTTTCGGTGATGGAGTTTACTTCCGGCCTGAACTGGCAAGAACGCAACGTGACCGTTACGCCAACCAATCTCGAAGGTTTGCTGATTGCATTGCCGAAAGTGGCCAAAGTTGCTCAGGAACAGGTGGTTGAGCCGAAGATCCAGAACCCGCAGCCAGAAGAGTTGCCGCTGGGCGAAACGCTCAAACAATTGTTTGAAAAGCCAGTTTTGCCTGAAATGACCGATGTGCATTTGCCGCTGAACCTGAATATTCAGGAATTCCGTGGGGCGAACTTACGCCTGACTGGCGACACCGATTTACTGGTCAGCAGCCTGTTGCTAAAAGTCAGCAGTATTGATGGCTCTCTTAAGCTTGATGCACTGGATGTGGATTCCTCGCAAGGGCTGGTCAACGCTACTGGTAGCGCGGAATTACGCGATAAATGGCCGGTCGACTTAACCTTAAACACCACGCTGAATATCGACCCAATCAAAGGTGAAAAGGTGAAGATGAAGATTGGTGGGGAGCTGCGGGATGTGCTGAAAGTGGGCATGAATCTCTCAGGCCCGGTTGATCTTGAACTCACTGCGCAAACTCAGCTTGCTGAAGCAGGCTTGCCGCTCAATCTTGAAGTGGTCAGTAAGCAACTTTACTGGCCATTTACCGGGAAGAAAGAGTACCAGGCCAACAACCTGAAACTGAAATTCAGCGGCAAAATGACCGACTATAAATTGTCGTTCCGTAGCGATGTGAAAGGCGAGCAAATTCCGCCAGCCACCATCACTCTGGATGCGGCAGGCAACGAGCAACAGCTTAATCTCGACAAGCTGCGTGTCGCTGCGTTGCAGGGCAACACTGACTTGAAAGCGGTGCTCGACTGGAGCAAAGCCATTAGCTGGCGTGGCGAGCTGAAACTCGACGATATCAATACGGCGAAGCAATTCCCGGACTGGCCTGCGAAACTCGACGGTCTGGTGAAAACCAGCGGCAGTTTGTATGGCGGCAGCTGGCAGGTGGATGTCTCCGAGCTGAAACTTGCCGGGAATGTCAAAAATAACAAACTAAACGTAACCGGCAAGCTCAACGGCAACAGTTACATGCAGTGGAAAACTCCTGGGCTGCATATAGAACTGGGGCGCAACAGTGCTGATGTTAAAGGGGAGTTAGGGCCGAAAGATCTGGAGCTTGATGCCACCATCGATGCACCGAATCTCGACAATGCTTTACCGGGACTTGGCGGCACAGCGAAAGGCACGATTAAAGTGCGTGGCGATGTGAAAGCGCCGCAGCTGCTGGCAGACCTTACCGCGAATAACCTCCGCTGGCAGGAGCTGTCGATTGCGCGAGTCTTGCTGAAAGGGGATGTGAAATCCACCGATCAAATTGCCGGGAATCTGGATCTGCGCGTTGAGCGTATTTCCCAGCCAGGTGTCGATCTCAGCCTGGTAACGCTTGACGCAAAAGGCTCCGAAAAACAGCACCAGCTAAAACTGCGCATTCAGGGCGAACCCGTTTCCGGGCAGCTTGATTTGAGCGGCAGCTTCGACCGTGCGGAGGAGCGCTGGCGTGGCAGTCTTAGCAATACGCGATTTGAAACGCCAGTTGGCCCATGGTCACTTAACCGTTCATTGGCGCTCGATTACCGCAATAAAGAGCAGAAAATCAATATCGGTGTGCATTGCTGGACTAACCCGAATGCCGAACTTTGTGTACCGCAGCCGATTGATGCAGGAGTGAAAGGCCGTGCGCTGGTCAATCTGAACCGCTTTGATCTGGCGATGCTAAAACCGTTTATGCCAGCTGATACACAAGCGGTGGGAACATTTAGTGGCCGTGCGGATGTGAGCTGGGATGCGGAATCTGAAGGCTTGCCACAAGGTTCAGTTACGCTCACGGGTAACGGCGTGAAAGTCACGCAAATGGTGAACGACAGCCCGCTGCTGGTGGCGTTCGACACGCTTAATCTCAATGCCGAGCTTAAAAACAACCAGGCCAAACTAGGCTGGTTGATTCGCATTGCTCAAAATGGCCAGTTCGATGGTCAGGTTCAAATTAGCGATCCACAAAACCGCCGCAACCTGGCGGGGAATGTGAATATGCGCAACTTTGATTTGGCTATCGCCAATTCGGTGTTCTCACGCGGAGAAAAAGCCGCTGGCAAGATTAACGCTAACTTACGTCTGGCGGGGAATTTGGAGCGCCCGCAAGTCTTCGGCCAGTTGCAAGTTAACGGCGTGGATATCGACGGCAACTTTATGCCGTTTGATATGCAGCCAAGTCAGTTGGCAATGAACTTTAACGGTATGAACTCGACGCTTGCCGGTACAGTGCGTACGAAGCAGGGTGATATTGCTCTGAGTGGCGATGCTGACTGGACGCAAATCGACAACTGGCGCGCGCGTGTGGCGGCGAAAGGCAATAAGGTGCGCATTACTGTGCCACCGATGGTGCGCCTTGATGTTTCGCCTGACGTTGAGTTTGTTGCGACTCCGAGCTTGTTCACGCTTGATGGTAGTGTAGACATCCCGTGGGCACGTATCGTGGTGCACGAAGTTCCGGAAAGCTCAGTGGGCGTGTCCAGTGATGAAGTGATGCTGGATAAAAATTTGAAGCCGATTAAACCGCAAACGGCAAGCATTCCTATCAACAGTAACTTGGTTATTCACGTTGGTAACAACGTGCGCCTGGATGCGTTTGGTTTGAAAGCGCGTCTGAATGGTGATTTAAAAATGGTGCAGGACCGTCAGGGTCTCGGCCTGAACGGGCAGATCAATATTCCTGAAGGGCGTTTCCATGCGTACGGACAGGATCTGATCGTGCGTAAAGGCGAGCTGTTATTCTCAGGTCCACCAGACCAGCCATTATTAAATATCGAAGCGATTCGTAACCCAGAAGCGACAGAAAACGACGTAATAGCCGGTGTTCGTGTCACGGGAACAGCAGATGAGCCGAAAGCTGAGATATTTTCTGATCCGGCCATGTCACAGCAAGAAGCCTTGTCCTACCTGCTTCGCGGGCAGGGTTTGGACAATTCTGGCGACGATGGTAACGCCATGACATCAATGCTTGTTGGCTTGGGGGTTGCACAAAGTGGTCAGGTTGTGGGTAAAATCGGCGAGACGTTTGGCGTAAGCAATCTGGCGCTTGATACCGCAGGGGTGGGGGATTCCTCTCAAGTGGTGGTCAGTGGCTATGTACTGCCAGGTCTCCAGGTTAAATATGGAGTGGGTATTTTTGACTCATTGGCGACACTAACACTGCGTTATCGCCTGATGCCTAAGCTGTATCTGGAAGCGGTGTCTGGTATCGATCAGGCACTTGATCTGCTTTATCAGTTTGAGTTTTAGCTATGCGAATTTTTGTTTACGGCAGTTTACGACGCAAGCAAGGTAACAGTCACTGGATGACCAACGCCCAGTGGCTTGGGGATCATCATGTTGAAAATTACGCTTTATACAGCCTTGGCCATTATCCGGGGGTAGTGCCGGGTGAAGGTTCTGTGGTGGGTGAAGTGTATCGTATTGATGCTTCTACACTCTCTGAGCTTGACGCTTTGCGCACTAAAGGTGGCGAGTATAAACGTCAGCTAATTCAGACACCTTACGGCAGTGCATGGATGTACGTGTACCAACGATCGGTGGATGGATTAACCCGCATAGAAAGCGGAGACTGGTTGGATAAAGATCAGTTCTAGTTGATTCCCAAAACGGCCACTCACTCGAGTGGCCGTTTCACTTTTGCAGACGCATAAAAAAAACACCGCCAGATGGCGGTGTTTTCATAAGCTTTAAGCAGGGTAAGAATTACTTCTTAGCACGCTCGAAGGAAGCAACGATTTCAGCTTTAGCTGCTGCTGCATTGTCCCAGCCTTCAACTTTAACCCATTTGCCTTTCTCGAGAGCTTTGTACTGCTCGAAGAAGTGGGAGATCTGCGCTTTCAGCAGTTCTGGCAGGTCGTTCACATCTTTAATGTGATCGTATTCTTTGCTCAGTTTGGTGTGCGGAACCGCAACCAGCTTGGCATCTTCGCCAGCTTCGTCAGTCATTTTCAATACGCCAACTGGACGGCAACGAATAACAGAACCTGGTTGCAGTGGGTATGGAGTTGGGACCAGAACGTCAACCGGGTCACCGTCTAAAGACAGGGTGTGGTTGATGTAACCGTAGTTGCACGGATAGAACATTGCGGTAGACATGAAACGGTCAACGAACAGCGCGCCGGTGTCTTTATCAACTTCATATTTGATAGGATCAGCGTTTGCTGGGATTTCGATAACAACGTAGATGTCTTCTGGCAGATCAATACCCGCAGGGACGTTGAGTAAGCTCATGTCTTTTTCCTTTAAACTGGTGTCATTCAAGTGCCGCGTATTATAGCTAACTCGATTTAAATGTCTTCGCCTCTTTTTGCCTTCATTTCTCTCCCACATCCCTTTCCAGAACCTTCCGACAACGGGAAAATCCATAAACATAGCCGTATTCTTTATAAACTTATGTAAGCGGTTACAAGGTTATGCGCGACTTGTTGGAATTGTGATGTAACTCATTCTGTTACACCACACGTCGTCTATAGTTTTTTCGACGCCCAGATTTTAACCAACAATAACCCTACGAGGATGTCCCTATGTGGAAGCGCTTACTTTTGGTCTCTGCAGTCTCCGCAGCCATGTCGTCTATGGCAATAGCTGCTCCGTTAACGGTCGGATTTTCGCAGGTAGGTTCTGAATCCGGCTGGCGAGCAGCGGAAACATCGGTTGCGAAGAGTGAAGCCGAGAAACGCGGCATCACGCTGAAAATCGCAGACGGCCAACAAAAACAAGAAAACCAGATTAAAGCCGTACGTTCATTTATCGCCCAGGGCGTAGACGCAATCTTCATTGCGCCAATCGTCGCCACGGGTTGGGAGCCAGTATTACAAGAAGCAAAAGAGGCCAAAATCCCAGTATTCCTGCTCGACCGTAATATCGATGTTAAAGATAAATCGCTGTACATGACCGTCGTCACCGCCAACAACGTGCTGGAAGGCCAGTTAATTGGTGAATGGCTGCTTAAAGAGTTGAATGGTAAGCAATGTAACGTGGTTGAACTGCAAGGCACCGTGGGCGCGAGCGTGGCAATTGACCGTAAGAAAGGTTTTGCGGACGCCATTTCTAAAGCATCCAACGTGAAAATCATTCGTTCTCAGTCTGGCGACTTTACCCGCAGTAAAGGTAAAGAAGTGATGGAGAGCTTCATCAAAGCTGAGAACAACGGCAAAAACATCTGCATGGTTTACGCGCACAACGATGACATGGTGATCGGTGCGATTCAGGCAATCAAAGAAGCGGGTCTGAAACCGGGCAAAGACATTCTGACCGGTTCAATTGATGGCGTGCCGGATATCTACAAAGCGATGATCGATGGCGAAGCCAACGCAAGTGTTGAGCTGACGCCAAACATGGCAGGACCTGCGTTCGATGCACTCGAGAAGTTCAAGAAAGATGGCACCATGCCTGAAAAAGTGACCATCACCAAATCAACGCTATACCTCCCGGATACCGCGAAAGAAGAGCTCGAGAAGAAGAAATCGATGGGCTACTGATGAGTTATGCCCCTCCCGAAAAGGAAGGGCTGTTTTATGTAGGGCGGATAAGCGTAGCGTCATCCGCCATTAAGGCACGGGCCAGATCGAGGGCGCTGCGCTTATCTCACCCTACAGTTGTGTGTTGGCAGGAGTGCGTTCATGAACACAAATAACAATCAGGAAATTCTGCGCACGGAAGGCTTATCGAAACATTTCCCAGGGGTTAAGGCGCTCGACAAAGTGGATTTCAGCCTCAATCGGGGTGAAATCATGGCATTACTGGGTGAAAATGGAGCAGGGAAATCAACGCTTATCAAAGCCTTAACCGGTGTTTATCAGCGCGATAGCGGCAATATTTATCTCGATGGGGAACAGATTTCCCCGAAGAATACCGCCCATGCCCAACAACTCGGCATCGGTACGGTGTATCAGGAAGTCAATCTACTGCCCAATATGTCGGTGGCGGATAACTTGTTTATCGGCCGCGAGCCGCGTCGCTTTGGGTTTATACAACGCAAAGAGATGGAAAAACGCGCCGCCCTCCTGATGGAATCCTACGGGTTCTCGCTGGATGTCGCCGAACCGCTCAACCGTTATTCCGTCGCGATGCAGCAAATCGTTGCGATTTGCCGGGCCATCGATCTTTCGGCCAAAGTGCTGATTCTCGATGAACCTACCGCCAGCCTCGACACCAAAGAAGTTGAAATGCTGTTCACCCTGATGCGCCAGTTGCGCGATCAGGGCGTAAGCCTGATCTTCGTTACCCACTTCCTCGATCAAGTTTATGAAGTCACCGACAGGATAACCGTTCTGCGCAACGGATCGTTTGTTGGCACGAGAAATACAAAAGATCTGCCGCAGATAGATCTGGTGAAAATGATGCTGGGGCGCGAGCTGGAAACTAATGCACTTAACCGTGCGGGCCGCACTTTACTGAGCGATAAACCGGTCGCCGCGTTTAAAGATTTTGGTAAGAAAGGGGTGATCAACCCGTTCAATCTTGAAGTCCGTCCGGGTGAGATCGTTGGTCTGGCGGGTTTATTAGGATCCGGGCGCACCGAAACCGCCGAAGTGATATTTGGGATCAAGCCCGCGGACCAGGGCAACGCGTGGATCAAAGGCAAGCCGCAATCACTTCGATCACCGCATAAAGCTTCGTCGCTGGGTATTGGTTTTTGCCCGGAAGATCGCAAAACTGACGGCATTATTTCCGCCGCTTCAGTACGTGAAAATATCATTCTGGCGTTACAGGCCCAACGCGGCTGGCTGCGCCCCATCCCTAAGCGTGAGCAGTATCAGATAGCCGAACGGTTTATTCGCCAGTTGGGGATCCGTACGCCTGGCCCCGATCAACCGATCGAGTTTCTCTCCGGCGGTAATCAGCAAAAAGTTCTGCTCTCGCGCTGGCTGTTGACCAAACCGCAGTTTCTGATCCTCGACGAACCGACGCGCGGGATCGACGTTGGCGCACACGCCGAAATTATCCGTTTGATCGAAACGCTGTGTGCCGATGGCCTGGCGCTGTTAGTTATCTCCTCTGAACTGGAGGAACTGGTGGGCTATGCGGATCGTGTGATCATCATGCGTGACAGGCAGCAAGTGGCTGAGATCCCGCTCGCGGAGCTTTCCGTGTCGGCAATTATGAATGCCATTGCGGCATAAGGAGTAACACGTGATGCCTCGTTCATTGCCGCAAACGGATGCCGAAAAGCCAAAGCGAAATTTCCGCTGGCCGCCGGGTATTCCGCAGTTGGTCGCGTTGGTGCTGGTGCTGTTAGTCGATAGCCTGGTCGCCAATCACTTCTTTGATATTGTGGTGCAAAACGGGCGGCTGTTCGGCAGCCCGATAGATATTCTCAACCGTGCGGCACCGGTCGCATTACTGGCAATCGGCATGACACTGGTGATCGCCACTGGTGGCATTGACCTTTCCGTTGGCGCGGTGATGGCGATTGCTGGCGCTACGGCGGCGACGTTAACTGTCGACGGGCACAGTCTGACGGTAGTTATTCTGGCGTCACTCGGCGTGGGGGTTCTGGCGGGGCTGTGGAACGGCATTCTGGTGGCCATCCTGAAGATTCAGCCGTTCGTTGCCACGCTAATCCTGATGGTAGCCGGGCGTGGTGTGGCGCAACTTATCACCGCCGGGCAAATCGTTACTTTTGATTCACCAAACCTCTCGTATCTGGGCAGCGGTTCGCTGTTCTTCTTCCCGACGCCCGTGATTATTGTGCTGGCAACGCTGCTGGTCTTCTGGCTGTTTACCCGCAAAACGGCGTTGGGCCTGTTTATCGAATCGGTCGGGATTAACATTCGCGCGGCGAAAAACGCCGGGGTCAATACGCGCATTGTGGTGATGCTGACTTACGTTTTGAGCGGCCTGTGCGCGGCCATCGCCGGGATTATCGTTACCGCCGATATTCGTGGTGCTGATGCCAACAACGCCGGATTGTGGCTGGAACTGGACGCCATTCTGGCGGTAGTAATCGGTGGCGGTTCGTTGATGGGCGGGCGCTTTAACATCGCGCTTTCGGTAATTGGTGCGCTGATTATTCAGGGGATGAACACCGGCATCCTGCTTTCCGGTTTTCCGCCTGAGCTTAACCAGGTGGTGAAAGCGGTGGTGGTGATGTGCGTGCTGATTGTTCAGTCGCCACGTTTTATTGCTTTGCTCAAAGGACTACGTCGCCATGATCAAACGTAACTTGCCGTTGATGATTACCCTGGCGGTGTTTGTGCTGGGGTATCTGTACTGCCTGACGCAATTCCCCGGTTTTGCCTCAACGCGGGTAATTTGCAACATCCTGACTGATAACGCGTTCCTGGGGATTATTGCCGTTGGCATGACCTTTGTGATCCTCTCCGGCGGCATCGATCTTTCTGTCGGTTCAGTGATCGCCTTTACCGGGGTGTTCCTCGCTAAAGCGATTGGCTTCTGGGGCTTGTCGCCGCTGGTGGCTTTCCCGCTGGTGCTGCTGATGGGCTGCGCGTTTGGCGCGTTTATGGGCTTGCTTATCGACGCGCTAAAAATCCCAGCCTTTATTATCACCCTTGCTGGGATGTTCTTCCTGCGTGGGGTCAGCTACCTGGTTTCGGAAGAGTCCATTCCCATTAACCACCCGATTTACGACACGCTTTCAAACCTTGCCTGGCGCATTCCCGGCGGTGGGCGTTTGAGTGCCATGGGCTTGCTGATGCTGGCCGTGGTGGTGATTGGTATTTTCCTTGCGCACCGCACCCGTTTTGGTAACCAGGTTTATGCGATTGGCGGCAACGCAACGTCGGCAAACCTGATGGGGATTTCCACCCGCAGCACTACAGTGCGCATTTATATGCTTTCAACCGGGCTTGCCACACTCGCCGGTATTGTCTTTTCGCTCTATACCTCAGCAGGTTACGCGCTGGCAGGAATGGGTGTTGAGCTGGATGCGATTGCCTCAGTGGTTATCGGCGGCACGCTGTTAAGTGGTGGCGTTGGGACGGTGCTGGGCACGCTGTTTGGCGTGGCGATACAGGGGCTGATTCAGACCTATATCAACTTCGATGGTACGCTCAGTTCGTGGTGGACGAAAATCGCCATCGGCATTTTGCTATTTATTTTCATCGCCCTACAGCGCGGCCTGACGGTGTTGTGGGAAAACCGCCAAAGCTCGCCAGTGAAGCGTATTAGCGTGCGCCCTGGTCAAAGCTGAATCTTTAAACATACCCAAAATATTTCGAGTTGCAGGAAGGCAGCAAACGAGCAAATCCCGATGAGCTTACTTAAGTAAGTGATTATTTGGCCCATTCATGGGCCTACCCCTTCGGGGGCGCGAGAGCAGCTAACGCACCTGCGGCTCTAAAGATCCAGGGTATTAAACTTTCTCCGGTGATGGTCGATAACACTTCAATCGTTTCTATCGTTCTGTCACCGGGAAAAGAGCATGTTGAGAAATTTGTCTATTCGCACGGGGCTGCTGACATTGCTGGCAGTCATGACCTTCCTGTTGTTATTTGTCAGCGGCATGGGCATTTTTGCTCTGCAACAAAGCTCAACCTCACTCCAGAATATTAATCGCCTACAGGGCGAGCAGATGGTGCGCTTGTCTGATGGCTATGTTTCGTTGCTACGCGCGCGTAACGGTGCAGGGCAGGCGGTTCGCCAGATGGAAATTGGCCTGCTGGAAGATGCCACCAAATCTACCGATTACGTTGCCAGTGATGTGGCGGCGGCTCAACAGCAGCTAAAAGAGTTTATCGACAGCGGCGTGAGCGATGAAGAAGGCAATCGACTGATTCAAAACTTAGCGCAAAGCTATGCGGAATACCTCGCAAAAGGCATCAATCCGATGCTCGCAGCGCTCACCAAACAAAGCCCCGATGATTACTACGATCTGCTGGAAAAGACGCTGATTCCGCTGTCGCAAAAGTTTGATACCGATGTGGAGATTTTCAAGCAGTGGGGCGAGGCGCGCGGCAACAGCGAAGTTGAAGCGGTGCAATTGCATAAGAAAATCGTCCTTACGCTAATTATTATCGCCGCATTGCTCACCGCCGGAATTATCGTGCTGGTGTGGCTGGCACTCCGCCATTTACTGCTCAAGCCGTTGAATCAGTCGATTGAGCAGCTGGAGTTTGTCGCCAGGGGCGATTTAACTCAGACGTTGCCACCTGCTGGTAACAACGAATTTGGCCGCCTGGCGACGGCAATTACCATCATGCGAGATTCCTTGATGGAATCGGTAAGCCGCGTGCGCGATGCCAGCTCGCAAATTGATACCGGCAGCCGCGAACTGGCCGCAGGCAACCAGAACCTTGCCCAACGCACTGAATCAACCGCCACTTCTCTTGAGCAAACGGCTGCCAGCATGGAGCAGATCACCGCGACCGTGAAACAGAACGCCGACAACGCCGAGCAAGCACATAAATTAGCAAAAGACGTTTCTGATACCGCCGATCGTGGCAGCGAAATGGTGTGCTATGTGATTGAAAAAATGCGTGATATCTCCAGTAGTTCCGACCGTATTGCCGACATCCTCAGTGTTATCGACGGCATCGCATTCCAGACCAATATTCTGGCGCTGAACGCCTCGGTAGAAGCAGCACGTGCAGGTGAACAAGGGCGTGGATTTGCGGTGGTAGCGGGCGAAGTTCGTATCCTGGCAAGCCGCAGCGCTGACGCCGCAAAAGAGATCCGTACGCTGATTTCGGACTCGCAAAATCACGTTGGCGAAGGTCGTGAACTTGCGCAGCAAGCCGGGGAAACGATGGATGAAATCGCCGAAGAAGTGATGCGCATGACCCGTCTGGTGAGTGAAATCGCTAATGCGTCAAACGAGCAAAGCTATGGTATCGAGCAGGTGAATATTGCGGTGAGCCAGATGGATGAGGCAGCGCAGCAGAATGCGGCATTGGTTCAGGAATCAACAGCGGCTACGCGTTCGCTTGAGGAGCAGTCACAGCACTTGGTGGCTGCGATGGCAACGTTCAGGTGTACCCGTCATACTTGAAGCCGCATCCGCGTTGGCTGCGTTCACGCACCCGACAAATCTGCTGAAAGCAGATTTGAACGCTGCTAGCAGCGGCCCGAAGGGGTAGGCCCATGAATGGGCCAAATAATCACTTACTCTAGTAAGCTCATCGGGATTTGCTCACTGCCGCCTTGATGCAGTTTCAATTATTTAGGGTATGGAGCGCTATTTATCCTCTCCCGTGGGAGAGGATCGAGGGAGGGCAAGAACTTATGCGTCCGGGTACTCACGGATAAAGCGTTCTACATCATCGACCATATGTTCGTTACCCACGAAGAACGGACGTCGCTGGTGCAGGGTTTCCGGGATGATATCCAGAATACGCTCTTTGCCATCACTCGCTTTACCGCCAGCTTGTTCCGCAAGGAACGCCATCGGGTTGCCTTCATACAGCAAACGCAGCTTCCCTTGCGGGTGGCTTGCGGTGCTTGGGTAAAGATAAATCCCACCTTTCAGCAGGTTGCGGTGGAAGTCGGCAACCAGAGAACCGATATAACGCGAGGTATACGGGCGCTGGGTGTTTGAATCTTCTTCCTGGCAGAACTTAATGTACTTTTTCACACCCTGCGGGAAACGGATGTAGTTCCCTTCGTTGATAGAATAGGTGCTGCCAATTTCCGGGAAGCGCATACGCTCCTGGCACAGGCAGAACACGCCAAGAGAAGGATCGTAGGTGAAGGCATGAACGCCACAGCCGGTGGTATAAACCAGCATGGTTGAAGAGCCATAAACCACATAACCTGCCGCGACCTGACGGTTGCCTGGCTGAAGGAAATCGGCTTCGGTGACAGGAGTGCCTACCGGCGTAATACGGCGATAGATAGAGAAAATGGTACCAACTGATACATTCACGTCGATGTTTGATGAACCATCAAGTGGGTCCATCAGCACCACATATTTGGCATGTTCCGCGCCTTCGAAAACAACGATGTCATCTTCTTCTTCGGAAGCAACACCGGCCACAATCCCTCGGGCTTTCAGTGCTGCTTTCAGTTTTTCGTTTGCGAACAGGTCAAGTTTTTGCTGCACTTCGCCCTGAATGTTTTCAGCTCCGCTGGCACCCAAAATATCAACCAGACCTGCTTTGTTGATATCACGGTGGATGATTTTTGCGCCGAGCTTTATTGCCGACAACAAGGCAGTCAGTTCACCGGTTGCGTGCGAGAACTCATGCTGCTTTTCGACAATAAATTCACCTAACGTTTTCATAACACTTTCCCTGCTTCTGTTAATTAAATGAAACGACTGCAACAATCCTAACAAACTTTCAAATAGTAGCGTACAGGTGAATCGCGCCAGCAAAATGCGGAATATCCTGAAATGCGATTTGCCAGCATCCAACATACGGTTAGAATGTGCGCCAAATAATAAAAGGATAGTTTTATGCGTATTCATATTTTGGGTATTTGCGGCACGTTCATGGGCGGCCTTGCTATGCTGGCTCGTTCACTCGGCCATCAGGTTACGGGCTCGGATGCCAATGTGTACCCTCCAATGAGCACTCTGCTTGAAGAGCAGGGTATTGAATTAATTCAAGGTTACGACCCAAGCCAACTCGATCCACAGCCGGATTTGGTGATCATCGGCAACGCAATGACGCGTGGAAACCCGTGCGTTGAAGCGGTGCTTGAGAAAAGTATTCCTTACATGTCTGGCCCACAGTGGCTGCACGATTTTGTGCTGCGCGACCGTTGGGTGCTGGCTGTGGCGGGTACACACGGTAAAACCACCACTGCAGGTATGGCAACGTGGATTCTGGAAGCCTGTGGCTACAAGCCTGGCTTTGTGATCGGTGGCGTACCGGGTAATTTCGATGTTTCTGCACGCCTGGGCGACAGCCCATTCTTCGTGATTGAAGCTGACGAATACGACTGCGCGTTCTTCGATAAGCGTTCCAAATTCGTGCATTACTGCCCGCGTACATTGATCCTCAATAACCTTGAGTTTGATCACGCGGACATCTTTGACGATCTGAAAGCGATTCAGAAACAGTTCCACCATCTGGTGCGTATTGTTCCGGGGCAGGGGAAAATCATCTGGCCTGAGAACGACACCAACATTAAGCAGACGCTGGCAATGGGCTGCTGGAGCGAGCAAGAGCTGGTGGGTGAGCAAGGCCACTGGCAGGCGAAGAAGCTTAATCCTGATGCATCTAATTGGGAAGTTTACCTGGATGGCGAGCGTGTCGGTGAAGTCCACTGGCAGCTAGTTGGCGAACACAACATGCATAACGGGCTGATGGCGATTGCCGCAGCACGCCATGTGGGTGTTACACCAGCAGATGCCGCGAAAGCCCTGGATAGCTTCATCAATGCACGTCGTCGCCTTGAATTACGTGGCGAAGCGCACGGCGTGACGGTATATGACGATTTTGCTCACCATCCAACGGCGATTCTGGCAACGCTTTCGGCATTGCGTAGCAAAGTTGGCGGCACCGCACGTATTCTCGCAGTGCTTGAGCCACGCTCTAACACCATGAAAATGGGCCTGAGCAAAGATGATCTGGCACCTTCTTTAGGTCGTGCAGACGAAGTCTTCTTGCTCCAGCCTCCGCATATTCCATGGCAAGTGGTTGAAGTGGCTGAAGCCTGTATTCAGCCTGCTTACTGGAGTGCAGATGTCGACACTTTGGCGGATATGGTGGTGAAAACGGCTCAACCTGGCGACCATATTCTGGTGATGAGCAACGGTGGTTTCGGTGGTATTCACCAGAAGCTGCTGGATGCGCTGGCTAAAAAATCAGAAAACCAGTAATCGTACCTTCCTACCATGCCAGCTCGGTCATCGGGCTGGCATTTCCTGGCCTATCAATATGCTCACAATTAAACGTATTACTTCCCCTGATGCTCCGTGGTTTTCGCCCGTGGATGCGTTATATGAAAGCGCTTTTCCATGGCATGAGAAACGTGAACCCGAAGCTAAGGTGAGTGCGCTCAGTAGCCCAAACTACGCTTTGCAAGCCTGGTTTGATGGTGAGCAGTTTATTGGCATGATTGCGTCATGGAGTTTTGGTGATTACACCTACATCGAGCATCTGGCGGTAAACGGGGAATTGCGGGCACAAGGATATGGCAAAAAAATGTTGAGCCAGTTTCTGCAAATGCAGCCGCTGACTATTCTGGAAATCGATCCGTTAACGACTGATATTGCCCAGAAACGCCTGCGCTTTTATCAAAGCCTCGGATTCCATGAGAATGGATTTAATCATTATCATCCGACTTATCACATTGATACATCAGATCACGAGTTGATTGTTTTGAGCTACCCGCATACGATTAGCAGCGAGCAATATCAGCGATTTAATGCGGATTTACGCAGTGTGGTAATGGAGCGGGAATAACGCGCCAGGCACTAAGAAAAATGCCCGCAAATTTGCGGGCATTTTTTTACGCCTGGGTTTCAGCCAGTTCGCGCAGATATGAGAAAATCTGGCGATAAGATTTTGGCGGCTTATTTGCTGCCTTTTCTTTTTGTGCGTTACGAATCAGTACACGTAATTGCTGGCGGTCAGCTTCTGGGTAAAGTCTTAACACTTCACTCATTGCATCATCGCCTTCCTCAACCAAACGATCGCGCAGTGCTTCCAGTTTATGGAACAGTGCGACTTGTTGGTTGTGACGGTTTTTCAGTTTATCGAGCGCTACGCGGATAGGATCCATGTCGCGCGAACGCATCATTTTGCCAATTAACTGAACCTGACGGCGACGGCCTTCTTTTTTGATTTTCTGAGCCAAATCAATAGCGGCACGCAAATCTTCATCAAGAGGGATTTTGTCGAGCGCATTTTTGCCCAACTCCATCAGTTCCATACCCAGGCGTTTTAACTCCTCGGCATCACGCTTAATTTCGCTTTTACTGACCCAGATAATCTCATCATCTTCGTCTTCATTTTCGTTATCTGGTACGTCGTCGAGCCAGTCATCGGGCTGCTTAGTCATATTAGGCTCCTTAAAAAAAGTGGCTAATTCTACCAGTAAAGCCTGTTCACTGCGAAATTGTTCTGTTCCTGTTAGACTTAATTCACTCACCTTACATTATGGCAGTAGCGATGAAAGTAAACACGCAAGTAGCACAACAACGTCAGGTTCTGGAACAAGCGGTATCTCAGGCGCTGGAACTGGCTTCCGCTCAGTCCGATGGCGCAGAAGTTGCCGTCAGTAAAACCACTGGTATCAGCGTAAGTACCCGATACGGTGAGGTGGAAAACGTCGAATTTAACAGCGATGGTGCGTTAGGCATCACCGTTTATCATCAAAACCGTAAAGGCAGCGCATCCACAACAGACCTTAGCCCGGATGCCGTAGCGCGTACCGTGCAGGCGGCGCTGGATATCGCCCGTTACACCTCACCAGACCCGTTTGCGGGTGTGGCAGATAAAGAATTGCTGGCTTATGACGCGCCGGACCTGGACCTTTTCCACCCAACGGAAATGGACGCTGACCGCGCGATTGAACTGGCAGCACGCGCTGAAAATGCATCATTGAACGTCGATAAGCGCATCAACAATACCGAAGGCGGCAGTTTTAACAGCCACTACGGCATTAAAGTTTTCGGTAACAGCAACGGTATGCTGCAAAGCTACTGTTCAACGCGCCATTCGCTTTCCAGCTGCGTTATCGCCGAAGTTAACGGTGAAATGGAGCGTGATTACGCCTATACCATTGGCCGCGCGATGGAAGATCTCGACAGCCCTGAATCAGTGGGCATCGAATGTGCTCGCCGCACCCTTGCGCGCCTGTCGCCACGCAAGCTGTCTACCATGAAAGCGCCGGTTATTTTTGCCGCTGAAGCGGCGACCGGCCTGTTCGGTCACCTGGTTGGCGCGATTGCGGGTGGTTCGGTTTACCGTAAATCCACGTTCCTGCTCGATTCTCTTGGCAAACAAATTCTGCCGGAATGGCTGACCATTGAAGAGCACCCGCATCTGCTCAAAGGCCTGGCTTCAACGCCGTTCGATAGCGAAGGTGTACGTACAGAACGCCGCGACATTATCAAAGACGGTGTCTTGCAGCAGTGGCTGCTGACTAACTATTCCGCGCGCAAACTGGGTCTGAAAAGCACCGGTCATGCGGGTGGTATCCACAACTGGCGTATCGAAGGGCGAGGCCTGGATTTCGCGGGTATGCTTAAAGAGATGGGCACCGGCCTGGTGGTGACCGAGTTGATGGGGCAGGGCGTAAGCGGCATCACTGGCGATTACTCTCGCGGCGCGTCCGGTTTCTGGGTTGAGAACGGCGAAATTCAATATCCGGTGAGCGAAATCACTATCGCTGGAAACTTGAAAGATATGTGGCGTGAAATGGTCACAATTGGTAGTGATATTGAGAAGCGCAGTAATATTCAATGTGGTTCAGTGTTACTCCCAGAAATGAAAATTGCTGGGCAGTAGTTAACCGTAACAGGCGCGTCCTGCCGCGCCTTTCTAATAAAAAAGGTGAGTTAATGCGTAAGCAACTGATTGCAATGTTGGCAGTATCGTCCGTGTTATTTACTGGCGCTGTAATGGCGAAAGATGTTGGCGATGATATGGATACCATCGCTGAAAATTACAAAACCGTGTTGAAGACCGATAATGCGGCAGAGTTAAAAACCTCGCTCAATAATATGCGTATCGCAGCGCTGGATGCGCAAAAGGGCACACCACCAAAGCTCGAGAACAAAGCGGCAGATAGTGCCGAGATGAAAGATTATCGCCACGGTTTGGATTTACTGGTTGGACAGATTGACGGTGCGTTGAAGCTTGCCAACGAAGGCAAAGTGAAAGAAGCGCAGGCAGCAGCAGAAGAATTTAAAACCACTCGCAATGCCTACCATAAAAAATACCGCTAAGCTCATACTGGCCCCTAACCCCTAAGGGGCCGGAACATATCTGTTTATCTTATAAGGACATCTGATTTATGAAACCGATTCAAACCTTCATCAAAGGTGCTGCTACTGTTTCCCTACTGGCATTCAGCATTATGTCCGCCAATGCCACCGTCTTGCCTGTAGCAGGTGATTTCCAGGCCGATCATTTTTCCGCGAAAGTGGTTTCAGTTGATCAAAAAAATCATGTCGTGGTGTTGGAAGGGGAAGCAGGAAATAAAGTCTCTCTCAACGTTCCAGAAGAAGCCGGTACGCTGGCGAATATCAAAGCGGGCGATACCGTTGATACTACTGTTACGCGTTCCGTTGCCATTGCTTTTGATACCAACGTTGATAAAGCCGCACCTACGGCTTCAACCACCAAAGGGATGGAAAAAGCGACCAGTGGTTCACCTGAGCATGAAGCCTTCCGCCAGGTTAACGTTCAGCTCAAAATTAAACACATCGATCTGAAAAAGAATGAAATCACCTTCGTAGGGCCAAAAGGTCAGGAAAAAACGGTAACCGTTGAAGACCCTAAAGTTCAGGCGAAATTGAAAGACTTGAAAGTGAACCAAAGCGTGCGTGTGACTTACACCGACTCAATCAAAATCACTGCCCACCCGGTTAAATCATAATAGCTGATGCATAAACCCTCTTTCCGTTTGTGGGGAGAGGGATTCAATACTGCCAAATAACCGTTCATTCAAACAGCTCGGCATGTGTACCTAAATCTGAAAAGACAATGGTCCGGCTGGCTTCGTCAACGTAATACACCAGCAAATAATCGCCACCGATATGAAGTTCCCGATACTTGTCATATTCACCACTCAGACTGTGGTCGAGGTAATAAGCTGGCAAAGGATTACGGGAGGCAACTAGCCACATAGCTGCAGAAACAGCGTTCATGTCATAGCGACCAGATTTGTTGTAACGTTCCCATGCCTTGCTAAAGGATTTTGTGTGTTTTGTCTGATACGGCTGCTTCGCTCGTTTGTTGTTGACCATCATTGAGTGCATCCATCTGCTCATTTACATCTGAAAATCCGTTTTTGCCGTTATGAAGAATTTCTTGCGTTTCACGCATGGCCTGAAGCAAGCGAGGGCTGGGATTGCGATTAATATCAAATGGTAAGCCTTCGTTTATTACCACTTGTTCAACGAAGAGGCGCAAGGCTGTGCTCATTGTTAGCCCACAGTTTTCAAGAATTTCTGTGGCCTTTTGTTTGGTCTGGCTATCAATGCGAGTGCGAATTACAGAATCCATTATTTCCTCCTTTGCTTTGTGGTTTCATTGTAGCTACAAAATGAATATATTCAATTGCCACAAAACAGGTATCTCTGGCTGCTAATTCAAGCAGGCAGTCATATTCTATAAATTCCCAGCTTGCCACCAACCGCCTGATCACCAGCATGCGGCACTCCTCGCAGGAAAAGTTTTTATATTGCCAGTAGTGCAGAATTCCTGGTCTCGCCTTCCACCCCGATCACAAAACCAAAAGTTCATTATTACTCTAAGGCTAATGATTGTTCCCCGAGCTTAATTGATGGTCTAACCAGTGAGGCGCACAATTTAACCAAGCTAAAGCAAATCAGAATGATTGGCTGAATCAGGAGGTTAAAATGACGGCTTTCCAAAAGCCAGCACGCCAGTGGAACACACGCCGCACTGAGAAACTGCGTCGTATGGCTTCCATCAACGTGCAGGGCAAGGTGCTTCCAACCGAAGATCTTGTCGATATGCTGGAAAAACTGATCGCTCCCGGCGATCGCGTGGTGCTTGAAGGCAATAACCAAAAACAGGCGGATTTCCTTTCCCGCATGTTGGCTGAAGTTAGCCCATCCAAAGTTCACGACCTGCATATGATTATGCCGAGCGTCGGGCGTAGCGAACACCTTGATATTTTTGAAAAAGGTATCGCCCGCAAGCTAGATTTCTCCTTCTCTGGTACCCAGAGCCTGCGTATTTCGCAGCTGCTTGAAGACGGTCAGTTAGAGATTGGTGCCATTCATACCTACATCGAACTCTATTCCCGTTTGTATGTGGATCTCGCGCCAAACGTGGCACTGATTGCCGGTTTTAAAGCTGACCGCAAAGGTAACTTGTATACCGGCGCCAGCACCGAAGACACGCCAGCACTGGTTGAAGCGGCGGCATTCCACGACGGTATTGTTATCGCTCAGGTTAACGAACTGGTTGATGACGAATGTGATTTACCGCGTGTCGATATTCCAGGCTCGTGGATTGATTACGTGGTGGTGGCTGACAAGCCGTTCTTTATCGAACCGCTGTTTACCCGCGACCCGCGTCTTATCAAGCAAGAACACATCCTGATGGCGATGATGGCGATTAAAGGCATCTACGCTGAACACCAGGTGCAATCGCTCAACCACGGTATCGGCTTTAACACCGCCGCCATCGAACTGCTGCTGCCAACCTACGGCGAACAGCTCGGTCTGAAAGGCAAAATCTGTAAACACTGGACGCTGAACCCGCACCCAACGCTTATCCCTGCTATCGAAAGTGGCTGGGTTGAAACCGTGCACTGCTTCGGTGGCGAGCTGGGTATGGAAGAGTACGTGCGCGCTCGCCCGGATGTGTTCTTTACCGGTGCTGATGGCTCGATGCGCTCCAACCGTGCGTTCTGCCAGTTAGCAGGCCAATACGCAGTGGACATGTTCATCGGCTCCACATTGCAGGTTGATGGCTATGCCAACTCCTCAACCGTGACGCGCGGTCGTCTTTCCGGTTTCGGCGGTGCGCCAAACATGGGCCATGACCCACACGGTCGTCGCCATGCAACGGCTGCATGGCTTGCGATGCAGGCCCAACCAGATCTGATGCAGCGCGGCCGTAAGCTCGTTGTTCAGATGGTCGAAACCTTCCAGGCTGGTGTTAAACCAACGTTCGTGGAAAAACTCGACGCAGTTGAAGTGGCTAAATCCTCCGGTATGCCGCTGGCTCCGGTGATGATTTACGGCGACGACGTGACTCACGTGCTGACCGAAGAAGGTATCGCGTATCTGTATCGTGCTGAAAGCATGGAAGAGCGCCGCGCTATGGTGGCATCCGTTGCAGGTATCACTGATATCGGTCTGGGCGTGGATGCTAAACGCGTTGCTGCATTGCGCCAAAGCGGCAAAGTGGTCTTCCCGGAAGACATGGGCATTCGTCGCACCGACGCAACCCGTTCTCTGTTGGCTGCCGGCAGCGTGGCGGACTTAGTGGAATGGTCTGACGGTCTATATAACCCACCTGCGAAATTCCGGAGCTGGTAATGAAACTACAGCCACAGATTGGGAGTGAAGGCAGCGCTGCATGGCTTGCAAGGGTTGCCACCCAAAGCTTGATCACAGAAGCACGCTTAAGCCCGAAACCTGGTCTTGTGGACAGTCGGGGAAGTGGTGCACATCATGACCTGACGCTGGAATTGATGGAGCGCTCTGCGCACAGCCTTTCCCCGACGTTTCATGCTCTGGCATTGCAAAGCTGGCAGCGCCCGGCAGACATCGCTCTGCGCCAACTCGTCGGCCGTTTAGGTCGTGAAGGTGAGGCGCAGATGATGGCAGCTACAGGCGGAGTGAATACTCACCGGGGCGCCATCTGGGCACTCGGTTTGTTGGTCAGCGCTGCTGCGATGCACGGTCTTGAAGGCCGCAGTGAAGAGATTGCGGCAACTGCCGCAAAACTCGCCAGTCTACCAGACAGTTCAGCACCAAAAGTTTTCAGTAAGGGGTTGCTCGCGACACGGCGTTATAGCGTTCCCGGTGCTCGCGAAGAAGCGCAACTTGGCTTCCCGCACATCATGCAACTGGCGTTGCCGCAACTGCGCCGCAGCCGTTTGCAGGGTGCCACGGAACAGCAGGCTCGCCTTGATGCGCTGATGGCCATCATGACGACTCTTAGCGATACCTGCGTGCTTTCACGTGCCGGGCTTGAAGGGCTGGAAACCATGCAAAGCGGTGCGCGTAGCGTGCTGGTAGCAGGTGGCACAGCTCAGGTTGAAGGCCGTGCAGCACTTGCCTGGCTTGATGAGCAGATGCTGGCACTCAATGCCTCACCAGGTGGAGCCGCAGATTTGCTGGCCGCCACGCTGCTGATTGACCGTATCGCCTGCGACGACGCGACGCTTACCCCATTACCGCAACATTCACACTTTTAAGAGGGTGTTATGGAACACATTACATTGTCATTTCCGGCAACTCGTACCGTTAGCGGCAAAGCGCTGGCGGGTGTAGTTGGCTCCGGTGATATGGAAGTCCTGTTTACTGCGGCTCAAAGCGAGACGCTGACTATCGACATCACCACGTCTATTGATAACAGCGAGCAACGCTGGCAGGCGCTGTTCGAACGCCTTGGCGCATTGTCCAGCCTGCCTGCCGGTCAGATGCAGATCCACGACTTTGGCGCGACGCCAGGTGTGGCTCGTATCCGCATAGAACAAGTTTTTGAAGAGGTGACTCATGCGTAACGACAGCAGCTTTATCGAACTCAAAGCGCGTGAACGTGCGCGTTTGCTGCTTGATGACGGCAGTTTCCGCGAATTGCTCGATCCGTTCGAAGGCATTGTGTCCCCGTGGTTAGAAGCTCAGGGCATCGTTGTGCAGTCAGACGACGGCATGGTTGTTGCCAAAGGCACCATTAATGGCGGCCCGGCGGTAGTGATTGCTATCGAAGGCGCTTTCCAGGGCGGCAGCATGGGCGAAGTATCCGGTGCGAAAATGGCCGCGGCCCTTGAACTGGCAGCGGAAGATAACCGTAACGGCATTCCGACTCAGGCCGTTTTGTGCCTCGAAACCGGTGGTGTGCGCTTACAGGAAGCAAACCTTGGCCTCGCAGCGATTGCCGATATTCACGCAGCCATTGTAGACCTGCGCCGTTATACGCCAGTTATCGGCGTGGTGGCAGGAACCGTAGGTTGCTTCGGCGGGATGTCTATCGCTGCCGCACTTTGCAGCTACCTGATTGTGACGCGTGAAGCGCGCCTTGGCCTGAACGGCCCACAGGTTATCGAACAAGAAGCGGGTATCGACGAATACGATTCACGTAACCGTCCGTTTATCTGGAGCATGACCGGTGGTGAAGTTCGCTTTGAGAGCGGTCTGGTGGAAGCGCTGGTAGGTGATGGCGTTAACGCGGTTAAACAAGCGGTGAACGAAGCTCTCGCCAAAGGTGTTCCGGCTAAGCATCGTACCGATAACTATGACTGGTATCTCGATCGCCTGAACAATTTCGACACCACTAAACAGGCTGATTCCGAACAGATTAAGCAGCTTTTTGGGGAGAAACGCGCATGAGCCAGAAACTGAATCGCGCCGCCATTTGGTTGGACAAATTGACTTCAAACGCACCGCGTATGGCTGGCCTTTGCCCGTCTGTGCAAGTGGTTGATGGCGCTGTTGATGGCCAGGCTGCACGTTTTATCGCAGTCGTGCCAGATGAAAGCAACCACTACCCGCGCGCGAAAGGCGGTGAAGTCGGTCTGCTCGAAGGCTGGACGCTGGCGAAAGTCGTAAGCGAAACCATCGCTGAAGATGCTGAAAAGTCAGAGAAACGCGCCATTGTGGCGGTTATCGACGTACCGAGCCAGGCTTATGGCCGTCGCGAAGAAGCGTTTGGTATCCACCAGGCATTAGCGGGGGCCGCAGCGGCCTACGCCAATGCACGTCTGGCAGGTCACCCGGTTGTTGGCCTGATTGTTGGCAAAGCGATGTCCGGTGCATTCCTGGCACACGGCTACCAGGCTAACCGCCTGATTGCGTTCAACGATTCCGGCGTGATGATCCACGCAATGGGCAAAGAGTCTGCGGCACGCATCACCTTGCGTACCGTTGAGGCGCTGGAAAAACTGGCGGCGACCATCCCTCCGATGGCGTACGACATCAGCAACTACGAAACCCTCGGGTTGTTATCCGCGTTACTTGATATCGCGAACCCTGAAGCGCCAGAAGCAGGCGATATGGGCAAAGTGAATGAAGCGCTGGCTACCGCAGTCCGCGAAGCTCGCACGGATAACACGCTGAAAAACCGACTGAATGCGAAAAATCGCCACAGTTCGGCACTGGTTCGTGAGCGTATGCGCGCGGCCTGGTAAATCACCAATGTATTACAGACAGACCTGCCAGACAGTCAATAATGGGCACACTTGATGTGCCCAACTAAAAAATAACCGTCTGAAAAATAATAACTATCGCGAACGTGCTTGAATTCTTTTTTAACTACAGGTGAAGTTATGACTTACGTGATCGTTCATGCTCTTGCTCCTATTTTTGTCATCATGCTGCTCGGCTTTTTCGCCGGCAAAGCAAAGATGGTCGATAACAAAAATGTTTCCCTGCTCAATATCTTTGTCATGGATTTCGCCCTGCCTGCTGCGCTGTTTAGCGCAACGGTTCAGACCCCTTGGGAAGGTATCGTTAAACAGTCACCAATGAGTGTGGTGCTGGTTCTGGCGATGTGGATCACCTACGCTGCCATCTATTTCATGGCGACCAAAGTATTCAAAAAATCGCCACAAGATGCGGCGGTACTGACGCTGACCGTAGCACTGCCAAACTATGCTGCACTTGGCCTGCCAATTCTGGGTAGCGTGCTGGGTGAAGGCCCATCAACGTCGCTGTCTGTTGCGGTCTCTATCGCCTGCGGTTCCGTACTGATGACACCGTTCTGCCTGATGATTCTGGAGCGTGAAAAAGCGCGTGCTGCTGGCGAAGCTGCTGGTTCAACACTGGCGATGCTGCCTGTTCTGATGTGGCGTTCACTGAAAAAGCCAATCGTCTGGGGCCCGCTGCTGGGTGTGATTCTGTCAGCAATCGGCATTCGTATGCCTGACTTGCTGCTGTCGTCTATCAAACCATTAGGCATGTCAGCAACGGCTGCGGCACTGTTCCTGACCGGTGTGATCCTTTCTGCCCGTAAGCTGAAAATCAACACCGTGGTTTGCACCGCGACTATCACCAAACTGCTGATTCAGCCATTCATCGCCTGGGGTATCGTGATGGCGTTGGGTCTGAGCGGCCCGATTGCTATCACCGCGATCCTGATGATTGCACTGTCTGCGGGTTTCTTCGGCGTGGTGTTCGGCAACCGTTTCGGTGTGCAGTCCCCGGATGCAGAGGCAGTATTGCTGCTTAGCTCCGTGCTCTCTATCCTGTCTTTACCGCTGTTTATCTCTCTGACTTCAGGAATGTAAAACATGAACACACCACGCCCACACGACTTGCTCTGGCTTAGCGAAAGCAACGCGCTTGAAGGCGTGAGTGAAGAGTGGGTTGCAAGCCAGTGGCGGCCAGCTCTGCCAGTGGTGGTGCGGCGTGATGTGAATCATGAAGGGCGCATTCCGGTAGGTGTTCGTGGAATGCGCCGCGACCAGCGTGCAGCCGGTTGGGTGAATGCCGCAAAGATTAAACGCGTCGTTTCCCCAGAATCACTGGCTGCACGCGAACTCTTAGTCAAATCCCCGTTTGTTTCAATGCCGCCTGTTCAGGGGGCTATTCAATTGGCACTGCGAGAGTGGCCTTGGGTTTGGGGCATTACCGGCAGTGTTGGTTATGCGCTGGCAACGGAAGTTCCGGTGCTGCATGCGGATAGCGATCTCGATTTAATCATTCGTTGCCCTGAGCCTGTCGAGCACAAATTGCTGCTCGAATGGCAGCAGGTTATCGGCCAATTATTGTGCCGCGCCGATACGCAAATCGAAACGCCGCAGGGTGCGTTTGCGCTGGCAGAATGGCTGCGTGACGGACGTGTGTTGTTGAAAGCAAGCAGCGGGCCGCAGTTAGTTAGTGACCCATGGATGCAAAAGGGATAAGCATGAAAATTCTCTTCACCTTTCCCGGGCAGGGAACACAACGTGCTGGCATGTTGCAGGCATTACCGCAAGATGGCGACATTTTAGCGCGAGTTCGCACAGTTTTAGGCGATGAAACCGACTCGCTTGATACCCCTGAATCCCTGAAGCATACCCGTGCAGTCCAACTCTGCTTGCTGATTGCAGGCGTTGCGTGGGCACAAGAACTTGAGAATAACGGCGTGCCGCCAGATATGGTCTGCGGGCTATCCATTGGTGCTTTTCCGGCGGCGGTTGTCGCAGGGGCGTTAGGTTTTGAAGATGCGCTGCGTTTAGTGGCATTGCGTGGTGATTTAATGGAGCAGGCGTACCCGCAAGGTTATGGCCTGACTGCAATCACCGGCCTGCAATTGAGCCAGGTCGAGCGGCTGGTGGAAGGTAGCGGAACGTTTATCGCTAATATTAACGCCGAGCAGCAAATCGTGATTGCCGGGCGCGATGACGAAATGGCTGCCGTGGCGCATAAAGCGCTGGCATCGGGTGCGCAAAAAGCGAAACAGCTGGCGGTTAGCGTACCGTCGCACTGCGAATTACTGCGTGAGCCGGCACTCAAACTGCAACAGGCTTTTGCCGATGTGACACTTTCGCGCGCCCGTTGTACTTACCTTAGCGGCAGCACCGCGCGCGTGCTATGGCAACCGGAACAGATCGCAGATGATCTGGCGCTAAATATGTCGCGCACCGTGCGCTGGCGCGATGCGATGATCGCCGCTAACGAACGCGATGTTCGTCTGGCAATCGAAATGCCGCCGGGAAGTGTGCTGACAGGTTTGACCCGCCAGGCATTCCGCGAAGGGGATATGTTGTGCCGTGAGCAAAGCAATGTAGCCTTGATTCAACGTCTTGCCGAGCGCGTTAAAGCGGCGCGTTAGGCGTATCTATAAACGAACGGGCGTACATGCGCCCTTCGGCGGCGAGCGCCAGCAAGTTTGGATCGAGTTCGCGGTTTCGGGCAAAGACAATCGCGATGGACTGCTGCATTTGATACGGCTCGGCAAGTTTGAGCAACTGCACCGAATTTTCATACACTTTCTTCATACGTCCCGGCATTAACGCCAGCCCCACACCCGCCTGCACCAGGCTTATCATCGAGAAAATATCGTTCACTCGCGTAACAATTTCTGGCTCAAAACCGGCAATGTGAAACGCTTCCTGGAAACCGTTGTAGGTGGCAAAACCTTCTGCGAGCGAAACAAACTTCTCATCACGATAATCACGTAAATCTGCCAGCTTGCTGGTATCGAGCGGGAAAGAAGAGGTCGCCGCGAGGAAAATATCGTCATGAAAAAGTGGGAGTACTTCAAGGCGGTTACGGTCTATTTCGCTTTCCGAAATAGAAATCAGAATTGCGTCGAGTACGCCGTCTTCGAGCATGTTGAGTAGCATTTGGTTGGAGCCCATGGTCAGGTCCATCTCCAGCTCAGGGCGACGCAGTTTCATCCCCATAATCAGGCGCGGAACGGTTTCGAGCGTCAACGAATAGAGCGTACCGATGCGCAATCGTCCTTGCCCAACCCCCGCTGCCTGGCGCGTTTCTGCAATACCCCGTGCCATCAATGCCACCGCTTCCTGGCTGTGTTCTAGCAGAGTGTAAGCCGACGGCAGTGGCACAAGGTTGCGGCCTTTATGGATAAACAGCGGGCAGCGCACGCCTTCTTCAAGCGTATGCAACGCGCGATGGACGCTTACACCACTAATACCGAGTGTTTCAGCGGTACGGGCGATATTCCCCTTTTCCATAAACGCCATAAAAATCTCGAGTTTACGGAAGGTGATTTCTGCATCTATTTTCATTAAGTTTCCGAATGTTTCACCCAGCGAGATTGCCATAAAGTACCCTAAAACCGTTGCTGCTTCACTGACTCAGATCTTGTCTGTGCTCGCCTTGTTTCTGGCAGCCGCCATTTATCCTTCCGAAAATAGTTCATTAATCGTACGATTTTTGAGCGTAAAATTCTGCAATTTTGAGATCTCATCAGCAAAATGAATCAAAAGTTCTTTTTAAATAAAATAACGTTTCATTCTTCGTGGGTTTGGTGTGTAAATGATTTCCAAACGGAATAATACCGAACCGAAATCATGGATAAGGGAGTCTGAAGGATGCAGCATTTCAAACATGTTTTGCCAAAAATTTCGCTGGTTGCTACCGCCGTTGCGGCGACAATTTTACTGAGCGGATGTGGAGATGACGCAGCGCCAACAGGCCCTGTAGTCCTGAAAACAGCGTTTAACCAGTCTGAAAACAA
Organism: Buttiauxella gaviniae ATCC 51604; assembly: GCF_001654835.1. GTDB lineage: Bacteria > Pseudomonadota > Gammaproteobacteria > Enterobacterales > Enterobacteriaceae > Buttiauxella > Buttiauxella gaviniae. The sequence goes on from NZ_LXEP01000026.1 coordinate 152,217, forward strand.
CCCACAATACAAAGCATTAGTCTCTTTCAGCGATAAACTGGAAGCGGCGACTAATGGCCGCTACAAACTTGAAATTCACCCTAACGAACTGTTAGGTGACCAGCGTGCTTCGCTGGAACTGGTTCAGTCTGGCGCGATTCAGATGGCGGTCGTCGCCAACCCACTGGTCGAAAACTTCAATAAAAACTTCTCTGTTCTGGCGATGCCGTACGTTTACGACAACCCGGAACATCAGCGCAAAGTGTTTACCTCTGGCGTGCTCGATAACCTGTTTGCTTCCACCAAAGGCACCGGTTTTGAAGTTATTACCGCGTACACAGCAGGCGCGCGAAGTATTTACACCAAAGGCGCCGCAGTCACCAGCCCGGCCGATATGCAGGGTAAAAAGATCCGTGTAATGCAGTCTGACACCATGATCAAAATGTTGTCTTGCATGGGCGGAACCGGTGTGCCGATGGGGCAAGGTGAAGTCTATTCAGCGATTCAGCAAGGCGTGCTGGATGGTGCTGAAAACAACGAGATCACTTATGCCGACCTGAAGCAGTACGAAGTTGCTCCGTATTTCTCAGCAACGCGTCATGTCATGGTGGCTGATTTGCTAGTCGCTAATGAAAACTTCATCGCCAAGATGGATGAAAGCGACCGCGAGCTGTTCCGCAAACTGGCTAAAGAGAGTACCCAGACTCAGTTTGAGCTGTGGGACAAAGCCCTTGATGGCGCACGCCAAACCGCGAAAGACAACGGCGCAGTCTTTACCGAAGTGGACATCAAACCATTCCAGGAACGTTGCAAACCGCTGCAATCAGCCATGTTGACCACCCCGGAACAAAAAGCGCTGTACGAAAAAATTCGTGAGATGGCCGAGTAATAAGGTTTGAAGTTTGGGGGATCTTCGGGTCCCCCGTGGAGATAAAAATGAAAGTTGCTCAATCCGCCCCCTCTACCGCTGTATCCAAATCTGATTTTTATTCGCTTGTCACACGAGTAAAACAGGCCGTGGATAAAGCTGCGTCTTATCTGTGTATTCTGATTGTTGGTTTAATGACTTTGTTGGTGACCTGGCAGGTTGCGTCGCGCTATTTGTTTAATAGCCCGAGTGCGGTCAGTGAAGTGCTGGCGCGTTATTTGTTTATCTGGCTGGTGCTGATTGGCGGGGCATATGTTTTTGGCCTGCGCGAGCACATGGCTATTACGTTTATGCGCGATAAAATGCCGCGTAAATTGCGCCTTTCTCTGGAAATTGTTGGCGAGTTAGCCACTTCAGTATTTGCATTACTGGTGCTGACTATCGGTGGTTATATCGGTATGAGCCGCCAGATGGCGCAGCTCGACTCCGCATTACAAATCCCTATCGGCATTATCTACATTGCGATTCCGCTGAGCGGTGCATTGACGCTGTTCTATTGTCTGTATAACCAATATGGGTTGTTCAGAAAGTTCTCTTCGAAACAAGATTGATTGGGTGTCGATATGGATATTGCAATTATTGTTGCTCTGGTGATGTTTAGCGGCGTATTTATTCTGCTGCTAGCGGGAACGCCAATTAGTATTAGTATTGGGATCTCATCCTTCGCCGCGATGTGTCTTATTTTACCGTTCGATGGCGCGATATTAACCTCTGCCCAGCGCGTCTTTGTCGGCCTCGACTCCTTTGCCTTATTAGCCATTCCCTTCTTTATTCTGGCCGGGAATTTAATGAACAATGGCGGGATAGCCATTCGTTTAATTAACTGTGCAAAATTGATCAGTAATTTCCTGCCGGGGCCTCTGGCGCAAACCAACGTCGTCGCCAACATGCTGTTTGGCTCCATCAGTGGTTCAGGCGTGGCATCTGCGGCAGCGGTCGGTGGCATCATGTCGCCAATTCAGAAAAAAGAGCAGTATGACCCGGCGTTTAGTGCCGCTGTGAATATCGCTTCTGCACCAACGGGTATGCTGATCCCACCTAGTAACTCTTTGATTGTTTATGCAACGGTTGCAGGCAGCGTGTCTATTTCCGCTCTGTTTATGGCGGGTTATGTGCCTGGCATTCTGTGGGGCCTGGGGGTGATGATTGTCGCCGGGGTTATTGCAAAACGCCGGGGTTATGTAGCCGACCGTTCTGCGGATAAAGGCAAAACGTTACGCATTCTGTTTGATGCAATTCCAAGCCTGATGATGATTGTTGTGGTTATCGGCGGCATTCTGGGGGGCGTATTTACCGCAACAGAAGCCTCGGCAATTGCGGTGGTTTATTCGCTGGTGCTCGGCGTTATTTACCGCAATATCAAAATGGATGATTTGCCGAAGATATTCCTCGCGACCGCGAAAATGACGGCGATTGTTATTTTCATGCTGGCGGCATCGTCGATTATGTCGTGGGTCATGGCGTTTACCAAAATCCCTGCGCTGATTGCCTCCGGTTTACTTTCTGCAACAGATAGCTTCATCGTTATTCTGCTGATTATGAACCTGGTATTACTGCTGGTGGGCACCTTTATGGACCCAACACCTGCGGTATTAATCTTCACCCCAATTTTCCTGCCAATCTGCATGCAGTTTGGAATGGACCCGGTACATTTCGGTATCATGATGGTGTTCAACTTATCGCTTGGCACAATTACGCCGCCGGTAGGGCCAATATTATTTACCGGCTGTAAGGTGGGGGATATTAAGATTGAGCGCGTGATTAAACCGTTGCTGCCATTCTTTGCGGTGATTGCGATTGTTCTGATGATGGTAACCTATTTACCGGCTATCACCATGGCACTGCCACAGAGCATGGGTCTGGTTAAATAGATTAAAGTTGGCGGGGATTTTCCCCGCCAATCACTAATGCGCAGCTAATTCCTGGAAGAATGCAGGGTTAGCCTGGATAGTTGCCAGCACTTTTGCAGCAAGCCCGGTTGGGTTACGCCTTCCGGACTCCCAGCTTTTGATTGTATCAACGCTAGTACCAAGTGCCTTGGCCATCTCACTCTGCGACACATTCAGCTGTTCCCTGATTGCCTTAACATCAGCGATCTCATAACGGGTGACATGGGCGGGAGATTGAACGCCATTTTTAATATCGACCGCTTCTTCAAGGGACGCTTTCAGGTCGTCAAAAAAGCTCATATGACACCTCGTTTTTCAGTATTTTCGTCAATTTCTTGAGAGAGTAGCCAGCGAAAAGCCTTTCTTATTCAGCGAGGCAATAATTTCGGCTTTATGCCAGTGGGAAGATATTTAAAAGTGAATGGTTCGAATTACAGTGACACTTTGATTTCAAGTGCAGCAAGGATTGCGGCTTCCATTTTCTCCGGGGTGGAGATAGGAGCAAAACGCTTGAGCGGTTTGCCGTCGCGTCCGATCAGAAACTTAGTGAAATTCCACTTTATTCGCCCACCCAGCACACCGGGTAATTCATCCTTCAGGTAACGAAACAACGGGTGCGTTGCTGCGCCGTTGACCTCCACTTTCTCGAACATCGGGAAGCTCACGCCGTAGTTGATATGACAGGTCTGCGCGATTTCGTCGGCACCGCCGGGTTCCTGCTTACCGAACTGGTTGCAGGGGAAACCAAGCACCACCAGACCCTGGGCGGCGTACTTCTTGTAGAGCGCTTCAAGGCCTGCGTATTGTGGCGTGAAGCCACAATGGCTGGCGGTATTAACCACCAGAACCAGCTTGCCAGCGTAGTCAGCCATAGAGATGAGCTGGCCACGCAGACTGGTGGCAGTAAGTTGATGAAAGGTGGTCATGTCGGAATCCTCAGAGCAGAATCAGTTTGACGTTAGCATTGCCACGTAGCGTGTAGTAAATACGCGTTCTGCGTTTCATGGCAACGCCCCTTGTTTAAGGATAGCGTTGCATCGACCCGTTGAACTCAAAGAACTTAAGCGACTGTCACTCCCTGATTATGCCCGTACTACCAAATCCATCGAAAGAACTATAAATCCTTCTCCTACAATTCCCTAGATAACGCTATTCACTAAAGTCAATGAATTAGAGGAAACACCGGGATTTGGTTCCCGGAGGGACGCCAACCCCGGAGGTCGCCCCGGATATCTCAGTCCTAAACTATCCAAACCAACTCCCAATCCCACACTCATAAGTCTTTCCAATATTTCTTGCAAAACGTCCCTCGCATCACAATTTCGCTCAAAAACTATCACTGTCACCAATAGATTCGCCCTCGTTAATGCGTGACTGTAATCACATTAAGCCAGCGAATTATCATGAATCGGCCGCTTTTTGTGGCGCATATCACTCTTGCCTCCGGGATTTCCACTTCAAAGTGGAAAACAACTCGCTACAAACCTTTAACCCTCGCCGATACCTTAGAGCCATATCAGTAAACGAGGTATGCAGTGTGAATAACGGAGCGGTAAAGGTTAATGACGCCGGAAGTACCGACGCCACACAACTTACGGAGCAAGTGTTGGCGTTTATCAGAACGCTGCTGGAAGGCCGAAACATCACGCCAAACGCAGTTCAGGAACAGATGCTGACATCTCACGTTCGCGCCATGGCGCACCGGTCACTGACCGGCGAACCGTTGCCAGAAGTTGAAGAAAGCCTATTCGAGGAAATTTCTGATGACTCTCTGGAAATGGCAAAAGCAGTCGTGGAACAGTTTGGCAATTTGCCGGTTGAAGAGGCGTGGTTGCTGTCAGTGCATTTCGAAGTCGCGAAAGACAATCTTTGAATAATCAGGAGATTCAAATGGAACAAATTACCGTAGTGATCGGCGACCGCCTGGGTAAAGGCCAGAAAGTGGCAGCAGGGATTGAGAAAGCAGGCGGCCGTGCCGTGGTTATTCCTGGTGTTGCCGCTGATATGAAACTTGGCGACGTGATGAAAGCCGAGAACGCCACATTCGGCATCTCTTTTTGTGGCAGCGGCGGCGCAGGTGCCATTACCGCGCAAACCAAACATGGTTACAAAGCCAAATACGGCATGCGTTCAGTTGAAGAGGGCGTCACCGCCATCAACGAAGGCAACAACGTGCTGGGCTTCGGCTTTATGGATAAAGAAGAGCTGGGCGAGCGCTTAGTTCTGGCCTGGGCTAAGAAGTACGGTAACTAAGTATGAAAGAACACTTCTCCGAAACGGTGAGAGTGAAAGGTCGTGGCGACACTAAAGCCAAGGCCTTTGCTGATGCCCTGAATCATGTTCAGGGCTCGGTTATGAAGTCATCTCCCCACATTTTACTGCGTATTGAGCCACAGGATGTGCAGGTTGTTCAGGCGCGAGTACAGGTCAAGAAAGAGGCCTTTTTGTTCTTCTTTCTGAAACGTGAAAAACAGATGTTCAGCGTGGAGTTGGATGTTTCAGTCAATGTGACGGCCATCAATATGGACAAAGTAGACTTCATCCCCCAATAAAATCACACAGAAAGGACAGACAGATGTTCTTAATTATATTAATAAAATCGCTAATCATCGGCGGTCTGGTTGGCGTTGGAGTGGGCGCCGGGGCTGCACGTATGTTTCATGCGCCGACCACGCAAGGTATGGGCGCTTTTCGTACCCTCGGCGAGCTGAACTCCTGCGAAGGCGACCCGGCTTCACACTTCTCATTTGGTTTAGGCTTCTTCTTCAACGCCTGGGCATCGTCCGTTGCGGCGGGTGCTTTCACTCAGGACGTTGACCACCGCATTATCCCACACTGGGGTGCAGCTGCGCTGATGATGAAAAATCGCAACGTGGCTGAGACCCTGCACGATCCGCGCAAGATGGCTGTCGCGTGCGGCATCATCGGCATGATTGTAGTGGCCTTCCTTAACACTACCGCGTCTGCTGTTCCCGCAGCATTACAGGTCACCGCAGTCAAAGTGCTGGTCCCTGCGGCGAACTTGCTGGTGACCATCATCATGCCAGTGATTTTCTGGCTGGCAGCGATTGATGCCGGTAAAAAATCAGGCTTCTGGGCGACTATTTTCGGTGGCTGTGCGCAACTGATTATGGGCAACGCCGTACCAGGCTTGGTGCTGGGCATCCTGATTGGTAAAGGCGTGGAAGAGAGCGGCTGGAACCACGTCACCAAAGTGATGATGGTGGCGATTATCGCGCTGTTTGTGCTGAGTGGCTTCTTCCGTGGCTTCGATATGAAGATGATCGAATCCTTCCATCTGACCGTGCCGGACTGGCTCAGTCTGATCCATAACTCGATGAGCGGAAAATAAGGGAGCCTGTGATGGAAACGAATAAAGGTTTTTGGTACGCCGACTGGTCATTCCCGATTTTCGTTGGCCTGCTTTCTTCCGGCGTGTTCGCCGGGACACACATGTATTACCTCTACGGCATTGGCGCATTCAACGAAGTGGCGTTTGTTTCCATGCTGCGTGCCGGGATTGATACCGGTGTGTATGGCGCAGTCGCCGCGTTTGGTGCCAGCTTCCTGTTTGCCCGCATCATTGAAGGTTCGTTGGTCGGGATTCTGGATATCGGCGGGGCGATTCAAACCGGCGTAGGTCTTGGCGTTCCGGCGCTGTTACTTGGCGCGGGCATTATCTTCCCGGTCGCAAACTTTGCGGCATCGCTGGTGACGGGGCTGGTGATTGGCCTGGCGATTGGTTATGTGATTATTCTGGCGCGTAAATTCACCGTCAACCAGAGCAACTCAACCTACGGGGCAGACGTCATGATGGGCGCGGGTAACGCATCCGGCCGCTTCCTTGGCCCGTTGATTATCCTCAGCGCAATGACCGCTTCTATTCCGATTGGTATCGGATCCTTGATTGGTTCTCTGCTGTTTTATCTGTGGAACAAGCCGATTACCGGCGGTGCGATTCTTGGCGCAATGCTGTTTGGGGCATTCTTCCCGATTGCTTTGTAGGCCGAAGCGGGGGCTGGAGATACCCGGGGCGATTTCAGGGCTTGGCATCCCTCCGGGAACCAATTCCCTGAACTTCCCCTAATAATCGGCTACGGGATCTTTCTGAAGGAGAAAACCATGTTCGACTTAATCCTGCGCAACGCGTGTCTGGTGGATGACACCGTTATCGACATCGCGTTGAAGGACGGAAAAATTGCCGCACTTGGCGAAATTACGGGTGAGGCGAAAGAAGTGCGCCAGCTCAATGGCGAATATTATGTCAGTGCAGGCTGGATTGATTCTCACGTCCACTGCTACCAAAAATCCCCGATTTATCACGACGACCCTGACAGCATCGGTATAAATACTGGCGTCACTACGGTTGTTGATGCCGGGAGCACTGGTGCTGATGATATTGATGAGTTTTACGAGCTGACTCGCAAAGCGACGACGGATGTTTACGCGTTACTGAACATTTCCCGCGTTGGGCTGATTGCGCAGAACGAACTGTCGGATATGGCGAATATCGACAAAGTCGCCGTGCGTGACGCGGTAAAGCGCCATCCTGGTTTTATCGTCGGCATCAAAGCGCGCATGAGCAGCAGCGTCGTCGGTGCCAACGGCATTAAACCACTGGAGCGAGCGAAAGAAATCCAGCGCGAAAACGGTGATTTGCCGCTGATGGTACACATTGGTAATAACCCGCCAGACCTCGACGAAATTGCCGATTTGCTGACAACTGGCGACATCATTACCCACTGCTACAACGGCAAACCGAACCGCATTCTGACGCCTGCCGGTGAATTGCGAGCGTCCATTTCCAACGCTATACAACGTGGCGTACGTCTCGATGTGGGACACGGCTCCGCCAGTTTCAGCTTTGAAGTGGCGAAAATCGCCATCAGCAAAGGGATTCTGCCACACACCATTAGCTCCGATATTTACTGCCGCAACCGCATTAACGGCCCGGTGCATAGCCTTGGCGTGGTGATGTCTAAATTCCTCTCCATTGGTATGTCACTTCCACAAGTAATTGATTGTGTTACCGCTCATGCCGCCGATGGTTTACGCCTGGGCAGTAAAGGGCGCTTGTCCGTTGGCCTTGATGGCGACCTGACCATTTTTACTCAACGCCGCCAGCCGACGGTCTTTACCGACTCAGAAAGCCAGACTCTCCAGGGTGAACAACTGCTGGTGGCACTTGCCGCCGTTCGCGCCGGGAAGTGGTTTGTTACCGAACAAGGGAAGGAAGAACATGTCTTCGATTTATGAGAAATACAATTTAAAACAAGTCATTAATGCCTCCGGCCGCATGACGGCGCTCGGTGTTTCTACCCCGCGCCCGGAAGTGGTCGAAGCTGTGACCACTGGCATGAATCATTACTTTGAAATGAAAGACCTGGTGAACAAAACCGGGGAATACATTGCTAAATTGCTCGATGTAGAAGGCGCGACAGTTGTCTCTTGTGCATCAGCGGGGATCGCGCAATCCGTGGCGGCTGTACTGGTAAAAGACAACGCCTGGCTGATTGAAAACTTGCACGCCGCACCCCTTCAAAACAACGAGATCGTGCTGCCGAAAGGCCACAACGTGAACTTCGGCGCACCGGTTGGCACCATGGTGAATCTCGGTGGCGGCAAAGTGGTTGAAGCGGGTTACGCCAACGAATGTTCAGCCGACCAACTGGCAGCGGCAATTTCCCCGCGCACCGCCGCGATTCTGTATATCAAATCGCACCACTCGGTACAGAAAAGCATGCTTAGCGTTGAGCAGGCCGTGGTCGTGGCGCGCAAACATAACCTGCCGCTGATTGTTGATGCTGCCGCAGAAGAAGATTTGCAGTGCTACTACCGTGCGGGTGCGGATCTGGTGATTTACAGCGGCGCGAAAGCGATTGAAGGGCCAACCAGCGGTCTGGTGATTGGCAAAACGCAGTACGTTGAATGGGTAAAACTCCAAACCGGCGGTATTGGCCGTGCCATGAAAGTCGGCAAAGAGGGCATTCTCGGCCTGACCTGCGCCATCGAACACTATTTAACGGCAGCCAAAGCAAGCGGCGCACAGATGGTCGAAAAAATGACGCCGTTTATCGAGAGCCTCAACACCCTTGATGGCGTGAGTGCACGTGTAGTGTGGGATGCTGCAGGGCGTGATATTGCACGTACCGAGATTAAGTTCGATGAAGCAGTTATCGGCATCAGCACCAGCGAGCTGGTGAGCGCGTTGAAACAGGGCGATTATGCGATTTTCTTCCGTGGCTACAAAGCCAACGAAGGGATTATCGAAGCCGATGTGCGTAGCGTCAGCCCGCAGCAGTTAGAGATCATTTATCACTGCATTAACGCACTGGTAAGCAAGGAGAAGCAGGTATGAAACTGACCCCGAATTTTTACCGCGACCGTGCATGCCTGAACGTGCTGGCGGGCTCGAAAGAGAACGCGAAAGAGATTTATGACGCCGCAGAAGGCCATGTGTTGGTCGGCGTGCTTTCTAAAAATTACCCGGATGTGGCAACTGCCGTGGCGGATATGCGCGAGTATGCGGCGCTTATCGACAATGCGTTGTCCGTTGGCCTCGGCGCGGGTGACCCAAACCAGTCGGCAATGGTGAGTGAAATCTCCCGCCATGTGCAGCCGCAGCATGTAAACCAGGTGTTTACCGGGGTGGGTGCAAGCCGCGCGTTGCTTGGGCAAAATGAAAGCGTGGTCAATGGCCTGGTTTCTCCAACGGGAATGGTAGGGATGGTGAAAATATCCACCGGTCCGCTAAGCTCAGTCTCCTCTGACGGGATTGTGCCGGTAGATACCGCTATCGCGTTGCTTAAAGATATGGGCGGCAGCTCAATCAAATATTTCCCGATGGATGGCCTGAAATACCGTGATGAGTTCCGCGCGGTAGCGCTGGCTTGTGCAAAACACGATTTCTGGCTGGAGCCGACTGGTGGGATCGATCTTGAGAACTACGAAGAAATCCTGAAGATCGCGCTGGATGCGGGAGTGAGTAAGATCATTCCGCATATTTACAGCTCAATTATTGATAAAGCGAGCGGTAATACGCGTCCGGAAGATGTGCGTACTTTGCTGGACATGACGAAGAAGTTAGTTGGCTAAAACCTGATAACAATGAGGATCATCAATGCCCGCAACACAAACGCAATTCGCCTGGGTAGGTACCTACAACCCAAATGGTGAAGGAATTTACCGTTTTCATGTCGATGCCGAAACCGGTGCGCTGACCCGCAAAACGCTGGTCAGTGAACTGCCAAATGCCGCGCAGCTCACCGCCTCGAAAGAGGGTAAAACGCTGTATGTGGCATGCGAAACTGAAAACGGTGTGATTGCAGCATTGCGTGTTGGGGATGATGGCAATCTTACTGAACTTAATCAGGTTTCATCGGGCGGAGCGGGGGCGGTCTATCTCACGCTCACGCCGAACGAGCGGCATTTGCTGGTGGCGAATTACGGCAGCGGTTCCGTTGCCGTATTGCCCGTGAAGGGCGATGGCAACTTGGGCCAGGCCACGGATATTCAACAGGATACGGGGCCTACTGGCGCCAAAAAACCAGAAGCCGCCGTGGAAGGCAGTTTTGCGGCCAGCGGCCACAGTGGCCCGCATGCACATATGATCGCCGCCGATCCCAGTGGTAAATTCGTCTTTACTACCGATCTTGGACTCGATCGGATCTATCAATATCGTTTCGATGAAACCCACGGCAAACTCACGCCAAACGATCCTCCCTTCATTGAGTCTTCATCGAAAGGATCCGGTCCGCGCCACTTTGTGTTCACCCCACAAGGGGATGGCCTGTGGCTGATTAACGAAGAGGCTTCTACGCTTACCCACTACCAACTTGATGTAGTCAAAGGAATCCTAACCGAGGGCGAGAGCATTTCCTCACTACCTAAGGGGTTCAAAGGAACCAACTTTGCTGCGGGTCTGGTGCTAAGTAAAGACGGGAAACAGCTATATGTGGCGAACCGTTTGCACAACAGCATCGGCCATTTCAGCGTTGCCGCGAATGGCAGGCTGGAGCTTGTGGAGCACGTCTGGACGCGGGGTGATTACCCGCGCACGCTAACGCTCGGCCATAATGAAAATTATCTGTACGTGATGAATCAGCGCAGCGATAACATCGCGCGTTTTTGCGTGGCGCAGCCGACTGGAAAACTGAATTTTGTTGAGGATTACATTGCGGTTGGCAGCCCGTCACAGATGGTTTTGACAGGTGCTGCGCCCGATTAACGAAAGGAAACGGCAGTGAGATTCCCAAACCAACGTCTGGCCCAACTGTTTGAAATGCTGCAAAACGAGACGCTGCTCCAGGATGAACTGGCGCGGCGATTATCAGTTTCTACCCGCACCGTGCGCGCGGATATCACTGCTTTAAATGCGCTGATGGTCGGGCATGGCGCGCAGTTTGTCCTCAATCGCGGAGCGGGGTATCAGCTCAATATTGCAGATCCGGCGCTGTATGAAGAACTCCAGCAGCAGCCTTCACGCCAGCTGCGTATTCCGCGCAACTCACCGGAGCGTGTGCACTATCTGGTAGTTCGTTTTCTGACGTCTGCCTTCTCATTAAAACTCGAGGATCTGGCCGAGGAGTGGTTTGTTAGCCGTGCGACATTGCAAAGCGATATGGCTGAGGTTCGTGATTGGCTGGCGCGCTACAACCTGACGATTGAAACCCGCCCGCGCCACGGAATGAAGCTGTTTGGCAGTGAAATGTCGGTGCGTGCTTGTCTGACCGATCTGCTTTGGAAACTCACGCAGGAAGATTGCGAAAATCCACTGCTGACTGAAGAAGTGCTCAATGCAGGCGTGCCAGAACAACTGGCGGCAGAACTGCACAATTGTTTTACGCGCTGCCGTATCCGCCTGACTGACGAAGGTGAACAGTTTATCCGTTTATATTGCGCCGTTGCGGTTCGCCGTATCAGTGAAGGTTATCCGCTGCCGGAATTTAGCGCCGACAATGTAGACGAAGCTGTGCGTGAAGCCGCAAAACAAATCACCGTACTGTTACAGAAGCTTGCCGGTAAAGCGCTTTCCGAGGCGGAAGAACAATGGCTGCAAGTTCATATTGCCTCGCGCCAGGTGCAAGCAGTGGCTGCGAGCGCTATCAGTGCTGACGACGATGAAGCGCTGGTGAATTACATTCTGAGCTTTATCAACAACAACTATAACTACAACCTACTAACCGATAAGCAGCTTCATGCTGATTTGCTCACGCATATCAAAACTATGATTACCCGTGTGCGCTATCAGATAAATATTCCTAATCCCCTGCTAGGCAATATTAAACAGCACTACCCGATGGCTTATGACATGACGCTTGCGGCGGTGTCGAGCTGGGGGAAATACACGCCTTATGTGATTAGCGAAAACGAAATTGGTTTCCTGGTGCTGCATATTGGTGTGGGGCTTGAGCGGCACTACAACATTGGTTATCAGCGCCATCCACGCGTGCTGTTGGTTTGTGATACCGGGAACTCAACGGTACGCATGATTCAGGCGATGCTGCTGCGTAAATATCCCCAAATTGAGGTCACGCGGATCATTTCCCTGCGAGATTATGAACAACTCGACGGCGTGGAAGAGGATTTTGTTATTTCCACGGCGCGCATTAGCGATAAACAAAAGCCCACTGTGGTGGTGGCGCCATTCCCGACCGAGTACCAACTTGAGCAGTTGGGCAAACTGGTGCTGGTGGACCGCACGCGCCCATACATGCTGGAAAAATTCTTTGATGCCAGCCATTTCCGCGTTGTTGATGAGCCGATGACTCAGCAGGAGTTGTTCAGCACGCTTTGCCAGCAGCTTGAACGAGAAGGCAATGTTGCTGCTGATTTTTATCCGTCTGTGGTCGAGCGCGAGGCTATTGTCAGCACCGTGCTGGGTGAGGGGATTGCACTGCCTCACTCATTGGGGCTGATGGCGAACAAAACCGTGGTGTACACCGTGCTTGCACCACAAGGTATTCGCTGGGGAGATGAGACGGCGCACGTCATCTTCCTGCTAGCAATCAGCAAAAGTGAGTATGAAGAGGCGATGGCGATTTACGATTTATTCGTGACTTTCCTGCGCGAAAGGGCGATGCCGCGTTTACGCGATAGTAAGAATTTTGAGGAGTTTAAAGCAGTAGCAATGGATTGTTTGAGCAGATTTTAAGGCTAATACCCTCTCCCGTATGGGAGAGGGTGAGTATTACTTCAGCATCGTAAACGCGGTCGTCACATGCTTCACACCGCTGACGCGGCTGGCAATATCTGCCGCAGCTTTGGCTTCTCTGTCAGTGACTAAACCTAACAGGAACACTTCGCTGTTCTCGGTAGTGACTTTCACATTCGTCGATTTTACCTGGTCGCTTGCCAGCAGTTGCGAGCGCACTTTGGTCGTTATCCAGGTATCGTTAGACGCCGTTCCCAGGCCAATTGGCGCCATGTTACGGATTTCGTTATACACTTCTGTGGTGCCATCAACGCCTAACGCAATCTGTTTGGCACGCGATGAGAGTTCGGAGTTAGGCGACTGCCCAACCAACAGCACTTTGCCTTGGTACGCACTCACGTTGATACGCGTTTCTTTCTTGATTTGCTCGTCTTTGCCGAGCGCGCTATTTACGCGCAATTCCAGCGTACCATCATCAACCTGAGTACCGACTGTGCGCGGATCTGTCGCCGTTTTAGTGGCGACTGCTGCGGTACCCACGACTGCGGCAGCAACACATCCTTGTAGAAGTAGTGCGGTAATAAGGACTGCAAGTGGCTTATATGCCTTCATCTGTACTCCTTAATCGTCCTGGTGAGGGAATAACGTATTATCAATCAGATCGCATAAGCAGTTTACCGTCAGCATATGCATTTCCTGAATGCGCGCGCTGCGGTGAGAAGGGATGCGAATTTCCACATCCTGTGGCCCTAATAGCCCGGCCAATTCCCCGCCATCGTAACCAGTTAGTGCAACAATAGTCATATCGCGCGTGACGGCGGCTTCTACCGCTTTGACGATATCACGACTGTTTCCGCGGGTCGAAATGGCGAGTAAAACATCACCGGTTTGACCGAGGGCACGTACTTGTTTTGCATACACTTCTTCGTGTAAACGATCATTTGCGATCGCGGTTAAGACCACATTATCAGCATTAAGTGCAATAGCAGGTAAACTCGGTCGCTCAGTTTCAAAGCGGTTGATCATACTGGCGGCAAAATGTTGGGCGTTGGCCGCAGACGTGCCGTTGCCACAGCAAAGGATTTTATTGCCGTTAAGCAGAGACTGAACCAGTGTCATTGCTGCACGGGAGATAGCATCTGGCAGAGCTTCCGCTGCGGCAATCTGGGTTTGAATACTTTCCGTGAAGCAGACTTTGATTCTTTCGAGCACGTTAGTTTACCTGGTTACTTTAAACATCTGCGGTGAACGCGTTGGTTAACCACTCTATTTCATTGCCGGTGAAGGCTAACACATCGAAACGGCAATCCACAGTATCAAAACTTCCTGATGTGCGGGCTAACCAATACGAAGCAGTGTGTAATAATTTTTGTTGCTTACGGCGAGTGATGCTTGCGGCGGCATCACCGAAGTGGTTTGAGCGGCGGTATCGCACTTCTACGAAGACGATAACGCTGCCGTGTTTCATGATGAGGTCGATTTCGCCGCCGCGAGAATGGACGTTTGCGGCGATGAAACGCAGTCCATTGCGTTCAAGAAAGCGGCGCGCTTCTAATTCGTAGCGCGCGCCAGCTTGTTGTCGGGTCAGGATGCCGGAACGATTTGACCTTGACTGAATTGCAGCCAATTTAACTTCCTGTTAATGACACAATCCTGGGTTGCAGAAAGCGTGCCGGTATTGCCATTCACCTGATAGCCAGGGACCTGGCGGATTTGAGAGAAGTGATTTGCCAGTGACCACGCGTCCACGCCCATGGCGTAAAGACGTGCCAGTGAGTAATCGTTATTTACGCTACCCAGCGCTTGCTGCATCAGCGATGGGTTGTTGCCGGCAAGCATCGGGATTTCACTGAACTGCAAGCCTTCCATTTCCAGACGGAAATCCGGGCCACTTACACCCTGAGAGCTGCGCGAGCTGGCATACAGTTGCGCTGGGCTGCGGCTGCCGGTACGCATGGCGATCATTGGTTTGATCAATGCGACTTCATCTGACGTTGCAACGATGTAGGCTGCATCTACGCCGCCGGAAGTACCACCCGTAATTTGTGCATCTGTTGGTGGAGCCGGAATTGTCAGCCCACCAATGGTCACAGCTTCCGGTTGAGCGGCTGCGGCGTTAACCGGAGTGCCGCTCAGCGCGATACCTGAACCGCTGTTAATCCCTTGTTTTAGCTCAGCAGTTGAACCGAACTTCTGCTGTAGTACCGTGCCACCACCGAGTTTCAGCCATTCATCGGCAAAAGCTTTAGTGACGCGATCGCCGAGGGCGCTACGCGGAACCAACAATAGCGGAGCACGGTGGCCTTGCTGCCAGATATGGTCGGCTGCATCACGCGCTTCATCTTCTGGCGACAGGGCGAAATAGCAGATATTTGCACGGTTCTGCACGTTTTCTGGTTGGTTAAGCGCCAGGATATTCAACGGGGAAGTTGTTGTTGCTAACTGATCGACGTTGTTTTTAAGCAATGGACCGACAACAATCGTTGCGCCATCTTGCTGGGCCTGAGCGAGTATCTGAGCCAGCGGTTGTGTGGTGGTGTCGTAGACTTTAATTTCCGCAGCCGGATTGGCTGGAGCTGCGGCAGCGGCAGCTGGCTGTGTTTGCGCAGCCGCTTGCGGGGCCGGAGCTGTTGGCGTTGCGTCAGGCTGTTGAGTTAAATCATCAACCGATGCCGCAGCCGGGCTTGCAACCATATTTGGATCCGCAGGTTTCGGCAATGCGGCCTGAGTGGTGTCAACCGGTTGCCCGTTGGTATCAGCAACCTGCGCCGGAGCCGTAGTCTGTGCGACTGGTGCGGAGCCCATATTTTTCGCCGCTTCAAAACCTTGCTGGATAGTGCGACCAAATACAGCGGCCTGGCCACTTAATGGCAGCAACAGGGCGATTTTTTCAGTAGAGGCAGGTTTGTAATTCTGCATATTACTGAGCTGAGCTGGCAGCGTTTTCGCACCTGGGTTTTGCGGGTAACGCGTTTGCCAGTCTTTAATACCGGCTTTCAGCATTTCGGGATCGTTACGGTTATCGTTCCAGACGCGTTGCAGATCCAGCCAGCCTTGCAGCGTGTTTTCGTCGGCATTAATGACCAGCGAATTCATCTGCTCCGGGGTCATCTGAGACAGTGCCTGCCATGTACCGTCGATATTCTTCTGATGCGCAGGGCCAGTCAGCATTGGCTCTTGTGCAATATACGCGCGCAGCAGGTCAAGCGATGGGCGGTTCTGGCTTGCGTCGATAACTGCCTGGTAGTAGCGAGTTTGCTGGTTTTTATTGAGTGTAGAAAGCTCGATTTTGCTCAGGCGCGCGTTGGCGTCAGCAAAATCCTTCTGGGCAACTTTCACCTCGACTGCCAGTAACTTCTGCTCACGCACCTGCTCTTCATTCATCTCTTTTGGCAGTTGATTGTAGAGATCAACGGCTTGCTGAGTTTTGCCTTCTTTTAACAGCGCATGAATGGCGAGTAATTGCCAGGTGGTCTTGCTATCATCGCTACTTTGCTGCATTTGTTGCAGGTAATACGCTGAATCAGCAGTCGCCTCGCCCTGAATATGGGCAGCAGACTGGTCTGGTGCTTTAGTTGTACAGCCGGCGAATATTAGCGCGGCCAACATAACAGGCAGACAACGCCCGGCTTTAGAACGAATAAATTTAGACGGTACCATTCTGTATCCAGTGTAATTTTTATCTCAGTGTTCAATATTAAATCGGCAATACGGATGAAACAATGAAACAACTCGAAACGGCGGCTATTTCTGCCAGCACGCTCTACATCGTTCCGACACCCATCGGTAACCTCGGCGATATCACACAGCGGGCATTAGCCGTGTTGCAAAGCGTTGACCTGATTGCCGCCGAAGATACTCGCCATACCGGTTTGCTGCTGCAACATTTTGCGATTAATGCGCGAATGTTCGCATTGCACGATCATAACGAGCAACAAAAAGCAGAAACCCTGCTGGCAAAGCTGCAAGAAGGGCAAAGCATCGCGCTCGTGTCTGATGCAGGAACGCCATTAATTAACGATCCTGGTTACCATCTGGTGCGTGCGTGTCGCGAAGCTGGTATTCGCGTGGTGCCGCTGCCAGGTCCATGTGCCGCGATTGCTGCATTAAGTGCAGCTGGTTTACCTTCTGACCGCTTCTGCTACGAAGGTTTTCTTCCTGCAAAATCCAAAGGCCGTCGCGATGCACTCAAAGC
Source organism: Buttiauxella gaviniae ATCC 51604 (assembly GCF_001654835.1). Taxonomy (GTDB): domain Bacteria; phylum Pseudomonadota; class Gammaproteobacteria; order Enterobacterales; family Enterobacteriaceae; genus Buttiauxella; species Buttiauxella gaviniae. Next base: position 169,361 of record NZ_LXEP01000026.1, read on the forward strand.
GATTGAGCAAGAACCACGTACGCTCATCTTCTATGAGTCTACGCATCGCCTGCTCGATAGTTTAGACGATATATGCGCTGTGCTCGGTGAATCACGCTATGTGGTGCTGGCGCGCGAGCTGACGAAAACCTGGGAATCGATTCACGGCGCACCAATTGGTGAGCTGGCTGCCTGGGTTAAAGAAGATGAAAACCGCCGCAAAGGTGAGATGGTTTTGATTGTCGAAGGCTTCAAAGCCCCTGTCGATGACGCACTGCCAGCCGATGCACTGCGCACTCTGGCTCTGCTGCAAACAGAACTGCCTCTGAAAAAGGCTGCAGCTCTGGCGGCTGAAATTCACGGTGTGAAGAAAAATGCGCTGTATAAATATGCCTTAGAAAACAGCGAGAAATAACGTTTTCCGAGCAGGCTCGCACTCTTTCATTACAGGTATCACTATTGTTCGTGTGGTTTAAATAAGCGATGGTAGTTTGCTCATACTTTAGTCTGTTCAGGATGAGCAAATTATGCTGGTGTTGATTCGTGGGGATTCAAACATGATAGTGATGCCTCTTTCTTATAGTGCCTCAGCGATTGCGCGTTCGTTTGAAGTGATTGAAGAAATAACCATCGCTGAAAAGCGTTACCTTATTATCTTCGATAAAAAAACACCTCGCGCTTCTATTGTGAAAGCTGAATTAGAAGATGTGAGTGGCGAGCCCCGGCATGTTGCCGTTGCTATGTTGGTATTGAACAACCAAAAAGCTATTGGTGATAATGTCATTTCAGTAGAGCGGTTTTGGGAAGATTCAAGCGTACTTCAAGTGGAAGGCGTTTGTGTTGATAGGCGCTATCAGGAACTTGGCTTCGCTACGCAATTATATGAAGCTTTGGTTCTCAAATGCGGTGTCATTATAATGAGTGATAATACACAGTATGAAGGCGGGAAAGCTTTGTGGCAGAAGGTTGCGAAAAGTTCGAATGCTCTGTCCGTATTCATTCTTGACTCCGATGCAGGCCTCTTTTTCCCTTATGACGGGACGAAAGCTATTTATGATGGGATCAGCATCCCAGAAGAAAAAATCTGGAGTGTTCATCCAGATGTTGAGCATTTTGGTATCGTGCTGATTGCTGAAGATAAGCGCAAAATCGAGACCCTAACATTCTCAAATTAATAAACCCGCTTTCGCGGGTTTTTTGTTTTATGCACAATAACAAACCCTACTTCGCGGCAACCGGTGTGGCTTCAATGACCAGTGTTTCCAGCGGTTTCAGCGTCACAATAACAGGCTTGGTGTAATCACTTGGAAGTGTGGCATTCGCACCATAGACCGGTTTGAGCGTGAAACTTGTCGCTTCGCCATCCGGGATTTCAAAGCTCTTCGTCAAATCCAGATAATAGCTTTGCTCTTTGTCTGACGGGTTGCGTAAGCCGAGGATAGCTTTCTCTTTGCTCCACGATGCCCAACCATAAGTTTCAAGTGCCGTTGGGTCGCCACCAATCCAGTGGGTATCGACCAGTACTGTGCTATTTTCCCGCGACCATTTAGCCGCATTAGCGAGCGTGTCCCATTTGGCGCTGTTCAACATTGATGGCGTGATATACAGCTCTTGTAACTGGGTTCCGGTAGCAAAGTAACTCCAGACCTGATCGGCGAAATCACTGTCGGTTTGCACTTTTTCCAGGCCGAAATAGGCATTCTCCGCGCTGACAATCCCGTGATACATCAGTGAGTTTATCGGGAATAATGGACCTTTACGCACAATGGAACGGTAGGTTTCAGCATCGCGGTAGGTCATCCATTGTTGAACCGGTGAGCCTTTGCCGTACAGGTTAATATCATCGCCCTGGCGCCAGATTGAATCGGCGTAGAACAGCCAGGATGGACTGGCATCGGTGCCGGTGGTCAGGTTAATAAACAGGTCTTTATTCGCCGCTCGCATATTTTTGATGAGTTCAATCGACGCATCAAAATCTGAGGCAAACTGGCTGCCTTTAATCCAGTTATTGGCGTTGCCCATGCCATCAAGTTTGAACGAGGTAATATGTTCATTTTTGATTAACTTAATAATCTGCTCGTTAAAGTTACGGAAATAATTCGGTCCAGAGAGCGCAAATTTCCCGCCGACGGTTTCAAAGCCATTTTCTTTGGCGTGAGAAACGCGAATGTCGCGCGGTTTGTTATAGCCACCCCACGGTGATAACCAAAGACCTACGGAAGTATGCAGGCTATCGGCCTTATCTTTTACGACACCAAAACCATTGCTGAACGCCGGGCCAAATAGCCATTTGCCGGTACGATCGTCCCAGCCGTCATCCAGCAGGAAGCCATCGAGTTTTACGCCACGCTTTTTAATCAACTCGTCAGCGTAGGCATCCATCCTGTTAAGCACATCTTTTTCGGTATAGGTGGTGAAGAAACCAATATCCATCCAGCTGTTGTAATGCAGATAGGGCTTATAGGGGCGCGGGCGCATGGCATTGATAAATTCATTGAAGCTTCGACGTAGTTGGTTTGTCGCCTCAAAGGTTCCGAAATAGGTAGTAAAGGTAACGGGGGCATCGGTTTTAATCGGCGTTTTCAGGCCGACATTCAGGTTGGTTGTCGTTTCATACGCGTAGGTATTAACGATAGGTTTTTCCGGCAGTATAAAGAAGCTGTCAGCAATAATCGGTGAGCTATTAATCGCGCCATCAACATAAGGCGCTTGTGATTGCCCTTTTGTCGGGAAGAAGGTTATTTTCGCGACATCTTGCGCTTTGCCTTTCGCTTTGATCGTGTAGTCGATACTGGCGTATTTTCCTTTAAGGACATTCAACGCCACGCTGACGGCGAAAGCTTTATGGTCATATTCGATATGAATAGAGTCATCTTTCTGGCTGACGCTTTTAATTTTAAAATCCGCCGCGTGAATAACATCTTCATTCGGTAGTGTTAGAAAGAACAACTCTTTGGGGGCGAGTTTACTCTGGGAAAGTTTGTCTTTAATTAAAACCGCAGAATTGGTGTCGTCAAATGAGATGGAGATATTGTTATTATTGAGCAGATATTCGGAAGCAAATGCGCCATTGCTGACCAGTAAAAGTAATAACGAGCTTTTAATCATTCTATTCATCTGAGTTTCCTGTCAGGGTGTTTTCAAACGTAGGGTATTACCCGCATTTGCAGGCAATGCCCTGAAGGGAAAGGATTTAAAGCGTTGTTTCAGTTTCAGGAATTAATTTATTGGCAGAGCCGCAAACGGTTACTTTACTTCTCACCACTTCTTTCATCGCGTCCATTCCGACGCGCATGTAGTAACGCGGGTCGTTGCCTTCCGGATTCTCGGCAAACCATTTTTTCACGGCGTCGGCAAAGGCGATTTTTAATTCGGTCGCGACATTCACTTTGCACACGCCCAGTTCGATGGCGCGTCTGACGTATTCATCCGGCACATCGCTTGCGCCATGCAGAACCAGCGGAATATCCACGACTTCACGAATTTCAGCCAGGCGCTGGAAATCAATTTTTGGGCGTTTGGTATAAAGCCCGTGTGCGGTGCCGATGGCAACCGCGAGGCTATCGATACCGGTGAGTTCGACGAAACGGCGTGCTTCTTGTGGGTCGGTCAGGAAGGCGCTTTCTTCGTCGACATCCATATCGTCTTCCACACCGCCGAGGCGGCCTAATTCTGCCTCCACGCTGCAATCATGGCGGTGGCAAAAATCGACTACTGATTTCACCAGACGCACATTCTCGGCAAGCGGGAAGTGGCTGCCATCTATCATGGCGCTACGCACCCCGGCGTTCACTTTACGGCTGATATCTGCCAGTGATTCATGGTGGTCAAGATGCAGTGCCAGCGGCATGTCATAGCTTTCTGAATAGGCTTCACACAATGCGAAGATCTCTTCAAAAGCAATGTGTTTAAAAGTGCCCGGAGTGCCCGCAAGAATCACTGGCGACTGCATCTCTTTGCAGACTTCCAGAATCGCCTGGATAGTTTCTGCGTTGTGAATATTAAACGCAGGGACGGCGTAGCAACGGGCTTGCGCATCTTGCAGAAGATATTTGGTGGAGATAATGCTCATGTTGTAATCCTCTCAGCCTTTCCACGGATGAATAACGACACCTTTCACAACACGGTTTACCGTGCCGCTTGCGGAAGGGGTATCAGGGGTAATGCCCGCTTTGACGGATTCCGTCAGCGCGAAAATCTGCGCATACATCAGGAAACAGAAAGCCTGTTCAACGTCGATGAAATCGCGGGAAGGTGGCAGCCAGATATGTGGCCCCGACTCGACTTCCGGGCAAGGTGACGAGCAGATAGCAACGACGCGCAGGGCCTGTTGGTCGCGGCGCAACTCAGCCAGTAAATCAAGGTCGTACTGGCGGGTATACGGGTGGCTTGAAATCATGACCACAACTAACGTTTCGTTGTTAACCAGTGATTTAGGGCCGTGACGGAACCCGGTTGGGGAGTCATAAAATGCCGCCAATTTCCCTGCAGTGAGTTCCAGAACTTTCAGTGCAGATTCACGCGCAACACCTTGCAAGCCGCCGCTGCCGAGGTAGACGACACGTTTGAAAGGCAAATCACCGAACACGCTTTCGCTTAAGTCACCTTGTGAAGCAATGATTTCTTCGCAGTGCTTAGCCACATCCTGGAAAGTGCTGCTGTTGATAACATCCGGTGCAAACACGGCCAGGCAGCTTGCCATCATGGTGGTGATACTGCTGGTCATGGCGAAGCCACGATCGTGCGTTTCCGGTGGCATCAGCAGCGCATGTGAGTTACCGCTGGTCGCGGCGTTCTGGTAAAGGCTGCCGGCTTCATTGCAGGTAATGATCAGGTGATAGCAATCCTTCACCACCTGGTTGACTAAATCGACCGCCGCCACACTTTCCGGACTGTTGCCGGAGCGGGCAAAAGAAACCAGTAGCGTCGGTTCCTGCTCGGATAAGTAATCAAGCGGGTTGGTGACAAGGTCGGTGGTCGGTACTGCAACAAAGTTTTTCCCGGTGTGGCGCGATAGCCACGGCGTAATAATATCGCCAATAAATGCGGAGGTTCCTGCACCCGTCAGGATAATTTTTAGCGAGGTGTTTTGCAGCAAAGGATCAAGGAATGCGTTGATGCTGCTACGTTGATTACCGATATTTTTTAACGATCGGATCCAGCTTTCCGGCTGTTGGCGGATCTCTTTTTCAGTCCAGGTTAATGTGCCGGAAAGACAGGCTGATTGGGTTTCGCTCATTACTCAGTCCTTAGCAGTGCAAGATCATCGGAAGTAGCACAAAGCAGTACAGGACAATCTTTCGTTTTGTTTCATTTACTCAACTTCATGCTTAAATAAAATCTATAGAAAAGAAAACGAAAGGTCAATGTAAGAAAAACAATAAAACGAAAAATGTGATCCGGAAAACGATCTTTTTTAGTTATTTTATTGATTTAAATGATTATTTTTAAATAATGGATAGTTGGGGTGATTTTAAACGAAAGGAAAAGAAAGGTCTGTCGCGGGGCAGGCGACAGACAAAAGTGAGAAGCAACGAAAGTACTACAGGGGGAGAACCTGGCCATTAATCCAGATATTTTGAAGACCTAACTGGGAATTAAGCGCAATCATATTGGCGCGTTTTCCCACCACCAGCGAACCTAGATCGTTATCCAAACCGAGCATTTTTGCGGGGTGCAGCGACGCCATATGAATGGCATCTTCGGCAGAAACGCCCACGTCATTCACCAGGTTTCGCACCGCGGCATCAAGCGAAAGCGTACTTCCCGCAAGCCCTCCGCTTTCAGTGCGTACGATCCCCTCACGCATTGTCACCGGGTATCCGCAAATCGAGTAGTCGCCATCAGGCATACCTGCTGCACTCATGGCATCGGTTATTAGCAAAACGCGAGGTTTCGCGCAGCTACAACAAATATTCATGACCGCAGGGTGAACGTGATGCCCGTCGGCAATCAGTTCCAGCCAGGCCCGTTTATCGCTTAACCCGGCTCCGACCATACCAGGGTTACGGTGATGCAAGCCTGTCATGCCGTTAAAGCAGTGCACCAGCCCGTCGGCCCCGGCATCAAATGCCTCAAGGGTTTGCTCGTAACTGGCGGCACTGTGGCCAAGCATGACCCGTATATCCCGGTTTTTAAGGTGCTTAATTGCTTCGAGTGCTTCTGGTTTTTCAGGTGCCAGTGCTACCACTCGTAAGGTGTTTTGCGACACGGCGATTAGCCTGTCCAACTCGGCAATATTCAGCTCGCGGAACAATTCTGGCGGATGAGCGCCTTTATTGAGCGGCGTAAAGTATGGCCCTTCGAGATAACTGCCCAGCACGGTTGAACCAGGCCCGCCGAGATAAAAGCGCTCTGCGATCCGCCGCAACGCGCTTTCAATGTTGGCAAGCGGTGCTGTGACGGTGGTGGGCAGCCAGCCGCCCACACCTTCGCGTGCCTTGTGCATCGCAAGCCGTGCAAGGACGCCAGGATCGTCGTCCATCACATCAACCCCGTCGCCGCCGTGAACGTGAATATCAATGTACGCCGGGCACAACAGTTCAGCATCACGCGCCATCGTTCCCGCAGGAATGGGTTCGATGGCGACAATCGTTTCGTTATCAATACGTAACTGGTGATCGTCCAGCCAGCCTTGTTCGGTGAGAACGCGCCTGGCTCTCAGTAGCCTGGTCATATTCCTTCCTCGACCGCCTCTGCTTCGCGATAACGCCCCATTTCATCGACCAGGCTGGTTAACCCGCGATGGCCGCATTCCAGCGCCTGAAGGCGGAACTCTTTACTGCTCAGACCGTCGCGTTCCAGCACCATTTCCAGCAGCAGTTGCAGGTTGATACCGGTGATGACTTCGCGCCCAGGCTGCTCTAACGCCATGGTTGAAGCAACGCGGAAGGGTGTGCCGCCAAGTAAATCAGTTAAAAACACCAGCCCTTCACTTTCGTCTAATGCGCTAATGGCTGTCTCAAACTGTGACGTGAGCAATGCCGTTGAAGACGTTTCGGGGAAATCAATGGCGATAAACTGCTCTTGTTCACCCAGGATCTGCTTCATCGCTTTTTCAAGACCGGTGGCAAAGCCACCGTGACCGCTAAGAATAATGCTTAACATATTGTTTTATCTCGCTTACAGGATGCCACTTACAGGAAGTGGGCAAACTTCCCAACAACACCCAGAACGACGGTGATACCGATAAGGCGCAACGGGCTCCAGCCACGACGCACTAACGCGTACATGCACAAGGTATAAACCAGTGGTAAAAAGGCCGGCATCAGCTTGTCGATAACGTCCGTTTGCAGTTTCACCACCGCATCACCCGCTGTGATTTCCAACGTAGTGGACAGGCGAACGTAAGTTGCAACCAGCGCGCCAATCACCGTCATCCCAACAATAGACGCGGCATGACCGACTTTGCGAGTGTTGGCTTTGATTAGCGGGATGGCGGCCACACCCATGCGGTAAGCGTAATGCGCAAGACCGAAACGCAGGCCGAGATGCACGACGTTAAACAGCACGATGAAGATAACCGCGCCGAGTATTGAACCTTGTAAGGCAAGGCTCGCCCCGATACCGCCGCAGATAGGTAACAAGGTCAGCCAGAACATCGCATCGCCAATCCCTCCCAGCGGTGCACCCACGGCAATTTTCGTGCTCTGAATGCTGTTCACATCCTGCTTTGAGCGTTCCATCGCCAAAATAATGCCGATAACAAAGGTCACAAGGAAAGGGTGAGTATTGAAGAACCCCATGTGGCCTTTCATGGCACGCGCCAGGTCGCTTTTATTGGTATGGATTTTTTTGAGTGCGGGTAGCAGGCCATATAGCCAACCGGACCCCTGCATACGTTCATAGTTGAATGATGCTTGTAATAGCATGGAGCGCCATGCCACACGATTGATGTCTTTTCTGGTTAACTCTACACCGATGCTCTGGTCTTCATAGATGTTGTCGTTGCCGTTAGTCAGGGAGGTTTCCGTAACGTCTGTATCTGGCAAAGTCTGGATATTAGATGCCATCTTCAAATTCCTCTTTCTGAACGCTGGAAGGTTGCTGTGGAGCCGGGTCTTTGCGTAAGAAATCAATCAGCGCCATTGCTAATGCGGCAGCGGCAATCGCCAACACCGGCAGTTTTAGCCAGGCAGCAGCCACAAAACCGAGAATGAAATAGGGGATATAAATGTTTTTCATCATGATTTTCAGCAGCACGGCAAAGCCGATGGCTGGCATGATGCCGCCTGCCACACCCAGGCCGTCAATTAAGCGGGTGGGTAAAACATCGATCGCGGTTTTGGCATGTTCCGCACCAAAATAGATGGGCAAAAACGCGCACAAGAAATAGAACGTACCGAGGGCCAGAAGGGCCAGATAATTAACGCGTTCAATGCCATCCGTATCAGCTTGCGCCGCCATTTGGTCGCAGCGAGCCATCACACCTGACATGATGGAGAACAGGAAGGTAATCCCCATTTGTACCGCAACGGCGAATGGCACGGCGACGCCGACCGCAACTTCAGGTTTCACGCCAGTGGTAATAGCAAAAGTGGTGCCGACGATGGTGCCGATAATCACGTTTGGTGGCTGTGCGCCTGCAAGTGGCGCAAGCCCCATCCAGACCAGTTCCAGCGTACCGCCACATAAAATACCGGTATGAAGATCACCAAGAATCAAACCAACCAGCGGCCCTAATACAACAGGACGGTGCATGTGCGTCAGGCCGTTGAACATATCCAGACCGGCAATAAAGGCCAGAATCCCCAACGCTAATGCCTGTAATAAGCTAATTTCCATAGAAAATACCTCAGAGGAGTTTGTAGAGATCCTGAGCGGATTCCGTCGGCACACCCTGAACAAAACATTCTACTCCGGCCTTTTGTAAGCCATTAAAAGCAGCAATATCTTGCTCATCCACAGAGACGGTTTTCGCGATTTGTTGTTTGCCTTCTGCGTAGTGCATGTTGCCGACGTTAATCCGCGTAACAGGCACATCGCCTTTCACTAAGGTCAGGAAATCATCCGGATTTTTGCAAACCAGCAGGATTTTCTGGCGGTCTGCTGCACGGTGAATATTGTCGATAACTTTTTGCAGTGACCAGAAACGTACGGCTATCCCTTCAGCCAGAACCATCTCCATCAAGTTTTGCTGCACTGTGTCTTCTGCGACTTCATCGTTGGCAACAAGGACGAGGTTTGCACCAGCAAAACCGACCCATTGAACACCAACCTGGCCGTGAATGAGTCGCTCATCAATGCGGCTTAATACAATATTTGGCATGTTGTTTTCCTTTTATTATCATTGTGTTATTTGGATTGTTGTGTGCCAAGACAGGCGCAATGGTACTGGCGCAACACGTCCTGGATATGGTCGATAATCAGTTCATGCGGCGTTGCCGCGATTTTTCCTTCACGGACCTTAGCGTATTGAAGTGGCAGAAACTGACTGATCAGTGGCAAAGGAATGGATTCACCAGCCAGGTTGGTAAGAAGTCTTGAATACGCCTCGTCAATGTCATGATCTGGCCAGTAGTAGCGAACGCGGTCGGAGAAGCTGTATCCACGTGCCAGACGGCGATCGCTGTCATTGCCGTGATAATGGTGTTTCCAGTATTCAGGTTGCTCAAGCATCACGCTTTCAAGAACATCGCGAAGCCCGGAGCATTTATGTGCCGGGCGTAATTCGCGCTCGATAGCGGCTAATGAAAACAGTGCTTCACGCAGTGCAAAGGTCAGTGCCGGGCCGACTTTCAAAATCGCAAAATGGTTCTGCACTAGCTGCTGCAAGGCTTGTGGCGTCTGATAATCGGTGGAGTGCGCTTCAAACACCATAGTGTCGAAGGCTTCAATCATCTGGCTTAAGAACAGTGATTTCTCAGATTGATAATCAATGACCTGCGTGTGATCGAATTCGACACCTGGCTGGACAACCAGCCCGATAATTCGTGGCCACAAGTCGCTCAAACCTTGTAATTCAAACGCATGGCGATGGGCTTCGAGTGTGGCTTTGGCAGCCGATGGCGTAGTGACGGCAAGTTCCGCCAGCGTTTCGTGCGCGCCACCTGGCACTGGAACTTCAGTGCCGATAACGTAAACCAAATCGGAAGCACCAAATTTCTCAATACAGGTTTGTTCCGCGATCTTTGCAAGCCGGGCGGCACGCATGGCAACAATGGTATCGGTCAACGGAACCGGGTCATCTGCGCAAGACATGCTGCAGTCGAGATGGATCTTTTTGAAACCTGCCGCGACATAGCAACGGATGAGCTCGTCCGCGTTACGCATGGCTTCTTCTGCGGGCAGAGCCTGCCAACGGTTCGGACCCAGGTGATCGCCCCCCAGAATGAGTTGCTCGCGTGGGAAGTGATATTTATCTGCCATTTGTTCGACAAAACCACGGAAGTGTTCCGGTGTCATTCCGGTATAACCGCCGTATTGATCGACCTGATTAGACGTTGCTTCTATTAATAAGAGAGATTTTTCGTCCCGACTATGGCGCATCGCCGCTTCGAGAACTAACGGGTGAGCTGAACAAACGGCAAAAATGCCACATCGTGAATCCAGTTTATGGTCGGCCACAAACGCGGTTAAATGTTTCACTTTCCTCTCCGTATGGGTGGGGTGTTAGTTTATCTTTCGGTTTGTTTCATTTAATAGTGGTGTATCGTGCGATAAAAACAAAACGAAAGATAATAGAATTGAGATCTGTTTCGCAAAAGAAACATAATGAAAGCCTATTTGACACAATAGCAGTGAATGCAGCACACGATGTAAAGGCTTGCTTTCCGCGAAAAGAAAGGTGTTAATAGGCGAAGTGAAATGAAACGAAAGGTTTTATGAAAGGATCATTTATGAATAATACCGACGCAGCAACGGACAAGCGTGTAACAGGTACAAGTGAAAGGCGTGAGCAGATCATTCAGCGTCTTCGCCAACAAGGGAGCGTGCAGGTTAATGATCTATCATCATTTTTTGGTGTCTCGACGGTGACGATCCGTAACGATCTGGCTTTTCTGGAAAAGCAAGGCGTTGCGGTGCGAGCTTATGGCGGGGCGCTAGTTTGCGATTCGGGAACTGCTGCGGTTGAACCGACCGTTGAGGATAAAAGCTCTCTGAATACTTCGCTCAAGCGCAGCATTGCGCGTGCAGCGGCGGATCTCATCAAACCAGGTCATCGTGTCATTCTTGACTCAGGCACCACAACTTATGAGATTGCGCGTCATATGCGCCACCATAAGGAAGTGATTGCGATGACCAACGGCATGAACGTGGCGAATGCACTGCTTGAAGCTGAAGGTGTGGAATTGCTGATGACCGGCGGGCACCTGCGCCGCCAGTCGTTGTCATTCTATGGCGATCAGGCCGATCAATCTTTGCAAAACTATCACTTCGACATGCTGTTCCTTGGCGTGGATGCCATTGATCTTGAGCGTGGTGTTAGTACCCATAACGAAGATGAAGCACGTCTTAACCGCCGGATGTGTGAAGTGGCCGAGCGTATTATTGTGGTCACTGATTCCAGTAAATTTAACCGCTCCAGCTTGCATAAGATCATTGATACCCAACGCATTCATATGGTTATTACGGATGCAGGTATTCCTGAAGAGAGCCTGAACGGGTTGCGTAAAGGTGGCATTGAAGTGGTTTTGGTTGGGGAATAATCTGTTATTGAAGGCCAACGCGAAATTGAACGTTGGCCTTATCTGACTACACCTTAGCTAACTTATACCCGCGCAAGCGGCTAACGCTGAGAATAATCGCTAAAACTGTCGCAACCACTGCCATCCACAAACTGAAATGTACCGCGCTGTTCTGCGCATAAATCGACATCATCACACCGACAAACGCGGCGCCCAGGCACTGCCCGAAGGTGCGCATGATTGCCAGAACACCGGATGCATATCCGCTGTTTTCCCGCGAGGCGTTGGACAACATTTCTTTGTTATTTGGACTTTGAAAACAGCCAAAACCTATCCCGCAAATCAAACTGCGCAGGCAAATATCCCATGCTTGCGCGTGTTCCGGAAGCATAGCCAGCAATGCAAGGCCAATGGCGAAGATACACAACCCTGCTGTTGAGATTATTGCGGCTGAATATCGGTCTGCAAGGCGTCCGGCATGAGGTGCCGCGAGAATTATACCGATGGGCCATGGAGTGAATAGCAGAGCTGAAACCAACGCGATGTACCCGTAAACGCTCTGGAACAGGAACGGCAAGGCAATAAACGTGATGCCCTGGCTGACAAACGAAGCCAGTGAAGTCAGTGCCGCCAGAGAAAACCGAGAAGAGGAAAAGATATTGAGCGGAAGCAATGGCTTAGTCACGCGGCGCTGAACCCAGACGAATGTAAGGCCGGTGAGAATCGCGATGCTCGCGAAAATCACAGCAGTGGTCAGGTCACCGTTGCCGGGATGGGTAAATGCATCTGCGGCCATAATCAATGCGCCTAACGCAACTGCCGAAAGTAAGGCTCCGGCATAATCGAATGGTTCGCGTTTTAACGCCGGGTTATTGGGAATAACACGCAGCGTGAGTAATAAAGCGATTATGCCCAGCGGAATATTAATCGCAAACAGCCATTGCCAGCTCAACGTGGAAAGAATCGTGCCCCCGAGAATCGGCGCGATGGCAGTGCTAGTGCCAATCAGCAGCGCGTTCAGGCCAAGTATTCGCCCCAAGAGGCGATTGGGGAAAACTGAGCGCAGTATCGCCGGGCCAATGCTTAATGTTGCCGCACCACCAATACCCTGCAAAACCCGCATGATAACTAACATATCCAGTGAGGATGAGAGCGCACATCCCACAGAGGCCAGCGTGAAAAGGCCAAGACCGAAGGCGAAAATCGAGCGAAATCCGATGCGGCTGGACAGGGCGGCAAATATTGCCAGCGTCATCGCCGCAGATAATAAATATCCGTTGGATACCCAAACGGTGGCACTCAATGAAGCATCGAGCGAGCGGGCGATTTGCGGCAAGGCAATGTTGATCATCGAGCCGTCAAACACGGCCATGGTCGTCATGGTCATGACGGCGGCCATCGCTAAGCCACGCTCACGGCCAGGCAAACCTTCATCGCCTGGCTGGTCGGAAAATAGTGCCATTTTTTAATTCTCTCGCTTGGGTATGCCAGAAATATAGCTGTACTAGAGATAAGGCGGAAGGCGCAGCATTTGCATTAATAACCTGCACTAAACGCCTTCTCTCATTTTAACGCGCGCGCTAGTATTGAGTTTATGACTGAACCCGATCTGAACTTACTTATTGCTCTTGATGTGCTTCTGGCCGAAGGAAGTGTGGCAGGGGCTGCGCGTCGCCTGGGGTTAAGCGCCTCGGCAATGAGCCGAACATTAGGCCGCCTGCGCGATACCACTGGCGACCCGCTACTGGTGCGGGCAGGGCGTAATATGGTGCTGACTCCTTACGCTGAAGAGATTCGTGAGCGCACGCAAAATGCCGTCTTTGAAGCCCGAGCGATACTTCGCCCTTCATCGGATGCTTTTAATCTTGCAACACTTGAGCGCAGTTTTACCCTGCGTACTAACGCCGGGTTTATCGAGATATTTGGTGCTGCGTTGATTGCTGCGGTAGCCGCTGTCGCGCCTTTAGTCCAGCTGCGCTTTATGCCCAAACCAGAGAAAACAGCAAAGTATCTGCGTGAAGGTTTAATTGATCTTGAGATCGGTGTACTTGGGGAGATGGGCCCAGAAATACGATTAACGGCGCTTTATCGGGATAAGTTTGTCGGCGTAGTCAGGAAAGGCCACCCGCTTGAGCAAGAGGAAGATATTACCGCCGCGAAGTATGCCGAATTGGGGCATGTGGTGGTTTCCCGTCATGAACGAGGAACTGGCCCGGTTGATGTGCTGCTGGCAGAGCTGAATTTACAACGCAAAATTGCGGCAATGGTGCCGGGGTTTCCCGCGGCGATTGCGGTGGCTCAGGCATCGGATTTGGTGGCGTTGGTGCCAGCTACATTCCTGCTGAACCAGCCGGGGTTGAATGGCAATTCAGGTGAAGCGAGGCTTTATGTTTTTGAGCTGCCAGTGAAAACCAATGAGATTACGGTGTCTTTAATGTGGCATCCGCGCTCGGAAGCAGGCCCGGCGCATCGCTGGCTACGGCAGTTAGTGTTGAAGGTTTGCCGCGAGAAAGTGCCGGGGTGAGGCAATCATTGCCGTAATAAGAATACCCAAAATAATTCGAGTTGCAGAAAGGCGGCCAAGCCGTAAGACCCCGGGAGCATAGTAAACTATGTGACCGGGGCGCACGGGTGCAGCCAACGCATCTGCAGCTTGAAGTATGATGGGTATCAGGTCACTGGCGCTGGGTTGAAAACGGCGAGCGCGTTATGCAATCCCCACTGATCCGAGAAGGTTTTCTTACGGCCACTCGCCACATCAAGAATAAATTTGAACAGTTCCCAGCCGACATCCTCAATTGTCGCTTCGCCGGTGGCGATAGTGCCGGCGTTGATATCCATTAAGTCATACCAGCGGTTTGCCAGTGCGGTACGCGTAGCCATTTTAATCACCGGAACTGCCAGCAAACCGTATGGCGTACCGCGTCCGGTTGTGAACACTTGCACCGTAATGCCTGAAGCCACTTGTTGTGTGCCGCAGACGAAGTCACTGGCAGGCGTTGCCGCGAAAATCAGGCCGCGTTTGGTTGGGCGCTGCCCTGGGGAAAGCACCTCAACAATCGCGCTTTTGCCTGATTTAGCAATTGAACCAAGCGCTTTTTCCACCACGTTTGCCAGGCCACCTTTTTTGTTACCCGGTGATGGGTTGGCGCTACGGTCGGTTTTACCCATATCAAGATAGTTGTCGTACCATTCCATTTCTTCGAGCAGGCGCTTACCCACTTCTTCGTTGATGGCACGCGGTGTTAGCAGGTGAATAGCATCACGCACTTCCGTCACTTCAGAGAACATCACCGTTGCACCACAGCGGACCAGCAGATCAGAGGCATAACCGACCGCCGGGTTAGCCGTGACGCCTGAGAACGCATCGCTGCCGCCACATTGCATACCAACAACCAGGTCAGATGCCGGGCAAGTTTCGCGTTGGCGCTGATTCAGTTTGACCAGATGGCGCTCAGCGACGTTAAGAATGTCATCGACCATCGATTTAAAACCGACGTGGTGTTCATCTTGCAGACGCACGATGCTGGCATCGCCGACATTAATCGACTGGACGTCATCAGTACCTTCCAACAAACGCTCTGGCTGCAATTTCTCACAACCCAGGCCCACCACCATAATCTCGCCGCCAAAGTTTGGGTTCAGGGAGATATTATGGATGGTGCGAATAGGGATGACCGCGGCAGGGGCGTTGATCGCCACGCCACAACCGTAGAGGTGATTCAGGCCCACGACACCGTCGACATTCGGGTATCGCGGCAACAAATCACGTTCAATAATTTTGATGACGTAATCCACCACACCGGCAACGCAATGCACGCTGGTGGTGATGCCTAGTAGGTTTTTGGTGCCGACGCTGCCGTCAGCATTGCGATAACCTTCAAAGGTATAACCTTCCAGCGGCGGCAGTGGCTCAGGTACTTTCGTGGCTAATGGCAAAGTGTGGAGCGGCGGCGCTTTTGGCAATTCCACTAATGATTCGTCAATCCAGCTGCCGCGTGGAATATCACGCACCGCATAGCCAATCACTTCGCCATAACGAACAATTTCACCATGTGCCGGAATATCAACCAGTGCAGCTTTATGCCCTTGTGGGATATGTTCGATAAGTTCTAATCCATCCGGAAAACGGGTGCCCGCTTTCAGCCCATTATCATTAACAATAATAGCGACGTTATCTGTCTCATGAACTTTTATATAAAATGAACCAGGGGATTGTTGTTTAATTTCAATATTCGACATTGCCGCTATTCTCCAGAATTTTTTCTAATCGTGACTTCTCACAAGCTAAATAAAGAATGTCAGGCCCTGAGAAATAAAAATGTGAGCGAGATCACTTTATATTACGAGGCATTGCCCACCAGGCAGGGTTATCTATGAAATTGTGCAATACACCCCACAAACATGTGCATAAGTTTAATTATTTGGCTTTTAAAGTGTTATCTATTGGGCGTATGCCTAATGTCCATTTGTTCTGTGCTGGCTATACTGTGTTGCGAATGACAAACACCAGGTTAATTTCAGAGAGCAGTATTATCCCGAAAATATATTCGTGAAATACTGCTTTATATAAATAAAAATCCTTGAATTAAGTACCCGCAACAGAGGATGTAGAAAATGATTTTGGATACGGCAGTTGAGTCTAAAAAAGGTAAGAACACGCGATACTTAATATTATTAATTATCTTTATTGTCACGACGATTAACTACGCAGATCGCGCCACACTTTCTATTGCGGGTACTGAAGTTGCTAAAGAATTACAGCTCAGTGCAATCTCAATGGGCTATATTTTCTCAGCATTTGGTTGGGCTTACCTGTTGATGCAAATCCCTGGCGGCTGGTTACTTGACCGCTACGGCTCGAAAAAAGTTTACACCTACAGTCTGTTCTTCTGGTCACTGTTTACGTTCATGCAAGGCTTTGTGGATATGGTGCCGCTGGCGTATGCGGGTATCTCCATGTTCATCATGCGCTTTATGCTCGGATTCTCGGAAGCACCATCGTTCCCTGCTAACGCCCGTATTGTTGCGGCCTGGTTCCCAACGAAAGAACGTGGCACTGCTTCTGCCATCTTTAACTCCGCGCAGTATTTCTCATTAGCACTGTTCTCTCCATTACTCGGCTGGCTGACCTTTGCGTGGGGTTGGGAGCATGTGTTTACCGTGATGGGCGGTATCGGTTTTGTGCTGACTTTCCTGTGGGTGAAGTTTATCCATAACCCGACTGACCACCCGCGTATGTCTCAAGAAGAATTGGACTACATCACTAAAGGTGGCGCAGTGGTTGATATGGACCACAAAAAACCAGGTGCGGTCGTTGAAGGGCCAAAACTGCATTACATCAAGCAGTTGCTGACTAACCGCATGATGCTGGGGGTGTTCTTTGGACAGTACTTTATTAACACCATCACCTGGTTCTTCCTGACATGGTTCCCGATTTACCTGGTGCAAGATAAAGGTATGTCGATTCTGAAAGTGGGTATGGTCGCTTCCATCCCGGCGCTATGTGGTTTCGCTGGTGGTGTGTTGGGCGGCGTATTCTCCGATTCGTTAATCAAACGCGGTTACTCGCTGACCGTTGCTCGTAAGATACCGATTGTTCTCGGAATGCTGCTGGCTTCAACCATTATTCTTTGTAACTACACCGAGAGCACTGCTCTGGTGATCACCCTGATGGCATTCGCATTCTTCGGTAAAGGTTTTGGTGCGCTGGGCTGGCCGGTTATTGCCGACACGGCACCAAAAGAGATGGTTGGCCTGTGCGGTGCGGTGTTCAACGTGTTTGGTAACGTGGCTTCTATCGTGACTCCACTGGTGATTGGTTACCTGGTTTCTGAACTTCACTCCTTCAATGCGGCGCTGATCTTTGTTGGCTGCTCGGCGCTGATGGCAATGGTTTGTTATCTGTTCGTAGTTGGCGATATTAAACGTATGGAATTGCAGAAGTAATTCTCTCAACAGATAACTGAATAAATAAGGGCAACAGATGAATACCAACGTTTTCCCAAATAAATTCAAAGCAGCACTGGCAGCAAATCAGACTCAAATTGGTTGCTGGTCCGCACTGGCAAACCCTATCAGCACAGAAGTGCTGGGTCTGGCAGGTTTCGACTGGATTGTGCTGGATGGCGAACATGCGCCAAATGACATCACGACGTTTATCCCGCAGTTGATGGCACTTAAAGGCAGCGAAAGTGCCGCCGTGGTACGTGCACCGACCAACGACCCGGTGATCATCAAGCGCCTGCTGGATATCGGCTTCTATAACTTCCTGATCCCATTTGTTGAAACACAGGAGGAGGCGGTTCTGGCGGTCTCTTCAACCCGCTATCCACCTGAAGGGATTCGTGGCGTGTCCGTTTCACACCGCGCCAATATGTTTGGCACCGTGCCGGATTACTTCGCGCAGTCCAACAAGAACATCACGATTCTGGTGCAGATCGAAAGCCAGCAGGGTGTTGATAACGTTGATGCCATCGCTGCAACCGAAGGCGTAGACGGGATCTTCGTTGGCCCAAGTGACCTTGCTGCGGCATTAGGCCATTTGGGTAATGCTTCACACCCGGACGTGCAGCATTGCATCAAACACATCTTTGCCCGTGCTAAAGCGCACGGTAAACCAGCCGGCATCCTGGCACCGGCTGAAGCCGATGCGCGCCGTTATATGGAATGGGGCGCGACCTTTGTGGCTGTGGGCAGTGATTTAGGCTGCTTCCGCTCGGCAACCCAGAAATTGGCTGATTCTTTTAAAAAATAACCACCATCTGAAAAGAGAGACTGAATTATGACACTGAAAGTTGGGTTTATTGGCCTGGGCATCATGGGCAAACCAATGAGTAAAAACCTCATCAAAGCCGGTTATTCGCTGGTGGTTGCCGACCGTAATGCAGAGGTGATTGCTGAAGTTATCGCGGCGGGTGCAGAAACTGCAGCGACGCCAAAAGAAATTGCTGAGCAGTGTGATGTGATTATCACCATGCTGCCAAACTCCCCGCACGTTAAAGAAGTCGCTCTGGGCGAAAACGGCATTATCGAAGGTGCAAAACCGGGCACCGTCGTTATCGACATGAGTTCTATCGCACCGCTGGCGAGCCGCGAAATTAGCGAAGCGCTAAAAGCGAAAGGCATCGATATGCTGGATGCGCCAGTGAGTGGTGGCGAGCCAAAAGCTATCGAAGGCACGCTGTCCGTTATGGTTGGCGGCGATAAAGCGATTTTCGACAAGTATTACGATCTGCTGAAATCCATGGCCGGTTCCGTGGTGCACACCGGTGATATCGGCGCAGGCAACGTCACCAAACTGGCAAACCAGGTGATTGTGGCGCTGAACATCGCGGCAATGTCTGAAGCGCTGGTGCTGGCAACGAAAGCGGGTGTGAATCCCGAATTAGTCTTCCAGGCGATTCGCGGCGGCCTTGCGGGCAGCACCGTTCTGGAAGCGAAAGCGCCGATGGTTCTGGATCGCAACTTCAAGCCTGGTTTCCGTATCGATCTGCACATTAAAGATCTGGCGAACGCGCTGGATACGTCACACGGTGTTGGCGCGCAATTGCCGCTAACTGCTGCGGTGATGGAGATGATGCAAGCGCTGCGCGCAGATGGCCACGGTAATGACGACCACAGCGCAATCGCGTGCTACTACGAAAAACTGGCGAAAGTAGAAGTCAGCAAATAAAAGAGATGGGCATCCCCGGATGCCCGATTTTCTCGGCACTTTTTTGGCATGGACACATTATGAAAATCGTAATCGCACCCGACTCTTATAAAGAAAGCCTCTCAGCGGTTGATGTGGCGCAGGCCATTGAAAAAGGATTTCGCGAAATATTTCCTGATGCGGAATATATATCGGTCCCGGTTGCAGATGGCGGGGAAGGTACGGTCGATGCCATGATCAGTGCCACGCAGGGCAAGAAAATCACCACGACAGTGACCGGGCCGCTGGGCGAGCCAGTGACGGCGTACTGGGGAATGTCCGGTGACGGGCAAACCGCGTTTATCGAAATGGCTGAAGCCAGTGGGCTTGCATTGGTGCCAGTCGTGAACCGCAATCCTCTGATTACGACTTCGCACGGTACTGGTGAACTGATCTTACGGGCACTGGATAACGGTGCGCGCAATATTATTATCGGCATTGGTGGCAGCGCAACCAATGACGGCGGCGCGGGCATGGTGCAGGCGCTGGGCGCGAAATTGTGTGACGCTGTCGGTAAAGAAATTAGTCACGGTGGTGGCAGTTTAATGAGCCTGAACAGCATTGATATTTCAGGCCTCGATAGCCGTTTGGCTGACTGTGTGATTAACGTTGCATGTGATGTGACGAATCCATTAATTGGTGACAACGGCGCATCACGTGTTTTTGGGCCACAAAAAGGGGCCGATGAAGCGATGATTCTTGAGCTGGATGCCAATCTTGCCCATTTTGCGGATGTGATTAAAAAAGATTTACGCATCGATGTTAAAAATGCCCCCGGAGCGGGTGCTGCAGGTGGCATGGGTGCCGCATTAATGGCGTTTCTCGGCGCAGAATTGCGTAGCGGAGTCGAGATAGTGACTGAAGCTCTGCGCCTTGAAGAACATATTCACGATTGCTCGCTGGTGGTGACGGGCGAAGGGCGTATGGACAGTCAGAGTATCCGCGGCAAAGTCCCGGTAGGCGTGGCTGCGGTCGCCAAAAAGTACCACAAACCGGTGATTGGGATTGCCGGTTCGCTGACCAGTGATGTCGCTATTGTTCATCAGTACGGAATTGATGCCGTGTTTAGCGTGCTCAATAGCATCGGTACTTTGGAAGAAGCGCTGAAAAATGCGTTCGATAATATTTACCGTGCTTCGCGTGATATTGCAGCAACCGTTGAGATTGGGATGAACATCACTCGTTAAGCATGCGTGACATGGGGGGGCAAACCCTCTATAATCCGCGCCGAAGCTGACCAGACAGTCGCCGCTTCGTCGTCGTCCTTCTTCGGAAGGAGACGGGCGGAGGGGAGGAAAGTCCGGGCTCCATAGGGCAGGGTGCCAGGTAACGCCTGGGGGGGTAACCCACGACCAGTGCAACAGAGAGCAAACCGCCGATGGCCCGCGCAAGCGGGATCAGGTAAGGGTGAAAGGGTGCGGTAAGAGCGCACCGCGCGGCTGGTAACAGTCCGTGGCACGGTAAACTCCACCCGGAGCAAGGCCAAATAGGGGTTCACAAGGTACGGCCCGTACTGAACCCGGGTAGGCTGCTTGAGCCAGTGAGCGATTGCTGGCCTAGATGAATGACTGTCCACGACAGAACCCGGCTTATCGGTCAGCTTCAACCATTCAACAATAACCCCGCTTCGGCGGGGTTTTTGTTTTTACCCGTCATACTTTGCGCCGCCTCATTGTTGGCTACGCTCACTCGCCCAAATCGCTTACTGGAGTAAGCTCATCGGCACTTGTTCTCTTGCCGCCGCGATGCAACTCGAATTATTTAGGGTATATATAGAACAATTGCCATAATACGACTCCCGCCATCACCGGATTCCATGCCGCCATGATCAAATCCATCTACATCGACAACTACCGCTCAGTGCGCAAACTTTCTATCGATTTGGGGCGGCTGAACGTCGTTTTCGGCCCTAATGGCTGCGGGAAATCCAATATCTATAAAGCAATCCATTTGATCCACGGCGCGGCGATGGGGCAGTTGTCACACTGGCTGTCTGATGAAGGTGGGATCCAAAAGGTTATGTGGGCAGGCTCCCGCGCCAAAGGGTATGCCAGCGCGCCTCGCCGGATGACCCTTGCGGTCGATACCGACGATTTCGAGTACGAATTGCAGGTCGGCTTCCCTGATAAACTGCCGTACCCGACCATGTTCGATCTCGATCCTATCGTAAAAGAAGAGCAAATCTGGCTGAGTGGTTTCCGCCGCCGGCCTTCTTCGTCAATTATGCATCGTCGCAACCAGGCCGTTTTTCTCAACGATGTTAACGGTGAGAAAGTCACGCACGCCGCCACGCTCTACGAAAACGAATCGTTGTTCGGCCAGCTTGGCGAGCCACATCTTTACCCTGAAGTTTCCAGCGCCCGCGAAACGCTACGTAACTGGCGTTTCTACCATGAGTTCGATATCACGAAAGGAGCCGGGTTGCGCTTGCCACAGGTGGGATATCGCTCGCCCGTGCTGTCTGGCGATGGTTTGAATCTGGCCGCTGCCTTCCAGACCATCGTTGAGATTGGTGATAGCGAGTTACTGTTTGAGGTGCTGGGTGAAGCCTTCCCTGAATGCACATTTTTCTGTGATAACAGTAACGGACGTTTCCAGATGATGATGCACCGGCAGGGCATTAACCGCCCGCTGGAGTCGGCTGAGTTTTCTGATGGGACATTACGATTTTTGTGCCTGACTGTGGCGCTACTTAGCCCGCGTCCACCGCACTTTATTGCATTGAATGAACCGGAAAATAGCCTGCATCCACAGATGTTACCCGCATTGGCTCGCCTGATTGCCGAAGCGAGTCGTTACACGCAAATCTGGTTAACCAGCCATTCGCCAGAATTGGCCACATTTATTGAAAAACATACACCGTTTACGCTTTATCAATTGGGGATTGAGAATGGGGAGACGCGTGTTAACCGTCTCTCGTGATCGTTTACTGTAAGAAAATGACTTAATGGCAGGGGAAAAATCTCAACCTTAACCTTATTGAAACAATAATCAGAGGTTCCTGCTAAAGCGATGCCAGAGTGTGAAGTGCATCAAAATACATGTTCTCTGATGTTACAGGCTATTAACCTCGCTTGTTGCGTCAGCTCACACTGCCTTACTGGGTCCGAATTTAGCTTTAGATAAATATTCATTAAAAACTTTTTAAAAACAATTACTTAAAAATACCCCTCAACTGCTTAAATAATTATTTCCTACGCAAAATGCAAAGCGTGAATCAAAACTGAAGATATTTCTCTGAATGGAGAATTATTTGCTCTTTTATTGCGAATACGCAGATGCAGTAGCAAATTTTTTCTCCTCCGCACGCGCTATCCTTTTTACATTCGAATAAGACCAGAAAACAGGCATTCAGGTTTTTAATGGTCTGGAAAATCACTCTGTAATTAACACTCACAATTAAAACCTACACATTTAAGCGAGCATTTTTATGGAAACAGGAAGCATTACTGCCGTTAATATTCCGGCATCGAGTCGTGCAGGAATGACTGAAAGTGAATGGCAAGCCGCCACTAAATTTGACAGCACTGATGTCGGCTGGATCATTATGAGTATCGGGATGGCCATTGGTGCGGGAATCGTTTTCTTACCCGTTCAGGTGGGGTTAATGGGGTTATGGGTTTTCCTTCTTTCCTCGATAGTCGGCTATCCAGCAATGTATCTGTTTCAGCGTTTATTTATTAATACTCTGGCAGAGTCCCCGGAGTGTAAAGATTACCCGAGTGTGATAAGCGGTTATTTGGGTAAAAACTGGGGGATATTATTGGGTTTGCTCTATTTCATCATGCTGGTTATCTGGATGTTTGTTTACTCCACAGCCATCACTAATGACAGCGCCTCTTATTTACATACGTTTGGCGTTACAGAAGGACTGTTATCAGATAACCCCTTCTATGGCCTGGTGCTGATTTGTATTCTGGTCGCCATCTCATCGCGTGGTGAAAAGCTCTTATTTAAAGTTTCAAGATACATGGTGCTAACCAAGCTTTTAGTGGTCGCCGCGCTGGGTGTTTCAATGGTCGGGATGTGGCACTTGTATAACGCAGGCACGCTGCCGCCAATGGGCTTGCTGCTGAAGAATGCGATTATTACGCTGCCCTTTACGCTGACGTCTATTCTGTTTATCCAGACACTTAGCCCGATGGTTATTTCCTACCGTTCTAAAGAAAAATCACGCGAAGTGGCTCGTTTCAAAGCGCTGCGTGCGATGAATATCGCTTTCGGCATTCTGTTTGTGACCGTTTTCTTTTATGCAGTCTCTTTTACTCTGGCGATGGGTCATGACGAGGCGGTAAAAGCGTATGAGCAAAATATTTCAGCGTTGGCTATTGCCGCCCAGTTTATTAACGGAGATGCGGGTGCATGGGTCACAGTGGTCAGCGTGATATTAAATATCTTCGCTGTTATGACCGCCTTCTTTGGGGTTTATCTCGGGTTCCGTGAAGCAACGCAAGGTATCGTGATTAATATTCTGCGTCGCAAAATGCCTGCGGAGAAAATTAATGAGAAATGGGTGCAGCGCGGAATTATGGTATTCGCCATCTTACTGGCGTGGAGTGCGATTGTACTGAACGCTCCGGTATTAAGTTTTACTTCAATCTGTAGCCCGATATTTGGCATGGTAGGGTGCTTAATTCCAGCGTGGCTGGTCTATAAAGTCCCGGCATTGCATAAATATAAAGGTGTCTCACTGGTCATTATTATTTTCACTGGCCTCTTATTGTGTATTTCTCCATTCCTTGCATTCTCCTGATTGCAGGCATGTGTTTTCTGGATATAAGCGTTAAGGCTAAAAAATGGCAAATTCTGCAATTAACCCGGCATGGGCTGAACTCATCCTGGCTGTGAAACAAAATGTGAAGCCCGCAGTGGGCTGCACAGAACCCATTTCGTTGGCACTGGCAAGCGCATTGGCCGCCTCGCATCTGGCGGGGCCAGTGACACGCATCGAGGCTCGTGTTTCACCGAATCTAATGAAAAATGGTATGGGCGTTACCGTTCCGGGAACCGGGATGGTCGGTCTGCCTATCGCTGCTGGGGTGGGGGCGCTTGGGGGCGACCCACTTGCGGGACTGGAAGTGCTCAAAGGTGCGCCGGTTGAAGCGATTGCAGCCGCAAAACTGCTGCTGGCACGTGGCGATGTGAAGGTCAGCATTCAACAACCTTGCGATGAGATTTTGTATACCAGCGTGACGGTATTTACCGCCAAAGAGTCGGCAACGGTGGTCATCGCGGGCGAACATACCCGAGTCATCAGAATCGAGAAAGACGGTGATGTGCTGTTTGATGCCGCTGAAGATTGCCAGGCGGAAGGGAAGGCGCAAGCCTGCTCTATGGAAAACGTCAGCCTTGAGCAGATTGTTGAGTTTGCCCAGGGTGTCCCCTTTGATGAGATTGGTTTTATTCTCGACGCGGCCTTGTTGAATAACGAGCTTTCCCGGGAAGGTTTGCGAGCGCAGTACGGTTTGCATATCGGTTCGACGTTACAGCGCCAGCTTGATCGTGGCCTGATGGCAAAGGATCTGTTGAGCGACATTATGATCCGTACGGCCGCCGCTTCCGATGCGCGTATGGGAGGCGCGTGTCTTCCGGCAATGAGCAACTCGGGCTCAGGCAATCAAGGTATCGCCGCGACAATGCCGGTGGTTGTGGTGGCTGAACATCTGGCCTGTGACAGTGAGAAACTGGCGCGAGCACTGATACTGTCACATCTGACGGCGATTTATATCCACCATCAGTTGCCGGCACTCTCTGCTTTGTGCGCGGCAACCACAGCAGCGATGGGGGCGGCGGCAGGGATCACCTGGCTCATCGACGGCAGCTACAAAAGTATCTCAATGGCTATCAGCAATATGATTGGTGATGTTAGCGGGATGATTTGTGATGGGGCTTCAAACAGTTGCGCGATGAAAGTGTCTACCAGCGCCGCTTCGGCATGGAAAGCGGTGCTGATGGCACTCGATAATACGTCGGTAAGCGGGAATGAAGGGATCGTTGCTCATGATGTGGAGCAGTCGATCCGTAATCTTTGTGCGCTGGCAAGCCAGGCAATGCAGCACACCGATCGTCAGATTATTGCGATTATGGCAAGTAAGGTCGCGTAATTCAGAGGCTGGCTTCTTCTTCCGCCAGTCGTACATCTGCTTCGACAACAATCGCTTCCAGTTCGTTGAGCATCTCGTCGTAACTCAGCTCGACATCAGCGGTTGTTGTCGCAACCACAACCGCTGACACTGCTTTTATGGCTGTTTTCTTCGTCGATGATTTCTTACTCACTGATGACTCCTGTTTATCCATTGTCGACACTGGTCAGACCGGTAAATCTATCAGCAATGCACGCAATGGGGTATCTGCAACCAGCGTAATGTTAGCTTCATCACGGATAAAAGCACCGTCACCACAGGTAAGCCCTTCTTTTTCTTCGGCAGACGTTACAGCGTGGACCGTACCGTGAATTGACTGTAAATAAGCACGCGGGCCATGTAGCTGGAAACTGAGCTGCTGGCCTTTCTCCAGTTCAATCTGGTGAATCCATACTTGTTGACGCAGTTGTAAGCTCTGTTTGCTGCCATCCGGTGAGGCCAGTAATTGTTGTGACTCATCAGTAAGCGTGATTTTCTGCACCAGCGTATTTTCGCGCTCCGGGCAAGCATCAAGCCACAGCTGCATCCGCGTCAGAGAGTTCTCTTTACTCAGGTTATGCTCGCTGTAACTGAGGCCTGGCTGGGTGGAAATGAGCAGTGCTTCCCCCGCTTTAGCCTGAACGTGGTTGCCTTCGCTGTCGCGATATTCCGCTTCGCCTTCCAGAATCAAATTGAGAATATCAACCTTCGGATAGGTTCGTGGCTGGAATGACGCGCCCGGCGCTAACACTTCCTGGTTGAGTACGCGCAACGAAGCATAGCCCAACAATTTCGGGTCGAAATAGTGACCGAAGGAAAAGGTATAGCGGGCCTGGAGCCATCCATAGTCCGCTTTCCCGCATTGTTTGGCAGTTCTTGGCGTAATCATAATTTCTTGACCTCTTTTTACACTGCACCCATGGTAAAGCTCTGGACGCTGCATTGTTAGCCAGTTAATCTGCTTGGTATGTTCAAATTTCCTGAATGAGAACGAGATGGCTAAAGAGAGAGCATTGACGCTAGAGGCATTGCGGGTCATGGACGCAATTGATAGGCGTGGGAGTTTTGCCGCTGCTGCTGATGAGTTGGGGCGTGTACCGTCGGCGCTGAGCTACACCATGCAAAAGTTGGAAGAGGAACTGGATGTTGTGCTGTTTGACCGTTCAGGTCATCGCACCAAATTTACCAATGTCGGGCGGATGTTACTGGAGCGTGGGCGAGTTTTGCTCGAAGCAGCTGAAAAACTTACCACTGACGCCGAAGCACTGGCGCGTGGTTGGGAAACGCATCTCACCATTGTTACAGAAGCTCTGGTGCCGACGGCGAAGCTGTATCCGCTGGTGGAAAAACTTGCTGGTAAAGCTGACACGCAGCTGTCGATTATTACTGAAGTGCTGGCAGGTTCATGGGAGCGTTTAGAGCAAGGTCGGGCGGATATTGTGATTGCTCCGGATATGCACTTCCGTTCTTCATCTGAGATTAACTCACGCAAGCTGTATAAGGTGATGAGCGTTTATGTCGCGGCACCTGATCACCCGATTCACAATGAGCCGGAGCCGCTTTCAGAGGTGACGCGCGTGAAGTATCGCGGTATCGCGGTTGCTGATACCGCGCGGGAACGTCCCGTGCTGACAGTGCAGTTACTGGATAAACAGCCGCGTCTTACGGTAAGTAGCATGGAAGATAAACGCCAGGCATTGCTGGCCGGGTTGGGTGTAGCGACGATGCCTTATCCGATGGTCGAACAGGATATTGCTGAAGGACGGCTACGTGTGGTGAGCCCTGAATACACCAATGAAATTGACATTATCATGGCGTGGCGACGCGATAGCATGGGCGAAGCAAAAGCCTGGTGCCTGCGTGAAATTCCAAAATTATTGAAATAAAAAGGGTGGGCAGCTTTTGCGCTGCTCCACCCTATTTTAGTGAGTTTGTTGGGTGGGAAAGCGCTGCGCTACCCGCCACAATTGTTAAATTATTATTCACTAACGAATCGTGTATCCAGGCGCTTTGGATCCGCGCCGTACTCGTTTTCGCCAGGCGTGCCGTTCTGGCAATTAAACGCCAGAATAATCAACCAGCCCACCAACGGTATTAACAACAGTAACAGCCACCAGGCTGAACGATCGGTATCATGTAGCCGCCGGAACTGTACGGCCCAGTAAGGCAGAAAAATCAGTACGCCGTAAACCGTCGTCAGCAGACCTTCATCCCCTGCAATCCGCAGTCCTAACATCTTGTCCAGAATGCTTAAAACCACGGTGAGCACAAGGTTGACCAGAATGAACATCCAGAACTCTTTGCGGCGTGCACGTCCACTAAAGCCAAGATAATTTTTTAAAACTTTGAAATACCAATCCATTTGTAGCCCGCCTTGATTTTTTATCAATCACTTGATCTGTAAGCGATCTATTTCAAGAATAGCCGTGAATAGATTTTACGTAAATCATAGTTCCTATGAATTTTATCAACCCTTGTTAAACCGTTCGTCGCGCCCGTGAGGTTCATTCAAATCCTGAGCGGGACCAATGGAAATAATCCCGGTAGGGTTAATGGTTTTATGGCTGCGGTAGTAATGGTGGCGGATATGCCCGAAGTCGACAGTTTCAGCGATGCCCGGCATTTGGTAGATATCACGCAAGAATCCGTACACATTCAGGTAATCACTAATGCGGTGTTTGTCGCATTTAAAGTGGGTGACATATACCGGGTCGAAACGCACCAGTGTGGTCCATAAACGAATATCCGCTTCGGTAAGCTGGTCGCCAGTTAAATATCGATGTTGCCCGAGGATCTGCTCAACGCGTGCCAGAGACTCGAATACTTTCGTGACAGCTTCATCGTAAGCTTCTTGAGACGTGGCAAAACCGGCTTTATATACGCCGTTATTAATGCTGTCGTAAATCCAGCTATTTAGCTCATCAATCTGGCTACGTAATGCCGTCGGGTAATAATCCCCAGCGCGAGCACCCTGCGCATCAAACGCGGAATTGAGCATACGGATGATTTCAGCGGATTCGTTACTGACGATAGTCTGCGTTTTCTTATCCCATAAAACAGGTACGGTAACGCGCCCGGTGTAATCTGAGTCAGCTTGTAAATAGAGCTGATAGAGATATTCATGCTGATATAAGCCATCACCGGTAGCGTTTGGGAAATCATCATCAAACGTCCAGCCATCCTGTAACATGAGCGGGTGAACCACAGAAACAGAGATAAAAGACTCGAGGCCTTTTAACGCACGCAAGATTAATGTGCGATGAGCCCAGGGGCAGGCGAGTGAAACATAGAGATGGTAGCGATCTTTCTCGGCAGCAAAACCACCTTTACCGGTTGGGCCGGGTTCACCATCCGCCGTCAACCAGTTGCGAAAAGCTGACTCTGAGCGTTTGAAACTGCCGCCAGTGGATTTGGTGTCGTACCAGACATCGTGCCAGACGCCATCAATTAATTGTCCCATTTCATTCTCCTCGTGAGCCTTAAAAACAAAAAAGCGAAGGTATTAACCTTCGCTTTTACTTCTAATCAGTATAAAAGCCTTACCAGTTTTTCTTCAGAATGCGGTCGATGCTGTATGCACCTGGTCCGAAGATAGCCAGCAACAGGTAGCCACCGGCGATGGTGAAGTTCTTCATAAACATGGTTGAGTTCATGCCCTGGCTGAAATCACCGTGGAACAAGAACGCTGTCAGAATCGTGAACACTGCGGTGATAATTGCTGTGGTACGAGTAAAGAAACCGAACAGAATCGCCAGGCCGCCACCAAACTCAAGCAGAATGGTCAATGGCAGCAAGAACCCAGGAACACCCATCGCTTCCATATATTGTTGAGTGCCGGCATAACCGTTAATTTTGCCCCAACCTGCAACGATGAACAGAATCGGCATCAGGACACGAGCTAACAGAACACCTGCATCATCTAATTTTTTCATTTTACTCTCCAGCGAATCTCTTGTGGGTGCTATCAGCCCAGGGATGTTTGTCTTTGCAGTTACCGGTAGTTACCGGTGACTGCGGTTGATGGAGAGGATAATAGACGTGACGTTAAGGGATTGTTAGCAAGGAAAACTGTCGATGTTTTTCAATATTACTGATTAATAAAAACGCCGCCTATTCAGGCGGCGTTGGGTACTAATGCGATTGCGGCTGTATTGTGTTGCGAATCAGGCGCCATGTACTCCAGGCACCTAGCCCGCGTCTTGCCCAGCGCATCAGGAAGCTTGGATGGCGCACTGTCCAGATAGCCATAACGCTGCTGGCGACAACTGCGTACCGGCGTAGGCTAATCAATGTGTTCCAGCTTCTGTCATAAGTCGCTGTCACTTCAAGCCAGTCGCGCTTGCTTGCACTTAAATCCAGCCGTTGTTGTTGAATCTGGCTGAGTAAAAACGCTTTGCGTTTATCTAGCTCGCGTTTGCTCATAGTTTGTCATCTTCCAGCAACGAGCGGTCGTTTTCGAGCTCGCGACGAGTATGGCGCAGCAAGGTGGATTGACGCGATTTACGCAGAGTCCAGATACCACCGATGAAAGCCAGACCCAACAAAACGACTGTGGTCGCGATCATGGCGTTCAGGCGGTATTGCGGCTCGACGGCCCAGAAAACCAGCACCACAAGACTCATTAAGCCAAATGCAGCAAACAGCATGGTTAACCCAAGCATCAGCAGTAACTGGATGAGATGTGCTTTCTCCTCTTCCAGTTCCACTACAGCAAGCCGCACACGCGTTTCCACCATCCCAACGATGATAGTGACAAGGCGCTGGCCAATGCCAAGGACGCCTTTACCTGGACCTTGAGGTTGATGGGATTCAGGCATAATTAACGACGCGTCAGCAGAACACCGAGTACGACGCCAATCGCCGCCCCAATGCCAACACCGGTCCATGGATTTTCACGCACATAGTCGTCAGCTTTCGCGGCGGCTTCACGGGTTTGTTTAGCAATAACATCACCGGTATCACCCAAGCGTACACGGCTTTCTTTCAGTGCTTTTTCAGCTTTACCACGCAGCTTTTCAAGTTCGGATTTTGACTTATCCGTCGATGCACTCAGCACCTCTTCAAGGGTGTCTGCCAGGGATTTCAACTCAGCGCGCAAATGTTCTGATGTAGTATCTTTTGACATGGTTCTCTCCAGGTGTTTGAGGTTGATCCTTGAACTTAGTAATCACGAGCCTGCAAAGTTTTCAGCTCGTGTTCAGCTTCAGCCAGTTTCTGTTCCCGTTTTGAAATTTTATCAGCATCGCCTTTTTCGCGAGCTTCCTTAAGATCTGCTTTCCGCTCGTTGATTTCAGCTTTTTGTTCGTTGATTTTTTTCTTGTGAGCCGCGCGTAAACTGCTATCGGTGCAGTTAGAGCGAACTTCTTTCAACGCTTTGTTAAGCCCATCGACACGGCTTTGATTCTGGTGTTTCTCCGCATAGCCAATTTCTCGCTGAATATCCTGCTCTTTTTCACTGCACAGCGAGCTAGCATGCGCTGCGGACGTCAGAGACAATAGGGCGATAGCCAATACGGTACGATAGTTCATGATAGACCTTCCATTGTGAATGCACGTTTATACCCTTCATACTTCAAGCCGTTGGGGGACTGCATTTACTCACCCCGCATATGGCTGCAACTCGAATTATTTAGAGTTTAACCTACACATAGAATCCAGAAATTATACGAATATGATGATTTGTAGCGATTTATATCAAAACAAGCATAGTCAGAAATCGAGTAAAAACCCAATCCCCGTTAGCAAATTAGGATTGCAGGAAAGGGTTAACCGATGCGGATATTTTCGTTGAGCACACGCGTAAGCCATGTGCTGGCACTGTCATCTTCATCTTGCTGGGCGATGACGTAGCCATGCGGCAGCGTTTTATACAATACGGCTTTAGCCGCCTCGCTTTGCGCACTCGAATCAAACTTTATCAATAACGAATTGTTGTCAGGCGTAATACTTTTAAAGCGAATGCCGTTGGCATCAAGGTGATGCCAGACATAAAACCCGTCAGGCATGCTGATGCCTTGTTGGCTGGAGCGAATCTCAAGTGTGGACTCAGTGCGCTGCATTCCCGACCATATCAGTATCGAGGCTGCGGCAATTGCGCCAATCAACATCGTGGCCCTTAGGCCACGAAAAAAATGTGTTTTCATCGTTATCCCTCTTAACTGCGGTTACCGTATTTTTTACGCCAAAGCACAATCAACGAACCGATCAGACCAATTACCAATAACACGACTGGTAGCAGCATCAGGCAGGACATCAATGCATCTTCATATTTCAGGAATACCGGCGTTTTACCGAGCAGATATCCTAGCGTGGTGAGGATTAGTACCCATAACAGGCCGCTCATCCAGTTGAAGAACTGGAAACGCGCATTGTTCAGACCAGATAAACCAGCAATAGTTGGTAACAGGGTACGAACAAAAGCAATGAAGCGACCAATCAGTAATGCAGACAAGCCATGTTTATGGAACAGGTTGTGTGCACGCTGGTGATAATGCGCGGGAAGATGCGATAGCCAGTTCTGCACGATTCGCGTGTTACCAAGCCAACGCCCTTGAATATAACTAAGCCAGCAGCCAAGGCTTGCGGCGGTTGTCAGTAAAAGTAGAGTTTCCGGAAAACCCATTGCCCCTTTGGCAATCAGCACACCGACCAAAACTAACAAACTGTCGCCGGGTAGGAAGGCTGCAGGCAACAGGCCGTTTTCAAGGAATAAAATCATGAATAAGACGAAATAAAGCATGCCAATCATTCCTGGATTGGCGAGCGTTTCAAAATCCTGGCTCCAGAGAGCGTTCAACAGTTGCGAGAGAAGTTCCATTCAGTGTTCCTGGCACATCGGTTAAGACCGCTGATCAAAGTCAGCCTGGTAGAACGCGGCTTGATGTATTTATGCTTGGTGTAGTTGCCGCCTACAATCCACAGCTCATTACCCATACGCGCCACAACTCCGTGTGAATGCGACTGAGTAGGTTATTAGCAAAGCTAACACCGACAGTGAAATTGCATCTAATTGTAACAAAGCTCTGTCTAATGCGTCACAGTATTTGCGCTTTGTTGAGGATTGATTTTGATGACTCGCTGAGGGGCTGGCGAGGGTATTTACAAACGCTGACACTATTGGTTGGTTTGCTTACCCTCGCGCGGGAAAATGACTATTTTTGACCGTTTGCGGCAGTATCGAGATGAATGACCGGATTATCTGCAAATAAGTAGCGATCGGCGTTAAATTCGAAATCATCGCTGGTCGCATCAAAGAGCATCTGTTTGGTATTTTCCAAATGTTGCCACATCGCCAGTTTAGCGGCATGTGGATCTTTACGAATCAGTGCCTTAAGAATTTGGTCATGGTCTTCACACCAGTTGTCCACAGTGCGTTTATCAATGTGCTCGTGAAGTTTTTTCCAGTACGGGTTGTGGATACGTTGGCTCCACATTTTTTCCACAATAGCGGCAAGCGCACTGTTTTGTGAGGCGAGCGCGACTTGAGTGTGGAAATGAAGGTCCCACTCGGAATCACGGAAACTTTCCTCATTACGCGCCATTTCCTGAATTTCCATCAGTTTGACGATATCTTGCTTGGTCACCTGAGTGGCCGCAAATTCCGCGATATTACTTTCAATCAACTGGCGAGCTTGCAGCAGCTCAAATGGCCCAAAACTTGCGAACTCAAATTGTTCATCAGGAAGGTTGGTGTACTTCGCCTGATTGGCGATTACGTGGATGCCAGAGCCTTTACGTACTTCAACGTAGCCTTCCACTTCCAGCATAATAATCGCTTCACGAACTACAGTGCGGCTCACGTTCTTTTCTTCAGCAATAAAGCGCTCTGCCGGGAGTTTTTCCCCAACCAGATAAACACCGTTTTCGATGCGTTGTTTAAGTTCAGCTGCCAATTGCTGATAAAGACGACGTGGTTCCATAACTTCCATCTGTAGCTCCGGGAAAGGTCCTGCGGGTAACCTTATTTGTTATACCACTTTTCAAAGTTTGGCTCCACATTCTAGATACACAAAAGCCGCCCGTGGGCGGCTTTGTAAACAAATTTGAGACACCGATTATGCTATTGCTTGCTTCGCTTTTTTCGAGTCGTTCAACTCACTGATTGGTTTGTTTTGCAGCACGGTCCAGATAACGATAGCGCCGAGGATATCGAATACTGCCAGTGCAGCGAACAGTGGGCTGAAGCCAAGGGTATCTGCCAGTGCGCCTACAACCAGAGCAAACATGGTGCTGGCAGTCCAGGCAGCCATACCGGTCAAGCCATTCGCCGTTGCCACTTCGTTGCGACCGAACACGTCAGAAGACAGAGTGATCAGAGCACCAGACAGTGACTGGTGAGCAAAGCCGCCAACACACAGCAGAGCGATTGCAACGTACGGGCTGGTGAACAGGCCGATAGTACCTGGAGCAATCATCAGAATCGCACCCATGGTCACAACCAGTTTACGAGAAACAATCAGGTTCACACCGAATACGCGTTGGAAGATTGGTGGCAGGTAGCCGCCAACGATACAACCCAGGTCAGCAAACAGCATTGGCATCCAGGCAAACATCGCGATGTGTTTCAGGTCAAAGCCGTAAGCTTTAAACATGAACAATGGGATCCATGCGTTGAAAGTACCCCAGGCTGGTTCAGCAAGGAAACGTGGCAGAGCAATACCCCAGAACTGACGGTTTTGCAGGATTTTCCAGGCGCTCATTTTTTTGCTGTTGTTAGTCTGGTGATGCGCTTCCTGGCCACCGATGATGTATTCACGTTCTTCTTCAGACAGGCGTTTCTGATCGCGTGGGTGTTTGTAGAAAATCAACCAGCACATCGCCCATGCAAAGCTCAGCACACCGGAGATGATGAAAGCCATCTGCCAGCTGTGCATCACAATCGCCCAAACCACTAATGGTGGAGCAATCATGCCGCCGATAGAGGAACCTACGTTGAAGTAACCAACGGCGATTGAACGCTCTTTAGCCGGGAACCATTCGCTACTGGCTTTCAGGCCAGCTGGAATCATAGCCGCTTCAGCAGCACCAACGGCACCACGAGCGATTGCCAGGCCACCCCAGCTTCCTGCCAGTGCAGTTGCACCACAGAAAATTGCCCATGCGACAGCAAAGAATGCGTAGCCCACTTTCGTACCCAGAACATCAAGCGCGTAACCTGCAACAGGCTGCATGATGGTGTAGCAAGCTGAGTAAGCAGCGATAATGTAGGAATACTGCTGAGTGGAAATATGCAGCTCTGCCATCAAAGTCGGTGCAGCAGCCGCAATCGTATTACGTGTCAGATAACCCAGTATGGTACCCATGGTTACCAGGGCTATCATGTACCAGCGCAAGCCTTGAATCTTTCGCATTTTGAATTTCATCCCGTCTTATAAACAACCGCACATCATGCGGCCGTACGTCCGGCACTGCTGCCAGAGCGTTTGATCTATTAAGGGGTTCATATCCGGGGGTATCACCCGGTACGACCCGTACCTTGCCATATGTAAAAAACTGCCTGTGGCAATTCCGGTTTCCGTACCGTGATGCGCTGTTATTGATATCAGCGTCTGAAGTAATTCCATTACGTCTGTATTGCGACGGCAGAAAGATAACTTGTCATACAGCTTCAAAAGTTGAGTGATATCACAAAAGTGTCGATCAGCTCACTCCAAGGGGGTAGGGGCTTTCAAGCCAGAACTGGCGCGGGATGCGGCTTTGTTTTAAACACAATATTAACAATAAAAGTGTGGTTTTTGTGACGGACACCACAAAAATCCACTCGGCCTCCAGAAATTGGTGTGATAACTTTATTTGCATTATGCGCAAGCATCGAACTGCTATGAACAGAGGAACCCTACAATGGCCCAGTTTATGACTGAAGATTTTCTGCTTGATACCGAATTTGCCCGCCGTTTGTATCATGAGTTTGCAGCCGACCAGCCTATTTTCGACTATCATTGCCACTTACAGCCACAGCAAGTCGCTGAAGATTACCGCTTCAAAAACCTGTATGACATCTGGTTAAAAGGCGATCACTACAAGTGGCGTGGAATGCGTGCTAACGGTGTGGAAGAGCGTTTGTGTACTGGTGATGCGTCTGACCGCGAGAAGTTCGATGCCTGGGCTGCAACTGTTCCGCACACTATCGGGAACCCGCTGTATCACTGGACTCACCTCGAACTGCGTCGTCCATTCGGTATCACTGGCAAACTGTTGTCTCCAACAACGGCTGATGAAATCTGGAACGAATGTAATGAACTGCTGGCTCAGGACAACTTCTCTGCGCGCGGCATCATGAAGCAGATGAACGTGAAAATGGTCGGTACGACTGATGACCCAATTGACGATCTGCGCTTCCACCGCCAAATCGCGCTCGACGCGTTTGAAACCAAAGTGCTGCCAAGCTGGCGCCCGGATAAAGCGTTCAACATTGAACAAGCTACTTTTGCTGAGTACATGGGCAAACTGGCTGAAGTGTCTGATACCGACATTCGCCGTTTCTCTGATCTGCAAACTGCACTGAACAAGCGCCTGGATCACTTTGCTGAACATGGTTGTAAAGTTTCCGACCACGCACTAGACGTGGTGCTGTTCGCCGAAGCTGACGAAGCGACTCTGGATGGCATCCTTGCGCGTCGTCTTTCTGGTGAAACCCCAAGCGAGCACGAAGTTGCACAGTTCAAAACTGCGGTTCTGGTTTGGCTGGCTGCGGAATATACCCGTCGCGGTTGGGTTCAGCAGTACCACATTGGTGCGCTGCGTAACAACAACCTGCGCCAGTTCAAACTGCTGGGACCTGATGTGGGCTTTGACTCCATCAACGACCGTCCAATGGCTGAAGAACTTTCTCGCCTGCTCAGCAAGCAAAACGAAAACAACGAACTGCCAAAAACAATTCTGTACTGCCTGAACCCACGCGATAACGAAGTGTTGGGCACCATGATTGGCAACTTCCAGGGCGAAGGTATGCCAGGAAAAATGCAGTTTGGTTCCGGTTGGTGGTTCAACGACCAGAAAGATGGCATGGAGCGTCAAATGACGCAGTTGGCGCAACTGGGTCTGCTGAGCCGTTTCGTTGGCATGCTGACTGACAGCCGTAGTTTCCTGTCATACACCCGCCACGAATACTTCCGTCGCATCCTGTGCCAGATGATTGGCCGTTGGGTTGAAGCGGGCGAAGCTCCAGCTGACATCAATCTGCTGGGCCAAATGGTGGAAAACATCTGCTTTAACAACGCCCGAGACTACTTTGGCATTGAACTGAACTAATCAGGCTCTGAGGTTGATATGCAATACATTAAGATCCATACGCAAGATAACGTCGCTGTTGCGTTAGTGGACCTGGCTGAAGGTGAAGTGGTTACCGTTGAAGGTGTAGAGGTGACTCTGCGCCAGCCGGTGCTTCGTGGCCATAAATTTGCGCTGGTTACCATTGCGCAAGGTGAGAACGTCGTTAAATACGGTTTACCAATTGGCCATGCTTTGGCAACGATTG
Source organism: Buttiauxella gaviniae ATCC 51604 (assembly GCF_001654835.1). Lineage (GTDB taxonomy): Bacteria > Pseudomonadota > Gammaproteobacteria > Enterobacterales > Enterobacteriaceae > Buttiauxella > Buttiauxella gaviniae. The sequence continues at coordinate 206,258 of NZ_LXEP01000026.1, forward strand.
AAGCCGGTGAGCACATTCACTCACACAATGCGCGTACGAATCTGAACGATCTGGATGAGTATAGCTATCAACCTGATTTCCAGTCGCTGGCAAGCCAGGCTGCGGACCGCGATGTGAGCGTTTACCGTCGTGAAAACGGCTCAGTAGGCGTGCGCAACGAGTTGTGGATCCTGCCAACCGTGGGCTGTGTAAACGGCATCGCGCGTCAGATCCAGAACCGTTTCCTGAAACAGAATCACGACGCCGAAGATATTGACGGCGTGTTTCTGTTCAGCCATCCGTTCGGTTGTTCACAGCTGGGTGAAGATCACGTTAACACCCGTACCATGCTGCAAAACATGGTGCATCACCCAAATGCGGGTGCGGTGCTGGTGATTGGCCTGGGTTGTGAAAACAACCAGGTGAGCGCCTTCCGTGAAACGCTGGGTGAGTACGATGAATCCCGCGTGAAGTTTATGGTTTGCCAACAGCAAGACGATGAAGTTGAAGCCGGCCTTGAGCAACTGCAAGAGCTGTACGAAGTCATGCGTCACGACAAACGTGAACCAGGTAAAATCAGCGAACTGAAGTTCGGCCTTGAGTGCGGCGGTTCCGATGGCCTGTCTGGCATCACCGCGAACCCAATGTTGGGCCGTTTCTCTGACTTTATGGTGGCTAACGGCGGCACAACTGTGCTGACAGAAGTCCCGGAAATGTTTGGTGCTGAACGCATTCTGATGAGCCACTGCCGTGATGAAGCAACGTTTGAAAAAACCGTCACCATGGTGAACGATTTCAAACAGTACTTCATCGAACACAACCAGCCGATCTACGAGAACCCATCACCAGGGAACAAAGCTGGCGGTATCACCACGCTCGAAGAAAAATCCCTCGGCTGTACGCAAAAAGCCGGTGAGAGCGAGGTTGTCGATGTCCTGCGTTATGGCGAGCGCCTGAAAACGCCTGGCCTGAACTTGTTAAGCGCACCGGGTAACGATGCGGTTGCTACCAGTGCATTGGCTGGAGCAGGTTGCCATATGGTGCTGTTCAGCACCGGTCGTGGCACACCATACGGCGGTTTTGTGCCAACAGTTAAAATCGCAACCAACAGTGAACTGGCCACTAAAAAGCCGCACTGGATTGATTTTGACGCAGGCAAACTGCTGCACGGCAGCGACATGAATACACTGCTGACAGAGTTTATCGACACTATTGTTGATATCGCTAACGGCAAAAAGACCTGTAATGAACGTAATGATTTCCGCGAATTAGCCATCTTTAAGAGCGGCGTTACGTTGTAAATAGCGTCTCAGGTGCTACCATGAAACGGCATTTTGATATTCGAAATGCCGTTTTTTTTCGCCTCGTTTTTACTCACAAGGATTTGTCATGACCGCGTATTGGGTTGCCCAGGGCGTCGGGGTTCTCGCCTTTGTGGTTGGTATTACCACGTTCATTAATCGCGACGAGCGGCGCTTCAAGCTACAACTGGCGGGTTACAGCGCCATCATCGGTATTCACTTCTTCTTGATGGGCGCCAGCCCGGCAGGCATGAGTGCTGAACTCAACGCAATCCGTACCGTTATCTCCCTGCGTACGCGGAGCCTATGGGTGATGAGCATTTTCATTGCGTTAACACTGGGTTTGGGTCTGGCTAAATTTAACCATGCGATGGAATTACTGCCGATTGCCGGAACCGTAGCCAGTACCTGGGCATTATTCCGCTGCAAAGGGCTGACCACTCGTTGTGTGATGTGGTGCTCCACGGCTTGTTGGGTGACACATAATTTCTGGCTAGGGTCGATTGGCGGAACGTTAATCGAAGGGAGTTTTCTGGTGATGAACGGCCTGAATATCATTCGTTTCTGGCGGATGCAACGGCGGGGCATTGACCCGTTTAAGGTCGAAAAAGAGGTCCAGCAACAAGAGGGATAACTCCCCGCCACGAAGGGCAGGGAGCTTTGAGTATTAACCGCGTAACGGATTATTGTCTGCCAGACGTGCATCTTCTGCCTGGCAAGCCGCTGCGGTAAACAGCACGTCGGTAGAGGAGTTCAGTGCGGTTTCGCAAGAATCCTGCAACACGCCGATGATAAAGCCGACTGCAACCACCTGCATGGCAATCTCATTCGGGATGCCAAACATGCCGCATGCCAGTGGGATCAGCAGCAGCGAACCACCTGCCACACCAGAAGCTCCGCAAGCACACAACGACGCCACCACACTCAGCAGCAGTGCGGTTGGTAAATCAACTGGCACGCCCAGAGTATTCACCGCAGCCAGCGTCAGTACGGTAATAGTGATTGCTGCACCCGCCATGTTGATGGTTGCGCCCAATGGGATGGAAACCGAGTAAGTATCGCGATCCAGATTCAGCTTCTCGCAAAGCGCCATGTTCACCGGAATGTTAGCCGCAGAACTACGGGTGAAGAAAGCAGTTACGCCGCTCTCACGCAGGCAAGCGAACACCAGTGGGTACGGGTTGCGACGGATTTTTACGAACACCAGCAGTGGGTTGATGACAAGCGCCACGCCGAACATACAGCCAACCAATACCAGCAACAGTTGTGCGTAGCTCCACAGCGTTTCGAAGCCCGTCGTTGCAAGTGTTGATGCCACCAGACCGAAAATACCGATTGGGGCGAAGCGAATCACGACACGAACGATGAACGTCACCGCATCAGAAACATCGTTAATCAGGTTTTTAGTGCTTTCATTCCCGTGGCGCAGAGCAAAGCCCAGGCCCACAGCCCACACCAGAATCCCGATGTAGTTGGCTTTCAGCAATGCATCAATGGGGTTAGAAACCATGCTTAGCAACAGGCCGCGCAGAACTTCCACAATGCCTGATGGTGGCGTGATATCGGTAGCGCCGGTCACCAGATGCAAGGTAGAAGGGAACACGAAACTGACAACCACAGCAGTTAACGCGGCGGTAAATGTTCCCAGAAGATAGAGCACCAGAATCGGACGGATGCTGGTTTTCTGGCCGTGCTTATGGTTGGCGATAGACGCCATCACCAGCATCAGAACCAGAACCGGTGCGACAGCTTTCAGTGCCCCAACGAATAATGTCCCGAGCAGACCGACGGCGATTGCCGCAGGTTTTGAAATTGCCGCCAGTGCGATGCCCAGCACCAGTCCGATCAGAATTTGTTTGACCAGACTGCCTTGTGCCAGGCGTTTAAGAATACCTGGAGATTGTGTAGCCATGAATAACCTTCCTGTGTTGTATGTCGTCCCATCCTGTGTCTGTACTCTGAGGTACTTTTCTGACCGGATGTAAAGAAATGTGTTTGCCTGGTCGAGTATAAGGAAATGTCGCAGGGTAGTAAGTAGTAATCACTGATTATTTCGGTGCAGGCTAGATTTTATAACTAAATATTAACAAATATGTGACATTAGCAACACTTCGTACAGTTGGCGCTATAAAAAGAAAAACCCCGCCATTGACGGGGTTCTCTCATTCCGGGAAGGGTTACTTCGCCAGGTTTTTCTGATCGTTACGGTAATTCACGATAGCGTTAATAATTAACGTTAACGCCAGAATACCGCCCACCACGCCAAGCGAAATAGCGATTGGGATATGGTAGAAATCGACAATCATCATCTTCACGCCGATGAACACCAGGATAATCGACAGACCGTACTTCAGCATCGAGAAGCGCTCAGCCACGCCAGCCAGCAAGAAGTACATCGCACGCAACCCAAGGATTGCAAACAGGTTCGACGTCAGCACGATGAACGGGTCAGTCGTGACTGCGAAGATTGCTGGGATACTGTCGACCGCGAAAATCACGTCGCTCAGTTCAACCAGAATCAGCACCAGCAGCAGCGGCGTGGCGAACAAAATACCGTTCTTACGAATAAAGAAGTGCTCGCCTTCAATTTTATCCGTCATGCGCAGGTGGCTACGGATCCAACGCACCAGCGGTTTATCGCCAATGCCGCCTTCATCTTCCTTCGCCAGCGCCATTTTGATACCGGTGAACAGCAAGAACGCGCCGAACACATACAGCAGCCATTCGAACTGAGAAATCAGCCAACTGCCCGCGAATATCATAATGGTACGCAGCACAATCGCACCCAGCACGCCGTAGACCAGCACGCGGCGCTGCAATGCAGCAGGAACAGCAAAGTAGCTGAACAGCATCAGCCAGACGAAGACGTTATCCACCGCCAGCGCTTTTTCAATCAGATAACCAGTGAGGAAGGCGAGAGCTTGTGTATCCGCCACTTCACGGCCAGATGTCCCGGTGAGATACCACCAGAATGCTGCGTTAAACAGCAGAGAAAGCGAAACCCAGACCAGGGACCAGACGGCCGCCTGCTTCATGGACATGGTGTGCGAGCCTTTACGCCCCTGAAGAAGGAGGTCGATAGCCAGCATGATGACGACCACGACGGCAAAACCGCCCCACAGTAATGGAGTGCCGACACTATTCATAAAATTATTCCTATAAAAACAAAAACGGCCAACGTCGGAAGACGCCAGCCGCTAATGCTTGCAACAGGGATCTCGCCTTCCGGCAAGGTCTCACTTACAACACGGAATGGTTTTTTGTATAAAAAGCCATTCGTATTGCTCGGTAACCGGGTGTTTTCACACCGTAATGACGATTAACCGACAATGAAGTTACTCCCCTTTGCGGGTAACAAAATATTACGATTGCTACAATCAGTCAACATCACGCTACCCCGCTTTTACACACCTTTACGCCGGTAGCTGCGTAGAGACGTCATCCGCCGGGAATTTGACGCCCGTTTGCTTGCGGATCTCCGTACTCAGTAACGCTGTGGAGCGTGAGGTGATCAACCCTGGATGGTTAACTTCGTTGTCATTGACCAAACGAGCAAAGACTTCGGCTTCATAAAGCATAGTATTAATATGCTGTGGCAGCGTCAGATCCTGCGGTTTGCCGCCGCGTGGAATAAAGGTGATGCGCTGGCATTCAGAGATTTTCTCAATTACCAGTGAACCGGCTTCGCCCTGAATCTCGCTTGGGATAGTTGAATCGCTGACTTTTGAGTGCAGCAAGTTCACATCGAAATCGCCGTAATTCATCTGCACCGAACCGTGCGCATCGACACCGCTTTCCAGCAGACTTGCGGTTGCATGAACCGAATACGGTTCGCCCCACAGCGCAACCGCCGAGGCCAGCGTGTAAAAACCGATATCCATAATCGAGCCGTTGGAAAACGCAGGATTAAAGGTATTTGGATTCTCACCATCGAGATAACGCTGATAACGCGAGGAATACTGGCAATAATTGAGTAACACTTTGCGGATCTTACCGACCTTCGGCAACGCCTGTTGCAGCGCGATAAAGTTCGGCAGACTGGCCGTTTTGAGCGCTTCGAACAACACTACCTGGTTTTCACGCGCGCAGGCAATCGCTGCTTCCACTTCACGTAGATTAGATGCCAGCGGCTTCTCACAAATCACATGCTTTTTATGGCTTAAAAACAGTAAAGTTTGCGGGGAGTGCAGGGAGTTTGGGCTGGCGATATAAACTGCATCAATGGCGTCACTCTTCGCCATCGCATCCAGGTCGGTAAAGAGATGTTCCACCGGATAATCACTGGCGAAGGTTTGCGCCTGTTCCAGCGAGCGGGAGTAGACCGCGGTGAGTTTATATTTGCCACTCTCGTGGGCAGCATCGACGAACTGACGGGTGATCCAGTTAGTTCCAATAACAGCGAGGCGTATCATAAACGGGTACTATCTCCGAAGGCTGATTATCCTGAAAGACTATCATGATGCCAGGGGAAAACCAGTGGTGGATGACTGTTTTCTGAGAAGTGCGTTCAGCCAGGTTTCATCACGATTAGGGCGTTTGTCTTGCGTCGTCCACAGGGATTCAATTTCTATCTGCGGCATAGTTTCCAGCAAAGCCTTAAGGCTTGTTTCATTCATATCCGTAAATTGGCGGCCATCTTTCTCGCGCTCACCATCGCCATACTTGAACGACACATACCAGATCCCGCCAGGCTTTAACGCATTTGCCAGATTCAGCATCGCTGCAGGTAATTCTTGTGATGGGACGTGGAGCAGGGAAGCGCAACACCAGATCCCGTCGTATCGTTGCTGAGCATCCACATCCGCAAAAGTCATCTGCTTAACGGATAAACCCGTATGTTGGCTCGCTAAAACCACCATTTCAGACGAGGCATCAAACGCTTCAACCTGATACCCCATTTCATGGAATGCTTTAGCATCGCGGCCCGAGCCACAACCGGCATCCAGCACATTTGCACCTGGCGGCAAATGGCGGGTAAAGGATTCATACAGCGAAGACATATCGACATTTACCGTGCCGTCGAAAAAGGTTTGGGCGTTGTTTTGGTAATAATTGAGGGTCATCAGAACGTAGCCTCGCCTTCTGCTTTCGGTTCCCAGGTGTGGAACAGCCTGTTGTTTTTGACTTTATGCCAGTGGCTTTCAAGAAAATCTATCCGCTGTGCAGGTAGCTTTCCAGTCTGCTTCACAATGGTTTCATGCAATGGCAGTTTGCTTTGAATAAAATACTCGTTGCGGGCATGAAGCCGCTCTAACAGCTTGCGGCTTGGCAAATGCGAGGATTTCCCCGCAACGCCACGATTGCAACATTTACATGCCAACACGAGATTCCACACGCCATTGATATTGTTTACAGCTTCACGTGCAGACCAGGGAATAAAGTGATCAACGTCAGCCAGTTCGGCGTCGCCGGGTATCAGGCTGATGGGTTTAAAACAGTAGAAACAACGGCCTTTCTGGTAACCATTCAGACTATCCCGACAACTGGTGATATCGACTCGCCTTTCATTAATTCGGCTAAACAGAAGCTGATTTTGCTCATCGAATTCAACCGCAACAACATTCTTGGAAACCCCCATTGCCCAGGCCTGTTCAACGAGATTCCAGCGTGCGTTCGTTTCAAACGGCAGGTTCTGATATTGCTGCCGTTCGCTTAGCTGATAAAAGTTATCGGTAAGCCGAATCCCTTTGTGAGTTTTACGTTCATCAAGGAAAAAGCGTTTCTCAATCTCGCCTTGATTCACGTTATGGAAGGCATCAATCACATTGTTAAACCCGAGCCGCACCGTTCTTTCCGTCAATTGAGCCTGAGTTATCTCACTATTGTTAAATTGCGCGCAGGCTTCCAGATATTGACTGCCCCGGGATGTGATTTGCTTTGGAGCATGTAAAAGATGCTCGCAAAGATGGCGGCTAAACGGAACGGCAAGATCTTCAAGCGTGACGAGATCACTACCTGATTTGTCCACATCATACAAAGCGTGCGCGAGGGCAAATTTGTAAGATGCGACGTTTCTTCCAAAAAGAATCACGCCGCGCCAATAATTCTCAAGCGTGGGGTCAGCCTGATAAAAATCCATTCACGTTTTCCCGGTTACGGTTTGGTCATGCAGAAGGGGAGTTGGGTTACTGAAACCTGTAACGGGATCACATAACAAATGAAAGGTGATGTAAACCGAGGAAGGATAGATTTAGTGAATTTGTGAGCTGTAAAGGCTGTGCAGAGCAGTAGAAAGGGTAAGGAATTGAAGATGCGCTGATTTTTTCAGCACTTAGCACGTAAACGATAGAATGGGGCTTGCAAGGTTAAGCACGACAGGTATAATCCCCAACGTTTTCCGCATACCTCTTCGTGCCGAAGTGGCGAAATCGGTAGACGCAGTTGATTCAAAATCAACCGTTGAAAGACGTGCCGGTTCGAGTCCGGCCTTCGGCACCAAATATGCAAAATCAGACGTCTACTGACGTCTTTTTTTGTCTATAAAATCCAGCGGTTACGCTGTTTCCCCTCTGTTCTATGTCTCTTGACGTCCACTCACATCTATCCACATATACCAACAAATGATGGTATAACTGGTGGTATCTTCGGTTCGATTGATTTTGATACCAACAATGGAGGTATCAACTGATGGCGCTCACTGATATCAAAGTTCGAACAACTAAACCCTTAGATAAACCCTTCAAACTTACGGATGGGCAGGGTATGCACCTGCTGATCAATCCCAATGGCTCAAAATACTGGCGACTCCAATACCGTTTCGAAGGTAAACAGAAAGTTTTAGCATTGGGTGTTTATCCAATGGTCTCTCTTGGTGAAGCTCGCAGGAAACGAGATGAGGCCAAAAAGTTGGTATCTGATGGTATCGATCCTTCTGAGAAGAAAAAAGCCGACAAAATCGAGCAAAGCGAAGCCCTGACATTCGAGGCTGTCGCTAGGGACTGGCATACTGCCTGTAAAAGGAAATGGTCTGATTCCCACAGCGAGAGAGTTCTGAAAAGCATGGAAGATGGTATCTTTACTGCTATTGGAAAAAGAAAAATATCCGAGCTTAATACCAGAGATCTTCTTGCCCCTATCAAGGCTGTTGAAGCTTCTGGGCGATTGGAAGTTGCTTCCCGCCTACAGCAAAGAACAACGGCAGTAATGCGATATGCTGTCCAGAATGGGCTGATAGATTACAACCCTGCTCAGGAGATGGCAGGAGCTATTGCCGTAGCCAAAAGAACCCACAGGCCAGCTTTGCCATTCGAACGATTTTCAGCACTCTTAGAACGAATTGAAAACTTCAAAGGTAGAAAACTCACGAAGTTAGCCGTAAAGCTGACATTGCTCATTTTCATTCGTTCCAGTGAACTCAGATTTGCTCGTTGGTCAGAAATAGATTTCGACAATGCCATGTGGACTATTCCTGCAGAGCGAGAGCCATTACCCGGAGTGAAACACTCGCATCGTGGCTCGAAAATGCGAACTCCACATCTTGTTCCTTTGAGTTGTCAGGCATTGGCTGTGCTGATGGAAATTAAGGAGATCAGCGGTGACCATGAACTCGTGTTTATTGGTGATCATAATTTCCGCAAACCTATGAGCGAGAATACAGTTAATAAAGCTTTGCGAGCTATGGGCTACGACACTACCGTTGAAGTCTGTGGACATGGATTCAGGGCTATGGCTTGTAGTGCCTTGATTGAATCCGGTTTGTGGTCGAAAGATGCTGTTGAACGGCAAATGAGCCATCAGGAGCGGAACTCAGTTCGTGCTGCCTACATACATAAAGCAGAACACCTTGATGAGAGAAAGTTAATGCTTCAGTGGTGGGCTGATTATCTGGACGCTTTAAAAGTAAGGCAAGTGTCTCCATTTGATTTCAAAAATGTGTAATCTGTAAATCACTGATAGTTGTTGGTTCTCCTTTATCAAAAAAAATTGGTAGGGGAGAATCCACTAAAAAATGAAAAAATTAGCATCGTCTCATTGAATCATTCACTTTGCGGAGGGATTAATGAAAGTAGTAAGTCCTTATGAGGAATTGAAAAATTGGTTTGACATAAATAACTATGTTCAAGTTAAATCGCTTACTATCAAGGCGCTATATAAGGAGCTTGTATTTAGGGAATTAATTGTTGATAGCATAAACTTTGAATGGGAAGACGATGATCAAAATCTGAAATCCATACTAAATGGTAATCCAATTTTAAGCCAAGAAGTTAATCATTCTGACCACTTTATTAAAAGACAAACACATATTGAACAGGTGAGTTTTGAAGATTTAAGAAAACAAGAAAAGAAATTAGTAATGTTCGATGTTGATTGTTTTGATGAAAATGGGGATTTCAAAAAAGAGTTAAAAGGTAAACCTATAACTCAAACAATGAGAGAGCTTTTCCTTAATAAAAACAATAGCAAAATGTATGTTTCATTTGACTTAGGTTTATCGAGTGATGAGGAAGTCATTTCAGCCTTACAAACAATGTTGCCCGTTTGGAGAAGCGAATATGAAATTAAATCAAGGAAGATTGAAAAGGTTGGCATTTCAAAAATAAGAAAGTTAGTCGATCACAATATCATTCCGATGATGGATCTATTGATTTGGGCCAGTCTTAAAAAAGTAAATATTTCTAATATGATAATATCTCGCGTGTTATACCCAGATTTTACTAATGAGATTAGAGGAGAGGATCACATTAAAGATACCGACAGACCGGTAGCAGAGAAAACCTTGAAAGGTGAAACAAGCCGTAGTTTAGAGTATTTCATCAATAAAAACAGTCATCTTGCGAACATACCAATTGCGGATCTTGATGGATTTTAGTTTCTAATCATCAAGTTAGCTGTCAAGGGGAGAGTGCAATTTTTTTTCTTCCCCATAAATTCCCTCCGTTTTTCCTCATCCAAATTCCTAGTTATCAACACTCCCTTCATAGTTAAAAGTATGTGTGGCTAATATCTCCTTAACGAAAAAACAGGAGATGACCAAATGAACTCAACAAACCAAAATTTAATTCGTTTGCCAGAAGTCTTACAAAGAACAGGTTTCGGTAAAGCTTGGATCTATCGTCTTATTAGTGAAGGTCGATTTCCTGCCCCTGTGAAGATCGGTGTTCGTGCAGTAGCTTTCGTAGAAAGTGAGGTTGATGCCTGGGTTCAGTCTGTTATCGAAACAAGTCGAAAAAATGTTGCTTAATCTGGGAGACATTATCATGAATATCGAAGAGTTTATGAATGAAGAAAACCATATGTGCAATCTTGGTGACAATCTCTTTAATGAGATCTTCGCAAAAGGAGCAATATATGATTTACCGGACAATGAATTTAGCAAAAGGATTGTTTACTGGTTAAGTCAGTATCTGGTTGGCAATGTGAGAGAACCATTAGAGTCTATCTCTAAGCTGGATATTTTTGACCAATTTTATATTTATGAAACATGGTTTTCATTAATTAAATGTCCAGAAGAATTTAAACGCCTTTCAAAAAGAATAATTCAATACCATATTGGATTAAAAACTCTTTTGTAAAAATGTAAAGTTTGAATGAGAAAAGTAGGGTTAAACTTTGCAAAATATTTTACGAAAATATTGAGTGTCTTATTCTACTTAGGTTTGACACTCGTTTCTAAGTATCAGGTGTACATAAGGATAACTAGATTCACCTTATATAAGGTGCGAAAATTTTTATAATTAAATAATTGACTTTAAACAATATAATATTAATTAATGTGAATTTTTTTTGTAAAAAATAAAAGCGTAGTTTAACAATACATCGCACCTATATATAGGTGTGAAATTTTAAAGGAGAATGTATGAAAAAATATGTTATAAATTCGTTTATGTTTGAAAATGGAGAAAGGTTTTGTCATGTAGTAGAGAAAATATCAGGCGAACCTATTTATTATCCAAATCTTTATTTGCTCACTCAGATAAGAAATCGATCAAGTTCAATCAATACTATACAGTTAATTGCGGGTAGCCTGGTGCTATTGCATAACTGGTTTTACAATAATAATATTGATATAGAGGAAAGAATTCGCAAGCTGGATTTTTTGGAGTTTAATGAGATGGATTCTTTGTCAGATTATATGTCAATGAATTATAAAAGAAGAAAAGGATCTCCAGAAAATAAACCTTCTCTAGCAAAAGGGCCAACAAAGTATTTTAGATTAAGTGTTATATGCGATTACATGGAATGGCTTTGTAATTTATATTTAATATTGTCTGGTGGTAAGGATATTGGAAGTAAGATAAAGCCATTTATCAGAGAGTTAAAAAAGAAAAGGCCATTAAACACCGACAGGTATAAAAAAGAGATACCAGATAAAACATTAAACCGCAAACAACTTGATATATTATTCCATATTATAAACCCTGGATCGGAACTGAATCCATTTTCACAAAAAGTTCAGGTGAGAAATCGCTTAATGATGCTGATGCTTTATTCGTTTGGTATAAGAGTCGGAGAGCTTTTAAATCTTAGAGTAAGTGATATTGATTTTTTAAACTCCACAATCGTTATTAAAAGAAGGGCTGATGATAAGTCCGATCCGAGAGTAAACCAGCCTCTTGTAAAAACAAGTGAAAGGAAAATTCCAATAGGGAAGGAATTAATGGAGGAAATATATAGTTATATAACAAAAGATAGAAGAAAAATAAATAAATCCAGATTAAATGAATTTATTTTCATTACTTACCAATCAGGTGATACTAATGGAATGCCGTTATCAATATCTGCTTATCACAAGATTATTAACGTTATCAGTAAATCTCATTCTGATTTGTCTGGTTTATGTGGGCATCAATTAAGACATACTTGGAATTATGAATTTTCAGTGATGGTAGATAGTCTGAGTGATGGTATTTCTCAAGAAAAGGAAGAACAAATAAGATGTTACTTGATGGGCTGGTGCATTGGCTCTGAAACAGCAAAAATATATAACAGAAGACACCTTGTCGAAGAAGCTCACAAAACCTCTCTTACTATACAGAAAGAAATTATGGAGGGTATTCTCTATGAATAATAAAAAGGTTTACCCTGCCGTGAAATATTTGCAAGCAAGACAATCTGAATATTTATTTTGTATCGATGAATCTAAGTGGAAATTAGATAAAAATCATACTATTAATGTTGAAGATGTGTCACATATTCTTAGTCCAAAACTAATAGAAGGATATTTAAATACACTTGCTTTTTATGCTTGCAATTATAGCTCTGCCTATGTGGTTAAAATTAATGATAATATGAAGGATTTTCTCAAAAAAACATCTTCTGTTTTTATTTCAGAGTTGGATATATTGAATTACAAAGCATTTCTTTCAGAGATAAATATGCAAAAGTTAATTATATTGAGGTGTTTTTTTAAGAAATGGCATTCAATAGGATATTACGGAGTTGATGATAATGCAATAATTATTCTGAAATCAATGAGATTAAAAGCAAAAACACCAGGAGCTATCATAAAGCAAGAAGACCCAAATAAAGGTGCCTTAACAGACAATGAACATAAAACTTTAAATCTGGCTATGCATAACGCTTATAAAAACAAAAAAATAACACATTTGGAATTTTCTTTAGCTCTTTTGGTTAGTTTAACAGGCCGAAGATCATCACAAATTATCGCATTAAAGTTTAAAGATATAATTAAAGAAACATTTGTCAATGGTGATGATGGATTTTTCTTAAAGTTTCCCAGAGTTAAGCAAGGTGTTAGTTTTAGACAGGCTTTCAGAATGTTGAATATTGATGAGTTTCTTTATAACACGATAATTAAACAGGCAAACTATTCTATATCGCTTATTGAAAATAATATTGGCAGGTCTCTAATTCTGGAAGAGAAAAATGAGGTTCCGGTTTTTCTTGATAGTAAAAAATATAAGATTATAAGTGGAAGTAGAGAAGATTTTTATTTACTAACCTCTGACAGGCTTCACGCATCAGCTAATATTGTAAGCCTGTCTCTTAAAAAAATAGTTGAAAAAGAAAATGTAATTTCTGAAAGAACAGGGGAGTGTATGAAGGTCAATGCATACAGGCTACGTTATACTCTAGGAACAAGGCTGGCGCACAAAGGATATAGCGTGCAAGTTATAGCCGAGCTATTAGACCATTCTTCGACTTTAAGTGCGGGAATCTATATCGAAAACCTACCAGATAATGCTATAAAAATTAATGGAGCCATTTCTACTAATCTTGCTTTTTTAGCAGATGTTTTTCTTGGGAAAACCAAAATAAATGAGAGCATAAATAACAAAAAATTGTTAACAAGGAAAGGCTGTTCATCCTGGGGTAGTTATTCAAAAGCACCCTGTAATGGCTGTATTTATTTTAAAAAGTTTAAATAATGTCTTTTTAATTAAGGAGTCATAAATGAAGAATGTTATTGTATTTAAATCAAAATCAGAGTTAGGGGCAGTAAAAAATATTGATGATTTTGTGATATTCTGTAAAGAAAAATTAACTCTTTATGAAGATGTTATCGACTGGAATAAGTCTGAATGGAAAGGAATTGCCATTTTTAGAAAGTTAAATACAGGGAAAGGAATTATGAGAGAGGAATACACTTTAGACGCAAATTTTATAAATTTTGCTAAAAGCTATATAAGATACCAGCAGTCTCTGAACCCTGTTAAGAATCTTGGAGGTAAAATGATGGCATTGAGATGCCTTGAAGAGGCTCTTTTACAAGTTTGTCAAAAAGCATATATTTATAATACCACTATCATTGTTCTTGATGAGGCAATAAAGATAGCAAGTCAATATTATGATAATAACGTATTGTATACATGTGGTTATGAATTAGAAAGACTTTCCAGCTTTATTTCTGGGCAACAATTTTTAAAAATAGGTATTCTTAGCTGGAAGAACCCGATTAAACCCAATACCCGTAATAACTATCTTCCAGAGAAAAAAGATGAAGAAAGGAGAAATAAACTACCGGATGAGCGAGCATTACTCGCTATAGCGGAAATATTTTCACGACAGGATGAAGAACTTAGCGAGAGAGATCTTTTTACGTCATCGGTTTTTGCTTTACTGATGTGCTCCCCAAGTCGCATCTCAGAAATTCTTGCATTGCCTGCTGACTGTGAAATTACTCGAAACGATAAAGACGGAGTAGAGCGTTATGGGCTTCGATTCTATTCTGTAAAAGGCTATGGAGCTACTATTAAGTGGATACCCGATGTTATGGTGCCCGTTGCAAGGAAAGCCATTAGTAGACTGCGTAGGTTGTCTAAAAATGCACGTTCTCTCGCCAGATGGCATGAATCTTCGTCGGATAAATTTTACAGACATGATATTTGTCCCACAGTGCGGGAGGATGAACCACTTGGTGTTGTTCAAGTTTGTCATGCACTTGGCTATCCACTAACGGATAAAAAGCAATGCTTCAATAAGATAAAATGCACAAGTCTTGACGGAGGGGGATCATTCCTTAACCCAGCAGACGGACATTATACATTGAGAGTACTTGGGCAGATGATAAGAAAGAAATTACCTGCGGATTTTCCGTGGTTTGATAAAGAAAAATCAGTCCGATACAGTAATGCTCTGTGTTTGTTAAATCAGCATCAGTGCAATGATGCAAAATTTACAGCCCGCTATGCTATTTATAGACCAACCTATAGTTTTTTCTCTCAGTACATAGAAAAGATCCCTCCCAAAGGGCAACGGTATAAGAATATATTTGAACGACATGGTTATCTGGATAGTGAAGGTAAGCCATTATCTTTGCGTTCTCATCAGCCAAGGCATTTGCTGAATACTCTTGCTCATTTAGGTGAATTATCAGAATTAGATATTGCAAAATGGTCAGGAAGAGTTTGTGTAACTCAGAACAGGAACTATAACCACACATCACAAGAACAAATGATGCTAAAAGTTGCTGGGATGAGATTGGGAAATAATCGCTACTGCCATCATACTGATTCCCATTCGTCCCTGAATGTGGGGGAGGATATGGATACATTGAATAATGGGGCTGTCCACTTAACGCCTAATGGCTATTGCATTCACGACTATTTAATACCGCCATGTAAAAAAATATTAAAAACAATGGAATTTGGTTGGGTTGGTTCTGATGCTATGAATGAACAACAACGAGAACAAGTAATAAAAAAGCTACGTTCACTACATCAAATGACAAAGCAAGCTGTGCATGAGGGATTTTACGGTGCAGATAAGTGGCTTTCTTACCATGAAAATGTGTTATCAATTTTAGAAAGACAGATAAAAATTAAAGGCAGCATATAAAAATTACAAAATGGGAGGCAGTATGGCAAAGCATTTAACGCAATTAGATATTAATAAAATAAAAAATACCATCAATACATGGGATGGTAAGTTAACATGGGATTTATTGTGTGAATCACTAAAAAAAATTATTGGAAAGAAACCTACTCGTCAATCTTTAAATATGCATAAAGATATCGTTGACGTTTATTTTTTAAAAAAGAAAAAATTAAAGGAAAGTTATGCTCCATTAAAAAAACCTGCTAATTTGAATATTGCTGCGCAAAGAATTAAAAATATGGAGGTTGAGATTGAAGTTCTTAAAAAACAAAACAACAGATATAAAGAACAGTTCACGCAGTGGCAATATAATTCTTATAAGTATGGGATTAAACTACATCAATTAAATGAACCTTTGCCAGAGAAAAAATGACGCACAGTAAAGTAATAATTACATTTCGTAAATATATATTTACAGATCTATTGATTTTAAATTTAAATCTGCTATTTATTAAATGTCAGGATGACAATAATAGATTGCAAGGATGCAACTTATGTATAATGAAAAAGAATCTTTAACAAAAGAAGAGCAATTAATCATACTCATTGATAGGTATCTTACTGATCAATATGAACTTGAAGATGATATGTCTTCATATAAATTATATTTAATTTTAGTAGGATATCACCTTAAGTATTTTTACCCACATGCTCTTTACTGTAATTCCATTAGTAATATTGACAATATCATGCAAATGTTTTGTAGCGTATGTAATTGTATGGAAGGTAATTTAATACAAAGATTGAAAAACAATGAGTGCGTGATTTTTAAATTAAATGCACTTGTAGATTATATCGAAGGAAATCAAATTAGGTTAGAACAAGTCTATGTAGAACTAAAAGCACAGTATGAAAAGAAAGAAATTAGTATAATCACAACACCATGTAAGCCTCTTAAAAGACCAAGATTGTGATATCGTTCTATATGACGAGGATATCACAATATCTGAGGAGGTTAGTTGGTAATGCTTTTTTCTAGTTTTAGATTGTGAGACGAAAAACTCCAATTTTTAACAGTATCATTTTTATTAAATACAATAGATAGAGTTCTTGACTCTGCTGTTGTGTTCCCAATAAACATACCGACAACTGGAACAAAATTAAGAGCATTCATTTTCGAATTATTCATATCATATAAATAAATATCACCACTTTCATCGTTCGTCGTGGTTGACGTAGGTGAACCAAATTCTCTGACAATATCACTCTTAGTTGTTTTGTTTTTGATTAATTTTGTTTGAAGAGAAGCTTGATTTTCATTCTTCAAAGATTGGTTCCCTGAAGAAGAACAACCTACTACACTGAAAGTTGAAATTGTAAGCAAAACTATAATAAATTTGTTCATACTGGCTATCCTTTTTGATTAGATTTATTCTTTATTAAAAACTTGACTGAATACTTCCATCCATTTCTTCATTTGAATTTCTGTATCTCTTAATCCTTCGTCATTATTAAAACGCCCTTTTTTAGGGAAAAACTTGATTTGCCATTCCGGGTTTTCTATATCTTTTACTGAAACGAAAAAGCCAGAGTTCTTTTCATCTCTAAGTTTGTTTATATCATTTTGTGATTTAGCAATGAGTGTATTTGTAATACCAATTCCTAGCATTTTTCCTGCACTTTCCAAGCTATAGCGCCATTCACGAAGCTCATCGAAAGAATATGTCTTTTCTTTGTTCTTTTCTTTAAGTTTTATAGCTTTCTTATTTATGTCTATAAGCAACGATGTTTTATCAAACTCATGATAGTAGTAACCGTCATTATTTTCGTTAAAATAATCGATAGTTGAATGATTTTTGCGTTTATCGAGATACTTAGGTATTGCTGAAAAAATTATAAAGGCACCTGCCAGTAACCATGCAACGAATGACTGTGAGACAGCTTCTGAACCTAAGGTGCAGAATATTACTACGGGTATTGCTAATGCTACCCAGACCCTTTTCATAACGAAGATCGTTGGTTTAGAAGGTTCTTTGAAACTGACTTCTGTTGTCATTTGCGTATCCATCAAGTTGTTTAATCTTTAACAGGAGTGGAGATATCTTGATGAATTCTCGATGGTTTACGAGCTTTAGTAAAAACGTTTGTACCGATCGATGTTACATTTATGATAGGCACTGGCTATCAAGTGTTAATTATTGATCGGTTTTACAGATCAATAATTTGTCGATAAATCAATAGATTAATCCATATGTTTTATATGGTTAAATTTATGTTAATCCAATTGGTTGTTATTTCTGTCGTTTTAGACTTTTAGTGAATTGAGTTTGTATTGCGGGAGTTAAAGCGTGAACTTTCAACACTCTCTTAAATTTCCGCAATGAATGTATCAAACAAAAACCGTACTGTTTCAACAGGTTAAGAAGTGGAAGCCATAATGCGAAGCGCGGTGCTCTTACTTGCCTGGTTTTCTTGGCATCTTGTAACTCAAAGACAGCATCTATTATGCGTTGTCGCTTATCTTCTTTAACTTTCAGTTTCAAATCGAGAGAAGCAATTTTTTCAGAAATACTCAACTCTTTCTGTCTATACGACACAATCCTTGCAGGAGCAGGAGCAGGAGCAGGAGCAGGAGCAGGAGCAGGAGCAGGAGCAGGAGCAGGAGCAGGAGCAGGAGCAGGGTGGTCTTTTGTCGGTCTGTTGGTTCGTATAGCTTCTAAGTGGTCAGGGTTGTAGCTAAGTTGCTTTTGAAGATTTGCCCAAGAGTAACCCTTGCCTAACTGTGAAGCTTTGAAAGCTATTCCTGTGTATTCGAAAGAGAAGCCGTTCATTTTACCTGTGCTTGCGACATTCGCCGTCCAGCCGACTTCTGCTTCTTCAAGTCTCTTGATAAAAGTTAAAAGGTCAGGTGTATCTGCCAAACTTTTATCAATGATCTGTTGAAGGGATTTCTTGGGGCAGGGAACACCAGTGCGTTCTGATAGCATCTGTTCGTTGCGAGAGATTCTTTTCCGCTTCGGTTGTCTTGGTTTGAGGGAAGATGCTGTTTTAGTGACAGTAAGGCCATGAGCGATTTCGAGCTCGCTGATTATACGAGTGCTTATGAGATTTTCGTTCCTACCCAAGTAAAGCTTGCCACCGTTGAGGTCGATGCGACTGGCGATAATGTGTATGTGCTGGCCTGCTTCGTCGTCGTGCAACACATAACACCTGAGATGGGTATCACTGAACCCCATGCGTTGCATATAGTCGTCTGCGAACATAACCCATTTGTCTATTGACAGCGATTCACCTGCAGGTAGGCGAAGCGAATTGTGCCACACCGCTTTTTCTACTTCCGGGCGAAGCTGTTTGCTTGTATCGAATTCAGCGATTAGATCTTCTGCAAAGCTTCCCATCATATTGCCACCGATCACGGAGGGAACTTGTTTATGATGAGATGCTTGTTTTAATGCATAGAGAACAACACCAACAAAGCTTTTACCACGTCTGATCTTCTGCATTCCCTTCATCGGGGTTGCTCCATATGTCAGCGCTTAGAAGGTTCTGGCGAAGCTCTGCTAATTGCCGCTTAACAGCGAACAATTCTGTATGGGTAAGCTTGCTATCTTTGCTTTTACTATCTATATGAGTAGCAATACGATTTAGTTTTTGAGATATATCAGATATAGCTTTCCAAGCCTCTGTATTGATTTCAGGTATAACAGGGGGTAATTTTTGGAGGGATGCCATGCGTAACCATTCGCCTTTGCTTTTTTCACCACGCCTTGCATTGAGTAGCTGCAATTCATCTTTGTTAAGCCTTACACTGACACAATATGTCCTAAGAAGGTTTTTCGATATATTAACTCTGCTAATTCGGTTGAAAATGTTATCCATATGAACTCCTTTCATATCTTATAATTTATATATCTGAGCATATTCCATATGCTCTCTATTATTTATATTTTATTCGTGAGGAATGTCAATGTGGTGATTTAATAATGGAGTAAATAACATAAAATGGCCACCGTTCTGAATGCCTAGTAGCCATTCTAAATGATTATTTTCTTTGGGATTCGATATTCCATGAAAATTTAAATGCGGGATATTTTCTACTTATCCTCATAAAACTTGCTTGTCGCAAAATTGATCTTGTATTTTCACTATAAATATTTAGTTGATCTAGTGATATAAAAACTTGTTTATCAATAGTGTTTAATGTGTTAACTATCTTTTCTATAGCTGCGACTTCGACATTTTTGAAAACAATCGAATCCTCAATGGCTATAGGTAATTTTGTTGTATGTAAAAAACTCACATCCAATGCCAGCATATTTGCATAAGATTTACCTGTCCCCGAATCAGAATGATGTTCGAAAAGATAATTATTATCACTGAGAATTATCTGGGGAGGTATTCTGTCTGGACCATAGAATTTTGTGTTAAAGAGTTTGAGGTTTTCATTTAATAAGTTAGAGATTTTTGACAGGATTTCTTCAGTTTTTTCTTTAAGTTCTACTTTTATAGCTGTTGAGGCTTCCTTGATATCATCCTGGCGTTCTCTGTAGTTAACAGTATCTTCGACTTCTTTTTTCTTTATAGATAAAGACAATACTTCATCAATAATCTCGTCCGGTCTATCTACTGACGCTGCTATTTCTTTAATTTTCAGGTCAATTAAACTAATTCCCATATCAATCTCATTTAATTGGTATATAAGACTTTCTTTTTCTTTTTTCAACTCATCACTTAATATTTTTGAAATTGATGAATGGAAACCTTCTACCTCATTTAGCTTTTCAATGTTAACAGTTGGGAAGAAATCGACAACTTTGCAAAAATATCTTTTGGGAATAGGCTTGGTATCAGATATATTTTCTTCTATCCTAAATAATTTACTTGCGAGAGAGTTTTTTTGTTTTAGATATTTATCCTTTTCGACAGCTAACGTTAGGCTTTTTTCGTCCAGAATAGCTTTTATGTTAGCTGCGAAAAGATCTAAATCTTTTTTTATGATGTCAATTTTATTGTCGATAACACTGAGGTCTTGTTTTGCTTGCCTATATTCTTTTAAATTTACTTTTTTGACAAAACCTTGTTTGAACGCAATATCAATATTTTTTCTTTTCACTTCATTTTCGGCTTTCTTTTTTTCAATTTCTTCAATTAAATTATAATAGCCGAAAGATTTTATGAGAAACTCTTTGATTGAAGCATATCCTTCACCTGTAAAGCGCAAAAGAGGTTTATTAGGATTGTAATTATCTTTTCCCCAAATTCTGGAAAATCTTGAGATTAAATTTCTTAATGAAGGGTCGTTTGATGAAAAACCATATTTCTGAGCTAAGAACGTTCTAAAATCTACAATTGACCACTCAATATTTTCTTCGTTGCTTTTAAAAATTACACTACTATGAGTTTCAGTTTTTCTTGTGAAATTATATGATTTTCCATCAAATTCAAAAGTGAAGTCGATATTTAGATGGCCAACTTTCGAAATAACATCTTTGCATAAGGTTATAAAATCATCCCCACCAAAAACAAAATCAATTAACATTAAAACAGATGATTTACCGATGGAGTTGGCACCATTCTTAGGCCCCAATATGGTATTTAAACCTTTTTTGAAAATCAATTCTTTTCTAATTAGTTTTTCACAGTATATATTCTTTAGCATTTTGTTACCGTCCCATTGGCTGGGTTTAATATAATTTTCTCTAAAATAAACAAAAAATCAAGTGAGTAAACAAACTCGTCCAGAGATGAAAAATTACTTGATGTTTTTTTGTATAAATCAGTAATATTAATTTCGTTAAAGTCAGTTTCTAAAATAATTGTCATCTTATATAATATTGAATCTTGGATAGAGATAGATTTACTTGGTGTAATCATGAGTAAACCTCGCAATTTTGGATAAAAAAACACACCAATACTTCCGCTGCTACATTATTAGTTTCTTTAGTGTTTGTTTTTATCCAATTAATTAAATGATCGTATATCTCAGATTGAGATAAATTCTCTCTTTTTAAAGTTAGGTAGTATGTTTTAACTTCATTGAATATTATTTCTGAAGTGTTTGGGATACGTTGATCCAGTTGCTGGAATAATTTTTTTATTTCAGTGTAAAAATAAGTAACTTGAGCCTTGATCTTTATTTTAAAAACAGGGCCAGATTCAGAATTAATTTTGTCATCAACTCTCATTGCGTTGTATGATAATTGTGAATCTTCTCTTGGCTCAAGTGTTGATAGCTTATCAATTATCTCTTTTATATCTTCTTCAATCTTAAAATTATATTGCCTGTTTTTGATTTGTGCAGCTTGTCTTAACTGCTTTTTGATAGCGCATATTTCCCGATAACCCTCAATCGTTCTTGGGTTGTCGAACAACTTATGACAGTCTCTACATAAGGCAATTAAATTATCTTCGCTATCAACATCGTCACAAAGAAGTGGCTCATTTTTTAGTAATTCTTTTTCACCTTTACGAGGAGAAAAAGGATATATGTGTGCTACTTCATAGATCTTTATTTTCCGTTTGCCATTCTGAACCATCAAAGGTTTAGAGCATTTTGGGCAAAGACCACTCACCTCATCATATAAAACTATATGCGTATTATTATTAATGTTCCTGCGTTCTTCACCCACTAATGACTCCTTGCGAAGGGGAAACGATATTCTCTACGTATTTTATTATTATAACATCAATAGGATTTAGCTATAATTGTGAAAATCGTGATCGACATCACATTTGCGGTGGGTATTGCATCTTACATCTAATTTTCTTTAGAGAATTAGTATTGTTCTGTCTTATTTTTTTTAAAGTGGAGCTGTGCGTGAGCAATGTGATTATCCAAAAAATCAGATTGTTTTTCTTTTCAACCAAAGGGCAGAAAAGCAAGGCAACTTAGTGAAGCGTAGCTTCGATAAGTTAGCCCTTGCATATTAACATTCTCAAATGCTATTGACAGCAAGATTATAATTGATATGTATATATTATAAGGTTAAAGAGAGAGATAGTGAGATGAAAACGAAAATAATCGTAGCAATTTATTTTATATTAATAATGTTTTTTGTTATTATATTGTGCAATGCAAGCGAGTTTAACATACTTAATGTGGAGGGGGCTTCTGAAATATATATAGCAATTTATAGTGCTATAATAGTCTCTTTTTTCACAACTCCGCTTGTGATTGTGTTTTTTGCCGTCATGCTAAAAAAATAAATTATTTTTCTTTTGATATTTTAATCCAGTTTTCATAACTTTCACACATAGCTATGGTGGCTTTTATTGTATATAAAATCGTGTGCCCACATATCAGAATATATCCGACTCTGTTTTTCATCAGTAAGTCAAAAGCATCTACTGGGGTTAAATCGATAGTTTTGATAATCGCCAAAGCTGTTGTAATAGCACTAATTGAGAACAATGTGGAATCATTTAAGGATTTTATTAAATCGCGTTGTTCCTTATTGCGCGTTATTATTATGCAAATTGAAAATAATATAGGGACAATTAGTGGGACAAACAGCCAAATAATGTAATTAAGGGGCTGGAAGTAGACCCAGATCAAAATTAATGATGACATTAATATGCTGATCAAATAACCCCAAAATAAGAAACCCCTCATATTCATTAATTTATATAACATAATCATAAATATCCTTAAGTTAGCTCTTAGGTGTTTGTTAATTATTCTTATACTTGTTTTTTACATTCTCAGGGTTTATCAATAAGGGATGTTTGGATATCATTGGGAATCCAAATACATCATCATTAGTCCAACCATTGGCTGAATATGATCTGAAATCCAAAGCGAACCCCTCATTGTCTATCTTTGAAACATAAAATACACAGTTTTTTAATTCTGGGTCAGTGAATACAATTTTTTTTAGTTCTTCAATTTTATTCGTGTCCATGTTACAGCCTGTAGTTATAGAGCGAATTTGAGACTTTTTTATTTTAAATAGATGTATGGTATTGCCATTGTCCAAATGTACTATTTTATCAGCTTGTTCCAAAGGTTTTATGATTCTGCACTCTTTTTCATAACACCATTTCTTACCTTTAACAAAAAAAGGAAAAATGACTCCTGATTCTATGTCTTCTTGGGTGACCATTGGCCTTTCATGAGAGTACGTTATTTTTGATATTTCAGTGTCATCAATAAAGTCACTATGGAATTCAATAATAAAACCTCTGTGTTCGTCTGTGTAATGGGACCACATTAATAAATTACGTCTTGGATCTTCTTCACTAAAAATTGCTACTGATGGCATTGAACACATATCTTTAGAACTGGAAAGAGAAAGAATTCCATATTTATTAGAGAACTTTGAATATTCAGTTTTATAGTGTCCAATTTTATTGAATCGTTTCCATGAAAAATCATGATCACTTGCTGTGAATTCATGATTTTGATAATCATACCCGGATTCTATCATTTGAATATTGTAAGGGTCATGAGGAATTACTACAGGGTTAACTTCGAAGGGGTCATTCAAGTCTTTAGGGGGAGTAAATCTAATATATCCATCTTTTAAAATATCAATTCTATCTTGTGTAACGAATTTCAAAAAGCTGTATGGTGTTTCCATTATATCAACCATCTTTTATTTATTTTTAATAAACCTCATATAGCCATATGTTATCACTTTGAGTGCCTAATCTAAAGACTGGTGCATGAAAATCCGATATACCATTTTTTGTAGGAGAAGGCCCCCTGTCAAGTATGCCAATTGTATTCTATAGTTCTTTTCTATGAATAAAATCTTTAAAAATCATTGTATTGTTTTATTTGTATAATACTGCTGCATCATCTCTGTCTGAGATTTATGACATACGAAAAGTATGTCGGCAATGGCAACATGTAACTCTATGACCCTACTATATAATTTTGCGCTTAAAGCTCGCATCACCAAACCGACTGGCTCTTACATTACTAATAGTGGATAACTTCTCACATCTCCGGCTAAAGATTCGCTACTAACCTGTTCTATCAGCTAATCATAAAATGTAAAAAAAAATTTACAAATTACCCTTTCAAGAGGTAATGTTATTGTATATGGGATAAGTCTTGATTGTGACTTGTGTAACTAACTGAATTTAAATAAGTTAAATTTTATTACACTCACAGAATCTTACGTCATCTATCCGGAAGGCTTAGAAGATGCTTACAAAAACATAAGCCATTCTAATGGTTATGTTTTATTAACTCTTTGAGACATATATGTGGAATAAAACGATAAGCAAAACAGCATGTTCTGAATGGGTTTTACGAAACAGTCTTTACTGGATGACTGCCTATACACGATGGCGATTGGAAGATGACGATGTAAATTGGCATGTCTCTTTTGATACGTGTAGTGAGGAAATACAGTTCGAATTTGAACGGTTGAGAAACGATTTCCAGCTAAGGGAATCTCTTGATAGCCATACGGGAAGAGTTAGAGCAGCGATTATCAGCAATGTTCTGAAGAGTATTGATGAGAGACTCGCTTGATGAAGCTCATGCCATTTAACTTCGATAGATTAAATGATGGCAAGGTTTTCATCAGTAATCTGGCTGGTTTCCACCACTTCATTGAGGATGCAGAGCTTTTCCAGCTATCATGCAACCAATTTCCAATAGAGCGGAATGTATCGGGTAGCCTTGAAAGTAAGCTTTTTATTGCTAATGATGACGCGGTTTCATTGGCTTCTTCTGCGTTAAGTTCTGGTTTAGCTAAAAGACTCATGAATGATTTAGCCATCAGGCCAATCTTCATGATAGTTCCTACACTGAGATGTGATCATACCTGCAAGTATTGTCAGGTTAGCAGAGCAGCAGTCGGAGCAAGTGGCTACGATCTTGACCCGAAACTCATACCTGAAATTGTCAGCGCTATAAAGAAATTGGGAACACCGCCATACAAAATCGAAGTTCAGGGGGGAGAACCACTCCTCAGATTCGATCTTGTGCAAATGATTTATAACGAATGTGAGGTTTCACTCGGCTCCGAAGCTTTTGAAATGGTGATTGCTACAAGCCTGTCGCTGTTAGATGCTTCTGTCATCGAGTGGGTGAGAAGTAGGAACATTACTTTCTCTGTATCTCTTGACGGCAATGAACATACCCACAATACGAATCGAATCCTCCCTGGAGCAAAAGCTCACTCGAGAGCTATCGCTGGTATGCAACTCATACGTGATGAATTGGGTTCTAATCGTGTTGCTACAGTAACCACTGTAACAAAAGAACTTACCAAAGATCCTGTTTCGATAGTGGAGGCTCATTTGGGCTTAGGTCTTACGGATATGTTTATTAGACCTGTCAGCCCATACGGATTTGCCCAAAAGCAAAGCTTTACCTTTTCGATGCCGGAGTATTTCGAATTTTACAAAGAGTTGATGGAAGAAGTGTTACTTCAGAATCAGAAGGGCATACCTGTCGTTGAGCATTCGGCTGCTATCCATATTAAGAGAATCTTTAATCCGGGCTTCAGTGGCTATGCAGACCTGAAATCGCCAAGCGGAGTGGTTCTGAACTGTATCCTCTTCAATTATGACGGTAAGGTTTACGGTAGCGACGAAAGCCGTATGCTTCAGAAAGTGAATCCCGAAGCAGATTTTAGTGCCGGTAACTTTTCTTCCCTGTCGTTCAGTAATAGTGAGTTCTACAGGTCGTCATTAACATCATCATTTAACTTCGCTATGCCTGGTTGTGACACATGCGCCTATCAGCCTTTCTGTGGCGCAGATCCTTGCCAAAACATCAGTGTCCACGGCGAACCAGTTGGTGACAAGAGCCGGTCTACATTCTGCCAATACCACAAAGGTATGTTCCGTTACCTTCTGAACGAGATATCTCAGGATGGGCCTATGGCAGAGATGCTTAAAGGATGGGCTTATGTCTGAGGTGTTAAGAAACGATATTTTCCGGTTTTCATCTGAACTGCCAGTTAAGCAGGGATTCTATCGCTTGTGCAAATCCAAGCCAGAAAACCCTCAGTTTTTCCTCCCAAATTTGCTTGTCACTAAGGCAAAGAGCGATTCACAGCTACCTGCATATTTTACAGACTCTGTTTTTAGCAAAGAGCTATTTGATTCGATAGAAGATGGTGACATCGGGATCGTTAACAACGGCAACATGCTCAGGGTGATTTTGTCCCGAAGAGCAAATCATAATACGGTTCTGGTAACTGAAAGGTGCAACAACAGTTGCCTGTTTTGTTCGCAGCCTCCTAAGACTGGAAACGATGATTGGCTACTCAGTCAGTCAGCACTTGCCATTGCCTCTTTCTCTTTGAATGGTGTAGTGGGAGTGAGCGGGGGAGAGCCTCTACTGTATGGTGACGATTTCCTGCACTTTATCGATTTCATCATCGAAAACTCACCAGGCACTGCTTTGCATGTTTTAACAAATGGGCGGAAATTTTCAGATGTCAGTTTTACTCGTCAGATGAAAGAACGAAGCGATAAGATCAAAATTACTTTTGGTATCCCACTTTATTCTTCAAGGTCATCAGTTCATGACTATCTGGTTGGAAGTGAGGGGGCATTTGATGAGACAGTCAGAGGGTTAATAAATGCAGGTAACTCAGGGATCAACATTGAACTTAGAATTATCCCTACACAGGCTAACTATACAGAACTTGATGACATCGTTGAGTTCACTGGCCGTGTGTTCTCCAATATAAACCAAATTTCACTGATGGGGCTTGAATCGATTGGATGGGCCCGCAAGAACTGGTCATCAATCTTCGTTGAGCACGACAGCTATAGCGAGAAGATCCTTTCTGCTGTAGAAACCGCTCAGAGGTCGGGTATACCACTTACCATCTTCAATTATCCATTGTGTCACCTTCCGGAAAGAGCTTGGGGATTTGCTACACAGTCCATCTCTGACTGGAAAAATTATTATCCAAAAGAATGTGATGAATGCACTCAGAAGTCTTCCTGTGCTGGATATTTCAGTTCATCAAAAGGCCGTTTTCATCAACCTCCGAGACCTATCAAATGAAAAAATTTAATTTCGCAGCATTACTTCCTGGATTTCTTGCTTTGAATAACTCTGTATGGGCAAGTGACTCAGCTATAGGCGCAAGTGATATGCCTGCAATGTCTCTTAACGAGCATGATATGGTGATAGCCCCTCTAAACACAGAGGTGCCATTTTATATAGCGGGTCATCGCAGTCACAGTTCACATCGAAGTCATAGCTCTCATAGATCATCTTCTGGTGGTGGATACTATGGGGGAACTTCTACTCCCTACTATCCGAAAACTTACAGCACACCAAGCACCTCAGAATCATCAAGTTCAGGGACTCGTTCGTCATCGTCCTCCTCATCTGTCCGTTCACTTCGCTCTAATGACATGGATAGCTCAACCATAACAAACTCAGCAGGAACCACAGGTGCCAACCGTGCAAGTAGTGGGCTGACTTCGGATACAGAAAAACGTAAGCGGTTGATCATGAGAGTGCAGTTCGCTTTACTAGATAAAGGTTTCTACAACGGCAATATCGACGGAAGCATGGGGCCTGCTACAAGGACAGCAATCAAGAATTATAGAGTTGCAAATGGGCTTCCAACTCCAGTAAGAGAAACCTTGGATACACAGTTGTTAAATTCATTGAGTATTTTAGCTCGCTGACCAAAAGGACTACCCATGTCAAATACATATAATATCTACAAAGTCCGCATGTCCTGTCTGGATAAATTGCTCGAAAAAATAGCCAGTGTGGGTTTGAATAAACAAAAAGAAAAAATCATAGATGGCTATAAAATGGAGTTTTTTTACTCTAAAGATTTGGATGGAAATAAAATATGGTGGTGGG
>NZ_LXEP01000027.1 GCF_001654835.1 Buttiauxella gaviniae ATCC 51604
GGGAAACTTACAAGGATTTCTTTGAGGAAGGGTTGGAGGAGCCAAAGAATAAGTTTCATTACGGATTGATGATTTGCACAAATGTTGAATCCCCGGATTTGATTTTTGCTATCACACTCGGTAAATCACATTTCTATGTAAATAAATTCATTGAAAGAGATTTTGGAATCGAATTGGCAATAAGAATTGCTAAAGAAGAAACTACCTTGCTCAAAAAGAGCACGTATTTTTCTGGGTCAAAAAGGCAAGAAATATCATCTTACACCACATTCATAAAAGATAGTTATGAGCCTGGCGAATCTGTTGATCATCTCAAATTGAAAGCAACTGATAATGAGTTGTGGGGTGATAAAAATATAATATTCGCCGATTCGATCCAAATGGACACAGAAGTGACTCCCGTAGGGCTTGCTAAAATATTCAACCAAATAATCATGGCTTTGGCAGAACCACAAAGCATTCGTCTGCCTAAAAGAGAAAGAGTATATGATGATTCCTTGATAGTTGATTTGGATTCTATATTGTTTAAAGCTCTGAAAACGATGGATGCTTCATTAATGATTGAGGAATTTCACGTTTACGGGGTCAACTTTTGCTTTAGTTTTACTGAATATAATTATTCAATTGCATATAAAAAAGGCAAAAAAAGTTTTTATAAAAAAAGTTTGGGAGGAGGGATCGACATAAAATCCATATCTGAGTATTTGATTGAAAATGAAGATGTAGAAAACATTAATGACTTACATGTCTCCTTTGAAATTGAGGATAAGGGAGGGAAATTCTCTAAGCCATTAAAAGAGATATTAGATATTTATATTGAGAAAGATGGAGTGCATTATTTCTTAAGTAATGGTGACTGGTGCTCTTTTAATCAATCTTTTTTAGATTATTTGAAAGAGTCGCTTATACAAATAGATTTTATACAAAAAGATCTGTTGGATGAAAATGAGTATCAAGTTTGGGCTAAAGATAAGAAATCAAAAATAGACTCAGGAATGCCTGTGGACAATAAAATAATATATAGAGAATATTATTTCAACCAGAAACAATCTGCTGATAATGGATATGAACTGTTAGACAGGGAATTGACATTGATCAATTCGATGGAAAGCAATAAGAAAAAATATAAACTTGAAGTGGCAGACCTTTACAAGGACGAAGAAATAATAGCGGTTAAAATTTCCGATAAAGAAAAAGAATTAATTTATAATATTGAGCAATCGAAAGATTCATTAGAACTGATACTTAGAAAAACAATACCTTGTGATAAAAAAATTAGCTATGCATGTCTGTGGTTTGTCTTTGAAGAAAAGTTAGAAAGAATAACTCAAAGAAACTCTATCCAATTTTTGCTTGCAATACAATCATGGAAGAAGTTAGCTGAGCACTTTAATATAACCCCTAAAATATATTACTCTCAGCATATAAATAAATGAAATATGGTTGACTTTTATCAGGAATAGAATTAGAAAATAAAATTATTTTTTGGTTGGAGAGGGTTTAATATGGATAAGAAAAAAATAACAGATGATAATATAAAAGAGGTAGTGGTTAGGTGAGCATACATCAAATTTGTTAAATGATAGGGGGTTTATGACAACTTCACAGACATCCCAGGGAGAAATATAGTAATTGATATTTTTTGGGAACATTTCGAACTTGGCTTTGCTGAAAAGGCACTGTTCATAATAAATAATTTCTATTTTGCAAATTATTATACCGAACTAAATGGTGGTATTGAGCATTGGATCGTTGGAGAATTGCTTGATAATAATTTTGATAACACCCTTGAGGATATGCTGGTCAAGAGAAGGATTAAAGAAGAAAAGGATAAGATGAGTAGTATATTGAATCCTGACAACGGTGAGTGTGATGATTTTAGAAAAAGGTTATAAATTATCTAAAAATAATTTTTTGGAAAACATAAAAGGCAGACATTCATTGCTGGCTTTTATCAGGTATCAACTTACTAACTCAGATCACGACTTTTTTGCCAGACATCATATTTTTTTCAATATGCTCAAGAGGGACCCCTTTGGTTTCAGGGACGAGCAGAAAAGTTATCACGATGAAGACCAGGTTGAATCCTGTGTAGATCCAGAATGTCCTATGCTACTCAGAAGAGAACGGAAGGTTGCACCGATGTTCATGTTTGCAACCCAGTTAGTCGTGGTTGAGCAGGTGATCCCAAAGTCCCGGCATTCCGTTATAAAAGTATTCCTTGAGTAGTCTAGTACACTACTATGCTATTTTTATTTGTTTTCATCAGTTTGTTAGATTTACATTCTTAATACTGCTGCATCATTCTGAAGTGGAATACTTGGGCGGCAGGTAGTGATAAACACAAGGAAAAGTTAACAATTGAAAATGTTTGCTCTGTTCATAAAAAATTGAGATGGTGTTAATCGCAAGGTGACATGTATTAAAATGACACATAAACTTCTACTCAGGACTTTTTTTCTTTTGTTTTATTGTTATTTATTCAAACTTTTAGTTCATCAGTTTCTACCGCCAGCGTTGGTAATCACACTTCTTCAACAACAATGGATAATATAGGTAATTGTTGCCAGTTTCCTATTAATATATATAGGCTATGATTAGATAAGTATAAATTTCAAATGAAATTTTGTCACAACTATGCAGTTAATTATAAAGAGGGATGCAATCCCTCTCTGTTTTGTTACTTAAAATGAGAAAATGCGCCATCGCTTCCTTTAGGTGCAAACCAAAATACTCTTTTTATTCCTCGTGTTATTGCAACATATGCCAAACGATATGACTCATCAACCATTACCTGGTCATAGCTATAATTAAAATAGGAAACCTGCCTATATATCTCATTTCTTAAAATGTGTCCCGTATGAGCTTTACTATCATCGAAAATGACACATACTTCACCCTGCAAACCTTTTGCCTTGTGAATTGTTAAGAAGTTGATTCCTTTAATATTCCCATATTTATTGTTATAAAGTTCTTTTATCTCTTGAAGCGTATTATTGGTTCGACTTAAGACAATTAAATGTGTTTTATCTTTGTTTTTTTGATTTTTAACTAGATTGAACTGTTCAAAAATAATCTCAATAGCTTTGTCCTTCCAAGAATCACCCCCCTTTTTGTCATCATACTCATAACAAAAAACACCATGCTCATCACCATCAGGTTCTCGGCATGAAATTGACTCCTTTACAATTTTTCCTTTAACCAAACCCATCATCTTTTCGGCATCGTCAAGAATCTTTGAATCTGAACGATAGTTTTCCATCATCAAAACTGTATTGTGTCTACCTAATGATTTATGAACGGGGAAAAACTCTGAAAAATTCATGAAAATATCAGGTGAACTTCCTCTCCATGAATAGATAGATTGCCAATCATCTCCTATAGCCATGATTGTAGGTTTTCGACTTAAAATCGCATTTTCTTTTTGTAGTGCTTTTATCCAGTTGGCGATTTGAGGCGATATGTCTTGGAATTCATCAACTAAGAGATTTTCGAATCTTGAGTATCTATTTTTGAATAAATCTCGGCGTTGCTGTAATACCGATTCGTCTGAAAACATGATAAACATTCTGTTGAAAGTCATCATGTTGTTTTTATAGAGAGTGTCTTCGAATGAAGGCCAGAAGATAGCTAATGCTTTTGCAAAATAAAACTCAACCCCTTTTTCTCTAAAAAGTGAAATATTGGATATGGTGGTGACTACTTCTTTACCAAGGCTTTCTATAAAAGAACCTTGATCGTATAATAGCTCAAGTATATTTGTTTGAGCTAATTCACCATTCAACTTTATGGAGAAGTTACTGGGAGCTTCACCAGTGATGTAATTCTCCAAAAAACTATTAACCGAGTTAAGTTTTTGATTGCTATTAATAAATATCGAGATTTGAGTGTTGTATCCAGCAGCTATTTTATTTTTAAAGTATATAGCCTTTCCTAAAAGTATCTTTTTCTTAGGGTCAGACTCACTACCTTTAACATAATCTTTTTCGTCATACAGTTTCTTTCTACCAATATTACCTGACAGAAAAACTGGCATTTTATTATGTTCTACATATCCATTAGCATAAAAAATATTTCCATTAACGTGAAAGCATTTTACCGGACCAGCTATTATTCCATCTATAGGCCATTTCCCTTCTTCATTCCATAGGTCATTGATTTGTTGCGTTAAAACCAGGTCTCGCTCTGCGGCGTAATTAATCAACCAATCTCTTTCCTCCTTTTCATCGGATGTTTGTGATGCAGTTATTGAAATATCTATAAGCTTATCTATACAAATTTTAAAATCTTTGTTTTTGTTATATAGCTCGGTATAAACACCCTTTAAAACCTCAACTTGTTCATTGGTTCTTTTACCTAATGATAACTCTAAACTTGGGTCATCTGGATTTATCCTTCCACCAAGGAAATCGAAAGCACTTATGCCTGGCATAGAACTCAATGAAAATCTATATATAAGAGAATGGAATGTATTTACAATTGAATTTATCGCAACTTTATCATGATCTTTATCCCAAAAACTGAAAACGTAGCTTAATTTATCACTCAACTCATCACATGATTTTTTTGTGAATGAAATAACGGTGATTTTTCTTAATGGAATATTTAAATAAAAGTGCATAAATACTAAGCGGAGAATCAAGGTTGTCGATTTACCTGAACCAGCACCAGCAACAACGCAAGTCGCAGGATGATCTGAAAAAATCATTTTCCACTGAGACGGGGAAGGTGAGCTTAAAATTCCAGCTTCAGTTGCAACTCTTACCTTTTCAATCATGAGTTGCTCTAATTCTCTCGTAACGCCAATATTTTCTGGACCATAAATCGAGTTATCAATAGTGGACATCGATACCGTATCGATTTCGCGACGAATGTGATATTTTAACACACCATCACCATGACCTTTATGATAACCTTTATCTTTCCCCTGAGAATATCCTTTTTTGTACGAACGCCGAATTATTAATTTTATTTTTTTAAAAAAGAGCTTTATGAATATTTTGTCAGCTAATTTCATGTATATCCTTTATCTTAGTTAATATGCTTGAATATTTAGATAGAATAATATTTGTAGTGTGTAGTGTAAACGATTTTAAATGTAAGGGGGCTTCGATGTTTAGGCTATAATCATGGCAGGTAGCATTATATATGAAAATTAAAGCTCCTATCTTTATCGCTGGGGCACTAACTCATTGCGATTTTACTAAGATCGTTAAAAAAAGTGCATATTTGATGAAAATTGACCTTGATACTTGGTTTGAACCTAGTGGATGATAGTCAACAGGTACGCGTGATGGTATCAATGATGGTATCTTACTTATTCCTGTACGTTTAAATCTCTTAAGATCATAAGGATAGTTGCGATGTTCGAGTCCGGCCTTCGCACCAACAGTATGTAAATAGACCTCAACTGAGGTCTTTTTTTATGCCTAAAATCCAGTCCCCGCAAGGCTTTGCCCCGCTTTTCAGTCAACCGACGTCAATCTGAGTTACCCCACATCAACATGCTTGTGAGTAACTGAAGCTAAAGAAGCGCCCTATGGCGCTTTTGAAAATTAGTTGTTCTGGTATAAGTCCCAGCGATTTCCGTAGAGATCTTCAAATACAACCACCGTCCCGTACTCTTCCTCACGTGGCTCCTCGCAGAATTTAACGCCTGCGGCCTTCATAGCATTGTAGTCCCGCCACAAGTCATCGGTTTGAAGGAAAAGAAATACCCTGCCACCACACTGATTACCAATAAAGCCGTCCTGCTTTTCGTTTGAGGCTCGAGCCAGAAGTATATTACAGTCGCTTTCCGGGTTAGGTGTAACCACGACCCAGCGTTTTCCCGGCTGCGGTGTATCCTCAACGAGGGTAAAGCCCAGCTTCTCCGTGTAATATTCAATTGCCCGATCATAGTCATCAACAACTATGGCCACATATCCCATACATCGCTTCTGAGTTCTCATTTTCGACTCCTTCAGGTTTCAGGCATCACTCCAATCATTTTTATTGGCAAAAAAAGCATAGAACGACAGTCCTACATTACTGCCCGCAGGTTCTCTCCTTTCTCGTTCTCAGGGTCCTGAGTCTAGGTAAACCGGTTCGCATACGGTTTACATGTTTGCTGCATTTAAGCTGATAACACAACTGCGAATCGACGCAGGCCGAAAGCAGGTAGTACCGAAAGCCCGAAGTGTACTTATAAAGGAACGATGTGTGCGGGGTTCATGGTGGCCCGGCTGTAACAACTGTTCACTTGCGAGAAGCCGGATACATTCACGCATGATGCTGCCGCCATCAAAAGCTTTGCTCTCCATGTCGCCAAACTTCTTACACCTTCCTATATATAGAAGGAAGAACAGGAGATGGCATGTTTAAGGCAGATCTCGCGGTTAGGAACGCTAACCTCGGCTTCGCGAAGGATATAAATGAACGGTGAGGCAGAAAAATGCGTCTTCATGGGGTGTTTCTGGTGTTGCAGATGACGTTATTACTGACTTTGAGGTGAGTTCATCAAGTGGAGTCGATCAGTTTTGTGGATAACTTTGTGCACAACTGCGTATAAGAC
>NZ_LXEP01000028.1 GCF_001654835.1 Buttiauxella gaviniae ATCC 51604
AAAACCACTCTCATTTCCTCGCTATAATCATCTAAATAACACGGCATTAAGCAGTTTAATTAACTATTTTAAATTTCCACATCCCACTTATTTACTATTCCCGTAGCTAAACCTCCCATCCATTAAGCGATACAGACCACAGATCATACTTCTGACACTCACATGAATCAGATCCAGTACATACTTATGGTTGGTAAAACATAAAAGACGCAATGCTAGCAAGGCACTGCGGTTCGGTTATCCACGACAAGCAGGCTAACTTATGGCTAAAAATACTATCTGTATTTGGTTTGATCATGATGCGGAAGACGCAGCTCATTTTTATGCTGCGACCTTTCCAGACAGCAGCGTCGGTGCCGTTATTCCTGCCCCAGGAGACTATCCAGATGGCAAGGCTGGCGACACAATAGTTGTCGAATTTGTCGTCGCAGGTGTTTCATGCATCGGCCTCAACGGTGGGCCGCATTTCAAACACAGTGAAGCTTTTTCCTTTCAGATCGCTACCGAAGATCAGGCTGAAACGGACCGCTACTGGAACGCAATTGTTGGTAATGGCGGCCAGGAAAGCGACTGCGGTTGGTGCAAAGATAAGTGGGGTGTTAGCTGGCAAATTACCCCTCGCGTACTGACTGAAGCCCTGGCTACGGGTGGAGACACCGCCAGGCGTGCGTTTGGAGCGATGATGTGGATGAAGAAAATAGATATGGCTGCTATCGAAGCGGCAATACTTGGTTGATGAGTTGAAGCGCATTGGACCTATAGTCAATGCATGTCGCAGACGCCTTGCTCGTCATAAAATGGTAAATCCCGGCCCTAAATCTCCCGCAACAACCGAGCCGGGTTGCCTGCATAAATCCCCGGCTTAAGAATATCCTTCGTGACCACGCTCCCAGCGCCTATCACCGCACCACTACAAATAAATTCTGTCAGGATCGTGCTTCCACTGCCCACGATCACGTTGTCGCCAAGATGAATACTGATCCAACTTTCGGGATCTGGATTGAGTTTTCCGGAGCGGAAGAGATCGTTGGCAAACGTCACATTGTGGCCAATAAAGCAGTTTTTGCCGGTTGTTACCTTCTCGCAAAGGAATGAATGTGACTGGATGCGGGTTCCTGCGCCAATAACACAGTGTCTTTGAATCTCCACGAAAGGGCCGACAAAGGCATCATCGTGCAGGGTGCATTCGTAAAGGTTTACCGGTTCGCATACCGTTACTTTGTCGCTGGCTGTCACATTTCTGATGCCGCTTTTCAGTATTTTCATTTTTGTCCCGTAGCTGTAACATTGCCCATTTTGTGAGTCACTTCAAACCTTTTATTCTCAACCTACTACTTTCCAAAAACCAGCACTGATAGCTCATAAAACAATCAATAACAGGTGGATACTGAATTCAGATAAAGCATATAGCCCTTCCTTAGAAATAAGCTAACCACAGGAATATGCTGATGAATAAAGACCTACAGGCAGTGAAGAATTTCGATTTTCTGGCGCGTAGTTTTGCTCGTATGTATGCACTTGGGCAAGCTCTCGATATTCGAGCCGTGACCGGCAACATGAACATGGAGCAAAAGGCCTGATTTCTAGGGCGTTATGAGTATTATTGCCAGCAAGCGACTCGGGCTTGTGAACTTGAGTTGGAACACTAATCTCTGTGGGCCTTCGGGCCCATTTCTTTTTCTAAGCACCATCCCATTCCCATTTCCCAACTATCCTTCCCTGTATTTCATCTAAAAACATAAAAGCATTAGCGATAATATTTAATTCCTTTATCTAATCACCGCCATTGGAAATACTGCTCCCATCATCGACACAGGAGCATTCCTCATGGCAAAACGACATTCTCTCTGGCTGGCTACGCTTGCCCTTATTGCAACGCCAGTATTCGCGGTGGATGTGACCGTCGCGTACCAAACTTCTGCTGAACCCGCCAAGGTCGCGCAGGCTGATAACACTTTTGCCAAAGACAGCGGAGCAAAAGTTGAATGGCGTAAATTCGACAGCGGCGCGAGTGTGGTTCGTGCGCTGGCATCAGGCGATGTACAAATTGGCAATATCGGTTCCAGCCCACTCGCTGTTGCGGCAAGCCAGAATGTCCCTATCGAGGTCTTCTTGCTCGCCTCACAATTGGGTAACTCCGAAGCACTGGTTGTGAAGAAAGGTATCTCCAGCCCGAAAGATCTTATCGGTAAGCGTATTGCCGTGCCGTTTATTTCCACCACGCATTACAGCCTGCTGGCGGCCCTGAAACACTGGGGAATTAAGCCTGGCGAGGTAGAAATCCTTAACCTTCAGCCTCCGGCGATTATTGCGGCCTGGCAGCGCGGTGATATTGACGGTGCTTATGTTTGGGCACCTGCGGTTAACGAGCTGGAAAAAGAGGGCAAAGTGCTGACCGACTCTGCACAAGTGGGTACGTGGGGCGCTCCAACTCTGGATGTCTGGGTAGTACGTAAAGACTTCGCGCAACAGCATCCGGAAGTTGTCGCAGCCTTCGCCAAAAGCGCTCTCGCCGCGCAGAAAAGCTATATCGACAATCCAGATGTTTGGCTGAAACAACCAGATAACCTGAGCAAGCTGTCACGCCTGAGTGGTGTGCCGGAAAGTGATGTTCCAGTGCTGGTGAAGGGAAATACTTACCTCACCGCGAACCAGCAAACCGAGCAACTTAGCGGCCCGGTAAATAAAGCGATTGTCGATACCGCTCAGTTCCTCAAAGCGCAAGGCAAAGTCCCGGCCGTTGAAACGGATTACAGCCAGTTCGTTACAGACCGCTTCGTAAAACCGTTGGCGCAGTAAGGAGTTAGCCATGTTACAGGTTTCGCATTTAAGCGCAGATTTCGACGGTAAAACGGTTCTCAATGACATCAACCTGACCGTAGACGAAGGCGAGTTACTGGTGGTTCTCGGCCCGTCTGGCTGCGGGAAAACTACGCTGCTTAACCTGATAGCTGGCTTTGTTCCTTATCACTCCGGCAGCATTACACTAGCGGGCAAACAGGTCACGGGGCCGGGTGCTGAGCGCGGCGTAGTATTTCAGAATGAAGGGCTACTGCCGTGGCGTTCGGTTCTGGATAACGTCGCATTTGGTTTGCAGCTTGCCGGGCAGCCAAAGCCTGCACGTGAGGAAATCGCGCTCGATATGTTGCGTAAAGTGGGGCTGGAAGATAAGGCGAAACGTGCCATCTGGCAGCTCTCCGGCGGGCAGCGCCAGAGAGTAGGGATTGCTCGTGCGTTGGCGACTCGCCCGCAACTTTTACTGCTCGATGAGCCTTTCGGCGCGCTGGATGCCTTTACTCGCGAGCAAATGCAGACCTTGCTGCTCAAGCTGTGGCATGAAAGCCGCCGTCAGGTGTTGTTAATTACTCATGACATTGAAGAAGCCGTATTTCTTGCAACTGAACTGGTGTTGCTTTCACCGGGGCCTGGGCGTGTGCTGGAGCGTATGCCGCTCGACTTTGGCCGCCGGTTCACCGCGGGTGAGCCATGCCGCAGCATCAAATCCGATCCGGAATTTATCGCGAAGCGCGAGTACGTGCTGAGCCGGGTATTTGAACAGCGCGAGGGCTTCTTATGAGCATCGTTATTCAGGATAAAGCCCGCCGCAAACGGCTGGCGTTGCATTGGCCATTTTCGCGCCAGATAACGCTAAGCATTGCGACGGTGGTGACAATCATCTTGTTGTGGTGGTGGGTTGCAGCACAGCAATGGGTTAGCCCTTTATTTTTACCGCCGCCACTTCAGGTGCTGACAAAGCTAATTAGCATCGCCGGGCCGCAGGGGTTTATGGATGCAACACTCTGGCAGCATCTCGCCGCCAGCCTGCTGCGCATTCTCACGGCACTTTTCGCTGCAGTATTAATTGGTATTCCCGTGGGTATCGCGATGGGGCTAAACCCGACAGTGCGCGGTATTCTCGACCCGCTGATTGAGTTGTATCGCCCGGTGCCGCCGCTGGCTTATTTACCGCTGATGGTGATTTGGTTCGGCATCGGTGAAACCTCGAAGATTTTACTGATTTACCTGGCGATATTTGCGCCTGTCGCGATGTCGACCATGGCGGGAGTGCGCAGCGCAAAACAGGTTCGCATTCGTGCCGCCGAAGCTTTGGGGGCATCACGACTCCAGGTTGTCTGGCATGTGATTTTGCCCGGTGCGCTGCCGGAAATTCTAACCGGTTTTCGTATTGGGCTTGGCGTCGGTTGGTCAACGCTGGTTGCCGCTGAGCTTATCGCCGCCACCCGTGGGCTCGGCTTTATGGTGCAATCGGCGGGTGAGTTTTTGGCAACTGATGTAGTGCTTGCGGGTATTGGTGTGATTGCGGTTATCGCATTCTGTTTAGAACTAGGGTTACGGGCATTGCAGCGCCGTTTAACCCCATGGCATGGAGAAGGGCAATGAGCGAGAAAGTGAATATTACACCACTGGGGCCTTACATCGGTGCGCAGGTTAGTGGTTTAACGCTGAGCCGGGGCTTAACGGATAACCAATTTGAGCAGCTCTACCACGCGCTGATCCGCCATCAGGTACTGTTCCTGCGCGATCAACTTATTACACCTGCACAGCAACGTGCGCTGGCACAGCGGTTTGGCGATCTGCACATCCATCCGGTTTATCCACATGCGGAAGGCGTGGAGGAGATTATCGTGCTCGATACGCACAACGATAACCCGCCTGATAACGATAACTGGCACACCGACGTGACCTTTATCGAAACGCCGCCAGCCGGTGCGATATTGGCAGCAAAACAGCTTCCAGAATTTGGCGGTGATACATTGTGGACCAGTGGCATTGCTGCGTTCGAGGCACTTTCAGAACCGTTTAAGCGCTTGCTCTCAGGGCTGAAGGCGGAACACGATTTCCGCAAATCATTCCCGGAATATAAACATCTCCGCAGCGAAGAAGAGCATCAGCGTTGGCGTGAGGCGGTTGTTAAGAATCCGCCGTTGCTGCATCCAGTGGTGCGTACCCATCCGGTAAGCGGCAAGCAGGCGCTGTTTGTTAACGAGGGGTTCACCACGCGGATTGTCGAGCTCTCACAAAAAGAGAGCGATGCGCTGCTCGCCTTCCTGTTTGCACATATTACGAAGCCGGAGTTCCAGGTTCGCTGGCGCTGGCAGGAAAACGACATCGCTATTTGGGATAACCGTGTCACGCAGCATTATGCGAATGCTGATTATCTCCCCGCTCGCCGCATCATGCATCGTGCAACGATTCTGGGGGATAAGCCTTTCTGGCGAGGGTAATGGGATTTTGGTGGATGAAGCTGGTCGGATAGCAATGCGCCATCCGACGCAGTTATTTTGCTCGTACCTTTGCCGCTACTAACAACGCTGTCAGTAACATCAAACTTCCTGATAACACCAGCGGCGAAATTATGCCGAGATTATCCAGAGCCAACCCGCCAATTGCCGCTCCACAGGTGTTTGCTAACTGGATCACCGCAACCTGAATAGATCCCGCTTTCTCTGCTTGATCCGCAAGTGAACGGGTGATCCATGTCGACCAGCCAACGGGAATCAGAGCAAAGGCAAAGCCCCAGATAATGGCAACTGCTGATGCGACGATTTTATCGCTCCCCCACAACACCAGAACCAGAGCGCTCAGTGCCAGAATCAGCGGGGCACAGGTGAGAGAAAGTTTGAGTGAACGCTTGAGGAAAACAGCAGAAAGCGATGTGCCAACAAAACTGGCGATACCAAAGCTCAACAGCACCAGCGTCAGGCCGTCGACATCAAACCCTGCAAGCGTCATGTACACCGGGCGGATGTAAGTGAAGAAGGCAAATTGCCCGGCAAAGGTCATAAAGATTGCCGTCATACCCGCCAGTACGCCCGGTCGTTTAAGCAGGCCAAGCATGTTTTGCTTATGCTGTGTTGATTCACCTGGCAGCGGCGGCAGTGCTTTCCACACCCAGATGATACAAGCCACGCCCATTAATGCCGCGCCATTGAAGACGTTGCGCCAGCCAATAATACCGCCTAAGAAGCTACCGAGCGGGGCGGCGATAACCAGTGCGATAGAGACAGCACCGAAGATGACCGAGAGCGCTTTTGGCACTGTACGTGCTGGAACCAGGCGCATGGTTAAAGAGGCTGACATTGCCCAGAAGCCGCCGAGGGCAATCCCTAAACAGGCGCGCCCAATCAGCAACATGGAGAAGTTTTCAGCAAAGGAAACCAGCAGGCAGGAGAGGGTGAGCAGCACAGAGAAAAGGATGACTACATAGCGTCTGTCAGTTGAGCGGATAATGCTGGTCACAAAAAGGCTTGCGAACATTGCCACGAAAGCCGTGACGGTAACGGACTGCCCGGCAACGCCTTCGGAAATGCCCAGCTCTTGTGCCATGGGTGTCAGCAAACTAACCGGCAAAAACTCAACGGTAATCAGGCAGGCGACGCAAAACGCCACGGCAAAAACCGCCGACCAGTTAGGCCGTGTTACGGCCACTGGCTCGTTTATCACTTCTACATGCTCACTCATTTATCCACCCGGCGCTGCTTCCAATAAAGCCGCGTAGTGTAGCATCGTAAGTGTGATGCATTTAACGTTTTGGCAACTTTTTCGATATGTTTTAGAAATCAAGTTCCAGGGCAAAACAGAGATAGGCCATCAATTGCGAGCAATGCTGAAATTGTTCGGCACAGAAATTAATAGCATCCGGTTTGCACAGCTCTTCGAAATCGATGTTTTTCAACGCTATAAAATCTTTGCGCTTCAATTCAGTAAGCAAAGGATGGGTTTTATCAAAGCCTTTTGGCGGGCGACTTAAGCTATCGCCATCCATGATAAACCCCTGGCTTTGTAGCTCCTGTAACGCCTTTTGATAAGCGTTGGGGTTCTCATCAATGCATTGGCGAATAGCACTCAGGGCTTTTGATTCCGGATGCCAAATTCCTGCGGCAATAAAGCAACCTTCAGGGGCGATATGGAGATAGAGGCCTGGTGCATGAACGTCTTTTCCCTGGAAATGACGGAACTGAATCCCGACATTGGTTTTATAAGGTGTTTTATCTTTACTGAAACGACTGTCTCGCTGCGGGCGCATAAGACTACCGCCGACTTTTTTCGGCACCGCAGTGAGCTTCGATGAAATGGCAAGAATACCGGGCTGCATCTGCTCGATAAACCGCAGGGCAGGAGTGCGCACAGTATTCTCGTACTCCTCTTGATGTTCTTTAAACCAGTCTCGGGAGTTGTTTTGCGCGAGCTTGTTCAGGAACTGCAGACTGGCTGCACTAAAAGTTGTACTGGCAGATATCGTGGACGTCGGGGTTTTCGTTATTTGAGCATTCATTATTGATGGACCCTTATTTGAACCATTTAAGCGGCTATATCTGCGAGCTTAAGGATGGCGGATTTCTCTGTCTTTCGATGTGAAACGTCTCCAACCTTAATATATTTTCCTCATATGTTAATGTTTTTTAAGCATTGGTGGTGCAATTCTGGATATGGGAGTGTAAGGCCTTAGCTTGCTAAAAGCTGGGACAACAAGGAAAAACTATGGCACACGCAATGAGCTCTCATAAAAATAAGATCGCATCACTCGTTTTACTGGCACTGTTCGGCCTTACCGCCACAGTGGCTCAGGCTGACCAACTGGCCGATATTCAAAAAGCAGGCGTCGTGCGCGTCGCCACTTTTGACGCTAACCCGCCATTTGGCTCCATCGATGCTAAAACTCACGATATCGTTGGCTATGATGTTGATTTTGCGAAGGCTCTCGCAAAGTCTCTTGGCGTAAAACTGGAGCTGGTGGCAACCAATCCAGCCAACCGCATTCCTTTGCTGCAATCTGGCAAAGTGGATCTTATCGTCGCTGATATCACCATCACGCCGGAGCGCGCGCAGGTTGTCGACTTCTCCACGCCTTATTTCGTGACGGGCCAGCAATTCCTGGTACCGGCGGCGTCAGCGGATAAACTTGATGACTACGGGCACGACCGTATTGGTGCAGTAAAAGGCACGACCGGTGAGCAGGCGCTGCATCAGCGTTTCCCATCCGCTCGCGTGCTTTCCTATGACGATATTCCACTGGCGCTGACGGCGCTGCGTAACGGCAACGTGCAGGCGATTACCCAGGACAGCACCATTCTGGCCGGTCTGTTGGCTGAAGCACCGGATAAAGTGAAGTTCAAAATTCTCCCTGACCTGCTCAGCAAAGAAGAGATTGGCGTCGGGGTGAAGAAGGGTGAAACGGCGCTGCTTACAGCAGTTAACGGCGAGTTAGTGAAGCTTGAGCAAAACGGTGAAGCGACGAAGATTTACGACAGCTGGTTTGGTCCTGGCAGTAAAACTCCCCAGCCACGCGGCTTTAAAATAGAAGCTCAGTAACATGGTGAGTGCCTTCTCCAAACGATCCGCGGTGCAGGCCGCGGATTTTGCACATTTACAGGATGCCAGCGTTGAGTTTCGCCAGGCTGGCAAAAGTTACGATGAAAACCAGGTCCTCAAGTCCATCGACCTGAAAATCAACGCAGGTGAAGTGGTGGCGATTTGCGGGCCTTCGGGCTCTGGTAAATCGACGTTAATCCGACTGATAAACCAGCTCGAACCGTTAAGTGCGGGAGACATTTTTATTGATGGCAAACCGACACGGGATTTGCAGGGCAAAGCTCTGCGAGCCTTGCGTAGCCGCATCGGATTTGTGTTCCAGCAGTTCAATTTATATGCTCATCTCACCGCCGAGCAGAACATCACACTTTCTCTGATGCATGTTCATGGCTGGGAACCTGATGAGGCTAAACAGCAGGCAGTAACGTTGTTGACTCGGGTCGGGCTTGCCGAGAAAGCACATCAATATCCT
The DNA here is from genome assembly GCF_001654835.1 of Buttiauxella gaviniae ATCC 51604. Lineage (GTDB taxonomy): Bacteria > Pseudomonadota > Gammaproteobacteria > Enterobacterales > Enterobacteriaceae > Buttiauxella > Buttiauxella gaviniae. Next base: position 8,807 of record NZ_LXEP01000028.1, read on the forward strand.
GCGCAGCTTTCCGGCGGGCAGCAGCAGCGTGTGGCCATCGCCCGGGCTTTAGCATCCTCGCCGCAGATAATCTTGTTCGATGAACCCACTTCGGCACTGGATCCGGAAATGATCGGTGAAGTGCTGATGGTGATGAAATCCCTGGCCCACAGTGGCATTACGATGATTGTCGTTACCCATGAAATGCAGTTCGCCCGGGAAATTGCCGATCGGGTGGTGTTTATCGATGGCGGCGAAATTCTTGAGCAGGCTCCTCCGGCGCGGTTCTTCAGCTCACCGCAACATCCACGCACCCGGCGTTTTCTACAAAAGGTACTCGACCCTCTGCATGCCGGGTTTAAGGATGAACCATGAACTGGCACATAGACTGGGCTGGAGTCCTGACAGGACAGCCGTTGCAGTGGATTACTTCCGGCTTTTTAACCACGGTCTGGGTCACCCTGGCGGGAGTACTGCTGGCAACGGCTTTAACGCTGTTATTACTCGGGTTGAGACTTGCCAGCGGGCGAATTGGTCGTGCGGTGGTTGCGGTATGGGTATCTCTGTTTCGCAACACGCCGCTGCTGGTGCAACTGCTGTTCTGGTATTTCGCCGCGTGGAATGTCCTTCCGCAGGCGTTGCGTGGCTTTATTAACGATGAGCACAGCTGGTCAATACTACCCGGAAATGTGTGGTGGCTCACTCCGGAGTTTCTCTGCGCTGCCTGGGGGCTTGGGCTGTTTACTTCTGCATTTCTGCTCGAAGAACTGCGCAGCGGGTTGCAGGCCGTACCTCAGGGACAGGTGGAAGCTGCGCTTTCGCAAGGCTTCTCATCCTGGTCTATCTTCCGTTGGATCCTTCTACCACAAGGGATGAGGAATGCCTGGCAGCCGGTAGTGGGGCAGTATCTTAATTTGATGAAGCTCTCGTCGCTGGCCACTGGTATCGGCTTTGCGGAACTGACTTATCAGGTCAGACAAATCGAAAGCTACAACGCACATGCGCTGGAGGCTTTTGCTGTGGGAACAGTGCTGTATCTGGCTTTAGGATTGGTGATGGGTGGATTGTTCGCCTGGCTTGGCCCGCGCCCGTCTGAACATAAGCGCCAGGTGACTAAAGTGCGGGATACGGAGGCACAGCATGATAGCTAATCTGACGGTGATTACCGACAACCTGGATTATCTACTGTGGGGAAGAATGGCGCAGGGTGAACCGGGCGGCGTACTGCTCACGCTGCTAATGGCGGCTGGAGCGGCAGTGTTGGCGCTGGTGGGGGGCGTATTGCTGGCAGGACTCGCCTGGCGGTTTGATGGCATTGTGCGGCGGTTACTGTTTATTTGGGCTGAATTCATCCGCGGTATCCCGCTTATTTTTGTGATTTTCTGGCTCTACTTCTTGCTGCCGATTATCACCGGTAGCGATTTACCCGGTGTGCTGACCGTCACTCTGGCGCTGGCGTGGTTTACCTCTGCAGCAGTGATGCACACCACGCTCGCGGGTTTACAGGCTCTCCCGTCCGGGCAACATGAAGCGGCGTTGGCTGGTGGATTGAATGCATGGCAAATACTGCGCCTGGTATTGCTGCCACAGGTGATGCGCAACGTCTTTCCTTCCTACATGGGGCTATTTATCGCGCTGCTTAAAGACACTTCTCTGGCGTTCATCGTCAATGTGCCAGAGCTAACCACCGTGGCGGGACAGGTCAACAGCCGGGTGCAGGTCTATCCCGCGGCCATCTTTATCTTTACGGGATTGGTGTATTACCTGCTGTGCAGTGGCCTGAATTACATGGTGTCTCTCAGGTATCGCCGACGCGGCACTATTGCCACTCCGTCGCCACTCAAAGTTTAGACAACAAAAAAGCCACCGTGAAAGGTGGCTTAATCATATGATTTTAAAACTAAAATTTGGTGGCCCCTGCTGGACTTGAACCAGCGACCAAGCGATTATGAGTCGCCTGCTCTAACCACTGAGCTAAGGGGCCGTGGCGCAGGATTATAATGTAACTTGGCGCTTCAATCCAGTGATTGCGTGACATCTGCTGTTTTTATAATCAAAGCCTAATCAAACTCTTATACTTTTCACTTCTGGTATTTTCGTGGGCAATAAGGCAAGGAACACAGATGGAAATTGTTTTCGTGCAGGCATAAAAAAGCCCTCACGAGGAGGGCTCTTTAGAAGGGCGATAAGATTAATCGTCCAGGAAGCTACGCAGTACTTCAGAACGGCTTGGGTGGCGCAGTTTGCGCAGTGCCTTCGCTTCAATCTGACGGATACGTTCACGGGTAACGTCGAACTGTTTACCCACTTCTTCCAGCGTGTGGTCGGTGTTCATATCGATACCGAAACGCATACGCAGAACTTTCGCTTCACGCGCTGTCAGGCCCGCAAGCACATCGTGAGTCGCATTACGCAGGCTCTCTGATGTTGCAGAGTCCAGTGGCAGCTCGAGGGTGGTATCCTCGATGAAATCACCCAGATGCGAATCTTCATCGTCGCCGATTGGCGTTTCCATGGAGATAGGCTCTTTAGCGATTTTCAGCACTTTACGGATTTTGTCTTCCGGCATCAGCATACGTTCAGCCAATTCTTCCGGGGTTGGCTCACGGCCCATCTCTTGCAGCATCTGGCGCGAAATACGGTTGAGTTTGTTGATTGTCTCAATCATATGCACTGGAATACGGATGGTACGTGCCTGGTCGGCGATAGAGCGTGTGATAGCCTGGCGAATCCACCATGTTGCATAAGTAGAGAACTTATAACCACGACGGTATTCAAACTTATCAACCGCTTTCATCAGGCCGATGTTGCCTTCCTGAATCAAGTCGAGGAATTGCAGACCACGGTTGGTGTATTTCTTGGCGATCGAAATAACCAGACGTAAGTTTGCTTCAACCATCTCTTTCTTCGCACGACGAGCTTTCGCTTCACCGATGGACATACGACGGTTGATATCTTTAACCTGCTCGATGGTCAGGCCGGTTTCTTCTTCAATCTGTTGCAGTTTCTGCAAGCTACGATGCACGTCATCAGAAACGTCATGCAGCTTCTCAGACCACGGCTTGTTCATTGCGATGGCTGCGTTGAACCAGGTTTCGCTGGTTTCGTTGCCGGTGAACAGTGTGATGAAGTTTTTCTTCGGCATTTTGCACTGTTCAACACACAATCTCATGATGAGGCGTTCTTGAGTACGAACGCGGTCCATCATGACGCGCATGCTGTTTACCAGGTAGTCGAATTGCTTCGGTACCAGGCGGAACTGTTTGAAGACTTCAGACAGTTGCTGAATCTCAGCGGCAGAATCCGCGTGAGCGCGGCCCTTTGCTTTAATCGTGTCGCGAGCTTTTTCGTACTGCGTACGCAGCTCACCGAATTTCTCACGCGCGAGTTCAGGGTCGATGCTGTTGTCATCGTCTGCGTCGTCGTCTTCATCTTCCTCATCGTCACTGTCACTGTTTTCTTCAGTAGTTAGCTCAGAACCAATGTGAGTGGCGGTAGGGGCAAGATCTTCTTCAGCATTCGGGTCAACAAAACCAGTGATCAAATCAGACAGACGAGCTTCTTCTGCTTCAACGCGGTCATACTGCTCAAGCAGATAAGTGATCGCTTCCGGATATTCGGCAACGGAGCACTGAACCTGGTTGATACCGTCTTCGATACGCTTAGCGATATCGATTTCACCCTCACGGGTTAACAGCTCAACGGTACCCATTTCACGCATGTACATGCGAACCGGGTCAGTAGTACGCCCGATCTCGGATTCTACGCTGGACAGTACTTGAGCGGCAGCTTCTTCCGCATCTTCGTCTGTGTTGTTTGAGTTTTCAGCAAGCAACAGGTCATCGGCGTCAGGTGCTTCTTCCATCACCTGAATGCCCATGTCATTGATCATTTGGATGATGTCTTCGATCTGATCAGAGTCGACGATATCTTCCGGCAGATGGTCATTGACCTCGGCATAGGTCAGATAGCCTTGCTCCTTGCCCTTGGTAACAAGAAGTTTAAGCTGTGACTGCGGGTTTTGCTCCATAAGACGGTATCCACACTTCAGTATTAGGGTTGGTGTCGGTCGGCGAAACCGCCAACAATAACGTAACGAGGGCTGACTTATTTTAGTGCCGCTGCCCATCCTTGCGGCGTTCGGGTTTGACCCGATTAATGTTCGGCACTTAAGCCGATAAAATTTACTTTTTCGCGCGTGATTCTGTTATCACACGGACTTCCTCACGTTCCGCTGGGGTAAGCCCGGTAGTTCTGGAACGTGCCATCAATTCTTCAAACCTCAACTCCAGCACGGAATCAAACATATGTTCGAGTGCATCGTTGAACGTTTTTTCTGCAATGTCCTTATCTGCTATATCGTCCCATGAAGAGAGTTTTTCAAGGGTGGCAGCTTCATTTGTGCCGCGATATAGCTCTAAAAGCTGCCCGGTGGTTAAACCAGGTTGCGCCAGACAGGTGTTAACCAAGTCGATAAAGAGTTTCAACCCTGGCAACTTCGCCTGCTCCAGACCGCTAAGCGGTGGCACACTCGGTGCCAACTCCGGATTCTGCACCAACAGTCCTATCAGTATACGCATGGTTGTGCGTTTTAGCTGTGGAGCCGGTTTAACACCAGTGCCTTCAACATGCTTAGGAACAAATTTTTCCCATTGTTGCTCGTACGGTACACCGATTTTATTGCCAAGCTCTTGGCGTAATAAAGTTCGTAGTACTTCACCTGGAACTTGGCTAATAAGTGGATCAGCCAATGTATTTAATTGCGCACGGCCATCAGGTGAACTCAAATCAACCTGAGGCATCAGGCTGTTAAAAAGAAACGTCGAAAGCGGTTGAGCATGTTCCATGCGCGCTTCAAATGCTTCTTTTCCTTCTTTACGCACCAGCGTGTCGGGATCTTCACCGTCAGGCAGGAACATAAAGCGCAACTGACGCCCATCCGTCATATAAGGTAGCGCAGTTTCCAGAGCACGCCATGCAGCGTCACGCCCTGCGCGATCCCCGTCATAACAACAGACAACGGTATCCGTCACCCGGAACAACAACTGGATATGGTCAGCGGTAGTTGAGGTGCCCAATGAAGCAACGGCGTACGATATGCCGTATTGCGCCAATGCCACCACATCCATGTAGCCTTCAACAACCAATAAACGTGCTGGTTCAGGCTGGCTTTGCTGTGCTTCATACAGGCCATAGAGCTGGCGGCCTTTATGGAAAATATCGGTTTCCGGGGAGTTTAGGTATTTAGGCTGGCCATCGCCCAGCACACGTCCACCAAAACCAATTACCCGGCCCCGTTTGTCGCGGATGGGGAACATCACCCTTTCGCGGAAACGGTCGTAACTGCGTCCCTGATCGTTAGTTACCAACATGCCTGCATCCGTCAGTGCTTGACGGTTTTCGCTATTGCCACCAAAACGCTTTAAGACGTTATCCCAGCCGGGAGGAGCATAGCCAATGGCGAAGTGTTGAATAACTTCGTTACTTAAACCACGCCGTTCCAGATACTTGCGCGCAGATTCAGCCGATTGTTGAGCCAGGGATTGCTGATAGAAGGCGTTCAGGCCATCCATCAATTGATAAAGACTTTGCCGTTGATGACGCTCAATCTGGCTCGGTCCGCTACCGACTTCGTAAGGCACTTCCAGATTGTGCATCGCTGATAATTCTTCAACGCTTTCGACAAACTCAAGCTTGTCATAGTTCATTAAAAAATCGATGGCGTTGCCGTGTGCCCCACAGCCGAAGCAATGGTAAAACTGTTTTTCACCGTTTACGGTGAAAGAGGGGGTTTTTTCGTTATGGAACGGACAGCACGCATGATAGTTCTTGCCCTGCTTTTTGAGCTTAACACGCGCATCGATCAGATCGATGATGTCGGTGCGAGCCAGCAAGTCATTGATGAAAACACGTGGAATTCGTCCAGCCATAGGCCCCGTTTGGTACTCGCTTTCCTTCAGACATGCGATGTTGCAGCAGTACGAAAGAGCAGGAAGTATGTCAGTTCATGAACGAAAATAAGCCGCGCATTCCTTTCGGAAGCACGGCCTTTACAACTACTACAAGTCTGTTCCGGAGGTAGAAACCTCCAGGATACTAGTACAGACGAGTGCGGCGTGCGTTTTCGCGAGCCAGTTTCTTAGCGTGACGTTTCACAGCAGAAGCTTTAGCGCGTTTACGTTCAGTCGTTGGTTTTTCATAGAACTCACGACGACGAACTTCCGCCAGAACACCTGCTTTCTCACAAGAACGCTTGAAGCGACGCAGTGCTACGTCGAATGGCTCGTTTTCACGTACTTTAATTACCGGCATTAACTCTCACCTTTGATAAATTCGGTTTGCCGCTGACTGAGGCGTCAGCTATTTCAAAATGGTGCGGAATTTTACTGCAACTACTGCTGCTTTGTAAAGCACCGGACAACCAGAAACCTGGCTTTTAAGGCCGGAATCTTCCAGGGGTGCGGATTATACACCACCTACGCCCAGTATGTGAGCAAAGTTTTACAATAAGCGCTCATGGGCTTAAACTTCGCCGCAAGACTTTGAGGTAGAGAACGCCATGCGTGTACTGGGTATAGAAACATCCTGTGATGAAACCGGCATCGCCATTTACGACGATGAAAAGGGTTTGTTAGCCAATCAATTGTATAGTCAGGTGAAATTGCATGCTGACTACGGCGGCGTGGTGCCGGAGCTTGCTTCCCGTGACCATGTACGCAAAACCGTGCCATTGATCCAGGCGGCTCTTAAGGAGGCTGGATTAACAGCAAAAGATATTGATGGTGTTGCCTATACCGCCGGACCAGGGCTTGTAGGAGCACTGCTTGTAGGCGCAACAATTGGCCGTTCTCTGGCGTTCGCCTGGGATGTGCCCGCTGTGCCGGTGCATCACATGGAAGGGCATTTATTAGCTCCGATGCTGGAAGACAATCCGCCAGAGTTCCCGTTCGTGGCATTGCTGGTTTCCGGCGGCCATACGCAGCTGATTAGTGTGACGGGCATTGGCCAATACGAACTTCTGGGGGAGTCAATTGACGACGCCGCAGGTGAAGCTTTTGATAAGACTGCTAAACTATTGGGCCTGGATTATCCTGGTGGCCCAATGTTGTCAAAAATGGCTTCTGAAGGCACTGCGGGGCGCTTTACTTTCCCACGCCCGATGACTGACCGCCCTGGTCTTGATTTCAGTTTCTCTGGTCTGAAAACCTTTGCTGCGAACACTATTCGCGGCAACGAAGCAGATCCGCAAACGCGTGCCGATATTGCTTGTGCCTTTGAAGATGCGGTTGTCGATACCCTCGCAATCAAGTGCAAACGTGCGTTGGATCAAACTGGCTTTAAACGTCTGGTGATGGCTGGTGGCGTGAGTGCCAACCGTACACTGCGTGCGCGCATGGCAGAAATGATGACTAAACGCCGTGGCGAAGTCTTCTACGCTCGTCCTGAGTTTTGTACCGATAACGGTGCGATGATTGCCTACGCAGGTATGATTCGTTTGAAAGCAGGAACGGTTGGCGAATTAAGCGTTACAGTTCGCCCTCGCTGGCCATTGGCTGAGTTACCAGCGGCGTGAAAACTTTGCAGAATTAGTCGAGAAGGAGTGAGTAATCACTCCTTTTTTTTGTCTTTATTTTTGCGCAGTTTCTTCCAGATTTTGGTTTCTTGCCCGCGCCATAACCGCTGAATATTGTCGTGGTGGCGCATTAAAATCAGACATGAAAGCATGGCTACCGGGAAGGTGAACTGCGGTTTAAACCACCAGACGTAGAACGGTGCAATCAGTGCGCTGATAATCGCACCCACTGACGAATAACCGCTGAGTAAAACGCTCAGCAGCCAGGTTCCTGCCATCACGCCGGTTAAGTCCCAGCCGATAGGGGCAATGGCACCAAAAGCTGTTGCAACGCCTTTACCACCGTGGAAATTAAAGAAAACCGGCCAGATATGACCAAGACAGGCAGCGATGGCGATAAGCCCCAGCCAGAATGGTGTTACGCCCAGAGCGTATGCCGCCCAGACGGGCAACATCCCTTTGAGAACGTCAAAAATCAGTACCGCTACGGCTGCGCCTTTACCGCCAATACGTAAGACATTGGTCGCACCCGGATTGCCAGAACCATTTTGCCGCGGATCAGGAAGACCCGCGATTCGGCAGACCAGGATGGCACTAGAAATTGAGCCGCAAAGATACGCAAGAAGGATCATGCCAAGCGCGATTGCACTCATAACGCTGTTCCATTTTGAAAGTGTCGTTGTATTCTCTGCATCTGTGGATAATACGCATATTTCGCCGGAAGTGGTATCTGGCGTGACTAAAAACCGGGCAGGGCGTGATGGACATTGTATTTATAGAGCAACTTACTGTAATCACCACGATTGGTGTTTATGACTGGGAACAAACGATCTCCCAGAAGCTGGTATTCGATATCGAAATGGCATGGGATAACCGCCAGGCCGCCAGCAGCGATGATGTAAACGATTGTTTAAGCTATGCCGATGTTAGCGAAGCAGTGATAAGCCATGTTTCTGGTGGTCGCTTTGCATTGGTAGAACGCGTTGCTGAAGAGGTTGCGCAATTGCTACTAACTCGCTTTAACTCACCTTGGGTCAGGTTAAAAGTCAGCAAGCCAGGTGCTGTGGCACAGGCCGCGAATGTTGGTGTGGTGATTGAGCGTGGCGTTAATCTTAAACTCAGTAAATAGGTTCATCATAGTTAAACCAAAAGTAGGTAACCTGGTCTTAACTGTGATCTTTCGCGGCAAATGCCGCTTTTTTAACGTTTGTTTTTGGGGTTAGAGGATTTTTTTAATGAGCGATCTGCACTCGTTGGTTATTGCCGCGATTCTTGGTGTTGTCGAGGGGTTAACGGAGTTTTTACCCGTCTCGTCCACCGGCCATATGATTATTGTTGGTCACCTTCTGGGATTTGAAGGTGATACCGCGAAAACATTTGAAGTGGTAATCCAGCTTGGTTCGATCTTAGCTGTTGTGGTGATGTTCTGGCGTCGCCTGTTTGGCTTGATTGGCATTCATTTTGGCCGCCAGCCGCACGAAGGCACTGGAACAGGGCGTTTATCGCTGATCCATATCTTGCTGGGTATGGTGCCTGCTGTGGTTCTGGGGCTGGTATTCCACGATGCCATTAAATCACTCTTTAACCCTATAAACGTCATGTACGCATTAGTCGTCGGCGGCGTATTGCTGATTGTGGCGGAAGTGTTCAAACCTAAAGTTCCGCGTGCAGAAGGCGTGGATGACATGACTTATCGGCAGGCGTTTGCGATTGGTTGTTTCCAGTGTTTAGCTTTGTGGCCGGGTTTCTCTCGTTCCGGTGCGACTATATCTGGTGGCATGCTGATGGGCGTTAGCCGTTATGCAGCGTCTGAGTTCTCCTTCCTGCTGGCGGTGCCTATGATGATGGGTGCCACGGTGCTGGATGTGTATAAGAGCATCGGCTTCTTAACCATGGCTGACCTGCCAATGTTTGCCGTTGGTTTTATCACGGCATTTATCGTTGCACTGATTGCGATTAAAACCTTCCTGCAAATTATTAAACGTATTTCGTTTATTCCTTTTGCAATTTATCGTTTTGCTGTTGCCGCAGTGGTGTATTTCGTATTCTTCTAAAGTTCTCCACTCACTAATAAAAAAGCCACTCATGTTGAGTGGCTTTTTGTTTGGCGTCTTCGTTTGTAGCAGATATCCATCAGCTAGCGGATGGCAAAGGCGTGGCCAAACCTGCTTCTTTTTTCCATGCTTCCACGGCGGCAATACGGCGGCGCGTTAATTCATCGCGAATTGCCGGGCCGCTGAAACCATCATCAATCACTTCTTTGTTGGTGACGCTTTGCGCCGCAATCCATGCCGCGCGCAGCAACCTGCCTTGCGGGTAATCACTGGCTTCAAAACCAGTGCGCCCGCGGGCATCGGCTTCGCTGGTGAGCGCCACTTGTTCAACACGCTGCGGTTTGCGCCACGCGTCGATGGCATCGAATAATTTGATGATGGTTTTCGGTTGCAGGATAGCAATCGTATGAATCAGATCGTGATATTCGGCAACTAGTTTGGCGAGGTCACGAATTTCATTCGGCACACGCATGCGCTGGCATAACCGTTCGACAAGTTTTACCCCTGCTGGGCCATGCCCATGGTGACGCGGCCAGAACTCTTTTGGCGTGAGCCCTTTACCAAGATCGTGACACAGCGTGGCAAAGCGCACGTCAACTTCCGGGCTGAGCTGAGCGGCAATCGACAGCGTCATCAGTACGTGAATGCCGGTGTCGATTTCCGGATGCCACTTTTCAGGGGCAGGCACACCGAACAGCGCGTCGATTTCCGGGAACAGGACTTTCAGCGCACCGCATTTGCGCAGCACATCGAAATAAACTTGTGGGTTACGGCTGGTGAGGGCGTTTTCAGTCTCTTTCCAGACGCGTTCCGGTGTGAGGTGCTCAAGTTCGCCGTTAGCTGCCATCGCGGACATCAGCGCCTGAGTTTCCGGGGCAATCTGGAAATTGAGATGAGCGTAGCGTGCTGCAAAGCGCGCTACGCGTAAAACGCGTAGGGGATCTTCATTGAAAGCTGGCGACACATGGCGTAGAAGGCGTTTTTCGATATCGACACGTCCGTTATACGGATCGATAAATTCGCCGCGTTCGTCCTGGGCAATCGCGTTGATGGTCAAATCGCGGCGCAACAAGTCCTGCTCAAGTGTGACATCAGGCGCGGCATAGCAGGTAAAACCCGTGTAACCCTGGCCTGATTTGCGCTCAGTACGCGCGAGTGCATATTCTTCACGTGATTTAGGGTGCAGAAACACCGGGAAATCTTTCCCAACCTGCTGGTAACCAGCATCAAGCATCTCTTGTGGTGTTGCACCAACAACCACCCAATCTTTATCTTTGACCGGTAATCTCAACAACCCATCACGTACTGCACCACCGACCAGATAAATCTTCACGCTTTAATGCCCCTGCATCCAATTACGATAATACGTAAGTGTAGGATACAGGGTTGCAGATTAGTTCATCCAGCGATCTTTCTTCTTGCGGCTTGGGATCATGTGCGGCAGTAACAGGCCGAGCAGCAGACCGAACCCAGCGACACCGCCGCCATACATAAACCACTGCATGATGATGGCACGTTGCTTGTCATCCAACTGAACATTCGCGGCATCGACTTTCTTCTTTGCGACGATCAGTTGGTTTTTAAGTTGTTGATTTTCTTCTTTAAGACCGGTGATTACGCTGTCGCTCTGCGCGACTTTCTGCTGCATTTCAGCCGTGCGCTGATTCCAGGTGGTATCGATATTTGTGAGCTTGTCAGTCAGTGTCTTAACCTGGTTTTCCAGGTCCGGCACACGCGTACGCAGGCTTGGATTGGTGCTCAGTTGCGCCAATGGGATCCAAGAGGTGCGGCCATTACTGTCGCGCACCTGGCCATATTTAGTTTCTTCATTGCTTTGCAGCAAGGTCACTTCTTCGCCCGCATTTACGGTGCCAAGCAAGCGGTAATTATCCCCAGGACCACTACGCACCCAGGTGTTCAATTCGTCAGATACATAACGTTTTTCATCGGCATGGGCCACTACGGAAACGCTAAGGGAGAGCAAAGTAAGGCAAATTAGGCGGAATTTGTGCATGATTTCGTCGTTATTGTCATAAATAGTGGAACGATAGTAGTGGCATCAGTCTGACGGCGCAATCCGTAAACCTGAATGAGAATCATCCTGGTGTGAATTTGACCAATTGCTCACAGCTTATGGCTCGTCAAAATGCGCGCCACTCATGGTAATTTGGCGAAAAATATTATCTACTGACCGCTATTGTGAGACTAAGTTCGCCGGGCGTTAGCTCGATGTGACACAACTAAAAGTAAAAAGACGATGACTCAGGAAATCGAACTCAAATTTATCGTTAATCCAGCTGAACTGGATTCTCTTCGTAATACATTAAATTCGCTGGAAAGCCAGCATAGCGAACCTCGCCAATTGCTCAACATCTATTATGAAACTGCCGACAACCAGTTGCGCCGTCATGATATGGGTTTGCGCATCCGTGGCGATAATGGCCGCTATGAAATGACGATGAAAATCGCAGGCCGTGTCACTGGCGGACTGCACCAGCGGCCGGAATATAATGTTGAGCTAAGCAAGGCTGAGCTTGACCTGTCGCTGCTGCCAAAGGAAGTCTGGCCTGAGGGCCTTTCCCCGGACGATTTGCAATCCCAGTTAAACCCACTTTTCAGCACTGATTTTGCCCGTGAAAAATGGGTGGTAACGCACGGCAAAAGCCGTATCGAACTGGCGCTGGATCTCGGAGAAGTGAAAGCGGGTGAACTGTCTGAACCACTGTGCGAGCTGGAACTGGAATTACTCGAAGGCGAAACTGCAGACGTTTTAGTTTTTGCGAAGCAACTGATTACTCATCCGGGTTTACGCCAGGGCAGCCTGAGCAAAGCCGCGCGTGGATACCATCTGGTGCAGGGAAATATGGAAAGAGAGATTAAGCCGTTAACGGTATTACGCGTTCCCCCAAAAGCGACGGTTGAACAAGGACTGGAAGGTTCACTGGAACTGGCGCTTAGCCATTGGCAATACCACGAAGAGCTGTGGTTGCGTGGCAACGGCAAGGCGAAAGCACAGGTTCTGGAAGCGGTTGGCCTTGTGCGCTACGCGCTGGCGCTGTTCGGCGGCATTATTCCACGCAAGGCGAGCACGCAAGTTCGCGAACTGACCGCAACTTACGAAACCATGCTGGCCTCAGACCTGAAAGCACAGGAACTGGCTTTCAGTGCGGAAAGCAGCCAGGCCAAACTGGTGCTGACCGAGTGGCTGGTTGGGCGTCAGTGGCAGAAATTCACCGACGAAAAAGCTAACGTCAAACTGGCCGGTTCGTTTAAGCGTTTTGCGGATACCCATCTTTCGCGTCATGCCGCAGAACTGAAAGAAACTTTCCAGCGTCCATTGGGCGATAGCTATGCTGATCAGTTGCCGCGTCTGGCACGTGAAACTGGCTCCATTCGCCTGCTGGCAGGCGTTTATGACGATGCGAAAACGCAACCGTGGCTGGATAACTGGCAAGGGCTGCGTCACGCCATTGCGACGCGCCAACAGGTAGAAATCGAACATTTTCGTAATGAAGCTATTGCGCAGGCTCCTTTCTGGCTGCATAGCGGTAAGTAGTAACCACCGTTTCTAAGGGACACGACCATGATGTCGCAAGCGCCACTATTACAGCAGCATTTGCAGGCGGCGCTGGCGCGTCTGCCACAAGAGATTGACCGCCAGACGTTAAGCCCTGAGGCTCAGGCTGTTCTGGCGTTTAGTGATTTTGTTTGTGACAGCATGGCGGCCTATCCCGCATGGCTTGAAGAATTACAGCATTCTCCACCGCTTGCCGACGAATGGCAGGACTACGCGGCCTGGCTGCAGCAAGCGTTGCAGGAGGTCGATAGTGAACCCGCATTAATGAGCGCACTGCGCCTGTTCCGCCGTCGCATGATGGTGAGAATTGCCTGGTCACAGGCGTTGCAGCAGGTGCCGACTGAAAGCTCCCTCCAGCAATTAAGTGCCCTTGCAGAAACGTTGATTATCGCCGCCCGTGACTGGCTTTATGCAGCATGCTGCCGCGAGTGGGGCACGCCGTGTAACCAGGCGGGTGTCGCACAACCGCTGATGATACTCGGGATGGGCAAACTTGGCGGTGGGGAGCTGAATTTCTCCTCCGATATCGACCTGATTTTTGCCTGGCCGGAAAACGGTTTAACCCAGGGTGGGCGCCGTGAATTGGACAATGCCCAGTTCTTCACACGCCTCGGTCAGCGCCTGATTAAAGTCCTCGATCAACCGACGCAAGACGGCTTTGTTTATCGCGTCGACATGCGCCTGCGTCCGTTCGGTGACAGCGGCCCGTTGGTAGTGAGCTACGCCGCATTAGAAGATTATTACCAGGAACAAGGCCGCGACTGGGAACGCTACGCGATGGTTAAAGCGCGTATCATGGGCGATAACGATGACGCATGGAGCCAGGAGCTGCGCAACATGCTGCGGCCTTTTGTCTTCCGTCGCTATATTGATTTCAGTGTTATTCAGTCGCTACGAAACATGAAAGGGATGATTGCCCGTGAAGTGCGCCGCCGAGGGTTGACCGATAACATCAAACTCGGCGCGGGCGGCATTCGTGAAACTGAGTTTATCGTCCAGGTATTCCAGCTTATTCGTGGCGGGCGCGAGCCATCTTTGCAGTCGCGCTCTTTGCTACCCACTCTTGAAGCTATCCAGCATTTACACCTGCTGCCAGAAGAAAATGCCGTAAAACTCAATGCGGCCTATTTATACCTTCGCCGTCTCGAAAACCTGCTGCAAAGCATTAATGACGAGCAAACGCAGACTTTGCCTGGCGATGAGCTGAACCGTGCTCGCCTGGCGTGGGGCATGAATGCGCAAACCTGGGACGAGCTGCAAGTCACCTTGCAACAGCATATGAGTGCCGTGCGCCAGGTGTTTAACGAATTGATTGGCGATGACGAACCGGAACCGGGTGAAGATAAGCTCGCTGAAGCCTGGCGTGAGCTATGGCAGGATGCGCTGGATGCCGATGTGAACACGCCGGTTCTCGAGCATTTAACGCCGCAAGCGCGGGGTGAAGTTTTACGCCTGGTGAGTGATTTCCGCCAGGACACTGACAAGCGCACCATTGGGCCGCGTGGCCGTCAGGTGCTGGATCAACTGATGCCACGCTTGCTGTGTGAGGCCTGTTCCCGCAGCGATGCACCGTTGCCATTGTCTCGTTTAATACCGCTGTTACTCGGCATAGTTACGCGCACGACTTATCTTGAGTTGCTGACGGAATATCCGGGGGCGCTTAAACACCTGATTACGCTGTGTGCTGCGTCACCGATGATTGCCAGTCAACTGGCGCGTTACCCGCTTCTGCTTGATGAACTGCTCGATCCGAATACCCTTTACCAACCGACCGCCACCGATGCTTATCGTGATGAGTTACGCCAGTATTTGCTGCGCGTGCCGGATGACGATGAAGAACAGCAGCTAGAAGCGTTGCGTCAGTTTAAACAGGCACAGTTGCTACGCGTGGCGGCGGCTGACATTACGGGCACACTGCCGGTGATGAAAGTGAGTGACCACTTAACCTGGCTTGCTGAAGCGATGATTGACGCTGTTGTCCAGCAAGCCTGGGCGCAAATGGTCTTGCGATACGGCCAGCCGAAGCACTTACAGAACCGTGAAGGGCGCGGTTTTGCGGTTGTCGGCTACGGCAAACTCGGCGGCTGGGAGCTGGGTTATAGCTCCGATTTGGATCTGGTATTCCTGCACGATTGCCCATCGGATGTCATGACCGATGGCGAACGTGAAATTGATGGTCGCCAGTTCTATTTGCGTCTAGCGCAACGAGTTATGCACCTGTTTAGCACCCGTACTTCCTCAGGTATTTTGTATGAAGTGGACGCACGTTTGCGCCCCTCTGGCGCGGCGGGAATGCTCGTCACCACCACTGAAGCCTTTGCTGATTATCAGCAAAACGAAGCCTGGACCTGGGAGCATCAGGCCCTGGTGCGGGCGCGAATTGTCTATGGCGATCCGCTGCTTAAGCAGGAGTTCGATGCGATTCGCCGCAAGATTTTGTGTGTACCGCGTGAAGGTGAAAAACTCCAGACTGAAGTGCGGGAGATGCGTGAAAAAATGCGCGCGCATCTGGGTGGGAAAACGCGTGAACGCTTTGATATTAAAGCCGATGAAGGTGGCATTACCGATATTGAGTTTATCACTCAATATCTAGTATTACGTTATGCGGCGCAGGCCCCAAAATTGACGCGTTGGTCTGACAATGTGCGCATTCTGGAATTAATGGCGCAAAACGACATCATGAGTGATGACGAAGCGAAAGCGCTGACGCATGCTTATGTCACGTTGCGCGATGAACTTCATCACCTGGCATTGCAAGAGCTGCCTGGAAACGTGGCAATGGATACATTCACTCAAGAGCGCGAGCAGGTATTAACAAGCTGGCGTATGTGGCTGAGTGAGCCGCAAACACGCGCATAAGATTAATTGTGATATTATCCGCGACAAAATTTTATCCCTCTCTGGAGAGTCAGGAATGAAAGTAACGCTGCCCGAATACAGCCGTGCAGGCGTCATGGTAGTTGGTGATGTGATGCTGGATCGCTACTGGTATGGCCCTACAAGCCGCATCTCCCCGGAAGCTCCGGTACCAGTGGTGAAAGTCGATAACATTGAAGAACGTCCTGGCGGCGCGGCTAACGTGGCAATGAATATTGCTTCGTTGGGTGCTAATTCTCGCCTGGTGGGTTTGACGGGCATCGACGATGCTGCGCGGGCACTCAGCCAGACGCTGGCCGGTGTGAACGTTAAGTGCGATTTCGTTTCGGTGCCGACTCATCCGACAATCACCAAACTGCGTGTACTTTCCCGCAACCAACAGCTGATTCGCCTCGATTTTGAAGAAGGCTTTGAAGGTGTTGATCCGGAACCTTTGCACGAGCGTATTAGCCAGGCTTTGCCGCACATTGGCGCGCTGGTGCTTTCTGACTACGCAAAAGGCGCGCTGGCAAGTGTTCAGCATATGATTAGCCTTGCGCGTGCTGCAAACGTTCCTGTGCTTATCGATCCGAAAGGAACCGACTTTAATCGCTATCGCGGTGCTACGCTGCTAACGCCAAACCTCTCTGAATTTGAAGCGGTTGTTGGCAAGTGTAAGAACGACGAAGAGCTGGTGGAACGCGGTATGAAGCTCATCGCTGAATACGATCTTTCTGCTTTGCTGATCACCCGTTCTGAACACGGCATGACGCTGCTGCAACCGGGTATTGAACCGTTCCATCTGCCGACGCAGGCGCAGGAAGTTTACGATGTGACCGGTGCAGGTGACACGGTCATTGGCGTACTGGCGGCAACGCTTGCTGCGGGTAATTCGCTGGAGGAAGCATGCTACTTTGCCAATGCAGCGGCAGGCGTAGTGGTGGGCAAACTGGGTACTTCTACCGTTTCGCCAATTGAGCTGGAAAACGCAGTGCGTGGTCGTGCGGATTCAGGTTTTGGCGTGATGACCGAAGCTGAGTTAAAAGTTGCTGTGGCGAACGCGCGTAAACGCGGTGAAAAAGTCGTAATGACTAACGGCGTTTTCGACATTCTTCACGCAGGCCACGTTTCGTATCTGGCGAATGCACGCAAACTTGGCGACCGCCTGATTGTTGCGGCAAACAGTGATGCTTCAACCAAACGCCTGAAAGGTGAAACCCGCCCGGTAAACCCGCAGGATCAGCGCATGATCGTGTTAGCAGCACTGGAAGCGGTGGATTGGGTGGTGTTGTTTGAAGAAGATACTCCACAACGCTTGATTGGCGAGATCTTGCCTGACCTGCTGGTCAAAGGTGGCGATTACAAACCGGATGATATTGCCGGGAGTAAAGAAGTCTGGGCCAACGGTGGTGAAGTGATGGTGCTGAATTTTGAAGATGGTTGCTCAACCACGAACATCATTAAAAAGATTCAAAGCCACGACGCATAAGCCCCGCAAAGTACAATAAGAAACGCCCCTGGTCAGGGGCGTTTTTTACATCTGTGGTTCGGTCGGCGGAGTAACTTCCGGTGCCTGAACGCTACGGCTCTCAAGCTCGGTTAAACGCTGCTCCAGTAACGCCAGTTTTTCTCGGGTGCGCAGCAGTACTTGAGTCTGCACATCAAACTCCTCGCGGCTTACCAGATCCAGTCGGGTTAACTGTGACTGCAAAACCTGACGTACTTTCTTCTCGACATCATCCCCGAATTCACGAATCCCTTTCGGCATTGACTCGTGGACCTGGCGTGCGATCTGTTCAATTTTTTTCGGGTCAATCATAGTGGCTTCCATCATCTTACGGGATTGTCATACGCGATTAGTTTTAATTGTAATGCCTGTAAGGCTCGTTAGAAACCCGAAATGTTATAAGGTTTGGCGTTGCCAGAGAAAATCATCGGCGTTATAGTAAGTCTGCT
This sequence comes from Buttiauxella gaviniae ATCC 51604, assembly GCF_001654835.1. Taxonomy (GTDB): domain Bacteria; phylum Pseudomonadota; class Gammaproteobacteria; order Enterobacterales; family Enterobacteriaceae; genus Buttiauxella; species Buttiauxella gaviniae. Next base: position 26,802 of record NZ_LXEP01000028.1, read on the forward strand.
TATTCTCAGGGCGGGGTGTAACTCCCCACCGGCGGTAAATCAGCAAACGCTGAAAGCCCGCGAGCGCTCCAGAGCAATCTGGAGGTCAGCAGATCCGGTGTAATTCCGGAGCCGACGGTTAAAGTCCGGATGGGAGAGAGTAACGACTAAGCTCAAGCTTTTAAGCCTGCTCACGTTATTTTTATAGCTCCTAAGACTGCCCTGATTCTGGTAACCATAATATTAATGAGGTTTTTTTACCATGAATCAGACGCTCCTTTCTGCATTTGGCACCCCTACACAACGCGTTGAACATGCTCTTGAAGCACTGCGTGAAGGCCGCGGGGTAATGGTTCTTGACGATGAAGATCGCGAGAACGAAGGCGACATGATTTTCCCAGCGGAAACCATGACCGTTGAGCAAATGGCTCTGACCATTCGCCACGGTAGCGGTATTGTTTGCCTGTGCCTGACCGAAGAACGCCGTAAACAACTCGAATTGCCAATGATGGTTGAGAACAACACCAGTGCCTATGGCACAGGGTTTACTGTGACTATCGAAGCTGCAAGCGGTGTGACTACCGGTGTTTCTGCTGCAGACCGTATTACGACTGTGCGTGCCGCGATTGCTGATGGCGCAAAACCAAGCGACCTGAATCGCCCAGGCCATGTGTTCCCGCTCCGTGCTCAGCCTGGTGGCGTGTTAACTCGCGGTGGCCATACTGAAGCAACCATTGATTTGGTCACGCTTGCGGGTTTCAAACCTGCTGGTGTGTTGTGTGAGTTGACCAACGATGATGGCAGCATGGCGCGTGCACCAGAGTGCATGACCTTTGCCCGCCAGCACAATATGGCTGTTGTGACGATTGAAGACCTGGTGGAATACCGTCAGGCTCATGAACGCAAAGCCAGCTAACTCTCGCTAAAAAGCAAAAAGCCCGGTTTTTCTACACCGGGCTTCTTTTTTAGCCGATTCCATTGCTTTGTAGCAGCGTCAGGCTAAACCCCATCACCGCCATACCGCAAAGAACGCCGTAACTCGGATTGTTATGTGGGTCGATTTCTTTCGCGAGCGGCATCAATTCATCGACCGACAATGCCACCATAATGCCCGCGACGGCAGCCATAATTGCTGCCATCAAAACAGGCGAAATCATCGGGCCTAAGATCAGCCAGGCCAACACGCCACCCAGAATTTCTGCCAGCCCGGAAATACCTGCCCAGAAGATAGCTTTGCGCTTTGAACCCGTAGCCGCGTAGACAGGTCCTGCCACGGCCAAACCTTCAGGAATATTGTGCAATGCCACTGCGAGTGCAATTCCCATGCCTAATTCCAGGTTGCTGCTGGCGGTAACAAAGGTCGCCACACCTTCTGGGAAGTTATGCAGGCTAATACCAAGAGTCAGCAACAACGCTGTGCGGCGTAAATTACGCGGCTGCGGTTTGCTGTCCATCAAGTCTTGCGGATGTGCATGGGGCAGGGCGCGGTCAAGTGCGAAGTAACCCAGCAAACCCAGCATAAACATGCCATAACCCAATACGGGCGACATTCCTTCGGTGTGGAGTGCGGCAGGCAGCATTTCCATAAGCGAGATAAGCAACATAATGCCCGCTGCAAAGCCGAGAGAAAATGCCAGCACACGGTTTGATGGCTTCTGGCCGAGCACGCCAAGAAAAGCACCAATAAAAGTGGCTCCCCCTGCTAATAGGGTCAGGATCAAGGGTACTGACATTTATCACTCCTTTTGATAATGATTCTCATTAATATTAATGGGCGATGTGATAAAAATCGAGAGCCAGTTGAGAAGCTTTACACATCGCTTACATTCAAATTTCCTGAAGATCTTCATCATGCTTATCTGAGTTCTTCATAGCGTAAAAGCGCGTACTGTAGCTTTCATAAACTGAATTACCTGATTAAAGGACACCACCATGAAAACTCAACGAATGCCTGCGCTGTTCCTAGGACACGGTAGCCCAATGAACGTGCTGGAAGATAACCAATATACCCAGGCCTGGCGCCATTTGGGAGAGACCTTACCGCGTCCAAAAGCAATTGTGGTGGTATCTGCGCACTGGTTCACTAAAGGCACGGGTGTTACGGCAATGGAAACGCCAAAAACTATCCATGATTTCGGTGGTTTCCCACAGGCCTTGTACGATACCCATTACCCGGCACCGGGTTCCCCTGCGCTTGCACAACAGTTAGTTGACCTTCTGGCACCCGTTCCGGTGATGCAAGACAAAGAAGCCTGGGGATTTGATCACGGCTCCTGGGGCGTGCTTATTAAGATGTACCCGAATGCCGATATTCCAATGGTACAGCTCAGTATCGACAGCACTAAACCGGCGGCATGGCATTTTGAGATTGGCCGCAAGCTGGCGACATTGCGCGATCAGGGCATCATGCTGATTGCCAGTGGTAACGTGGTTCATAACCTGAGAACTGCGCGCTGGCACGGTGAAAACACGCCATATCCATGGGCTGAGTCATTTAACCAATACGTTAAAGACAATCTCACCTGGCTTGGGCCGGTAGCCGAACACCCTCTTGTGAATTACCTGGAGCATGAAGGCGGATCGTTATCTAATCCAACAGCGGATCACTACCTGCCGTTGTTGTATGTTCTCGGGGCATGGGATGGCAAAGAGCCAATTACGCTGCCGACAGACGGTATTGAGATGGGATCGTTGAGTATGCTTTCTGTTGTTATCGGATAAAAAAAGGCGCGAATTTCGCGCCTCAGATTGCTGGGAAAGGTAGATAAACGGGTTTTGTAGGGTGGATTAGCGTAAGCGACATCCACCAATTTATGTCGGATGTCGCTTACGCTAATCCGACCTACGAAGGCGAAAATCTAAACCTTTTAATATTTACTCTACAAACACATGCGGATAGAAGCGCGAAAGATCCTGAGTGATCAGCTCGCGATCTTCACGAATACCAATACCCGCAGGTTGATCGTTGATAAGCCAGCTGCCGATCAGCACATAACTGTCACCAAATTTTGGCAACTGATAGAACTCCTGCACGATCATGCCTTCATCTCCGTAAGGGCCATCAACACGGGCAATTTCTTCGCCGTTTTCGATGATCTTCACATTCGCACCTTCGCGGGAGAAGATGGGCTTCACAACGTACTTATCCATCGCCGGATAGTTATCTTCAGCGAAATAAGCAGGCAGCAAGTTTGGATGATTCGGGAACATTTCCCACAGCATTGGCAGCAACGCTTTGTTGGAGATAATGCTCTTCCAGGCAGGTTCCAGCCAGCGAACGCCAGCATCTTCGAGTTTGGTGGAGAACATTTCACGCAGCATGAATTCCCACGGATAGAGCTTGAACAGGTTACTGATAACCTGATCCTGCACATCCGTGAACTGGCCTTTCTCGCCCAGACCGATTTCTTCCATGTAGACGAATTCGCTCGCCACTTCTGCTTCAGCTGCACAATCTTGCAAATACTGGACAGTACCGCGATCTTCTACAGTGTCCTGGCAGCAGGCAAAATGTACCAGGTTGAAACCGTGTTGCTGTTTTAATTCAGCAAAACGCTCAATGATCTTCTCTTGCAGGCTGTTGAATTGATCGCTTCCCGCAGGCAAATTCCCAGCCTGAACCTGGTCTTCAAGCCAGATCCACTGGAAGAATGCCGCTTCGTATAAAGACGTTGGCGTATCGGCATTGTTTTCCAGAAGCTTAGGTTCACCAATCCCATCCCACGCGATATCCAGGCGTGAGTAAAGAGACGGCTGCTGAGTGCGCCATGACTGACGTACAAATTCCCAGGTGTGCTTAGGAATGCGGAACTTAGCCAGCAGCTCATCGCTACTCACTACTTTGTCCACAACTTTCAGGCACATCTGGTGCAGTTCAGCGGTGACTTCTTCCAGGCGTTCAACTTGAGGGAGCGTTAGCTTGTAATATGCGTCTTCACACCAGTACGGCTCGCCATACATGGTGTGAAAGTTAAAACCGTATTCAGTGGCTTTCTCGCGCCAGTCCGGGCGCTCAGTAATCGCAATTCTTTCCATAATTTCTTAGCCACCCATGGAGCGAGAAGAACCTGTTGCGCTGTTGCTGCGCTGCATAGTTGATTGTTTGGCGACTGAGTCACCGAAACCGCCACGAGTTACAGTGCTGGTGGTTGCAGGTTTTGGCGCCATGGCTGTTTTTGGAACTGTAGCCGTACGGCCTGGTGTGGCTGCACCATAGCTTTTGCCGGTGGCATCTGCATATTTACCGTAAGCCGGGCTTGCTGGATTTTTAGAGCTAAACAACGGTTGCTGCGCGAAGCCCGCTCCGCCGCCCATCAGACGACCCATCATGTAGCCCGCCATCAGCGGCATCCAGAAGCTGCCACTTTGTTGTGGCTGAGCCTGAGCTTGTTCACCTGCCATGCTGGCTTGTGCAGGGGCTTGCTGACATTGGCCTTCACCAAACTCAGCAATACATTCTTCGCGCGAAGCGTATTTCGGTGCGGTACGTTCTGCTTCTTTCAGCGCGTTGTTAAAGGCAGTAGTACATTCAGCACTTTTACCAGGGTTGGCCTGCGAGCAGTCATCCGCGTTTTGATACATGGAAACTGTTTCGTCATTTTGTTCGCAACCGGCAAGCATAAACACAGCGGTAACCGCCAGTGCGACCGGCGTTAAATGGCGGGCGTTCCAGCTTTTGCGGAACGATGCGTGATTTATGATTTTTGTCCGTTTCATTGTTCTGTCCTGAGCCCAAAGGAATGAAGCTAATATTGCGTTTAGAATAGGGGATGAATGGTTGAAATTAAAGCGATGACGGCTGTTTGGAGGGAGATCTTTACTTTGCCTTACGTTCGGCTGCGTAAGTTGTGACGGGGGCATGTTGTCATGCCCCCGAAATACCCGATCAGTTACCGAATGGGTTAGCTGATTTTTTGTTTGTTGCAGAGACCGGAGTTGCTTTTGCTGGTGTTGCCGTCTCAGTGGTTGCTGCTGTATCAGCTGAGTAACCATCTGCACGAGCGTTCTGGTCTGGCGTTTCTGGCGCGACACTTTCGGCAGTAGTTGGTACTGGTTTGCCTAATGTGCCGTTCAACGCAATCAAATCTTGTTCGTTAAGCGTACCCAGAGCTGATTTAATATTCAGCTGGTTGATCAGGTAGTTATAACGAGCACTAGAGAGCTGTTGTTTTGCGTTATATAGCGTAGTCGTCGCATCCAACACATCAACGATGGTACGTGTACCCACGGAATAGCCTGCTTCCATTGCATCTAAAGAGCTTTGGGCAGAGACAACAGCTTGTTTATAGGCGTTGATGGTACTGATAGAGGCGTTAACGTTGTTAAACGAAGAACGAACTGTTTGCACCACGCTACGATGTGCGCTTTCCAGTTGCTCACTTGCGCCTACAAAGTTGTATTGCGCTTGTTTCACCTGAGAAGTTACAGAACCGCCGCTATACAGTGGCAGAGAGAAATTCAGACCGATTTTATTCTGGCCTACACCTTGGTCACTATACGCTTGGCTAGTGGTTTTAGAGCCGCTGTAGTCAGTGTCAGAAACACCTGTCGAAGCGGTTAAGCCCACGGTTGGCATATGGCCAGTTTCAGCGTAACGAATTTGCTCGCGTGCTAAGTCCTGAGACAGACGTGCCTGTAACAATGCCAGGTTACGCTTTTCTGCTTCTTTCAGCAGATTATTCACCGCGTCAGGCTTGTTGGTTTTGAAGCCATCAACGTTCAGCGAAGCCAGAGACGGATAGTAGTTACCAGTGACCTGGCGCAGCGTTTCTACCGCGTTATCCAGATTATTCCGTGCAGTCACTTCGTTCGCTAATACGTTATCGTATTGTGCACGGGCGTTCTGAACGTCTGTGATGGCTACCAGGCCTACGTTAAAGCGCTGAGTAGTTTGATCTAACTGGCGATAAATAGCCTGTTTCTGTGCTTCTGTGTAGGAGAGGGCGTCAATGGCACTCAACACATTGAAATAGGCAGTCGCTGTATTCAGGATCAGCGTTTGCTGGTCAGTTTGATAAGTAACATCCTGGATACCGGCAGATTTTTCTTGCAGGGTAAGCGCACGCCATTTCGACATATCAAAAATAGTTTGCGTTAATTGCAAAGAGGCACTGGTCGTATTGGAGTCGATGCCATTCGAATCACGGAAGCCATTGCTGTATTCATAATCAGCACCAAGGCCGAGCTGTGGCAGTAATGGGCTTCTTGCTTCGTTGATTTTTTCGAATGCGGCATCACGGTCAGCAGCGGATTTACGTAAGTCCGGGTTGCTTAAACGTGCCTGCTGATAAACCTGCATCAGGTTTTCTGCCTGGCTCATGGCACTGAAACCCGTTAGGCTCAGACCGATAAGAATTGGGAGCAGTTTCTTCATTTGCATTCCTTGTTGTGAAGCAGAAATTGTTTGTTAGCGCTGACAAGAGCCGAAAATGATCGCCGATTCTAGCAGAGTCTGCCAGCTGGGAAGCTTGGCGTAATGTGCCATCTGCCCTTAATTTTCATCAATCTACCACATAGGAAATGAAACGGCAGTCATACCAACTTGAATTCGCACATTTCATGACCATAAAAATATCAGGAAACCAATATGACTAAGCAAAAAGATCAACTTGTCACGTTAGGTAAAAACGATGTTGAAATTATTGCACGGGAAACGCTTTATAGCGGTTTTTTTTCGCTAGATCTTTATCGCTTCCGCCATCGCCTGTTTAATGGCGAAATGAGTGGTGAGGTTCGGCGTGAAATTTTAGAACGCGGGCACGCTGCAGTACTGCTACCCTATGACCCTGTGCGAGACGAAGTTGTATTGATAGAGCAGATTCGGATTGCTGCCTATGACACCAGCGAAAGCCCGTGGTTGCTCGAATTGGTTGCAGGAATGATTGAAGAAGGTGAAAGCGTCGAAGACGTTGCACGCCGTGAAGCCGTCGAAGAAGCAGGTTTGGTTGTGGGTCGAACTAAACCGGTTATCAACTACCTGGCAAGTCCGGGTGGGACCAGCGAGCGTTTATCTATCCTTGTGGGAGAAGTTGATGCTTCGAACGCGCAGGGTATACATGGTCTGGCAGATGAAAACGAAGATATTCGTGTTCATGTCGTGAGCCGGGAACAGGCTTATCAGTTAGTAGAAGAAGGGAAAATCGACAACGCAGCTTCAGTCATCGCACTGCTTTGGCTGCAATTGCATCATGAGAAATTAAGAGCCGAGTGGAACAATTAAACATGAAGCGCTACACACCTGACTTCCCGGAAATGATGCGCCTGTGCGAAACCAATTTCGCGCAACTACGACGTCTGCTTCCTCGTAATGATGAGGTAGGTGAAAAAGTCACTTATCAGGTCAGTAGCGCCCAATATCGACTCATTATTCTTGAGTCGACACGTTATACAACTCTTGTGCAGATCGAACAAACGGCCCCAGCGGTGAGCTACTGGAGCCTACCATCGATGTCGGTGAGGCTATATCATGACGCGATGGTCGCGGAAGTGTGTTCAAGTCAGCAGATCTTTCGCTTCAAAGCGCGTTATGATTATCCTAATAAAAAGTTGCATCAACGCGACGAAAAGCATCAAATTAACCAGTTTCTAGCCGATTGGCTGCGTTATTGTTTGGCGCATGGAGCGATGGCGGTTCCGGTTTGTTAGTGAGGGTGAAACCTAAGGACACCATTTGGAAAGCCTGTTAAATCTTCCTGTGGCCGGTGGGGGCCAGATCAGGATCTTGCAAATTACAGATACCCACCTGTTCTCTGGAAAGAACGAAACGCTGCTTGGTATCAATACCTGGATGAGTTATCAGGCTGTTATTGACGCCATCCTCGCTGAGCAGCGTCATTATGACCTTATCGTTGCAACTGGGGATTTGGCCCAGGATCACAGTGCGCAAGCCTACCAACACTTTGTTGAAGGCATCGCGGAGATTCCTGCGCCCTGCGTTTGGCTCCCTGGTAACCACGATTTCCAACCGGCGATGTTCAGCTCGTTGCTGGAAGCAGGAATTTCCCCGGCTAAACAAGTTTTCTTAGGTGATAGCTGGCAAATTTTGTTGCTGGACAGCCAGGTGTTTGGTGTTCCACATGGTGAATTGAGTGACTATCAGCTCGACTGGCTGGAGCGCAAGCTCTCCGGTGCGCCTGAACGCCATACTCTATTGCTGTTACATCATCACCCAGTCCCTGCGGGCTGTAGTTGGCTGGACCAACATAGCCTGCGCAATGCCGCTGAGCTTGATAACGTACTGCAAAAATTCCCAAAAGTGAAAACTCTGGTGTGTGGGCATATTCATCAGGAGTTAGATCTCGACTGGAATGGTCGGCGCATGCTGGCAACACCTTCGACTTGCGTGCAATTCAAACCTCACTGCTCCAACTTCACACTCGATACCATCGAGCCGGGTTGGCGTTGGTTGGAACTTCATCCAAACGGTGAGGTGACCACGGAGGTTTGCCGGCTGAAGGGTGCGGTATTTAACCCTGATACCGCGTCAGAAGGTTATTGATGTCAACGCTACTTTACTTACACGGCTTCAACAGTTCGCCGCGTTCAGCCAAGGCCACCAGTTTCAAAGCGTGGCTTGCGCAGAACCATCCGCATATCAATATGATTGTACCGGTACTTCCACCGTATCCTGCCGATGCGGCAGAGTTGCTGGAGTCGTTGGTGCTGGAGCATGGTGGCGAACCGTTAGGTGTAGTTGGCTCGTCTTTGGGCGGCTATTACGCCACCTGGCTGTCGCAATGTTTTACGCTCCCAGCAGTAGTGGTAAACCCCGCAGTCCGGCCTTTTGAATTGCTGGTGGATTATCTCGGCACCAACGAGAACCCCTACACCGGGCAGCAATATGTGCTAGAGTCTCGCCATATTTACGATCTTAAAGTCATGCAAGTTGACCCGTTAGATTCGCCAGATCTCATCTGGCTGTTACAACAGACGGGCGACGAAGTGCTTGATTATCGCCAGGCGGTTACTTACTACACCCCCTGTCGCCAGACGGTAGAATCCGGTGGCAATCACGCCTTTGTAGGCTTCGAAGATTATTTCACACAGATCGTCGACTTTCTTGGCCTGCACTAAGGCCTGATGTCGGATTCTTGTTTCGCTATCTGAACGAATAAACCATGACGCAATCCAGTTATAACGCCGATGCCATTGAGGTACTCACCGGGCTTGAGCCTGTTCGCCGTCGCCCCGGGATGTACACCGACACCACCCGTCCAAACCATTTGGGCCAGGAAGTCATTGATAACAGCGTGGATGAAGCGCTGGCAGGCCATGCGAAGCGTGTTGATGTTATTCTCCATGCCGACCAGTCATTAGAAGTCATTGATGACGGGCGGGGCATGCCGGTAGATATCCACCCGGAAGAGGGCGTTCCGGCGGTCGAGCTTATCCTTTGTCGCCTGCATGCGGGCGGTAAATTCTCCAACAAAAACTACCAGTTTTCTGGTGGTCTGCACGGCGTGGGCATTTCTGTTGTTAACGCCTTGTCAAAACGTGTTGAAGTCACTGTGCGTCGTGATGCGCAGGTTTACAGCATCGCGTTTGAAAACGGCGATAAAGTCCAGGAACTGGCGGTGGTCGGCACTTGCGGCAAACGCAACACCGGCACCAGTGTTCACTTCTGGCCAGATGCTTCGTTCTTCGACAGCCCACGTTTCTCCGTTTCTCGTTTAAGCCATTTGCTGAAAGCCAAAGCGGTACTTTGCCCGGGTGTAGAGATCACTTTTACCGATAAAGTGAACAACACCGAGCAGCGCTGGTGTTATCAGGATGGTCTGCAAGACTATCTGTGCGAAGCGATAAACGGCCTGCCGACGCTTCCGGAAAAGCCATTTGTCGGCAACTTTGCCGGTGATGTCGAGCAAGTTGACTGGGCGCTGCTGTGGCTCCCGGAAGGCGGTGAGTTGCTGACGGAAAGCTACGTCAACCTAATCCCAACCATGCAGGGCGGTACTCACGTCAACGGATTGCGTCAGGGTCTGCTTGATGCGATGCGCGAGTTTTGCGAATACCGCAATATCTTGCCGCGCGGCGTAAAGCTATCTGCTGAGGACATCTGGGAACGTTGCGCCTACGTGCTCTCCGTTAAAATGCAGGACCCTCAATTCGCCGGGCAAACCAAAGAACGCCTGTCATCACGCCAGTGTGCGGCATTTGTTTCCGGTGTTGTGAAAGACGCATTCAGCTTGTGGCTGAACCAGAATATTCAGATTGCAGAGCAACTCGCTGAGCTGGCTATTTCCAGCGCCCAGCGCCGTATGCGTGCCGCCAAAAAAGTGGTGCGTAAGAAACTGACCAGCGGCCCGGCATTGCCTGGCAAATTGGCTGACTGTTCTGCACAAGATTTAAGCCGCACCGAATTGTTCCTGGTGGAAGGGGATTCAGCAGGCGGTTCTGCTAAACAGGCTCGTGACCGTGAATACCAGGCGATCATGCCGCTCAAAGGTAAGATCCTCAACACCTGGGAAGTCTCGTCGGATGAAGTGCTGGCATCACAAGAAGTGCATGATATTTCTGTCGCGATCGGTATCGATCCAGACAGCGAAGACCTGAGCCAACTGCGCTACGGTAAAGTTTGTATCCTTGCGGATGCGGACTCCGATGGTTTGCACATCGCCACACTACTGTGCGCCTTGTTTGTGCGCCACTTCCGCTCCCTGGTTCGTGGTGGTCACGTCTATGTCGCGATGCCACCGCTTTACCGTATCGACCTAGGTAAAGAGGTTTACTACGCGCTGGATGAAGAAGAAAAAGCAGGCGTGCTTGAGCAACTTAAGCGTAAGAAAGGGAAACCGAACGTACAGCGCTTTAAAGGGCTGGGCGAGATGAACCCACTGCAATTACGTGAAACCACGCTTGACCCAAATACTCGCCGCCTGGTGCAGCTCACCATTGACGATGAAGACAACGACAAAACAATGGCAATCATGGATATGTTGCTGGCGAAGAAGCGTTCTGAAGATCGTCGTAACTGGTTGCAGGATAAAGGCGATATGGCAGATCTCGACGTCTAATATCCCTAAGAGTAAATTGATACATTAGCTTAGCTTTGAGCATGGAAGCTCTGGTCAGGCTGTAAAATATCAGAACCAGCTCGTAAGATTTAGTGTGAAAATTATTTTTTGATTTCCGGCAATTATATCGAATTGTCGGAAATCGATCCTTTGCGGTATCGAAGTAAAACCCCTCCTATGCCCCCAATGTATCCAAAAAATCGGATAAAGGAACCGGGCGGTGATACAAATAGCCTTGCTGATAATCAACGTTGTTCTCATGCAAATATTTTGCCTGCTCTTCAGTTTCAACACCTTCCGCAATAACTTTTAAATTCAGTGATTTTGATAATGAGACAACATTTTCTACGATATGGTGAGAGATAGCATCAAGACCAATCATTTTAATAAAACTACGGTCAATCTTGATATAACTTACTGGGAATTTTTGAAGGTAGTGGTGAGTGGCGTACCCTGTTCCAAAATCGTCAAGCGCAAAAAGAATATTTAGATTCTTAAGCGCCACAGCACCCTTTACCGCAATTTTAGCATCAGTATTAAAGTTTCTTTCTGTTATTTCAAATATGGTGGTTATCGAATTACAACTTTCTTTAAATGATCTACTTTTGGTAACTAGCTCCGGATCTTCTAGATGTTCAGGAGAGATATTAATTGATAAGTGAAAATCTTTTGGCAGTTTATGTGCCTTGTCTTGTAAGATTTTTTGCACATTTTCAAGTAATTGATGCGTTACCTTCACAATGATACCGCTTGATTCCATCGCCGGAATAAATGTATTTGGGGGAATGAGCCCCATTGTTGGATGTTTCCATCGAAGAAGTATTTCACAACCAATGATTTTTTTGTTTTTTGTGTCCATTATAGCTTGCGCAAAAGGTATGAATTCATTTTTTTTCATGGCGCGGAGCATATATCTTTTAGAAAGAAAATTATAATGAGAAAACGATTGGAGGAACATAAAAGAAAAAACAATAAATGTTATAATACCTATTGGTAATCCTGCTTGAGTTATTACCCTGATGATTTTTTCTTGTAGAGTTGTATATTGCTCAATATAGAGTACGCCGCTTAAGATCTCTTTATTAGTATGGTTGGAATAAATGCCACCTTTATTTTTAACTATAGAGGAAATAGATTTATTGGAAATGTCATTGTCACTGGAAATTATAATTTTGTTATTCTTGTCAAAAACTGTTACGTGATAATTATTATCATTTCTTTTGACTATTTTATTTATATAATCGAGGTTGAGATCAAGTGATATAGCCCCTTTGAATTCATCTTTATTATAAACAGGCGCTGTAACTGTTAGTATCTGCCCCTTTCCAGCAATATCAATATAGGGTGTTGTGATTTTTACTTCACGTTCAGGATTGTTTTCTGGTGTAATTAAACTCCAGAATGGATCGGTGTACATGCCAGGATTAAAGTAATAAGTGCTAACCTCTTTTTTAGATGAATATGGAGCTATATAAACGAATGAGTTTTTTGAGGTGTAGTAAATCCATGAATATAATTTTGTAAAGTAGCCATTCCCTACATCAATGTTAAGAGATGCTGCAGCATTTGCTTCATTTTTTATATCAGCATCTAACTTCTCATAAGAACCAAGACCACTAATCATTCCGCCAGTAATATTATTGTGAGGTGTTATTTTAAAATGCCAATTCTCTGATGAGCTATTGTTATTTTTTGGCATTGAAATTTGATTGTAATTATTGCTGGATTGTAAGTTAATTTCCATCTGTTTTCGCAGCATTTCACATAACACAATGCTTACGTTTATTTTTTCACTTATGTTTTTTATATATGAATCAACTGTTTCATTTATACTAACAGTATCTTTTTCCCAATATGAGCCCAACATGGCAGCAACGCAAACAACCCAAATTACTAACAATAGATGCTTTTTATTCATTATTTATGAGGTATTTATAAGTATTTATGCGTTATTATTAAGTAATTAGATTATGTATTCAATGTTTTGATTTGATTATTTCTAAGGGGCATTATTTTACACGTGGCTTGAAAGCAAATGAGTACCAGCGGAAAGCATTGAATCAAGTATTCGTGGTGCTGCCTCAGATAGTGATTTCAAATATGAAAAAGTTAATATAATTTTAATCAATAATGGTGAATTGAATAAAAATATTGAGAAATAACATCCAGTTTTCCACGAAGGAAATAAAACCTGTCACATCAACAGACATCCTTAATCTGACTGAAAAAAATAGAGGCCCACTTTGCTTTTCTGGGCTGCTGATTTTCACTTCCCGAATCAGGTTCGCCGGTTAAAAAATCATGGCTCTGGGTTTTCATCCCAGATAGCTCCGTTTCCCTTGCGCATGACCCTCCTCACATTTTTCCGGTTTGCAGCTTGAAATAGTAATACTCCATCCGCTATTCTTTTTTGGAGTTAAACTTCATTTAGGTTTGCAAGGCGGAGCAGAATGTCACTACTAACAAAATTAGAACAAAGCGTGCGTGATTGCGGGGGGCTTATCGTCTCCTGCCAGCCCGTACCCGGAAGCCCAATGGACAGGCCTGATATCGTGGCAGCAATGGCGCAAGCAGCTGTATCTGCGGGAGCTGTTGCCATCCGCATTGAAGGAATCGCCAATCTGGAGGCGGTACGGCCACTTATTTCAGTTCCCATCATTGGCATTATGAAACGCGACCTGGAAGACTCCGCGGTGCGCATCACTCCGTTTTTGCATGACGTTGATGCGCTCGCAAAAGCCGGGGCTGACATTATTGCCTTTGACGCAACATTCCGCCCACGCCCGGTGGCTATTGATGAACTGATCGCACGTATTCACCATCATGGATTACTGGCAATGGCAGACAGCTCAACGGTAGAAGAAGGCCTCAACTGCAAACAAAAAGGTGTCGAGTTCATTGGCACAACGATGTCTGGTTACACTACTTCAGTTACGCCTGAAGGACCGGATCTGATGATGGTGTCAGAGTTAAGCGCCGCTGGCTGCCGCGTCATTGCTGAAGGTCGTTACAATTCACCTGAGCTTGCATCACAGGCTATCAATCATGGCGCATGGGCTGTTACTGTTGGTTCAGCCATCACCCGTATTGAACATATTTGCCAGTGGTTCAGCGATGCCGTTAAGCGCTAAGCCGGAGAAAACAATGAACACACTTGCCATTGATATCGGCGGCACAAAACTGGCCGCGGCGCTTATCAACTCGCAGCATGAAATCTCTTTACGCACGGAGATCCCTACTCCGGCAAATGCTGAGCCTCGAGCACTTGAGCAGGCTTTGGCTCATTTGGTTGCAGCCTATGAGGGGAAAGCACAGCGAGTGGCGATTGCCTCTACAGGTATTATTGATAACGGAATTCTTACCGCGCTAAATCCAGATAATCTCGGTGGCCTGAATCATTTCCCGTTGCAGGCGACAGTTGAACGCCTCACAGGGTTGCCGTGCGCGGTTCTCAACGATGCGCAGGCTGCCGCCTGGGCAGAATATTGCCATCTTTCAGCTCAATTCAAACACGTTACGTTTATTACGGTTTCCACCGGAGTAGGTGGCGGCATCGTTATCAATGGCGAGCTGCTAACGGGTCCTCATGCCTTCGCAGGCCATATTGGACACACTCAGGCCGATCCTAATGGCCCAATGTGTGGTTGCGGACGCGTTGGTTGTGTTGAGGCTATAGCTTCCGGTCGCGGCATTGCAGCAGGGGCCCAGCATGATCTTTTGGGCAAAAATGCCCGTGAAATCTTTGCTTTGGCACAAGAAGGTAACGAGCAGGCACAACAGCTATTTGCGCGTTCAGCACAGGCGATTTGCCAACTAATCGCCAATCTTAAAGCTCTGCTGGATACCGAATGCATCGTGCTAGGCGGCAGTGTCGGACTTGCTCCGGGTTACCGTCTACAGGTGGAAAAGCAGCTCGCAACACTACCCGCGGCATTCCATGTTCCTGTTTATTCCGCTCACTATCAGCATGATGCGGGGTTAATGGGGGCTGCCCTCTGGTCTGAATATCACGCAGTCTGATCGTTTATAAAATTTAAAATTCAGACAGTTACCTCATCCTAATAAAACCATAAGTAGGAAAGTGCCATAATGACTCATTCTTTCGGCATCTTTAATTACGTTGTTCTTTTCGGCTATTTACTAGCCATGATGTTAGTCGGTGTCTATTTTTCAAAGCGGCAGAAAACGGCTGATGATTATTTCCGTGGCGGCGGCCGAATTCCTGGCTGGGCGGCAGGTGTTAGTGTATTTGCCACCACGCTAAGCTCGATTACTTTTATGTCCATTCCTGCCAAGGCATTCACCACTGACTGGACGTTTATTCTCGGCCAATATCTGGTTATTGCCATATTGCCGGTGGTCTTTTACTTCTATATTCCATTCTTCCGTAAGCTAAAGGTAACCTCTGCCTACGAATATCTTGAAGCTCGTTTCGATGTTCGTAGCCGCTTATTCGCCAGCCTCTCTTTTATGATGTTTAACATAGGCCGTATCGCCATTATCACTTACTTAACGGTGTTGGCTCTGCGACCATTTATCGGTATTGACCCAATCGTTTTGGTGCTACTGATTAGTGTTATGTGCATTATCTATACCTGGATGGGCGGTATTGAAGGGGTTATCTGGACTGACGTTATTCAGGGATTGTTGTTATCGGGCAGTGCGGTCCTTATTTTCATCGTGATTTGCTTCAAGGTACAGGGCGGGTTCGGTGAGATTTTCACCGTGACACAACATGCCGATAAATTCTTCCCAGCGTCACAGTTCCGCTGGAGCTGGACAGAAAGTACCGTGCCAGTTCTGATGATTGGTTTCTTGTTTGCCAATATTCAGCAATTTACCGCCAGCCAGGATGTGGTCCAGCGCTATATCGTGACGGACTCCATTGAGGAGACGAAGAAAACACTGCTCACCAACGCTAAGCTTATCGCCATTATTCCAATTTTCTTCTTTGCCATCGGTTCGGCTCTGTTTGTTTACTACAAACAAAACCCAAGTCTATTACCAGCAGGCTTTAATATCGGGGGGATTTTGCCGCTATTCGTGGTGACGGAAATGCCTACAGGTATTGCCGGTTTGATTATCGCCGCTATTTTTGCTGCTGCGCAGTCCAGTATCTCAAGCAGCCTGAACAGTATCTCCAGTTGCTTTAACTCCGATATTTATCAAAGACTGAGCAGCAAAAAAAGAACCCCAGAAAACAGCATGCGCATGGCGAAACTGGTGATCCTTATTGCCGGGCTATTTAGTAGTGCTGCAACGATATGGTTGGTGATGGCGAATGAATCAGAAATCTGGGATGCCTTTAACAGCTTGATTGGGCTGATGGGTGGCCCGATGACGGGTCTGTTTATGCTGGGGATTTTCTGCAAACGCGCCAATGCGGGTAGTGCAACTCTTGGCATTGTGGTCAGTATTGTAGCGGTTCTGTTTGCCCGCTATGCCACAGACTTGAATTTCTTCTTCTATGGCGTGGTTGGCTGTCTGAGTGTGGTTATCAGTGGCGTTATTTTCGCCCCATTATTTGCTTCAGCGCCAGCGCTGACGCTTGATGAAACACGTGAATAAAAGGTGACATCATGATTTTAGGACGAATTTCAGAGCTCAGTGCTCAGACTGGTATTGCACCTCAGTTATTGGCCATTATTAAGCAGGCACTGGCGATGCATCCGGAAACACTAAGTGCGGGCCGCCATGAAATAGACGGCGACGATATCTTTATGAATGTTATGAGCTTTGATACCTCAGAACCGCAGAGCAAGCGTTACGAGCAGCATCGCGAATATCTTGATATTCAGGTGTTACTCAGTGGCCAGGAGCGCATTGATTTTGGCCCGTTTGGTGCGGCAATAGAGCCAGATGTTTATCACGAAGATGATGATTATCTGCTTTGCGATGAGGTTGCTCCTTGCCAGACTTTGCATATGCGACCCGGAATGTTTGCGATATTTCTTCCGGGCGAGCCACATAAACCAGGTTGTATCAGCGAAACGGCGCAGTCTATTAGCAAGGTAGTCATCAAAGTGCATTATCGCTGTCTATAACACGATGTTTTAACGTCATAATAATATTAAGCAGTAAATGAGTTCTTCTTTGACGGCGCAATGTACGCATACCCCCTATGCTTACATCGCGCTTTTTTTAATGCCACAGACTTGTTACGCTCTCAACCATTCAATATTGCAGGCTTTTTGCCATATCACGCACTCAAGAGCAGGAAATTATGGAGTCTCAAGTCCAACGCCTTAAACCCGGAAAAATCCTCGACACACTGGGTGCGATGCAAAATAGCCTGACGCGTGTTTCACAGCGGATCGCGCACTATATTTTGACCTCTCCACAGCAGGTCACTCAGCTCTCTATTGCCGAGTTGTCACGCGAAACACAGGCTGGCGAAGCCACCGTCATTCGTTTCTGTCGCACCCTGGGTTACAAGGGTTTTCAAGACTTTAAAATGGATTTGGCCATTGAGTTGGCTACAGTGGATACCGATACCAGTAGCCCGTTGTTAGATGGGGAAATCAGTGAGTCAGACGATGCGCGCACCATTGGTTTGAAACTGCAAAGCACCATTAATAATGTGTTGTCTGAAACCCTAAATTTGCTGGATATGAATCAGGTTAATCAGGTCGTCGACGCATTACGCACCAGCAACTCGGTATACATTTTCGGTGTTGGCTCGTCGGGAATTACTGCAGAAGATATGAAGCATAAGCTGATGCGTATTGGTTTTCGGGTCGATGCTGTTACCAATAATCACTTTATGTATATGCAGGCCACATTACTCAAAGCGGGTGATGTTGCGATTGCTATCAGCCACACCGGAACATCTCCGGAAACGGTCCATGCCCTCAAACTTGCCAGACAAGCGGGAGCAACCACCGTAGCTCTGACCCATAATTTAGGTTCCCCGTTAATCGAAGTAGCGGATTTTAGCCTGATCAACGGTAACCGCCAGGGGATGCTGCAAGGCGATTCGATCGGTACTAAGACAGCACAACTATTTGTGTTGGATTTGCTCTACACCTTGCTGGTACAGGCTGCGCCAGAGCAAGCTCGCGAAAGTAAGTTGCGTACCATGGATGCACTTAACATCGCAAAGTAATGCCACATTAGCGGCATTGATCACACTTCAATGTATTAAGCCATTTTAGCGATGCCACGATGGTTGCATCACTCCATTAGCCGCCTTAATATAGAGTTAAACTTCATAATCACAAATCATTAGAAGTAAAACTCCAAAGAGGCTTGCATGGAAAAGTTAACTGGCTTAATCGCCGCGCCACACACCCCATTTACCGCTGATGGAAGTGTTAATTATCCGGTTATTGACCAAATTGCCGCGCATCTGATTGAGCAAGGCGTTAAAGGTGCCTATGTGCTGGGGACTACCGGTGAGGGTATTCATTGCTCGGTCGATGAGCGCAAAAAAATTGCAGAACGTTGGGTGAGTGCAAGTGCGGGTAAACTGAGTATTACTTTGCATACAGGTGCTCTGAGTATCGCGGACTCCGTTGAACTTAGCCGCCACGCTGAAACTTTGGATATCTTTGCGACCTCAGTAATTGGTCCTTGCTTCTTCAAGCCAGGCAACATTGAAGACTTAGTGGAATACTGCCGTATTAATGCGGCGGCAGCACCATCTAAAGGTTTCTACTATTACCATTCCGGCATGTCTGGTGTGAATCTCGATATGGAGCAATTTTTACAGGTTGCAGCCGATCGTATTCCTAACCTCACTGGCATGAAGTTTAACTCCAGCGACATGTATGAGTATCAACGCTGTGTGCGCGTCAATAACGGCCAGTTTGATATTCCATTTGGTGTTGATGAGTTTTTACCCGCGGGCCTGGCATGTGGTGCAGTTGGCGCAGTTGGCAGTACCTATAACTATGCAGCGCCGTTGTATCACCGCCTGATTGATAGCTTTAATCGTGGTGACCAGGCAGATGTTGCAGGTTGCATGGATAAGGTCATCGCTATCATCCGCGTGCTGGTGCAGTACGGTGGCGTTGCGGCTGGGAAAGTTGCGATGAAACTGCACGGCATTGATGTAGGTGACCCGCGTCGTCCGCTGCGCCCAATGACTGAGCAACAAAAGCAAGATGCGCTGCAAGCCTTCCGCAAGGCTGATTTCCTTTAATCGGCTAGCAATATTCTGGTTTAGACAATAAAAAAGGGAGCCGGTGTAAACACCGCTCCCTCTAATCATTCGGTAAACCCAATTACTTAATTGCGTCTTCCAGAATATGGATATGAACGTCCAGAACGTCGTCTTTAACAGTGACGCTGTGATCTTTCATGTGTTGTGTTTGCAGATGAGCTTCCAGGTGAGCCACGCTCTCCCATTTTTCCAGCATAAACACAGAATCTGGTGCAGTAGTCTGGAACGCGACTTGTGCGTTATGGTCGATGAGTGGCGCATAACCAAAGCAGCCTTCCTCTTCGAGCACGGTAGGAATAATTTTTGCAAACGCGTCCAGTACAGCCTGGCGATGGTGAACACCAGGACGGGTACGAATTTCAGCTATTACTGTAATCATGTTCAACTCCTTGTTGTCGACATAAGACAGTTAAGCAAAAACTCGGCCCAGATGCTCGCGGTATTGCGCGATAAAACGCGGTACATCAGGCGCTTTCATTACGTCATTGGCGATAAAGGTCGGCAGGCCTTCCATTCCAAGGAACTGGTTAGCTTTGTGGAATGGCAGGTAAACACCATCCACACCAACACCGTGGAAGAACTGTTCTTTGTCTTCAAATGCTTGCAGCGGGGCGTTCCAGGTCAATGACAGCATGTAAGTTTTGCCCTGGATCAGGCCGCCGGAACCATATTTTTTCTCTGCATCAGAACGGGTACGACCATCGCTTGCATACAGTGAGCCATGACCTTCAGTAAATACATCATCAATGTACTTCTTCATAGTCCACGGTGCGCCCATCCACCAGCCTGGCATCTGGTAAATCACGGTATCGGCCCACATATATTTCGCGACTTCTTCTTTAATGTCGTACTCGCTGTCGGTACGTGTGACCTGAACATCATGCCCGAGGTCGCGCAAAAAGCTTTCCGCGACGTCGGTCAGGGTGTCGTTAAGTTGGCCGTTAGAATGGGCGAATTTTTTCGCACCATTGATAATCAGAATATTGCTCATAGTTAGTCCTCGAATAATTGCGTCTGGCGCGGAGTTTAGCGTGATCATTGTCACAGTTAAATGCCATATACAGGCAAAGACTTTTGCTAAAAACGCAATAATCAGAGGGCTGAATCCGTTTCTACCAGCGTATTTGTACCTGAAATCCACCGCTGGGGGCGTTTACGAAGCTCGCCTGCATACCGTGTAATGCAGCGATTCGCCTGACGATAGATAACCCGAGGCCGCTGCCAGTTTTTTCCTGCCCGGGTGGACGGAAGAAGCGTTCACCCAGAGAGGTCAGATATTCAGGGCTTACGCCGGGGCCGTTGTCGGTAATCGTGATTTCGTGGCTCTGGAGAACGACATTGACTACACTGCCGCGCGGGCTGTAGCGCACGGCATTATCCAGCATATTTCTGACCATCAAACTAAGTAGTAGCGGTTGGCCCTGACGTTTTACTTTTGCGTCCTGAATATCAAGGCGAATATCAATGCCTTCACGCTGTGCCTCGTGATACGCATCCATCACCGCATTTTGCAGTAGCGGCTGAAAAGCCACGTCCTGCACATCATCCAGACCAGCTAAAGAATCGAGGCGCGATAAAGTGAGCAGTTGATCGACCAGGCGAGTCGCACGATCGATGCCTACGCTCAGATTATTCAGTGCGTGATCGCGCATCGGTTCATCATTTTGTGCAAGCTGTGCCACTTCGGCCTGTACTTTTAATGCGGCGAGCGGGCTGCGTAGCTCATGTGCGGCATCAGAGGTAAAGCGCCGTTCGCGCTGCATAAATTCCCCGGTGCGGGTAAATAGCTGATTAAGCGCAATCACCAAAGGGCGCACTTCTTGCGGCAGGTTTTGTGTTGGCAGTTCACTGGCATCGTCTGGTTTTCGGTTGCGTAATTGCAGCGCCAGCTTGTGAAGCGGAGAGAGTGCCCGGCTGACCAGCCACACCAGCATCAGCAGGATCACTGGCGAAGCGATTAGCCACGGCGTGAGCTGGGACAAAACGATGTCCCGCGCCAGGTCTTCGCGGTACTCCCATTCCTGACCTACCACGATGCGGTATTTTCCGTCTGGTGTTGTCACCCAGACCATGCGCCACATATCGTCATCGCCTACCAGTTTTCCATCAACAAATCCGTCACGCTGGTAGCGATAGCTGAGATACCTGCCGTTGTCGCCGTCGTTTAGCAGCAACTGCCCGTTGGCGGTATAAATGGCGAAGGCGAGGGTGTCATCATCTTGTTTGCCGCGATGATGAGAAATCATCTTTTTAGTACGGGGCAACTGTGTATCGCTTTGCACGCCATCGAGCTCTAATGCACTCAGACGTTTGGCAAACAGCACTTGTTGGGTATCAAAGAGTTTATTGAGGGTTTTGCTGGTTTGCTGCCATGCGGCGAGGCTTGCGCCAACCCACGCCACCAGGGTGAGTAAAATAAACCCAGCAATTAATCTGGCGCGTAAACTTTGGGTGAGCTTTTTTATCATGCTTCACCCAACGTATAACCGATGCCGTGCACCGTGCGAATAAAACCACTCCCGAGTTTGCGGCGTAAATGGTGGATATGAACTTCCAGGGCGTTTCTGGAAACGTCGTTGTCCCAGTTATAAAGTTTTTCTTCAATAAGCGAGCGCGGTAATACGCGCCCGGCGTTACGCATAAACAGTTCCAGCAAGGCAAATTCTTTGGGTTTTAGTTGCAGTGGTTCACCGTCGCGGGTAACGGTTAATTTAATCGGATCAAGTTCGACACCAGCATGGCAAAGGGTAGATTGAGCCTGCCCATGATTACGGCGGATTAAAACCTGTAAGCGGGTGGCAACTTCTATTAACGCAAAGGGTTTACACAAATAGTCATCGGCACCAAGTTGTAATCCCTCAACTCGTTGTTCCAGTGCATCGCGCGCGGTTAGAATTAGCACAGGTTCAGTTCGGCCATTACGACGCCAGGTTTTTAAGATATCCAGCCCGTCGATTCCCGGCAGACTTAAATCCAGTACCACTGCGTCGTAGGGGGCTAAACTTAGAGCTGACTGACCTTGAAGGCCATCAGTAAACCAGTCGACGGTAAAACCCATCTTTGTCAGTCCGGCTTTGAGTCCGTCGCCAATGAGTTTATCGTCTTCAATTAGTAATATGCGCATGGTGTTTCCCTTACTGCCCATTTGCGGGAAGTTAATAACTTTTGCGAGGGTGTGTACAGGGGAAAAATACGATGCTTCGGCATGGTGCGCAATTTACTAAAAAAAGCGATTTTTGATGGGAGAATTAAGATCGCGTTAAGATCTATCACGTTAAATAGCACTCATGAAATCATTCATAAAAGGAAAATTAAAATGAAAAAAATAGCCGCTATTATAACTATTCTCGCTATTACCGCAGCACCTGCACTGGCTGCAAATCAGGGCGGGTTCTCTGATCCGAACGCAGCTCCTGCCACCACACAAACTCAAACCGCAGGCGGTTTTGTCGGCCCAAGTGGCAGCAACACCACGGCGACACAGGCCAAGTCACTGTCTGACGATACCTGGGTCACTTTGCGCGGCAAAATTGAGTCACGCATCGGCGGTGACCATTACATTTTCCGTGATACATCTGGCACCATTAATGTCGATATCGATCATAAGCGTTGGAACGGCCAGACTATCACTCCGCAAGATACCGTTGAGATTCAAGGTGAAGTCGATAAGGACTGGAATTCTGTTGAAATCGACGTGAAGCAAATTACTAAAGTAAAATAATGCCCCGAATGAGCCGCAATTTGCGGCTCATTTCTTCCTCCCTCACTTCTCTTAAAGATACGCACTCCTCTGTGACTACGACTGCCAGATAGGTTACTATCGGCGGCAATTACGCCGTTTATACCTGTCATATTTCAAGCTGCATGTTCGTTCGCTGCACTCATGCAACTCGAATTATTTAGGGTATGTGGCCACACTCGGCTCGTCAGTTTGAGGATGAATAATTAATGAGTGATTTAACTCATGATGGTGCAGAACGCCTTGCGCTGCACGAATTCACGGAAAATGCTTATCTCAACTATTCCATGTACGTCATTATGGACCGCGCCTTGCCGTTCATTGGCGATGGTTTAAAGCCCGTACAGCGTCGTATCGTTTATGCGATGTCGGAGTTGGGATTAAGCAACAGCGCTAAATTCAAAAAATCAGCTCGTACAGTTGGTGACGTGCTGGGTAAATACCATCCGCATGGCGACAGCGCTTGCTATGAAGCCATGGTATTGATGGCGCAGCCCTTCTCCTATCGCTACCCACTGGTTGATGGCCAGGGAAACTGGGGTGCGCCGGATGATCCGAAATCCTTCGCCGCGATGCGTTATACCGAATCGCGCCTGTCGAAATATGCTGAAGTCCTGCTGGGTGAATTAGGGCAGGGGACGGTTGACTATGTGCCGAACTTTGACGGCACCATGCAGGAGCCGAAAATGCTACCTGCGCGTCTACCAAATATTCTGCTTAACGGCACCACCGGCATTGCCGTTGGTATGGCAACCGACATTCCTCCGCATAACTTACGTGAAGTAGCGAAAGCGGCAATCACTCTGATTGACCAGCCGAAAACTACGCTCGATGAGCTGCTGGATATTGTTCAGGGCCCGGATTACCCAACTGAAGCTGAAATCATCACCCCGCGTGCTGAGATCCGCAAAATCTACCAGAATGGTCGTGGCTCTGTGCGCATGCGCGCGGTGTGGAAAAAAGAAGATGGCGATGTGGTGATCACCGCATTACCACATCAGGTTTCCGGTGCGCGTGTGCTTGAGCAAATCGCCAACCAAATGCGCGCTAAAAAGCTGCCAATGGTTGAAGACTTGCGCGATGAGTCGAACCACGAAAACCCAACGCGTCTGGTGATTGTTCCACGTTCCAACCGTATCGACGTTGAGCAGGTGATGAACCATCTGTTTGCCACCACCGATCTTGAGAAAAGCTATCGTATTAACCTCAATATGATCGGCCTGGATAACCGTCCATCGGTGAAAAACCTGCTGGAAATTTTGACCGAATGGCTGGTTTACCGTCGCGAAACGGTGCGCCGTCGCCTTAGCTACCGTCTCGAAAAAGTTCTCAAACGTCTGCATATCCTCGAAGGTTTGCTGGTGGCATTCCTCAATATTGACGAAGTGATCCATATCATTCGTACTGAGGACGAGCCGAAGCCGGTGCTTATGTCGCGTTTCGAGTTAAGCGAAACCCAGGCTGAATCTATCCTCGAGCTGAAATTGCGTCACCTCGCAAAACTCGAAGAGGTGAAAATTCGCGGCGAGCAGAGCGAGCTGGAAAAAGAGCGTGATCAATTGCAGGGCATTCTGGCGTCTGAACGTAAAATGAATACCTTGCTGAAGAAAGAGTTGCAGGCCGACTCCGACGCTTATGGCGACGATCGCCGTTCCCCGTTGCGTGAGCGTGGCGAAGCGAAAGCCATGAGCGAGCATGACATGACGCCGTCTGAACCCGTCACCATTGTGCTGTCGCAAATGGGGTGGGTGCGTAGCGCCAAAGGCCATGATATCGACGCGCAAGGTTTGAATTACAAAGCGGGTGATAGCTTCCTGGGTTGTGCTAAAGGCAAGAGTAATCAGCCGGTGGCGTTTATCGACTCTACCGGGCGTAGCTACGCACTCGACCCAATTACGCTGCCGTCTGCGCGCGGGCAGGGCGAACCCCTTACCGGTAAACTGACACCGCCGCCGGGAGCCGTCGTTGAACACGTATTAATGGCACCGGATGAGCAAAAATTACTGATGGCGTCAGATGCAGGCTACGGTTTCGTCTGTACCTTTAATGATTTAGTGTCTCGTAACCGTGCGGGTAAAACCCTCATCTCATTGCCGGAAAATGCGAAAGTGATGCCGCCGGTAGAGATTTCAAGTGTTGATGACATGCTGCTGGCAATTACTGCAGCGGGCCGTATGTTGATGTTCCCTGTTGGCGATTTACCGCAGCTTTCTAAAGGGAAAGGGAATAAAATTATCTCTATTCCAACTGCAGAAGCAGCAAAAGGCGAAGACAAACTGGTTCATCTATTTGTATTGCCGCCGCAAAGCACCGTTACTTTGCACGTCGGCAAGCGCAAAATTAAACTTCGTCCAGAAGAGCTGCAAAAAATCACTGGTGAGCGTGGTCGTCGCGGCACATTGATGCGTGGTCTACAACGTATTGATCGTGTTGAAGTTGATTCTCCACTTCGCGCAAGTGCAGGTGATAGCGAAGAGTAATCGAAAAATGGCGGCTGAAAGGCCGCCAGATTGGTATATTTTACGCTTAAGCAAGTCGTACACCCGTCATCATTCAAGTTGCAGTGCCCTGAC
Source organism: Buttiauxella gaviniae ATCC 51604 (assembly GCF_001654835.1). Taxonomy (GTDB): domain Bacteria; phylum Pseudomonadota; class Gammaproteobacteria; order Enterobacterales; family Enterobacteriaceae; genus Buttiauxella; species Buttiauxella gaviniae. The sequence continues at coordinate 52,269 of NZ_LXEP01000028.1, forward strand.
TACCCCCATACTTACAGTCTGGTGCTTTCCTGCATCGCGAATTATTTAGGGTATACTTGTCAGCGCTTTTGGCTTTTGAGGTTGTTATGCTATCCATCGTACGTTTTATTATCGTTATAATTTATTGCATCCTGGTGAGCATTTTTGGCTGTATTTATTGCCTGTTCAGCCCACGTAACCCGCGCCATGTTGCAACCTTTGGTCATCTGTTTGGGCGCATGGCGCCTGTGTTTGGTTTGAAAGTCGAAACCCGTTTACCGGCGGGTTATAAAAATCACCCGACGGCGATTTATATCTGTAACCACCAGAATAACTTCGACATGGTGACAGCGGCGAGTATTGTGCAGCCGCCGACAGTGACCGTCGGGAAAAAAAGCCTGCTGTGGATTCCCTTTTTTGGCCAAATCTACTGGTTAACTGGAAATATGCTGATTGATCGTGACAATCGCGCCAAAGCCCTGAGCACCATTTCCCAGGTGGTGGCGCAGATTCAGAAACGTAAAATTTCGGTCTGGATGTTCCCTGAAGGCACACGTAGTCGTGGTCGTGGCCTGCTGCCGTTCAAAACCGGCGCATTCCATGCAGCGATTGCTGCGGGCGTCCCAATTATTCCGGTGTGCGTTTCCAATACCAGCAATAAAATTAAGCTAAACCGTTGGAATAACGGTTTGGTGATTGTCGAAATGTTGGATCCCATTGATATCAGTGATTACGGCAAAGATCAGGCGCGTAAGCTTGCGACTCATTGCCGCGATATCATGAGGGAAAAAATCGCCGAATTAGATAAAGAAGTCGCGGAGCGTGAAGCCTCCGGCCGAGTTGAGAAAAAGCAGGCGAGCTGATCGCTGTTTATTTTGGCGGTATACCCAAAATAATTTGAGTTGTGGGTAGGGGTAAGTGAGTGCAGCTAACACCCCCACAACTTAAAGTATGGTGGGTATTTGTATCGCCCTACGTTGTTAAGTTTCACATGGAGTTAATATGTCACTCAGTCGGCGTCAGTTTATACAGGCATCAGGAGTCGCACTTTGTGCAGGCTCGGTGCCACTGAGGGCAAACGCAGCAGGACTGCAGCAACCTTTACCCGTTCCACCTTTACTTGAGTCCCGCCGTGGGCAGCCTTTGTTCCTGACGCTACAGCGGGCGCACTGGTCATTTACCGGCGGCGCTAAGGCTCCAGTCTGGGGTTTGAACGGGCGTTATCTGGGGCCGACCATCCGTGTATGGAGCGGCGATGACGTGAAGATGATTTACAGCAATCGTCTGCAAGAAAACATTGCTATGACGATTGCCGGTTTGCAAGTTCCAGGCCCGCTAATGGGTGGTGCCGCACGTCTGATGCAGCCGAATGTTGATTGGGCGCCCGTGCTGCCGATTCGCCAGCAGGCCGCAACATTGTGGTATCACGCCAACACACCAAATCGCACCGCCAAACAGGTCTACAACGGCCTGGCAGGTATGTGGCTTATCGAAGATGAAGTCAGTAAATCGTTGCCAATTCCAAACCACTATGGCGTCGATGACTTCCCGGTCATCATCCAGGATAAGCGCCTCGATAACTTTGGCGCGCCTGAATATGAAGAGCCGGGCAATGGTGGATTTGTGGGAGACACACTGCTGGTTAATGGTGTGCAGGGACCATATGTTGAGGTCTCTCGTGGCTGGGTACGTTTGCGTCTGCTTAATGCCTCCAACTCGCGCCGCTATTTACTGCAAATGAGCGATGGCCGTGCGATGCATGTTATTTCCAGCGACCAGGGTTTTCTCACCGCTCCTGTTTCGGTGAAACAGCTTTCGCTGGCACCGGGTGAACGCCGTGAGATTCTGGTCGATATGAGTGACGGCAAAGAAGTGTCGATAACCTGCGGTGAAGCGGCCGGTATCATGGACCGTATCCGTGGCTTCTTTGAACCGTCGAGCATTCTTATCTCCACGCTGGTTCTGACGTTGCGTGCCACCGGTCTGCTGCCATTAGTGACCGATACATTGCCAATGCGCTTGCTGCCGGATGAAATTATTAACGGCAACCCGGCCCGTAGCCGTGAAATTACACTCGGCGAAGATCCTGGCATTAACGGTCAGCTATGGGATATGAAACGCATTGATATTCAGACTCAGCAAGGCACCTGGGAGCGCTGGACCGTGCGTTCCGATATGCCGCAATCCTTCCATATTGAAGGTGTGAGTTTCCTGATTAAAAACGTCAATGGCGCAGCACCATTTGGTGAAGACCGCGGTTGGAAAGATACCGTTTGGGTCGATGGGCAGGTTGAGTTATTGGTCTATTTTGGCCAGCCTTCCTGGGAACATTTCCCATTCCTCTATACAAGTCAGACGCTTGAAATGGCAGACCGTGGTTCTATCGGGCAACTACTGGTGCAGCCTGCGCCATAAACCATTTTAGGCCCTTTCCATCAGCGAAAGGGCCTTAATTTTTAACATGGCAATAACACTTCATTTTTGACCCCATACCAGCGTATAATCGCCGGCTTTGGTTATTTTTAAATCATTTTTTATTCATTTTTCGGAAGCATTATGAGCTCTATTAGCTTGATCCAGCCCGATCGCGAACTCTTTTCGTGGCCACAATACTGGGCAGCCTGTTTCGGCCCGGCACCATTTTTACCCATGTCACGTAAGGAAATGGACGAGTTAGGTTGGGATAGCTGTGACATCATTCTGGTTACCGGAGATGCCTACGTTGACCATCCAAGTTTTGGTATGGCTATCTGTGGCCGTATGCTGGAAGCCCAGGGGTTCCGCGTGGGTATCATTGCCCAACCAGACTGGAACACTAAAGAAGACTTCATGCGCCTTGGCAAACCGAATCTGTTTTTCGGTGTGACCGCAGGCAACATGGACTCGATGATCAACCGCTACACCGCGGACCGTAAGCTGCGTCATGACGATGCGTACACGCCTGATAACGTGGCGGGTAAACGCCCGGATCGTGCATCGCTTGCTTATACCCAGCGTTGTAAAGAAGCCTGGCGTGATGTGCCCGTCATTCTTGGCGGCATTGAAGCAAGCCTGCGCCGTACCGCGCATTACGATTACTGGTCTGATACCGTTCGTCGCTCAATCCTGGTGGATGCTAAAGCCGATATGCTGATTTTTGGCAACGGCGAGCGCCCGCTGGTAGAAGTGGCTCACCGCCTGGCAATGGGCGAGAAAATCGACCAAATCTGCGATGTGCGTAACACCGCAATGATGCGTAAAGAAGCGATGCCGGGCTGGTCTGGCGTGGATTCTACGCGTCTGGATATGCCTGGCCGTATTGACCCGATTCCACACCCATACGGTGAAGATTTGCCGTGTGCGGAAACCGGTAAGCCGGATAAGCCAATTAACGAAGCTCAGGCTATCGTGGTGAAACCTGCACCGATGAAGCCGTGGGAAAAAACCTACGTGTTGCTGCCGTCCTTTGAAAAAGTCAAAAACGACAAAGTGCTGTATGCGCATGCTTCACGTATTTTGCACCATGAAACCAACCCAGGTTGTGCTCGTGCATTGATGCAAAAACACGGTGACCGCTATATCTGGATTAACCCGCCAGCCATCCCGCTTTCCACCGAAGAGATGGACAGCGTGTTCGCACTGCCTTACAAGCGCGTTCCACATCCTGCCTATGGCAAGGCGCGTATCCCAGCTTATGAGATGATTCGTTTCTCGGTGAACATCATGCGTGGTTGCTTCGGTGGTTGTTCATTCTGTTCTATTACCGAACACGAAGGGCGCATCATTCAGAGCCGTTCCGAAGATTCGATCATCAGCGAAATTGAAGCGATGCGCGATACCGTTCCAGGCTTTACCGGCGTGGTTTCGGATCTCGGTGGCCCAACCGCTAACATGTATATGCTGCGCTGTAAGTCACCGCGTGCGGAACAAACTTGCCGCCGCTTGTCTTGCGTGTATCCGGACATTTGCCCGCACATGGACACCAACCATGAGCCGACGATCAATCTGTATCGCCGCGCTCGTGAGATTAAAGGTGTTAAGAAGATCCTGATCGCATCCGGTGTTCGTTACGATATTGCCGTTGAAGATCCGCGCTATATCAAAGAGCTGGCGACGCACCACGTTGGTGGATATCTGAAGATTGCTCCGGAACATACCGAAGAAGGGCCGCTGTCTAAGATGATGAAGCCGGGTATGGGCAGTTATCAGCGCTTTAAAGAGCTGTTTGATACTTACTCTAAACAGGCTGGTAAAGAGCAGTATCTGATTCCTTACTTTATCTCAGCACACCCTGGTACGCGTGATGAAGACATGGTGAATCTGGCACTGTGGCTGAAGAAGAACCGCTTCCGTTTGGATCAGGTGCAGAACTTCTATCCGTCACCGCTGGCGAACTCGACCACCATGTATTACACCGGCAAGAACCCGCTGGGTAAGATTGGTTACAAGAGTGAAGATGTGGTGGTGCCGAAAGGCGATCGTCAGCGCCGTTTGCACAAAGCGCTGCTGCGTTACCATGATCCAGCCAACTGGCCGTTGATTCGTGAAGCGCTGGAAGCGATGGGTAAAAAGCACCTGATTGGTGGTCGTCGTGAATGCCTGGTGCCTTCGCCAACGATTGAAGAGATGCGTGAAGCGCGTCGCTACAACCGTGGTGCGCGTCCGGCATTGACGAAACACACGCCAATGACACATCAACGTCGTGCGCCTGGCGACACTAAGCCTGCTGTCGGTGGGAAACCAGTTGCTGGTGCGAAACCTAATGCTGGCGCTAAACCTACAGCTGGTGCTAAAGCGGCTACAGGTGCAAGACCTGCACCTAAAGTTGTATCGAAGCCTACAAGCAGGAAGCGCCCGGCTTAACGATTGTTGTAAAACAGTAGAGCGGATGCCGCGAACGACATCCGCTCTACAGCTACAATATCATTCGTAGGTCGGATAAGCGTAAGCGCCATCCGACACTATGAACAGTTTTACGAGCCAAACACATCAGGGTCTGGTCCCAGACGCTTATGACTATCCAACTTCGCAATCTCGCTTAACTCGTCTTTATCAAGACGGAAATCAAACACGTCAAAGTTCTCAGCAATACGCGATGGGGTCACCGATTTCGGGATCACAACCAGCCCGCTATCCAGATGCCAGCGAATGACAATCTGTGCCGGGGTTTTGCCGTATTTATCGGCCAGGTCGCGGATGATTTTCTTATCAAACACACCTTCTCCGCCCTGAGCCAGTGGACTCCAGGATTCGGTCTGAATTTTGTGTGTCGCATTCCAGGCATGGAGCTGGCGTTGTTGCAGTAATGGATGGAGTTCAATCTGGTTGATAACCGGCGAGACGCCCGTTTCATCAATCAGACGCTGGAGATGGTTAAGCTGGAAATTACAGACGCCAATGCTTTTGACCAGCCCCTGTTTTTGTAGCTCAATCATACCTTTCCAGGCTTCAACATAGTGATCTTTGCTTGGCACCGGCCAGTGCATCAAATACAGATCGACGTAATCGAGCTGGAGCTTTTCAAGGCTGTCTTCCAGCGCCTGAGGTGGCCTTTGCTGATCGTCATTCCACAGTTTGGTGGTGATAAACAGTTCGTCGCGCGGAATTCCAGCCTGTTTTAGCGCATTGCCCACGCCGTCTTCGTTCTTGTACGCCGCAGCGGTATCAATGGAGCGATAGCCGACTTCCAGCGCTTTATCGATGGCAATCAGGACTTGATCGTTGCTGGCTTGCCAGACACCGAGCCCCAATTGTGGCATTACATTTCCATCCTGAAGCTTGATTACTGTTGGATTTGCCATGTATTCCTCCTTAATAAGCGATACACCGGAAGGGGCTTCCGGTGTAACAATTGCGTTTAAGTCTGGACCAAATACTCAAAAACGAGAACCAAATGGCTAAATTACTTAGCGTGCTGCTTCGTAAATACGACGGCTCACGTCCAGAGTAATGTCCTGGCGCTCACCCAATTTGGTCATGCCTTTTTCTTCCAGTTTCACCAGTAACGCCGGGATGGTGCTGCCATCCAGACCGTAGGCAGACAGGCGAGTTGGGGCACCCATTTGCTCGAAGAAATTACGTGTTGCTGTAATTGCCGCATCAATACGTTCTTCTTCAGAACCTTCAGTGATATTCCACACGCGCTCAGCGTATTGCAGCAGTTTGCCGCGTTTCTCGTTACGTTTTTCATTCAACAAAGATGGCAGAACCACCGCCAGAGTCTGCGCGTGATCCAGGCCGTGCATCGCAGTCAGTTCATGACCCAGCATGTGAGTTGCCCAGTCCTGCGGCACACCTGCACCGATCAGGCCGTTTAATGCCATGGTCGCCGCCCACATTACGTTGGCACGCACGTCATAGTTTTCTGGCTCTTTCAGTGCAATTGGGCCGTCTTCAACCAGCGTTAACAGAATGCCCTCGGCAAAACGGTCCTGCACTTTGGCGTTCACAGGGTAAGTGATGTACTGCTCAACGGTATGAACAAAGGCATCGACTACGCCATTTGCGACCTGGCGCGGTGGCAAAGTGTAGGTGTAAACCGGGTCAAGTACCGCGAAGACAGGCTGTACGTGTTCAGACATAAACGCTTGTTTGTCGCCTGTTTCACGGCGAGAAACTACAGCACCTTTGTTGGATTCAGAACCGGTCGCAGGTAGCGTCAGAACAGAGCCCATCGGGATTGCGCTCTTAACATCGTTACCGTGTGTCAGCAGGATGTTCCATGGGTCGATATCAGCCGGGTAGTTGGCTGCTGCGGCGATGAATTTAGTGCCATCCAGCACAGAACCGCCGCCGACTGCTAATAGGAAAGTCACTTTCTGCTGGCGAACGATTTCGACCGCTTTCATCAGCGTTTCGTAAGTCGGGTTAGGCTCAATGCCGCCGAACTCCAGTACATCCAGCCCGTTAAGCTCGGCGTAAACCTGGTCCAGTACGCCATTTTTCTTTACGCTGCCACCGCCGTAGGTAATCAGAACACGGGCATCAGCAGGAATTTGTGCGCGCAATTCGGAAATAGCGCCTTTACCAAACAGGATGCGAGTTGGGGTATGTAGGTTGAAGTTGTTCATTATTTGATTCCTGTGGTTTGGATCGTTAGAGACAATACTTATCGAATTTGATGGTAGCCATTGTCGGCTTCAGATGGCTATCTCTCAATGCTTATTCCTGCCTTTGTCTTGCCTATTTCTACTTTCCTCTGGAGAAAAATAAAAATAAGTCGCAGACTTATCACGTCATAACAGCCTTGTGGAGCGGAAGGGAATGAAGCGGAAAGAGATTTGCCAGCAATTAACAAATAAGATTAATTGTTTGATACAAAAAGAAAATAGTGGTCTTTCTTCATTGCCAAACGTTACTTTATTGTATGGCACTAAACCTTATGCGCGCACGCCAGTAATGTATGAACCGGGGATCATTATTCTCTTTTCGGGTCATAAAACGGGTTATCTGAACGATCGTGTTTTCCGCTACGACGCCAATGAATACCTGCTGCTGACAGTACCGCTGCCGTTTGAATGTGAAACCTTCGCCACACCTGAAGTACCTCTGGCTGGGGTGCGTATCAATATCGATATTTTGCAGTTGCAGGATTTGCTGATGGATATCGGCGAGGATGATTTATCGCACCCGCAGACCTGTTCAACCGGTATTAACTCAGCTGAGCTCTCCGAAGAGATCCTTTGCGCGGCTGAACGTTTGCTGGACGTGCTGGAGCATCCGCTCGACGCGCGTATTTTGGGTAAACAAATTATCCGCGAGATCCTCTATCACATTCTGGTGGGGTCATGCGGTGCAGCATTGTTGGCATTGGTCAGTCGGCAGACGCATTTCAGCCTGATTAGCCGTGTGTTGCGTCGTATTGAAACGCAGTACACCGAGAACCTCTCAGTGGACCAACTTGCCGCTGAAGCGAATATGAGCGTCTCTGCGTTTCACCATAACTTTAAATCGGTGACCAGTACTTCGCCGCTGCAATACCTTAAAAGCTACCGCCTGCATAAAGCGCGGATGTTGATTTTGCATGATGGGCTGAAAGCTAGTGCTGCGGCTATTCACGTGGGATATGAAAGTGCTTCGCAGTTTAGCCGCGAGTTTAAACGCTACTTTGGGGTGACCCCGGGGGAAGATGCCGCGCGTATGCGAGTCATTTAAGCTGAAGCTTACAGAGTGGATAATTTCGCATTACCCACTCTGTAATTTTTATGCGGGGTTAAATCTTTTTTTGATAACCACAAATAGCGTGCCTACCAGGCCCACAACCAGCAGAACCATCGGCAGAATCATCAGGCAGGTCATCACCTGATCTTCGTGGCGTTTCACAAATGGAATCATGCTCAGGGCATAACCCAGGCTGGTGACGCTACCAACCCACAACAACCCACTCAGCCAGTTAAATACCTGGAAGCGGCGATTGCTAAGGCCAGAAATGCCCGCCATGGTTGGCAGCAGTGTGCGCACAAACGCCAAAAAACGGCCAGCTAACAAAGCGAATAAACCGTGTCGGTCAAACATCACCGTCGCTCGCTCGTGATATTGCGGTGGAAGTTGTTTCAGCCAGCTTTTCACCACCCGGGTATTACCGAGCCAGCGGCCTTGCACATAGCTCAACCAGCAACCGAGGCTTGCCGCCGCGGTTAAAATAACGATTGTCGGGACGAAATTCATTACCCCTTTTGCCACTAACGCTCCTGCGAGTAATAGCAGACTGTCGCCTGGCAAAAACGAGGCGGGCAGTAATCCATTTTCGAGAAACAGCGTCGCAAACATGACGCAATAAACCACTCCAACAACATGAGGGTCCGCGAGTGCAGCAAAGTCATGTTGCCAAAGCGCTTGAACGATATTGTGTATAACAGCCATGGCAAATCCTGTGGAACCGCTTTATTGAGCAGGCCTGAATCTACAGTAGTTAGATTAGGCACACCTTAGTTTTAGGAACCTAGTGTAACGCTAAAAAGCCTGCGACATCTTGATCGCAGGCTCAACAAATCATTATGGGATAGCAAAAACTGTCCTTATGGACGTCCACTTCTGGCAATTTTAGGCGATCCGTTGGAAACCTGCTTCAAGATCGGCGATGAGATCGTCAACATTTTCCAGGCCAATGTGTACGCGCACTAGCGTTCCAGTGAAGTCTACGCCACCTGCCGGGCGAATCTCAGCGAGCTCTTCCGGTTGGTTGGCAAGGATAAGCGATTCATAGCCGCCCCAGGAATAGGCCATACTAAAATAGTGGAAATTGTCCAGGTAGTACTGATATTGCTCGTTATTTAAACGATCCTTCAGCACGAATGAGAACAAGCCGCTGCTACCTGTAAAGTCTCGTTTCCAGAATTCATGCCCTTTGCTGCCGGGCAGTGCAGGGTGATTAACACGTTCAACCTGCGGGTGTTGTGCCAGCCACTCGGCAATTTTCAAACTACTTTCATGATGTTGACGCAGGCGCACACCAAGAGTACGTAGACCTCTGCTAGTCATATAAGCGGTATCGGCATCCAACATTTGCCCCATCAGATAAGAGTTTTCACGCAGCTGATCCCAGCAACGTGCATTTGATACAGCTGTGCCAACCATCGCATCCGAGTGGCCAATCAGGTATTTGGTGCCGGCCTGAATCGAAATATCGATACCGAAATCCAGCGCCTTAAAGAGAATGCCTGCCGCCCAGGTGTTATCAATCATGATGATGGCGTCTGGGGCAACGCTGCGTACCGCCTTAACAATGGCTGGAACGTCATGTACTTCCATTGTGATAGAGCCAGGCGATTCCAGAAATACGACTTTAGTATTGGGTTGCACAAGCTCTGCGATGCCTGCGCCAATCATTGGGTCAAACCAGGTGGTGCTCACGCCGAGTTTTGCGAGAATTTTGGTGCAGAAGTCCTGGCTTGGCTCATAGGCGGAGCCGGTCATTAGTACATTGTCGCCCTGCTCGACGAACGCCAGAATCGCATTGGCAACGGCTGCGGCGCCACAAGGGTAAAGCGCACAACCCGCGCCGCCTTCGAGTTCGCACATCGCTTCTTGTAAAGAGAAGTGGGTCAGGGTGCCACGGCGACCATAAAAAAGTTCGCCTTTCGCGCGGTTAGCCGTCGCCTGTTTTTTAGCTTCAACAGTTTCAAAAACCAACGAGGAAGCGCGTTGAATGACGCTGTTAACCGAACCCTGGGTGAATTTTTTATCGCGCCCGGCATTAACCAGCGCCGTTTCAATGTGCTTTTTACTCATCTTCACTTTACCCTGTTTAACCATCTGGATGTCTAAATCTAACTTATCATGCTTTTGCTGCGTAAGCGCAAGGAATGCATAGACAATTTAAGGCACTCTTTAAATACTAATGAGAACTACTATCAATTCGATGTCGTTTTGATATTATTGCGCACAGTTTTTGTATCATTTCGTGGTGGAGAGTAAGAGTGACGAATAATTTGATGCAGACAGACCTCTCTGTCTGGGGCATGTATCAACATGCCGACATCGTGGTAAAGATTGTGATGATCGGCCTGATTATGGCCTCTGTCGTCACATGGGCAATCTTCTTTAGCAAAAGTGTTGAGCTATCCTCGCAAAAGCGTCGTTTGAAGCGTGAACAGCAACAACTGGCTAATGCCCGCTCTCTGAACGAAGCCAGTGAAATGGCTGAAGCATTTGATGCGAAGAGCCTGAGCACAATGCTTATCAATGAAGCGCAAAATGAGCTTGAGCTTTCCGCAGGCAGCGAAGATAACGAAGGCATTAAAGAGCGTACCGGTTTCCGCCTTGAGCGTCGTGTTGCGGCAGCGGGTCGCCACATGGGGCGTGGTAATGGATTCCTTGCGACCATCGGTGCGATCTCTCCGTTCGTCGGCCTGTTTGGTACGGTCTGGGGCATCATGAACAGCTTTATTGGTATTGCGCAGTCGCAAACCACTAACCTTGCTGTAGTGGCACCTGGTATTGCAGAAGCATTGTTAGCAACGGCTATCGGCCTGATTGCAGCAATTCCTGCGGTGGTTATCTACAACGTATTTGCCCGTGTTATTGGTGGCTATAAAGCTTCTTTGGGTGACGTTGCGGCTCAGGTTCTGTTGTTGCAAAGCCGTGACCTGGATTTAGACGCTAGCTCTCAGGCTCGCCCGGTACGTACGGCTCAGAAACTGCGTGTAGGTTGATCCCATGGCAATGAGTTTTAACGAAAACCACGACGATAACGGCGAAATGCATGAAATCAACGTGACACCGTTCATCGATGTCATGTTGGTATTGCTGATTATTTTCATGGTGGCCGCACCGCTTGCGACAGTGGATGTGAAGGTTAACCTTCCTGCATCTTCAAGCCAGCCGCAACCGCGCCCGGAAAAGCCGGTCTACCTGTCTGTCAAAGCCGATCGCACGATGTTTATTGGCAATGATGAAGTGACCAAAGAGAACATGATCAATGCTCTGATGGCTGCGACTGAAGGCAAGAAAGACACCACGATTTTCTTCCGCGCAGACAAAACGGTTGATTATGAAACCATGATGAACGTGATGGATACGCTGCATCAGGCAGGGTATTTGAAGATTGGGTTGGTGGGACAAGAAGTCACTGCCGCCAAATAATTTTTGCATGATCTTACAACGGCCCGTTAGCTCAACTAACGGGCCGTTTTTCTTTTGTCCGCATTCCCGTCTGACTTAATTCAAATTTTAAAATCACACGAACGTATTATTGATAACGTGTGAAACTTATTCGCGATAAATCAATGTTTATCTATGCTATTTCTATGCGGGATTATTCCGTCATGAAAATACATAATGACAAATGCGTGGATAACAATATGGCAACGATGACTGTTTTGCATACTGGCAATAAACAGCCCGACGTGGTGTCTCTGAGAAGCATTTATCTGCATGCTGATGTTTTAATGTTTTGGGTCGTGTGGGGAATGTTTGTTATTTCCCTAGCGGTGGGGTGGGCTTATGATGCGATCCCGGTGGCGCTGGTAGCGGGCAGTTTACTTGCGTTGAGTTCCAGTGTTATCAAAGTATTACTACCCGGTACGCTATTTACCCGCTTGTATTATGCGTTCACATTAATCGGTTTTGCCGCATTGCTCATTCAATTAGGTGACGGTGAAACTGAATATCACTTTTCGGTTTTTGTATTACTATCAGCATTATTAGCTTATCGCGATTATAGACCATTATTAATGGGGGCCGTAGTTGCAGCACTTCACCATGTTTTATTTGCCTGGCTGCAAGCTAATGACTTATTCGGTATCACCTGCTTTATGCATCCCGGCATTCATATGGTGGTATTCCATGCCATTTTTGTGGTGGCGCAAACGGCGATACTCATTTACATGGCATTGCGCATGGCCGATGACGCACGTTCAGCCAGCGAAGTGGCACAGTTAGCAGCACAGATAAATCGCCAGCCGGGTTGCCTGACCCTTACAAGTAGTGAAAGAGAAAGCCGCACGCCGTTTGCTCAAACCTTTAATACTACGCTTACCACGATGAGGAACACGCTAAGCCAGGTGAGCGCTGGTGTGGCATCAGTACTCACAGCTTCGGAAAGTATCATCCAGCGTAATACCGCACTGTCTAAACGCACTGACGAGCAGGCAGCCGCACTTGCCATTGCTGCCAGTGCCATGGAACAGCTCAGCTCCTCCGCAGTCTCGACTAGTGACAAAGCGCAAAGTGCCAGGATGCTTGCCACTCAGGCAAGTAATCTCGCCAGCAAAGGTGGAGTCAGTATTGATGCTGCCACACACACTATGGAACAAATCCGCGAAGAGTCTGACCACATCAGCAACATTCTTGAACTGATCGATGGCATTGCCTTCCAGACTAATATTTTGTCGCTAAATGCCTCCGTTGAAGCAGCCCGGGCAGGCGCTCATGGTCGAGGATTCGCGGTGGTAGCTTCTGAAGTACGCACGTTGGCGTTACGTTGCGAAAACGCGGCCAAAGACATTCGCCAGTTGATAAGCGTATCGGTAGAGTGTACTCGGACAGGCTCGGTACAAGTGGAGAACGCGGGGCAAACCATGCGTGAAGTAATTGGTTCCATCAATGCGTTGGCAGAGTTGGTGGAAGAGCTTTCCGAGATGAGTGGCCAGCAAAGCATCAGCATCACGCAAATGAATGAGAGCATCGCCAGTATCGATGAAAGCGTGAGGTATAACGTGGAACATACTGCGCAAACCGTACAGGCCGCGCGCCAACAACAGCAACAGGCTGATGATTTACAGCAGGCAATCTCTGTATTTCGTCTGGCCTGATAACAGGTTTTTCGAGCGTATTTATGTCGCAAAAAAAGAGTGCCTGCTTGCCGCAGGCGCTCCAGAAATCTTATAAATGCGGAGTTTTGTAACTGTTTTCCAGCAATGCACGCGTACGTGAGAGCGTTTGTGCTTCTTCATCTCTCAACTTCTGATACACCGCCTCCAGTCGAGCCAGAACTTCGGTTTTAAGCCTGGGCTGGTGGCTGATGATCTCGCTGAGAACTGCGCCGTAAATCTCATCTTTCACACGATATGGGTAAATTTGATGGCGGTTATGCCATTTTTGTTCAACCAATGCCGCAGTGATATTGACCTGACCTTGCGCGATGCGAGCAATATTTTCATTTTTAATTTGTACCAGCGCGGCAATATTTTCACGTAATAACGTATTGTCAGACGCAGTATCGTCAGATGGTGCAGCCGTTTGAAGAGGGGGGAATTGCAATTCTGACATTGGCATTACTCATCCAGCGAATAAAATAGAGGCCAGCTTTTTTCCTGAGTTAACTGATTGACCCAGATTTGCTGTGAATGATGACTTATCTGCAATTTTTTATCTTCTATTAGCATTTGCAGATCGGCAGAGTTGATTTTTTCTTGTTCTATGAGTTCATTTAATACTTTCACTATGGCTTCAATTTTCACTGCATAAAACAAACGATCTTTTAAATGCCGGTCGTTCTCTTCAAACAATGTATTTTTCGCTTGTCCAGCATAATGAGGGGCGCTCAGAATCATTTTCTCCAGAACTAAAATATTATCCTGAGGATTTAGTGTTAGAGCGCTATGTTCTTCTGAACCGGCAATATCAGCCTGCGAGACAGGAAAGGTCACTGGCACCAGGGTGTTGGGCAGCATTAAGGATGTCCTTTTATATCAATAGAATAAATTTTTATGTTTAACAGACGCCAGGTTGACTATATGTTGCCTCAAAATTACTATAAAAAAAACAGGAGTTCCCATGCAAAGCGTCTTTTATTCAATTGTATTAATATTGTTATTGCTGTGCATAGTACTGGTGCTGATGCGCGAGATTTCGCGTCCCAAAGTTAAATTAACTCCCGGTAGCGTCCCTAAATTAAATTTATCTGAAATTGACGAGCGTGAAGATTATTTTGCTAAGTTAATGTCAAAAATAACGCCTGATTATTACTGGCGAGTGAGCCATGAATATGTGGATTTCAATCATGCCACTATCAAAAGGATGCATATCGACGAACTTAGCGCTGACCTTACACTCTTTAACGCTCAGCGACGTTGTAGTGATTTACACTCTGCCATCTACCGCTATTACGATAACCTCAGAAAACGCTGTTCCGAGGGGGAGAAGGTACCTTTTGCTGATATCGAGCTGCTGAATTTACGCCAGTGCTTTGATGAGTTCAGTCATGATGCTTATCCCGCGTTGGTTGCTTTAGTATGGCCGCATCTTCAGCGACCGGAAGTCTGCCTTGAGAATGTATAGCGCCTTTTGCCAATTAGGCTGATTTTATATCAGGCTGTTTTTTAAACTAAAAAAAGCCAAATCTTAAAATGGACTGATTATCTGCTGGATTAACGTTCAGTACTGTTTATTATTTGCTCACCCAAAAGGAGTTGTTCGCCACGTTGCTGAAGATTCAGTAATACAGTATTTGCCATCAAAAAAGATATGACTCATGTATTTGTTTAAAAAAATGATTACCGCTTCACTTTTAATTATCCCTTTAGTTATTAGTGCAAATTCCTTTGCTTTTAATATGCCAAAGGAATTTGCATCATTAGGGGTTAAAACTCTTTCTAATAAAGATGTGTTTTCTAAGCAAGCTTCTTTTATAAAATCTGAAAGAAAAGCAACTTCTAATAATATCAGGTCATCCATATTGGCTGAATTTTCCAATTGGAAAGGAACACACTATCGATTTGGTGGTACTACACATAAAGGTGTGGATTGCTCTGCCCTCATGCAGCATATTTTTAGTGATTCTTTCCACAAGTCTTTGCCAAGAACAACAACTCAGCAAATTCAAAATGGTGAGCACGTCAATAAAGAAATGCTCAAGCCTGGCGATTTAGTCTTTTTTCAAACTTCACTTGGCACCCGTCATGTTGGCGTGTATGTCGGTAATAACGAGTTTATCCATGCCTCAAGCAGCGTGGGAGTAACCATTTCCTCACTGGCTAACCGTTACTGGATGGATCATTATGAAACGGCTCGGCGTTTAAAAATGATTGGCTGAATATAAATAATATTTCTGAGGTTTTATTTTGCTGTCACTACCATTATTATGGCCATTCATTTTGAAATGTTCATTCTAACTCATGTATTTAATGAATGAGATCGTATTAATGTATTTGGTTCGAATATAAGTTCATGGGGTTTATATTATTATTTTCAACGAGATTGTTATTAAATGAAAAGTAATTTAATTCACCATATGGCTAGTGCAGTAATGGTGGTCCTTGTTGCGGGTACGATGCTCATAGGTTGTGATGCAAAACAAGCAGGAGAAGCGTCAATGAAATTTGTAAATGTAGAAATGGTCTTAGTGGATTCTGGTTTGCTGAAGCAAGAGCAGGATCACCTCAAAGCCGTGAATGAAAGTTTGCATAAAGGCCAACAATTGGCTGAAAAGAATTACACCAGTCTGCCTGCGAATAAAGTTGATGCCGCGCGAAAAGCGGATAGAAATGTTCTTACGCAACAATGGAAAGGGCAGCAACAAGCTGCGCGTAATGTGGTGATGGCTGCATTGAAGAGTGCGACCGATGCTTACCGTAACGACAACAAAATTGGCATGATTTTGCCGACACAAGTAGCGATGTCAGTTTCGCCGGAACTGGATATCAGTGCCGATCTGACCCAGAAGCTTAAAACCACAAAACTAGAATTCCCAAAACTGCCAGATTTCGCCGTTAAAGCGAGTGGACCTGCTGCAAAATAGTCCAGTAAGCAAAAAGCTTCGTTGAAACACTCAGCGAAGCTTCAATTCATCCGAGAGCTCCTGTCAAAACCCCCATAAGTAAATGCGATAATACCGCTCAAAATTCCTGGGTAGAATGGCGACTATTGCCCAAGCAATGCCTGGATCAGCAGACAGGCCATAACTGAGCTGGCTTCCCTTTATCTTCATTTTCAGGAGCCAGTTATGTCTGCACAACGTTTGTGGATCAAAAATCCCCGCGCAGTTT
This sequence comes from Buttiauxella gaviniae ATCC 51604, assembly GCF_001654835.1. Lineage (GTDB taxonomy): Bacteria > Pseudomonadota > Gammaproteobacteria > Enterobacterales > Enterobacteriaceae > Buttiauxella > Buttiauxella gaviniae. The sequence goes on from NZ_LXEP01000028.1 coordinate 68,654, forward strand.
TTACCGCTAATTCACAAGATGCCTCCGGTGGCGTGGTGATAGAAGGCGCGGTTATCCGTGAATTAATGCCTGCTGGTGGTGAGCCTTCCATGCCTTGCGATGCGGTGTTCGACGCCCGCGATCTCGTGCTACTGCCCGGCCTTATCAATACACATCATCATTTCTACCAAACTCTGACGCGCGCCTGGGCTCCAGTGGTTAACGTGCCACTATTCCCGTGGTTAAAGCAGCTTTACCCCATTTGGGCTCGTCTCGATGCTGAAGCCTTGGCTCTTGCCAGCAAAGTCGCAATGGCAGAGCTGCTGCTTTCTGGTTGCACCACAACCACGGATCATCACTATCTTTTCCCGCAGGGAATGGAAGAGGCGATTGATGTGCAGGTTGATGTGGTTAATGAGCTCGGAATGAGGGCGGTATTGACGCGCGGCTCAATGAGCCTTGGTGAAGACGACGGCGGTTTGCCTCCACGGCACACCGTACAGCAGGCGGAGACAATATTACGCGACAGCGAACGGTTGATTAAACGCTACCATCAGCGAGGGGAAGGGGCGTGGTTACAAATAGCCCTCGCGCCATGCTCGCCGTTTTCTGTGACTACCGAAATCATGCGTGACAGCGCCCAACTTGCTCAGCAAGAAGATGTGCGTTTGCATACTCATCTGGCTGAAACACTGGATGAAGAGAACTTCTGCCTGCAACGTTTCGGCCTACGAACTGTGGATTATCTGGAAAGCGTGGGTTGGCTTAATGACAGAACATGGCTTGCACATGGTATTCACTTTGATGAGCGCGAAATTCTACGGCTTGGGCGCGCGGGAGTTGGCGTTTGCCATTGTCCTGTTTCCAATATGCGCCTGGCATCAGGCATGTGTCCGACAGTGGATTTAGAAAATGCAGGTGCCGCGGTGGGGCTTGGCGTGGATGGTTCTGCATCTAACGATGCTTCAAACATAATGTATGAAGCGCGGCAGGCACTCTATCTGCAACGCCTGCGCTATGGCGCCGAAGCGATTACGCCGCAACGTGTGCTGGGTTGGGCGACTCAAGGTTCTGCGAAATTGATTGGCCGCAGTGACATCGGTGAAATTGCCGTCGGGAAACAGGCGGATCTGGCGTTGTTTGCACAAGATGAGCTGCGTTTTAGCGGCAGCCATGATGCCATCGCAGCCCTGTTGCTATGCGGTGCTGAAAAGGCAGAGCATGTGATGGTTGGAGGTAAGTGGCGGGTGACGCAGGGCAATATCATTGGTCTGGATGTACCGGATCTTATCTCCCGCCATCGAAAGGCTGCGAAGAAATTAGTCGCTGATATTTAATATTAGTCTTCCGTCAGTTCCTCGCCGCTTTTGCCTTTTCCCCATTCAACGCGGCGCTGGAGCATTTTTTTCAGCGCCCGCCCGGTGGTATTTAACCAGCCCGTTGGGCGCGGATCGGCCAGCATGCTCAATGCGCGGGCGTAATCGAGCAGCAGGCCTGGCGTCCATGCCATAGTTTCAGCGCGTTTACGCAGTTGCAGAGCTACCCACAGTTCTGGCGTCGACATCAGTTTCCCCATCGCCATCCAGAAACCACGTTTTTGCCAAAGCCTGCCAACCGAACCCTCGAGTGCGGCTTCCAGAGCCCGCGCCACGCTGCTTGAACAGTTCCGATACGTCAAATTGTACGATTCATTCTGGCGATAGTTTTCCCAGAAAGCCTTAAGCCGGGATTCGCTGTAATTGCGGATGCGTACTTGCCTTGTCGACGGGCACCACTTTGCGGCTTCCGTCGCATAATCTCGCTGAAACAGCCCTGGGACGTTATTTTCGGGTGTGGCGCGCAGCAGGCGAGCGAACTCATCCGGAGACTGGTCAATAAGCTCAGCAGGATAGAGGCTGATGTAAATGCCTCCGGGGGATTCAAGTGCGGCGTGGCCGGTTGAAATAACCCCGTTGCGGTCGACTGCGGCGATATAGCGGCTAATTACCGGGCGAGGGATGGCTTCACCAGCGGCTGAACCGACGGGCGTCCAGACATGCACCGTAAGCGCTTTTTCGTCATCGTTCGGTGGGCCGTCCCACTCCACAACGTCAGGTGGAAGATGAGCGGCTTCTTCCATGAATACAGTACCTTTCAGAGCTGGATTCTCAGCGGCATTTTTGACGCGATTAGCGAGGATAAACAGGTTCCAGCCAGCAAATGCCAGGCCTAATCCGAGGCAGTAGGGCACCGTTCCGGAATAGTGGGTCGGCCACGGTTGGAAGAAAAATATCGCCAGCGCAATCTCAACAATGCCGCCCCATAAAGCAGGCCGCCAGCGTCGGTAGCGAACCACCACGGCTGAAGCAATTTGCAGTGCGCCATCAAATAAAAACAACAAACCAAAGATCATGGATAAAACGAAGTTACCGTGATGATGGCCCGCCAGAATCAATAGCGAAGCGACAGTAAATGCCCCGCCTTTTACGTAGCGCAGCACGCGTTGCCCGCCCATACCGCTGTGCGCCACCATCAATGTTGCAACACCTTCAAACAACAACAGGCAGGCAAAGGGTTGGATAGGGAAATAGAGCGAGCCATCCAAAGCATCAACAATAATCACCACTCCGGCAATAAGCGTGATCCAGCCAAAACGGCGTAGCCCGCGCCAGTGGGAGCGCAGGAAATCAACACCAAGCAGGATCATTGTTAGTCGCATCATGGATGTTATTCCGAGAATCAGTTCAACACATATATAGCCCACAAGACCGTGAAATGCGTGATTGGCGCTTCTGTAAGTCAGTTTTTTTGTGATTTTAACCGGAACTGGAAGATGTCTCTCAACACGATAATGCTCTGGATGACCGTTCATTAGGCGATACGTTATTAGTCGCGTGCTACAGCACATCTGTAGCCGGGAGTTCCATCTCGCGCTATTTTGATTAGGCCGGGAAGCAAATTCCGCGAGCGTTGAGGAATAGTTGTTCCCGGAAGGCATTTACTGCCGAGCAATCAGGACTTGCTGATTCGTTATCAATCTTCTTTCAAAGGAAGGGCGGAATATGGATGAACAGCAATACGCATGGGCGGTTCAACCAGGAGAGCGATTATCTCATCGCGAAGCTCATCAGCTAACTCCTCGCGAGCGATAATGAAACGGTCAGAGGCTCCTGATTTCGTCATTCCGATAGTTGCCAGTTCGAAAAGCTTGTCGCCCAAGCCAGGCTTTGCACGCATCTTGATGATATAAGCGGGCTGATCTTGAAGTGCCATGATGTTTCCTCTCAAAACTTATTCTTTTGATATGGCACACCATACTGCCATCGTATGTCGAAGTGTTCCTGACAAAGTTTGATCACTCGTGATAAATGCCTGAGAAGCATAATATTTTCGCTAGTGGTTTTCTCTGCGGTCGGTGTGTAGTTGAACGAACCTGTTCCCAGTATCGGGCCGTCATTTCAATCGATTTATGAGCGGCACTAGTTTGAAATCGACAGCCAACGGCATTTTGGTCGAAAGGGCAGGGAATCGCTAAAGAGAAATGGTCTGTTTTGACGTTAGAAGCAGAGAAGTGACCTTGGAGGCGACGAGTAATCGAACGCAGTTCGATGGAGAGTCCGAATCCCAGAAAGCAAAAAACCAGCCCTTAGGCTGGTTTCTTTAAATAGTGGTGCCCGGACTCGGAATCGAACCAAGGACACGGGGATTTTCAATCCCCTGCTCTACCGACTGAGCTATCCGGGCAACGGGGCGCATTAAACCGTAAAGGCCGTTTGGCGTCAACGCTTTTGTGTTAATAAGCCGTGCGTTTGCACGAATAATGTGCTCTGCGTGGCAACTCGGGTTGAACGACAGGGCAGAAGGTGCCATGATTGTGCGAAATTTCACACATCTGCAACGGGGCGTTTATTGATGTTTATACCCGTCATACTTCAAGTTGCGGATGCGTTGGCAGCGTTCACTCACCCGATAAATCTGCTCTCGCAGATTTAAACGCTGCTAGCAGCGGCCCGAAGGGGGAGGCCCATGAATGGGCCGAATAATCACTTACAACAGTAAGCTCATCGGGATTCGTTCTCTTGCCGCCTTCCCGCAACTCGAATTATTTTGGGTATATAGTCAATGATTTCCAGCATCTCGATGGCGCTCGTTCACCTTTCTACTATATCCCGAAGACCCTTGCTCACCATGCGGTGAGGGCAACGCATGCTCACTGCAGGACATCAGTAAAATTAGGCAATGCCTGGTTTTACTGATGTCTGGCGGTCGGAGTGGGTATCATCCTTCAGACCATCAAGACACATTCGCCGGGGAATGCTCCCTTTGCTGTGCCATAAGGCACTCACTCATCCTTGGCCTCTGGGATTTGTGCATATGAAATCTTTAAAAATTGCCGCCAGCCACGATGTGGTTGCAACTCTGTCCACGCATCGTGAAGTGGTTGCGCTTGATAGCACAGACTTCACCGATATTGCCGCTGTTGTTCTTTCTGAAGCCGATAGCCGCAGCGGTATTCTTGCGTTGCTTAAACGGACTGGTTTTTCGATACCCGTTTTTCTAGCGGCTGATACCTGCTCAGGCGAGCAGGAAGGTATTACGGGGTTGATCACCGGCAAAGCTCAGGACTATCTGGAGCTTGAAACCGCTGCTGTAGATTATGAAGAAAGCTTGCTCCCTCCGTTTTTCGATACATTGACGAAATATGTCGCGATGGAAAACAGCACTTTTGCCTGTCCTGGTCACCAACATGGTGAGTTTTTTAAAAAGCATCCAGCAGGGCGCCAGTTTTATGATTTCTTCGGTGAGAATCTATTCCGCGCTGATATGTGCAATGCGGACGTTAAACTCGGGGATTTGCTGATCCATGAAGGGTCGGCCAAACATGCGCAGAAGTTTGCCGCCAAAGTATTTAATGCCGATAAAACTTACTTTGTTTTAAACGGTACCTCGGCTGCAAATAAAGTCGTGACCAATGCGTTGCTGACTCGTGGCGATTTGGTCCTATTCGATCGCAATAACCATAAATCAAACCATCACGGTGCATTGATTCAGGCGGGGGCCACGCCGGTATATCTGGAGGCATCTCGCAACCCATTTGGTTTTATCGGCGGAATCGATGCGCACTGCTTTGATGAAAAGTATCTGCGTGAATTGATTGCAGAAGTTGCACCAGAACGTGCTCAGCAAAAACGCCCGTTCCGCCTTGCAATTATCCAGCTCGGTACTTATGACGGCACGGTTTATAACGCACGCCAGGTAGTGGATAACATCGGCCATCTTTGCGATTACATTCTGTTTGATTCAGCTTGGGTCGGTTATGAGCAATTCATCCCGATGATGGCTGATTGCTCGCCGTTGTTATTGGATCTTAATGAAAATGATCCTGGCATTTTTGTTACGCAATCAGTGCATAAACAGCAGGCTGGATTCTCGCAAACTTCGCAGATCCACAAGAAAGATAACCACCTCCGTGGGCAGGATCGTTTTTGCCCGCATAAGCGGTTGAACAATGCTTTCATGCTGCATGCTTCAACCAGCCCGTTCTACCCGCTGTTTGCGGCACTCGACGTGAATGCGAAAATTCACGAAGGGGAGAGCGGCCGCCGTTTGTGGGCTGAGTGTGTCGATCTGGGGATTGAAGCGCGTAAAGCGATCATCGCTAACTGCAAGATGATCAAACCGTTTATTCCTCCGGTAGTTGCGGGCAGGCCGTGGCAGGATCACCCAACGACAGCAATTGCCCAGGAACGCTGTTTCTTTAGCTTTGAGCCGGGTGAAAAGTGGCATGGTTTTGAAGGCTATGCGCAGGATGAATACTTTGTCGATCCTTGCAAGCTGCTGCTGACTACGCCGGGGATCGATCCGCAAACTGGGCAATATACGGACTTCGGTGTACCTGCGGCGATTCTCGCAAACTACCTGCGTGAAAACGGTATTGTCCCCGAAAAAGCAGATCTCAACTCGATTCTATTCCTGCTCACGCCTGCGGAAAGCGCGGAGAAGATGGCTCATTTGGTAGCGATGCTGGCGCAATTTGAACAGCATATTGAAGACGATACGCCGCTGGTGGATGTGTTGCCGACGATCTATCAGAAGTATTCCCAACGCTATAAAGGCTACACGCTGCGTCAACTTTGCCAGGAGATGCACGATCTGTACGTCAGTTTTGAAGTGAAGGATCTGCAAAAAGCGATGTTCCGCAAAGCCAGTTTCCCTGCCGTTGCCATGAACCCGCAGGATGCCAACAGCGAGTTTATTCGCGGCAATGTGGAACTGGTACGCCTGAGTCAGTCAGAAGGGCGTATTGCAGCGGAGGGAGCGTTACCGTACCCGCCGGGCGTGCTTTGTGTGGTGCCAGGCGAAGTCTGGGGCAGTGCCGCGTTGCGTTATTTCCTGGCGCTTGAAGAGGGCGTGAATATGCTACCGGGCTTCTCGCCGGAGTTGCAGGGCGTGTATAGCGAAACGGATGCTGATGGAATTAAGCGTTTGTACGGTTATATGATTCAGGCGTAAGAACAATGTCTCCCGTTTCTGAATGAAACGGGAGACATTGATTATCAGACTGCTGGCTGAACGGCCGCTGGCGTCCTGACATGTTTATATTTGAACAGTGCGACGAAGGCGAAGGCCAGCACCAGTGAATAACCGGCGAAAATCAGCCACACGCTTTGCCAGTCAGTAATACCTTGCAGCGTGAAGTGCTCTACCACTTTACCGCTGACAATCCCGCCCAGGATGCAACCAAAACCGTTTGTCATCATCAGGAACATGCCCTGTGCACTGGCACGGATTTCTGGTCTCACCTCTTTTTCAACGAATACTGAACCGGAAATGTTGAAGAAGTCGAAGGCGCACCCGTAGACTATCATCGACATCACCAGTAATACGGTACCCATTGGTGATGGGTCGCCAAAGGCAAACAGACCAAAGCGCAGCATCCACGCTACGATGCTGATAAGCATCACGTTTTTAATGCCGTAACGAATCAGGAAGAACGGAATCGTCAGGATAAATACGGTTTCGGAAATCTGAGAAATCGACATCAGCACCGACGCGTGTTCGACGATAAAGCTGCTGGCGAACAGCGGGTTCTGGTCAAAGCTGTGCAGGAAGGTGTTACCGAACATATTGGTAATTTGCAGTTCGGCGCCCAACAGCATGGAGAAAATGAAGAAAATAGCCATGCGCTTGTTTTTGAATAACGCAAAAGCATCCAGGCCAAGCATTGAAGTCCAGCTCTGGTTTTTCTGCGCGTTGGCGACCGGGATGTGCGGCAGCGTCAGAGTGAACAGCGCTAAAACGACGGACAGTGTTGCGCCGATATAAAGCTGCATATGGCTTAATTCAAAGCCTGAGAAGCTAACGCCCCACATGGCGAAGATAAAGCCAATGGTTCCCCAGATACGAATTGGCGGGAAGTCCCTCACGATATCCATCCCCGCTGATTGCAGGCGATAGTAAGAGATGGTGTTCACCAACCCAAGCGTTGGCATATAGGCCAGAGAGTTCAGCAGAATGACGATAAACATCGCGCTTGGCGTTGTGACCTGTGCGGCGAAATACAAGGTTATGGCACCGACAATGTGGCAAGCCGCGTAGAGCCAGCGCGCACTAATCCATTTGTCCGCAATAATGCCGAGTGACGTCGGCATGAATACCGCAGCAATACCCAAAGAACTGTACACCGCGCCGATAGCTGCGCCATCGAACTTGAGGGTGACGAACATATAGGAGCCGAGCGTAGTGAGCCAACTCCCCCACAGGCAGAACTGCAGAAACGAAAGTATTTTTAGCTGCAGCTTAAGGTTCATGTAAATTTCCTCACAGGATTTTGGTGTTGAATGTTTCATTTCTAACATATGACATGAAATATGTTGTGAAAGTAACATTAGCAGTGCCGTGAAGTAATTTTTGGTACATTCAGCAAATAAATGAAAACATCCTCAAATTGCATTCGAAAATAGTGATTTGGGTTACACTTTTTGCGCAATCAGGCGATAAAACGGGAGAGGAGAGGGATATCTCCCACCGTAGAAACGGCTGGTGGGAGATAGGACAAGCATCAGAAGTTAGCGTCGGCGGTAACTCTTCTGTGCGGTATTCACTTTGTATAGATAGTTGCGTGATTCCGCTGAAGGGTGGCGTGTAGTAAGAGTCTGATACACATCGCCCGGATCCATACTGTTGATAATGTTGTAGGCACGGTTCTTGTCGTTGTTGAACACGCGCAGAACACTACCCGCACCGCCATTATAAGCAGTTATCACAGCGTAGCGACGTGATGTTGGGTTATCAATTCCACTCAGGTAGCTGTTTTGCAGAATGGCCAGATAAGCAGTACCCGTATCGATATTGCTTTCAGGATCAAACAAATAGCTGCGGCTTGGCTTGCCCCATTTCCCCTGAGATTTAAATACATCAACCCCTGCACTATGCTGTACAACTTGCATCAAACCGAGCGCGTCGGCGTGGCTTACTGCGTAGGGGTTGAAGCTTGATTCCGTCTGCATAATGGCCAGAATCAACGATTCATCGACACCGTATTTCTTCGATGCTTTACGCACCATGCCGATATATTTATGTGCACGTTTATCAAGGTGGTTTGGTACCAGATTGATAGTCACGCTATAAACAATTTTAAGCCCGGTACTACGGCTTTTCAGGCGAGTTTGCAGCAGATAGTCAGCAAATTTGGCAGCGCGACCTTCCCAACGAATTGCCTGGCCGGTGTTATCCACAACCTGGCCATACAGGAATGGTTGTTTGGAGATCAACACATCGTTGGCATCGGAATAAAGATCGATAGAACCAGGATCGTCACCCATCAGCAAAGTTGTAATGATCGCCTGGCGCAGGTGCGCCGCAGGATCGGTACCAGCAATGGTTTCAATAGTAATCGTACCGTCGTCAAAGTTGATGTGGCTACGTGTCAGGTACTGGTCAGTATATTTTACGTAGTCTTTTGGACCCGCAATCAACACTTCCTTCATACCCCAGATATTTTCGATGTTGTGAGCAAATTGCCCCATCAAAATATCAAAACCATTAGTGTCCTTAACAAAAGCTTCGTTATAGGAATCATCTTTTTTGCTCGAACAGGAGATGAGCAACGGGACAACCAGAGCTAGCGCGAGAAATTTTTTCATCGTTCCGTGTATGCGTATGCTTGTGCTTGTTGGTTTGCATAAGGGCCGAAGGCCCTCGTATTTTTATTTTTCTGGCGGCGTGTAGCCTTCGATGTGGACTTCTTTGCCTTCGAACAGGAAATTGACCATTTCAGCTTCCAGCTCTTTGCGATGTTCTGGATTCATCATGCTCATTTTACGTTCGTTAATCAGCATGGTTTGCTTTGCCTGCCACAACGCCCACGCTTCTTTAGAGATTTCGTTATAAATACGTTTGCCTAGTTCGCCTGGATAAAGTTGGAAATCCTGGCCTTCTGCGTCACGTTGTAGGTAAGTACAAAAAATAGTTCTGCTCATCATTATTCCTCTTCAACGGCTCGGGCCGCTTTTACGACTACCGGCTCGGCGTGCAATTGCTGTAATAAACGCTCTACAGGGGCGGCCAGTCCTACGGACGGTGGCTGCGCTAAGTTATACCAGAGAGCTGTTCCTTCATCCATGCACCCACTAAATGAAGGCACTGGGAGCCATATTGGGACGATGTCCAAATGAAAGTGGCTGAATGTATGGCGGAAGGCGGTTAATTGCGTGAGATTATCTGCTGGAATCTGGTGTTGCGCCAGCCAGTCGCGTAGTTCATTTTCGGTTTCGAATTGTGGGAAACAGTACAAGCCACCCCACAGACCAACCGGTGGACGCTGGGCAAGTAGTACGCTGTCCTGGTGCTGCATCATCAATAAGTAGCCGGTGCGTTCCGGTATTGTAACTTTAGGCTTCTTACCTGGATAACTGGCCCAACTGTTATTGGCATAGGCCACGCAGATATTATTCACCGGGCAAAGTTCGCATTTTGGCTTCGAGCGGGTACAAACCATCGCTCCAAGATCCATCATTGCCTGGTTAAACTGGCTTACACCTTGCGCGGGCGTGACTTGCTCACTGATATCCCAAAGTTTCTTTTCAACATCTTTTTTACCGGGCCAGCCTCCAATGGCATAACAACGTGCAAGCACGCGTTTTACGTTGCCATCGAGAATCGGGAAGTGTTTACCAAGCGACAGAGAAAGAATAGCGCCCGCAGTCGAGCGCCCAACACCTGGCAATGCGGCCACTTCTTCAAAGGTTTCTGGAAACACGCCCATGTGAAGATTCGCCACCATTTGAGCAGCTTTATGCAGGTTTCGGGCGCGAGCGTAATAACCCAGCCCAGTCCACAGGTGTAGCACTTCATCAAGGGGGGCGTTGGCGAGATCTGTGATAGTCGGGAAGCGCTCCATAAAACGCTCAAAGTAAGGAATGACCGTGGCAACTTGCGTTTGTTGCAACATCACCTCAGACAGCCATACTTTATAAGGCGTTTTTTCGAGTTGCCATGGCAGTGTTTTGCGCCCGTATTTTTGGTACCAGTCGAGAACCTGGTGGGAGAATTGCGGCGCATGTGTCATTGTTACCCGGCATCCGATAAATAATAAGTGTGTGATTTAGGGGGCTGATTCCAGCACAGACGACTCTGTGCTGTAAACCGGAACTTTCTGGTGCTTGCTTCTCACCATTAACTTTGGATAATGCCCGTTTCCCGAAAACTAACTTAAGCCTGAACACCATGAAAAATGACGTCATCTCACCGGAATTTAATGAAGAAGGCCGCGCAATGCGCCGGATTCGTAGTTTTGTGCGCCGTCAGGGCCGCCTGACTAAGGGCCAGGAGTTCGCTCTGGAAAACTATTGGCCGGTGATGGGCGTTGAATATCAAGACGCGCCTGTTGATTTTACCGAGCTGTTTGGCCGCGAAGCGCCAGTCACGCTGGAAATCGGTTTCGGCATGGGTACGTCGCTGGTGGCAATGGCAAAGGCTAATCCACAGCAGAATTTTTTGGGCATAGAAGTGCATTCACCGGGTGTGGGTGCATGTCTCGCGACGGCTCACGAAGAAGGTGTCGAGAACCTGCGTGTGATGTGCCACGATGCGGTCGAAGTGCTGCAAAAAATGGTTCCTGACAATTCTTTATCCATGGTTCAGCTCTTTTTCCCTGATCCGTGGCACAAAGCGCGTCATAATAAGCGCCGTATCGTTCAAGTGGCGTTTGCCGAGTTCGTGAAAAGCAAACTTAAACTGGGGGGTGTGTTCCATATGGCAACCGACTGGGAACCTTATGCGGAACACATGCTCGAAGTGATGTCCTCTATTGATGGTTATAAAAACCAGTCAGAGACTAACGACTACGTACCGCGCCCGGATTCACGTCCGGTGACCAAATTTGAACAACGTGGCCATCGTCTTGGTCACGGCGTATGGGACTTAATGTTCGAGAGGGTAAAGTAATGGCAATTAATCGTAGCCGTCGTTTGCGTAAGAAAATGCACATCGACGAATTCCAGGAAGTGGGGTTCTCTGTTGCATGGCGTTTCCCAGAAGGCACCTCCGAAGAACAAATCGATAAAATCGTTGATGAATTCATCGATGAAGTTATCGATAAAAATGGTCTGGCTTTTGATGGCGGCGGCCACCTTTCCTGGGAAGGCTTAATCTGCCTGCAGGAAATCGGCAAATGTACCGAAGAGCATCAGGCTCTGGTGCGCAAATGGCTTGAAGATCACAAGGCAGAAGACGTTCGCACTAGCGATCTGTTTGATGTCTGGTGGGATTGATATATACCCTAATCTTTCAAGCTGCACGTGCGTTGGCTTTCCTCGCTCACCCCAGTCACTTACTTAAGTAAGCTCCTGGGAATTCACTGCGTCGCCGCCTTCCTGCAACTCGAAATCTGTGGGTATATGCAGAATAATCAGGTCGGTGAAAACCGGCCTTTTTTTTCTTAAATTTTTAGATGTTCAGGAGTGACTATGATTCGTAAGGCTTTGATGGGCGTTCTGCTGCTAACTGCGATGCAGGCGCAGGCCGACTATAAATGCAGCGTCACGCCTCGCGATGACGTGGTAATCAACCCGCAATCCGTTCAGGTTGTTGGTGAGAATGGCAATCTGGTTATTGCCCCCGATGGCAGCCTGAAATTTAACGGCAAGCCACACACATTAAACGCAACGCAGCGCCAGTTGGCCCTGGATTACCAGAAAGCGTTGCGCACCGATCTCCCTTGGATCAACAACGGTGCACTGACACGTGTTGAAAAGGGTCGTGTCGCGCTGGATAAAATCATCGCTAAAGAAGTGGGTGAGAGCAGCAATATGCGTGGCCGTCTGACTAAACTCGACGCGCAGCTTAAAGAGCAGATGAACCGTATTATTGAAACCCGCCCGGATGGTTTAACCTTCCACTATAAAGCGATTGATCAAGTGCGCTCCGAAGGGCAACAGTTGGTGAATCAGGCGATGGGCGGCATCTTGCAGGACAGCATTAACGAAATGGGTGCTAAAGCGGTTCTGAAAGGTGGCGGCAATCCGCTGCAAGGCGTACTGGGAAGCCTTGGTGGCTTACAGACCTCGATTCAGAATGAGTGGAAAAATCAGGAAAAAGATTTCGAGCAGTTTGGCCGCGATGTGTGTAGCAAAGTGGTGACGCTGGAAGGGCAACGTAAAGGGCTGGTTGAGACACTTAAGTAATACCCTTCATACTTTAGGCTGACTCTTTGTTGGCTTCGTGCTCTCGCCCAGGTCACTTACTCATGTAAGCTCCCTGGGCCTCGAACACTTGCCGCCGCGATGCAGCTCGAATTATTTTGGGTATAAGACTTGCTGCTTATTAACGCATAAACGCCGGTTGTTTCTGCTCGTAAGCTGAAATTGAACCTTCGTGCTGTAACGTCAGACCGATACTATCGAGCCCTTCTAACATGCAGTGGCGGCGGAAAGTATCGATATTAAACGAATAGCTTTTCTCACCCGCAATCACGGTTTGTGCTTCCAGGTCGACCACGAATTTAATCCCCGGATTTGCCGCGACCAGCTTAAACAGCTCATCGACTTCTGCTTCGCTCAGCGTCACCGGCAGCAACTGATTATTGAATGAGTTGCCGTAGAAGATATCCGCAAAACTTGGCGCGATAACCACCTTGAAGCCGTAATCAGTTAATGCCCACGGCGCATGCTCACGCGAAGAACCACAGCCGAAGTTTTCACGTGCCAGTAAAATTGAAGCGCCTTTAAATTCCGGGAAGTTCAGCACGAACTCTGGGTTTGGCTGCTGGCCGGCATCATCCAGAAAACGCCAGTCGTTAAACAAGTGAGCACCAAAACCAGTACGGGTCACCTTCTGCAAAAACTGCTTAGGAATAATTGCGTCGGTATCAACGTTTGCGGCATCCAGCGGAACGACCAGGCCGGTGTGTTGAATAAATTTCTCTGCCATGGTGTTTCCCTTATTTCAATGTACGGATGTCAGCAAAATGACCAGAAACAGCGGCGGCTGCTGCCATTGCCGGGCTAACCAGGTGTGTACGACCACCGCGGCCCTGACGGCCTTCAAAGTTACGGTTGCTGGTGGATGCACAGCGTTCACCCGGCTCCAGGCGGTCGTTGTTCATCGCCAGACACATGGAGCATCCAGGTAAGCGCCATTCAAAGCCAGCTTCAATAAAGATCTTATCCAGACCTTCTGCTTCGGCCTGCGCTTTGACCGGACCGGAACCTGGAACTACCAACGCCTGCACGCCTGGTGCAACTTTACGGCCTTTGGCAATTTCTGCCGCAGCGCGCAAATCTTCAATGCGTGAGTTGGTGCATGAACCGATAAACACTTTATCGATAGCGACTTCGGTTAATGGAATGCCTGGTTTCAGGCCCATGTATGCCAGAGCTTTTTCAGCAGAGGCACGTTCAACCGGATCAGCGAAAGATTCAGGATTCGGGATGTTTTCGGTGACGGAAATGACCTGACCTGGGTTGGTGCCCCAGGTGACTTGCGGTGCAATGTCAGCAGCATCCAGGGTCACAATGCTGTCGAACTTAGCGCCTTCGTCAGTGCTAAAGGTTTTCCAGTAGGCGACGGCGTCATCCCAGCTTTCTGCTTTCGGTGCGTGCAGACGGCCTTTCACGTAGTTAAACGTGGTTTCGTCTGGTGCAACGATGCCCGCTTTGGCACCCATTTCGATTGCCATGTTGCACAATGTCATGCGGCCTTCCATCGACAGCGCCTGAATCGCACTACCACAGAATTCCACTACATGACCGGTGCCACCCGCACTGCCGGTTTTGCCTATGATTGCCAGCACGATATCTTTCGCGGTAATGCCCGGTGCAGCGGTGCCAGTCACTTCAATCTTCATAGTTTTGGCGCGGCCCTGTTTCAGGGTTTGCGTTGCCAGAACATGTTCAACTTCCGAAGTACCGATACCGAACGCCAGTGCGCCAAATGCGCCGTGGGTTGCGGTGTGCGAGTCGCCACAAACGATGGTCATGCCAGGCAAAGTAATACCCTGCTCTGGGCCCATCACGTGGACGATGCCCTGGAACGGGTGGTTCAGGTCATATAATTCAACGCCGAACTCTTTGCAGTTTTTCATCAATTCCTGCATCTGAATGCGGGCCATTTCGCCGGAAGCGTTGATGTCTTTAGTCTGCGTAGAAACGTTGTGGTCCATGGTGGCAAATGTTTTACCTGGCTGACGCACCGGGCGCTTATGCGCACGCAAACCATCAAACGCCTGCGGGGAGGTCACTTCGTGCACCAGATGACGGTCGATGTACAACAGTGGTGTTTCATCGACTGCTTCGTAGACGACGTGGGCATCGTACAACTTTTGATATAACGTCTTCGCCATGATTATTTCCCCTCTGCCACGAAGCGAGCAATGGTATCGCCCATTTCGTCGGTGCTGATTGCATTGCCATCACGAGCCAAATCGCCGGTACGGAAACCTTCTTCCAGCGCAAGGTTGATAGCGTTTTCGATGGCCAAAGCAGCCTCTTCAGCATCCAGGCTGTAGCGCAGTAACAGAGCCAGAGAAAGGATCTGCGCAATTGGGTTAGCAATATTTTTACCGGCGATATCAGGCGCGGAACCGCCCGCAGGTTCGTACAGGCCGAAACCTTGCTCGTTCAGGCTTGCTGAAGGCAGCATGCCCATAGAACCGGTGATCATCGCGCATTCGTCAGACAGAATGTCGCCAAACAGGTTGGAGCACAGCAGCACGTCAAACTGGGACGGATCTTTAATCAGCTGCATGGTGGCGTTGTCGATATACATGTGTGACAGCGCAACGTCCGGGTATTCTTTCGCGATTTCACCAACGATTTCGCGCCACATCACCGACGATTGCAACACGTTCGCTTTATCAATTGAGGTGACGATGCTGCGACGTTTACGAGCAGATTCAAAAGCGATGCGCGCAATACGCTCGATCTCAAAACGGTAATACACTTCGGTATCAAATGCTTTCTCGTGCATACCGGAACCTTCACGGCCTTTCGGCTGGCCGAAGTAGATCCCGCCAGTCAGTTCACGCACACACAGAATGTCAAAACCGTTCGCGGCGATGTCAGCACGCAGTGGGCAAAACTCTTCCAGACCCTGGTACAGGCGAGCAGGGCGCAGGTTACTGAACAACTTAAAGTGCTTACGCAGCGGCAATAATGCGCCACGCTCTGGCTGCTCGGCCGGAGGCAGGTGTTCCCACTTAGGGCCGCCCACGGAGCCGAACAGAATTGCGTCTGCTTGCTCGCAGCCTTCAACGGTAACGGGTGGCAGCGGGTTGCCGTGGCGGTCGATAGCAATGCCACCCACGTCATATTGACTGGTGGTAATGCGCATATCGAAGCGCGTACGAACTGCATCCAGCACTTTCAGCGCCTGAGCCATAACTTCTGGGCCAATGCCGTCACCCGGCAATACTGCTATATGATGAGTTTTTGACATGTCACACGGTTTCCTGATTATTTTCTTTATTATGAGCTTTGCGTTGCAATTCTTTTTCAACGATTCCTGCACGCCAGATGTTGTTCAGCACGTTAATCATCGCTTTTGCCGAAGATTCAACGATATCAGTCGCCAGACCAACGCCATGGAAACGGCGGCCTTTATGGGTCACAACAATATCTACCTGACCCAACGCATCTTTACCCTGACCTTTCGCAGACAATTGGTATTTCACCAGTTCGACATCGTAATTGGTGATGCGGTTAATCGCCTGGTAAACCGCATCGACCGGGCCGTTACCTGTTGCTGCTTCAGACTGTGTTTCTTCACCGCACTGCAACTGGACAGAAGCGGTAGAAATCACGCTTGAGCCGGACTGCACGTTGAAGTATTCCATGCGGAAATGTTCTGGTTCTTCTTGCTGTTTGCCGATAAAGGCCAGTGCTTCCAAATCGTAATCAAAGACCTGACCTTTTTTGTCGGCCAGTTTCAGGAAGGCGTCGTACAAAGAATCCAGGTTGTAATCTTCTTCTTTATAGCCCATCTCTTCCATGCGGTGTTTCACCGCCGCACGGCCAGAACGGGATGTCAGGTTCAACTGCACCTGATTCAGACCGATAGTTTCCGGGGTCATGATTTCGTAGTTTTCGCGGTTTTTCAGCACGCCATCCTGGTGAATACCGGAGGAGTGTGCGAAAGCATTGGAGCCGACGATTGCTTTGTTGGCAGGGATTGGCATGTTGCACAGCTGGCTGACAATCTGACTGGTGCGGTAGATTTCATGGTGATTGATATTGGTATGCACGTCTAACATTTGGCCGCGTACTTTAATCGCCATGATGACTTCTTCCAGCGCGGTGTTACCGGCACGTTCGCCGATGCCGTTCAGTGTGCCTTCAACCTGACGGGCACCGGCCTGAATCGCAGCGATAGAGTTGCCGGTCGCCATGCCTAAATCGTCGTGGCAGTGAACGGAGATAATTGCTTTATCAATGTTAGGGACGCGGTTATACAAAGTCTGGATAATGCCACCGAACTGGACTGGAGTGGTGTAGCCCACAGTGTCTGGAATGTTGATGGTTGTAGCACCTGCGCCAATAGCGGCTTCAACAATACGGCACAGGTTATCGATTGGAGTACGGCCAGCATCTTCACATGAGAACTCTACGTCGTCGGTGTAGTTACGGGCGCGTTTAACAGAATTGACTGCACGAGCTAAAACATCATCGAAGGTACTTCGTAATTTGGTTTCGATGTGCATAGTGGACGTGGCCAGGAACACATGAATACGGAAGGCTTCGGCAATTTTCAACGCTTCTGCAGCAACATCAATATCTTTATCAACACAACGAGCGAGGCCACACACACGGCTATTTTTGATATTGCGAGCGATGGTTTGCACGGATTCGAAGTCGCCTGGAGATGAAACCGGGAAGCCGACTTCCATCACGTCAACACCCATACGTTCCAGCGCCATCGCGATTTGCAGCTTCTCTTTTACACTCAGACTTGCCTGTAATGCCTGCTCACCATCACGCAAAGTAGTATCGAAAATAATGACTTGTTGGCTCATGTTGTGGTCCTTTCTCGTCTTAGGGGCCCTTGCTACGAGCATAAAAAAACCCGCGCAGTGGCGCGGGTTTTTCTGTCTGATGGCTTGAATCAACGCTCGATTTCGCCCACCAGCCTACCGCGCAAAGAAGTTGCGTTTAGTAGTAGACCTAGTAGGCGAATGGTGCGAATCATGTTTTCAAGCCCCAAGTGAATTCGTTATGCATTTATTGGTACTTGATCTGCCCTGCTGTGTCAACAATCGATTCTCTCAGACACAGTTTTGGCGATAGTAAGGTGGGTGTGACGGTCAGTTATTTGTGCTGGTATATCAATTTTTCATAATATTTATAAAAGGTATGAAAAAGGACTGTTTACCGTTTTATGTAAAAATGAAATCGTCAGAAACAATTAAAAATAATATGTTTATTACCATCGTCATTCATCATAGTTATGATTTGCGAGGGTTAATCAAGGCAAGAATCCTATTTTAGGAATTTATCTCCTTTCCTTATCACTCGATTCTCAGTAGAACTATTGTTTCCGACCAGCGATGTCATCCATGGTTGATATATAATTCAGTAGGTGAATCATTGTGCGATAAGTCATTTTGTGATTTCATTAGCATGTTCAGGAAATCAACTGACACAAAAAAGTTATATACATCTTTATAGTTATACCAGACTTGTCAGTAGCTGAAGCCGTGTTGGCGTGTCAGGAAACGTGAATTAAAAATTTTAATTTTATTTTTAAATAATGTTTTCAATTGTATTGATCAGCATGTTCTGCTTAGCAAGTGATAATAGGGATAGCCCGCAGAGTTAATCTGTGAAAAAGGACGAACCATCTTAGTGGAGTTTGCCATGTCTGATAATTATGTAGAACAACCAACAGTTCATGATGGGTTTAAACCTCAACTACGTTCTGTTGATTTAAATTTATTAACAGTATTTGATGCTGTTATGCAAGTGCAGAATATTACCCGTGCTGCTCAAACCCTGGGGATGTCTCAGCCCGCAGTGAGTAATGCGGTAGCTCGGTTGAAAATAATGTTCAATGATGAACTATTTGTACGTTATGGCCGAGGCATACAACCTACGGCTCGGGCCTTCCAACTGTTTGGCTCCATTCGCCAGGCATTGCAGCTGGTACAGAATGAGTTACCAGGAGCAGGTTTCGACCCGAGCAGCAGTGAAAGGGTGTTTAACATTTGTGTTAGCAGCCCTTTAGATAATTTTTTAACCTCTGTTATCTTTAATAATGTGAAACGCTTTGCGCCAGGTATTCAGTTACTCTTTAAATCCTCTTTAAATAAAGATATTGAACACCAATTACGTTATCAGGAAACAGAGTTTGTTATTAGCTATTCTGAATTTCGTCGACCTGAGTTCACATGTATTCCACTATTTGAAGATGAAATGGTTCTGGTGGCGAGTAAGAAAAATCCACGCTTAGTTAAACCATTAACTGAAGAAGACGTTTATAACGAAAAACATGCGGTTGTTTCTCTGGATCGCTTTGCATCATTCAGTGCACCATGGTACCCAACAGCAGATAAACTGGCCTGTATTGCTTATCAAGGGATGGCAATGATCAGCGTTTTAAATATTGTGTCGCAGACTCAACTGGTTGCGATAGCACCACGCTGGTTAGCTGAGGAGTTTTCTGACTCGCTGAATTTACAAACATTCACACTGCCGCTTAAAGAAAATACAGCTACTTGTTATTTATCGTGGCATGAAGCAGCAGGGCGCGATAAAGGGCATCAATGGATGGAAAAATTACTGACTACAGTGTGCAGTAAGTAGATTTAGAATCCTTGTCTGAGTAATCCGGATGGTTAAAACTATCCGGTTATCCTTCTTTTATTAGCCTTTGTAGTTTTTTCTTCTTTAGTTGTTTTTGTGCTTTCTCTCCAGAACATATGATAAATCGTCCGCTAATTAGATTTATCCTGCAAAGCCATTATCCATAATATTTTCATTCATAGTTTCCGCTTATGGTCAGAGCATAACTCTGTCAGTAGAGGGTTTTGTAGTGTTCGTAAGAAAATCCTTGTTTGAGACTTGAAGATTGGCAATTGATTGCCTGATTTTCAACGGTTATGTTAGGCAACTATCAATAATAAAAAGACATATGCAGGGCGCAATAACCTGCCTCAACGACTTAGCTGAAATGATTTCGGTGGTCGGTCAAACACGTAAGCCTGGAGGCAAACCATGGAGATGTTGTCAGGAGCCGAGATGGTCGTCCGATCGCTTATCGATCAGGGCGTTAAACATGTATTCGGTTACCCAGGAGGCGCAGTACTCGATATCTATGATGCGCTTCATACTATTGGCGGCATTGATCACGTGCTGGTACGCCATGAACAAGCGGCAGTGCATATGGCTGATGGCCTGGCACGTGCAACCGGTGAAGTGGGGGTCGTGCTGGTGACATCCGGTCCCGGTGCTACAAACGCAATCACCGGCATTGCTACGGCTTACATGGACTCCATTCCAATGGTGGTGCTTTCTGGTCAGGTTGCAACATCGCTGATTGGCTATGATGCATTCCAGGAATGCGACATGGTGGGGATTTCTCGCCCGGTCGTGAAACACAGCTTTTTAGTCAAACAAGCAGAAGACATTCCTGGCATCATCAAGAAAGCCTTCTGGCTTGCAGCAAGTGGCCGCCCAGGTCCGGTTGTGGTCGATTTGCCAAAAGACATTATGAGTCCGGCAAATAAGTTCCCTTATAGTTATCCCGAAACCGTCAGTATGCGTTCTTATAACCCGACCACTCAAGGTCACAAGGGGCAGATTAAGCGCGCATTGCAAACCTTGCTGGCGGCGAAAAAGCCGGTCATGTATGTCGGTGGCGGTGCGATCACTTCTGCCTGTCATGATGAACTGCTTGAACTAGCCCAGAAGCTGAATATTCCGGTCGTATCCTCGTTAATGGGTCTTGGTGTGTTTCCAGGGACTCATCGGCAGGCTTTAGGCATGCTGGGGATGCACGGAACCTACGAAGCTAACATGGTGATGCACAACTCCGACGTGATTTTCGGGGTAGGTGTGCGCTTTGATGACCGTACCACCAACAATCTCGCGAAGTACTGCCCGAATGCGACAGTGCTGCATATTGATATCGACCCAACTTCTATTTCTAAAACGGTCGGTGCGGATATTCCTATTGTTGGCGATGCGCGTCAGGTTTTACAGCAAATGTTGGAGCTGATGGCGCAGGAAGATACGTCGCAGTCCTGCGATGATATCCGTGACTGGTGGCAACAGATTGAGCAATGGCGTGCGCGCCAGTGTCTGGAGTTTGACAGAACAAGCGATAAGATTAAGCCACAGGCGGTTATTGAAACTATCTATCGTCTGACCAAGGGTGAGGCTTACGTCACCTCTGATGTCGGTCAGCACCAAATGTTTGCTGCACTTTATTACACCTTTGATAAACCTCGCCGTTGGATTAACTCTGGCGGCCTCGGCACTATGGGCTTTGGTTTGCCAGCCGCACTGGGTGTGAAGCTGGCATTGCCAGACGAGACCGTGGTTTGCGTTACGGGTGATGGCAGTATTCAAATGAATATCCAGGAACTCTCTACCGCGCTGCAATATGGTTTGCCGGTATTGGTGCTTAACCTCAACAACCGCTATCTCGGTATGGTGAAACAGTGGCAGGACATGATTTATTCTGGCCGCCATTCTCAATCCTATATGGAGTCGTTACCTGATTTTGTGCGCGTTGCGGAAGCTTATGGGCATGTAGGGATCAACATTAACGAGCCGCATGAGCTGGAAAGCAAGTTGATCGAAGCGCTGGAGGCCGTGCGTAACCAGCGTCTGGTATTCGTCGACGTCGCAGTTGATGGCACTGAGCATGTGTACCCGATGCAGATCCGTGGCGGTGGTATGGATGAGATGTGGTTAAGCAAAACGGAGAGAACCTGATTATGCGCCGGATATTATCTGTATTACTCGAAAATGAGTCCGGGGCGCTGTCCCGTGTAATAGGCTTATTTGCTCAGCGCGGTTACAACATTGAAAGTCTGACCGTGGCTCCAACTGACGATCCCACACTATCTCGCATGACTATCCAAACGGTTGGTGATGCGAAAGTGCTGGAGCAGATTGAAAAGCAGCTGCATAAACTAGTGGATGTCCTGCGTGTCAGCGAACTGGTGCAAGGGGCGCATGTCGAGCGTGAAATCATGCTGGTAAAAGTGCAGGCGAGTGGTTACGGGCGTGAAGAAGTGAAGCGCAACGCGGAAATCTTCCGTGGGCAAATCATTGATGTCACACCAACGCTCTACACGGTTCAACTGGCAGGGACTAGCGACAAACTGGACGCATTCCTGAATACCATTCGTGAAGTGGCTAAGATTGTCGAAGTAGCACGCTCAGGTATTGTAGGCGTATCGCGTGGCGATAAGATTATGCGCTAGCCTGTAATGGCGGCTAAATAATAAACCCGGTAAAACACGTACCGGGTTTTTTTTTGCAAATAGCGCAGCAACTGCCAGCAAAAGCGGTTGCCCGAGGTATTATTCTGCGCTTAGATGATAAAAATGAAACCATGACCAGGGTATGGTTATGGAAATCCTAAATAAGGGGCTACTGTGAAATTGGATGAAATCGCGCGCCTGGCTGGAGTTTCGCGCACTACGGCGAGCTACGTCATCAACGGTAAGGCAAAACAGTATCGCGTTAGCGATAAGACCGTTGAGAAAGTCATGGCAGTTGTACGCGAACATAACTATCACCCGAATGCTGTGGCTGCAGGATTGCGTGCCGGGCGCACGCGTTCTATCGGATTAGTTATTCCAGATCTTGAAAACACAAGCTATACCCGTATCGCCAACTATCTGGAGCGCCAGGCTCGTCAGCGTGGATATCAGTTGCTTATCGCATGCTCGGAAGATCAGCCTGACAATGAAATGCGTTGTATTGAGCACCTGCTACAACGCCAGGTTGATGCGATCATTGTTTCAACGTCACTGCCACCTGAACATCCATTCTATCAACGCTGGGCGAACGATCCTTTTCCCATCATCGCGCTCGATCGTGCATTAGATCGCGAAAATTTCATAAGCGTAGTCGGTGCAGACCAGGAAGATGCGGAAATGCTGGCCAGTGAGCTGCGTACTTTCCCTGCAGAAACGGTTCTTTATCTTGGCGCGTTGCCGGAGCTGTCAGTGAGCTACTTGCGCGAACAAGGTTTCCGTACCGCGTGGAAAGATGATCCACGTGAAGTGCACTTCTTATATGCCAACAGTTATGAGCGTGAAGCCGCAGCGCAGCTTTTTGATAAGTGGTTGGAAACGCACCCAATGCCACAGGCGCTTTATACCACCTCATTTGCATTATTGCAGGGTGTGATGGATGTAACTTTACGACGTGAAGGTCATTTGCCGTCAGAACTGGCTATTGCCACTTTCGGGGACAATGAATTGCTCGATTTCCTGCAATGTCCAGTATTGGCTGTTGCGCAGCGCCACCGTGATGTAGCGGAACGAGTACTGGAATTGGTATTGGCAAGCCTCGATGAGCCACGTAAACCTAAGCCTGGATTAACCCGTATTCGTCGTAATCTATATCGTCGTGGCAGTTTAAGTCGGCACTAACAAGAGATGGCAGTTACGGCTGCCATTCTTAATTAAGAATAATCCCGTTTTATATCCCATAGTTATTCAGGTAATTATTTTTCATTGATAATAGACACTTCTCTTAATTCCAGAATCGATATAATTCCTTCTTCTGAATTATTTTGTTACATAGCAGTGTGTAAAAGTGCCCGATAATTAAACAATAGTTCTCAGTGACCATTCAAACTAACCCGCAGCCCGCGTTTCGCCTGCATCTGGCGCTGTTATCCTGCAGAGAAATACCTTAAAATGCCGACCGCGTCGCAAACTGAACACTTCATATTTTACCTTGCAGGTTTTCAGTCGATTTAACGATATTTATGCTTATTGATCTTTTTTCTTTCAAATATTCATAACGTTAATTTTGCATCGTGGATGTAGCGCCTTTTCACGCCAGTCATTTATCAATCGCTTAGGAGATAAAAATTATTTCCATTAGCGTTGTAGCTTGCTTGACAAGGTTTTCCTCCGCTCCGTAAACTCCTTTAGGTGGGATTTTGTGGGTCAAAGTGGTGGAAAGGGGAATTTAAGGGTGAGGCTGGCATGTTCCGTGGGGCAACATTAGTCAATCTCGACAGCAAAGGGCGGCTTGCCGTACCTACCCGTTACCGGGATGCGCTTGTCGAAACCTCTGAAGGTCAGATGGTTTGTACCATCGACATCCATCACCCATGCCTGCTGCTTTATACCCTTCCCGAGTGGGAAATTATTGAACAAAAGCTAGCTCGTCTGTCGAGCATGAACCCTGTTGAGCGTCGCGTGCAGCGATTATTACTGGGGCATGCCAGCGAATGTCAGATGGATAGCGCCGGGCGATTATTGCTAGCACCTGTTTTGCGCCAATATGCCGGGCTAACCAAAGAAGTGATGCTGGTTGGGCAGTTCAATAAGTTTGAACTGTGGGATGAAACGACCTGGCATCAACAGGTCAAGGAAGACATCGACGCTGAGCAGGCTACGACAACCACCTTGTCGGACCGTCTGCAGGACTTGTCACTATAAATAATGATGGAAAATTTTAAACATACTTCAGTCCTGCTTGATGAGGCCGTGAATGGTCTCAACATTCGTCAGGATGGCATCTACATTGATGGCACGTTTGGCCGCGGTGGTCACTCTCGCCTGATTCTTTCCCAACTGGGACCAGAAGGGCGCCTGTTGGCAATCGACCGTGATCCTCAAGCGATTGAGGCTGCCAGGGCAATTGATGATCCGCGCTTCTCTATCATTCATGGGCCTTTCTCTGAATTAGCTGAATACGCACGCGAACGCGACTTGCTGGGAAAAATTGACGGCATCCTGTTGGATCTTGGCGTTTCTTCCCCGCAACTCGATGATGCAGAACGCGGCTTCTCGTTTATGCGTGATGGCCCGTTGGATATGCGTATGGACCCGACTCGTGGCCAGTCAGCTGCCGAATGGTTGCTCAGTGCTGAAGAAGCAGATATCGCCTGGGTGATTAAAACCTTCGGCGAAGAAAAGTTCGGCAAACGTATTGCGCGCGCCATTATCGAGCGCAACCGCGAACAGCCAATGACACGCACTAAAGAACTTGCGACGGTTGTAGCAGCAGCAATGCCGGTTAAAGACAAATTCAAACACCCGGCCACGCGTACTTTCCAGGCAATTCGTATCTGGATCAACAGCGAACTTGATGAGATCGAAAAGGCACTGAAAGGCTCGATTGAAACGCTCGCAACGGGTGGCCGCCTGTCAATTATCAGTTTCCACTCTCTGGAAGACCGAATTGTTAAGCGCTTTATGCGTGAAAACACCCGTGGACCACAGGTTCCGGCCGGTATCCCAATGACTGAAGCCCAGTTGAATAAGCTTGGTGGCAGATATTTAAAATCAATTGGCAAAATGATGCCAGGCGATGAAGAAGTGGCGGAAAACCCGCGCGCGCGTAGTTCGGTTCTGCGCATCGCTGAAAGGACGAACGCATGATCAGCAGAGTGGCAGAAGCCCTGAATAAAGTTACTGGCCAGTTAAGCAGTGGCGAGCGGCATGCATTACCAACAGTGATTGGTGGTGATTTGCTGCGTCATGGGAAACTACCGCTGATCTTGTTCATCGCCATTATCGTTACCGCCATTTTTGTTGTGACAACCGCTCACCACACCCGTCTGCTTACCGCTCAGCGTGAGCAAATGGTTGTGGAACGTGATGCGCTGGATATCGAATGGCGAAATCTGATTTTGGAAGAAAATGCACTGGGCGATCATAGCCGGGTGGAGCGGGTCGCAACGGAAAAGCTGCAATTGCAGCATGTTGACCCATCGCAGGAAAACATTGTAGTTCAGCAATAAGGAATCGCGTGGCAGATGAGAGCAGCGGCAAAAACGCTTAAACCGAAACGCCAGGAAGAACAGGCCAACTTTGTAAGTTGGCGTTTTGCGTTGCTTTGCGGTTGCATTTTGCTGGCGCTGGTTTTCTTGCTGGGGCGCGTTGCCTGGCTGCAAATCATTGCGCCAGATATGCTGGTTCGCCAGGGAGACATGCGCTCTTTGCGTGTGCAGGAAGTCTCTACTTCTCGTGGCATGATTAGCGATCGCGCTGGTCGCCCATTGGCAGTAAGCGTGCCGGTGAATGCGATTTGGGCCGACCCGAAAGAGCTGCATGATGCAGGTGGTATTACGCTGGACAACCGCTGGAAAGCGCTGGCGGATGCTCTGAAAATCCCTCTTGACCAACTAGCCTCCCGTGTTAACAGCAACCCGAAAGGCCGATTTATTTATCTCGCTCGTCAGGTAAACCCTGATATTGGCGATTACATCAAAAAACTGAAACTTCCCGGCATTCATTTACGCCAGGAATCTCGCCGCTACTACCCTTCAGGCGAAGTAACCGCTCACCTCATTGGCTTCACTAACGTAGATAGCCAGGGTATCGAGGGCGTTGAAAAAAGCTTCGACAAATGGCTGACCGGCCAACCGGGCGAGCGCGTCGTGCGTAAAGACCGTTTCGGGCGTGTTATTGAAGATATTTCTTCAACCGATAGCCAGGCCGCTCATAACCTGGCTTTGAGCATTGACGAACGCTTGCAGGCTCTGGTTTATCGCGAACTCAACAACGCGGTGGCTTTCAACAAAGCAGAATCAGGTAGTGCGGTGTTGGTGGATGTCAGCACGGGTGAAGTATTAGCGATGGCGAACAGCCCATCCTATAACCCAAATAATTTAAGCGGAACCCCGAAAGACGTGATGCGTAACCGTACCATTACGGACGTTTTCGAGCCGGGTTCGACAGTGAAACCTATGGTGGTCATGACTGCGCTGCAACGTGGCGTGGTACGTGAGAATACAGTTCTGAATACCGTGCCGTACCGCATTAATGGTCATGAGATCAAAGATGTGGCGCGCTACAGCGAATTGACCCTTACCGGGGTGCTACAGAAGTCGAGTAACGTCGGGGTTTCTAAACTGGCGTTAGCGATGCCCTCCTCAGCGTTGGTAGATACTTACTCACGTTTTGGATTGGGAAAAGCGACCAACTTGGGGCTGGTCGGAGAACGCAGTGGCTTATATCCGCAAAAACAACGGTGGTCTGACATAGAGAGGGCCACCTTCTCTTTCGGCTACGGGCTAATGGTAACCCCGTTACAGTTAGCGCGAGTCTACGCAACGATTGGCAGCTACGGCGTGTATCGCCCACTGTCGATTACGAAGGTTGATCCACCGGTTCCAGGTGAACGTATTTTCCCTGAACAGTTGGTTCGTACCGTCGTTCATATGATGGAAAGTGTGGCATTGCCTGGTGGTGGTGGTGTTAAAGCCGCCATCAAAGGCTACCGCATTGCAATTAAGACCGGTACGGCGAAAAAAGTCGGTCCGGACGGAAAATACGTCAACAAATACATTGCTTACACCGCAGGCGTAGCGCCAGCAAGTAACCCTCGATTTGCGCTGGTTGTGGTGATTAACGACCCACAAGCAGGGAAATATTACGGTGGTGCCGTCTCTGCACCTGTGTTCGGTGCCATTATGGGCGGCGTTCTGCGCACCATGAATATCGAACCGGATGCTCTGGCGACAGGTGAAAAAAGTGAATTTGTAATCAATCAAAATGAGGGATCAGGTGGCAGATCGTAATTTGCGCGACCTTCTTGCTCCGTGGGTGCCGCAAGCGCCGGAGAGAGCTCTGCGAGAAATGACACTCGATAGCCGCGTGGCGGCATCGGGCGACCTTTTTGTGGCTATAGTCGGTCATCAGGCGGACGGGCGTCGATATATCCCGCAGGCAATAGCGCAAGGTGTAGCCGCTATCGTTGCTGAAGCTGAAGGCGAAGCAGTAGATGGCGAAATCCGTGAAATGCACGGTGTGCCGGTTATTTATCTGAGCCAATTGCATCAACGACTTTCTGCTTTGGCTGGGCGTTTTTACAACGAACCCTCAAGTGCATTACGCCTGGTTGGCGTAACGGGCACAAATGGCAAAACCACGACCGCTCAGTTGCTCGCGCAGTGGAGCCAGCTGTTGGGCGAAACCAGTGCCGTTATGGGTACTGTGGGTAACGGTTTACTCGGAAATGTGAAACCTACCGAAAACACCACTGGTTCTGCAGTCGACGTGCAGCACGTGCTGGCGGCCCTGGCTGATGAAGGCGCGAGCTTTGCAGCGATGGAAGTTTCCTCACACGGGTTGGTTCAGCATCGTGTTTCCGCATTGAAATTTGCCGCCAGCGTATTCACCAATCTCAGCCGCGATCATCTTGATTACCACGGTGATATGGCAGGCTATGAAGCCGCCAAATGGCTGCTGTTCTCAGAACATGATTACGGGCATGCGGTTATCAATGCTGATGATGAAGTCGGACGCAATTGGTTAGCGCGTTTGCCTGACGCTGTTGCCGTTACGATGGAAGATAATTTACAGCCTGGCTGTCGTGGCCGTTGGATGAAAGCAACCAACGTGCATTATCACGATGGTGGGGCCACTATCCAGTTCAGCTCTTCATGGGGCGATGGTGAAATCGAAAGCCGCCTGATGGGGGCTTTCAACGTCAGCAACTTGTTGTTAGCGCTGGCCACTCTGTTAGTGCTGGATTACTCACTCGAAGAATTGCTGAAAACGGCTCCGAGCCTGCAACCTGTTTGCGGTCGCATGGAAGTTTTCGCAGCTCCTGGTAAGCCGACGGTTGTAGTGGATTATGCCCATACGCCAGATGCGCTGGAAAAAGCCCTGCAGGCAGCTCGTTTACATTGTAGCGGCAAGCTGTGGTGTGTCTTCGGCTGCGGCGGTGACCGTGATAAAGGTAAGCGCCCAATTATGGGTGGTATCGCTGAACAGTATGCCGATGTTGTTGTTGTTACCGATGACAACCCTCGCACTGAAGAGCCAAAAGCGATCGTTGCCGATATTCTTGTCGGTATGCTGGATGCTGGTCGTGTACATGTACTTTCAGGCCGTGCCGAAGCTGTCACTAACGCAGTTATGCAAGCGCAAGAGAATGATGTGGTTCTGGTGGCCGGGAAAGGTCATGAGGATTATCAAATTGTGGGTGTACGCCGTCTGGACTACTCCGACCGTGTCACTGTCGCCCGTCTGTTGGGGGTTGTGGCATGATCCGCGTTTCCTTGAGCCAACTTGCCACTGTCCTGAAGGGAGAGTTGCATGGTGCTGATGCTGATATCATTGATGTCACTACCGACACGCGCAAATTAACGCAGGGCTGTCTGTTCGTCGCACTGAAAGGTGAGCGTTTTGATGCTCATGACTTTGCGCAAGATGCCGTGAAGGGTGGGGCAGGGGCGTTATTGGTTAGCCGCAAGTTAGCTATCAATGTTCCACAGCTAGTCGTGGCCGATACGCATCAGGCATTTGGCGAGCTCGCCGCCTGGGTACGTCAGCAAGTTCCAACACGTATTGTCGCGCTAACCGGTTCTTCCGGCAAAACCTCTGTAAAAGAGATGACCGCAGCTATTTTGCGTGAGTGTGGTAACACCTTATATACCGCTGGCAATCTGAATAACGATATTGGCGTGCCAATGACGTTGTTACGCCTGACGCCAGAACATGAATATGCGGTTATTGAGCTCGGTGCGAATCACCAGGGTGAAATCGCCTGGACTGTGAACATCACGCGCCCGGAAGCTGCGTTGGTCAATAACCTGGCAGCTGCACACCTGGAAGGGTTTGGGTCGCTTGCCGGTGTGGCGAAAGCAAAAGGTGAAATCTTCACTGGTTTGCCTGAGAACGGCATCGCTATTCTCAACGCAGATAACAATGATTGGCTGAACTGGCAGGAAGTGATTGGTGAGCGCAAAGTATGGCGTTTTTCACCTAATGCCACAGGCAGTGATTTTACTGCAACCAATGTGCACATTACTGCGCATGGCACCGATTTCACCATCAAAACACCAATGGGTGACGTTGATGTTACGCTCCCACTTCCTGGCCGCCATAACATTGCTAATGCGCTGGCTGCGGCCTCACTTGCGATGTCAGTGGGTGCTTCTCTGGAAGCGGTTAAAACCGGCCTGGCAGGTCTTAAAGCCGTTCCCGGGCGTCTGTTCCCGATTCAACTTTCTGAAAACCAATTGCTCCTCGACGACAGTTACAACGCCAATGTGGGGTCGATGACCGCTGCAGCACAGGTGCTGTCTGAAATGCCGGGTTACCGCGTGATGGTGGTCGGTGATATGGGTGAGTTGGGTGCAGAGTCTGTTGAATGCCATCGTCAGGTGGGTGAAGCAGCAAAAGCGTCAGGCATTGATTGCGTACTAAGTGTGGGCACACTGAGCGAAACAATCAGTACCGCCTCTGAAGTTGGCGAACATTTTACCGATAAGCCTTCTTTAATTATGCGCCTGAGGGCGCTACTCGCTGAGCATTCAATGATTACCATTTTAGTGAAGGGTTCACGTAGTGCCGCCATGGAACAGGTAGTACACGCATTACAGGAGAATGGAACATGTTAGTTTGGCTGGCCGAACACTTGGTCAAATATTATTCCGGCTTTAACGTCTTTTCCTATCTGACGTTTCGCGCCATTGTCAGCCTGCTGACTGCTCTGTTCATCTCGTTATGGATGGGGCCGCGTATGATTGCTCGTTTGCAGCAACTCTCCTTCGGCCAGGTTGTGCGTAACGACGGCCCGGAATCTCACTTCAGCAAACGCGGTACACCAACGATGGGCGGGATTATGATCCTGACTTCTATCGTTATCTCCGTGTTGATGTGGGCATATCCATCAAATCCTTATGTCTGGTGTGTGTTGTTCGTGCTGATCGGTTACGGGGTGATTGGCTTTATCGATGACTACCGCAAAGTGGTGCGTAAAGACACTAAAGGTCTGATTGCACGATGGAAATACTTCTGGATGTCGGTCATCGCGCTGGCTGTAGCTTTCACGATGTACAGCGTAGGAAAAGGAACGCCAGCCACCGAGCTGGTTGTGCCGTTCTTTAAAGATGTAATGCCGCAGCTTGGTCTTTTCTACGTGCTGTTGGCGTACTTTGTTATCGTCGGCACTGGTAACGCAGTAAACCTGACTGATGGCCTGGATGGGTTGGCGATTATGCCAACCGTGCTGGTGGCATCAGGTTTTGCGCTGGTTGCGTGGGCGACTGGTAACATTAAGTTTGCAGAGTATCTGCATATTCCTTATCTACGTCATGCCGGGGAACTGGTCATCGTCTGTACGGCGATTGTTGGTGCGGGGCTTGGTTTCTTATGGTTCAACACCTACCCGGCGCAGGTATTTATGGGCGATGTGGGTTCATTAGCTCTGGGCGGTGCGCTCGGAACAATCGCTGTACTGCTGCGTCAGGAATTCCTGCTGGTAATCATGGGCGGCGTGTTTGTGGTTGAAACGCTATCGGTCATCTTGCAAGTCGGCTCCTTCAAATTGCGCGGGCAGCGCATTTTCCGCATGGCCCCAATTCATCACCATTATGAATTGAAAGGTTGGCCGGAGCCGCGAGTCATTGTGCGCTTCTGGATTATTTCGCTGATGCTGGTCCTGATTGGCCTGGCTACCCTGAAGGTGCGTTAACTATGACTGATTACCAGGGTAAAAATGTCGTCATTATCGGATTAGGCCTCACGGGCCTGTCCTGCGTGGACTTTTTCCTTGCGCGTGGTGTTACACCACGTGTGATGGACACCCGCATTTCACCGCCGGGTCTTGAGAAATTGCCTGAATCGGTGGCGCGACATACTGGCTCACTCAACGAAGACTGGTTGTTAGCGGCTGACTTGATTATTGCCAGCCCTGGTATCGCCGTAGCCCATCCTGCTTTGACCCGTGCGGCAGATGCCGGTGTTGAAATTGTGGGTGATATCGAACTCTTTTGCCGCGAAGCACAAGCTCCGATTGTGGCGATTACTGGCTCGAATGGTAAAAGCACTGTCACCACTTTAGTCGGTGAAATGGCTAAAGCAGCTGGTGTGAATGTGGGTGTCGGTGGAAATATCGGCCTGCCCGCGTTAATGCTGCTGGAGCCAAATCGTGAGCTTTACGTGCTTGAGTTATCCAGCTTTCAGTTAGAAACCACCTTTAGCCTGAAAGCTGCTGCAGCGACGATTCTTAACGTCACTGAAGACCATATGGACAGGTATCCGTTTGGTCTGCAGCAGTATCGTGCAGCCAAATTACGTGTTTATGAAAACGCCGCTGTTTGTGTAGTCAACGCCGATGATGCGCTGACGATGCCTGTGCGTGGTGCAGATGAACGCTGCATCAGCTTTGGCGTAGACGTAGGTGACTATCACCTTAATCACCAGCAAGGCGATACCTGGCTGCGGGTGAAAGGCGAGAAAATACTGAACACCAAAGAAATGAAAGTGGTTGGTCGTCATAACTACACCAACGCACTTGCTGCACTTGCGCTGGCTGATGCAGTAAAACTTCCGCGCTCCAGCAGCCTAAAAGCACTTACAACATTTACCGGTCTTGCTCATCGCTTCCAGCTTGCCTGGGAACGTAACGGCGTGCGCTGGATTAACGATTCTAAAGCAACCAATGTTGGCAGCACTGAAGCGGCGCTAAATGGCTTGAAAGTTGAAGGTGCGCTGCATCTGTTGTTAGGGGGTGACGGCAAATCTGCTGATTTCTCTTCACTTGCTCAATACCTGCAAGGCTCTGCAATTCGTCTTTACTGTTTTGGCCGCGATGGTGCTGAACTTGCTGCATTGCGTCCGGATGTTGCTGAGCAAACTGAAACGATGGAACAGGCGATGAAATTAATCGCTTCTCGTGTCAAGACAGGTGATATGGTTCTGCTTTCCCCTGCTTGTGCAAGCCTCGATCAGTTCAAAAACTTTGAGCAACGTGGTGACCAATTCACCTTACTTGCGAAGGAGCTTGGCTGATGCGCTTATCTCTCCCTCGCCTGCGTATGCCTCGCGTGCCTGGATTTGCCATCCTGGCCTGGTTGGGTTCGGCGCTTAAAGGCTGGGTGATGGGCACCAAGGAAGCAGATTCCAATAACATCGTGATGTATGACCGCACGTTGTTATGGCTGACTTTCGGGTTAGCAGCTGTCGGTTTCATTATGGTGACATCTGCATCTATGCCAGTAGGGCAGCGCCTGGCCAATGATCCTTTCCTGTTTGCGAAACGCGACGGGTTGTACATCATTCTGGCGTTTGCTCTGGCAATGGTGACATTGCGCCTGCCGATGGATTTCTGGCAGCGTCACAGTACCGCAATGCTGTTACTCTCTATCGCTATGCTGTTGATTGTACTGGTTGTCGGTAGCTCTGTTAACGGTGCTTCACGTTGGATTGCTTTCGGCCCGTTGCGTATTCAGCCAGCTGAGTTCACTAAGCTGTCGTTGTTCTGTTATCTCGCCAACTATCTGGTTCGTAAGGTTGATGAAGTGCGTAATAACCTGCGCGGCTTCCTCAAACCGATGGGCGTGATTCTGGTATTAGCCGTGCTGCTACTGGCGCAGCCTGACCTTGGTACGGTGGTTGTACTGTTTGTTACTACGCTTGCGATGCTGTTCCTGGCGGGAGCCAAACTCTGGCAGTTCCTGGCGATTATCGGTATGGGTATCTCAGCCGTTATTCTGCTGATCCTTGCTGAACCGTATCGTATCCGCCGCGTAACGTCATTCTGGAATCCATGGGATGACCCATTTGGTAGTGGTTACCAGCTAACACAGTCTCTGATGGCATTTGGCCGCGGCGAATTGTGGGGGCAGGGCTTAGGTAACTCGGTTCAAAAACTTGAATATTTACCAGAAGCACATACCGACTTCATCTTCTCGATTATCGGAGAAGAGCTGGGATATATCGGTGTGGTACTAGCTTTATTGATGGTATTCTTCGTGGCTTTTCGTGCGATGTCCATTGGCAAACGTGCATTAGAAATGGACCAGCGTTTTGCGGGCTTCTTAGGTTGCTCAATTGGAGTCTGGTTTAGTTTTCAGGCACTGGTAAACGTGGGTGCAGCAGCGGGTATGCTGCCAACGAAAGGTCTGACATTACCACTGATCAGTTACGGTGGTTCGAGTCTATTAATTATGTCTACAGCAATCATGATGTTGCTGCGTATCGATCATGAAACACGTCTGGCCAAAGCGCAGGCGTTTACGAAGGGTGTGCGATGAGTAATCAAACCCGGCGGTTAATGGTGATGGCAGGCGGGACCGGTGGGCATGTGTTCCCGGGTCTTGCAGTGGCTCATCATTTAATGGCTCAGGGCTGGCAAGTACGCTGGCTCGGAACCGCCGATCGTATGGAAGCTGACTTAGTTCCTAAGCATGGGATTGAGATCGATTTTATTCGTATTTCAGGCTTGCGTGGCAAAGGCCTGAAAGCAATGTTGCTGGCGCCGGTTCGTATTTTCAATGCCTGGCGTCAAGCGCGGGTCATCATGAAAGCCTATCGTCCGGACGTGGTTCTGGGGATGGGTGGTTATGTGTCAGGTCCTGGTGGTCTTGCGGCATGGTCACTGGGTATTCCGGTGGTGTTGCATGAGCAAAACGGTATTGCCGGGTTAACCAACAAATGGCTGTCAAAGATCGCTAAAAAAGTGATGCAGGCGTTTCCGGGGGCATTCCCAAATGCTGACGTAGTGGGCAACCCGGTACGTACCGATGTGCTGGCTTTACCATTGCCACAAGAACGTTTTGCCGGGCGCGAAGGCCCTGTGCGGGTATTAGTTGTTGGTGGTTCTCAGGGCGCGCGCGTGCTGAACCAGACCATTCCGCAAGTTGCCGGTCGCCTGGGCGATGCTGTCACCATTTGGCATCAGAGTGGCAAAGGTGGCGAAGAGTTTGTTACGCAAGGTTATGCAGACGCAGGACAGCCTCAGCATAAAGTAACCGAGTTTATTGATGATATGGCCGCCGCCTACGCGTGGGCCGATGTCGTGGTCTGCCGCTCCGGTGCATTGACCGTTAGCGAAGTCGCGGCTGCAGGGTTACCTGCACTGTTTGTTCCCTTCCAGCACAAAGACCGGCAGCAATACTGGAATGCGCTGCCGTTGGAAAAAGCTGGAGCGGCAAAAATACTGGAGCAACCGCAGTTTACCGTGGATGCCGTTACCCAAACTCTCGCCGGATGGGACAGAGCAACGTTATTGGCAATGGCCGAGCGTGCGCGTGCTGTATCCATTCCTGATGCCACAGAGCGGGTAGCAAAAGAAGTGAGCGCCGCAGCACTGGCGTAATCATTGTGGGCGGCTGTGTTGCCCATGAATATTTGAAGTAATGGCGTTCGACGCTGCAGGTTAGAGAATGAATACACAACAACTGGCGAAACTGCGTTCTATCGTGCCCGAGATGCGTCGCGTCCGGCACATTCACTTTGTTGGCATCGGCGGCGCCGGTATGGGCGGTATTGCCGAAGTTTTAGCTAACGAAGGTTACCAGATTAGTGGGTCTGATCTGGCTCCGAACCCGGTCACTCAACAGTTGTCGGCGCTGGGCGCCACGATTTATTTCAACCATCGCCCGGAAAACGTGCTGGATGCGAGCGTTGTGGTGGTTTCGACCGCAATCTCTATGGATAACCCGGAAATTGTTGCGGCTCATGAAGCCCGTATCCCGGTTATCCGCCGTGCTGAAATGTTGGCTGAGTTGATGCGCTTCCGTCACGGCATTGCGATTGCCGGTACGCACGGCAAAACAACCACCACGGCGATGGTTTCCAGCATCTATGCAGAAGCAGGCCTGGATCCTACTTTTGTGAACGGTGGCTTGGTGAAAGCCGCAGGAACCCACGCGCGTTTAGGTCACAGTCGTTACCTGATTGCAGAAGCAGATGAGAGTGATGCGTCATTCCTCCACCTGCAACCGATGGTTTCTGTGGTGACGAATATCGAAGCAGATCACATGGATACTTACCAGGGTGACTTCGAGAATTTAAAGCAGACATTTATTAACTTCCTGCACAACTTACCGTTCTATGGCCTGGCCGTAATGTGTGTCGATGATCCAGTTATTCGCGAGTTGTTGCCGCGCGTAGGTCGCAAAATCACTACGTACGGTTTTAGCGAAGATGCGGACGTGCGCATTGAAAGCTATCAGCAGAAAGGCCCGCAGGGGCATTTTACGATTGTGCGCCAGGACAAACCTGCTCTGCATGTCACGCTGAACGCACCAGGTCGTCACAACGCGTTAAATGCGGCTGCGGCGGTTTCTGTTGCAACAGAAGAAGGCATTGATGATGCAGACATTCTGCGTGCTCTGGAAAGCTTCCAGGGGACAGGTCGCCGGTTTGATTTCTTAGGCGAATATCCGCTTGCACCGGTCAACGGCAAAGAGGGCACCGCAATGCTGGTGGATGACTACGGTCACCATCCGACAGAGGTCGATGCAACCATTAAAGCGGCGCGCGCGGGCTGGCCGGATAAAAACCTGGTCATGATTTTCCAGCCACACCGTTTCACTCGTACCCGTGATTTGTACGATGACTTTGCTAACGTATTGTCGCAAGTGGATTCATTGCTGATGCTGGACGTTTATTCTGCTGGTGAAGCTGCGATTCCCGGTGCTGATAGTCGTTCACTTTGCCGCACCATTCGTGGACGCGGAAAAGTGGACCCGATTCTGGTCCCAGATGCCAGTCAGATCGCTGACGTTTTAGCACCAGTTTTGTCGGGAAATGACTTGATCCTGGTGCAAGGTGCAGGAAATGTCGGGAAAGTTGCCAGAAACCTGGCTGAATTTAAATTGCAGTCCCACACTAAGGAAGGAGACCAACATGGCTGATAAAATCGCTGTCCTGCTGGGCGGTACTTCCGCTGAACGTGAGGTGTCATTGCAATCAGGCGCTGCAGTACTTGCGGGTCTTCGAGAAGCAGGAATTGATGCGCACGAAGTTGATCCTAAAAACACGCCAGTGACTGAGCTAAAAGCGCAGGGGTTCGACAAAGTATTTATTGCCTTACATGGTCGTGGTGGGGAAGACGGAACGCTGCAAGGATTACTGGAATTCTTAAAGTTGCCTTACACCGGTAGTAGCGTGATGGCTTCTGCTGTCACTATGGATAAATTGCGTACCAAATTGCTGTGGAAAGGTGCTGATTTACCGGTTGCTCCGTGGGTTGCGCTAACTCGTCGTGACGTTGAAGCGGGCATTAGTGCAACCACAGTTGAACGCATCGCAAGCTTAGGGTTGCCTGTCATCGTTAAGCCAAGCCGTGAAGGCTCAAGCGTTGGTATGTCTAAGGTTGATAACGTTTCAGCTCTGCCTGCAGCGCTTGAATTAGCCTTTGAGCATGACGAAGAAGTGCTAATTGAAAAATGGTTAAGTGGCCCTGAGTACACGGTTGCGATTCTTGGCGAAGAAATATTACCGTCAATTCGTATCCAACCCGCTGGAATTTTCTATGATTATGAGGCGAAGTATCTCTCTGATGAGACACAATATTTCTGCCCGAGCGGTTTAATTGAGCAGCGCGAACAAGAATTGCAGGCTTTAGTGCTGCAAGCCTGGCAAGTTTTGGGCTGCAGTGGCTGGGGGCGCGTAGACGTGATGCTTGATAGCGACGGCCAGTTTTATCTGCTGGAGGTTAATACCTCTCCAGGTATGACCAGCCATAGCCTGGTGCCAATGGCGGCACGTCAGGCTGGGATGACCTTCTCTCAACTGGTAGTGCGTATTCTGGAGTTGGCAGACTGATATGTCGCAAGCAGCTCTGAATACGCGTAATCGCCAGGAAGAAGAAGAAACCAGTACTCGTCGCAGTAACGGTGGGCGACTGGCCGGGATAATTTTCCTGAGCGCAGTACTGTTTACGGTATTTATCGGCGGCTGGATTGTGGTCGGCTGGATGGAAGATGCTCAGCGCCTGCCGCTCTCGAAGTTGGTGGTTACTGGTGAACGTCATTACACCCGCAACGATGATATTCGTCAGTCAATTCTGGCACTTGGGCCCCCGGGCACCTTTATGACCCAGGATGTGAATATCATCCAGCAGCAAATTGAACGCTTACCATGGATTAAGCAGGCGAGCGTAAGAAAGCAGTGGCCGGACGAATTGAAGATTCATCTGGTTGAATATGTGCCCATCGCGCGCTGGAATGATCAGCATATGATTGATGCGCAAGGAAATTCGTTTAGTGTTCCTGCAGAACGTTCTGCAAAGCAGACTTTACCTATGTTATCCGGGCCAGAAGGCAGTGAAGGTGAAGTGTTGGAAGGCTTCCGCGACATGGGCGCAGTGCTGGCAAAGGATAAATTTACGTTGAAAGAAGCGGCGATGACCGCTCGTCGTTCCTGGCAATTGACGTTGAATAATGGCATTAAGCTCAACTTGGGCCGGGGCGATACGATGAAACGCTTGAGTCGCTTTGTAGAACTTTACCCTGTTCTGCAGCAGCAAGAGCAAGCCGACAACAAAAGGATTAGTTATGTCGACTTGCGTTATGACTCAGGCGCGGCAGTAGGCTGGCAGCCTGCTCCCGTAACAGAACAACCTAATCCTAATCAGCAACAGAATCAGGCACAGGCAGAATAACAATGATCAAGGCGACGGACAGAAAACTGGTAGTAGGACTGGAGATCGGTACCGCAAAGGTTGCCGCTTTAGTAGGGGAAGTTCTGCCTGACGGTATGGTCAATATTATTGGCGTGGGCAGTTGCCCATCGCGTGGTATGGACAAAGGTGGCGTAAACGATCTTGAGTCAGTCGTGAAATGCGTTCAGCGCGCGATTGACCAGGCCGAATTAATGGCGGACTGCCAGATATCTTCGGTCTACCTTGCGCTGTCAGGTAAGCATATTAGCTGTCAAAACGAGATTGGCATGGTGCCGATTTCAGAAGAAGAAGTGACACAGGAAGACGTTGAGAACGTTGTTCACACCGCGAAGTCAGTACGCGTACGTGACGAACATCGTGTTTTGCACGTAATCCCGCAAGAATATGCAATTGACTACCAGGAAGGCATCAAAAATCCTGTAGGTTTATCAGGTGTTCGCATGCAGGCTAAAGTGCACTTGATTACCTGCCACAACGACATGGCTAAAAACATCGTCAAAGCTGTTGAACGTTGTGGTCTGAAAGTTGACCAACTGATCTTTGCAGGCCTTGCAGCAAGCTACGCAGTTTTGACCGAAGATGAGCGTGAATTAGGGGTCTGCGTAGTCGATGTCGGTGGTGGTACAATGGATATCGCGGTCTACACTGGCGGCGCACTGCGCCACACCAAAGTTATCCCTTATGCAGGGAACGTGGTGACCAGCGATATCGCTTATGCCTTCGGCACACCACCGAGTGACGCAGAAGCCATTAAAGTGCGCCATGGCTGCGCGCTAGGTTCGATGGTGGGTAAAGATGAAAACGTTGAAGTGCCAAGTGTCGGTGGACGTCCACCGCGTAGCCTGCAACGCCAGACGCTCGCTGAAGTTATCGAGCCTCGTTATACCGAATTATTGAACCTGGTAAACGAAGAGATTTTGCAGTTACAAGAACAACTTCGTCAGCAAGGTGTGAAGCACCACCTGGCCGCTGGGATTGTTCTGACAGGTGGCGCCGCGCAAATTGAAGGGCTGGCAGCTTGCGCGCAACGGGTGTTCCATACGCAAGTACGTATCGGACAGCCGCTCAATATTACAGGCCTGACTGATTATGCCCAGGAGTCTTATTACTCCACAGCAGTCGGCTTGCTGCACTACGGGAAAGAAACACATCTCAGTGGTGAAGCAGAAGTGGAAAAACGAACCTCTGTCGGCTCATGGATTAAGCGAATCAACAGCTGGCTGAGAAAAGAGTTTTAAATTTTATAAGAGACCAGACAAAATTAGCGGTCTCAGGCGACAGGCACAAAACGGAGAGAAACTATGTTTGAACCTATGGAACTGACCAACGACGCGGTGATTAAAGTCATCGGCGTCGGTGGTGGCGGCGGTAATGCCGTTGAACACATGGTGCGCGAACGCATCGAAGGTGTTGAATTCTTTGCAGTGAATACTGATGCTCAAGCGTTACGTAAAACTGCTGTAGGCCAGACTATCCAGATTGGTAATGGTATTACCAAAGGTCTGGGTGCTGGAGCGAACCCTGAAGTGGGTCGTACCGCTGCGGAAGAAGACCGTGAAGCGTTACGTACGGCCCTTGAAGGCGCAGACATGGTATTTATCGCTGCAGGTATGGGCGGTGGTACAGGTACAGGTGCTGCACCTGTAGTTGCAGAGGTTGCTAAAGATCTGGGCATTCTGACCGTTGCTGTTGTGACTAAGCCATTCAATTTTGAAGGCAAGAAGCGCATGGCATTCGCGGAGCAGGGTATTGCTGAGCTCTCTAAGCACGTCGACTCCTTGATCACTATCCCTAACGACAAATTGTTGAAAGTACTGGGCCGTGGTATTTCTTTGCTTGACGCTTTTGGCGCAGCAAACGATGTGCTCAAAGGCGCGGTGCAGGGTATCGCAGAACTGATTACTCGTCCGGGCCTGATGAACGTCGACTTTGCTGACGTGCGCACAGTAATGTCCGAAATGGGTTATGCCATGATGGGCTCTGGTGTGGCAAGTGGTGAAGACCGTGCTGAAGAAGCGGCAGAAATGGCGATTTCCAGCCCGCTGTTGGAAGACATCGATCTGTCCGGCGCTCGTGGCGTTCTGGTTAACATCACCGCTGGCTTCGACCTGCGTCTGGATGAGTTCGAAACGGTGGGTAACACCATTCGTGCGTTCGCATCTGATAACGCGACTGTGGTTATCGGTACTTCTCTGGACCCAGAGATGAACGACGAACTGCGTGTAACTGTTGTTGCAACCGGTATTGGCATGGACAAACGTCCAGAAATCACCCTGGTGACCAACAAGCAGACTCAACAGCCAGTTATGGATCGCTACCAACAACACGGTATGGCTCCGCTTCAGCAAGAGCAGAAACCTGTTGCCAAGGTAGTTAATGACAATACGCCACAAACGACGAAAGAGCCTGATTATCTGGATATTCCAGCGTTTTTGCGCAAGCAAGCTGATTAAGAATAAACCGGAATTTGGGGAACTGCGCTCTTTGTGCTAAACTGGCCCACCGATTGTGATATACACTTCGGTTGGATAGTTAATTTGGCGAGATTATACGATGATCAAACAAAGGACTCTTAAACGTATCGTTCAGGCGACTGGTGTCGGTTTACATACCGGCAAGAAAGTCATGCTGACGTTACGCCCTGCGCCGGCAAATACCGGGGTCATCTATCGTCGCACTGACTTGAATCCTCCGGTAGATTTTCCGGCAGATGCCAAATCTGTGCGTGATACCATGCTCTGTACTTGCCTGGTGAACGAGCACGATGTGCGGATTTCTACCGTTGAGCATTTGAATGCCGCCCTTGCGGGATTAGGTATTGATAACATCATTGTTGAAGTCAATGCCCCTGAAATCCCAATCATGGACGGTAGTGCAGCGCCATTCGTCTACCTGCTGCTTGATGCCGGGATTGACGAATTAAACTGTGCGAAGAAATTTGTACGCGTCAAAGAAACAGTTCGTGTTGAAGACGGCGACAAATGGGCTGAATTCAAGCCGTATAATGGTTTCTCTTTGGATTTCACCATCGACTTTAACCATCCGGCGATTGATGCCAGCACCCAACGCTACAGCATGAATTTCTCTGCCGACGCGTTTATGCGCCAGATTAGTCGTGCTCGTACCTTCGGTTTCATGCGTGATATCGAATATCTGCAGTCCCGTGGTTTGTGCCTGGGCGGTAGCTTCGATTGTGCCATCGTTGTTGACGATTATCGCGTACTGAACGAAGACGGCTTGCGTTTTGAAGATGAATTCGTTCGTCACAAAATGCTCGATGCGATTGGTGACTTGTTCATGTGTGGCCACAACATTATCGGCGCGTTTACCGCCTATAAATCTGGTCATGCACTGAATAACAAATTGCTTCAAGCGGTTCTGGCGAAGCAGGAAGCCTGGGAATGGGCAACCTTCGAAGACGATGCTGAGCTTCCGCTAGCGTTCAAAGCACCGAAAATGGTTCTGGCATAACACCAGAATTATTTATTGCGACTGGTTTCATTGGTACTCTCTCCGGCCAATGACGCCAGTCGTTCTATTATTGCCTTTAATTTTTCCGGGCTACGTTCAGCCACCATTCTTAATGCCTCTGCACTTTGCTGACTCAGAACTCTGTTAACCCCTCCAGTTTTACCCTTCACTGTTTGAATGCTGTTTTCTTGTACTGATTCTTGCCCAATTGCAGCCAGTGATGGATTAATCCTGATGTCGATTGATGTCAATGATGGTAATATTTGTGCACGTAATGCACTCAGTAGCGTGGCTTGTTCATAGCGTAAACGCATCAGCCAGCTAGCATTTGCAGTTTCAAGTACGAGAATGCCTTGTCGGAAATTTGCTACCCGGCACCAGGGATGTAGTTGAGCGGGTAATATCCCTTTCACAGCCCTGTTGAGCCTAAGTAGTGCAGTTGCGCGTTGTTGCACGTTTTGCAACACGCTTTCGGCTCCAGCATCATCGAACAAATGATCTAAAGATTGTGGGCGACTATCACGCATACATAATGCTCCGGCGGATAAAGTGATTGGTATTCTAAATTGTTGGCGACAGTTTGGCAGACGTTATTTCTGGCCGCATCTCTTATTAGGGATGGTCGCGGCGAGTTTTGGTATGCCTGCGCTCAGCCAAAATACCGAGCCAACAGCCCCTGCTGAAACATCCACCAGTAGCCACGATTACCTCAACAAGGTCAGCTTCAATAGTCTGGCATTATTGCAGGAAAGTACCCGCCGACCATCATTTAGTGTCGATTACTGGCATCAGCATGCAATTCGAACTGTAATTCGTCACCTTTCTTTTGCTATGGCGCCGCAAACGCAGCCAGCAGCACAAGAGAGTTTGCCACTTCAGGCACATAAACTCGCTTTACTGGACACGCTCAGTGCGCTGCTCACCCAGGAAAGCAAACCCCCAGTTATTGTGCGCCACACTGCACTTTGGCAATCGCCAGCTGTCGAGACTTTTAGTCCTGCCATTTGGATAAGCCAGGTCCAGGGTATCCGCGCTGGCCCACAACGCCTCAGCTAACTCCATTTCCTTTAATTATAACGTTATTTTAGCTCTGCCCTGACGGTAGGCGTTTGAGAATTAATTATGCTAATCAAATTATTAACTAAAGTTTTCGGTAGCCGCAACGACCGCACCCTGCGTCGCATGCGTAAAGTTGTCAATATTATCAATAGTATGGAACCGGAAATTGAAAAACTTTCGGATGATGAATTAAAAGCAAAAACTGGCGAATTCCGTGCGCGTCTTGAGAAAGGCGAAGTGCTGGAGAATCTGATCCCAGAAGCTTTTGCTGTTGTTCGTGAGGCGAGTAAACGTGTATTCGGCATGCGCCACTTCGACGTGCAGTTGCTGGGCGGTATGGTTCTGAACGAACGCTGCATCGCAGAGATGCGTACTGGTGAAGGTAAAACACTGACTGCAACTCTGCCTGCATACCTGAACGCATTAAGCGGCCGTGGTGTTCATGTTGTTACTGTGAACGACTATCTGGCCCAGCGCGATGCTGAAAACAACCGTCCTTTGTTCGAATACCTTGGCCTGAGCGTTGGTATCAACTTGCCAAACATGCCAGCACCTGCAAAGCGCGAAGCTTATGCAGCTGACATTACTTACGGCACCAACAACGAGTACGGCTTTGACTACCTGCGCGACAATATGGCGTTCAGCCCTGAAGAACGCGTTCAGCGCAAACTGCACTATGCATTGGTGGATGAGGTTGACTCAATTCTTATCGATGAAGCACGTACGCCGCTGATTATCTCCGGCCCTGCTGAAGATAGCTCCGAGATGTACCGTAAAGTAAACAAAATCATCCCGAGCCTAATCCGTCAGGAAAAAGAAGATTCTGATACTTTCCAGGGCGAAGGCCACTTCTCGGTGGACGAAAAATCTCGTCAGGTAAACATTACCGAACGCGGTCTGGTGCTGGTTGAAGAGTTGCTGGTACGCGAAGGCATTATGGAAGAAGGTGAGTCTCTGTACTCCCCGACGAACATTATGCTGATGCACCACGTAACTGCTGCATTGCGTGCGCACGTGCTGTTCGCCCGTGACGTTGATTACATCGTTAAAGATGGCGAAGTTATCATC
The DNA here is from genome assembly GCF_001654835.1 of Buttiauxella gaviniae ATCC 51604. Lineage (GTDB taxonomy): Bacteria > Pseudomonadota > Gammaproteobacteria > Enterobacterales > Enterobacteriaceae > Buttiauxella > Buttiauxella gaviniae. Next base: position 112,273 of record NZ_LXEP01000028.1, read on the forward strand.
GTTGATGAACACACCGGTCGTACCATGCAAGGCCGTCGCTGGTCTGATGGCCTGCACCAGGCTGTTGAAGCTAAAGAAGGCGTCGACATTCAGAACGAAAACCAGACGCTGGCATCCATCACCTTCCAGAACTACTTCCGCCTGTATGAAAAACTGGCCGGTATGACGGGTACTGCGGACACAGAAGCATTCGAATTTAGCTCTATCTACAAACTCGATACCATTGTTGTGCCGACTAACCGTCCAATGATCCGTAAAGACATGCCTGATCTGGTCTATATGACCGAAGCAGACAAGATTATGGCAATCATTGAAGATATTAAAGAGCGCACGATCAACGGTCAGCCTGTTCTTGTCGGTACTATTTCAATCGAGAAATCCGAAGTGGTTTCTGCTGAATTGACCAAAGCCGGTATCAAACACAACGTTCTGAACGCCAAATTCCACGCCAACGAAGCAGGTATCGTTGCTCAGGCCGGTTACCCAGCCTCTGTGACCATCGCAACCAACATGGCTGGTCGTGGTACGGATATCGTGTTGGGTGGTAGCTGGCAGGCAGAAGTTGCTGAGCTTGAAGACCCAACGCCTGAGCAAATCGCGCAGATTAAAGCTGACTGGCAGATTCGCCATGACGCAGTTCTGGCATCAGGTGGCTTGCACATTATCGGTACCGAGCGTCACGAATCTCGCCGTATCGATAACCAGTTGCGTGGCCGTTCCGGCCGTCAGGGCGATGCGGGTTCATCTCGTTTCTACCTGTCCATGGAAGATTCACTGATGCGTATTTTCGCATCGGATCGTGTTTCAGGCATGATGCGTAAACTCGGTATGAAGCCGGGCGAAGCGATTGAACACCCATGGGTTACTAAGGCAATTGCTAACGCCCAGCGTAAAGTTGAAAGCCGTAACTTCGATATCCGTAAACAGCTTCTGGAATATGATGATGTGGCCAACGATCAGCGTCGTGCGATCTACAGCCAGCGTAACGAATTGCTGGATGTGAGCGACGTTAGCGAAACCATCAACAGCATCCGCGAAGACGTCTTCAAAGTGACTATCGACGCACACATTCCACCGCAATCACTGGAAGAAATGTGGGATGTTGAAGGCCTGGAAGAACGCCTGAAAAACGATTTCGACCTTGAACTGCCAATTAAAGAGTGGCTGGATAAAGAGCCTGAACTGCACGAAGAAACTCTGCGTGAGCGTATTTTGCAGAACGCTATTGAAGTGTATAAGCGTAAAGAAGAGGTTGTTGGCATTGAAATGATGCGCCACTTCGAAAAAGGCGTCATGTTGCAGACTCTGGATTCACTGTGGAAAGAGCACCTTGCAGCGATGGATTACCTGCGCCAGGGTATCCACTTGCGTGGTTATGCGCAGAAAGATCCTAAGCAAGAATACAAGCGTGAATCCTTTGCGATGTTTGCATCAATGCTTGAAGCGCTGAAATATGAAGTGATCAGTACGCTCAGCAAAGTGCAGGTTCGTATGCCTGAAGAAGTAGAGGCAATGGAGCAGCAGCGTCGTGAAGAAGCTGAACGTTTGGCGCAGATGCAACAGTTGAGCCATCAGGATGCTGACACACTTGCTGCTGAAGAGTTGGCTGCGGAAACAGGTGAGCGCAAAGTGGGCCGTAACGATCCGTGCCCATGCGGTTCAGGTAAGAAATTCAAACAGTGCCATGGCCGTTTAAGCTAAGAATGTAATTGTTGATAAAGGCGCAGCTTGCTGCGCCTTTTTTCTATGGAGCAGCTGCACAAAAATGAAACAACTAGAAATCGCCGTTGGCATAATCCGCAATCAAGCGGGTGAGATTTTTATTACTCAAAGAGCCGCCGATGCTCACATGGCCAATAAGCTTGAATTTCCCGGTGGGAAGATTGAAGCCGATGAAACGCCTGAGCAGGCATTAGTTCGTGAGCTTCAGGAAGAGACAGGTATCACGGCTACCGGCTTTACTCTTTTTGATAAACTGGCTTATGAGTTCCCGGACCGGCATATCACGCTGTGGTTTTTCATGGTGGAAAGTTGGGAAGGTGAACCGTGGGGTAAAGAAGGGCAACCGGGTCAATGGATTGCGCAAAATGCGCTGGTGGCGTCAGATTTTCCACCAGCCAATGAACCAGTAATTAGCAAATTAGTTATTAACAAACTACAGCAAGGTTAACGCAGGTCTTCTTCACTCCAGTCGTCGCTTTCTGATAAATCGCCGCTGCTAGGAATTCGTTTTTCCTCGGCGGCCCATTCACCTAGGTCAATCAACTGGCAGCGTTTGCAGCAAAATGGGCGATATGGGCTGGTTTCATCCCAGATGACAACTTTACCGCAACCCGGGCAATTCACTTTTATTGTTTCAGTCATATTCGCTCCTTAACAGCACGCGAGCTCAAAATCGAGACGTTCAGGGATGAGTCCATTTTCGCTATCCAGTGGTAAGAAACGGATCGCAAAACGGCTCTTATGACCAGAAACCTGCGGATAAAGCTGTGAGGAAAGGTCCAGCTGTAAACGCAGTAAATCGGCGTCATCCCCGTTATTCTGATAAAAACCATTGAGGCTGGTTTGTCTACGTAATGGTGCAGAATTACGAATAATATCGAGTACCAGATCCAGCGCTTGTTTTAATGGCTGCAACGTCGCAAGCCAGCTATTAATTTGCGCATCACGCTGATCCTGGGGGGAATATAGCCAGATGTGCAATGTCGGCAAATCAAAACTACAGCACCCGCCTGGGATACTCAGGCGCTGGCGAACGAGGGCAATCAAACGGTCTTCACGTAATGCTTGTCCCAAGCGAGGGGCTGCCATTAAAACACCACCACGTTCTTTGAGTTGGCTACGCAGTGAATCAATGCGCTGCATATCTACGCCTGGAACTTCAGACCAGTTCAATAATTTACGCTGCTGGCGTTCCAGCTCTTTAAGAATATCTGTGCGAATCTCACCACGCTCAAAGACATCGAGCAGGTCACCGATATTGCGGAAAAAATGAAGTGCTTTGGCTGTTTCGTCTACCGGTAATGAACTTTCGAGTTGTTGGATTAAGAACTCGATACGCAACCAGGTACGCATTTTTTCATTAAGTGGGTGCTCAAAAAGAATCTGGGTGCTCATTATTCATTTTCCTGCTGTGCGGCCTGGGCTGCCAGTTGCAGATACTGGCGGTGCAGACGGTCAACATGTGCGGCCACCTGTGCAGTACCACCATCATTATTAATTACATCATCGGCGGCGCTTAAGCGTGCCTCGCGTGTCGCCTGTGCAGCAAGGATTTGCAGCACATGTTCGCGACTAACTTTATCGCGCGCAATAGTACGTGCGATTTGCACTTCTGGCGAGACATCAACAACCAGAACACGATCTGCCTTTTGTTGTAGGTTATTCTCAATTAATAAAGGAACAACCCATAAAACGTAGGGAGAAAGCGCCTGGTTGATTTCGGCTTGGGTGCGCTGATGGATAAGTGGGTGTAGCAGAGCATTGAGCCATTTTTTCTCTTCCTCGCAAGAGAAGATCTTTGCGCGAAGAGCTCGACGGTTGAGAGTGCCATCCTGAAGGAGGATCTCATCACCAAAATGGTCAGAAATAATGCGAAGAGCGGGCTGACCGGGCTCTACGACCTGACGCGCAATGACGTCAGCATCAACAACGGTAATACCTAAGCGGGAAAAGTTATCGGCGATAGTACTCTTACCACTGCCAATACCACCCGTTAATGCAACCGTATAAACCATAAGAGTCGGACCCTGAAGCGATTTTATATTTCTAAGGTAAATTTTAACGATTGTAGCGTAAAAAAGACTGTTTTCGCAGTCTTGCGGCTGCATTAATAGTGCGTATGATAGCGTCACTGGAATTGGTAGTTATACCCGCCATACTTCAAGCCGCAGATGCGTTGGCCGCAATCCTGCAACTCGAATTATCCAGGGTATGTATTGCCGATTGCGTTCACGCGTCCTTCGCCATTCGACCCAGGAATCTGCAACATGCGTATTGAAGAAGATTTGAAGTTAGGTTTTAAAGACGTTCTTATCCGCCCGAAACGTTCCACACTGAAAAGCCGCTCTGATGTAGAGCTCGAGCGCCAGTTCACTTTCAAACACTCCGGTATTGCATGGTCAGGTGTTCCGATCATTGCTGCTAACATGGACACCGTTGGTACATTCGGCATGGCCCAGGCATTGGCCTCGTTTGATATCCTCACCGCCGTGCATAAGCACTACTCTGTTGAAGAGTGGAGCAACTTCGTTAAGTCTGCTTCAGACGACATCCTGAAGTTCGTGATGGTTTCAACCGGTACATCAGACGCTGATTTCCAGAAGACCAAACAGATTCTTTCTTTGAACCCAGCGCTGAAATTTATCTGTATCGATGTGGCTAATGGCTATTCCGAACACTTCACTCAGTTCGTTTCTAAAGCGCGTGAAGCGTGGCCGGACAAAGTTATCTGTGCAGGTAACGTTGTTACTGGTGAAATGTGCGAAGAGCTTATCCTTTCCGGTGCGGACATCGTTAAAGTTGGTATCGGTCCAGGTTCTGTGTGTACTACTCGAGTGAAAACAGGTGTCGGTTACCCGCAACTTTCTGCTGTTATTGAATGTGCTGATGCTGCTCATGGCCTCGGTGGCCAGATTGTTAGTGATGGCGGTTGTACTATGCCGGGCGATGTTGCTAAAGCATTTGGCGGCGGCGCAGATTTCGTGATGCTGGGCGGTATGCTGGCTGGTCATGACGAAAGTGGCGGCACAATCGTTGAAGAAAACGGCGAGAAATTCATGCTGTTCTATGGCATGAGCTCCGAATCTGCAATGACCCGCCATGTTGGTGGTGTTGCACAGTACCGTGCAGCAGAAGGCAAAACCGTTAAGCTGCCATTGCGTGGCCCTGTTGAAAATACTGCCCGCGATATTATGGGCGGCCTGCGTTCTGCATGTACTTACGTTGGTGCTTCTCGCCTGAAAGAGTTGACCAAGCGTACTACGTTCATTCGTGTGAATGAGCAGGAAAACCGCGTTTTCAATAGCCTCTAAGCTATCAGCGACATACGGCGTGGCATTTTCGCTACGCCGTCATCCCGCGCTCATTGCATCACCTAACTGAAAAATAGGCAGATACATCGCGATGACCAGCGTCCCAATGATAATCCCCACAACTAACATCATTACTGGCTCCAGAGCGGCGGCAAGATTGTCTGCCAGTTCCTCGGTATGGTTATGATGCCAACTCGCCAGCTTCTCGAGCATTAAATCTAGGGCGCCTGACTCTTCTCCTATTCTTATCAATTGGCAACACAATGGCGTGAAGCGCTCGCTTTGTGAGAGTGTTTGCCATAGTGGTATTCCTTGAGTCACCTGGTAGTTTATTTGCAGAATAACCTGCTTCCACAGTAGTTGCGGCAAAGTGGTTTCTACAGCTTTAAGCCCTTGTAGCAAGGGAATTCCTGCCTGCTGGGAAAGGGATAGTGTGGTGTAGATTTGGCTAAGGATTTGCCCACGCCATAGCGGAGCGAGCAATGGGATTTGCAGCATCAGACGTTGTTCGTACTCTTGCCAATGAGGTTTCTTTGTTCGCAAAATATAGCCAAAGGCCGTGAGTATAATAGTGACTAACAGCCACCATGCTCCCTGTGTTGTTACCCAGTTTGATACTGCCATTACCGCCACTGTAATAGCGGGTAATGGGGCATTAAATGAACGATAAATATTGGCAAATTCGGGCAGTACAAAACTCATCATCCCGATTGTCACCAGTAGTGCTATCGCTACGATAAATAGTGGATAACGCAGGGCTTTCATGACTTTTTTACGTAGCTGGTACAGTTTTTCTTGTTGATCAGCTAGCTTCTGGCAGCACTCGTCTAGCTTCCCGGTTAGCTCACCAATATGAATCAGAGCGATGAACAACGGCGGGAAAATCCCTGGCCATTGCTGTAAGGCGGCAGAGAAAGAGATGCCATTTGAAACGCGATACCCGATATCCTTTAGTAATGCCCGCCATTCACCAAAAGGGTGTTGCTGCGCGATAAGTAATAGCCCGTCAGACAAAGATATTCCCGCCTGAAGCAACGTCGCCAGCTGGCGGAATATCTGTATTTTTTGCTGAATATGCCAGCAGCCTCGGCGGGTGTGCGATATTTTCCGCAACTGTAAAAGCTGGAGGTCCCAAGTGAATAGCTTTTCACTGACAGATTCCGCGTCATCTGCAAGCACATCCCCTTGTTGAATTTGCCCGTGTTGATCGACTGCTTTCCAGTGCCAGAGTACAAATTTAGCCATGAGGAACACCAAGCACCCGATATAGCTCTTCAAGAGTGGTTAGCCCTTGTTCAACAGCCTGGCAGCCACTTTCAAATAGCGTCATCATGCCTTGTTCCCTTGCCAGAGTTTCGATTTCATGGGCTGGCATGCCGGCAATAATTGCTGATTGAAGTGCTGTATCGATAAGCAAAATTTCAAATAATGCACTTCGCCCGTAGAACCCTCCATAACAGCGCTCACAGCCAGTTGCTTGCCAACGAGGCAAAGCTGTGGCCCAAAGCGATGTGGGTAGGATGATGTCTTCAGGGAGTTGTTCTTTACAGTGTGGGCAGAGTTTACGTACCAGGCGCTGTGCAACGACCATATTCAGTGCAGATGCTAACATCCATCGCTCGACTCCCATTTGTTCGAGGCGAACGACAGTCTCAGTCGTGGAATTAGTATGCAATGTTGAAAGTACCAGATGCCCTGTTTGCGCTGCTTTAATGGCTATTTCTGCCGTATCGCCATCACGAATTTCACCCACCATGATGATATCCGGATCCTGACGTAGTAAGGCGCGTAAAACACTTTGAAAATTAAGCCCCGCTTTAGTGTTAATTTGCGTTTGATTAAGACCTTGCATAGGGATTTCTATCGGGTCTTCAACACTACATAGATTGGCTGAGACTTGGTTGAGTATCTTTAATGCACTGTAAAGCGTGATTGTTTTCCCACTCCCTGTGGGGCCGGTGACGAGAATCATGCCCTGGGGATTGGCTAAAGCGCTTTGAAAGCGAGAGCTATCCTCTGGTGACATGCCTAACTCCGATAGCTCAAAGGTTTGCTCTGTTTGAGCCATCAAACGTAAGACAACTTTTTCACCGTTATACACCGGCAGTGTCGCTATGCGAAATGAACATTTGCGCTGTTCGATTTCGATCTCCATTTGCCCATCTTGGGGAAGGCGGCGTTCTGCTATATCCAGATTTCCCAATACCTTAAGTCGCGCGGTTAGTGGTGCAGCCAGATGTGATGGCAGCAGTGGTTGAAGTTGCAACACGCCATCAACGCGAAAACGAATTTGATACCCTTGCTCTAACGGTTCGAAGTGAATGTCTGATGCCCTGAGTTGCAGGGCTTTGTGGAGCGTATCTTGCAACAGTTGAACCACTGGAGCTGTATTCTCAAGAGGTTCCTCCGCGCTAACAGACGGCCGCGAGTGCCTTGCTTTTTCCAGCTGTTCAACTGGCCAGTATTCAACATTGGCAGGCTTATCACAGATAAAACGCAATGCTTCAAAAAACTGTACGGGTGGGTTTGGCGCAATAGCGATATGCAGCAATGGAGCTTCAGAAAGCAATATCGCCTGATATTGGTTACACAGTGCGAGAATCTGCTGATTTGCCATGGTTTAATTTCCCGCTTGTGTATTATCAAAACGGAAGACTTCTTCGCAGGTTTGTTGAAGAGAATTATTACTGCCAGAGCTACAGGTTCGTGACCAGCCTTCAATTCCTTCTACATCACTCCAGCGTGGAGACAGGGAAATGGTTAGTCCGTTGAGACTTTCTTGCCCCGCAAGCGTAACAGCACCTTGTTCGATGCTCATGCTGCTTATATAGCGGGTGGTTTTAGGTGTAGGAATACTGTTGCTCCCCGCGTCACATTGGCTAATCCCACCCCTTTCAATCGCGCAAAGTTCAATGGCGGTACGATAGGGCAGGAAGGTTTGCAACACGTCAGTCAGAGCCGCTTTACGCAGGTAGTTTTGATAGGTGGGAATACCGATGGCGCTAAGAATCGCAATAATACCGATGACTACCATCAGCTCAATAAGTGTGAATCCTTGTTGTTTGTTCATATGCCGCTCCTGGTTGAGATAGCGGCACTTTGCGTCGTTTAAATTCTTCGGGCGAGTGCGAGTGTAAATATCAGGAAGCTCTCTTCCAGGATATTTCTGTTAATTGCAAAAACGACAATAAAAATGCGAGCGGTAACGTAACGGGAAGATATAAGCAGATGAGTTTTGCTCATCTGCCTGGCAGAAATTAGCGGAAACGCATGGAGAGATCGAGCGCGCGGACATGTTTAGTCAGTGCGCCAACAGAGATAAAGTCGACACCCGTTTCAGCAAATTCACGGATAGTTTCTTTAGTTACGTTTCCTGAAACTTCCAGACGTGCTTTACCACTGGTGATAGCGACAGCTTTACGCATGTCCTCAACGTTGAAGTTATCGAGCATGATAATGTCAGCCCCGGCATGCAGTGCCTGTTCCAGTTCATCAAGAGATTCGACTTCAACCTCAACAGGCACATCTGGATGGAACCAGAAGGCTTTTTCTATCGCCTGGCGAATGGAACCTGAGGAGATGATGTGGTTCTCTTTAATCAAAAATGCGTCAGACAGACCTAAACGGTGGTTGCTACCACCGCCACACAGTACTGCGTATTTCAACGCGGTACGAAGGCCCGGCAGAGTTTTACGGGTATCGAGCAATTGCGTGTTTGTGCCTGCAAGCAAATCAACATAGGTGCGCACTTCGCTTGCTACACCAGACAGAGTTTGCACAAAGTTAAGCGCGGTGCGCTCGCCAGTTAATAGCACGCGTGATAATCCAGTTAATTCGAAAAGTGGCTGGTCAGCGGCAACGAGATCGCCATCTTCAACATGCCAGGTCACTTTGACATCCCCGCCAAGCTGGATGAAAACCTCTTCGACCCAACGTTTACCACAGAACACGCCATCTTCACGGGTGATGATTACGGCATGTGAACGGTGATCTGCATCCAGGAGCTGCGCAGTGATATCGTTATTGGGGTTGACGTCACCACCAAGATCTTCACGCAAAGCCTGAGAAACAGCTGCTGGAATATCAAGGTTAATACGGTCGAGAAGCTCGTCACGTCGGCGGTCTGGGTTATAACGGCGAGGAGGCATGATAAAACTCCGAAATGGCTTAGTTAATGTCGAAACATGCTACATTGATGCGACCTCAAGTACCACTCTAAGGAGACCGTGGATGCAGCTAAAAGACGGCTGGCTGGTGGGTGTTAAACATGTCCCATCCCCACATTTCGATTGCCGACCAGAGGATGAAACACCTTCCTTATTGGTGGTGCACAACATCAGTTTACCGCCAGGCGAATTTGGTGGGCCATGGATTGATGCGTTGTTTACCGGAACACTTGATTCGCAAGCTCATCCGTACTTCGCGGGTATCGCACATTTACGAGTTTCAGCACATTGTCTTATTCGTCGTGATGGCGAAATCGTTCAATATGTTGCTTTTGATAAACGTGCCTGGCATGCAGGGGTTTCTTTGTATCAGGGCCGTGAACGCTGTAACGATTTTTCGATTGGTATTGAGTTGGAGGGGACAGATACGCTGCCCTATACTGATGAGCAATATCAACAGCTTGCCGCGATTACAGATCTACTGGTGAAGGTTTATCCGGCAATTGCTGACCATATGACGGGACATTGCGATATTGCACCGGAGCGTAAAACCGACCCTGGTCCTGCATTCGACTGGTCGCGTTTTCGCCACTCGGTAGAGGTAACGCCGAATAAGGAGATGGAATGACGCTGTTTACATTACTGCTGGTGATGATTTGGGAACGGTTATTTAAGCTGGGCGAACACTGGCAGCTAGATCACCGCCTTGAAGCGCTTTTCCAGCGAGTAAAAAACTTTTCGTTATTACGTACTATTCTGATGACTGCCCTATGTATGTTGGTGGTTTTCCTCTGTATTCGCGCGTTACAAGGTTTGTTCTTCAACGTGCCACTGCTCGTTTTCTGGATTGCACTCGGCGTGTTGTGTATTGGCGCAGGCCAGGTTCGACTGCATTACCATGCGTATTTGCAGGCTGTGAGCCATGGCGATAGCCACGCGCGCGATGCGATGGCGAGTGAACTGACGCTGATTCACGGTGTTCCACCTGATTGTGATGAGCGCGAGTATCTGAAAGAGCTGCAAAATGCGCTGCTGTGGATTAACTTTCGTTTTTATCTCGCACCACTTTTCTGGTTTATCGTCGGCGGTGTGTGGGGGCCGGTAACGCTTGCAGGTTATGCATTCTTGCGCGCGTGGCAGACGTGGCTTGCGCGCCATCATTCTCCGCAAGAGCGTTTGCATTCCGGTATTGATACCATTTTACATGTGCTGGACTGGGTGCCTGTGCGTCTGTTTGGTGTGGCATATGCACTACTGGGACATGGAGAAAGGGCGCTTCCTGCGTGGTTTGCATCGTTAGCCGATCGCCATACTTCGCAATATCAGGTATTGACCAGGCTGGCTCAGTATTCGCTAGCCCGAGAGCCGCATCTCGATAAAATCAAAACGCCAAAAGCCGCTGTTTCAATGGCGAAGAAAACGTCGTTGGTGATTTTGGTGGTGGTGGCGTTGCTGACTATTTACGGCACTCTGGTTTAATGCTCTCTATTGAAGGTTCTTTATTTAAAGGGATTCCCGGCAAGCGTTGCGCCACCGGGTTTCTCAATCTTAAACCACGATAGTAAAGTGTGAATAAAAACCCACTCCAGGTTGTGCTACTGCCTGGTGTGAGGCGGCGAAAACCCCCACTTTTGCGCCAACCCATTTACCTTTTCCTGCAGCAAAACAAGGCGTGACGCTTTGCCAGTCAGTGCCATTTTCGCTAAAACTGAAATGACAAATTCCGCCAGGTTTTACATCCACCTTTAGCCAAAGTGGCGTGTTTTGCGGCCAGTCGGCAATATCTCGTTGTTGCTGATGAAGTACCCCGGTATCGCTCATCCAGGCGGATATAAACGTAATTTTGCGCTTTCCTTCATATTGCTCAAGCGCCAGCGCTGCGTAGCGTTCGCCGTAAATTATCAGGCCACTGAGTTCGCCCGGTTGAACGAACGCCGCCTCTAGTCTGGTGGTTGCGCTGAACTCACGCGCAGGAAATTTTTGCAGTAGCAGATTTGGTTGAGCGTACAACGCCTGCTCGCCCTGGTATTCCGGCATTATCTGGCAGGTTAGTGCCAGCGTATTTGTGGCGGATTGTAGCCATTTTTGCTGGGGATGAGCCTGCCATTGCCACTGTAAACCTGGGCGGCCTTCGGCAAAGCTATCGCTGGTTTGCGGCGTTTCATTACCCTGCGGATCTTTTGCGATTGAAGGGAGGCGATGTTCAGTTACGGGCTGTCCAATTCCTTCAGCCGTTTGGTTTTCGCCAATGATCGGCCAACCATTTTCCAGCCAGCGCATGGGTTGTAGATGCACAATACGCCCATAAAGGTCGGCATCCTGGAAATGCACAAACAAACATTCGCCGTTATCGAGTTCAACAAAACCGCCCTGATGCGGGCCGTTAATCTGAGTTTCTCCTTGTTGTAAAACCACTCTGGCTTCCCATGGGCCTTGCAGATTTTTGGCGCGCAATACTGATTGCCAGCCGGTTTCAACCCCTCCAGCAGGTGCGAAGATATAATACCAGCCGTTGCATTTGTAGAACTTTGGCCCTTCGATCGTCGGCTGATCCAGCGCTCCGTCGTAAATAACTCGCCCTTCGTTCAGGATCGAACGGCCATCCGGCGACATCTCAAGTAACTGCAACTGATGTTTTCTGCCGCTACGACTGTGGGCAAAAGCATGAACCAGCCAGGCTCGCCCATCTTCATCCCAAAGCGGGCAGGGGTCAATCCAGCCTTTTGCGGCTTTCACGCAGTGTGGAGCGCTCCATTCTCCACAAGGATCTTCCGTAAACGACATGAAAATTCCTTCATCTGGCGTGCTGAAAAATACCCAGAACTTTCCATCGTGATAGCGAACTGACGGCGCCCAGACACCTTTTCCCGGCTGCATGGTGTCGTAAGTATTGTTATCAAAGTGAGAGAATACGTGGTTGATGATTTTCCAGTTTACTAAGTCTTTCGAATGCAGAATGGGCAGCGCGGGAAAATGGTTAAAGCTCGATGAAACCATATAAAAATCATCGCCTTTACGCACAATATCTGGATCTGAATAATCTGCATGGATAATTGGGTTTTTGTAATATCCAGGGCGATTTGTGATATTAACCATGATTATTAGCACCTGTGGAAATTAAAGCTGGTGTAACTGCTGGGGTGTTAATTTCTTCAACTTGTTCACGATGAGCGAGATCGCGCTGAATTTGGTTCATCATTTTGTCATCAAGAATATAGAAACGGCTTAACCAGTAGAGTACCAGATAGGAAATAGACGGGCCGATGGTTAATAAACCAATAATGCCATTGGTAGCAAGCGTTGTTTGCGTTGGATTACCCGCCTGATAACCGAACCATCCAAGTGAGAAACCGACAAATGCCCCAGCAACGGCCATGCCCATTTTTAATGCAAATAGGTTTCCGGAGAACGATAGCCCTGTAATTCGGCGACCAAATTTCCATTCGCCGTAATCTGCCGCGTTAGCCATCATATTCCATTTGAAAGGTTGATACATTTGGTGGAAGAAGCCGACGAGGAAATAAAGTGGGAATACAACAGCAAGCCAGGTTGGTGGAACAAAGAACATCACCACACCGATAACAACCAGCAATAAGTTAATATTTTTAAATAATGATACAGCACGATAGCGTTGTGCCAAATAGCCTGCGGCGATGCTGCCGATAATGGTGCCAACCACACTTGTGGAAACAAATGCGGATTTCATCGCGGTTCCAGCAGCACTTTCGATGCCGCCGAGCATCAAGTAAGTAGCGTAGTACAATGTTGCTGCACTGCGCATTACGCCTGCCATACTTGAGAAAAAGGTGATCACTGCCACGATACGCCACTGGTCATTCGCCAGTAAAATTCGCAGGTCATCCATCATACTACTGTTGGTTTCGACTTTTGGGCGAACACGTTCAGAGGTGCTAAAGAAGCAGAAAAATAGCATGATGACGGCGAGTGTTCCCATAATCGCCATGGTTGCCTGAAAGCCGAATTGTTTATTTTCTTTACCCAGCCAGTCAACTAAAAATAATGTTGCGACAGAAACAACTAATCCGGCGAGTGACGAAATAGTGAAGCGATAAGATTGGGCAGATAAACGATCTTTTTCATCGGTGGTAATCACGCCACCCAGTGCGCAATACGGAATGTTAATAAATGTATAGCAAAGCATTAATAATGTATAGGTAATATAAGCATAAAGCAGCTTTCCTGATTCACCAAAATCCGGTGTGCTGAAGGTTAATACCGCCAGCACCGCATAAGGAATTGCAAACCAAATTAACCATGGTCGGAAATGCCCCCAGCGCGTGTGTACGCGATCGGCAACCAATCCGGTAAGTGGGTCGGTAATTGCATCAAGAACGCGGGTAACCAGAAACATTATTCCCACTGCGGCAGCGGATAGTCCGTAAATATCAGTATAGAAATACGTTAAAAACATGGTGACTGAGGAATAAACTATTCCGCATGCGGCATCGCCCATACCGAAGCCAATTTTTTCCGCAGCGGAGAGTTTCCTTGCTGTACTCATTTTATTTCTCCAGGCATTGAGTGTGTTATTTACTCACTCTATGGACTGGTGGTTTATTACGCTATTGTGATATTTGCTCCAGGAGTTATGTTTTTTGCCGATTGAGAAAGTTGTCACATAACAAGAATAAATTGGTCTGACAGCTATCACCTTTTTAAAACCAAAAAACACCAGATTGCGCATAAAGGCCACTGAAGAGTTTTTGTAAGGTGGATAAGGATTAGCACCACTCAACATTTTTTTCATTGGCTTAATTACTGATATCGCTAAGCTAATCCGACCTACAATAGAATTGTTTAAACACAAAAAATGCCCTTCAAAGTGAAGGGCATTGGGAATTCTAACGATTATCTGCAGGCGGTATGCCGAACACCGGCATACCGTTTTTATTCCATTCGAGTGTTTTCAGGCGTGTGTGGCGATTCGGGTCATACAGAGGGTCGCCCTCAATTTCCGTGTAGTTTCGCGCGTGATACACCAGCACATCTTTCCCGTCTTTAGTTTTGGTAAAACTGTTGTGGCCCGGCCCAAACTGCTTGTTCTCGTAGCTGGTGGCAAACACTGGCTGTGGCGATTTATGCCAATTAGCAGGGTTAGTTGGGTCGGCATTCAGGTCGATCCACAACAAGCCGATGCAGTAGTTTTCATCGGTGGCGCTGGCGGAATAGCTGACAAACAGCTTATCGCCATGAACCACAACCGCTGGACCTTCGTTAACCAGAAAACCTCTGCATTCCCAGTCCAGCTCCGGCTTGCTTAACATCAACGGCGTGCCTTTGATGGCCCAGGGTGTTTCCAGCTCGGCAAGATAAATATTGGAGTTACCTGCAATATCAGGATCTTTCTGCGCCCATAAATACCATTGCTTGCCCTGATGTTTAAAGGTTGTGGCATCAAGACAGAAGCTGTCGAACTGCGTTTTTACCTGGCCTTTTTCAACCCATCTCCCGGTGAGCGGGTCTGCATCCGCACATTCCAGCGCAAACATGCGGTGCTGAAACATATTTAACTGATCCAGTTCCTGCGTGTGGGTGGCGGCGAAATAGATGTACCACTTACCGTCGATATGATGCAGCTCTGGTGCCCAGATAAGTTCGCTCATTGGGCCACGATTGGGTTTGCGCCATACCACGGTAGGTTGTGCATCTGGCAGCTCGCTTATTGTGCGTACGCAGCGGATCTCCAGCCTGTCGTACTCTGGTACTGACGCAATAAAGTAGTAGTAATCTTCATGCAGCAAAATAAATGGATCGGCGCGCTGCTCAATAAATGGATTAGGCCATTGCTCCTGATTCATAGGGCTTTCCTTACAGTTTGGCTTCAACAGGTTTGCTGTCGTGATATTCATTCAGTTCGCGATAGTTGATGCGGCGCTTTTCAAGGTCTGCCTGGATGCGCTGCATTAATTCACGGTCAACTTTCAACAAGCGCACAACGCCTGCGGTAATCAGGTAGCCAACGCCTGGGATGATGGTAAACAGCATCACTATACCGTTAATTGACTCAGGGCTTTGCTGCTTGGCACCAGCATCGTAGCCGTACCAGGAAAGCAGGAATCCAACCATTGCACCTGCAATCGCCAGCCCCAGCTTCAGGAAGAACAAGTTACCGGAGAAGCTGATGCCGGTGATGCGTTTGCCTGTTTTCCACTCGCCGTAGTCGTCTACGTCGGCCATCAGTGACCAGTGCAGTGGGGAAGGAATCTGATGAAGAATGTTCAGCAGGAAATACATCACAACAATCAGTGTCGTGGCGTGCGGGTCGAGGAAGTAGAAACCGCTGGAGAAAATGGCCAGCACGATGTTGGTCCAGAAGAACACTTTGAGTTTACAGATACGGTCAGTCAGCACTTTAGCTAACATGCTGCCACCCATCATGCCGACTACGCCGAGGCTAATGAATAATGTCGCGAAGCTGGTGCTTTGGCCCATCACCCAAGTGACGTAGTACATGGTTGCCGCCATACGGATGAAACCCGGGCAGACGTTGCACAGTGTCAGCAGAAGAATGCGCACCCACTGGTCGTTTTTCCAGACATCTTTCAGGTCAGCTTTGAGATCGTCATTGCTAGGCACCGCCGGACGAACACGCTCTCTGACGGTCGTGAAGCAGAACAGGAACATACACATGCCCAGTACCGCCAGAACGCCCATCGCCATTTGATAACCTTTGGCTTTGTCGCCGCCACCAAACCAGTCAACCATCGGCAGCAGAGAAAGCGAAAGAATGAGCGTTGCAATACCAACCATAACAAAGCGATAAGCCTGGCAGGCCACGCGTTCTTTCGGATCGTTGGTAATCACACTGCCAAGTGAGCAGTAAGGAATATTAATTGCGGTATAGGTTAAAGAGAGCAGGAAATAGGTAACAAAGGCATAGATAACTTTGCTGCTATAAGTCCAATCAGGCGTGGTGAACATCAGGTAACTGAAGAAGGCAAATGGCGCTGCCATCCATAAAATCCATGGACGAAAACGTCCCCAGCGACTCTGTGTTCTGTCAGCAATGGCACCCATTATTGGGTCCGTTACTGCATCAATCACCCTGATTGAAAGCAGCATAACACCCACTAATGCCGGGGCGAGGCCAAAAATATCCGTATAAAAATAGTTAACAAACAACATAATGGCACCAAAGATAATGTTACATCCGGCGTCCCCCATTCCGTAGCCAATCTTTTCTTTCACAGATAATGTGCTGCTTTCCATAGAAAATGCTCCTGACCAGAATATGGACAAGAGTATTGAGCTATTGGAGGAAATTTGCGTGTCTGTAATCCGCCACAGAGATGGACAATACTGTCATTGTTAAGAATATGTGAAGCAGATAACAAAGCGCCCCGGTGAGCCAAAGCTCGCCGGGGCGCATATTTAAAGAAGAATGGCTTAAGCTTTAACGCTCTTCAAGTTCTTCTGTTTGATGAAGTAACCGATACCGAGAACGACTACCCATACTGGAATCAGCCATACGGAGATAGCCATGCCTGGAGTTATCGCCATAATCACCAATACTGCCGCCATAAACAGCAGGCAGACGTAGTTACCCAATGGATAGAACAGGGCAGGGAAACGCGTTTTCACGCCCTGTTGTTGTTTAGCACGGCGGAACTTCATATGCGCCAGGCTAATCATCGCCCAGTTGATGACCAGTGCAGACACCACCAGAGCCATCAGCAGGCCAAATGCTTCCGCTGGTGCCAGGTAGTTGATCAGGACACACAGAGCGGTGAACAGAGCAGATACCAAAATGGTATTCACTGGAACGCCACGTTTATCAACTTTCTGCAGTGCTTTCGGTGCGTTGCCTTGTTGAGCCAGGCCAAACAGCATACGGCTATTGCAGTAAACACAGCTGTTATAAACAGACAGTGCGGCGGTCAGAACAACAACGTTAAGTGCGTTTGCAACAAAGGTATCGCCCAGTTCATGGAAGATAAGGACAAACGGGCTGGTGTCTGCGGTAACGCGAGTCCATGGCATCAGAGACAACAGCACTGCCAGGGAACCCACATAGAAAATCAGAATACGGTAGATAACCTGGTTGGTTGCTTTCGGAATGCTAACCTGTGGGTTATCTGCTTCCGCAGCTGTAATCCCAACCAGCTCCAGACCGCCGAACGAGAACATGATAATCGCCATCATCATCACAAGTCCGGTCCAACCGTGTGGCAGGAATCCACCTTGTTCCCATAAGTTGCGCACTGTCGCCTGTGGGCCTGCGTGGTCACTAAACAGCAACCATGCGCCAAATACGATCATAGCGACAACCGCGATGACTTTGATAATCGCGAACCAAAACTCCATCTCACCAAATACTTTTACATTAGTGAGGTTGACGGCATTGATGACGACGAAGAAGACCGCGGCAGATGCCCAGGTTGGGATCTCCGGGTACCAGAACTGAATGTATTTACCAACTGCAGTAAGTTCTGCCATGGCAACGAGTACATACAGTACCCAGTAGTTCCAGCCAGAAGCAAAACCTGCGAATCCGCCCCAGTATTTGTAAGCAAAATGGCTAAATGAGCCAGCTACCGGCTCCTCAACGACCATTTCACCTAACTGGCGCATGATCAAGAAGGCAATAAAGCCTGCAATTGCATAACCAAGAATAATCCCCGGCCCGGCGGATTGGATGACAGACGCACTGCCCAGAAACAGGCCTGTCCCAATAGCTCCACCTAGCGCGATGAGCTGGATATGGCGGTTTTTAAGGCCGCGTTTCAGCGTGTCGCCTTGTTCCATCATTTAACCTCGTGTGGTCATTTTCAGGGCGCTGGCGCGCCTCTGTAAGTTTGTAATTCCGTAATGTGTAGTCTTTATTTTACGGTTTTTAATTCCAGTATTTTGCGCATTGGACTACCGCAGCGCAAAGAATAGTGGTAAGTGCCAGTGTTTGCACCTGCTTTCTATTACGGCCGTGAATAGTTGAATAAAAAGAAACCAGTTGTTCTCCCGCCCGAATTATTTATTCCGCCTGTTATTTCTCCACGTTAAGCGAATTCGTTGAATTAATATTCATATTTTAAAGTGATGAATCGGTTCAAATTGCAAGAAAAGGCACTTTTTGCTGTTTCGTAAACGTTAAATACGTCTGTGTGTGAGTAAATGTGACATTTGTGCAAAGTTACAGCTTTGAAACGTCATTTCTGTAATGTTGTTAAAATGTGCCTGGTTTAATGATTTCAATCAAAACCAATATGGACAGAAGGTGAATACTTTGTTACTTTAGCGTCAAGAATGTGAAATTGGTCATACCAATTGACTAGCCCCAGATGATTTGAAGTCTGAAGGGGATATACCCCAGATAATTCGAGTTGTGGGACGGCGGCAAACGAGAGAGTCCCGGTGAGCTTACCTAAGTAAGTGATTCGGGTGAACGAGAGCAGCTAACGCACCAACAACTTGAAGTATGACGGGTATAGGGCTAATGGCAGAGACAGGGAAAAAATGGCCTACAGCAAAATCCGCCAACCAAAACTATCCGATGTGATTGAGCAGCAGTTGGAGTTTCTCATCCTCGAGGGAACCTTGCGTCCCGGCGAAAAACTCCCACCAGAGCGCGAATTGGCAAAACAATTCGACGTTTCTCGTCCTTCACTACGCGAGGCCATTCAGCGTCTCGAAGCGAAAGGACTCCTGCTTCGTCGTCAGGGCGGCGGTACTTTTGTCCAAAACAGTCTTTGGCAAAGTTTAAGCGACCCGCTGGTCGAACTGCTGTCTGACCATCCTGAATCCCAGTTTGATCTGCTTGAAACCCGCCACGCCCTTGAAGGTATCGCTGCCTATTACGCTGCTTTGCGTGGTACAGACGAAGACCTCAAACGTATTGGCGACTGCCATTTAGCCATTCAAAAAGCGCAAGAGTCCGGCGATCTGGATGCAGAATCCGATGCGGTTATGCAGTATCAAATCGCCGTGACGGAAGCCGCCCACAACGTTGTGCTACTACACTTGTTGCGCTGTATGTCACCGATGCTCGAACAAAACGTTCGTCAGAATTTTGAATTGCTCTATGCGCGCCGTGAAATGCTGGCGCAAGTGAGCAGCCATCGCGCCAGCATTTTTGCGGCGATTATGGCTCGCCAGCCGGAGCAGGCGCGCGAAGCGTCGCACCGCCACCTGGCATTTATCGAAGAAATATTGCTGGATCGCAGCCGCGAACAGAGTCGTCGAGAACGTTCTCTGCGGCGCTTACAGCAACGTAAGGAATAAGAGTCTGAAATTTCAGATTCTCAAAAGCGCCAATTTTTAGAGCGCGGCAACTAAACGCAGAACCTGTCTTATTGTGTTTTTCCAAGGAAAATACAATGGGACAGGTTCCAGAAAATCAACGTATTAGACACAGATAAGGAATACCACCCATGTCAGAACGTTTCCCAAATGACGTGGATCCGATCGAAACTCGCGACTGGCAACAGGCGATCGAATCGGTCATCCGTGAAGAAGGTGTTGAGCGCGCACAGTATCTGATCGATCAGTTACTGAGCGAAGCCCGTAAAGGTGGAGTAAAAATCGCAGCAGGTTCTGCTGCCCGCCAGTACGTAAACTCCATCGCCGTTGAAGATGAACCGGAATACCCGGGGAATCTGGAGCTGGAACGCCGTATTCGTTCTGCTATCCGTTGGAACGCCATCATGACCGTCCTGCGTGCGTCTAAAAAAGACCTCGATCTGGGCGGCCATATGTCCTCTTTCCAGTCTTCTGCAACCGTGTATGACGTGTGTTTCAACCACTTCTTCCGCGCGCGCAATGCGAAAGATGGCGGCGATCTGGTGTACTTCCAGGGCCACATCTCCCCAGGCGTATATGCACGTGCTTTCCTTGAAGGCCGCCTGACTGAAGACCAGATGAACAATTTCCGTCAGGAAGTTCACGGTAATGGTCTGTCCT
Organism: Buttiauxella gaviniae ATCC 51604; assembly: GCF_001654835.1. Lineage (GTDB taxonomy): Bacteria > Pseudomonadota > Gammaproteobacteria > Enterobacterales > Enterobacteriaceae > Buttiauxella > Buttiauxella gaviniae. Next base: position 132,386 of record NZ_LXEP01000028.1, read on the forward strand.
CTTATCCGCACCCTAAATTGATGCCTGAATTCTGGCAGTTCCCGACCGTATCTATGGGTCTGGGTCCAATCGGTGCAATCTATCAGGCTAAATTCCAGAAATACCTGGAACACCGTGGTCTGAAAGACACCTCCGCACAGCGCGTTTACGCGTTCCTGGGCGACGGTGAGATGGATGAGCCAGAATCTAAAGGTGCGATCACCATCGCTACCCGTGAAAAACTGGACAACCTGTGCTTCATCATCAACTGTAACCTCCAGCGTCTGGATGGCCCAGTAACCGGTAACGGCAAAATCATTAACGAACTGGAAGGTATCTTCGCGGGTGCTGGCTGGAACGTTATCAAAGTGATTTGGGGCTCTCGTTGGGACGAACTGCTGCGTAAAGATACCAGCGGTAAGCTGCTGCAGCTGATGGGCGAAACCGTTGACGGCGACTATCAGACCTTCAAATCCAAAAACGGCGCTTACGTACGTGAGCACTTCTTCGGTCGTTATCCAGAAACTGCTGCACTGGTTAAAGATATGTCCGACGATGAGATTTGGGCACTGAACCGTGGCGGCCACGATCCGAAGAAAATCTATGCTGCACTGCGAAATGCACAAGAAACCAAAGGCAAAGCAACTGTAATCCTTGCTCATACCGTTAAAGGTTATGGAATGGGTGAAACTGCCGAAGGTAAAAACATCGCGCACCAGGTTAAGAAAATGAACATGGATGGCGTGCGTTATGTACGTGACCGTTTCAATGTTCCAGTGACCGATGCGGAAATCGAAAAACTGCCTTACATCAAGTTCGAAGAAGGCAGCGAAGAGTACAAATATCTGCATGGCCAGCGTGAAAAACTGAACGGCTACCTGCCGACGCGCCTGCCAAAATTCACCGAGAAACTGGAACTGCCAACACTGGCTGACTTCAGCTCTCTGTTAGAAGAGCAGAACAAAGAAATTTCCACCACTATCGCTTTCGTTCGTGCCCTGAACGTAATGCTGAAGAACCCGTCTATCAAAGACCGTCTGGTTCCAATCATTGCCGATGAAGCGCGTACTTTCGGTATGGAAGGTCTGTTCCGTCAGATTGGTATTTACAGCCCGAACGGCCAGCAGTACACCCCGCAGGACCGTGAGCAGGTTGCTTACTATAAAGAAGACGAGAAAGGCCAGATCCTGCAAGAAGGTATCAACGAGCTGGGCGCAGGTTCTTCCTGGCTGGCTGCTGCGACCTCTTACAGCACCAACGATCTGCCAATGATCCCGTTCTACATCTACTACTCCATGTTCGGTTTCCAACGTATTGGCGACCTGTGCTGGGCAGCGGGTGACCAACAGGCACGTGGCTTCCTGGTCGGCGGGACTTCTGGTCGTACAACTCTGAACGGTGAAGGTTTGCAGCACGAAGATGGCCACAGCCATATTCAGTCTCTGACAATCCCTAACTGTATCTCTTACGATCCATCTTACGCTTACGAAGTTGCAGTCATCATGCATGACGGCCTGGTACGTATGTACGGTGAAGCACAAGAGAACATTTACTACTACATCACTACGCTGAACGAAAACTACCACATGCCAGCCATGCCAGAAGGCGCGGAAGAAGGCATCCGTAAAGGTATCTACAAACTGGAAACAGTTGAAGGTAGCAAAGGTAAAGTTCAGCTGATGGGCTCGGGTTCCATCCTGCGTCACGTACGTGAAGCAGCTCAGATCCTGGCTAAAGATTACGGCGTTGGCTCTGACGTGTTCAGCGTAACTTCCTTCACCGAACTGGCTCGTGATGGCCAGGACTGTGAGCGCTGGAACATGTTGCACCCAACGGCAGAACCACGTGTACCGTACGTTGCTCAGGTACTGAGCGATGCACCAGCAGTGGCATCTACTGACTATATGAAACTGTTCGCTGAGCAGATCCGTAACTTCATCCCAGCAAGCGATTACCGCGTACTGGGTACTGATGGCTTCGGTCGCTCTGACAGCCGCGAAAACCTGCGTCACCACTTCGAAGTGGACGCATCTTATGTGGTTGTTGCAGCACTTGGCGAACTGGCTAAACGTGGCGAAATCGATAAGAAAGTGGTAGCTGACGCTATCATCAAATTCAACATCGATGCTGATAAAGTCAACCCGCGTCTGGCATAAGAGGTAAAGAATAAAATGGCTATCGAAATCAAAGTACCGGACATCGGTGCAGACGAAGTTGAAGTTACCGAAATCATGGTGAAAGTGGGCGACAAGGTTGAAGTTGACCAGTCCATCATCTCCGTGGAAGGTGACAAGGCTTCAATGGAAGTCCCTTCTCCGCAAGCAGGTGTGGTCAAAGAGATCAAAGTTGCGGTTGGTGACAAAGTTGAAACCGGCAAACTGGTTATGATTTTCGAATCCGCCGAAGGTGCAGCGCAAGCTGCACCAGCTCCGGCTGAAGAGAAGAAAGAAGCAGCGCCAGCAGCGGCTCCGGCAGCCGCCGCAGCAAAAGAAGTGAACGTGCCAGACATCGGCGGTGACGAAGTAGAAGTGACCGAGATTATGGTTAAAGTGGGCGACAAAGTAGAAGCAGAGCAATCTCTTATCACCGTTGAAGGTGACAAAGCTTCTATGGAAGTCCCGGCACCGTTCGCGGGCGTGGTAAAAGAAATCAAAATCAACACTGGCGACAAAGTGTCTACCGGTTCCCTGATTATGGTCTTCGAAGTAGCAGGTGCTGCACCGGCTGCTACAGAAACTAAAGCTGAAGCGGCTCCGGCTGCTGCACCTGCGGCTTCTGGCTCTAAAGAAGTCAATGTCCCAGACATCGGCGGTGACGAAGTTGAAGTGACTGAAGTGATGGTTAAAGTGGGCGACAAAGTTGCTGCTGAACAATCACTGATCACCGTAGAAGGCGACAAAGCCTCTATGGAAGTCCCGGCTCCGTTCGCGGGTGTGGTTAAAGAGATCAAAATCAATACTGGCGACAAAGTGTCTACCGGTTCTCTGATTATGGTCTTTGAAGTGGAAGGCGCATCGCCTGCTCCAGGAGCTAAGCAAGAAGCAGCAGCTCCGGCTCCTGCGGCGGCAGCTCAGAAACCAACTGCGGCACCAGCGCAGGCTTCCGGTAAAACTGAATTCGCTGAAAACGACGCATATGTTCATGCAACTCCACTGATTCGCCGTCTGGCGCGTGAGTTCGGTGTGAACCTGGCGAAAGTGAAAGGGACTGGCCGTAAAGGTCGTATCCTGCGCGAAGACGTTCAGGCTTACGTGAAAGATGCTGTTAAGCGTGCAGAAACTGCACCAGCTGCGGCAACTGGCGGCGGTCTGCCAGGCATGCTGCCATGGCCGAAAATTGATTTCAGCAAGTTCGGTGAAATCGAAGAAGTGGAACTGGGCCGTATCCAGAAAATCTCTGGTGCTAACCTGAGCCGTAACTGGGTGATGATCCCGCACGTTACGCACTTCGACAAAACTGATATCACCGATCTGGAAGCATTCCGTAAGCAGCAGAATGACGAAGCGGCCAAGCGCAAGCTGGACGTGAAGTTCACTCCTGTAGTGTTCATCATGAAAGCGGTTGCAGCTGCTCTTGAGCAAATGCCACGCTTCAACAGCTCCCTGTCCGAAGACGGTCAGAAGCTGACGCTGAAAAAATACATCAACGTCGGTGTTGCGGTTGATACGCCAAACGGTCTGGTTGTTCCCGTCTTTAAAGACGTGAACAAGAAGAGCATTAGCGAGCTGTCTCGCGAACTGATGGCTATCTCCAAGAAAGCTCGTGATGGCAAGCTGACTGCTGGCGAAATGCAGGGCGGTTGCTTCACTATCTCAAGCCTGGGCGGTATCGGGACGACTCACTTCGCACCAATCGTTAACGCGCCAGAAGTGGCAATCCTTGGTGTCTCCAAGTCTGCTATCGAGCCAGTCTGGAATGGTAAAGAGTTCACTCCGCGTCTGATGATGCCAATGTCTCTTTCCTTCGACCACCGTGTGATCGACGGTGCTGATGGTGCGCGCTTTATCACCATCATCAACAACACGCTGGCCGACATTCGCCGCCTGGTGATGTAAGCCAAAAAGCCGGCCTTGCGGTCGGCTTTTTTCTGGTAATCTCGTGATGTAGTTCGAGATTATCTGATGCAAAGGACAATTCGCTTGCCATTTTTGTTTCAAAATTGTTAACAATTTTGTAGACTGCAGGCGGAGAATAATAAAGAGGTCATGATGAGTACTGAAATCAAAACTCAGGTCGTCGTACTTGGGGCAGGCCCGGCAGGTTATTCTGCTGCATTCCGTTGCGCTGATTTAGGTCTGGAGACCATCATTGTCGAGCGTTACAGCACCCTAGGTGGTGTTTGTCTGAACGTTGGCTGTATCCCTTCTAAAGCCTTGCTGCACGTTGCTAAAGTTATCGAAGAAGCAAAAGCTTTGGCTGAGCACGGCATCGTTTTCGGCGAGCCGAAAACTGACATCGACAAAATTCGTACCTGGAAAGAAAAGGTTATCAACCAGTTGACTGGTGGCCTGTCCGGTATGGCAAAAGGTCGTAAAGTTAAAGTGGTGACTGGCCTGGGTAAATTTACCGGCGCTAACACCCTGGTTGTTGAAGGTGAAAATGGTCCAACGACTATCACTTTTGATAACGCAATTATCGCGGCGGGTTCTCGTCCGATTCAGCTGCCATTCATTCCGCATGAAGATCCACGCGTATGGGATTCTACCGACGCACTGGAACTGAAAGCCGTACCAAAACGCATGCTGGTTATGGGTGGCGGTATCATCGGTCTGGAAATGGGTACTGTGTACCATGCGCTGGGTTCAGAGATTGACGTGGTTGAAATGTTCGACCAGGTTATCCCAGCAGCTGACAAAGACGTGGTTAAAGTCTTCACCAAACGTATCAGCAAGCAGTTCAACCTGATGCTGGAAACCAAAGTGACTGCAGTTGAAGCCAAAGAAGATGGCATCTACGTCACCATGGAAGGCAAAAAAGCTCCAGCTGAACCACAGCGTTACGACGCGGTTCTGGTTGCTATCGGCCGCGTACCTAACGGTAAGCTGCTGGATGCTGGTGCTGCTGGCGTTGAAGTTGATGACCGTGGCTTCATTCGCACCGACAAGCAAATGCGTACTAACGTGCCGCACATCTACGCTATCGGCGACATCGTCGGCCAGCCAATGCTTGCTCACAAAGGTGTTCATGAAGGCCACGTTGCCGCTGAAGTTATCGCCGGCATGAAGCACTACTTCGACCCGAAAGTGATTCCTTCAATCGCCTATACCGAACCAGAAGTTGCCTGGGTGGGTCTGACCGAGAAAGAAGCGAAAGAAAAAGGCATCAGCTACGAAACCGCCACCTTCCCGTGGGCTGCATCTGGCCGTGCTATCGCTTCCGATTGCGCAGACGGTATGACCAAACTGATTTTCGACAAAGAAACTCACCGTGTTATCGGTGGTGCGATTGTCGGTACTAACGGCGGCGAGCTGTTGGGCGAAATCGGTCTGGCTATCGAAATGGGTTGTGACGCAGAAGACATCGCGCTGACCATCCACGCGCACCCGACTCTGCACGAGTCTGTAGGTCTGGCTGCTGAGATCTTCGAAGGTAGCATCACCGATCTGCCAAACCCGAAAGCGAAGAAGAAGTAATCGCTTGATGGTAAAGAAAAAAGCGGCTTAGGCCGCTTTTTTATTGGGTCATTGCTGCTCTTGCTGCCAGCTTTCATCCGGGTTGAACTGTGTTATCTCTTTCACTTTTTCAGCCGTCTGCTCGCCCAAATCCTTCTGATACACCAGCCCCTGGTTATTCACCATAAAGGTGGTCACCCCCGTTTCGCCATATTCAACAGGCCAGGCGACTAACGCAAAGCCATCAGCCATTTTCCCGTCAGTTATATAGTTCTTTTCGCCGCCCGGAGCCTGAGCCCCCTGCGCGGTCAGAATGCGGAAATGATAACCGTGATAACCCATACCAGGTTGCTCAGGGCTGAAGCTTGGGCCGAGTGGGCTTGGCTCTTCACCGGGTGTCACTGGCCAGTACAAGCCATCTTTCTTACCTTCGCTGCTGACAAACTTCTGCGCGTATTGTTGGTCGAGCTGATAGTAGTCTTGCTGTGCCGCTACATAGGCATTTATCGCCTGAATTGCGGACAGTTCGTTAAGGCCGACGGTACGCGTGTGTATTTCATCTGCGGCGCGTTTCATATCGAAATGCCATCCAGCTTCAGTTTTCACGATAGGGATCGGCAACTGCCAGTTTTCCTGCCCGACATTCAAATGGGCCGTTTCCCCTTTTTCCTCGATGTTATGACTCACTTTCCAGTCACGAATAAAACGGGCGACAGCTTCCGGGTCGGCTTTTTCATCCGGCAGATAGTGACGCCAGTTATCGCCCAGAACTTCGGTTAGCGCGGCTTCATCCTGGCTTATCACGGCATTGGCAAACGAGTTTGCCGCAAGCTCAGGAGTGGTGAATTGCTGTTGGGCCTGAACAAAAGCAGGCAGCATAAGCATTACTAATGCACTTAACTTCATACGATTTTTCATGATGCCTCCTTATTAACGGCGATGAATTTCACGGCTACCCGAGCTACGTTCTCTGGACCCGCTCCGTTGTTCGCGGTTTGCCGATGATCGATTCAAACTTTGTTGTCCACGCTGGTTTTGCGCCTGCCAGGAAGGGGAGCGGCTATCATTACCGCTAAATGCATTTGGGCGTGTGGATGCTGTGCGATGCGTCTGGCTCAGATTGCTACTGCTACGATGTTGCTGAACTGTCTCACGTCGCTGTTGCTGCTGTTGTGACGTCTGACGGTGCTCTTGCGTTTTCACATTGTCGCGACGCTGCTGCTGTTGCGCTGTTGGGTTATGCAACTGAGTTTTAGCGGTGTCCCGACGTTGTTGAGTGGTGGATTGATTGAACTGTTGTTTCGCTGCATTGCGGCGAGAATCCGTATTTTGCGAATCATAACCGCGGTAATTGTTGCGTTGGGCTATCTGGTTCAATTGTTGCGATGAAGCCTTACGTTGTGTATCGCGGGAAGCCAACTGCGGAGCTGCCGCATCAATTCTGCCTTTGTTTTGCTGTAACTGTGTGGCTGCGGCTTGCCGCTGGGCATCACGGTTAACGGGCGCGCTTCTTTGCGTAGCACTTAAACCACCTGCGACGTTGGTCTGATGGTAGCGTTGGGCAACGTTACTGTTGTTATAAGGAACGCCATTGCGATAAGTCGGGTTATGCTGCCAGCCCACATTACGACCTTGTAGATTTTGCCCGGAAATTCGGTTGAACTTATTGACGTCAATGTTGATGTTATTGTCGCCGTTGCGCTCATACCCGCCGCCACCATGGTAGTCATGGTGATAATCGTCATCATCCCAGTCCAGGTTACTAAACAGAGCGTAAGTAGTGGCAATACCCAGGCTGAATCCCAGACCATTGACAAAACTGTTGCCGAACTGTTCTCCCGGAGGGGGCGGAAGATAGGTCGGTGGATACGCCGTGTTTGGCCAGGTACCGTATACCGTCGATGGGTTATAGCTCGGAACATAAACCACTTGCGGATCTGTCGGCTCGATTTTAATCACTGTTTCTGCTGGTGCCGCTGCCACGGTTTTGGATGAAGATGAGCTGCTACTGGCAGGCGCTGCCACCGTCGTATTTTGGTTAACCGTGACTGGCGCAGTAGTAACTGTTTGCTGTGGAGTGGTTTTCAATGAGCCGGTTTGTTGTGCCAGCAAACGTAATTTCTGCACTGAATCCATCACATCTTTAGGCTGCGCTAAAAATGCATCCCCCAGATTTTGCACCCATTCCGGGTTTTCACCCATCAGAGCCAATAGCGGAGGGAAGGCAACGAGAGATTTTACACTCGGGTCCCACGGCTGGTTGGCGACAGCCTGGATGGCTGCGTCACCTTGTTGCTTCGGATTATCACGGGACCATTGCACCGCCTGCACTACGTTTGCGGGATACGTCGACGCCATCAAGACTTGTGATAAAAGTTGGTCAGGATAGAGCGCAATTGGTGCAACCCATTGGTCGAGTTGTGCCGTAGTGTAAGTTGGTGGTGCGACTGCTGCGGTAGTTGTCACAGGCGCTGGTGTCGCGGTCGGAGCTGGAGCAGTTGGTGTTACTGGGACTGCTGGAGCTGGTTGTGCAGTCTGAGCTGCAGGCGTCGGTTCACTCGTCGTCTGACTTTTTACATACAGAAGACCAGATGCCGCTAAAATTCCGGCGCTGCATATGAGGGCAAGAATATGAGGCTTGAAGGGCAACTTCATTTAACTTCTCCTGGTATTCAGAAGTAGAGAGTTATGCCGGTACGCGGCGGTTTCTGGCGAGTATATGGAGCTGATAGTTTAATTTTTGACTTAAACGGTGATTCTTGCCGGAAATGTTGCTCGAAAGCGTGAAATATTATTTCGAGCTGCGCTGAATGCGCATTGCGAGGGTGTTTGTAGGGGACTGTGGCGACTGTGTAAAAAAGGGCTTAGGTATTTACGCACCTACGCCCTGTGTTACTTCACGATATCTTCGGAATCATTACCACCAAACTTCTGCCTGAACCCCAGCCATAAACTCATTGTTGCTGTTGTCATTAAACTTGAACTGCGAAAGCTCGTTATCCAGGATATTAAGGTAGGTTCCGTAAAAACGAATCTCCGGACGTGAGCCTAGCAAACTTGGCCCGACCTTGAGCGCGTGGTAAAGCGTTGTTTTAAATCCTGACTCTTTCAGATTAACGCCTTGTTCAGTTTTATTTTTCTGGGCAAACCAGCTTAATTCCACACCGGTCTGATTCCAGGTATCCCAAATCCATGCTGGGCGAATAACAGCGCGAAGGCTGTTGAAATCGCTATGGGCACCGCTCTCATAGCTGTAGATATCTTCGCCATGTGCCCAGACTAACGCGTTCGCCATGATGATTTGGTCTGCCAGGTACATTTCGCCCTGTGAAATCAGACGCCAGGCGATACCGTCAGAATGGTCGCCATAGTAATAACGCCCGGCTGCCATCGAGTTGCTGGCTCCGGAGAAGTTGGCAAAGCTGCTGGCATAAGAGTTGTTGGCGACCTGAAGTGTGAACTCATTAAAGGAATCGCGAGGAAGATTCTGGCGAACAATGGCAGTCGTCATCCAGGTATCCTCCAGTTTAAAGAAGGAACCATTGTCTTCGTTGGTTTTCTGGTCATCTGTTTTATTGGCAAATGCATATTTGCCCATCAGTGAGAGTGAACCATCCTGCCAGAGAGGGATATTACGGTAACGTAAGTCCACGGAATTGGTGTTCATCTGTGTCGTGTGGCTGAAATCACGCGAGTAAACATCTACGTCATTACGACTTACGGAAGCATCGAGTTGTCCTGGCCCCAGATCCCAGTTTTGGATACCTACGGCTGCGGCAACATCGGTTGTAAGTGTTTTCCAGTCGAGCATCTGAATTTCATATTCAGGTAGTTTATGTTTACCTACCCAGAAATCGGCTTCTTGTGCAAAAGGAAGGAAGCCTCTGGTCGTCAGGAAGATGTCGCTGAATTGCAGAATATTTTCATTATCGCTGTCGCCAAACCAGGCATCATTATATTGCTCACCCACATTACCATCGTAGGTGACGATAGCGTTGGCTGTCTTCCCATCCTGGTTATATACCCGCTGGTTCAGAGTTAAATCGAACCAACCGCTCATCTCGTTACCAAAACGCCCCAGTGAACCTGCAGCATAGGTTTGCGCCGATCCACGGTTAGAGGCAGCCCAACCTGAGCGGAAGTAACCCTGGTAGCTAAAGCCGATATCATCTTTAATAAATTTACTGATATCTTTCAGTGTGACGCTTTCAACGCTGGTTTTTCCACCTTCATGACTTATCACAGCCACTTTCTGTGTTGCTTTCACTGAAGTTGGAGCTGAAATATCACCCACCGGTTTATTCTCATTGGTAATATTATCCGCTGCCGGTGATAACTCGGTTTGAGTTGCCTGAGCGATTTGTGGTGGAGTGTTTTTTTCTAAACTCGCCACTTTATTTTTATATGTAGCTAATTCCTTCTGTGTTTTATTTAATTCAGCTCTGTTTTCTAATAATTGATTCTCAAGAAGTTCGAGGCGCTGCTCAACTGTTAATTTAGCCGCCAGAGAATTTGATGAGGATAAAGCCAGAAGTATTGATAAAGATAATAAACTAACCTTCAATGGTCTTGAATACATGTGACACCTCTAAATATAATTATTATTCTCCTTCAGTCAGGGGCGACTGAAGGAGGGTGAATCAAACTATAATTATTGTGCTGCTTGTGTGGCGTTGACTTTGTTCGCGGCAATAACGAAAGGTAAGTAAATTAATGTTGAAATAGCCAGGCACAATATTCCCACAAAGAGCGCTAGCCAATTTCCTCCCGTTCCGAAAAATGCAATTAATGGGCCGGGGGTTGTCCAGGGAACGGCATAAGCAATCGGCGGAATAATCTCCATAGTAACGAAGAAGTAGCCAACTAAAGAGTTAACAAAAGGCACTGTAATAAACGGGATTATTAATATTGGGTTCAGAACCACCGGCAGGCCAAAAATAATAGGCTCGTTAATATTAAATAGTCCAGGAACGAAGGCCATTTTTGCCATGTCGCGATAATCGGCGCGGCGTGAGGCAATAAATATTGCTAACAGCAAGCCCAGTGTCATACCTGAGCCACCATAGTTGGCAAAGGCATCGTTTATGCCACCCCAGGTAATTGGGTAAGGTGCTCCCCAGGTCGTGCCGTTAGATGCGGCAAATGATAAGTTTTCAAGATTGGCTTCAGAGAAGATAGTTTCACGGATAGCTGCAACAGTATTAGGGCCGTGGATACCCAATACCCACAGGAAGTTCGCCACTACACCAAGTATTAATACTGCAAAAATATTGGTGCCCATGTTTTTCAGTGGTGCCTGAATGAGTGTGTAAATAAGCTCATTCAGGCCGTTTGGCGATATCTTCGTCAGGCAGTAGTTAACGACTGAGAAGAAAATCATGACACAGAAAATCGGGATCAGTACTTTAAAAGAACGTGCAACGGCTGGTGGAACAGCATCAGGCATCGTAATGGTGATTCTAGGGTTGCGCGAAAGCCGGCAAAAAATTTCGCTGGTCAGCATGGCGACAATAATGGCAACAAAAAGTCCCTGTGGCCCTAAATACTGGGTCGTTAAATAAGCCTGGCCTCCCACCATTTGGTAAGGCGTGTAAACGACAAAGAAAGCACCAATTGCCGTCAGCCCGCAGAGTAAATCGTCTTGCTGATAATTTATCGCTATATTACGCGCAACCAGGAAGGCAATCATGATGGACATGATGTTGACCGAACCATTCATTACCGGAGAAAATATTTTTTGCGCTTCAGCTAAGTTCGGGAATAAAGTTCCTAAATGTAATATAGAAGCAATAAAACCATCGGGTGATAGAATGGCAAAGTTAATTAAAACAATAAGCGAGCTTGCCATGACGATAGGAAATGACAGAATAAAGGCATCGCGAATAGCAGAGATATGTATCTGAGAATTTAATTTGATCGCGACAGGGACAAGAATTTTTTCCATGCCGCGTTCAAAGTTATCCATTAAACTCATGACGAGTCCCTTGTAGTTATATGGGTATATTGAGGGTTAAGGTATATAAATAATGCTGAGTCGAATTTCAGGAAATCATTGCAGTCACCATTTTGACAAAAGAAAATGCCGGTAACTTACACCGGAATTAAATTATGGCTCGTGCACTAATGACATAGAATATTAAAGGTTAATGACTGGCAAGCAGCATTAAAGCATTGTCTAATACGGTTTTCCCATCCATTTGCCCGTAGTGTTTCATATCAATGACGGCGACAGGTATTTTCCCTTGAGTAATTTCTTCTATTTCACTTTTCTGGAAGCGTACCTGTGGCCCCAGCAGCACAATATCCGCTTCATTTTTCTTTATTCTGTCTTTTGCTTCAGAAATTGCCAGTGCGTTAATATTGACTTCAATATTTCCCGCTACAGCATGTTCTTTCATACGTTTTACGAGCATGCTCGTGGACATTCCAGCAGCACAAACCAATAATATATTTTTCATTTTTACCTTCTCAATATATGTTGATGTTCAGATGCAGGGTAACTTAATGAATATCTAACCAGGCATCTGCAATTTTGATCACACTTAGTAACGGCTGAGTTGTTTAAAAAAACCAATAAAAATGAACGTATGAATGGCTCCAGCACGGAAAAGAATATAACTTACTGATTTAAAATGGATTGCGGAGGTTCAAAAGTGGTTTACAAAGATGTTGTTAACTTACTCAAAAACAAAATTAGCAGCCCTACCTACAACATTGGCGATATTCTCCCATCGGAAAAGGAGCTGGCGGAGTCGTGTAATGTCTCGCGTAACACGTTGAGAAAAGCGCTAAAAGTACTGGAAGACGAGGAATTGATTGAGCGTAGACATGGCTCGGGAACCTATTTACGCAACAAACATTTCCAGGCTTTCGTTACTCACCTGGACAGCTTCACAGAAATTGCCAGAAGCGAAGGGAAGAAACCAGCCAGCCAGGTGCTGAGGTTTGAGTTACAGGCGGCATCAGAGGAAATAGCCATCCGCTTGCAACTGACTGCGGGTGAACCGGTTTATTACTCAAAGCGGCTACGCCACATTGATAACGTGCCTATGCAGCTTGAGGAAACCTGGCTTTCCGTCAATCGCTTTCCTGACTTGACGGTTAATCACATGAAGAAATCAAAATTTTCATACATTGAGGACGAATGTAACGTCGTCATTCAGGGCTGCTATGAGTCCTTCCAACCGGTGCTTCCTTCCCCGGAAATAGCCAAAATGCTTCATATCAGCGTTCGTGATCCCATCATTAAAATGGAGACGCAATCTATCGATGAGAGTAACAACCCCATAGATTATTCGATTCTCTACACGAACGTGTTCGAATTTCAGGTGAAGTATTTCTTACCTCGGAAGATGACCCAATCGGAAAAATGATCCTGATACGGGGCGTTAATTCCGATCATCGATCACACTTCCCGGCAAAAAAGTTGTTCAGAAAACCCCAAATAAATGCACATGTTGTGATGTTTATTTAGCAGCAGCCTCTAACCTCTTGTGTCTTGGCTTTTTTAACAGGTTCAAAAGAGGTTTAAATGCTTATGGGCCGCAACTTGCTAATTGAACTCATGGTTCATTAAGATTGTTTTAGTCATCACGTTCGATAATAAAAAATGAATTAGAACAGTTATTTTCCCTCTGTTTACCGAGTAATTCTGAAGGAAAGAACCGCATGAAGATTGCAGCATTTGATATCGGTGGTACGGCGCTAAAAATGGGGGTAATTGCCTCTGATGGAAAAATTCTGGAGAAGGGAAAACAGCCGATTAGCGACAGCGACGGTGAACAAATTTTGCAGGCGATTCTTACATGGATTGCGGCCCATCCAGAATGCGAAGGCATAGCTATCAGCGCTCCGGGCTATGTAAACCCGCACACCGGTTTTATCGAGATGGGCGGTGCTATTCGCAAGTTTGATAATTTCGCTATCAAAGCGTGGCTTGAAGAACAAACCCAGCTTCCTGTTGCTATTGAAAATGACGCTAACTGTGTGTTGCTGGCTGAACGCTGGCAGGGCAAGGCGGCGGAGATGGCTAATTTTCTAGTGCTGACTATCGGAACCGGAATCGGTGGCGCAATTTTTTGCAATAACCAACTGGTACATGGGGCGCGTTTTAGGGCGGGAGAGTTCGGTTATATGCTCACCGAACGTGCAGGCCCACGCGATGTTCCCCACTACACAATGAACGCAACCTGCACCATGCGAGTTCTGCGTCAGCATTACGCTGATTACGCAGGTAAGTCGCTAGAAGAGGTCACCGGAGAAGAGGTCTTCGAGCGTTATGACGCAGGTGACGTTGTGTGTCAGCGTCTGGTTACAGAGTTTTTTAACGGCATTGGTACAGGTCTCTATAACCTCGTCAATTTATTCGATCCGCAAAAGATTTTGGTGGGTGGCGGCATTGTTGAACGCCCCGGGTTTCTTGCGCTGCTTCGTGAACATCTAGCCTGGTTTTCGATAGGCGAGTATGTCGATACCGTCAGCCATGGCAATGACGCCGGACTTATCGGCGCGGTCTACCATTTCAATCAGCAATACCGGTCGCACACTCGCGATCTCTAATTGAGGGAAAGAATATGTCCGGATTTAAAGATGGATTTCTGTGGGGTGGTGCGGTTGCAGCTCATCAGTTGGAAGGCGGCTGGAAAGAAGGTGGAAAGGGAATAAGCGTTGCCGATGTCATGACCGCTGGTGCTCATGGTGTTCCACGCGAAATTACTGAAGGTGTGTTGCCGGGCAAAAATTATCCTAATCATGAAGCGATAGATTTTTACCATCGTTATAAAGAAGATATTCAACTGTTTGCCGATATGGGCTTTAAATGTTTCCGCACCTCAATTGCCTGGACGCGTATCTTTCCGCTAGGTGATGAGTTGGAGCCTAATGAAGCAGGTCTGCAATTTTATGATGATTTGTTCGATGAGTGCCTGAAGCACGGTATCGAGCCGGTTATCACTCTGTCGCATTTCGAGATGCCTTACCATTTGGTTACCGAGTACGGTGGCTGGCGTAATCGTAAGCTTATCGACTTCTTCGTGCGTTTTGCCAAAGTGGTATTCACTCGTTACCAGCACAAAGTGAAATACTGGATGACCTTTAACGAGATCAACAACCAGGCTAACTTCCACGAAGACTTTGCGCCGTTTACCAACTCTGGCCTGAAGTATGAAGCGGGTGAAGATCGTGAGCCGGTGATGTTCCAGGCTGCGCATTATGAACTGGTCGCCAGCGCTTTGGCCGTGAAAGCGGCGCGTGAGATCAACCCCGATCTGCTGGTTGGCTGCATGATCGCGATGTGCCCAATCTACCCGTTGAGCTGTGCGCCTAACGATATGATGATGGCGATGAACGCCATGCACCGCCGTTACTGGTTTACCGACGTGCACGTCCGTGGCAAGTATCCACAACATCTGTTGAATTACTTTGAACGCCGTGGCTTCGAGCTGGATATTACCCGCGAAGATCTCGCCGTTCTGGAGCAGGGCTGCGTCGATTACATCGGCTTTAGCTATTATATGTCGTTTGCCACCAAAGCCACTGACGATAACCCGCAACTTGATTACGATGAATCTAAGAGCCTGGTCTCTAACCCACATGTCCAAAAATCAGACTGGGGTTGGCAGATTGATCCGGTAGGGCTTCGCTACTCACTGAACTGGTTCTGGGATCATTATCAACTGCCGCTGTTTATCGTTGAAAACGGCTTTGGAGCGATTGATGTTCAGGGAAGCGATGGCGTAGTTGATGACCAATACCGCATTGACTATATGTCTGCCCATATCCGCGAGATGAAAAAAGCGGTGGTTGAAGACGGCGTGGATCTGATGGGATACACCCCGTGGGGCTGTATCGACCTGGTTTCTGCCGGAACCGGCGAGATGAAAAAACGCTACGGCTTAATCTACGTGGATAAAGACAACGAAGGTAATGGTACATTGGAACGCAGCCGCAAGAAATCTTTCGCCTGGTATCAGAAGGTGATTAAGTCTAACGGCGAGCAGCTTTAATACGTCCTTTATTGCCAATTTTTATTAAATGCATATCGGTGCTGATGGTTTTCTTAACATCAGCACTTTTTTGCATTTGCAGGGTAACCCTCTCCAAAAATAAGGTGAAAAAACGCCTTCCAGAACCGGCTAATCATCAATTAAAAAGAGGCCAGACGGTCATATCGAAAAGTAATGTTTTGCCCTTAACGATTCAGCAAGTATTTAATGTTGCTTTTTTGTAAACACATTCACCCCCCCTGAAAATCCTGCTATGCTGCCCGTCGCGGTACCGGGCATTTACCCTACAAACTGCTGTCTCACAGGAGCGTGAAGATAATAGCCGGAACCGAAATGACAATGAGAGCGAGGAGAACCGTCGTGCTAGAAGAATACCGTAAGCACGTAGCCGAACGTGCTGCAGATGGGATTGTTCCAAAACCTTTAGAAGCATCCCAAATGGCCGCACTGGTCGAGCTGCTGAAATCCCCGCCAGCGGGTGAAGAAGAATTCCTTTTAGATCTTATTACCAATCGTGTTCCGCCAGGCGTTGATGAAGCCGCCTACGTTAAAGCCGGTTTCCTGGCTGCCCTCACTAAAGGTGAGGCTACCTCCCCGTTAATCTCCCCAGAGAAAGCTGTAGAACTGCTTGGCACTATGCAAGGTGGCTACAACATTCACCCTCTGATTGACGCGCTGGATAACGAAAAGCTGGCAGCTATTGCCGCTAAAGCCCTGTCCCACACGCTGCTGATGTTTGATAACTTCTACGATGTGGAAGAAAAAGCAAAAGCGGGCAATACCCACGCACAAAAAGTGCTGAAATCCTGGGCTGATGCTGAGTGGTTCCTCTCTCGCCCGAAACTGGCTGAGAAAATCACCGTTACCGTATTTAAAGTTACCGGTGAAACAAACACCGATGACCTCTCTCCGGCACCAGATGCCTGGTCACGCCCGGATATCCCTCTGCACACTTTAGCGATGCTGAAAAACGCCCGTGAAGGTATCGAGCCCGATCAACCTGGTAGTGTTGGCCCGATCAAACAGATTGAAGCGTTAAACCAAAAAGGTTTCCCGCTGGCTTACGTGGGCGACGTTGTAGGTACCGGTTCTTCGCGTAAATCTGCGACTAACTCCGTGCTGTGGTTCATGGGTGATGACATCCCGAACGTGCCGAACAAGCGCGGCGGCGGTGTGGTGCTCGGTGGCAAAATCGCGCCAATCTTCTTTAACACTATGGAAGATGCGGGTGCGCTGCCAATCGAAGTTGACGTCAACGACCTGAACATGGGCGATGTTATTGACATCTATCCATACAAAGGCGAAGTGCGTAACCACGAAACCAACGCTGTTATTGCTAATTTTGAGCTGAAAACTGACGTGCTGCTCGACGAAGTCCGTGCTGGCGGTCGTATTCCGTTGATCATTGGCCGCGGTCTGACGACTAAAGCGCGTGAAGCGCTGGATCTGCCACGCAGCGAAGTGTTTGTTCAGGCTAAAGATGTTGTCGCCAGTACTCGCGGCTTCTCTCTGGCGCAGAAAATGGTTGGCCGTGCCTGCGGCGTGGACGGTATTCGCCCAAATCAGTACTGCGAACCAAAAATGACTTCTGTGGGTTCTCAGGACACCACCGGTCCAATGACCCGTGATGAGCTTAAAGACCTCGCATGCCTGGGCTTCTCTGCTGACCTGGTAATGCAGTCCTTCTGCCACACTGCGGCTTATCCAAAGCCGGTAGATGTGAATACTCACCACACACTGCCTGACTTCATCATGAACCGTGGCGGCGTCTCGCTGCGTCCGGGCGACGGTGTTATCCACTCCTGGTTGAACCGTATGCTGCTGCCTGATACCGTCGGTACGGGTGGTGACTCCCACACTCGCTTCCCTATCGGGATTTCCTTCCCGGCGGGTTCTGGCCTGGTGGCGTTTGCTGCGGCTACTGGTGTGATGCCACTGGATATGCCTGAGTCGGTGCTGGTGCGCTTTAAAGGTAAAATGCAGCCGGGTATCACTCTGCGCGACCTGGTTCACGCCATCCCGCTGTATGCGATTAAACAGGGCCTGCTGACCGTTGAGAAGAAGGGTAAGAAAAACATCTTCTCTGGCCGCATCCTGGAAATCGAAGGCCTGCCAACTCTGAAAGTAGAGCAAGCGTTTGAGCTGACCGATGCTTCCGCTGAGCGTTCAGCTGCTGGTTGTACCATCAAGTTGGATCGCGAGCCGATCGAAGAATATCTGAGCTCTAACATTGTGTTGCTGAAGTGGATGATCGCAGAAGGTTACGGCGATCGTCGTACGCTTGAGCGCCGTATCCAGGGCATGGAAAAATGGCTGGCCGATCCTCAGTTGCTGGAAGCCGATGCCGATGCGGAATACGCAGAGATCATCGAAATCGATCTGAACGATATCAAAGAGCCAATCCTTTGTGCACCAAACGATCCTGACGACGCGCGTCTGCTGTCTGATGTAGCTGGCGAGAAAATCGATGAAGTATTTATCGGTTCTTGCATGACCAACATCGGCCACTTCCGTGCGGCAGGTAAACTGCTCGATAGCCACAAAGGCCAGTTGCCGACTCGTCTATGGGTTGCACCACCAACGCGTATGGATGCCGCTCAGTTGACTGAAGAAGGCTACTACAGTGTATTTGGTAAGAGCGGTGCGCGTATCGAAATCCCGGGCTGTTCACTGTGCATGGGTAACCAGGCGCGTGTAGCAGACGGTTCAACCGTGGTTTCAACGTCTACCCGTAACTTCCCTAACCGTTTAGGGACCGGTGCGAACGTATTCCTGGCTTCTGCAGAACTGGCCGCAGTGGCTTCACTGCTGGGCAAACTGCCAACGCCTGACGAGTACCAGACCTTTATGGCGCAAGTCGATAAGACTGCGGTAGATACTTACCGTTACCTGAACTTCGACAAACTTTCTCAGTACACCGAGAAGGCAGACGGCGTGATTTTCCAGACTGCGGTATAACATTTACCCAATCTGCGACAAGGGAGGCTTAGGCCTCCCTTTTTATTTGCCACGCGCGGACCTGAACGCTGTTTTTCGCCGACTTTGCTGCGATAATTACCTTATACGCTAAGGGGTACTGCATTTCCCCAGGCAGGGTAGAGGAAAACACCATGGAATATGAATTTTTGCGTGATGTCACCGGTTTGGTGAAAGTGCGTATGTCGATGGGTCATGAAGTGGTGGGCCATTGGTTTAACGAAGAAGTGAAAGATAATCTCGGCCTGCTTGATGAAGTAGAAGAAGCGGCAAATTCAGTGAAAGGTAGCGAGCGCCAGTGGCAACGTGTCGGGCATGAATACACAGTGTTGCTCGATGGTGAAGAAGTGATGATTCGCGCCAATCAGCTGGAAATTTCAGGTGATGAAATGGAAGAAGGGATGAACTACTACGATGAAGAGAGTTTGTCATTCTGCGGCGTTGAGGATTTTCTGCAGGTTGTAAACGCATACCGAGAGTTTATCGCACAGAACCGATGACTTGTTTTTAAAGCAGTGTCCCAAAAGCCTGGGTGAAGACTTTTGGGACGGCATAACTTTCCGCAAAGGGCTATGGAAGTTCGGGCTATTTCACGTAGGCGAGCAAGCTGAGCGAGTCCCGGGCAAGGGATTTGCATTTCTTGGCAGTTGGAATGGCAATACCGCTTAAATCACGATAGCTATCTTCGCCAAGCGCCTTCATGTTGAAGGTGTCGTAGTTGCTCAAATCCCACTGGTTTTGCTGGGCAAAAAAGACCAATGCGCGGCGAATTTGTCCGTTAGGCAGGTTTTGGTAGCCACAATCATTTTTCAGGAACACAAATACCGCAGTAAGATCGGCCATATCTTCTGCTTCAGACTCGCTAAGTGCCTGACTGCTGGTGGAAAAAGCCAGCAACAAACCCAGAATTAACGCCCTAACTCCCATCTTCATCACATCTACCACTTTTTATCAGATACGAAACGTTAACACAGTTAAATGAGACACGACGAGAATTATTATCTGCTCTAAACTTGACCTTCCTGTAAGGGCAGGGTTTATGCTTAATGGCACGCCTGCAACCTAAAGGAATTGAATATGCATCGCCGTGATTTTCTAAAATATTCTGCTGCCATTGGTGCGTTTAGCGCCTTACCGCTCTGGAGTAAAGCGGCACTGGCCGCTGATAGACCCGCACTACCGATCCCCGAAATTCTCGCCCCTGATGCAAAGAATAGCATTCGTTTAGCTGTGCAAGCGGGCAAAAGCACATTCAATGGAAAAACTGCCACTACTTGGGGCTATAACGGCAACTTGCTAGGTCCTGCTTTGCAACTGACTCAGGGCGAAGAGGTCACCGTTGAGATTAATAATAACCTCACAGAAGAAACCACGGTTCACTGGCATGGTTTAGAAGTTCCCGGTGATGTTGACGGTGGGCCACAAGGCGTAATTGCCGCAGGTGGTAAACGCTCCGTGAAATTTACGCCACAACAACGCGCTGCTACTTGTTGGTTCCACCCACATCAGCATGGCAAAACAGGCCATCAGGTTGCGATGGGACTCACAGGGTTGGTATTAATCGATGATAAAGAAAGTCGCGCGCTACGCTTACCAAAACAGTGGGGCATCGATGATGTTCCGCTGATTATTCAAGACAAACGCTTTGCTGCCGATGGGCAAATTGATTATCAGCTAGATGTGATGAGTGCCGCAGTCGGCTGGTTTGGCGACAATCTGCTGTGCAATGGCGTGGTTTATCCTCAGCATGCCAACCCACGTGGTTGGTTGCGTTTGCGTTTGCTCAATGGTTGTAACGCGCGTTCGCTCAATATAGCGGCTAGCGATAACCGCCCGCTGTACGTGATAGCCAGTGATGGTGGCTTACTCACGGAACCAGTGAAAGTCACTGAACTCCCTCTGTTGATGGGCGAGCGTTTCGAAGTGCTGGTGGATACGAGTGACGGTAAGGCGTTTGATATCGTCACGCTGCCAGTCAAACAAATGGGTATGACGGTTGAGCCTTTCGACAAACCCCAGCCCATAGTGCACATTCAACCACTGATTATTGCGGCGTCCGGCGAAATGCCAGACACACTGGTTACCGTACCGGCAGTGCCAAATATTGAAGGGATCACCGAGCGCTGGCTGCAACTGATGATGGACCCTATGCTAGATATGATGGGGATGCAGGCGCTGATGGACAAATATGGTCAGCAGGCAATGGCGGGTATGAACATGGCCGGGCATGGCAACATGGGTAATATGGGCCAGATGGATCATGGGAAGATGAACCATGGCGGAATGAACCACGGCAAGCAGGGCTTCGATTTCCACAATGCCAACAAGATTAACGGCAAAGCATTTGATATGAACACGCCAGTGTTTGCTGCCAAAAAAGGCAAATACGAGAAATGGACGATTTCCGGTGAGGGTGACATGATGCTTCACCCATTCCATATTCACGGCACGCAGTTCCGCATCCTGAGTGAAAATGGCCAACCGGTAGCGGCCCATCGTCAAGGCTGGAAAGATACGGTTCGAGTAGAAGGTGGGCGCAGTGAAGTGTTGGTGAAGTTCGATCATGCGGCTTCTAAAGATCAAGCGTATATGGCGCACTGCCATCTGCTGGAGCATGAAGATACCGGTATGATGCTTGGCTTTACGGTGGCATAAAAAAGGCGGATGAACAGAAGTCTGTTCATCCGCCAGTTTCGTAGGTCGGATAAGTGCTGCGCTATCCGACAGTTTTTTACTTAGCGTCGTCCGGTAACGCGTAAGCGACGATATAGTCACCCATCTTGGTTCCGAAGGAGCCGTGGCCACCCGCAGAAATCACGACGTACTGTTTACCATTCGCTTCATAGGTCATTGGCGTTGCCTGGCCACCGGCTGGCAGGCGTGCTTCCCACAATTTCTCACCATTGCTCATGTTATAAGCACGCAGGTAGTTATCTGCGGTTGCGCCAATAAACAGAACATTACCTGCGGTAGATATTGGGCCACCCAGCATTGGCATCCCCATTTTAAACGGCAGAGGAAGCGGTGAGCTGTCGCGCACTGTACCAATACGTTTTTTCCATACCACTTCGTTGGTTTTCAAATCGACCGCAGAGATGTAGCCCCATGCCGGCTGCTTACACGGTAAGCCAAACGGAGAGAGGAACGGATTAAGTGTCACGCCATACGGCACACCATACTGCGGCTGAATGCCAGTTTCTGTGCCAGACCCTTTAGCGTCTTTCGGCGGCTCCATCGGGTTGCCTGGGCCACGTGGCATCAATTTAGATACAAACGGCAGTGCCATTGGGTTGGCAATTGCTACCTGACGGTTAGGATCAACGGAAATTCCACCCCATTCGAACATCCCAAGGTTACCCGGGAACACAAGCGTGCCTTGCTCAGACGGTGGTGTGAAAATGCCTTCATAACGCAATTTATGGAAGATGATGCGACAAACCATTTGGTCATAAAGGGTCGCTCCCCACATATCCGCGCCGCTCAGGTCTTTCTTCGGACGGAAACTCAAGTCCGAGAACGGCTGAGTTGGCGTCACGTAGTCGCCTTTTGCAGCACCTTGTGGAACAGGTTTTTCTGGAGCCGGAACCACCAGTTTGCCGTCACGACGGTCGAGCACAAAGATATTGCCGGTTTTCGCAGGCGCGTAGATAACCGGAACGGTTTCGCCTTTAACCGTAATATCCGCAAGCGTAGGCTGCGATGGCATATCCATATCCCACAGGTCATGGTGAACCGTTTGATATGACCAGGCCAGTTTCCCGGTAGTTGCGTTTAGTGCCACGATGCTGCTGGCATAACGCTCTTGCTCCGGTGTGCGGTTGCCGCCCCAAATATCGGGTGTGGTAACACCCATCGGCAGGTACACCAAATCTAACTTCGCGTCATAGGCCGCTGGTGCCCAGGAGTTTGGCGAGTTAATGGTGTAATGATGCTCATCACCAGGAATGGTGTTGGGATCTTCAGCACCCGGATCGAATGCCCACAGCAATTTACCGCTGTTCACATCAAAGCCACGGATAACACCAGACGGCTCACGAGTGGAGTAGTTATCGGTTACCGCACCGGCAATCACGATAACTTTATCGGTGATAATCGGAGGTGAAGTCGGTTCGTACATGCCAGGCGTGGTGACCGGCATGCTGGTTTGCAGATTCAGGATGCCTTTGTTAGCAAAGCTTTCGCAAAGCTTGCCGTTATCGGCATTAATGGCAAACAGACGTCCGTCATTCACAGGAAGAATGATACGACGTGGGCAATCTGAAACCACATCCGGAGTTGCGTTATCCGCTGTGGCTTCGTGGTAAGAAACACCACGGCAAGTCACGTGCTGGAACGAAGGATTCGTATCCAGACGCGGATCAAATTTCCACTTCTGTTTACCGGTGGTCGCATCCAGCGCAAACAACTGCTGGTGTGCGGTACACAGGTAAAGCGTGTCGCGGATTTTAATCGGAGTGACTTCGTTGGTGATTTCACCCGGGTCGGTCGGGCGCTTCAGATCGCCGGTCTGGAAACGCCAGGCTTCTTTAAGCTGACCGACGTTTTTATCGTTGATCTGTTTTAAAGGAGAGTAGCGTTGCCCTTCCTGATTACGACCATATGCAGGCCAGTCGGCATCAGGAATGGTTGATGATGCGGAAACGGGTGTTGTCGCATCGGCACTCAGCGTGCCGTTGATTTCTTGCGGATCGTTAAATACCGCCCAGGCCAGTGCCACAACGGTAATCGCCAACACCGCACCAAGGGCCGGAGCCGCACCTGCAGTGGGTAAAATCAGATGACGATAAACAAATGGCAGTAGCAACCATACGCCGAAGAAGAACAGAACATCTAAACGTGGTGTTAATGCCCAGAAATCAAAACCCACTTCCCAGACAGACCATGCCACGGTGCAAAGCAGTAATGCAGCGTAGAGCCACAGAGCCAGAGCTTTGCGTTGCCAAAGTAACCATGCGGTGATTAACATCACCACCCCTGCAATTGGGTAGTACCAGGACCCACCAATTGCCACTAACCATATCCCGCCAATTAATAAATACAGTCCAGTCAGTACCGCAAACAGGACTGTTAAGGTTGCGATGACCCGCGAACCAGAGTTATTTGTTTTCACAATTATCACGCTCTTAAAAGTTTGATAGCAATTCATTATAGTTATTAACAAGTGTGATATTCATCACATAAATGGCTTTTTTACCAATTGGGCACGGGAATGGGTTTTGCTGTTATACTGCTGGCCTGAATATTTTGTGTTGGCTAAAATCTAACCAACATCGAATGATTTATTTTTAAATCATATGGTTATAACTATGAAACATACTGTTGAAGTGATGATCCCCGAAGCGGAGATCAAAGCCCGTATCGCTGAATTGGGTCGTGAGATCACTGAACATTATCGTGATAGCGGTAGTGATATGGTGCTGGTTGGCTTGCTGCGTGGCTCATTTATGTTCATGGCGGACCTGTGCCGTGAAGTGCAAGTGCCCCACGAAGTCGATTTTATGACCGCATCCAGTTATGGCAGCGGCATGTCCACCACCCGCGATGTGAAAATCCTGAAAGATCTCGATGAGGATATCCGCGGCAAAGACGTGTTGATCGTCGAAGATATTATCGACTCCGGTAATACGCTGAGCAAAGTACGTGAGATTCTTAGCCTGCGTGAACCAAAATCACTGGCCATTTGTACGCTGCTGGATAAACCAGAGCGCCGCGAAGTGGAAGTGAATGTTGAGTGGGTTGGTTTCGCTATTCCTGATGAGTTCGTAGTGGGTTACGGCATTGATTACGCTCAGCGTTATCGCCATCTGCCATACGTTGGCAAAGTGGTTCTGCTGGACGAGTAAGTCTTTTGCTACATCCATTAAAAAAGGGCCTTTAAGGCCCTTTTTGCTATCAGCATTACTGCGAAGGTGTTCTATTCTTGTGGCTGCGATGGGAATTCTGAAGGTTCGAAATCCCGCTGCGGTAACCTTGCTCCAGTGATTCGCGACTGGTTGCGGTGACTTCCAGGTCACGTAAGCGTCCATCGTGAATACCGTAAGCCCAACCGTGGACAGTGACTTTCTGCCCGCGTTTCCATGCGGATTGCATAATGGTTGAATGGCCAAGGTTATAAACCTGCTCCATCACATTGAGCTCGCAAAGTGTATCCAGACGCTGTTCCGGTGGGAGTTCTCCCAGTAGCGAACTATGCTTGAACCAGATATCGCGGATATGCAGCAGCCAGTTGTTAATTAGCCCTAAATCCGGGTTTTCAACCGCCGCTTGTACACCACCGCACCCGTAGTGACCGCAAATGATTATGTGTTCAACTTCCAGAACATCTACCGCGTACTGCACTACAGAAAGGCAATTTAGATCCGTATGAATTACCAGGTTTGCCACGTTACGGTGAACAAATAACTCTCCAGGCTCAAGGCCAGTCAGACGTTCAGCTGGTACGCGACTATCAGAACAGCCAATCCACAAGAAGCGAGGTTTTTGGGCCTGAGACAAACGTTCGAAAAAGCCCGGGTCTTCGTCCTCCATCAGTTTTGACCAGACCTGGTTATTGCTGATGAGGGTATCAATGTCTTTCATGGAGGTTAACAACCTGTAACGGATGAAGTGCGTTGAGGTAATATAGGGCAACTGATTGTGCAACTGAAATAATTTTTAAACAGCTTAACTTTTTTGTACCGAACAAGGTAACCGCAAATAATGACCATTGCATTAGAACTGGAACAGTTAACGAAAACCTATCCCGGCGGTGTTCAGGCACTGCGTGGCATAGATCTTCGTGTTGAGGCAGGGGACTTTTACGCTCTGCTGGGGCCGAATGGCGCAGGGAAATCCACTACCATCGGTATTATCAGCTCGCTGGTAAATAAAACCTCTGGCCGGGTACGCGTGTTTGGTTATGACCTGCAAAAAGACATTGTTAACGCTAAACGCCAGCTTGGTTTGGTGCCGCAGGAGTTTAACTTCAACCCGTTTGAGACCGTACAGCAAATCGTTGTGCACCAGGCGGGATACTATGGCGTTGAAAAAAACGAAGCCATTGCGCGTAGCGAAAAGTACCTGAAACAGCTCGATCTGTGGGAAAAACGCAACGAACGTGCACGTATGTTATCGGGTGGTATGAAACGCCGTCTGATGATTGCTCGTGCCTTAATGCATGAGCCAAAGTTGTTGATTCTTGATGAGCCAACTGCGGGTGTCGACATTGAACTACGTCGCTCGATGTGGGGATTCCTGAAGGATCTGAACGATAAAGGCACCACTATTATTCTGACCACTCACTACCTTGAAGAAGCAGAAATGCTGTGCCGCAATATCGGTATTATTCAAAACGGTGAGCTAGTCGAAAACACCTCGATGAAATCACTACTTTCAAAACTGAAGTCAGAAACTTTTATTCTCGATTTAGCACCGAAAAGCCCATTACCGAAGCTCGATGGCTACCAATATCGGCTGGTGGATACTTCCACTCTGGAAGTGGAAGTGCTGCGTGAGCAAGGAATAAATAGTGTCTTCAGTCAGTTAAGCTCGCAAGGGGTTCAGGTATTAAGTATGCGTAACAAAGCTAACCGTCTTGAGGAGTTGTTCGTCACGCTGGTAAATGGCTCGAAAGGAGAGCAGGCATGATGCATCTCTATTGGGTGGCGCTAAAAAGTATCTGGACTAAAGAAATTCACCGTTTCACGCGTATCTGGATCCAGACGCTGGTACCGCCGGTCATCACCATGACCCTGTATTTTATTATTTTCGGTAATTTGATTGGCTCGCAGATTGGCTCAATGCATGGTTTTACCTACATGCAGTTCATCGTGCCGGGCCTGATCATGATGGCGGTGATTACTAACTCTTACGCTAACGTGGCCTCTTCGTTCTTCAGTGCGAAGTTCCAGCGCAACATTGAAGAGCTGCTGGTGGCACCTGTGCCGACGCACATTATCATTGCCGGTTATGTTGGCGGTGGTGTGGCGCGAGGTCTGTGTGTCGGGATTCTGGTGACGGCAGTATCGCTGTTCTTCGTGCCTTTCCAGGTTCACTCGTGGCTGTTTGTCGCCCTGACGCTGCTGTTGACTGCCATCCTGTTCTCGTTAGCTGGTTTGCTCAATGCCGTGTTTGCCAAGACCTTTGACGACATCAGCCTGATCCCAACTTTCGTGCTGACTCCGCTGACCTATTTAGGCGGTGTATTCTACTCCCTGACGCTGTTGCCACCGTTCTGGCAGGCTTTATCCCACCTGAACCCGGTGGTGTATATGATCAGTGGCTTCCGTTACGGTTTCCTCGGTATCAACGACGTACCATTGCTATTTACTGTCACCGTGCTGGTGGGCTTTATCGCCGCCTTCTATATCCTGTGTTGGTATCTGATTCAACGTGGCCGCGGTTTGCGCAGCTAATTCTGCTAACCTCCCCGAAAGGGGAGGTTACTGAGCGTTTTCTTACTCCGTTTTGATTAGCATCACGTGGCAGATTTCCCGCTCTGGCACACTTGCGCTCTGCGAAAAGGAGAACGCGATGTTAGGTTGGGTTATTGCCGGTCATGACTATTACGCTCAAGATATGCTGGATGCAATCGAGCGACGTTTTGGACCGCAACCGCAATGTTACGCGGTGAATTATTGGAATGGGCTTAGCACCAATATGCTAAGCCGTATGATGTGTGATGCATTGTACAATTGCGATTCTGGGGATGGAGTGGTCTTTCTGACCGATCAAACCGGGGCTGCACCTTATCGTACGGCTGCACTCATGAGCCACCAACATTCCCATTGTGAAGTGATCTCTGGTGTCACGCTGCCTGTGCTATTCGCGATGCGCATGCACCGAGAAACGCTGACCAGCGAAGAGTTCCGTGACCGCATTGTTGAGCAGGGTGGCGATGACATCACCAGCCTCTGGCATCAACAGCAAAAAAATCCGCCATTCGTATTACTCCACCAATATTGATTTGAAAGGTTGGTATCGGGTGGGCTTTTGTTAGAATGACACCCACTTTCCGCCGTTGGGACACTCAGTGCTATCAAATTCGTTATGCTAACTCGCCTTATTTTTGCTGTGCTGATGCTGATTTGTGGCAGTAGCGCTAATGCCAGCCTGCTCAGCAGCAATCACACTCCCGCGCAATATATGCAAACCACTGAAGATGCTGATATCTGGGCGCAGGTGGGGGATAAAGTCATCTCTGTTGGCTCTGTTCAGGAAGGGCAGATTCTGGCGGTCGTGCCAATGGCGGCAGACTATTACGAATTTAACTTTGGCTTTGGCACCGGCTTTATTGATAAAGAGCATCTTGAACCGGTTGTAGGTAAGCAACGGATTGAAGACCGACTGGGTGATCTGAATAAACCGCTGAGCAACCAGAATCTGGTCACTTTCCGTGATGTTGCTGTGTATAACGAACCGGATACCCGGAGCGCCACGTTCGGTACATTGGCCGATAATTTACGTTACCCAATTATTGCCAGTCTGAAAGACCGTTTAAACCAAACCTGGTATCAAATTCGTATTGGCAATCGCCTTGGGTATGTCAGCAGTCTCGATGCGCAGCAGGACAATGGTATTCCGGTACTCACCTACCACCATATTCTGCGTGATGAAGAGAACACTCGCTTTCGCCATACATCAACAACTACCTCGGTGGTAGCATTCAGCAACCAAATGACCTGGTTGCGCGACACGGGCTACACCACCCTTACGATGTATCAGCTCGAAGGCTACGTGCGTAACCGTATGAATCTGCCCGCGCGGGCGGTAGTGATTACCTTTGACGATGGCCTGAAATCGGTTTATCGCTACGCTTATCCGATTCTTAAAGAGTACGGCTTCAAAGCGACGTCCTTTATTATTTCTTCGCGCATCAAGGCGCATCCGCAAACCTGGAACCCGAAAACGCTGCAGTTTATGAGTATCTCGGAATTACAGGCCAGCCAGGATGTGTTTGATATCCAGTCGCATACCCATTTCTTGCATCGCGTTGACGCTAATCGTCAGCCGACACTTTTACGCCGCACCTATCGTAATATCCTGCTTGATTTTGAACACTCGCGCCGCGCGCTTGCGCAGTTTAATCCGCATGTTTTATATCTTTCGTATCCGTTCGGCGGCTACAACGATAAGGCGGTGACAGCAGCCAACGATGCGGGGTTCCATATGGCTGTGACGACAGTGCGTGGGAAAGTGAAGCCGGGGGATAATCCGTTTTTGCTAAAACGACTTTATATATTGAGAACTGACTCGTTAGAGACCATGTCGCGGCTTATCAGCAACCAGACAAAATCTTAAGATAAAAAAAGACCTGCTTAACAAAGCAGGTCTTTTTCATTCGTTCGGAGGTTGTTATGCAACCTGAACCGGTACGGCTTTAGCGAGACGTTTCATTTCGTTATCGCCATCGAAATAGGCGACTTTCGGCTGCCAGGTGCGGGCTTGCTCATCTGGCATAGTCACGTAAGTGGCAATGATCATGATGTCGCCAACATCCGCGCAATGCGCTGCGGCACCATTCACCGAAATGATTTTTGAACCGCGCTCACCCGCGATAGCGTAAGTTGAAAAACGCTTACCGTTGGTGACGTTATAAATATCAATGGCTTCATATTCCAGAATGCCTGCCGCCTCAAGGAAGTCCTGATCGATGGCGCAGGAGCCTTCATAATGCAAATCCGCCTGCGTCACTTTGACACGGTGAAGTTTGCCTTGCAGCATGGTGCGTATCATAAAATTAAACCTTTATTACGGGGTCCGAATAGAGCTGATTTTATCAGCTCTATGAATATAAGCGGGCAGTATTGCCCGATTTATGAATGCTGTCTACTGCGCCAGATCAACCTGAATATTATCAATCAAACGCGCCTGGCCAAGCCATGCGGCCATTAATACCACCGCACGTTTACTCTCAACGTTCAGCTCTAACAAGGTATCGGCATCGCGAATTTGCAGGTCGTCAGAACGAAAACCTTTTTCATTCAGTTCGGTGGCGGCGATAGCCAACATTTCTTCCGTGTCTCGCTCACCAGACCGCAGTTTATCTGCCAGAGACTGCATCACTTTATGCAAACCTGGCGCAATTTTGCGCTGTTCTGCGGTTAGATAACCATTGCGTGAACTCAGTGCCAGGCCGTCTTTCGCACGAACCGTTGGCACGCCGATAATTTCGATGTCATAACCCATATCCGCCACCATCTTGCGGATCACGGCGACTTGCTGGAAGTCCTTCTCACCGAAGCAGGCGATATCAGGCTGCACCATGTTAAAGAGCTTGCTGACAATGGTAGAGACGCCACGGAAATGCCCTGGACGACTTGCGCCTTCGAGCATGGTAGAAAGCCCTGGAACTTCAACAAAGGTCTGTGAGTCCAGTCCTTGTGGATAAATATCGGCTGGGGCAGGGGCAAACACCAAATCGACTTTGCGACGGTTTAGTTTCTCGCAATCTTCCTGCAAGGTGCGGGGATAGCGAGTTAAATCATCCGGTCGGTCAAACTGCATCGGGTTCACAAATATGGTGGTAACCACCACATCGGCGCGGCTTTTCGCATCATCGACCAGTTTCATATGGCCGTCGTGCAGGTTGCCCATGGTCGGCACCAGTGCGATGCGTTTACCTTCCTGGCGCCAGCGGCGGATTTGCTGACGTAACAGCGGTATCGTTTCGATAATCAACACAACCCTTCTCCTGTCAGTGGAAACTATGTTCTTCACCTGGGTAGGTGCCTGATTCAACTTCAGTTATGTACTGGCGTACCGCGGCGCGCATGTCGCCGTTTCCTGTAAGGAAGTTTTTGGCGAATTTTGGAATATGACCACCGGTGATACCAAAGGCATCGTGCATGACCAGAATCTGTCCATCTGTGACATTACCCGCGCCAATACCGATGACCGGAATGCTCAGTGCTTCAGTGATGCGTTTTGCCAGAGCGACCGGAACACATTCCAACACCAACAATTGTGCACCTGCCGCTTCGAGTGCCACGGCATCATCGAATAGTGTCTGTGCGGCGGCTTCATCACGCCCCTGGACTTTATAGCCACCGAAGATGTTCACGGATTGCGGCGTAAGGCCCAAATGCCCGCATACCGGAACGGCACGTTCGGTCAGCATCTTGACTGTTTCAACCAACCAGCGCCCGCCTTCGATTTTGACCATATTAGCACCAGCGCGCATAACGATGGCTGAATTGGCAAACGCCTGTTCAGGTGTGGCATATGCCATAAAAGGCAGGTCAGCAAGCAGCAGGCAGTTTGGCGCACCACGGCGCACGGCGCGGGTGTGGTAGGCAATATCTTCCACGGTAACGGGTAAAGTGGAGTCGTGCCCCTGAACAGTCATCCCTAATGAATCGCCAACTAGCATCACACCAATGCCTTCATCGGCAAACAGTTTTGCAAAGCTGAAATCATAAGAGGTGATGGTTGCGAATTTGCGTTGGGCCTGTTTCCACTGGCGCAACTGAGACATGGTGATTGGTTTCATGGCAATCCCAGAGAAATAAGAATGAGAGGTGAAATCGCTACATTAGCAAACAGAACACGTCCGTGGTTACCAAAACGTAATCCCATCCTGGGAGAGAGTATCTAAAATATCAGCGGCGCGTTTGCCGTCCGGGAAGGTGCAGTCAGGTGCAATTTCCAGCAGCGGAACCAACATAAACGCGCGATTTTTCATATCATAATGCGGCACGATAAGCGTTGGTGTTGCAACAGTCAGATTACCGAACAGCATGATGTCGAGATCAAGCGTGCGCGGCCCCCAGCGTTCAGCTTTACGCACGCGACCATGCTCCAACTCAATACGTTGAGTATGGGCTAGTAATGCTTCGGGAGACAGTTCGGTTTCTAGTGCCACAGCAGCATTGAGGTAATCGGGTTGGTCTTGCGGGCCGAGCGGCGGGGTGCGGTAGTACGAGGAAGTTGCAACCACCCGGCTTTGCGGGATGGTTGCAATGGCGTTCAGCGCTTGAGTCACTTGCTCAAGCGGTGACGCCTGGTTGCTGCCGAGAGCGATGTACGCAAGCGTCATGCACTTCCACCGCTGCGTGGTGCACGCTTGCGTGGACGGCGGTGACGGCGGCGATCGGCAGGTTCATCACCTAACACATCGAGCATATCTTTCTGTGCCGGCGGAGCTGCAACCTGGAACTCACCCCACCATTTGGTCAGGCGCAGTAATTCCTGGTTATTTTCCACTTCAGCACGCAGTGCCAGCAAATCGTAAGCTGCACGGAATTTAGGATGCTCCATCAGCTTCCATGCGCGTTTGCCCTGGCGGCGTGACAGGCGAAGCTGCAGGCCCCAGATATCACGAACCAGCGTGGTGATACGTTTTGGAATCGCCAGCGCACGGCAAGCTTCATCCAGCACTTCGTTCATCGCCAGTGCAAAAGCATCCATATAGGCAAGGCCGCTTTCCTGAGTCAGCTTTTGGGCCATCTCAAGTTGCGGATACCAGAATATGGCAGAGAACAGGAAGGCCGGATTAACACGCATATCATTCTGAATGCGGTTATCGGTATTCTTCAGCACCTGAACAATCATTCGTTCCATCGGGCTGTCACCCTGCTCGGTAAAGTAGCGGGTGATGGTCGGGAATAACGGCTGGAACAGCTGATATTCGCGCAGTAATTCGTAAGTTGGATAACCGTGGCCAGCTTGCAGAAGTTTCAATGACTCTTCAAACAAACGAGCAGGCGGCACATCGTTAATCAAGGTCGCTAAGCGCGGAATAGGTTCGCCAGTTTCCGGGCTAATCGTCATGTTCAGCTTGGCGGCAAAGCGCACTGCACGAAGCATACGTACAGGGTCTTCACGGTAGCGCGTTTCAGGGTCACCAATCAGACGGATAACGCCATTGCGTAAATCACGCAGGCCGCCGACATAATCGCGAACGGAGAAATCAGCCACGCTGTAATAGAGGCTGTTGATTGTGAAATCGCGGCGCTGTGCATCTTCTTCGATAGAACCGAAGATGTTGTCACGAAGCAACATACCGTTTTGACCGGTCTGAGAAGTCTGTTTGTCAGACTTTTGCTCTTCATGGTGACCACGGAAAGTAGCAACTTCGATGATTTCCGGCCCAAACATTACATGCGCCAGACGGAAGCGACGACCCACCAGACGACAGTTGCGGAACAGTTTACGCACTTGATCTGGCGTAGCACTGGTCGTGACATCAAAGTCTTTCGGCTGTTTGCCGAGCAAAAGGTCACGGACACCGCCACCCACGAGGTAAGCCTCGTAGCCAGCTTTGTTCAGACGATAGAGCACCTTGAGGGCATTTTCACTGATATCTTTGCGGGACAGAGCGTGCTGGTCACGCGGAATTACCGTGATTTGCGGGAGATCTTCAATCTCCTCGACCACGACGTCATCGCGGTTAAGCACCTTGCGGCAAAAATTAGCGACTCGGGTAAAAATAGTACACCTCGGCAGTGTCAATCATAGGGACAAAAAAAACAGCGGCTAATCATAGCTCAGTGCGTGGCATTTGAGAATGGCGTATTCACGCCGAGCCTGGTTCAATAGCCTCAAGCGACCAGGTTTGCACCGCCTGACTGAGTAATTCGTTGAGCGTCAAATCTTGCCAATGGGCAATTTCTGGTTGATTCAAAAATGCCAGCGCGGCATGAATAACCGGACGTGGATCGCCTTGCGGTAGGGCTGGCGCGTGGTTCTGCTTAGAAAGCTTTGCCCCATTCTCATTAAGCACTAAGGGCAAATGTACGTAATCAGGCACCGTCCAACCAAATTGTTGATACAGCGAAATTTGTCTTACCGTTGGCTCAATTAAATCTGCGCCACGTACAATTTCGCTCACACCTCGATAATTATCATCCACTACCACAGCAAGATTATAGGCAAATAACCCATCCCGGCGGTGAATGATGAAATCTTCGCGGGCCAGTTGTTCGTCGGCTATTAACGTCCCATGAAGTTTATCTTCAAAACTTAATACCGGGTGATGTTGTATAAAACGCAACGCGGCATTATTAGGACCTTGGTTTAACGCGCGGCAATGGCCATCGTAAAAACCGCCAATTTGCTGAATCCGGCTGCGCGTGCAGGTGCAGTAATAACTCAGCCCTTGCTGATGTAACCATGAGAGTGCTTCGCGGTAGGCTTCGTGTCGTTGGGATTGCCATAAAACTTCACCATCCCACTCCAGACCGTAATGCTCAAGTTGGCGCAATATAGTAGCAGCAGCGCCCGGTACTTCACGTGGTGGGTCGATATCTTCGATACGCACCAGCCATTGGCCTTGTTTTGAGCGTGCTTGCAGGTAGCTGCCGAGTGCGGCAATTAGCGAGCCGAAATGGAGTTCACCCGAAGGCGAGGGGGCAAAGCGTCCAATGTAGTGGGGTGTGTTCATGATTTGCTGCGGTAGGCTAGAAATAAATAAGGCGGGAGAGTATCCCGCCATTATGAGTAATCTGAAATTGCGAGCCGTTAACCGGCCATTTGTTTTTCGCGAATTTCTGCCAACGTTTTACAGTCAATGCACAAATCAGCTGTCGGACGAGCTTCGAGACGGCGAATGCCGATTTCAACGCCACAAGATTCGCAGTAACCGAAATCTTCGTCTTCCACTTTCTTGAGCGTTTTCTCGATCTTCTTGATCAGTTTACGTTCGCGATCGCGGTTACGCAGTTCCAGGCTGAACTCTTCTTCCTGAGTGGCACGGTCTGCCGGATCAGGGAAGTTAGCCGCTTCTTCTTGCATGTGCGTGACGGTACGATCAACTTCATCCATAAGTTGATTACGCCATGCTTCAAGAATACGCCTGAAGTGCGTCAGCTGGGCTTCGTTCATGTATTCTTCGCCCGTTTTCTCCTGGTATGGTTCCACCCCAGCGATGGCGAGGATACTCAGGGACGATGTTTTACGCTTTTGCCCTTCTTGCATGTTGTTTCTCCTTAACACGCATTATCGGTCCCCTGTTCGGGGGAAAATCAGGCCGCTATAAATAGCAGATGCTTTTCAGGATGGCAATTATATAAATTCCTCTCTTGACAAGCCTGTGAAGAAAAGCGTATTTACGCGAACCGCCAGCACACAAAACAGACAAACGTTAATACCCTTTATACTTCAAGCTGCATCTTTTTGTTGGCGGCGATTACTCACCCGAATCACTTACTGCAGTAAGCTCATCGGGGCTTATTCACTTGCCGCCGCGATGCAACTCGAATTATTGCGGGCACTCTTCAATCAAACAAACAGGTAACGGCGAGATTAGACTCAAGCCTTTATCCGAAAGTTCAGCCTTATACGCAATAACTTCAACTCCACACAGTTGCGCCTCGCATAATAATTGTGCGTATTTGGCGTCGATGTGGCGTGCCGGGGAAACCTGGGTGATAGCAGAATGCAATACTGCAAATAGCAGCACCGCACGTTCGCCCTGCATAACCACGTTCATCAATTCTCGCAAATGCTTCTGCCCACGCAAACTTACAGCATCCGGGAAATAGCCATTTCCTTGTTCTGATAACGTGACTGATTTTACTTCAATATAGCAGTTAACCTTGCAATCTGCCTGCAACATAAAGTCAATGCGGCTACGTTCAGCACCATACTTCACTTCACTTTTAATGGTTGTATAACCAATTAATTCTGAAATGCTTTCCGAACTTAATGCTTCATTCACAACCGCATTAGCGCGCAGCGTATTAACGCAAATAAATTCGCCGTTTTGCGTTTGGGTTATTTCCCAGGTGTGGGGATATTTTCGAGTTGGGCTATCTGATGTGGAATACCACACAGTATCGCCTGGTGTTGCACATCCGGTCATCGCGCCGGTGTTTGGGCAATGGAGCGTTAACTCTTCACCAGACGGAGTTACCACATCAGCCAGAAAGCGTTTATAGCGTTTGATGAGTGTGGCTTGTTGTAGCGGGGGACTAAACTCCATTTACTCTTCCTTATTGCTTAATGACCAGCGCTGTAGCTCCAGGTAACGCGTTCGCCCTTGCTTGAAAACTGACTCATACAATACGAAGTCTTCAACTTTGTATTGCCAGCGAAAATTGGGTGGCGGGATGGTAACCGCACGCGGTGTGTTCCGATAAAGCGTGATATGCGGGTGAAACGGCTGCGGGCTTTGGTAGCACCCGCTACGAGCCGCTTGTGCACGTAACATATTTGCCAGTTGAATCAACCCCAAGGGGGCATGCCGGGGGCCAATCCACACCACGTTTGACCGCAACCATTGCCCTGCATCATCAATTGTCAGGGTAAAACCGCTCTGGCGGATTCTCCCAGCGAGCAGGCTGAGTGCTTTTTGCTTTTCAACACTGATGTCGCCTAAAAAGGCGAGAGTCAGATGCAAATTTGCAGCAGCAACCGGACGCCCGGAATCTTCAGGGAACTGTGTGGCGCGCCACTGGATAATCTGTTGTTGTACCTCGGCTGGCAATTCGAGGGCAAAAAACAGACGGCGAGTTTCGGCCATAGTGGTCTCTCGTTATGAATTGGCTTGATGCTACAATAGCGAACTTCGCATCATACTCGTTTGGAGCCGTTTGTGCCGTCATTACCGGTTGCCGCAGTGCTACCCGATATTCTTAACGCCTTGCAAAATGCGCCGCAGGTTTTACTGAGCGCCCCAACGGGGGCAGGTAAATCGACCTGGTTGCCGTTGCAGATTTTACGGCAGGCAAACTTGGGCGGTCGCATTCTACTGCTGGAACCACGTCGCCTGGCTGCGCGTAATGTTGCACAGCGTCTGGCTGAATTATTGGGTGAAAAGCCCGGTGAAACAGTTGGCTACCGGATGCGTGCCGAAACCTGTGTTGGGCCGAATACCCAGCTTGAAGTGGTAACCGAAGGTATTTTGACGCGCATGATTCAGCACGATCCTGAGCTTTCAGGTGTTGCGCTGGTGATCCTCGATGAATTCCATGAACGTAGCCTGCAAGCCGATCTGGCGCTGGCGCTGTTACTCGACGTGCAGCAAGGGTTACGTGACGATCTTAAATTGCTGATTATGTCGGCAACGCTTGATAATGCGCGCCTTCAGCAATGTTTACCGGAAGCTCCGGTAATCAGCTCTGAAGGGCGAGCATTTCCGGTTGAACGTCGCTACAGTCCGCTTTCTACCCATCAACGCTTTGATGAAGCGGTTGCTAGCGCTGTGGCGAATTTGCTGCGCGAAGAGTCGGGTTCTCTGTTGCTGTTTTTGCCTGGTGTCGGTGAAATTCAGCGTGTTATGCAACAGCTGCAAGAGCGCGTCACAAGTGATGTTCAGCTTTGTCCGTTATACGGTGCACTGCCTTTAAGCGAACAGCGCAAAGCAATTCTCCCTGCGGAAAACGGCACTCGCAAAGTGGTGCTGGCGACCAATATTGCCGAAACCAGCCTGACTATTGAAGGTATCCGCCTGGTGGTGGATTGCGCGCAGGAGCGCGTCGCGCGTTTTGACGTTCGCACTGGGCTCACAAGGCTTATCACCCAACGCATTAGCCAAGCGTCGATGATTCAACGTGCTGGGCGAGCGGGGCGTCTGGAGTCGGGTATCTGTCTGCACTTAACCAGTGCCGAGCAGGCAGAACGCGCGAGCTTGCAAAGTGAACCAGAAATCCTGCAAAGCGACCTTTCTGGCCTGCTACTCGATTTACTGCAATGGGGTTGCCAGGATCCGGGCCAACTGACCTGGCTTGATGCCCCGCCTGCCACCAATTTAGCGGCTGCGCAAACCTTGTTGCGCCAGCTCAATGCTCTGGATGGACAAAACAAACTCACACCCGTAGGCCAGAAAATGGCGAACCTGGGTAATGAACCGCGCCTGGCAGCGATGTTGGTTAACGCTAAAGATGCCGATCAACAGGCAACCGCAGCGCGGCTTGTCGCGATTCTTGAAGAGCCACCGCGCGGTCAGGACAGCGATTTGCGTAATGCTTTTAGTCGACGTCAGGATAACTGGCAGCAGCGTAGCACCCAGTTGCTTAAAAGGCTTAACAGCCGCGGTGGCGAAGCGGATTTCTCCCTTGCGGCTCCGTTACTGGCGCAGGCGTTTCCCGACAGGATTGCTCGCCGCCGTGGTCTGGACGGTCGCTACCAATTAGCCAATGGTATGGGGGCGATGCTCAATCAGGATGACCCATTAACACGCTACGAATGGCTGCTGGCACCACTTTTATTACAGGGAAGCCATACGCCTGATGCACGCATCTTGCAGGCCATTCCATTGGATATTGATGCGCTAACGGCGCAGTGCCCTGAGTTACTGACACAAAGCGATTCTGTGGAGTGGGATGAAACACAAGGCACCTTAAAAGCGTTTCGCCGTTCACAAATTGGCAAGTTAATTCTGAAAGTTCAGCCACTGGCGAAACCTTCCGAAGACGAACTGCATCAAGCGATGCTTAATGGTATTCGTGAGAAAGGCCTGTCAGTGCTTAACTGGTCGGCGCATGCGCAACAGTTAAGAACACGCCTGGCCTGTGCAGCAAAATGGTTGCCAGAACTTAAATGGCCAGACGTCTCTGACGAGGCGTTGCTGCGTGATTTAGACAGCTGGTTATTACCCGAACTGCATGGTGTACACTCGCTTCGCGCGTTAAAAAACATTGATGTCACACGGGCGTTACAGAACCTGATCGACTGGAACGCACGCGTACGTCTGGATAGTGCGCTGCCAACTCATTACACTGTGCCGACTGGAAGCCAGATAGCCATTCGCTATGATGATGAAAACCCGCCAGTTCTTGCTGTGCGTATGCAAGAAATGTTTGGTGAAGCCCAGACTCCGGTGATTGCCGAAGGCCGTGTGCCACTGGTTCTGGAGTTGCTCTCCCCGGCGCAGCGCCCATTGCAGATTACGCGTGATTTAACCGCATTCTGGAACGGCGCGTATCGGGAAGTGCAAAAAGAGATGAAAGGACGTTATCCAAAACACGTCTGGCCGGACTCGCCAGCAGACGCGCTGCCTACGCGGCGTACCAAAAAGTACCAATAACTTTGAGAGATTTCCTCTTTCGACTTGAGTTGAGATGGGGAGAATCAGGCCGTGCGCCTTATTTTTGGTGGAGAAAGCAATGGCGGGGAATGACCGCGAACCGATTGGACGTAAAGGAAAACCTTCACGTCCTGTGAAAGAGAAAGTAAGCCGTCGTCGTGTCCGTGAAGAGGAATATGACGCGGATTACGATGATGATTATGAAGACGAGAAACCGATGCCGCCACGTAAAGGAAAAGGCAGTGGCAATGGCAATGGTCGCCCGCCACGTAAAAAGCGCCGTTGGTTCTGGTTCCTGGTAAAACTGTTTGTTGTCTTTGCTGTGCTGTTCGTAATTTACGGTGTTTACCTCGATCAGAAGATCCGTACCCGTATTGATGGGAAAGTCTGGCAGCTCCCGGCGGCAGTCTATGGCCGTATGGTGAACCTTGAACCAGACATGCCGTACAGCAAAAAAGAGATGGTTAACCTGCTGGAGGCGACCCAGTACCGTCAGGTGACGAAGATGACGCGCCCTGGTGAGTTTACGGTTCAGGGCAACAGCATTGAGATGATCCGTCGTCCGTTTGATTTCCCTGATAGTAAAGAAGGGCAGATCCGCGCGCGTCTGAATTTTGATGGTGACCATCTGGAATCCATCCAGAACATGGATAACAACCGCAGCTTCGGTTTCTTCCGTCTGGATCCACGCTTGATTACCATGTTGTCTTCACCGAATGGTGAACAGCGCCTGTTTGTGCCGCGCACCGGGTTCCCGGAGCTGCTGGTCGACACGTTGATCGCAACAGAAGACCGCCATTTCTACGAGCACGACGGGATTAGCTTCTTCTCCATTGGCCGTGCGGTGCTGGCGAACCTGACAGCTGGCCGTACCGTGCAGGGCGCGAGTACGCTGACGCAACAGTTGGTCAAAAACCTGTTCTTGTCGAGCGAGCGTTCTTACTGGCGTAAAGCGAACGAAGCGTACATGGCGCTGATCATGGATGCGCGTTACGGCAAAGATCGCATCCTTGAACTGTATCTGAACGAGGTCTATCTCGGCCAGAGCGGTGATAACGAAATTCGCGGCTTCCCGCTGGCGAGCCTGTATTACTTTGGCCGTCCGGTAGAAGAACTGAGCCTCGATCAGCAAGCATTGCTGGTGGGCATGGTGAAAGGCGCGTCGATTTATAACCCGTGGCGTAACCCGAAACTGGCGCTGGAACGTCGTAACCTTGTATTGCGCTTGCTGCAAGAGCAGAAGGTCATCGACCAGGAGCTTTACGACATGCTGAGCGCGCGCCCTCTGGGTGTGCAACCGCGTGGTGGTGTGATTTCGCCGCAGCCTGCTTTTATGCAGATGGTGCGTAACGAACTTCAGACCAAACTTGGCGACAAAGTTAAAGACTTGTCCGGCGTGAAGATCTTCACCACTTTCGACTCCGTTTCTCAGGATGCGGCAGAAAAAGCGGTGAGTGAAGGGGTTCCGGTTCTGCGTAACTCGCGCAAACTGAAAGATCTGGAAGCGGCAATGGTCATTGTTGACCGTTCGACCGGTGAAGTTCGTGCGATGGTCGGCGGAGCTGAAACGCAGTTTGCGGGCTTCAACCGCGCGATGCAGGCTCGTCGTTCTATCGGTTCTCTGGCAAAACCAGCGACTTATCTGACGGCATTAAGCCAGCCTGACGCTTACCGTCTGAATACCTGGATTGCCGATGCGCCAATCGCGCTGAAACAGCCGAACGGGCAAGTGTGGTCGCCGCAAAACGATGATCGTCGCTACAGTGAGAGCGGCAAGGTTATGCTCGTGGACGCGCTGACGCGTTCTATGAACGTACCAACTGTCAACCTGGGGATGGCGCTGGGCCTGCCTGCTGTCACAGATACCTGGGTCAAACTTGGCGTGCCGCAGAACCAGTTACATCCGGTTCCTGCGATGTTGCTGGGTGCGCTGAACCTGACGCCAATTGAAGTGGCTCAGGCATTCCAGACCATCGCCAGCGGTGGCAACCGGGCAACGCTTTCAGCCTTGCGTTCGGTTATTGCTGAAGATGGCACCGTGCTATACCAAAGCTTCCCACAGGCGGAGCAGGCTGTTCCTCCTCAGGCTGCATACATGACGCTGTTTACCATGCAGCAGGTTATGGCTCGCGGTACGGGTCGTGCGTTAGGGGGCAAATATCCGAACCTGCACTTAGCAGGAAAAACGGGTACCACCAACGATAACGTGGATACCTGGTTTGCGGGCATCGACGGCAAAGAAGTGGCGATTACCTGGGTAGGGCGTGACAACAACCAGCCGACCAAACTATATGGTGCGAGCGGGGCGATGTCGCTTTACCAACGTTATCTGGCTAACCAGACGCCGATTCCACTGGTGCTGAACCCGCCGGAAGATATCGTTGATATGGGTGTTGATAGCGCAGGCTACTTCCAGTGTGGCGGCGGCGGGGATCGTGTGTTGCCAGTGTGGACCACTAATCCGGACGGGTTGTGCCAGCAAAGCCAGCAGGCTGAGCAGAACAACAATCCGTTTAGTCAGTCACAGGCGCCACAGACTCAGCAGCCACAACAGCCGCAGCAGCAACAACCTCAGCAGCAAGAAAGTAGTGACGGTGTTGCAGGTTGGATAAAAGACATGTTCGGCAGTAAATAAACCTCACGGTTTTCCCATAAAGCCTCCGTTTACCACGGGGGCTTTTCTTTTTTATTAAGCCCATGCAATCACTCTGGTTAATTATTATTCCCTCGCGCTTAGCAGGGGCGTTTCCTGCTTGCTATGCACTTTCCGTTTCGTCTATTATTCTGCGGCTAATAATAATTATCGTTTACGTTATCATTCGTCACTACTTCATCAGAGAAAAACCAATGGCGCGTTTAAGAACTGGACAACCAGTCAACACCTCAATCCGTAAACTTGCATTCTTTGTTGCGGCCGCCGTCAGTGGCGTGAGTGCATCAAGTTTTGCAGCAGACAACACAACCAGCAAAGAAGATACCATCACAGTTTCTGCCAGCGCTGCTGACGAAAGCGCGTGGGGTCCGTCTCCAACGATTGCGGCAAAACGCACCGCCACCGCGACCAAAACTGACACCCCGATTGAGAAGACTCCGCAGTCTATTTCAGTTGTGACTAATGAAGAGATGCAGACGCATCAATTCCAGTCGGTGAAAGAAGCGTTAGGTTACACACCAGGTGTTACGGTAAGCAGCCGTGGAGCTTCAAACACCTACGATTTCGTGATCATCCGTGGCTTTTCTTCTGTTGGCCTGAACCAGAATAACTATCTGGATGGCCTGAAAATGCAGGGTGATTTTTACAACGATGCAGTCATCGACCCATACATGCTAGAGCGCGTTGAACTGATGCGTGGCCCAACCTCAGTGTTGTACGGCAAAAGCAGCCCTGGCGGCATCGTTTCTATGGTGAGTAAGCGCCCAACCACAGAACCGCTTAAAGAAGTACAGTTCAAAATGGGCACTGACAGCCTGTTCCAGACTGGTTTTGATTTCAGTGATGCGCTGGATGACGATGGTGTTTACTCCTATCGATTGACCGGTGTTGCTCGCTCAGGTAACGAGCAACAGCAGAAT
The DNA here is from genome assembly GCF_001654835.1 of Buttiauxella gaviniae ATCC 51604. Taxonomy (GTDB): domain Bacteria; phylum Pseudomonadota; class Gammaproteobacteria; order Enterobacterales; family Enterobacteriaceae; genus Buttiauxella; species Buttiauxella gaviniae. The sequence goes on from NZ_LXEP01000028.1 coordinate 174,475, forward strand.
TCTGAAGCGCAGCGTTATGCTATCGCACCATCTTTCTCATGGCGTCCGGATGACAAGACGAACTTCACCTTCTTGTCGTATTTCCAGAATGAGCCTGAAACCGGTTACTACGGCTGGCTGCCAAAAGAAGGTACGGTTGAACCATTGCCGGGGGGCGGCTATCTGCCAACCGACTTTAATGAAGGTGCGACCAATAACAGCTATTCCCGTAACCAAAAAATGGTCGGTTACAGCTTCGAACATGGCTTTAACGACACCTTCACCGTGCGTCAAAACCTACGTTTCTCTGAGATTAAAGTTGCACAGCAGAGTGCCTATGGTACTGGTTTGTGCAATAACGGTATGAATGCCTACAACGTTTATTGCCAGGCACTGACTCCAGAACAACGGGCCCACTATTTAGGTCGTGGCACAGTTGTTGACAATGAACGCCTGCAAAACTTTAGCGTTGATACCCAACTGCAAAGCAACTTTGCTACAGGTACTGTTGAACACACACTATTAACCGGTGTGGATTACTCGCGTATGCGTAATGACATCAGCGCCTTGTTTGGTAATGCTCCGCCACTGGATTTGAATAACCTGCCGCCTATGGAATCGGTTGATTTCGGCGATGCAGTGCCTTACCAGATGAACGAAAGTAAACAAACGGGTATCTACGTTCAGGATCAGGCTGAGTGGGATAAGTGGGTGCTGACATTGGGCGGTCGTTACGACTGGTCTAAGCAAGCCACAACTGTTCGCAGTGATAATGGTTACATCGACCGTGACGATAAGCAGTTTACCTGGCGTGGTGGTGTGAATTATCTGTTTGATAACGGTATTTCACCATATTTCAGCTACAGCCAGTCTTTCGAGCCTAATGCCTTTAGCTTGTACAGCACACCACGTGTTGCTTATGAACCTTCCAAAGGTGAGCAATACGAAGCCGGCGTGAAGTATGTGCCGAAAGATATGCCAGTCGTGATTACCGGTGCGGTTTATCAGTTGACCAAGTCCGATACGTTGATGGCTGACCCAACCAATGCCCTTAACCAAGTTCCAGCTGGTGAAGTGCGTGCTCGTGGTGTTGAATTGGAAGCCAAAGCGGCTATCAATGCCAATATCAATATGACTGCCTCTTATACCTACACTGACGCGGAATACACCAAAGATACCAACTTGAAAGGTAATACCCCTGCGCAAGTGCCAGAACATATGGCATCACTGTGGGGCGATTACACCTTCAACGATGGCGTGTTGAGTGGTTTGACGCTGGGTACTGGTGGCCGCTTTATCGGTTCTAGCTACGGTGACCCTGCGAATACCTTCAAAGTGGGAAGTGCTGCGGTATTGGATGCAGTGGTCAAATATGACCTGGGCCGCTTTGGTATGAATGGTTCAAGCATTGCGGTCAACGTGAATAACTTGCTTGATCGTGAATATGTAGCCAGTTGCTTCAATACCTACGGTTGCTTCTGGGGCGCTGAGCGTCAGGTTGTTGCGACTGCAACATTCCGCTTCTAAGTGTATTCGGGCACGGTTCGCCGTGCCCATCAACAAAGATGGCTACCATGCAGGACAAACTCGTTCATCCCGATACCACGTTTAGCCTCACTGACGTTACCTTCCGCGTACCCGGTCGCACGCTTCTCCATCCTCTGTCGATGACCTTTCCTGTAGGCAAAGTCACAGGCCTGATTGGCCACAACGGCTCGGGGAAATCGACACTGCTGAAAATGCTTGGTCGCCATCAGAAACCCTCTGATGGGGAAATCAGTCTCAACAATCAACCATTGGATAGCTGGAGCAGCAAGGAATTTGCGCGCAAAGTCGCGTACTTACCGCAACAACTCCCAGCGGCTGAAGGCATGACCGTGCGTGAGCTGGTGGCGATTGGTCGTTATCCGTGGCACGGCGCGTTGGGTCGTTTTGGCGTAGCGGACAGGGAATTGGTTGAAGAGGCCATCACTTTGGTCGGGCTGAAACCTTTTGCTCATCGTCTGGTGGACAGTCTTTCTGGCGGCGAACGCCAGCGTGCGTGGATTGCCATGCTGGTGGCGCAAGATAGCCGTTGCCTGTTGCTGGATGAACCGACTTCGGCGCTGGATATTGCCCACCAGGTTGATGTACTGGCGCTGATTCATCGTCTTAGCCAGGAACGTGGTTTGACGGTGATTGCCGTTCTGCACGATATCAATATGGCGGCGCGTTATTGCGACAACCTTGCAGCGCTGCGCGGTGGCGAAATGATTGCCCAGGGTAGCCCTGCTGAATTGATGCAAAGCGAAACGCTGGAACAGATTTACGGTATCCCAATGGGTATTCTGCCACATCCTGCGGGCGCGGCTCCGGTGAGCTTCGTTTACTGATGAGTGAGCTGATTAACCCTTTACTGAGCCGTCGCCAGTTGTTAACGGCACTGGCGCTCTCGCCGCTGTTGCTCAAAATGGGCAACGCTCATGCGGCGGCAATCGATCCGCAACGAATTGTTGCGCTGGAATGGCTACCTGTCGAATTGATGCTGGCGCTGGGCGTTAAGCCTTACGCGATGGCTGATATCAAAAATTATCAGGCTTGGGTCGGTGAACCGAAATTGCCCGATGGCATAATCGAAGTTGGTTTACGCACCGAACCCAATCTCGAACTGCTGACCCAATTAAAACCGTCACTGATTCTCTATTCCGCAGGCTACGGCCCGTCACCGGAAAAGATGTCGCGTATCGCGCCGGGTTTGGGTTTTAGTTTCAACGATGGTTCCGGGAAGCCGCTGACCGTTGCTCGTCAGTCACTGACAGAACTGGGTGAAAAATTAGGTATGCAGCAGGAAGCACGCGATCACTTGCTGAAATTTGATCAATTTATCGAGCAGATGAAACCCCGCTTTGCTTCCCGTGGGGATAAACCCGTTTTGCTGATGACATTGTTAGATTCCCGCCACGCGCTGGTTATTGGCAAAAACAGCCTGTTCCAACAGGTGATGGATTTGCTAGGCGTAAAAAATGCCTGGCAAGGTGAAACCAACTTCTGGGGCAGTGCGGTCGTTGGCCTTGAGCGCCTCGCCGAAGTTAAGGACGCCGATGTTATCTGCTTTGATCATAATAACGATGCTGAAATGGCCCGCGTAACCGCAACGCCATTGTGGAACTCGATGCCTTTTGTTCGTCAAAACCGCTTCCAACGCGTGCCGCCAGTATGGCTTTACGGCGCGACACTTTCCGCCATGAACTTCACCACTACGCTTGCTAAAGCCATAGGGAGCCAGACGTGAAACATCGTTATGCTTTGCTCCCCGCGCTGCTTTTATCCCTGCTGTTTGTTATTGCCTGCGCGCTGACGTTACACAACCTGAATGCACAGTTGCCTTCTGCGCAGTGGAGTGCGGCCTGGTGGCAGCCCAATATTGATGACATCAATCAGATGTTATTCCACTACAGTTTGCTACCGCGCTTTGCTATCTCTTTGTTAGTTGGGGCAGGGCTTGGATTAGTAGGTGTGCTATTCCAGCAAGTGTTACGAAACCCGCTTGCTGAGCCAACTACACTTGGTGTGGCAAGTGGCGCGCAACTCGGTATCACGGTTGCCACGCTGTGGGCGTTGCCCGGTGGGTTTGCCACACAACAGTTTGCCGCTCTGGTAGGGGCAGGCGTTGTGGGTTTACTGGTGTTTGGCGTTGCCTGGGGCAAGCGGTTATCTCCGGTCACGCTGATTCTCGCAGGGCTGGTACTGAGCCTTTACTGTGGAGCGGTAAACCAGCTGCTGGCTATTTTCCATCACGACCAGTTGCAGAACATGTTCCTGTGGAGCACTGGCTCGTTAAACCAACAAGACTGGGACATCGTTAACGGCCTGTGGCCACGTCTGGTCGGCGGTTTGTTATTAACACTGCTGTTGTTGCGCCCGCTAACGCTGATGGGGCTCGACGATGGTGTGGCACGTAACCTGGGGCTGGCACTTTCCATGGTGCGCCTCGCGACGCTGGTACTGGCGATTGCCATCAGTGCGCTGTTGGTTAATGCAGTCGGGATTATTGGTTTTATTGGCCTGTTCGCGCCGTTGCTGGCGAAAATGCTTGGGGCACGCCGCCTGGTTGCGCGTTTGTTCCTCGCACCGCTTATTGGCGCGTTGATATTGTGGCTGTCCGATCAATCCGTTATCTGGCTGACCAGCGCGTGGCGTGAGATTTCAACCGGTACGGTGACCGCTCTTATTGGAGCGCCGTTATTGCTGTGGTTACTGCCACGCTTACGTACTGTTGGCACACCAGCGATGAACCAGGGCGATAACGTTCCGAGCGAGCGCCAGCATCTGGCATGGTGGGTGTTAGTTGGTAGCGGTGTGTTAGCGTTGGTTCTTGTCACTGCGCTAACGCTTGGACGCGATGCGTATGGCTGGAACTGGGTAAGCGGTTCGTTATTCCATGAGTTATTACAGTGGCGTTGGCCACGTGTATTAGCTGCACTGACTGCGGGTATGATGCTGGCGGTTGCTGGCAGCGTTATCCAGCGTCTGACCGGTAATGCGATGGCAAGCCCCGAAGTGTTAGGTATCAGCTCTGGTGCGGCATTCGGCGTGGTGGTGATGCTGTTTATCGTACCTGGAAATGCATTCGGTTGGTTGTTCCCGGCCGGTAGCTTGGGTGCTGCGGTGACACTGTTGGTGATTATGGTGACGGCCAGTCGTGGCGGTTTTTCCCCGCAACGCATGTTACTTGCCGGGATGGCGCTGAGTACCGCGTTTACCATGTTGTTGATGTTGCTGATGGCGAGTGGTGATCCACGTATGGCTGGGATTCTGACGTGGATTTCTGGTTCAACCTATAACGTTACCGGTGACCAGGCTGTCAGAACGCTTATCCTGATGGTGATTTTGTTTGCCCTGACGCCGCTGTGCCGCCGCTGGTTAATGATTCTCCCGTTAGGTGGAGCAACTGCGCGCGCGATTGGTATGGCTCTGACACCATCACGCTTTGCGCTGCTTTTGCTGGCTGCAACCTTAACCGCCGCGGCAACTATGACCGTCGGCCCGCTGAGTTTTGTTGGCCTAATGGCACCACATATCGCGCGTATGCTCGGTTTCCGGCGTGCTATGCCGCAGTTGGTGATGTCGGCATTATTGGGTGGGATGCTGATGGTGGCGGCGGACTGGTGCGGAAGAATGATCCTCTTCCCGGATCAGGTGCCTGCTGGCTTGCTGGCGACTTTTATCGGCGCGCCTTATTTCATCTATTTGCTGCGTAAGCAGACGCGGTGATTAACACGCCCTCTTCACAGAAGAGGGCGTAAACATTACAGCTTCGCAAACACCCGACGCGCAGCGTCGATAGTCTTCTGAATATCTTCTTTCGAATGCGCAACTGACATAAAGCCTGCTTCAAATGCAGATGGTGCCAGGTAAACACCTTCTTCCAGCATCAGGTGGAAGAACTTCTTAAAGCGCTCGACATCACACGCCATCACGTCCTGGTAGCAAGTCACCGTTTCCGCATCAGTGAAGAACAAACCAAACATGCCGCCCACATTGTTCACGACCAGTGGAATATTTTCTTCTTTCGCTGCATGCAGCAAACCGTTTGCCAGCATTTCGGTCAGTTCGGTCAATGTCTGGTGAACGCCTGGTTGTGCGACTTCAGTCAGGCAAGCGTAGCCTGCCGCCATCGCAATTGGGTTACCGGAAAGCGTACCTGCCTGGTAAACCGGGCCAGTTGGTGCCAGCGCGTCCATAATTTCGCGACGACCGCCGAACGCACCTACCGGCATCCCGCCACCGATGATTTTGCCCAGACAAGTTAAGTCAGGTTCCACACCGTAGTAAGACTGGGCACCTGCCAGCGCGACACGGAAACCGGTCATCACTTCATCAATAATAAACAACGCACCAAACTCGTCGCACAGCGCACGCAGGCCTGGCAGGAAGTCATCGTTTGGCGGGATGCAGTTCATGTTGCCTGCAACGGGTTCAACGATAATGCAGGCAATATCTTGCGGATATTGCTCGAACGCGGCGCGAACGGAAGCGAGATCGTTATAGGTGCAGGTGAGGGTGTGTTTAGCGAAATCAGCCGGAACGCCCGGTGAGTTTGGCTGGCCGAGGGTCAGTGCGCCAGAACCGGCTTTCACCAGTAGGCAGTCAGCGTGGCCGTGGTAGCAGCCTTCGAATTTGATGATTTTATCGCGACCGGTAAAACCACGTGCCAGGCGAATGGCGCTCATGGTGGCTTCTGTGCCTGAGTTCACCATACGAACCATGTCCATGGTTGGAACCAGGTCGGTCACCAGCTCCGCCATTTTTACTTCCATCTCAGTTGGCGCGCCAAAGCTTAAACCACGTTCAACCGCCTCAATCACGGCATTACGAATTGCCGGGTGGTTGTGACCGAGAACCATTGGCCCCCATGAACCAACATAATCGATATAGGCTTTGCCGTCAGCGTCATACAGGTAAGCCCCGTCAGCGCGTTCGATAAACAGCGGCACACCGCCGACGCCAGTAAAAGCACGAACCGGCGAGTTAACTCCACCAGGAATGACTTTACGTGCTGCAGCGTACAGGTTTTCAGACTTACTCATGAATCGGCTCCAATTCGTGGATTCGTGGAAATAATGACTACACGCTATTCTAAGGGAAACATTCGAAGTTATGAAAGTTTTGCCCAAACGCGTCGAGAGAGTAGAATGCCCCCTCGATTTGTATTACCAATAAATGATTAGCCTAATGAATCACTCCCACCCCTCTTTTGAAGCACAGCAGGTTGTGCGCTTACGCAGGGGCGACATGGTGCGTCGCCTAATTCGACAGGATAAAACTCCCGTCGCTATTCTTTTCATGGCCGCGATAGTAGGGACGTTAGCCGGTTTGGTGGGTGTCGCTTTTGAAAAAGCGGTCACCTGGGTTCAACAAAATCGCCTCGCAATGCTGGCTCATGTGGCTGATCACAGCCTTATTGTCTGGCCGCTGGCATTCATTAGCTCAATGCTTTTGGCAATGATTGGCTACTATCTGGTGCGCCGTTTTGCGCCGGAAGCAGGGGGCTCTGGTATCCCTGAAATTGAAGGGGCACTGGAAGAGTTGCGTCCGGTGCGCTGGTGGCGTGTCATTCCAGTGAAGTTTATCGGCGGGATGGGGACGCTCGGTGCTGGCATGGTGCTCGGGCGCGAAGGGCCAACGGTGCAATTGGGTGGGAATATCGGCCGCATGGTGCTGGATATTTTCCGCCTGCGTGGTGCTGAAGCTCGCCATTCACTGTTAGCGACCGGTGCGGCTGCGGGTTTATCCGCTGCGTTTAATGCCCCATTGGCGGGGATTCTGTTCATCATTGAAGAGATGCGCCCGCAATTTCGCTACAACCTGATTTCGATAAAAGCCGTGTTTATCGGCGTGATTATGTCGAGCGTGGTGTTCCGTATTTTTAATGGTGAAAATGCGGTTATCGAAGTCGGCAAACTGGCTAACGCGCCGGTTAACACGCTGTGGTTGTATCTGGTGTTGGGGATGGTATTTGGCATCGTCGGCGTGTTCTTTAACGCGATGGTGTTCCGTACCCAGGATATGTTCCAGCGCCTTCACGGCGGCAATCTGAAAAAATGGGTGATTATTGGTGGCTTGCTGGGCGGTATTTGCGGGATTCTTGGTCTTATCCAACCTGCAGCGGCCGGTGGCGGTTTTAATCTTATCCCCATTGCAGCCGCAGGCAATTACACCCTTGGCATGCTGCTGTTTATCTTTATTGCTCGTGTGATTACCACGTTGCTATGTTTTGCATCCGGTGCACCTGGTGGGATTTTTGCACCAATGCTAGCTTTGGGTACATTACTTGGCACGGCATTTGGTATCGCGAGTGCGGCCTGGTTCCCGGCCTATCATCTTGAAGTTGGGACATTTGCCATCGCCGGAATGGGGGCGTTGTTTGCCGCATCAGTGCGTGCGCCATTGACCGGAATTGTGTTGGTTCTGGAAATGACTGACAATTACCAGCTCATTCTGCCAATGATTATTACCTGCCTTGGCGCGACACTATTGGCACAATTCCTGGGTGGGAAACCGCTATACTCCTCGATTCTCGCGCGTACGCTCGCCAAACAGGAAGCGGAAAAGCAGAACAAAGAACAGCAAACCCCTGCCGGGGAGAATACTTGAACGATTTACTCGGGTATTAGATAATGACCCCCAAAGGCTGGGTTAAACTTTACCCGACTTCTTATTTCGTTGGGAGCAAATGATGAGTGATGACGTAGCAGTGCTGCCGTTGCAGTTTACCGAAGCAGCAGCCAATAAAGTAAAAAACCTGATCGCGGATGAAGAGAACCCGAATCTGAAACTGCGCGTTTACATCACCGGTGGTGGTTGCAGCGGTTTCCAGTATGGTTTTACCTTTGACGATCAGATTAATGACGGCGATATGACTATCGAGAAGCAAGGCGTTGCGCTGGTAGTTGACCCAATGAGCCTGCAATATCTGGTAGGCGGTGCGGTGGATTACACTGAAGGTCTGGAAGGTTCGCGCTTTGTTGTGACCAACCCGAATGCGAAAAGTACCTGTGGTTGTGGTTCTTCGTTCAGCGTTTAAGCTTTCATACTTCAAGCTGCAGATGCGTCGACTGCACCCGTTCGCCCCAGTCACATAGTTTTCTATGCTCCTGGGACTCACGACTTTGTCTACTTTCTGCAACTCGAATTATTCGGTTTAAATGGTTAGTTATAAAAATTCTTGTAGGCCGGATAAGCGAAAGCGTCATCCGGCTTTTTTATTCTCTATTGTCTGTCATCGAGTGCAAACGTTGGCAATTTGAGATGCCAACGAATGGCGGCCAGACGGATTGCGAGGGTGACGACCATGCCAATCATGCTCGCCTGTTCCAGTGGAACGTGGAAGGTGTAATACGCAGTGGCATGTACAATTCCGCCTGCAATACACGCCGTGGCATAGATTTCGGTACGCAGGATCATCGGGATTTCACGCGCTAAAACGTCACGAATAATCCCACCGCCAACACCGGTCAACACGCCCATGCAGATGGCAATCAGTGGGCTTGCGCCCGCCAGAAATGCTTTATTCACCCCAATACCGACAAACACCGCAAGTCCCACGGCATCGAGCACTGGTAAAATCCATTTTGGTAGCCGACGCGGTTGTCGAATCAACACAATAGTCAGCATACAGGTGACCATTGCGACCACTAAGTCGGTTGGGTCTTTAACCCAAAATACCGGGCCATTATCCAGTGCCATATCGCGAATAGTTCCGCCGCCAACCGCTGTCACTACGCCAAGAACCAGAACACCAAACGGGTCCATACGTAGTTTACCTGCCAGCAGTACGCCGGATATTGCAAAGACGGCTGTGCCAATGATGTCCAGCCAATAGACGAGCATGTGGGTGTTATCCTCATAGAAAAGGTTATTTTTCTGCCAGCTCCTCACAGAGCTGTTTTGCGGCGAGGATAATACGTGGGCCTGAGCGACTAAACCAGTCATCATTCACTGCAATAACCGGAATTTTTAGCTGGGTATTCCAAAATTGTTCAACCGGAGGGATTTGCGTTTCATCGCCGGTGATAATAATAGCCTGTGGGTGGCGGCTTAGCACCTGTTCACGACTCACTTGCGGCCAGGGAACCCGGCTATCAGCGAAGATATTTTGCCCTGCGCATACTTCCAGAATTTCGTTCTGAATTGAACCACTTCCTGACGTAAATAGCGGCTGCTGGCCGAACTGGAGAAACACTTTTTTCTTCGGGTGCTGAGAATAGTGCGCTTTCAAATCGGCAAACTCTTTTGCCAGTTTATCTGCGGCGTTGTGGGCCGTTTGGGGTGTCGGGCTGTATTGGCTCAATTGACGCAATGCCGCAACCACACCTTCGACCGTTGCCGGATCAAGCCAGACAACTTTAATACCCAATGCTTTTAGTTGGTTGACCTGGCGCTCAGCATTTCCACCACGCCAGGCAAGAACCACATCAGGTTTAAGCGCCACGATACGCTCGAGATTCATCCCCTGCCAGTTCGAGACTTGCTCAAGCTTTTTGGCGGCTTCCGGATAGTCTGACCAGGCGCTGACCGCTACTGGCGTGATACCAGCCGCAAATGCCAGTTCAGTATTGCTCGGCGATAATGAGATAACCCGCGGCGCGGCATTTAGCCACGCCGGGAGACAACACAGAAGCGCGGTGATGCCGCGCCAAAAGTTCTTATTAATCACGAGCCAGTTTCTGCACCAGGTTTTCAACCATCAGCGTGGACTGCTTCGCCGCAACAGCTAAGAACTCTTCGAAGCTCAGATGGGATTGCTGATCGGCAACATCAGAGATCGCGCGCACCACGACAAACGGGGTACCGAAGTTATGGCAAACGTGCGCAACTGCTGTCGCTTCCATTTCCACAGCAACCGCCTGTGGGAAGTTATGGCGGATTTTTGCCAGTGCCACAGAACCGTTAATAAACGCATCACCACTAACAACCAAACCGCGCACGGCGTTCAGGTTCAGCTCGGCAATGCACTCTTCAGCCGCGGCAATCAGTTTGGCGTCAGCAGCAAAACCTGCTGGGCAACCTGGCAATTGGCCATATTCATAGCCAAAAGCGGTAACGTCTGCGTCGTGGTAACGCACTTCATCAGAAACCACGATATCGCCAACTTTAAGTGTGGATGCAAGACCACCTGCAGAACCGGTGTTGATCACTACATCTGGTTTGCAATGCTCAAGCAGGAGAGTTGCACCCATTGCAGCTGCGACTTTGCCAATACCTGATTTCAGCAAAGCTACTTCAACGCCATTCAGGGAGCCGGTGTAAATTTCACACCCTGCAAGCTTCAGAGTCTGACGGCTTTCAATTTTGTCACGCAGCAGCGTAACTTCTTCTTCCATTGCACCAATGATGCCTACTTTCATAGTGATTCTCGCTAAAGTGTTAAATTACCTTCATAGTCTATCATGGCTGGCATCAAGGAATTAATCCGCTGTTAAAAGGCGCAGGAGAGGGCATGAGTGAAATAGATTTCCGTAAGAAAATTAACTGGCACCGCCGTTTCCGCTCTCCTGAAGGGCTGAAGAACGAACATGAAATCCTGCGTATTTTTGAAAGCGATCGCGGGAGAATCGTTAACTCTCCGGCAATTCGCCGTTTGCAGCAGAAAACACAAGTTTTCCCTCTGGAGCGTAATGCCTCTGTTCGCACACGTTTGACTCACTCGATGGAGGTTCAGCAAGTCGGCCGCTACATCGCCAAAGAAGTGCTGAGCCGCCTTAAGGAGGAGCAGGATCTTGAGCGCTTTGGGCTGCATGAGCTCACCGGCCCGTTTGAAAGCATCGTTGAAATGGCCTGCCTGATGCATGACATCGGCAACCCACCGTTCGGTCATTTTGGTGAGTCAGCTATTAATGACTGGTTCCGCCAGCGTTTATTCCCAACAGATGCCGGAAGCCAGCCGCGCAGCGACGATCGTTGCCGGGTTGAAGCTTTACGCCTGCGTGAAGGTGAAGATCAACTGAATGGCTTGCGCCACAAGGTGCGCCAGGATCTTTGTCAGTTCGAAGGCAATGCGCAGGGCATTCGCCTGGTACATAGTCTATTGCGTATGAATCTGACCTGGGCGCAGGTTGGTTGCATTCTCAAATATACGCGCCCGGCCTGGTTTGTTGGCGAGCCGCCAAAAAGCCACGCTTATCTGATGAAAAAACCTGGCTTCTATCTTTCGGAAGAGTCGTACATTGCCCGTTTGCGTACGGAGCTTGAACTGGGTGAATACAGCCGTTTCCCACTGACATGGATAATGGAAGCTGCGGATGATATTTCATACTGTGTGGCGGATCTGGAAGATGCGGTTGAGAAGCGCATTTTCAGCGTTGAACAACTTTATCAGCACTTATGTGATGCCTGGGGCGAGCATAGCAAAGGCGATCTGTTTGAGCATGTAGTGGATGAGGCCTGGGAGAAATCCCGTTCAAATCAGATGCGCCGCAGTACCGAAGATCAGTTCTTTATGTATCTGCGCGTCAATACGTTAAACCAGTTGGTGCCTTATGCCGCTCAACGTTTTATCGATAATATCAGCGATATATTTAGCGGCGAGTTCAATCACGCACTACTAGAAGATGACAGCCCCTTTGCGCGCCTGCTGGAGCTATATAAGCAGGTTGCATTTAAACATGTATTTAGTCACCCAGAAGTTGAGCAACTTGAGTTACAAGGTTATCGCGTTATCAGTGGCTTACTTGAAATTTACAGTCCATTACTCAATATATCAGTTGAGGATTTTGCTGAACTGGTGGAGAAAGAAAGTTTACGTCGTCTGCCGATTGAAACTCGATTGTTCCACAAATTATCGACAAAACATAGACTTGCGTATATTGAAGCCGTCAGTGATTTGACGCCGTCAGCCAGTGATTTCCCAGTATGGGAATATTATTACCGCTGTCGTCTAATTCAGGATTATATCAGCGGAATGACGGACTTATTCGCCTGGGATGAGTATCGGCGCCTGATGGCGGTGGAATAAGTTGCTCATTGAGTTTTGTAAAGACGGACAATAAATTTTTACTTTTTCCAGTGACTTATCGGCGGAACTTAGCGCCTCAATTGTCACTCTATATTGGCCTACACAGCAATTTTGCGTGACTTATTAACTTGAGACTGAAATCGATGAAAAAAACAACTTTAGCAATGAGCGCGCTGGCTCTTAGCCTGGGTTTGGCGCTGAGTCCTGTATCTGCAATTGCGGCAGAGACCGCTTCTTCTGTACCTGCAACCGCTGGGCAACCTATGCCAAGCCTTGCGCCGATGCTGGAAAAAGTGATGCCTTCCGTAGTGAGTATTAACGTTGAGGGGAGCACCACTGTTAATACGCCGCGTATGGGGCGTAACTTCCAGCAGTTCTTTGGTGATAATTCACCATTCTGTCAGGAAGGCTCTCCATTCCAGAGCTCTCCATTCTGCCAGGGTGGCCCGGCGGACCAAGGCCCTCAGGGCAGCGGTCAGCAGCAGAAATTTGCAGCACTGGGTTCTGGTGTAATTATTGACGCCGCTAAAGGCTATGTGGTGACAAACAACCACGTTGTTGATAATGCAACAAAAATTCAGGTTTCCCTGAGTGATGGACGTAAGTTTGAAGCAAAAGTGGTGGGTAAAGATCCACGTTCTGATATCGCACTGCTGCAGTTGCAGGACCCGAAAAACCTGACTGCGATAAAAATGGCTGACTCCGACGCACTGCGCGTTGGTGATTACACCGTTGCAATCGGTAACCCGTATGGTTTGGGCGAAACCGTGACCTCCGGTATTGTTTCAGCTTTAGGTCGTAGTGGCCTGAACATTGAAAACTATGAGAACTTTATCCAGACCGATGCGGCAATCAACCGTGGTAACTCCGGTGGTGCACTGGTTAACCTTAATGGTGAGTTGATCGGGATTAACACTGCGATTCTGGCACCAGACGGTGGCAACATCGGTATCGGTTTTGCTATCCCAAGCAACATGGTGAAAAACCTGACTGCGCAGATGGTGCAGTATGGTCAAGTTAAGCGTGGCGAACTGGGTATCCTTGGGACTGAGCTGAACTCCGAGTTAGCAAAAGCGATGAAAGTTGACGCGCAACGTGGTGCATTTGTCAGCCAGGTTATGCCTAACTCTTCTGCTGCGAAAGCGGGCGTGAAAGCCGGTGACGTTGTGGTTTCCATGAACGGTAAAGCAATTAGCAGCTTCGCTGCCTTGCGCGCTGAAGTGGGTTCTATGCCAGTTGGCAGCAAACTGACTCTTGGCCTGCTGCGTGATGGCAAACCAGTATCAGTGAATCTGGAACTGCAACAAAGCAGCCAGACTCAGGTTGATTCAGCCACTATCTTTACGGGTATCGAAGGTGCTGAAATGAGCAACCGCAGCGGTAAAGATGAGAAGGGTGTCATCGTCAATAACGTAAAAGGCAATAGCCCTGCTGCACGTATTGGTCTGAAAAAAGGTGACATTATCATTGGTGTTAACCAGCAGGTTGTAAATAACATCGCTGAACTGCGCAAAATTCTGGACACCAAACCATCTGTAATGGCGCTTAATATTCAGCGTGGCGACAGCACCATCTATCTGTTGATGCAGTAATTAATTGCCACTAAGTTCTCCTTAAACTATCAGGGCCGCAAATTGCGGCCCTTTTTTGTGAGCCTTACCACAACTCCATACTCTTCATCGGTGCTTTGTGCATTCGCACAATGCTGAGGCGATCCATCTCGCCTATGCTAGGCCATTAGCACGACTCAGGAGGACACATGGCTGGCTGGCACCTTGATACCAAAATGGCGCAGGACATTGTGGCGCGCACCATGACCATTATTGATACCAACATAAACGTGATGGATGCGCGTGGGCGAATCATTGGTAGTGGTGATAAAGAACGTATTGGTGAATTGCACGAAGGTGCATTGCTGGTGCTCTCCCAGGGGCGTGTGGTTGATATTGATGATGCCGTAGCCCGGCATCTGCACGGCGTGCGTCAAGGGATAAACCTGCCACTGCGCATCGAAGGTGAAATTGTTGGTGTTATCGGTCTGACAGGGGAACCTGGCTCGCTGCGTAAGTACGGTGAGCTGGTGTGTATGACGGCGGAGATGATGCTTGAACAATCTCGTCTGATGCACTTGCTGGCACAAGACACTCGTCTGCGTGAAGAGTTAGTGATGAATTTGATTCAGGCTGAAGAACAGACACCGGCTTTGAGCGAATGGGCACAACGTTTGGGTATCGATCTGAATCAACCTCGAGTGGTCGCTGTTGTGGAAGTCGATAGTGGTCAGCTTGGCGTGGAAAGCGCTATGGAAGAGTTACAGCAGCTGCAAACTGCACTGACGACACCTGAGCGGAATAATTTAATAGCCATTGTGTCGTTAACTGAAATGGTGGTGCTAAAACCTGCGCTAAATCCTTTTGGCCGTTGGGATGCAGAAGATCACCGCAAGCGGGTAGAGCAGCTAATCAACCGTATGAAAGAAAATGGTCAGCTACGCTTTCGTGTCGCGCTGGGCAACTATTTTACCGGGCCTGGTAGTATTGCGCGCTCGTATCGAACCGCACGCACTACCATGATGGTCGGCAAACAACGTATGCCAGAAAACCGGGGCTATTTTTACCAGGATTTGATGTTGCCGGTGCTGCTGGATAGTTTGCGTGGCGGATGGCAGGCGAATGAACTGGCTCGCCCTTTAGCTCGCCTGAAATCAATGGATAACAACGGGCTGCTGCGCCGAACGTTAAGCGCGTGGTTCCGCCATAACGTGCAGCCACTGGCAACGTCTAAGGCATTGTTTATTCATCGTAATACGCTCGAGTACCGACTTAACCGTATTTCGGAATTAACAGGGTTAGATTTAGGAAATTTTGACGATAGATTGCTGCTGTATGTGGCGTTGCAACTGGATGAGCAAAGATAATAAAAGGGCCGGAGATTCCGGCCCTTTTGCATTATTTACCGCGGGTTAACTTTTCAAGATCGGATTCAATTTCACTGATCTTGTGAGCAACTACAGATTCCAGATGGCGAAGATCGTCGAGGATTTTGCGTTTCAGATCCACTTCAGTGCGATCTCGTTGGCAAAGTTGATCTAATTCATCAATTACATAGCGCAGATTCGGGCTGATTTCCTGCACTTCTTTGTAACCCTGACCGACGCCATCGGCAACGACAGTTTTGCGCTGGCGTGGGTATTTAAACTTCACGCTTTTAGCGAAAAACTCGCCTTTATCCTTCTGGAAATAGATTTTCAGGATATCGTTATTGGCTTCCTGCCGGAGGCTGTAACGATCGATCTCATCAGGATTGGTAATACCCAGACTTTTCAAGTTATCGTACATAGTGTTACCTTTTTCGATATCAGCAATATCAAGATAATTAACGGAAAAATCCTTTTCCGCTAGCCCTAAATGCTAAAAAGGCGGGAGAGCCCGCCTTTTGCATATTTTATTAGTCGATAGTGCGAAGCAGCTCGTTGATTCCAACTTTGCCGCGAGTTTTCGCGTCGACTTTTTTCACGATAACTGCACAGTACAGGCTGTACTTACCATCTTTAGATGGCAGGTTACCGGAAACGACCACGGAACCTGCTGGCACGCGGCCGTAATGTACTTCACCAGTTTCACGGTCATAAATGCGCGTGCTTTGGCCGATGTAAACGCCCATGGAAATCACAGAACCTTCTTCAACGATAACGCCTTCCACAACTTCTGAACGCGCGCCGATGAAGCAGTTATCTTCAATGATAGTTGGGTTAGCCTGTAATGGCTCCAGAACGCCACCGATGCCTACGCCACCAGACAGGTGAACGTTTTTACCAATCTGCGCACAAGAACCGACAGTTGCCCAGGTATCAACCATAGAGCCTTCATCAACATAAGCGCCGATGTTAACGTAAGAAGGCATCAGAACGGTGTTACGTGCGATGTATGCACCCTGGCGAACGGCCGCTGGCGGCACAACGCGGAAACCTTCTTTCTGGAAACGTGCTTCGTCATAGTTGGCGAATTTCATCGGCACTTTGTCGAAGTAACGGCTTTCTGCGCCATCAATAACTTGGTTGTCATTGATACGGAAAGAAAGCAGAACGGCTTTCTTCAGCCATTGGTGGGTAACCCACTGGCCATCAATTTTTTCGGCAACGCGCAGCGCACCGCTGTCGAGCAGGGAGATGACCTGGTTTACCGCTTCACGAGTGACGGTATCAGCATTTGCCGGAGTGATTTCGGCGCGGCGCTCGAAAGCGGTTTCAATTACGTTTTGTAGCTGCTGCATTGGCATTGTGAACATTTTCCTGATTGTGACGAAATTAACAGACTGTTATTTATCGTTTGGATTAAGGGCTGCTGTCAACCGTTGCTGTACTTCCTCTTGCAACTCATTATTAAGAGCACGCCGATCAGCGGTAGCTATTATAAATAAATCTTCTACTCGCTCGCCAATTGTCGTAATTCTAGCCCCGTAAAGTGAAATTCCGAGGTCAGCAAACACTTCACCTACCCGCGCCAGTAAGCCTGGCTGATCCAACGCAATCAGTTCCAGGAATGTGCGCCTGTCAGTATGAGTAGGCAGGAAATTGACTTCGGTATCGACGGTAAAGTGGCGCAGTTTGGCGGACTGGCGGCGCGGTTGAGGCGTCTGCCAGCTGGCCTGCGTAATAGCCTGTTCAATACTGTGGCGGATGAGTTCGTGCCTGTCGGCGGAAAGCGGGCTGCCATCCGGCTCCAGCACAATAAAGGTGTCCATTGCCATGCCGTCGCGCGTAGTAAATATTTGTGCGTCATGAACGCTCAGGTTGCGCCTGTCCAGCTCGGCACAAACAGCGGCGAACAGGTGAGGGCGATCAGGGCTCCAGATGAAGATTTCGGTACCACCACGTGTTGCCTGTGGGCTAAGCAAAATCATCGGTTTGCTGAGGTCGTGCTTCAGCAAGTGTCGCGCATGCCATGCAATTTGGTTTGGCGTGTGGCGAACAAAATAGTTGGCCCGGCAGCGGCGCCAGATATTGTGCAGCGCCTCTTCGTTGATGTTATCCATACGCAGTAACGCCAGCGCCTGAAGTTGATGGTGGCGTACACGCTCACGCATATCCGGGCTGTTTTGCATCCCACGACGCAGCTGTTTTTCTGTGGCGAAATAGAGTTCCCGCAACAGACTCTGTTTCCAGCTATTCCATAAGGTTTCGTTGGTCGCACAGATATCAGCGACGGTCAGGCAAACCAGGTAACGCAGGCGGTTTTCAGTCTGCACTTCTTCAGCAAACTGCTTAATCACTTCCGGGTCCTGGATATCACGGCGCTGCGCGGTGACTGACATCAGCAAATGTTGGCGCACCAGCCACGCGACAAGTTGCGTCTCGCGAGAGTTCAACCCGTGCAGTTCGGCAAACTTTATAACGTCCTCCGCGCCCAGAACCGAGTGATCCCCGCCACGGCCTTTGGCGATGTCATGGAACAGGGCTGCAATCAAGATAAGCTCTGGATGCGACAGGCGCGGCCACAGATCGACACATAATGGATGCTTCGGACGGGTTTCTTCTTTCGCGAAGCTTTCCAGTTTTTGCAGCACGCGAATAGTGTGTTCATCCACCGTATACGCGTGGAACAGGTCAAACTGCATCTGCCCGACGATATGCGACCACTGCGGCATATATGCCCACAACACGCTGTGGCGGTGCATTGGCAATAAGGCGCGGCTCACGGCACCGGGGTGGCGCAATATCGTGAGGAACAGCTCGCGCGCTTCCGGAATGTAGCAAAGCGGCTGTACTAAATGGCGACGCGCATGACGCAAATGGCGTAGGGTGGTTGAGTAAATTCCGGTGATGTCACGGTTACGCACCATCATGTAAAACATACGCAAAATAGCCTGCGGTTCACGCATAAATAGCGTTTCGTCACGCAGATCAATCAGAGTGCCGCGTAACTGGAAGTCATCATCAAGTGGGCGCGGTTTTTCGCTGGCATCTAACGCAAGAATCGCTTCATCAAACAACTGCAACAGCATTTGGTTAAGCTCACCGACGCGACGGGTCACACGATAGAAATCTTTCATCATGTGTTCGACCGGCTGATTGCCTTCACCGTTGTAATCCAGACGTTGAGCAACGCTGAGCTGCCTGTCGAATAACAAACGGTTGTCATAGCGATTTACTTCGAGATGTAAAGCGAAGCGAATACGCCACAGCAAGTGTTGGCACTCATCCAGTTCATTTCTTTCTGCTTCGGTTAAAAAACCAAAGCCGACCATTTCACTCATGGACGTGGCACCAAAATGGCGACGCGCGACCCATTGCAGCGTATGGATGTCACGCAAACCGCCGGGGCTGCTTTTGATATCTGGCTCGAGGTTATAACTTGTGCCGTGGTAACGCTGATGACGAACATTTTGCTCATCAATTTTTGCGGCAAAGAACTTGGCAGATGGCCAGAAACCGTCGCTGAAAATGTGTTTTTGCAGTTCAAGGAAGAGTGCGACATCGCCAATCAGTAAGCGTGACTCAATCAGGTTGGTGGCAACTGTTAAATCAGACAGGCCTTCGAGCAGGCACTCTTCAAGCGTGCGTACGCTGTGGCCGACTTCTAACTTTACGTCCCACAACAGCGTGAGAAGTTCACCGATTTTCTGGGATTGCGGCTCGCTCAGACGTTTACGGCTGAGTATCAGCAAATCAATATCAGATAACGGATGAAGTTCACCGCGCCCGTAACCACCCACCGCGACGAGCGCGGTTTCAGCGACATCACCAAAACCGTAGTTTACCCACAACCGTTGCAGTAACTGGTCGATAAACTCGGTGCGGGCATCGATAAGTTTTTCGGCGGAAATACCGTCGTCAAATGCTGTCCCCAACCACTGCTGGAAAGTGTCGAGGCGGGCTTTGATTTCGGCGCAATTAAGCTCTGAGTCTGTCCAGTTGACAGGGTATTCAGGTTGCCCGGAAATCTCAGGAAGCACTGTGGTTGCGTACTGCTCGGGTAAGCTCGGTGTCATGTCGCCATCCATAAAAAAAGCCGGCATAAGCCGGCTTCGATTGCTGACTTTCGCCAGGCAATCAGTCGTTATGCGAAATCACCGCGGGGATGGTGTCATCTTTGCGTAAGGTGAGAATTTCGCAGCCGTTATCTGTCACCACAATAGTATGCTCGTATTGTGCAGACAAGCTGCGATCTTTGGTTTTCACCGTCCAGCCGTCTTTCATGGTGCGAATGCGGTAATCGCCGGAGTTCACCATCGGCTCGATAGTGAAAGTCATGCCCGGTTGCAGCACCACGCCACCGTCATCAGCATCGTAATGCAGCACTTGCGGTTCTTCGTGGAATACGCGGCCAATACCGTGTCCACAGTATTCGCGAACCACAGAAAAACCTTCAGCTTCAACGAACTTCTGAATGGCTGCACCCAGAGTGCGCAGGCGAATACCTGGTTTTACCATGCGAAGAGACAAATACAGGCTTTCTTGAGTCACGCGGCACAGACGCTCACCCAGAATGGTCGGTTTGCCAACGATGAACATTTTTGAGGTGTCGCCGTGGTATTCATCTTTGATAACGGTAACGTCGATGTTGACGATGTCACCATCTTTCAGGAGTTTAGCGTCATCAGGAATACCGTGGCAGACCACTTCATTAATGGAGATGCACACGGATTTCGGGAAGCCATGGTAGCCAAGGCACGCGGAAACCGCTTGCTGTTGGTTAACAATGTAATCGTTACAAATACGGTCCAGTTCGCCAGTGGAAATGCCCGGTCGTACGTGGGATTCAATCATTTCCAGCACTTCAGCGGCAAGGCGGCCCGCAACGCGCATTTTTTCGATTTCTTCAGGTGTTTTAATTGAGATAGCCATTCATTCGATCCGCAGGTGTCGTCGTTATCGACAATAATTGAGCAGTAGTGGGGTAATGGTATCAGGGCCTACGATCGGTGCCAAATCGAGAATCGGTGTGCGCACTATCCACTATCAACTATTGGAGTCCGGGTCTGTTTTATGGTATAAAGCGCGCCGGACTTGTATTCCGATTTTTCGGATACGGCCAACACTCTCACTTTGTGTAAATAACACACACGTATCGACACATATTCCGGGGTGCCCTTAGGGGTCGGTAATATGGGATACGTGGAGGCTTAACCCCATACTTTTATATAGAGGTTTTAATCATGGCAACTGTTTCCATGCGCGACATGCTCAAGGCTGGTGTTCACTTCGGTCACCAAACCCGTTACTGGAACCCGAAAATGAAGCCTTTCATCTTCGGCGCTCGTAACAAAGTTCACATCATCAACCTTGAAAAAACTGTACCTATGTTCAACGAAGCTTTGGCTGAACTGAGCAAGATTTCTTCTCGTAAAGGCAAAATCCTTTTCGTTGGTACTAAGCGTGCTGCAAGCGAACCAGTAAAAGAAGCTGCTCTGAGCTGCGATCAGTTCTTCGTGAACCATCGCTGGTTGGGCGGTATGCTGACTAACTGGAAAACTGTTCGTCAGTCCATCAAACGTCTGAAAGACCTGGAAATCCAGTCTCAGGACGGTACCTTCGACAAACTGACCAAGAAAGAAGCGCTGATGCGTACCCGTGAGCTGATTAAGTTAGAAAACAGCCTCGGCGGTATCAAAGACATGGGCGGCTTGCCGGATGCACTGTTTGTAATCGACGCTGATCACGAACACATTGCAATCAAAGAAGCGAACAACCTGGGTATCCCAGTATTCTCTATCGTTGATACTAACTCCGATCCAGATGGCGTTGATTTCGTTATCCCTGGTAACGACGATGCAATCCGTGCTGTAACCCTGTATCTGGGTGCTGTAGCTGCTACCGTTCGTGAAGGCCGCTCTCAGGATCTGGCTTCTCAGGCAGAAGAAAGCTTCGTAGAAGCTGAATAATAAGGTTCGCTCTTATTTGAGCTCTTATTAACCAGGTATTGAATAGTTTGGTTAGGGGGCCTGTCTCAGGCCCCCTTTTTATTTTGAGCCAGGGTTCGTCTATTTCGTGGACCAGGGCTTATCTCTCTCTACGAGATAACCGAGGATTTTAGAATGGCTGATATTACTGCTGCTCTGGTAAAAGAACTGCGTGAACGTACTGGCGCAGGCATGATGGATTGCAAAAAGTCACTGACTGAAGCTAATGGCGACATCGAGCTGGCAATCGAAAACATGCGTAAGTCTGGTGCGATCAAAGCAGCTAAGAAAGCAGGCAACGTAGCTGCTGACGGCGTGATCAAAACTAAGATCGCAGACGGCTACGCTGTGATTCTGGAAGTTAACTGCCAGACTGACTTCGTTGCTAAAGATGGTGGTTTCCAGGCATTTGCTGACAAAGTGCTGGACGCTGCTGCTGCAGGCAAAGTTACTGACATCGAAGTACTGAAAGCACAGTTCGAAGAAGAGCGTGTTGCACTGGTTGCTAAAATCGGTGAGAACATCAACATTCGTCGTGTTGCTGTTCTGGAAGGTGATGTTCTGGGTAGCTACCTGCACGGTGCTCGCATCGGTGTTGTTGTTGCAGCTAAAGGCGCTGACGAAGAGCTGGTTAAGCAAATCGCTATGCACGTTGCTGCAAGCAAGCCAGAATTCGTTAAGCCAGAAGACGTGTCTGCTGAAGTTGTTGAGAAAGAGTACCAGGTTCAGCTGGACATCGCTATGCAGTCTGGCAAGCCGAAAGAAATCGCAGAGAAAATGGTTGAAGGCCGCATGAAGAAATTCACCGGTGAAGTTTCTCTGACTGGTCAGCCTTTCGTTATCGAGCCAAGCAAAACTGTTGGTCAGTTGCTGAAAGAGCACAATGCTGACGTAACTGGCTTCATCCGCTTTGAAGTGGGCGAAGGCATCCAGAAAGTTGAGACTGACTTCGCAGCAGAAGTTGCTGCAATGTCCAAGCAGTCTTAATTTTTAAAGGGAGCCGCCAATTGGCGGTTCCTTTTTATCTGGCTTTAAAAATCAGCCTGCTCTGATACAGATCTTGTTGATATGCGACATTATGTCGTCTGAATTTACCATCCCCATTCGTTGACTGTTCCCAGGAAAGAATCATGGCTACCAATGCAAAACCTGTCTACAAACGCATTCTGCTCAAGCTAAGCGGCGAAGCGCTGCAAGGTACCGAAGGCTTCGGTATTGATGCAAGCATCCTTGATCGTATGGCTCAGGAAATTAAAGAGCTGGTTGAATTGGGTATTCAGGTCGGGGTGGTGATTGGTGGTGGCAACTTATTCCGCGGTGCAGGCTTGGCAAAAGCCGGTATGAACCGTGTTGTGGGCGACCACATGGGCATGCTGGCAACCGTAATGAACGGCCTGGCAATGCGTGATGCGCTTCATCGCGCCTATGTGAACGCCCGCCTGATGTCTGCTATTCCATTGAATGGCGTATGTGATAACTACAGCTGGGCAGAAGCTATCAGCTTGCTGCGCAATAACCGCGTAGTTATCCTGGCAGCTGGTACCGGTAATCCGTTCTTTACTACTGACTCTGCTGCGTGTTTGCGTGGTATTGAGATTGAAGCGGACGTAGTACTGAAAGCCACGAAAGTAGATGGCGTGTTTACTGCGGATCCGGTTCAAGATCCTACCGCCACGCTTTGTGAGCAATTGACCTATACCGAAGTACTGGAAAAAGAACTGAAAGTGATGGATTTGGCTGCGTTTACGCTGGCCCGCGATCACAAAATACCGATTCGTGTTTTCAATATGAACAAACCTGGTGCGCTTCGCCGTGTGGTCATGGGTGAAAAAGAAGGCACATTGATCACTGAGTAATTTCAGTCGATGCTTAATCAGGGTAAGATTCAGTTTCAGATAGTGTTAACAGGCAACCCCAACGGGCGCCATGAATAAACAGGGCTATACTTAGCTCGCAGCGTCTGCATAGCGGCGTGAAGTGTGGTCTGCCCTAAACCAGTTTTCAAGGATTCGTAACGTGATTAGCGATATCAGAAAAGATGCCGAAGTGCGTATGGAAAAATGCGTAGAAGCGTTCAAAACCCAAATCAGTAAAATCCGCACCGGCCGCGCCTCTCCATCTCTGCTGGACGGCATCATTGTGGAGTATTACGGCACCCCGACTCCACTGCGCCAATTGGCAAGCGTAACGGTTGAAGATTCTCGCACACTGAAGATCAACGTGTTTGACCGCTCACTGAGCCAGGCCGTTGAGAAAGCGATCATGACTTCCGACCTCGGTCTGAACCCAAGCTCTGCTGGTACTGACATTCGTGTTCCACTACCTGCACTGACTGAAGAACGCCGTAAAGATCTGATCAAAATTGTACGTGGCGAAGCTGAAGGCGCACGCGTGGCGGTTCGTAACGTTCGCCGTGATGCTAACGACAAAGTTAAAGCGCTGCTGAAAGATAAAGAAATCAGTGAAGATGACGATCGCCGTTCTCAGGACGACGTTCAGAAAATGACTGATGCTGCTATCAAGAAAGTAGATGCTGCACTTGCTGAGAAAGAAGCTGAGTTGATGCAGTTCTAATCCGTTGAGATGACGGATCAAACGCCGTATGCAAGCCGTGGCTCATGCCACGATTATTGTCTACGGCGTTTTTTATTTGATTATTCATACTAAAACTCCAGAGCGTCCCATGAAGCAACTGACCATTCTTGGCTCTACCGGATCTATCGGTACCAGTACCCTCAGCGTTGTTCGTCATAATCCTGATAAGTTTTCCGTCACGGCCCTGGTTGCCGGGAAAAATGTCGCGCGCATGGCTGAGCAGTGCCTGGAGTTCAAGCCTCGCTGGGCAGTAATGGATGATGAAGTCTCTGCCGGTGAGTTACGCCGTTTGCTCAAAGAGCAGGGGAGTCGCACTGAAGTTCTGGCGGGGCAGCAGGCGGCTTGTGAAATGGCTGCGCTGGACGAAGTGAATCAGGTTATGGCAGCTATTGTTGGGGCAGCAGGTCTGTTACCCACGCTTGCGGCGATTGCGGCGGGTAAGCAAGTTTTGCTGGCAAATAAAGAAGCACTGGTGACTTGTGGGCGTCTGTTTATGGATGCTGTACAACGAAGCCACGCACAGCTTCTGCCTATCGACAGCGAACACAACGCAATTTTTCAGAGTTTACCGGAAACAATTCAGCAAAACCTCGGGTACGCTGAACTTGAGGGTAATGGCGTTTCGTCGATTATTCTTACCGGATCAGGTGGCCCATTCCGTGAGACGCCGTTAGGTGAACTGACAGTAATGACTCCGGACCAGGCTTGTAGCCATCCGAACTGGTCGATGGGGCGTAAAATCTCAGTCGACTCGGCCACCATGATGAACAAAGGTCTCGAATACATTGAAGCTCGTTGGCTATTCAATGCTTCAGCTAAACAAATGGAAGTACTGATACATCCGCAGTCGGTTATCCACTCGATGGTTCGTTATCGTGATGGTAGTGTGCTGGCGCAGTTAGGCGCTCCAGATATGCGCACGCCTATCGCGCACGCCATGGCATTTCCTGAGCGCGTGCAGTCAGGTGTTGAACCGCTCGATTTTTGTAAAATCGGCACTTTCACCTTTATGGAACCGGACTATCATCGCTATCCTTGTCTGAAGCTTGCGATGGAAGCATTTGAGCAAGGACAGGCTGCAACGACCGTACTGAACGCAGCAAATGAAATTGTGGTTGAGGCTTTCTTGCAACAACAGCTACGTTTTACAGACATTGCTTCCTTAAATCGTGCCGTCCTTGATAGTGTTGAATTGACTGAGCCGAAGAGTGTGGAAGAGGTTCTTGCTGTTGATGCGAAAGCACGCGAGGTTGCCCGAGGTTTGGTGACGCGCATCGCTTCTCGATGATTATTTATTCAGCTGATGTGCCTCTATTTGTTAGCTTTGTGCTTCAGTGATATAGTCTGCGCCATCTTTCGTCCAGGAATAACTGACTGAAAGATTGGTAAGCCGTGTTATAGCACGGCTTTTTTATGTAAAAGCTGAGATCATTCTGAGTACCGCTTAATCCTTATCTGGGAATAATTACGCGTTATGTTGTCTGCAAACCAACAATTAAGCGAAACACAATCCGAACATGGCGCGCGCCATGTTGCCATTATTATGGATGGCAACGGTCGCTGGGCGAAACGACAAGGGAAGATGAGGGTTTCCGGCCATAAGGCTGGGGCGAAATCTGTTCGCCGGGCGGTAAGTTTTGCGGCAAATAATGGTATAGATGCACTTACGCTCTATGCTTTTAGTAGTGAAAACTGGAATCGTCCAGCTCAAGAAGTTAGCGCACTAATGGAGTTGTTTGTGTGGGCTTTAGACAGTGAAGTCAAAAGTCTGCATCGTCACAATGTCCGTTTGCGTATTATCGGCGATATCAGCCGATTCAATGCTCGCCTGCAAGAACGTATCAAAAAAGCCGAAGACTTAACGAGTGCCAACACAGGTTTGACTCTCAATATTGCCGCGAACTATGGCGGTCGTTGGGATATTATTCAAGGTGTGCGGCATCTTGCCGAACAGGTGCAAGAAGGCTTACTACGTCCAGACCAGATTGATGAAGAGATGCTGAGTAAGCAAATCTGCATGAATGAACTGGCTCCCGTAGATTTAGTAATTAGGACAGGGGGAGAGCATCGTATTAGTAACTTTCTGATTTGGCAGATTGCCTATGCAGAACTTTATTTCACCGATGTTCTTTGGCCTGATTTCGATGAACAAGACTTTGAAGGTGCACTAAATGCTTTTGCAAATCGAGAGCGTCGTTTTGGCGGCACAGCACCTGGTAGTGAGTAAGCCTGTTGGGGGTCACTTTTGCTGAAGTATCGCCTGCTTTCTGCGTTTATTTTAATCCCGGTGGTTATTGCCGCGTTATTCTGGCTTCCACCAGTAGGATTTGCTATTACAACCCTCGTGGTATGTATGCTGGCAGCCTGGGAATGGGGACAATTGGCAGGTTTTAAAGCACGTTCTCAACGTGTATGGCTTGCTGTATTGTGTGGTCTGTTACTGGCATTAATGCTTTATGCATTACCCGAATACCAGCGTACGGTTCATATTCCGTTGATTGAGGCTTCGCTATGGGCATCACTTGCCTGGTGGTTTGCCGCGCTGTTACTGGTGTTGTTTTATCCGGGTTCTGCATCAATCTGGCGCAACTCAAAAACGTTGCGTCTATTGTTTGGCGTATTAACGATTGTGCCGTTTTTCTGGGGCATGATTGTATTACGTAACTGGCATTACGATATTAACCACTACACTGGCTCAATCTGGCTGTTGTATGTGATGGTTCTGGTCTGGGGTGCAGACTCCGGTGCTTATATGTTTGGCAAAATGTTTGGCAAACACAAATTAGCGCCGAAAGTGTCTCCGGGTAAAACCTGGCAGGGCTTCTTTGGTGGGTTGTTCACTTCTGCGATTATCTCCGTGCTGTTCGGCATGTGGGCGAATCTGGATGTGTCACCGGCTATTCTGTTGACCTGTTCGGTTATTGCCGCTCTTGCTTCAGTATTGGGCGATTTAACCGAAAGTATGTTTAAGCGTGAAGCAGGGATTAAAGATAGCGGTCACCTGATCCCCGGTCATGGTGGTATCCTTGACCGCATTGATAGCCTCACAGCAGCAGTACCGGTATTTGCCTGTCTGTTATTGCTGGTATTCAGGACGATTTAACGGAAGGTTATATGCTGAGCTTACTCTGGAATTTGGCTGCGTTTATTGTCGCACTGGGTGTATTAATTACCGTGCATGAGTTCGGCCATTTCTGGGTTGCTCGCCGCTGTGGTGTCAAAGTAGAGCGCTTTTCCATTGGTTTTGGTAAAGCGCTCTGGCGTCGTTCCGATCGCCACGGTACCGAATTTGTAATCGCCCTGATCCCACTTGGTGGTTATGTCAAAATGCTTGATGAGCGTGTTGAGCCGGTTACGCCGGAACTACGCCATCAGGCCTTTAATAACAAAACCGTTTCTCAACGCGCTGCAATTATTGCAGCCGGTCCTATTGCTAACTTTATCTTCGCTGTGTTTGCCTACTGGCTGGTGTTTATCATCGGTGTCCCTGGTGTTCGTCCGGTTGTTGGTGAAGTAATGCCCAACTCGATAGCAGCAGAAGCACAAATTGCACCAGGCATGGAACTTAAAGCGATAGATGGTATCGAAACGCCTGACTGGGAATCGGTTCAACTTGAGTTGATGGCAAAGATTGGTGATGACAGTGTTAATCTGACGCTGGCACCACTAGGTTCAAATCTGAAAAGTGAGAAAACGCTTGATTTGCGCCACTGGCAATTTGAGCCAGAAAAGCAGGATCCGATTACTTCATTAGGCATCGGACCTCGCCGTCCGCAAATTGAAACGGTATTACAAGAAGTACAGCCCGATTCCGCAGCGAGCAAAGCGGGTTTGCAAGCCGGGGACAGGATCGTTAAAGTCAACGGTGCGGCGCTTGTTCAGTGGACAGAATTTGTTAGTCAGGTGCGTGACAATCCAGGTCACCCACTGGAGCTAGAAATAGAAAGACAAGGGGCACTCTTGTCTTTAACGCTGATACCGGATACAAAACCGGGTAAAGCGAAGGCTGAAGGGTTTGCGGGGGTAGTACCAAAAGTTATCCCGCTGCCTGATGAGTATAAAACAGTACGCCAGTATGGGCCGTTTGCTGCTGTCGCAGAAGCCACAGATAAAACCTGGCAACTGATGAAGCTTACAGTCAACATGCTGGGAAAATTAATAACCGGTGACATCAAACTGAATAACCTCAGTGGGCCAATCTCTATAGCTCAAGGGGCAGGGATGTCAGCGGAATCTGGGTTGATTTACTATCTGATGTTCCTGGCGCTGATTAGCGTTAATCTGGGGATAATCAACCTGTTTCCGTTACCCGTCCTGGACGGGGGGCATCTGCTCTTTTTGGCGATTGAAAAGCTAAAGGGTGGGCCGGTTTCCGAGCGAGTTCAAGACTTTAGTTACCGCATTGGCTCTATATTGCTGGTGCTGTTGATGGGGCTTGCACTTTTCAATGATTTCTCTCGGTTTTAGAGAGAATAGGTTAGGAAGAACGCATAACAACGATGGCGATGAAAAAGTTGCTCATAGCGTCGCTGCTGTTTAGCAGCGCCACCGTATACGGTGCAGACGGGTTCGTGGTGAAGGATATTCATTTCGAAGGCCTGCAGCGAGTCGCCGTCGGTGCGGCCCTCCTCAGCATGCCGGTTCGCGTAGGCGATACTGTCTCTGACGAGGATATCAGTAATACTATTCGTTCACTGTTTGCTACCGGGAACTTCGAAGATGTCCGGGTACTTCGTGATGGCGAAACGTTAGTTGTTCAGGTGAAAGAACGCCCGACAATCGCGAGTATTACCTTCTCCGGTAACAAGTCCGTGAAGGACGACATGCTCAAGCAGAACCTCGAGGCTTCTAGTGTGCGTGTCGGCGAATCACTGGATAGAACGACCCTGGCTGATATTGAAAAAGGGCTGGAAGATTTCTATTACAGCGTTGGTAAGTACAGTGCCAGCGTGAAAGCCGTTGTTACGCCATTGCCGCGTAACCGTGTTGACCTGAAACTGGTATTCCAGGAAGGCGTTTCTGCCAAAATTCAGCAAATCAACATCGTCGGCAACCATGCGTTTACGACTGATGAACTCATTTCGCATTTCCAGTTGCGCGATGAAGTGCCATGGTGGAACGTGGTGGGTGACCGTAAATACCAGAAACAGAAGCTGGCCGGCGACCTCGAAACGCTGCGCAGTTACTATCTGGATCGCGGTTATGCACGCTTTAACATCGATTCGACTCAGGTCAGTTTGACGCCTGATAAGAAAAGCATTTACGTGACCATCAACGTTACAGAAGGCGATCAATACAAGATTGCTGGCGTGACGGTGAACGGTAATCTGGCAGGGCACTCAGCAGAAATTGAAACGCTGACTAAACTCAAACCAGGTGAGCTTTATAACGGCACCAAAGTGACCAAGATGGAAGACGACATCAAGAAATTGTTGGGTCGTTATGGTTACGCCTATCCACGAGTGCAGACACAACCTGAAATCAACGATGCAGATAAGACCGTTAAACTGCATGTGAACGTTGATTCTGGTAACCGTTACTACGTGCGTAAAATTCGTTTTGAAGGCAACGACACCAGTAAAGATTCAGTCCTGCGTCGCGAAATGCGCCAAATGGAAGGGACTTGGCTGGGTAGCGATCTTGTGAACTCAGGTAAAGATCGTCTGAATCGTTTGGGTTACTTCGAAACTGTAGATGTTGATACGCAACGTGTGTCAGGTAGCCCTGACCAGGTTGATGTGGTCTACAAAGTTAAAGAGCGCAACACCGGTAGTTTCAACTTTGGTGTGGGTTACGGTACTGAAAGTGGTATCAGTTTCCAGGTCGGTGTCCAACAGGATAACTGGTTAGGAACAGGCTACTCGGTTGGTATCAACGGTACCAAAAACGATTATCAGACATATGCTGAATTGTCGGTAACCGATCCGTACTTTACAGTTGATGGCGTGAGCCTCGGTGGCCGTCTCTTCTACAATGACTTTAAAGCTGATGACGCGGATCTTTCTGACTACACCAACACAAGTTATGGTGTGGACGGAACGCTTGGCTTCCCGGTTAACGAAAACAACACATTGCGTCTGGGCTTAGGTTACGTGCATAACGACCTGTCCAACATGCAGCCACAGGTTGCGATGTGGCGTTATTTGGATTCTGTTGGTCAATCGGCTAGCACATCATCTGATGACAATGGTTTTGCTGCAGATGACTTCACGCTGAACTATGGCTGGACGTACAACAAACTTGACCGTGGTTACTTCCCAACAGAAGGCTCACGCGTAAACCTGAACGGTAAAGTGACCGTTCCGGGTTCAGATAACGAGTTCTATAAAGTGACTCTGGATACTGCGAGCTACTTCCCAATTGATGAGGATCATACCTGGGTCATGTTAGGACGTACTCGTTGGGGCTACGGTGATGGTCTTGGCGGCAAAGAAATGCCGTTCTATGAGAACTTCTATGCCGGTGGTTCCAGTACTGTTCGTGGTTTCCAGTCAAATAACATTGGTCCTAAAGCTGTTTATTACGGCGGCAATGATACAGATAACTGTAACAAAGCTTCGTCAACTGAAGTTTGTAGTTCTGACGATGCAGTCGGTGGTAACGCAATGGCAGTGGCAAGTCTTGAACTTATCACGCCAACGCCGTTCTTGAGCGAGAAGTACGCGAACTCTGTGCGTACTTCCGTGTTCATGGACATGGGTACCGTTTGGGATACTAACTGGGATAATACCAAGTATTCTGCAGACGGGATTCCGGACTACAGTGACCCAAGTAATATTCGTATGTCAGCAGGTATCGCATTGCAATGGATGTCACCGCTGGGGCCGTTGGTCTTCTCTTATGCCCAACCGTTCAAGAAGTACGAAGGCGACAAAGCGGAACAGTTCCAGTTTAACATTGGTAAAACTTGGTAACTGTTCTGTGCGAAGGAATGCATAAAAGCAGTGTAGCGTTGATGCCAGTTCGCTAAATGCAGAACTGGCACACGCAAAAAAGAGTGTCTTCGGACACATTCGGGATGGTAAGGAGTTTATTGTGAAAAAGTGGTTATTTGCCGCAGGTCTTGGCCTCGCTATGGCTGCATCTGCCAGCGTTCAAGCAGCTGAAAGCATTGCTGTAGTAAACATGGGCAACCTGTTCCAACAGGTAGCACAGAGCACCGGTGTGTCTAAAACTCTTGAAAACGAGTTTAAAGGCCGCGCAAGCGAGTTGCAGAATATGGAAGGCGACCTGCAGTCCAAAATGCAAAAGCTGCAACGCGATGGTTCTACCATGAAAGCTGCTGACCGCAGCAAAGCTGAAAAAGATCTGATGGCTCAACGTCAGCAGTTCCAGACTAAAGCTCAGGCATTCGAACAAGATCGTCAACGTCGCTCTAACGAAGAGCGTGGCAAACTGGTTACTCGTATTCAGAGCGCAGTGAAGAAAGTTGCTGACGACAAAGGCATCGACGTAGTTCTGGATGCTAACACCGTTGCTTATGCTGGCAGCAGTGTTAAAGACATCACTTCAGATGTTCTGAAACAGGTTAAATAAGTAATGTCTTCAATTCGACTGGCTGATTTAGCCCAGCAGTTGGATGCAGATTTGCACGGTGATGGCGATCTCGTCATCACCGGCGTTGCATCTATGCAAACGGCCCAGGCTGGCCAAATTACGTTCATGGTTAACCCACGTTACCGTGAGCAATTGGCTGTTTGCCAGGCTTCTGCCGTCGTTATGACTGAAGCCGACCTCCCTTTCGCACATAGCGCGGCATTGGTAGTGAAGAATCCCTACCTCACATATGCTCGCATGGCGCAAATCCTTGATTCCACGCCGCAACCTGCTCAAAAAATCGCACCAAGTGCAGTGATTGATGCAACTGCGACGTTGGGTAATAACGTAGCCATTGGCGCCAATGCGGTTATCGAATCTGGCGTAGTGCTTGGTGATAACGTTGTGATTGGTCCTGGCTGTTTCGTGGGTAAACACACCAAAATTGGTGCTGGCACACGCCTGTGGGCGAATGTGTCGGTTTACCATGAAATCCAGATCGGTGAACAGTGCCTGGTTCAGTCCGGTACCGTCATCGGTTCAGATGGTTTTGGTTATGCTAACGATCGTGGCAATTGGGTGAAGATCCCCCAACTTGGTCGCGTGATTATTGGCGATCGTGTCGAGATCGGTGCTTGTACGACGATTGACCGTGGCGCACTAGACGACACGATTATTGGCAATGGTGTTATCATTGATAATCAATGCCAGATTGCACATAACGTTGTGATTGGCGACAATACTGCTGTTGCTGGCGGTGTGATCATGGCAGGCAGCCTGAAAATTGGCCGTTACTGCATGATTGGTGGTGCCAGTGTTATCAATGGCCATATGGAAATCTGCGATAAAGTCACCGTGACTGGAATGGGCATGGTAATGCGCCCTATCACAGAGCCGGGGGTTTACTCCTCAGGTATTCCACTACAGCCGAACAAAGTGTGGCGTAAAACAGCCGCGTTGGTGATGAATATCGACGAGATCAGCAAACGCTTGAAATCCGTTGAGAAAAAAATCAATCAACAAGACTAAAAGTCACCCGCCCAAGACGCGTTAGTGCTTACTGATTTGCGGCCTGCTAGCTATCCCGAGATAGTCGCAGGCCGTGTTATTATTGTCATTTGGTACATTTAGACAGGAAGAGTATCTTGACTACCGACACTCATACTCTGCACATCGAAGAGATTTTGGAACTTCTGCCACACCGTTACCCGTTCTTGCTGGTAGACCGCGTGCTGGATTTTGAAGAGGGGCGTTTTTTACGTGCAGTAAAAAATGTCACAGTAAACGAGCCGTTTTTCCAGGGCCACTTCCCTGGTAAACCGATTTTCCCGGGTGTGCTGATTCTTGAAGCGATGGCGCAAGCCACCGGTATTCTTGCGTTCAAAAGCGTAGGGAAACTGGAACCTGGTGAGCTTTATTACTTTGCTGGTATCGATGAAGCGCGTTTCAAACGTCCTGTCGTACCTGGTGACCAGATGGTCATGGAAGTTACTTTCGAGAAAACCCGCCGTGGTCTGACGCGCTTTAAAGGCGTGGCAACTGTTGACGGTAAAATTGTCTGCGAAGCAACTATGATGTGTGCCCGCAGCCGGGAGAGTTAATACGTGATTGATAAATCCGCCTTTATTCATCCATCTGCCATTGTGGAAGACGGTGCCGTTATTGGTGCTAACGTTCATATTGGTCCGTTTTGTATTGTTGGTCCGCATGTTGAAATCGGTGAAGGTACCGTTCTGAAATCCCATGTTGTGGTAAATGGTCATACGACTATTGGCCGTGATAACGAGATTTATCAGTTCGCTTCCATTGGTGAAGTTAACCAGGATCTGAAATATGCCGGTGAACCAACTCGTGTGGAAATTGGCGATCGCAACCGCATTCGTGAAAGCGTCACCATCCATCGCGGAACAGAGCAGGGCGGTGGTTTGACGAAGGTGGGTAGCGATAACCTGCTGATGGTCAACGCTCACGTGGCGCATGACTGTACAGTCGGTAACCGCTGTATCCTCGCAAATAACGCAACTCTTGCTGGTCACGTTTCCGTTGATGATTTCGCAATCATTGGCGGCATGACCGCTGTGCACCAGTTCTGCATTATCGGTGCACACGTGATGGTGGGTGGTTGTTCCGGTGTGGCACAAGATGTTCCGCCGTATGTTATCGCGCAGGGCAACCACGCAACGCCATTCGGCGTAAACATCGAAGGGCTTAAACGCCGCGGCTTTACCAGAGAAGCTATTCACGCTGTTCGCAACGCGTATAAGATTCTCTACCGCAGCGGGAAAACCTTCGAAGAAGCGAAGCCTGAAATTGCTGCGATTGCTGAGCAACATCCAGAAGTGAACGCATTTGTTGAATTCTTTGAACGTTCAACTCGTGGTCTGATTCGCTAAATGAAACCTGGTCGTCCGCTTACGATTGCCCTGGTCGCCGGAGAAACTTCCGGCGATATTCTTGGTGCTGGTCTGATTCGTGCTCTGAAAGCTCGTCATCCTGATGCTCGCTTTGTTGGTGTTGCCGGGCCTCTGATGCAGGCTGAAGGCTGTGAAGCATGGTATGAGATGGAAGAGCTGGCGGTGATGGGCATTGTTGAAGTGCTCGGTCGCCTGCGTCGCTTATTGCATATCCGAGCCGATCTCACGCGCCGTTTCACCGAATTGCAGCCAGACGTTTTTGTCGGCATTGATGCGCCTGATTTCAACATCACGCTCGAAGGCAATCTTAAGAAGCAGGGTATTCGCACCATTCATTACGTCAGCCCTTCCGTTTGGGCATGGCGGCAAAAACGCGTTTTCAAAATTGGCAGAGCAACGGATTTAGTGCTCGCATTTCTGCCTTTCGAAAAAGCGTTTTACGATAGATTTAATGTTCCGTGCCGGTTTATCGGTCATACCATGGCGGATGCCATGCCGCTTGATCCTGATAAAAATGCCGCCCGCGCGACTCTGGGTATTTCCCCTGATGCGAAATGCCTGGCACTATTACCGGGGAGCCGGGGAGCAGAAGTTGAAATGCTCAGCGCGGATTTCCTGAAAACAGCTCTTTTGCTGCGTGAGCGTTTCCCGGGGCTCGAAATTGTCGTTCCTTTGGTTAATGCCAAACGCCGTGAGCAGTTTGAGCGTATCAAAGCAGAAGTCGCGCCTGACCTGACAATGCATTTGCTTAATGGGCAAGGGCGCGAAGCGATGGTGGCAAGCGATGCCGCATTGCTGGCATCAGGTACTGCGGCACTTGAGTGCATGCTGGCGAAATGCCCGATGGTGGTGGGCTATCGCATGAAGCCATTCACTTTCTGGCTGGCGAAGCGACTGGTGAAAACCGATTACGTTTCACTTCCAAATCTACTGGCTGGCCGTGAACTGGTCAAAGAATTGCTGCAGGAAGAGTGCGAGCCAAATGCACTAGCGCAGGTGCTGGGGCCGTTGCTGGAAGACGGTGCGCAGAGCCATCAAATGCATGACACCTTCCGTGAACTGCATCAGCAGATTCGTTGTAATGCCGATGAACAGGCGGCCGATGCTGTGCTGGAGCTCGCACAATGATTGAATTTATTTATCCTCATACGCACCTGGTTGCGGGTGTTGACGAAGTCGGCCGTGGCCCGTTGGTTGGTGCAGTCGTCACCGCTGCGGTGATCCTCGACCCGGCGAAGCCTATCATTGGCCTTGCCGACTCGAAGAAGCTTTCTGAAAAACGCCGCAACGCGCTTTATGATGAAATCGTCGAAAAAGCACTGTCCTGGAGTCTTGGGCGTGCTGAGCCCGAAGAGATTGACCAGCTAAATATTTTGCACGCCACAATGCTTGCGATGCAGCGTGCGGTTGCAGGCCTTTGCGTGGCTCCAGAATATGTACTGATTGATGGCAACCGCTGCCCTGCATTACCGATGCCTTCTCTGGCCGTAGTTAAAGGTGACAGTCGGGTTGCAGAAATCAGTGCGGCATCAATAATTGCCAAAGTGACGCGCGATCGTGAAATGGCAGAGCTTGATCTCTCTTTCCCGCAATACGGTTTTGCCCAACATAAGGGCTACCCCACAGCTTTCCATCTGGAAAAGCTGGCAGAGCATGGTGCGACTGAACATCATCGTCGTAGCTTTGCTCCGGTCAAACGCGCTCTCGGACTGGCGTCCTGATTTGCGGACGTACGTTACACATCTAAACGGAATGAGAAATGGCTGAACCACGTTTCGTACACCTTAGGGTGCACAGCGACTACTCCATGGTTGATGGCCTGGCAAAAACAGCACCGCTGGTGAAGAAAGCCGCGGCGATGGGGATGCCAGCAATTGCTATCACTGATTTTACCAACCTCTGCGGGCTGGTGAAATTCTATGGTGCTGCGCACGGCGCAGGGCTTAAGCCGATCATTGGTGCTGATTTTAACGTTGCGAATGAATTGTTGGGTGATGAACTCAGCCATTTAACCGTACTTGCTGCAAACAATGTCGGTTATCAAAACCTGACATTGCTCATCTCTAAGGCTTACCAGCGTGGTTACGGTGCTGCAGGCCCCATTATCGACCGAGCGTGGCTTGCCGAACTGAATGAAGGGCTGATCCTTCTTTCTGGCGGGCGCATGGGGGATATTGGCAAAAACTTGTTGCGTGGAAATACAGCACAGCTTGATCTGTGCCTGGAATTTTATCAGCAATATTTTGCCGATCGCTTCTATCTGGAACTGATTCGTACTGGTCGTCCTGACGAAGAAAGTTATTTGCATGCCGCTGTCGCTTTAGCGGATGAACGTGGTTTGCCGGTTGTTGCAACGAACGACGTAAGATTCATTGAGTCTACAGATTTTGATGCACATGAAATCCGCGTTGCTATTCACGATGGCTTTACCCTTGATGATCCTAAACGCCCGCGTAACTACTCTTCGCAGCAGTATCTGCGTACCGAAGAGGAGATGTGCGAGCTGTTTTCGGACGTCCCGGAAGCGCTGGAAAACAGCGTAGAAATTGCCAGACGCTGTAACGTTACAGTTCGCCTTGGCGAATATTTCCTGCCGCAATTCCCAACCGGTGAAATGTCGACTGAAGACTTCCTGGTCATGAAATCGAAGGAAGGGCTTGAAGATCGTCTGGAGTTTTTGTTCAAAGATCCTGAAGAGCGTGCGGTGAAAAGGCAGCCGTACGACGAGCGTCTGGATATTGAGCTAAAAGTTATTAACCAGATGGGGTTCCCGGGCTACTTCCTGATCGTGATGGAATTTATCCAGTGGTCCAAAGACAACGGCGTGCCGGTAGGGCCTGGCCGTGGTTCTGGTGCGGGTTCACTGGTTGCTTATGCTCTGAAGATTACCGATCTTGATCCGCTTGAGTTTGACCTGCTGTTCGAACGTTTCCTTAACCCGGAACGTGTATCGATGCCCGACTTCGATATCGACTTCTGCATGGAAAAACGCGATTGGGTTATCGACCACGTAGCCGAAATGTACGGGCGCGAAGCGGTATCACAGATTATTACCTTTGGTACCATGGCGGCAAAAGCGGTTATCCGCGATGTGGGCCGTGTACTGGGGCACCCATACGGTTTTGTCGATCGGATTTCTAAACTGATCCCGCCAGATCCTGGCATGACGCTTGCCAAAGCGTTTGAAGTTGAACCGCAGCTTCCCGAAATGTATGAAGCTGACGAAGAAGTTAAAGCGCTTATTGATATGGCGCGTAAGCTTGAAGGTGTCACGCGTAACGCTGGTAAACATGCTGGCGGCGTGGTTATTGCACCAACCAAAATTACTGACTTTGCTCCGCTTTATTGCGATGACCAGGGCCAAAACCCGGTCACCCAGTTCGATAAAAACGATGTGGAATATGCGGGCCTGGTGAAGTTCGACTTCCTCGGCTTGCGTACGCTGACCATCATCGACTGGGCGTTGAAGATGATCAACCCGCGTCGGGCAAAGCAAGGTTTAGAACCGATTGATATCGCGGCAATCCCGCTCGAAGACAAGAAAAGCTTCGACATGCTGCAACGTTCGGAAACCACTGCGGTGTTCCAGCTAGAATCCCGCGGCATGAAAGATCTTATCAAGCGTCTGCAGCCTGACTGCTTCGAAGATATGATCGCACTGGTTGCGCTGTTCCGCCCCGGCCCGCTGCAATCGGGCATGGTTGATAACTTTATCGACCGTAAACACGGGCGTGAAGCCATCTCTTATCCGGATATTCAATGGCAGCATGAAAGCCTGAAACCGGTACTTGAACCGACCTACGGCATTATCCTGTATCAAGAACAGGTTATGCAGATTGCACAGGTGCTGGCGGGTTACTCGCTCGGTGGTGCGGATATGCTACGTCGTGCGATGGGTAAAAAGAACCCGGTCGAAATGGCGAAGCAGCGTGGCGGTTTTGAAGATGGTGCGAAATCGCGTGGTATTGATGGTGAACTGGCGATTAAGATCTTCGACCTGGTAGAGAAATTTGCCGGCTATGGGTTTAACAAATCTCACTCAGCCGCTTATGCCCTGGTTTCTTACCAGACGCTGTGGCTAAAAGCGCACTATCCGGCAGAGTTTATGGCGGCGGTGATGACCGCTGATATGGATAACACCGAGAAAATCGTCGGCCTGGTGGATGAATGCTGGCGAATGGGCCTGAAAATTCTGCCACCGGATATTAACTCCGGGCTGTACCATTTCCACGTTAATGACGACGGGGAAATCGTTTATGGTATCGGCGCGATTAAAGGTGTCGGTGAAGGCCCAATTGAAGCGATAATTGAGGCGCGTAACGAGGGCGGTTATTTCCGCGAGCTGTTCGATCTGTGTGCGCGTGCTGACGTTAAAAAACTCAATAAACGCATTCTTGAAAAATTAGTGATGTCCGGGGCGTTTGACCGCCTTGGGCCGCATCGCGCAGCACTGATGAATGCGTTGCCTGATGCACTTAAAGCGGCTGACCAACATGCGAAAGCCGAAGCCATCGGCCAGGTGGATATGTTCGGTGTATTGGCCGATGAACCTGAGCAGGTTGAGCAGTCCTACGCCAGCGTAATGCAATGGCCTGAACAAGTGGTGCTGGATGGTGAGCGTGAAACGTTAGGGTTATACCTGACGGGGCATCCTATTACCCAGTATCTGAAAGAAATTGAGCGCTATGTCGGTGGCATGCGCCTGAAAGAGATGCACCCGACAGAACGTGGTAAAATGACCACAGCTGCGGGTCTGGTGATTGCTTCGCGGGTGATGGTTACCAAGCGCGGCAATCGCATTGGCATCTGTACTCTGGATGACCGTTCTGGTCGCCTGGAAGTGATGCTATTCACAGATGCGTTAGAAAAGTACCAGCATCTGTTGGAAAAAGACCGTATCCTGATCGTCAGCGGACAGGTCAGCTTTGATGACTTCAGCGGTGGCCTTAAAATGACTGCTCGCGAAGTTATGGATATAGACGAGGCCCGCGAAAAGTATGCGCGTGGGCTTGCTATCTCGCTGACGGACAGGCAAATTGATGACCAGCTTTTGAACCGTCTCCGTCAGTCTCTGGAACCCCATCGTTCGGGGACCATTCCAGTACATCTCTACTATCAGAGAGCGGATGCACGTGCGCGTTTGCGTTTTGGCGCAGCATGGCGTGTATCCCCAAGCGATCGTTTGCTCAATGAGCTTCGCACGCTGATAGGATCGGAGCAGGTGGAACTGGAGTTTGACTAATACAGGAATATTATGAGTCTGAATTTCCTCGATTTTGAACAGCCGATTGCAGAGCTGGAAGCGAAAATTGATTCCCTGACTGCAGTTAGCCGTCAGGACGAAAAGTTAGATATTAATCTCGACGAAGAAGTGCAGCGCCTGCGTGAAAAAAGCGTAGAACTCACACGTAAAATCTTCGCCGATTTAGGAGCATGGCAGATTGCTCAACTGGCGCGTCACCCGCAGCGCCCGTATACGCTTGATTACCTGCGTCTCGCTTTTGATGAGTTCGATGAACTTGCGGGTGACCGTGCGTATGCTGACGATAAAGCTATTGTTGGTGGCATTGCGCGTCTTGATGGTCGTCCTGTTATGGTCATTGGCCATCAGAAAGGCCGTGAGACTAAAGAGAAAATCCGCCGTAACTTCGGTATGCCAGCACCAGAAGGCTACCGTAAAGCACTGCGTTTGATGGAAATGGCTGAGCGTTTCAAAATGCCAATCATTACCTTCATCGACACCCCTGGGGCTTATCCTGGTGTGGGCGCGGAAGAACGCGGCCAGTCAGAAGCTATCGCTCGCAACTTACGTGAAATGTCTGGCCTGAAAGTGCCGGTCATCTGTACCGTAATCGGCGAAGGTGGTTCTGGTGGTGCGTTGGCAATCGGCGTGGGCGATAAAGTGAATATGCTGCAGTACAGCACCTATTCCGTTATCTCTCCGGAAGGTTGTGCGTCAATTCTGTGGAAAAGTGCTGATAAGGCACCAATCGCTGCAGAAGCGATGGGTATCATTGCGCCACGCCTGAAAGAGCTGAAGCTGATTGATTCCGTGATCCCTGAACCACTGGGCGGTGCACACCGTAACGTGGAAGCAATGGCCGCTTCACTGAAAGCGCAATTGCTGGCCGATCTTGCCGATCTGGACGTGTTGAATACCGAAGAGCTGTTGGCTCGTCGTTATCACCGTCTGATGAGTTACGGTTACGCATAATAGCGTGATGCTCTGAAGAAGAAGGTCAGAAGAAATTCTGGCCTTTTTTATTCTCTGAATCCCACACTTTAAGAAGCTTTACACCTCTGCACTTGTCCTCAGCCACTTTTCAATAAACTATGCTTACCTGAAGGTTTTTTTCCAGGAGGTAAGCGTTGAATATTA
The DNA here is from genome assembly GCF_001654835.1 of Buttiauxella gaviniae ATCC 51604. GTDB lineage: Bacteria > Pseudomonadota > Gammaproteobacteria > Enterobacterales > Enterobacteriaceae > Buttiauxella > Buttiauxella gaviniae. The sequence continues at coordinate 214,775 of NZ_LXEP01000028.1, forward strand.
TTGCAATCATGGGACCGCATGGCGTTTTCTACAAAGACGAGCCAATCAAAGAACTCCACCAGGCGCTGGAAGTTCAGGGTTTTCGCCTGATTTACCCGACCAACAGTACCGACCTGCTGAAACTAATCGAACATAACCCGCGTATCTGCGGCGTCATTTTTGACTGGGATGAATACAGCCTGGATTTATGCAGCGAAATTAATGCGCTGAATGAATATCTGCCTTTGTATGCGTTTATCAACACACACTCTTCGCTAGATGTCAGCGTCAACGAAATGCGCATGGCGCTGTGGTTCTTTGAATACGCCCTCAGTGCAGCAGACGATATCGCCCTGCGCATCCGTCAGTACACTAATGAATATCTCGACAACATCACCCCGCCGTTAACCAAAGCATTGTTCAACTATGTGAACGAAGGGAAATATACCTTCTGCACGCCGGGGCATATGGCGGGCACCGCCTATCTGAAAAGCCCGGTTGGCTGTTTGTTCTATGACTTCTTTGGCGCGAACACGCTTAAAGCGGATGTCTCTATTTCGGTGACGGAACTGGGATCGTTACTCGATCACACTGGCCCACATCTGGAAGCTGAGGAATATATCGCCCGTACTTTTGGTGCGGAGCAGAGTTATATGGTGACCAACGGCACATCCACGTCGAATAAAATCGTGGGTATGTACGCCGCGCCTTCCGGCAGCACAGTGCTGATTGACCGTAACTGCCATAAATCGCTGACCCATTTGCTGATGATGACCGACCTGGTACCCATCTGGTTAAAACCGACACGCAACGCGCTGGGGATTTTGGGCGGCATTCCGCAGCGTGAATTTATGCGCGAGAGTATCGAGGCGAAAGTTGCTGCGACGGAAAATGCCCAGTGGCCGGTGCATGCGGTTATCACCAACTCGACTTACGATGGCTTGCTGTATAACACCGAATTTATCAAACAGACTCTCGATGTACTCTCGATCCACTTTGATTCCGCCTGGGTGCCGTACACCAACTTCCACGCTATTTATCAGGGTAAAAGCGGTATGAGTGGCGATCGCGTGCCGGGGAAAGTGATTTACGAAACCCAGTCCACACACAAATTACTGGCAGCGTTGTCGCAGGCATCCCTTATTCATATTAAAGGTGACTACGACGAGGAAACTTTCAACGAAGCCTACATGATGCATACCACTACATCGCCAAGTTATCCGCTGGTGGCATCCATTGAAACGGCGGCAGCAATGCTACGAGGCAACCCCGGCAAGCGGTTGATTAACCGTTCGGTAGAGCGTGCGCTGCATTTCCGTCGTGAAGTTCAGCGCCTGCGAGAAGAGTCAGAGGACTGGTTCTTCGATATCTGGCAGCCGGAATTTATTGATGAAGCCGCCTGTTGGCCGATTTCGCCAGGCGAAGAGAACTGGCACGGTTTCAAAGATGCCGATGCTGACCATATGTACCTCGACCCGATAAAAGTCACCATTCTGACGCCAGGCATGGATGAGTTAGGGACGATGGCTGATGAGGGCATTCCCGCTGCACTGGTGGCGAAGTTCCTTGATGAACGCGGTGTGGTCGTCGAAAAAACAGGGCCATATAACCTGCTGTTCCTGTTTAGCATTGGGATAGACAAAACCAAGGCGTTAAGTTTGTTGCGTGGTTTGACGGAGTTTAAACGCTCGTATGACCTCAATTTGCGTGTGAAAAACATGCTGCCGGATTTGTATGCTGAAGACCCTGATTTTTATCGCAATATGCGTATCCAGGACCTGGCGCAAGGCATCCACAAATTGATTAAGCAGCACAATCTTTCTGACCTGATGCTGCGTGCTTTTGATGTGCTCCCGGAAATGAAAATGACGCCGCACAAGGCGTATCAACAGCAAGTGAAAGGTAACGTTGAAACGGTAGAAATCGAACAATTGCTTAATCGCGTTTCAGCAAACATGATCCTGCCGTATCCACCCGGTGTGCCGGTGGTGATGCCTGGTGAGATGATCACCAATGAAAGTCGGGCAGTGCTCGATTTCCTGCTGATGCTGTGTTCTGTGGGAGAGCACTATCCTGGGTTTGAAACCGACATTCACGGAGCCAAACTGGGTGAGGATGGCATCTACAGAGTACGAGTCCTAAAATCGGTGTAGCATATTGATTTACCTATGCATGATAGTTACCGTGCGAAAAAGACAAAGGAGCATTTATGCTGGGTTTAAAGCAAGTTCACCACATCGCTATCATCGCGTCGGATTACCCAACCAGTAAGCATTTTTACTGCGATATTCTTGGCTTTACGCTGCAAGCGGAAGCCTATCGTGAAGAACGGGATTCATGGAAAGGTGATTTGGCATTGAACGGGCAATATGTCATTGAGCTATTTTCCTTCCCGTTCCCGCCAGCAAGGCCGAGTCGCCCAGAGGCTTGTGGGTTACGTCATCTGGCGTTTAGCGTTGACGATATCGACACCGCGATTGTTCACCTTGAGAAGCATGGAGTGAAGTGTGAGCCGGTTCGTATCGATCCTTTCACCAATAAGCGTTTTACTTTCTTTAACGACCCCGATGGCTTGCCTCTTGAGCTATACCAGCAGTAACGCTTGCCTCTCTTCTCGTAGCCCGGTAACGTGCCGGGCAAAACCTTATTCAAGTTACTGACTATGCCACTTCGTCCTCTCATCAAATTATTGCAACCGCACCCGAATTTGCTGGTGGCGTTTAGTGGTGGCCTGGATTCCACGGTTTTGCTCCATCAGTTGGTTACGCTTAGCGATACGCAGGCCGCAAACCTCCAGATTCGCGCCATGCATATTCATCATGGTTTAAGCCCCTATGCTGATGAATGGGCAGAACATTGCCAGCAAGTCTGTGAGCAATGGAACGTGCCGCTTGAAGTCAAACGCGTAAAACTCGCAGACGAGGGATTGGGCCTTGAAGCCCACGCGCGAACAGCACGTTATCAGGCGCTGGCTGAAACAATACGGCCAGACGAAGTGTTGCTGACGGCGCAGCACCTTGATGACCAGTGTGAAACGTTTTTACTTGCCCTGAAGCGGGGGAGTGGCCCTGCGGGGCTGGCCGCAATGCCAGAACGTTTGCCGTTTGGTGAGACAGAATTAATCCGACCGCTGCTGGGGCAAACGCGCAAAGATCTGGAAGCGTGGGCGAATGAACACCAGCTAACGTGGATAGAAGACGAAAGTAATCAGGATGATAGCTACGACCGGAATTTCTTGAGGTTGCGGGTCATTCCTGAAATCCAGCAACGCTGGCCGCATTTCCCGCAAAGCGTTGCTCGTAGCGCTGAACTATGTGGCGAGCAAGAGCAGTTACTTGATGAGTTACTTGCCGAACAACTCAATGCACTGATTCAGGACGATGGCTCATTACTGATTGAGCCTCTGCTGTCCCTGAGCGATATCCGACGTGCCGCGTTGTTACGCCGTTGGTTTGCCCGGCAAAAAGCCGCCATGCCATCACGGGCGGCTTTAGCGCGCTTGTGGGGTGAAGTTGCGACCAGCCGTGACGATGCCACTCCTCGCCTGAGATTTGGCGCTTACGAAGTTCGCCGTTATCAGGGGGCGCTGTACTGGCTACCTTTGATGAACGGATTGGGTGATAAAATCATTTCCTGGCCGGCACCTTTTGCACCACTCACGTTGCCTGACGGCCTGGGCACGCTTTTATGTGCGCCGTGTGGACAGGAAATTCGGGCACCTCACGATAACGAGCCTGTTACCTTACGCTTTAAGGCTTCCGGGCAGTTCCATATTGTTGGGCGCGAACGAGGTCGAAGTTTGAAAAAAATCTGGCAGGAGTCAGGTATTCCACCCTGGCTGCGCGAAAGAACGCCGCTGCTATTTTATGGTGAGCAATTAATTGCAGCACTGGGTGTTTTTGTCACCCGGGAAGGCATTGCAACGGAACAATCATGCTGGCGTGTCGACTGGCAAAAGGAGAATCAATAATGAAAAGAATGATTATTTTGGCTGGAGTGTTGTTGTGTAGCCAACCGGTACTGGCAAAAGGTGACGCAGTCGCTGGTGAGCAGAAAGCAATGATGTGTGTGGCCTGCCACGGTGCGACGGGGAAAGTGTCCGTGCCGATGTACCCGAATCTTGCCGGGCAAAACGAGGCGTATCTTGAACACTCGTTGAAGGCATATAAAAAAGGTGAGCGCAGCGGTGGGCAAGCGGAAGTGATGAAGGCTTATGTGAGCGGGCTTTCCGATGAAGATATAAGTAATCTGGCGGCTTACTACGCCTCAATGAAACCGTAAAAAAAACGGGCAGCTCATGGCTGCCCGCGTATGCGGATACTTTGCGTATCAGGACTCGCTAACTACGACAGTACCAATTTCAGGATGGCTGAAGCTGGTAATTTTATCGAGACGAACTTCGCGAGTGGCTCCGGCATCATCGAGAATCAGATATTCGATGTTTTTACGAGACACCAGGTCACTGGCTTTCGCCTTGAAAACTTCTCCGCTCTTTAACTCCAGCGTCAATAATAAGTGATGCTGGCAGGCGAGCTCGAGATTGTCATAATCATCACAATTGATGGGTTGATAGGCATCATTCATTGACATAATCGCTCACCAGTAAGTTCGCGGCAGCATACGCCGCCTGTTCCCTAATCGATTCTGGTTGTGCTTCGTTGGAAGCCACTTCATTCAGCACTTTCAATACGCAACCCAGTGCATCGGGAATGTAACCCAAATCTCCGCTGGCTATTTCCGCATAGCGCCGCCGTACTAATTCACAATACTTTTCCACACGCCCTCCTTTCAGAGTCCCGAACTCAGACTTAATCGTGTGATGCCAGTTAAGCCTACGAAGATAAACTCTGTTTAGCAAGGTGACTATACCACAGCAGTGAAACCGATATCAGCAGACCAACTCGCTACTTGAGTGAATACATAACAGCGTTTTAGCGGGGTTTTCGTTACAATGAGCGCCTTATTCGTGTGGAGAAGTGTGATGGCGTTAAAAGCGACAATCTATAAAGCGATGGTGAATGTTGCCGATCTCGATCGCAATCAATTCCTGGATAGCAACCTGACGCTTGCGCGCCATCCTTCGGAAACGCAAGAACGTATGATGCTGCGTTTGCTGGCATGGATTAAATACGCCAACGAGCGCCTGCAATTTAGCCGTGGTTTAAGTGCTGAAGATGAGCCGGAAATCTGGCAGCGTAACGATCATATGGGTATCGACCTGTGGATTGAGCTGGGCCTGCCAGAAGAAAAACGTCTGAAAAAAGCCTGTAGCCAATCTGCGCAAGTGGCGCTGTTTACCTATAACAGCCGTGCTGCGGAAGTCTGGTGGCAGCAGCATCAGAACAAACTCAAGCAATACCAAAACTTGTCTATCTGGTATCTGGATGATGAGCAACTGGCGAAGCTGTGTGAGTTTGGTACACGTTCGATGAACTTGCAGGCTACCATTCAGGATGGCGCTATCTGGTTATCTGATGCTGAGAATAATCTCGAAATTCATTTCACGGCCTGGCAGCATCATTGATGATAGTGGTGTCACGAGCGGTAGCTATACCGGACACTGAGGTCACTATTACGGCTATCCGCGCGCAGGGAGCGGGCGGTCAGCATGTGAATAAAACCTCAACAGCTATCCATTTGCGTTTTGACATTCGTGCCTCCAGCCTGCCAGAGTATTATAAAGAACGCTTGCTGGCGGCAAGTCACCATTTGATTACGCCTGATGGCGTGGTGATAATTAAGGCACAAGAATACCGTAGTCAGGAAATGAACCGTGAAGCGGCAGTCGCACGGCTTATTTCATTGATTCAGGAATTAACCGTTGAGCAGAAAAGCCGACGAGCGACGCGACCTACGCGCGCGTCAAAAGAGCGTCGTCTGGCATCGAAATCACAAAAATCAACGACGAAATCATTGCGTGGAAAAGTCCGTCGCCCTGAGTGACGAACGGCAAAGATATTGACCAGAAGAGGGAAGAGATGGTGAAAAAGATTCTATTGTCGGCAGTTGCCGTATGCAGCTTGTTTGCACTTTTTGGTTGTAATAACCGGGCTGAAGTTCAAACGTTACAGCCGGCTCAAGCCGCGGAACTACAGCCAATGCAGCAAAGTTATAAAGGGGTTTTACCTTGTGCGGATTGTTCAGGGATTGAAACGTCGCTGTTTTTGGAAAAAGACGGCACCTGGGTGATGAACCAACGTTATCAGGACGCGAAAGAACCGGCAGTATTTGCATCTTACGGTAGCTGGGCGCGTACGGCGGATAAACTTGTTCTCACTGAACGTGACGGTGAAAAGCTCTATTTCCGCCCGAAAGGCGATAACCTGGAGATGTTGGACAGGGCAGGTAATTCGATTGAGTCTCAGCTCAATTACACTCTGACGCCGAGTAAAGAAGCGTTACCTGCAACGCCAATGACCATGAAAGGCATGTACAAATACATGGCTGATGCGGCAATTTTCCAGGATTGCACCACCGGGAAAACATTCCCTGTGGCCAGTAACGCAGAACTGGAACGTGGATATGCGGCAGCGCGGGGTGAGGATTACCAGCCGGTGTTGCTGGTGGTTGATGCGCACTTTACCTTGCAGGCATCACCAGATAGCGGCGAGTTGAAGAAAACCGTCGTTGCTGACAGAACAGCTAAATTTGAGCCTAAGAAAAGCTGCCACGATTGATAAACCGTGGATATAAAAAAGCCCCGCTAATTGCTTAGCGGGGCTTTTTCTTTATGCGTCAGACTTAGCGTGGAATCTGCGCCAACAAGAAATCAATGATTTCGCTGGTTTTGATCATCTGCTTCTCGCCTGCACGGCGGTTTTTGTATTCAACTTCTTCGCTATCAAGGTTGCGATCGCCGATAACGACAGTGTGTGGAATACCAATCAGTTCCATATCGGCAAACATCACGCCTGGACGCTCTTTACGGTCATCCATTAATACGTCGATGCCTTTGGCACGCAGAGTTGAGTACAGCTCTTCAGCCAGTTCTTTCACGCGGAAAGATTTGTGCATGTTCATCGGCAGAATCGCAACCTGGAAAGGTGCGATCGCATCTGGCCAGACAATGCCGCGCTCGTCGTTGTTCTGCTCGATTGCAGCAGCCACTACGCGAGTCACACCGATACCGTAGCAACCCATGGTCAGCGTCTGGTTACGGCCATCTTCACCCTGAACAGAGGCTTTCATCGCTTCAGAATACTTGGTGCCGAGCTGGAAGATATGACCAACTTCGATACCGCGTTTAATCAGCAGAGTGCCTTTACCGTCCGGGCTAGGATCGCCTTCCACAACGTTACGAATATCAGCAACTTCTGGCAGCGCAACATCGCGTTCCCAGTTAACGCCAACGAAGTGTTTACCGTCGATGTTTGCGCCCGTCGCGAAATCACTCATTGCGGCAACGGTACGGTCGATAACAACAGGGATTGGCAGATTAATTGGGCCAAGTGAACCTGGACCTGCTTTAGCGACGGCACGAATTTCTTCTTCGGTCGCGAAAGTCAGTGGGCTGGCAACTTGCGGCAGTTTTTCTGCTTTAACTTCGTTCAGTTCATGATCGCCACGAACCAGCAGAGCAACCAGCGGATAAGCGCTACCTTCGGTAGCTTTGACCATCAAAGTCTTCACTGTTTTTTCAACTGGCAGATTGAACTGCTCAACCAACTCGGCGATGGTTTTTGCATTCGGCGTATCGATCTGCGTCATTTCAACAGTGGGCGCAGCACGACCACCTGCTGGAGCAACGGCTTCAGCAAATTCAATATTCGCGGCGAAATCAGAATCAGTTGAGAAGATAACATCGTCTTCACCGCTCTGTGCCAGTACCTGGAATTCGTGAGATGCGCTGCCACCAATAGAACCGGTATCTGCTTCTACTGCACGGAAATCCAGACCCATACGGGTGAAGATTTTGCTGTAGGCTTGATACATTGCATCATAAGTTTCCTGCAGGGATTCCTGAGAAGTATGGAAAGAGTAAGCATCTTTCATCAGGAATTCACGGGAACGCATGACGCCGAAACGTGGGCGCACTTCGTCACGGAACTTAGTCTGGATCTGGAAGAAGTTCAGTGGCAGTTGTTTGTAAGAGCTCAGCTCATTACGAATCAGGTCAGTGATGACTTCTTCGTGAGTTGGGCCGAGAACAAATGGGCGATCGCCGCGATCAACAAAACGCAGCAGCTCTGGGCCATACTGTTCCCAACGACCGCTCTCCTGCCACAAATCTGCGGGCTGAACCACGGGCATGCACATCTCGATGGCACCGGCGTTGTTCATCTCTTCACGCACGATGTTTTCGACTTTTTTCAGGACGCGCAGACCGGTCGGCAACCAGGTATACAAACCAGAAGCGAGTTTGCGGATCATCCCGGCACGCAGCATCAGTTGGTGGCTGATGACCTCAGCGTCGGCTGGTGTCTCCTTCAATGTGGAGAGCAGATATTGGCTAGTACGCATGTTGTTACGGTTCCATTTGAACGGCAGATAACTGGCTACCTGAGTAGCCTGATGCAAAATAAGTGTTTTAGTTTACCAGTGTGGCAGGGATGTCAAAAGAGAAGGGCGATAAATTAACGGGTCTCAATTGCAAACACTTCTGAACCTTCGTCGGTCACACGCCAGCGAACGTTAAAATCCAGCAATAAAACGGCGTAGGTTTTCCCCACATCTTCTGCCTTACGATAGGCTGGACGAGGATCTTGTGCGAGCACCTGGCGGATGAAACGCTCAATATAAGGGTAACGTTTATCCAGCACAGTTAATTGCTGCTGCACTTCAGCGGTAAAGTAAACCGGCATATCGGCTGCGGGAGCATGCTGCGCATAACCCGCCATGGCGTCTGGTATCGCTTCAGCAAACGGCAAATAAGGTTTGATATCAACGACCGGCGTGCCGTCGACCAAATCCAGGCTGCCTAACTGCAAGATGACCTGATCTTTCTGGCAACGAATACCTTTCAGCTCAACCAGCGACATCCCAATGGGATTGGGGCGGAAAGTCGAGCGAGTAGCAAAGACGCCCATACGCGCATTCCCACCCAGGCGCGGCGGGCGAACCGTCGGGCGCCAGCCACCTTCCATCGTTTGATGAAAGACAAACAAAAGCCATAGATGGCTAAAGCCTTCAAGACCACGAACAGCATCTGCCACATTATACGGAGGCAGTAAATGCAGCTCGCCACCGCCATCAGTCACTAAACCAGGCTGGCGGGGAACGGCAAACTTCTCTTTATAAGGAGAGTGAATAACGCCGATTTGCTCAAAACTAAAGGCTGTCATTTTGCCGAAACGTTTAACGCAGACCCAACACAAACGGCCTGACGATAGCACCCAGGAGTACCACTGGTAATATCACAGCTATGCAATAACACGGCGTTTGCTTTCATTTTTGATGCGTTAACTTGCAAGCGTTTACGGGCTGTTGGGATATTTGGTGGCGAATCCTGATTGCTAACCTGGCATGAATCGCCGCTGACTTCGCCAAGATCGCGGAAAGGCTTACCTACTAACTCTTCAGCATTGGTATAAATTCTTACGGGGGCCGGACGAACTGGCTTTGGTTTAACAGGCTCAGGTGCCGGTGTTGTTGCAGTGCTTTTAACAGGTTCAACAGGGGATCTGCTTAGCATCGTACAGCCGCTCAGCATGACTGCTAATAAACAGATCGGTAAAGCACGCATAATTTTTCCTCAATGAATGATAAAACGCGATTATTGAACCAAGCTCTCGCACAAATAACAAGACGGGCATAAGCCCGTCTTAGATTATTTACGCAAAAATAGAAGAATGGAAACTTACCAGCCTTTTACTGCGCCGCCGTTGAAGACTTTGTTTGCTGCTTCGTAAACTTCGTCAGACTGGTAAGCCTGAACGAATTTCTTTACATTTTCAGCGTCTTTGTTGTCTTCACGGGATACGATCATGTTCACGTATGGAGAGTCTTTATCTTCAACGAAGATACCGTCTTTCGCTGGAGTCAGGCCAATCTGGCTTGCGTAAGTGGTGTTGATGATAGCCAGAGCAATCTGAGCATCGTCCAGAGAACGTGGCAACTGAGGTGCTTCCAGCTCAACCAGCTTCAGGTTTTTAGGGTTCTCGGTGACATCCAGAACAGTTGGCAGCAGGCCAACACCATCTTTCAGTTTGATCAGACCTTGTTTTTGCAGCAGCAGTAAAGAGCGGCCAAGGTTAGTTGGATCGTTTGGCAGAGCGACCTGCGCACCAGTTTGCAGCTCATCCAGAGATTTGATTTTTTTGGAGTAACCAGCAATTGGGTATACGAATGTGTTGCCTACGCTTACCAGTTTGTAACCACGGTCTTTGATCTGCTGATCCAGGTATGGTTTGTGCTGGAAGGCGTTAGCATCGATATCGCCTTTGCTCAGTGCTTCGTTAGGCAGAACGTAATCGTTAAAGGTAACCAGCTCAACATCCAGGCCATATTTCTCTTTTGCGACTTTCTGCGCAACTTCAGCAACCTGCTGTTCAGCACCAACGATGACGCCAACTTTAATATGGTTTGGATCTTTCTCGTCCTGACCGCAACCCACAAGTGCCAGAGAACCAATCAGAGCACCAACTGCCGCAAAGGTTTTAAATTTAAAAGACATATCCCTTCCTTACTATGTGTAAAAACGATGTTGTGTTGAACGTATTATTTGTGAGTCACTGCCCGGACGATACGATCGCCTGAGAATTGAATTAAATACACTAATACTACCAATAACACTAATACCGTATTCATCACGGTAGCGTTATAACCGATATAACCGTACTGATAACCAATCTGACCTAAGCCACCGGCACCAACCGCACCACCCATAGCAGAATAGCCAACCAGGGTAATCAGCGTGATGGTTGCAGCATTCACCAGACCCGGTAGTGCTTCTGGCAACAGAACTTTGCGAATGATCTGCATTGGTGTGGCACCCATTGCGCGTGAAGCTTCAATCAGGCCCGACGGGATTTCTAACAAGGCGTTTTCAACCATACGTGCGATGAATGGTGCGGCACCTACAGTTAATGGCACGATAGCAGCCTGCAGACCAATTGAGGTCCCGACAATGGTACGAGTAAATGGAATCATCCATACCAGCAATATAATGAACGGGATAGAACGGAAGATATTCACTAACGCTGAAAGGCTGTTATAAACCTTCGCGTTCGCACTGATTTGCCCCGGACGTGTAATATAGAGGAGCACACCAACAGGCAACCCAAGAACGAAACCAAAGAAGCCAGACACAAACGTCATCGCCAGCGTTTCATACACGCCTTTTAACAGTAACCACATCATTGGCTCAGACATAACCCAGCACCTCTACTTTTACATGTTGCTGCTGCAGGTATGCGATAGCAGCGTCCATATCTTGATGTTCTCCGTGCAACTCACACAGCATAATGCCGAACTTCACGCCTCCAGCGTAATCCATCTGCGCGCTGATGATATTGCTGTTCACATTAAAGCGGCGGGCGGTTTCGGAAAGCAGCGGAGCATCAACAGACTGGCCGGTAAATTCCAGGCGCAGTAAAGGAACCGTTGTTTCGCTTTTATCGGCGCTCAAACGCTGTGCGTAATCTTCCGGAATATCCAGATGCAAAGTGGATTGAATGAACTGTTGTGCCAGCGGTGTCTTTGGATGAGAGAACACTTCGCTTACGGTGTCTTGTTCTATTAACTCACCGTCGCTAATGACCGCAACGCAATCACAGATGCGTTTAACAACATCCATTTCATGAGTAATTAAAAGAATAGTCAGGCCAAGACGGCGGTTGATATCTTTCAGAAGTTCCAGAATCGAGCGTGTCGTTGCGGGATCGAGTGCGCTGGTGGCTTCATCGCACAGCAGGACTTTTGGATTACTTGCCAGAGCGCGAGCAATCGCGACACGCTGCTTTTGCCCACCGGACAGGTTAGCTGGGTATGCATCGTGCTTTTCGCTCAGGCCGACTAAATCGAGTAATTCAGACACGCGGCGCTTAATTTCTTCACGTGGCGTATTATCCAGCTCTAAAGGCAATGCAACGTTGCCATAAACAGTACGGGAAGAGAGCAAATTAAAGTGCTGGAAAATCATGCCAATCTGGCGGCGAGCTTTAGTCAGCTGCCCTTCAGAAAGCGTAGTCAGCTCCTGGCCATCGACCAGTACTGAACCTTGAGTTGGGCGTTCGAGCAGGTTTACACAGCGGATGAGTGTGCTTTTCCCTGCACCTGATGCGCCGATCACGCCATAAATTTGCCCAGCAGGAACATGCAGGCTGACATTATTCAGCGCCTGTATGCTGCGGCTTCCTTGCTGGAACACTTTGGTGATATTCGAAAGTTTAATCATTAGGTTATTTATTATCGTATGAGTGTAAGCCGTGGCATTTTCTGCTGCCGATAACGGGCGATGACCGTCATCAGTATGGATGTTAAGGCATCCAGACGTCTAAATCAATCTGCGAATGATTGTCTGTTCCCGCGAGGATAAGAAATCATGCGATACTACAGCTAATAATCCCAGTTTCAGGAGTTTCCAAGTGGCACAGTCTGTTCCCGCTATTTTTCTCGATCGTGATGGCACCATTAATGTGGATCATGGCTACGTTCATGAAGTGGACCAGTTCGAGTTCATTGAGGGTGTAATTGATGCAATGCGTGAGTTAAAGGCAATGGGCTATGCATTAGTTCTCGTCACCAACCAGTCAGGCATTGCTCGTGGCATGTTTACTGAAGATGATTTTGAAAATCTCACTGAATGGATGGACTGGTCGTTAGCAGACCGTGGTGTTGATCTTGATGGCATCTATTATTGCCCGCATCACCCAGAGGCAATAGTAGAAGAGTTTCGCCAAACCTGTGATTGCCGCAAACCACAACCGGGCATGTTGCTCTCCGCTCAAGAGTTCCTTCATATAGATATGGCTTCTTCATATATGGTTGGCGACAAATTGGAAGACATGCAGGCAGCTGCAGCGGCACATGTAGGGACAAAAGTGTTGGTTCGTACCGGCAAGCCAGTCACTGAACAAAGTGAAGCAGCGGCTGATTTTGTCATTAATAGCCTCGCAGACCTGCCAAAAGCGATAAAATCGCGCCAAAAATAAGCGGAACGATTAAAAAGAGCGCGGTTGGTAATTATTTTGAAAATAGGGGTTGTCAGCTTCCAGAAAATCCCTATACTGCGCCTCCACTGACACGGCACAACGGCTTACAAACCGGCTTGTCAGCCAGAT
>NZ_LXEP01000029.1 GCF_001654835.1 Buttiauxella gaviniae ATCC 51604
TTAAGCCCTGAGTCTTCTAGACTCAGGGCTTTTTCGTACCTAAAACTCATGAAATTTTCTCTATTATTGCTTTTTACGCAATTATCTTCTGCATTTATCCATCTTTTTCACCAAAGTTAAACCCTTCATAATCCTCGAAAGACAAAGATATATCTCCCAACGAGGTTAATAATGACAATTCCTGCATTTGGTTTAGGTACTTTCCGTTTAAAAGATGACGTAGTTATCGCATCAGTAAAAACAGCGCTTGAATTAGGTTACCGCGCGGTCGATACAGCACAAATTTATGATAATGAAACTGCTGTGGGACAGGCGATTGAGGAAAGTGGTGTTGCACGTAGTGAGCTGTTTATCACCACCAAAATCTGGATCGAGAATCTTAATAAAGAGAAATTAATCCCAAGCTTGAAAGAAAGTCTGCGCAAATTGCGTACAGATTATATCGATTTGACTCTAATTCACTGGCCATCACCAAACGATGCTGTGCCGGTAGCTGAATTTATGCAGGCTTTACTGGAAGCAAAAAAAGAAGGGCTGACGCGCAATATAGGTGTTTCTAACTTCACTATAGACCTGATGCAGCAGGCTGTTGATGCGGTGGGGGCTGAAAATATAGCGACCAACCAGATTGAGCTTTCACCGTATTTGCACAACCGTAAAGTCGTTGATTGGGCACATGAACATAACATCCATATCACCTCTTACATGACGTTGGCTTATGGTAAAGCTCTGGAAGATGAACTGATTTGCCGCATTGCTCAAAAGCACAATGCAACTCCTGCGCAGGTCATCCTGGCATGGGCAATGAAGTTGGGTTATGCGGTGATTCCTTCATCTACAAAACGTGAGAATCTGCAAAGTAATCTCCAGGCGCAGACTCTCACGCTAGATGAGGAAGATATGATTGCTATAAGTGAACTGGACTGTAACGATCGATTGGTTAGCCCAGAAGGTTTGGCTCCAGACTGGGATTAATTTTCCATCACAGCCCCTGCGGGGGCTGTTGAACGTGCTCACTTAGAAAATCGATAAACGCCCGAATGCGGCTGCTAACGGCGCGATCGCTGTAATACACTGCACTAAATGGCATTTCTACAGGCAATAGTTTGTCTGCCAGTAACTCTACGAATGTCCCTTCAGCAATTTCTTTATTAATCATATAGTCAGAAAGACAGGCGATACCATTTCCGGTGAGGCAAAGCTGTTTGAGTGTTTCTCCACTGTTCGATGTTATTCCCGGTATGATGTCATAACGCAGCCCATCGGCCTGTGCAACTGGCCACTTATTCAGGCTCTCCGTTTCGGAGAAACCAAGACAAATATGATCCTGAAGATCCTCAGCACATTGTGGCATACCGAACTGCGCTAAATATTCCGGTGAGGCAATGATTTTACGACGGCTGTAAAAAAGAGGCCGCGCCCGTAACGTTGAGTCTGTCAAAGTGCCTGCTCGTATCGCTACATCGACTTTTCGCTCAATCAAATTAATAAATGTCTCAGATGAGATGAGGGAAAGTGTCACCTCCGGATAGCGCTCACGAAAGGGCTTAATCAGCGGCATTAAAAGATGAAGCATGACAGGCGTTGCAGCGTCGATGCGTAGTAAACCACGCGGGCTTTGTCGGGTTTCCATCAGCTCATTTTCTGCAGCAGCCATTTCCTGCAAAATCTGTTGAACACGGCGGAAGTAACGCTCGCCTTCCTCTGTGAGACTCAATTGGCGCGTAGTACGATTAAGCAGGGTTACACCTAATTTCATCTCTAATTTCTTTACCGAGCGGCTCACTGCTGAATTCGCCAACTCGAGTTGATCTGCTGCGCGACTAAAACTCCCGCTTTCTACGACAGCGACAAAAATCGACAGTTCTTCTGAGGTGGCCTTCATTATTGCTCCTGAGACAATATTCTATTGAGATTTTGCATGTTTTTGTTATTTAACCATCACGCCATACTGCGTGTCATCAAAAGACACCCGTTATGGAGTAAATCATGCCTCTGGCGCTTTGGGCACTGACTATCAGTGCATTCGCAATCGGTACTACTGAGTTTGTCATTGTTGGATTAGTGCCAACAATTGCTGATCAACTTTCAATTTCGCTCCCTTCTGCTGGGCTGCTGGTTTCAATTTATGCGTTGGGCGTGGCTGTTGGCGCCCCTGTCTTGACGGCTCTGACAGGGAAACTTCCTCGTAAACAGTTGCTGATTGGTTTGATGGCGCTATTCACCGCGGGGAATTTGTTAGCGTGGCTTTCGCCAAACTACGAAACGCTGGTTGTGGCTCGCTTGTTAACCGGCCTTGCACACGGTGTTTTCTTCTCAATTGGTTCAACTATTGCAACCAGTCTGGTACCTAAAGAAAAGGCTGCTACCGCAATCGCCATTATGTTTGGTGGTTTAACCGTTGCATTGGTTACAGGTGTGCCCCTCGGAACATTTATCGGCCAGCATTTCGGATGGCGTGAAACATTCCTCGCCGTTTCAGCTATTGGTGTTATTGCCTTGATCAGTAGCACGATTCTGATTCCAAAAAATATTCCAACACGTGCAGTTGCCAGCTTAAAAGATCAACTGAAAGTGATGACTCATCCCCGCCTATTGATCATTTACGCGATAACAGCTTTGGGCTACGGCGGTGTGTTTACCGCATTTACCTTCCTGGCTCCGATGATGCAAAACCTTGCGGGTTACTCACCAGCGGCAGTGAGCTGGATTTTGCTGGGCTACGGTGTCTCTGTGGCTATCGGTAATATCTGGGGCGGGAAACTTGCCGACCGTCATGGAGCAGTACCCGCGTTAAAATTCATCTTTGCAGCACTTGCCGCATTACTACTGGTCTTCCAATTTACTGCGAGTTCACATATTGGCGCTTTAGTGACGGTGTTAATTATGGGCGTCTTTGCATTCGGTAATGTACCGGGATTGCAGGTGTACGTTGTGCAGAAAGCAGAGTTATATGCGCCAAACGCAGTGGATGTTGCCTCTGGACTGAATATTGCCGCTTTTAACGTCGGGATTGCATTAGGATCTGTTATTGGTGGTCAAACAGTTCAAAGTTTTGGTTTAGCTCAGACTCCGTGGATTGGGGCCGTAATTGTTGTTGGTGCACTGTTCTTAATTACCATCAGTGGTCGACTAGATACACGTCGTGAAGTTGCTATCAGTTAGTCACTCAGAACAAGGCTGTTAGCAATTACTTACGGTCTTGTTCGTCAATGGTTTGAATTGGTCGTTGAAACTCGACACTAAAGTCCCTATAACTGAAAGACAGCCTTCGATTTGGAGGCTTCTTTGGTTACAGAGGTCATTAGTAAAAACGTGCGCAAAAATACTTATGCCATGAGATATGTTGCCGGTCAGCCAGCGGAACGCATTCTGCCTCCTGGCTCGTTTGCAACTATTGGTCAGGCATTGCCGCCCGGGGAACCTTTACCAAGTGAAGGCTCACTAAAAGTATTGGTGTGGAATATCTTCAAACAGCAGCGTGCAGAATGGCTTTCTGTACTGCAAAACTTCGGTAAAGATGCTCATCTTGTTTTATTGCAGGAGGCTCAGACTACCCCTGAGCTGGTAAAGTTTGCCACCAGTAATTATCTGGCTGCCGACCAGGTTCCGGCATTTGTCCTGCCTCAACACCCATCGGGTGTTATGACACTTTCCGCTGCTCATCCTGTTTATTGTTGCCCACTACGTGAACGTGAGCCGATTTTACGCTTGTCTAAATCCGCATTAGTGACCGTATATCCACTGCCTGATGGTCGGCTGTTGATGGTTGTGAATATCCACGCGGTCAATTTCAGTCTCGGTGTCGATGTCTACAGCAAGCAGCTTGGGCCGATTGGCGATCAAATTGGTCACCATAACGGGCCAGTTATCATGGCCGGGGATTTTAATGCCTGGAGCCGCTCACGAATGAACGCGCTTTACCGCTTCGCTCGCGAGATGACTCTGCGCGAAGTCCGTTTTACCGATGATCATCGGCGTCGTGCTTTTGGTCGCCCACTCGATTTCGTGTTTTATCGTGGTTTAAACGTTACAGAAGCCTCTGTTTTAGTGACTCGTGCGTCCGATCATAACCCTCTACTAGTCGAATTCCGTCCCGGCAAACCTGAGCTGTAAGGTTAGTCAGGTCTGCCACTGGGCAGACTACGTGCTGCCCTTACTTATCATCATCTGCAAGGACAATACAATGACAACACAATCTCACCATGACAAAGTCGATCAACAATTTGGCTCACAAGCCAGCGCTTATCTGACCAGTGCTGTGCATGCAGCAGGGCGTGATTTAGAGCGCCTGAGCGAGCGTCTGGCAGCATTCCCTCATGCCCGCCTGCTTGATATGGGATGCGGGGCAGGGCATGCAAGCTTTGTTGCTTCTGCGAAAGTGAAGGAGGTTGTGGCTTATGATCTCTCTGAACAGATGCTGGCCGTGGTGAATGATGCGGCTCAAACGCGCGGGATTAACAATGTCACGACTCAGTGTGGTTATGCTGAGGCATTACCCTTTGATGACTGCTCATTTGATATTGTGATTAGCCGCTATTCAGCGCACCACTGGCATGACGTTGGCAAGGCGCTGCGTGAAGTCAAACGCGTATTGAAACCGGGTGGTGTGGTTATCTTTATGGATGTGATGTCCCCTGGGCATCCTGTCCTGGACATTTGGCTGCAAACCGTCGAAGCCCTGCGTGATACCTCGCACGTTCGCAATTATTCAAGCGGTGAGTGGTTGAGCCTTTTCAATGATGCAGGTTTGATCTCGCAAAACCTGTTATGTGATCGGTTGAATCTGGAGTTCTCGACCTGGATTGCCCGAATGAGAACACCAGTCGCGCTGGCTGAAGCTATTCGCATCTATCAAAAGAGCGCATCGGATGAAGTGCAGCATTATTTTGAATTGCAGGCCGATGGTTCATTCA
Source organism: Buttiauxella gaviniae ATCC 51604 (assembly GCF_001654835.1). Taxonomy (GTDB): domain Bacteria; phylum Pseudomonadota; class Gammaproteobacteria; order Enterobacterales; family Enterobacteriaceae; genus Buttiauxella; species Buttiauxella gaviniae. Next base: position 4,917 of record NZ_LXEP01000029.1, read on the forward strand.
CCAGTGACATTATTATGCTGGAAGCAAAGCGAGTGTAGTTCAGTGCGGGCATCAGACATAAAAAAGGCACCTAAAAGGTGCCTTTTTCTTTGATTAACAATCAAGTATCAGGTGTAGAGTTGTTGCTAACGAATAGCGTCAACTGATCTCCAGGTTTCAGATCGTCTGTATCGTCGTTCCAGCGCAGAACATCCTTGATGTTCACACCGTGACGTTTCGCGATACTCGACAACGAGTCACCCTTACGCACCTTATAAGTGATGCTATCGTTCTTAGCTAAACTCTGTGCGTCATTTTTGACGCTGAGTGTTTGGCCGACTTTAATGTGTGCGCCGCGTATGCCGTTCCAGCTTTGCAAATCTTTTGCACTCACGCCTAAGCGTGAAGCAATGCTCGATAAGGTATCACCTGAACGAACACGGTAAGATTTGCTGCCACCTGCAGTACTGCGGTTATCAGCAAATAGCCGAGGCTGCACTGCTGCAATTTCACCAGAAGCCAAAGAGGCTTTTAGCTGATCGGCATGCTTTTTAGGTACCATTACATAACGTTGATTCTTGCCAACGGTCGAGGTTTTCACCCCGGCGTTGAATGTCTTCAGCGTGCTTAATGATATACCAGCCATTTCGGCAACCTGCGTAAGCTCAACCGGATCGCTGACTTCTACACGTGCTAATGCACGGCTTTCGTCAGTAGTTGGTAAGCGTACACCGTACTTTTTGCTGTTTTTGAGAATATCACTCAAAGCCAACATTTTTGGTACGTAAATTTTGGTTTCCCGTGGCAGTGAAAGCGACCAAAAATCCGTAGGTAAGCCACGAGCTTTATTCGCTTTCATTGCCTTCAGTACACGACCTTCGCCGCTGTTGTACGCCGCCACGGTTAATAACCAGTCGCCGTCAAACATCTTGTTCAGACGCTGCATCATATCGAGTGCGGCAGTGGTCGAAGCCACTACATCACGACGTGCATCGTATGCTTTGGTCTGTTTTAAACCATAATTTCGACCCGTACTCGGTACAATCTGCCAGATGCCAGCGGCATTTGCAGAAGATGTAGCGTGGGGGTCAAAAGCGCTCTCCACTATGGGTAGCAGTACTAGTTCCATTGGCATGTTACGTTTCTTAACTTGCCCGGCAATCCAGTACATATACGGCTCTGCCCGTAATGTTACATCGTGGAGATAGCTCTTATTCTTCAGGTACTTCTGTTTCTGTTCGCGGATCCGGATATTCTCCGGTACCCCCATCTTTAGCTCGTCGCCAATGAAGTTCCACAAGTTTTGGTTATCCGCGAGGTATGTCCCATCGTCCATCCATCGCGAACCTGTGTACTTTCCTGCTTCACCTTGACCAGCTGCAGACAGACTCTGTGCGTGCTGTTGGATGTTGCCGTCATGCCTTGACGCCTGGCACCCCACAAGCAAAACAGAGGCGAGTAATATCGCTTTTGCCTTCATGTGTGTGTCAAATGGTTGCTTAAAAGACGAGCAAGAATACCTTCCACTTTAAAACAACACAACCAAAAATTTAGAAACTATCCTTCTTTGTCCGTAACCAGGCGAAAATTTGCCGTGGTTGTTGCAAGTTTGTTTCTTTGTTAATTTTATCTATTAAATCAATATCATCCGTTCTAAGGAATAAATTTATTTCGCGCTCATTTGCCAAAGAACTCGGCAATGTTGATTGGTTTTTTGCGCGTAACTCATTAACTTTTCGACAGTATCGGTTTAACTTCTCATCGTCTGGAAGGATAGATAAGGAAAACTTCATGTTTGAAAGAGTGTACTCATGAGCACAACAAATTAACGTGTCACCGGGTAGCTTGTTAAGCTTTTGAAAAGAATCAAACATATCATTTGAAGTGCCTTCAAAAAGCCTGCCGCAGCCGCCAGAAAACATCGTGTCGCCGCAAAAAAGATAAGGTGCGCTATAGAAACAGATATGTCCTAAAGTGTGACCTGGTGTGGCAATTACAGTAAATTCATACTCCAAAATATTGACCAGATCGCCGTCTTTAACTACCCGGTTCGTTCCCTTATCTTGTGTCTCCTCGGGGCCGTATACCACAAGGCCTGGGTACTTTTTGAGAAGTTCTTTTACGCCGCCAACGTGGTCGTTGTGATGGTGGGTCAGTAAAATAGCTTCTGGTTGCCAGTGGTTATCCTCAATGGTTTTTAATACTGGATGAGCATCGCCCGGGTCGACGATGATACATCTGCCTTGCTCATCATTCAGAACCCAGATGTAGTTATCCTGGAACGCAGAAATACTGTTAAGATTCATAATTCAACCTCTCTGAATTGCGCTAAGTAGGTAGTGATGAAACCGGCAAGGATACCTGAAAATTTCATTTCGCCTCATCATTGGGGAGAACTGCCCTGGGGCGAGTACTACCGTGAGGCTCTGGAAAGCCAACTCCAGCCATGGCTCGCCAAAATGTTTGGTTTCCATCTGCTGAAGATAGGGAACTTAAGCACTGAAATTAATACTGAAGCTTGTGCTATTTCACACCAGGTGAATGTTGCCTTACAAGGTGAACGGCTCCAGGTGAATGCCGATCCGCTGTATTTACCTTTTGCGGGTAAATCAGTCGATGCATGTATGTTGGCTCATACATTGCCGTGGTGCCAGGATCCGCACGGGTTATTGCGTGAAGCTGACCGGGTACTCATTGATGATGGCTGGCTAATTATCAGCAGTTTCAACCCGGTGAGTTTATTAGGTTTAGGCAAAGTCGTGCCATTTATCCGCAAACGTGCGCCATATCGCTGCCGAATGTTTACGCCAATGAGGATGTTCGATTGGCTGGCATTGCTGAATTTTGAAGTGATGCACCAACGCAGTTTCCAGGTTTTACCCTGGAGTAAACAAGGTGGGAAAATGCTCAGTACCCATCTTCCTGCGTTGGGATGCATGCATGTCATTGTGGCGCGTAAGCGGACATTGCCCCTTACGCTCAATCCAATGAAAAGCCGGAAAGCAAAAACGCAAATCCGCTCAGCTGTGGGGGCGACACGGCAATTTAGTGAAACAACTAAGGCTTCGCCGTCTCTGGCTGATAACCCACATCCTCGAGAGTTGGATTAGAAGCTGCTTCACGGGCGAGTTCATCACAACGTTCGTTTTCAGGGTGACCGGCATGGCCTTTCACCCATTCCCAACTAATTTTGTGCTCGCTTAAGGCCGCATCCAGTCGCTTCCATAAATCGACATTTTTGACTGGTTTTTTATCGGCCGTTTTCCAGCCACGTTTTTTCCAGTTATGAATCCATTGGGTTATACCCTGACGAACATATTGGCTGTCGGTGCTGAGCACAACGTCACAAGGTTCGACCAATGCCTCAAGTGCAACGATTGCCGCCATCATTTCCATGCGATTGTTTGTGGTCAGGCGAAAGCCGACGCTAAAAATTTTTTCGTGCTGTTTATAGCGTAAAATAGCACCATATCCACCCGGACCCGGGTTACCAAGGCAAGAGCCATCGGTGAAAATTTCTACCTGTTTGCGCATCTCTGGTAGACTTCCTGTGATTAAAAAACCAAGTCTGACATAAACGAGCGCTATGAGCACAGCAATTACACGACAGATCGTCCTCGATACAGAAACCACCGGTATGAACCAAATCGGTGCGCACTATGAAGGGCACCGCATTATAGAAATCGGTGCGGTTGAAGTCATCAACCGCCGCCTGACGGGTAATAATTTCCACGTATACCTGAAACCTGATCGTCTGGTAGACCCGGAAGCCTTTGGTGTGCATGGAATTGCCGATGAGTTTCTGGCAGACAAACCAACCTTCGACCAGGTTGCTGATTCGTTTATGGACTATATTCGCGGTGCAGAGCTCGTCATCCATAACGCATCGTTTGATATCGGGTTTATGGATTATGAGTTCGGCAAACTCAAACGCGATATCCCCAAAACCAATACCTTCTGTAAAGTTACCGACAGCCTCGCACTCGCGCGTAAAATGTTCCCGGGCAAGCGTAACAGCCTTGATGCGCTTTGCTCTCGCTATGAAATAGATAACAGCAAACGAACGTTGCACGGCGCATTGCTCGATGCCCAAATCCTTGCCGACGTCTATTTAATGATGACGGGCGGGCAAACTTCTCTGAAGTTTGCGATGGAAGGGGATGTGCAGCAGCGTAACGGAGACAATGGGATTCAGCGTGTTGTGCGCCGTAGCTCCGGTATACGAGTTATTCGTGCCAGTGATGCAGAACTTGAAGCGCATGAATCGCGGCTCGACCTGGTGGAAAAAAAGGGCGGAAGTTGCCTGTGGCGTTTATAAAAACAGCGTAAATGCATTAAAAATCACCGTTTGGGTGAAATTAACGGCAAACGATTAGTTTAATAAGAAAAAACGTTGACGCTCATGAGCCCTATACGTATTATCTGCCTCGTTCCCGACGGGGAACAAACGCGGAGCGGTAGTTCAGTCGGTTAGAATACCTGCCTGTCACGCAGGGGGTCGCGGGTTCGAGTCCCGTCCGTTCCGCCACAATCAGAAAGCCTGAATCAGAAATGATTCAGGCTTTCGTCGTTTTCGGGGGGTAATAAAATTTCCCGAATCATCAAAACTGTTTCTGCCACGCTTTCTTTTGATAGTACAAAGCCAATATTTTTAAAAGCATATACCCGTTATACTTCAAGCTGCGTCTTTGTTGGCCGCACTCACTCGCCCAGCTTAGTTAGTTTACTAAGCGTCCAAAGACCCGCTCTCCTGCCACTGCGACGCAACTCGTATTATTATTGGCATATAAAAAAGTACAATACCAAGCCGGTATTTATAATTTTAATATATGAATGTATTATTTATATCTAAAAAGTTTTTGTAATTTTAGTCATGATCAATATGGCAAATAAAAAAGAACAAAATTGATTAACTCTGTTTTATAATCAACAAACAGTTTCTTAAAAATATCGAGTCTCTCATGGATGCATGGAAAGAATATTTAGAGAGTAATCCTGATATCAAAAACCATCTTGATATGGATTCTGATGCTGAACGTGTAAGTATAGAAACATTTTTAAATAAACAAAATGAACTCATTCAGGTGATGAATGAAGTTGCTCGTAAATTTATACAATGGAGTATGGCAAAAGATCACTTTATAAGTGAAATTATTGCTTACTCATCAGAGATAAATTCGAAAATTAATAATGGTGAAATGACGGTCACTGAAGCGATAAATGCTATTAATAATGAAATATTATCGCTGAAGAAACAAAGTGAAGAACTGAGCAGAAATAATCGCAGGCAAGTCATCATTGTTAAGCTCGGTTTAGATGATGCGAAACAGAGGCGACAGCAAGAAAACATTGATTTAGTGGTGGTTGGTGTCGGTTTTGTTGCGGGTGGCTTGCAAATAGCATCTGGTGCAGCATTGATTGGCAGTGGTGTTGGCATAATTCCTGGTACATTATTAGTTGCTCATGGGATCAATAATGTCATAGAGAGTGGTTATTTTTTACTTTTTCGCGAGAGTTGTATAGGACCTGTCAGGTTTGTTTACGAAGGCATTGGGGATATAATTGGTCTGAATAAACAAGAATCTGATGTTATTTATACATTTGTTGATGTTGGTATTTCCTTGAATGGATTACTTGCATACAAACTTACAGAGGAAGCAACACGGCTATATCGCTATATAAATGCTGACTTGCTTTGGGGAATGAAACAAATGGGTATGAAAATGATGTCCAAAAAGGAACTGGTATTAGAAGTGTTAGGTGATGCAAACACAGTCTTTGGACAATATAGGGCATACTAGATGAGTTTAATAACAGTAATTACTTTGTATGTATTATGTACAATGCTTACATTGATTCCTTTTTACTACATTATTAGTCATCTTTTGTACTCCATAAGTGTTTATATTAATTTCCTTGCGGTTATTATATTAGTTTTATGTGCGCTATTTCACTTTGTGGTTTTTCGAACGGGTATAATCCCTCTGTTTGATGTTGATATTAGTGGGGATGGTAGTATGAGATATGTATTAATTCCTTTTGCATGTGCATATTCTTATGCCATACCTTTTTATATAGCTCAGTCGAAATATTATAACCGATAATTAACGGATATAATTTCCTATCTGAAGTGGTTAATGCTGATTAATTGATAAATATTAATCAGCATTTTAACGATCTGATTTAATGGTGAGTTAGTAAACTCGATCAGTCCATAGACTATAAGCACTCGTTCCTGCTGTAGTATGTTCCCATGTGATGGTTTCATATATTAAAGATAGCTTTTCTTGCGGCTGGCCTTTATTGTTGTTCACCGAATGAGGCAACATTAGATGGATATCAACCAGCCTTGCTTGGGTTAGTTTTATTTTATAGTAAAGCTCATTTATCCCAAATCTGTTAGTCTGGTGAATATCAAAGTCACAAGTCAAAATTTCATTCTCTGAGATGGCCTTCCCCAATAAAGGTGATGATTTGTCGATAGGTTTTGTGATTATTACCGGGTTATGGTTTGCATTCTGTTGTCGTGTAATAGCATGTGAAAGCTCATATACCATTATCTGATCCAGATGCGCAATCTGTGCCCTATTCCCGATTGAATCCAGAGAGCAGCAGCCTGCGGAGATGTTTCCCTGTTTTTGTCCGGTCAGACTTAAATAGATTAAATTTGCCATTGTAGTTTTCCCTTACTGGTGTTTATTATCAACAGGCAATGTAGGTTCATTTCCTACATTGAAATTACTGACTAATAGATAACGGCTCGACAAGGAAATTATTCGTTCATCGATCTGCTTTTCTAGTGTTTGTGTGTCCTGGTGTTGTCTCTTCGCATCCTCTAATTGGGTGATTAAAACCTCTAGTGGTGTTTCCTGCTTCAATAAAGTCTCAACCTGATAAGCCACTGTTTTGAGATACGAAAGTGTCATACCTTCTTTATTTTTTTCTCGCTCCACGAGCAGGACTGCAAATGCATGTACATCCTGTTGTGCCTGCATATAGCTCCTTAGAGATGGACTATTTTCTGCACGTGCATTTAAAGTTGTTTGCCATTTAGCACTGGCTAACTGTTGTTGAGTACTTTCTGGCCAGGTAGCTTGAGCGGTCCGAATAAGGTGTTCACCGGTTTCGAGTGGCTGTAGAGGGGGAATAGCCAGCAACTGATTCAGTCGATTGGAATAATCTTCCAGGGTTGGCGAAGCCAGCCACAGTGTAGCGCTACCCTGCGGAGTGTCATTCACCTGTCTTATCTGTTGCTGCATAGGAAGCACGTGCCACCACCAAAGCCCAGTCGCAATAATTGCGCTACAGATTGCTCCTGACAGAAAACCGCGCAAAGTTAATGGTGGACAGGAGCGCGGTGTATTATCTGAACCGGGAAAATGCACTTCAATTTTCGGCGACTGAGGATTTGAATCTGTCATTGGTGGTGCGTAATTCATCGCATCCGTAAAGTCCGGCTGCGCGGGCATATAAACCAATGTAGGTGATGAGTATGCAGGTGTAGACAGTGCAAGTTGTTCACTCTCCACACGCTTACGGATGTTCTGCACGAAATAAAGCAGGTTCTCAACGCGAGGAATACGTTTTAATTCTACTTGCTGAAGCTTATCGCAGATCAGTTGCAGAGTTCTTTCCGTACGCAGCAAGAGGTTGGTATCGGCGGTGAGAAGGGAAGGGTTCTGGCGCAAGATACTACCGACACGGCTATTAAACCATTCCAGCATGTCTGAGCGAGCCTGATAGTTCTGAGGCCAAAAGTGTTCCCATTCCGCGGTAATTAACCCTGCCAGTAATTCGCATCCTTCGCAAAACCCCCCCAGCCCGTTAAGCCTCGTGCGTGCCAGGGTGTAATAGGTGGCGCTGTGTAGGTCAACTCCATTGCTTTTAAAGAGTGTCAGGGCGAGAGATTCGACGAGCCGCCAGTTCACTTCTGGGTGAGTGGGATGATTAGCTTTATTCACCTCTTCACGAATAGCACTGAACTCGGGCAAGCTGCGTGGATCTTCGCCCAATTTGATGATCAATTTTGTGTCGTTCATACTGTCATTCCCTGAATATCCCCGGCGCTGACACCGGGGAATAGCCCTTAATACAATGTATCCGGAAGGGTGAAATCGCTAAAAAGCCCGCCGGTGAATGGGTTGTCCTGAGTATCTACGTGAATGCGATAGATCATATGGCCGCCATCGACATTAAACCGAACATCAAACGAGCCATCTTCAACATTGGTCAGTTGGCCTGCGTCTATCAGGCGGAACTGCGCCCATGGTCCGCTAAAGCTGATGCTTCGAGGTGCTCCCCCCCCAGTTCCAATGAGCGTGAGCTTACTTTCTGACCCTTCTCGCATTGTATTTGGCCACACCAGATGAGCCGTGAAATTGCGCCCGTGGCTGTAGTCCAGTAACTGACCATCCATATTCAGAACGCTGCGGCGTTTATTGGCGGATAACTCAACGGTTTCTGCGGCGTATTGCGTCCCTAAGCCACTTTGTTGTGTGAAGAAGGTGTCGCGAATTTTTTGCGCTGTCTCAAGTTGTTGCTGTACGTCCTGGCGGATCAGGACCTGCCCGTCTTCACCCAACGTAAGTTTGTTTTCAATAAACAGTTTGAGGTTTTCCTGGTAGAAACTATCGAGGATCCCGGCTGGTTTGAAGAAACGATCGAAAGCATCCAGCGATGCATTTTGTTCGGCTTGTGGATCAAATGGATAGCGATTGGCTAAAGTCTGCTGCCAGGTTTTCACCACTTTTTCGTTCCACTCGACCTCCATGTAATGAACCGCTTCTATCATCACAACATGCCAGGCTTGATCGGCAAGTTTGCCCACCCATCTGTTCAATGGGGCTGGGAGAGTTTTTGCCAACTGGCGTGTCGCAAAGATTGGATCACTACTGTTTTGATCAAGGCGAAGCTGCACAGCTTTAAGTGCAGATTTACCCGGTACCGGTGAGTTTTGGATGGCTAGCAGATAGCGATGCAACTCGGTTAATTGCTGATACACCGTCTGCAAGGTGCTGTCTTTGTCTTTTCGCTCGGTCAGCACACTGTTTTCTGGAGCAAATTCGCGCCCAAGACGAGTAAGCAATTGGAAGTCCAGTGCAGACATCATCGCTTCACGAGTTTTATCCGGCAGGTTGGCTGGGGGAGGTGGTGATTGAGTATTATCGCGGAGCGTTTGCAGAGCACGGTAAAAAGGCTGATCGCCACTAATTATCTGCTCGAGTGCATCAATCACCTGTTGCATATCCTCATATTCCCGCAGATCGAGATTGTTCAGTGCTGCCTGCCATGTCGCGGTATAGTCGCTGATATATTGCTCAGTAATATGCCGCTGAATCTCTTCACGATCGGCGGCACTGTAGGTCACATCTTTGGTGATATTCAGAACCCAGCTATCCAGCGCGGTAAGTTCAACCAGGCTGTCGCGCTGCTTAACGAAATAGCTTTGCAACCCGTAGCGCGTCAGGAATTGAGGAACAGAGAGATCTTCTTCTTTATTGGCAATAAACACTTTGTCAAAGCTTGGCCCAATTTGATCGCGCAGGTTCAGGTCTGCAGGCAACACGCCTAATGCTCTGGTGCGCAAACTCTGGTAAACGCGCTGATAAATTGAAAGCTTACTGAGCTCTTTCTGTGCTGTTGCAATGGGTTTCGTATACGGTATAAAACGATTAATTGAATCGCTGTCACCGGACATGCGTTGCGCCTGCCAGTCTGTATGTTCAAGGGCATAATCCAGATGTGCCATAAGTTGCCCCTGCAACCCTCGCTGACCATGGAAGTTATCGCTCCAGCGTTGACTCATATATTGTTCCACCACTTTATTATCGCGGCCGCTTTTATCTTCGAGCATGCGGATAACCCTGAGTACCGCGAGTTTTTTCTCACTTCCTGGCTCCGCATTGTTCAGGTCGCGAATCAATCCGTTTAGCAATGCCGGTAAATAGCGCTGCTCGAGCAGTTGCAAGTAAGTTCTCTCGACATACGGGCCAATTCTTCTTCCTTGATAAAGAGCCATATCGGTGAGGGCGTTATGTTCACGATAATCACCGTAAGCAAGAGTGGCGTCTCGAATGGGGTTGAGTAAGGGTAATTGCAGATTACCAAGCTCATCAATTCCCTGTGGCGGCGGGATATCCATAAAGGATTTTGCCTGTGCAAGAACGGTGACACCCGAACGGTAATTCGATTTGTAATAGTGATGCCAGCCAGCAATACACGCGATTGCCGCAACGGCTCCAACAGCGGAAAAAACAGTGAGTTGACGTCTATTTTTCCCAAGCCACACGCTGTTTTCGCTTGCCAGATTAGGTTCTGCCAGCAACGTTTGGGGGAACAGTTTGCGGGTAAAATAAGGCTGTGTTTCGACCATTGGCCAGGAGGTCAACGCATTTTGCCCCAGTCGGTATTGTGCTGCGGCTGACTGAATAAACATGTCGTCAACCTGGCCACGTTGCAGTGATGAAGTGAGATAAACCCCGCGCAGCATCACTGACATATTGTCGCCTGCCAGCAAACCAGAAATAAGGGCTTCCAGATGCTCAATAATTCCCTGAACCTGACGACTAAAGCTAAATAACGTACTTCGCTGGCTGCTTTCCACATGATTGAGTGACAAATTCGGTAGCGCCTGATTAAAACGCTCCATCCACTCTTGCCAGAAGGCGTGTAACTCCTCACGCCAGCGCTCATTTTCGTGAGCACCTGCGGTAAAAGTGATACCCAACGTTGCATCTCGCTCTTGCTTATCAAGCGGTTGGAAAAGTGGGGCGAATCCATAAAGCAGATCAAGTTTTGTTAAAGTGATATAGACCGGCAGTTCGCAATGAAGCTGCAGGCGGATATCCTGAAGACGCTGGCGCAATATCGTGAGTTGACGTTCACGTTGATTTTTATTTGCTGTTAATAGCTCGGGCAAATCCACCGTTAGAATAATGCCGTTGAGGGGTTGGCGATGACGCTTCTGGTTTAGCCAGTCCAGCCAATGTACCCATAATCTAGCGTTAGAATTCGTTTCTTCCTGGTCACTAACGGGCTGTTCGATAAGTGCCCCGTCGATATCGAAAATAACTGCATGAGCGCCGACACGAGGTGCGATATGCCAGGTTGAGGTATTTTCGCCGCGGGCTTTTTCCGGCGCGTAAATGGTATCGGCAGAATAGCCTTCTCCTAAAAGCGTGCTTTTCCCGCTTCCAGAAGTACCAATGATCATATACCAGGGTAAATGGTAGAGGTAATTACGTCGCGCCAGATGGCGTTGCAGGCGTAACAACCAATGATCGAGATGGCGCTGTTGCTGGTGGATCTCCAGGCTTATCGGATCCTTTTCATGCTGACGTTGCTGCTGTTGCAGAGTTTCGAGAAACTGCAATCGTTTAACGATACGCAATGTTATCCATGTCAGTGCAATCAGTACCCAGACGGCCGTTGCCAGCCAGCGGTTAGCCTGCGGAGCGAGTGGATGTTGGTCCCCCAGCATCCAGGTTGGCCCTTTCCACCAAATCCAGATCAGTGATAATACCCAGCCCACAATCAGCAAAATCATTGCGGAGATTTTTAACCTCGGCATTGCTGGTTTCAGTGTCGGTCTTAGCGCTCTTAGAAAGCTGGGTTTAGATACTTTGAACACAATATAAACTCCTGTTTAAACATCACTGTCCATCGTGATTTTTTCTTCTAATTGTTTAAGTAAGACGGGTTCCCACTGAGGTAACGTCATCTGGCATGCTGTTTGATGCAGCATTTTGTATTGCTGACGTGCAGTAGTGACCAATCCGGCTTGTTCAAAAAGCTGGGCGCCAAAAAATTGTCGGTAAAATTGATCTCGTGGTTCGTGAGCTTGTTGTTGGTATTGATCGAGTAATTGCAATGCAGGGGTAAGACCTTGCTCCGAAAAGCACTGCCAAAGATTTTCTGTATCGCCATTACTGCTCAGAGAAGAAGTAGAAGCCGCTTTCGCTGCATGCGTATCAAGCCAACGCTGTGTCGCTTGTGACAAATAAGGGGAATGATCGTTAAACAGTAATGTTTTTAGCGCAGGAATTCGGTTTAAGAAATGATTAAGCTCCTCACGTATCGCATTTGCGGTATCTGAATACCCTAGCTGCATTGCAATATGGGCTGACAGACAGTGTCCGTCGAACCAGTAAGGCGTCAGCAGAAGGCTCTTCTCAACCTGTTCCCAGAGTTCACTATTTGCTGCTGTCACACGAGCCTGGTAGTCCGCCATTAAATCGACAGAGAATGCAGCCAGCGGTGTTCTTCCATCAACTTCAGCCTGTGGGGCACTGGTAATGGTTTGCCAGATAGCATAGCGACGCAGACGATATCCTACCGGGCATTGTGGATTGTGCTCGCAGAGCAAATCCGCAACTTTTAAAAGCGTTTGTCGCCAGGCTTTATCGTCATGATTTTCAATGGGAATAGTGGGGAGAGGTGTACTGATAGCCGTCGATAAATTGGGGCTGGTAGCTAATACATTATCCACTGGCGCAGAAGCATGTTCCTGAATATGACGCTGATAAAGCGCCGTTAACTCATGCGCAGTCGCGGCAAGTTGCTCGCAGCCAGTTTCTTGCCAGAACGTTGTGAGTTGAGCAAATTCACCGAACATAGTTGTATGCTGGGTTTCGTTTGAGTCACTGGCAAAGTTTGCCGCAGCTGCCTCAAAACGAGAGAGTATCTGCTGTGCGAAGCGGTTTTTATGAGCCTCTTTATGTGGCCATGATTGCTTCCAGAATTGCTGTAGATACTGATTCAGCAGTTGAACGGAAAGTATCAACTCAACCGCTTTCCCTGAATGTTGCAGTGTTCGCAGCAAATGGACTATTACGCGAAAATCTTTGCTTTCGTTCGCCAGTAATTTCAGGGAACGCTGCTGTATTTCAGCAATATCAAGCTGTGAGTGATTAAGTGACCCCAGCTTAACCATTTCCCGGTCAATATATTCCCAGTCGGCATTACTTTCGCTGAGCACGGAACTGATTTGTTCTTCTGATAGAGAAGCGACAACGTGTTCAACCCATGTCTGCGATGTTGAAATATCCATATTAGCTTCCTTGTAAAACTAGCTTGCCCAATGGCAGGCAGCCCGCATTGGTTCAAGTGTCTTTTCCAGATCGGTAATGGCAAATGTCATCGCATGCAGGGAAGGTTGCGACTGGCCGTCAATGTCTACAGTCAGCGTCTGTGCAGCGAATAGTTTTTTGATTTCATCGATCCCGGCCAGGCCTCGGCTGGACTCAAGAAGTGAATCGCTTTCACGTAAAAACCAATGGACGTTAAAGTGAGTTTTTTCCGTAGTAATCGACAGATTTGGTGCACTTTTAAGTGGTTCAGGTAAAGCAATTTGCATTCGAGTGATGTTATCAATGCAACTGAACATCAAAACTGGGCGAGGGGGCACGCTTCCCAGTGCTGGAGTGGTAATTACCACAGAAGGGCGCTCACCTTCCGTTTGCCGGGTTATAAAAGTGGTGGAGTGATCGTCACGCTCCAACTCCTGGTTATAGGCTCGCATCCAGGCTTCGCCCTGCTGCTGGGCTTTTTTTAGCGCGCCAGCAAATCCAGGATATTGTGGTGCCAGAACATGGTCGTAACAGTCCAGGCGCACCAGTGAAGCCGGTTCGGCCCGACAAGTTAGCATCGCTTTTAGCGTGGCTTCTGTGGGGAGATTTTCCAACTGGGGCGCGATACAACTGGCTTGTAGCGGTATTAAAGCCAGCAATATGCTGGCTAATGTCGATCCCTTCATCAGATCCCTTGCGCCTCAGCTGCCGCATCTTCAATCTCTGCGGTGAAACGGTGTTCCTCAACAGCGATGTGCACACGCTGGATGGCTGAACCCGCTGCCATTTTTTGCAGCAGCAGTAACGAAAGCGGCGGTAAAACTTCACCATCAATGACGGATTCGAGCATGCGAGCACCGTTTTCGGACCGCGTGACGCGAAGCATAATTTCTTCACTGACTTGCGCTGAAATTATCGTTTCAGCATTGAATCGCTGTTTTAGCAGAGTCACGAGCCTTTCCAGCTTCGAGGCGATAATGGTTTTTAAGGTCTCATCTGAGAGGGGCAGGAAAGGAATAATTTCCATGCGTGCCAACAGAGCCGGCTTGAAGAAATCAGCCAGTACCGGATAAAGTTCTTCCTGGAGCTGATCTGGATTTTGCGCATGTTCGACGATGACCTGGTAACCCAGGTTGGAGGTCAGGAAGAAGACCACATTTTTGCAATCGATTAGGCGGCCTTCGCCATCGGCCATTTCGCCTTTATCGAAAGCCTGATAGAAGAGATTCAGCACATCCGGATGCGCTTTTTCAACTTCATCAAGCAAAACGACGGAATAGGGTTTCTGACGAATTGCTTCTGTCAGCACTCCGCCTTCGCCGTAACCGACATAACCTGGCGGCGAGCCAATCAAGCGTGAAACGGTATGTTTTTCCTGGAATTCAGACATATTGATCGTGGTGAGGTACTGGCGGCCGCCGAATAACAACTCAGCAAGTTGCAAAACTGTCTCTGTTTTGCCGACGCCGCTTGGGCCTGCCAGCAAAAACGCACCCAACGGGCGTCCCGGGCGGCGCAGGTCAGCTCTCGCCGTCAGAAGATGTTTATGTAACTGTGCAATGGCAAGCGTTTGGCCTTTAATTTTGTCACCGAGCCATGTTGGCAACTCAGTAATTAGCGTCATTTCGCTTTGCGACAAGCGGTTAAGCGGCACGCCTGTCCACTCTGCAATAACCGAGGCAATCTGGCGCTTATCGACATGTGGGGATACCAGCAACTGCTGCTGATGCAACGTATCCAGCTCCATCATTAGCGACTGAAGTTTTTCGCGTTTCTCGGGCAACGTTGTTGCATCACTCTCTTCACTGTTCATCAGTAGCTCATGACGCAGCGCCACAATGTGCCGCACTAAATCTTGCTGATGGTGCCAGCTTTCATCCAGTACGCCGAGCTGTGCATTCGCCTGTTCATGAAGCTGATGTAATTCAAGCAGGCGAGCATCGTTTTGTGGCAAACCTATTTTCTGCTCGCGCTCCAACTGACGGATTTCTGCCTGGTACTGATGGCTCTGCGTGGTGAGAGCCGAGATTTGGCGTGGCGGGGATGAGATATTTATCGCCACGCGGGCGCAGGCGGTATCCAGGACATCAATCGCTTTATCGGGAAGCTGACGGCCAGAAAGATAACGTTCGCTAAGTGTAGCGGCGGCCTGTAATGCTTCATCATCAATTAATACGCCGTGCGCCTGCTCGTAGACAGACGCCAGTCCGCGCAAAATAATGGTCGCTTCAGCTGCGGTTGGCTCGTTGACCTTAACGGGCTGAAAACGCCGCGAAAGTGCAGCATCTTTTTCAAAATATTTTTTGTATTCACTCCAGGTCGTCGCCGCGATGGTTTTCAGTTCACCACGAGCCAGCGCGGGTTTAAGTAGGTTGGAAATATCCAGCCCGCCCTGTTGATTACCTGCACCAATAAGCGTATGCGCTTCATCGATAAATAAAATCACCGGGGTTGTGGCTTCACGGACTTCCGTCATGATCCCCTTGAAACGTTTTTCAAACTCGCCTTTAACGGATGCTCCTGCCTGAAGCGCACCTAAATCGAGGGTCACGAGTTCTGTATTCAGCAGCTTTTCCGGGACCTGACCATGGATGATACGAAGAGCAAGTCCTTCAATTAATGCACTTTTACCTACACCCGCCTCGCCAACAACAATGGGATTGTTTTTCCGTCGGCGACATAGAATATCGATCATCAGATCAATTTCGGCATCGCGACACAAAACCGGGTCGAGTTTGCCGTTGCGTGCATCATTCGTCACATTGGTGGAGTAACGGGCGAGCATACTCTCTTCGCTGTGTGTGAGTGCCTGTGTTTTGCCATTGTCATCAAGAATGACGGATTCGGCTGAGTCTTTGGTGCAAGAGGCAAAATTCAGTCGGAGCAGGTCGCGGTTTATCTGCGCCAGTAATTGTGCTGCGGCAGGCGGTACATAACGCAGAGGCGTATGAAGCAGGGCAAGCAGTAAGATTCCACCGCGTAATTGTCCAAGCTGCATCTCTGCAGAGGCCAACAGCCATGCATCTTTTAGCCATTCCACCAGCAAGGGTGAAAAGCTTGGGTAGCTATCAACGGATTGACCTTTATATTCACCGACGAGGGTCAATGCGTCGCGCAGCTCCCCGAGGTCAATCCCGGATTGTTCGGCAATAATACGAACATCGCTACGCGGAGTCGCCAGCATTTGTACCAGGACTTGCGCGACGGTAATTTCTGATGCTTGCTGATTGACGCATTCAGCCGCTGCCATCTCCAGCGCCTGTTTTGACAAAATATTCAGCCGGTTAACCAGCGTAGGTAAATCAATCTGGATCATCTCAATATCCTTATTATCTCAGTAAGCCACTCAGCTGCTGCAAAATGTCCTGGGTCTGCGCGTTCAAGCGCAGCAGATAAAATAACCAGGTCGCAAGTAGTAGGGTGATACCGCCTACGAGCAAATGCTTAATGCCCAGGCGTTTTACTAAGCGGTAAGGCGAATGCTGGTTTCTTTTATCCAGATGCAATAGCGGGAAGGGACCATCCCCACGCAACTGGTGGAGTACGTGGTGTAAGCGACGAAATATATGTTCGAATTCGTCGTTGTTTTGCATACTGACTTTATAGCGACCACGAAATCCGAGCGAAAAACATAAGTACAGAAACTCAAGGAGATCGCGATATCGTTTCGGTTCGCCAATCAGCCTTTCAAGTAGAATATAAATCTTCTCACCGCCCCAGGTTTCATTATGAAAATGCACCAGCAGTGATTGTTTTACCCATTCGTTCTGGCTTGACCAGCCCTGCCCCAATGCCGCTTCATCAATGAAAGTACAAAGAACGTAACGAAACGAAATGATGGTTCCCGGCTCGTAGCCATGGTTCTGGAGTAGTTGCTCAATCGCACGAATATCGGTAACAACCTGACCAAAAAGATGGTCCGGTAATCCACGACTGCTCATGGTTTTTAGCCGTAACACCATGCCAAGAAGAGGGGTTGCTCCATCAATCATGGGATTCAGACTGTTGCCGCGAAGCGCCAGTCGATAATGGCGTTGGCTATCTTCATTGGTTTCATCAATGAAAATCGATGCTTCAGAGAGTTCGCTCACGGCGTTATCCTCTTATTGCCCAAAGCTGCAGATCCAGTTCCGGGAAATTCCCGGAGACGTGCAAAGCGATTCCGTTGTGACGCACAATTTCCGCCCAGGCGAGGCTGTTTTTATCCAGAGTGAAGTAGACATAATTGGCGTGATAAGGGATCTGGCGAGGTGCGGTGGAAAGCGGCACCAGTTGAACCCCCGGGACTTGAACGCTCACCACATTGCGGATTTTTTCCACCGAGCTGATTTTGGATTGCTGCACAAATTGGCGATGTAATGTTTCGTGTGGCATCTGCGCTTTCACCGCCAGCACAAAGGTCGCGGATTGCAGCAGGGTTGAATCATTGACGACGGCGGCATAAATGCCATCCATATAAGTAAGTGGCAGATTCATAGCGCGTGGTGCTAATACCGTACTTAGCGCTTTGCGCAATCGAGGCATTATCTGATGAAACGTTTCGGTCAGATTTTCCTGCTGATAAAAACCAAGCTTTTCGGACAGTCGGCTTTCTTCTGTGAAGGTCACAAGCTCGCCATATAATGAAATCAAATCGAGATAAAAAATCTCAGGATGTAGCCGAGCCAGCGCAGAGCGATGAGCGAATTTTGTCTGGTTTCGGTTAAACATCTGCAGCATCATAAATTCGGCAACATCGGCAATACCTTGTTGCGAAGGCGCGCCAATACGTTTTGCCAGTTCTTCGGCGCGGTTAGTGACAGAGGCGGTCACTTCCCCAAGATAACGCGTCAAGGCGGTGCTCGAATGAGTCGTCATGACGCTGGGAATAAATTCGGGATCTAATTCTAACATCCCATTGGGATGGCGTTCTTTAATGCGACATAAAGGGATCGTCACCCAGGAACTTAAATCTTCGGCTCCGCTCATCAGACAAGGAACTAATTGCCCCAGAGCGAGAGCGCTGGCATCTCCTTCATTAGTATGAAGATCGCGAACATCGCTGTAGTTAATACGATAACGTCCCGAAGATTGCCCTGCGCTATGCATTCCTTCAACTTCATTAATCACATCGCTAATGATTGGCAGAGCCAGATAAATTTCACGGCTAGCCGAAGTCTTCAACTCATTAATTAGCAGGGGAGCGGGAATAATATCCTGATCCGGAATGCTAAAAACTGTTCCATCGGACAGACATCCAATCGCTTTATTAATGCTGATTTTGCCATGCTTGAGTTGGGTTTCATCAATATCCAGATCGGTAAAACCCCAGTTGATATTACTCAGAGCCAGCAGATGATTCTGTAGAACATAATCGTTATGTCGTTGCTGTTGCTGAAAATGCTGAGGTTTAACAAATAAACCTTCCTGCCAGATGACTTTATTTTTCATGGTTGCCACGATCGTTATTCCTCTTTTTTTAATTCGATACTGCTGTCGCGCACATGTACCAGCAGGTGATAGGTATGTCCGATACCTTCAACAGATGTTATTTGCTTCCATTCGGTAATTTGATCATCCGCGAAATAGGCCACAACGCCGATATAGCGCGTTGCCGGATTCATTTTTATCTGCGGCAGCGTTTTAATAGTGTCGGGCAGTAAGCTGAAATCCTGGTTATCGATATAATTTTTCCCCAAAACCTCATCAAGCTTGGCACCAGCAATGAGATCAAAATCAGCTTCTTGCAGCTTCGAATCTTCACTCATATAAATAAGCTGAACACTTACCGGCAAACCCTCGCCACTTTCGTTGGAATTAGCGTTCGGCTCGGTCAGAAGTGTGACGACTAGTTCAGAAGGCTGCTCGGCGGCTTCACCCACTTTAATATTTGGATCGGCGATCACCTGGCCTAACTTTTTTGCCGTTTCGCATCCGCTAAGTATTCCTGTGATGAGACACAGAATTGCCATCGCCAGGGGCCATCTCCACTTCATAGTGCATCCGACTCCCGGTCTGACTGACGCAACACTCGGTCATAGACTTGTGCGTAAACCTCATTGAATAACCTTTCAAAACCAAGCTGCCGGCTTGAAGCCAGCTCATCGTAATAGTTGCAGTACATGCCCCATGCCCAGGCATCGTTCATCTCCAGACGTTGTTCGTGGCTGCGGCGGTACTGTGCAAAGCGCGTCATTAATTGATTAGGAGAAAAGGCTTCAAGCATCATGCGAAGCGCCTCAACGATGGCAGTTTGATTCGCCTGGTTGTGCAGTTTCATGTTGCGCAGGCTTTCAGCGACTGCGGCTGGAGCAGACAGATGCACCGGGCTTTTCCCATCGGCGAAGAGCACGTTCAGCGCACTCTCATAGCTCAAATTCAGGCGTAACGGATTATCTTCAAGCGGTCGTAAATGTTTATCAGAAAGGCTATTTTGCTGGTGTTGCAGATCTAACAACCCTTTAACCGCCGCTTGCAACGTGCGTCCAATCTCTTCCAGAAAATCATCAGCATTTTGCGAATTGTGCAGTGGAAGTGCATGTCCTAAGCCACGCATTAGCGGTGAGACGGCAACATGGTGGTAAGTCAGATCTATACTATCGTTGTGGTATATCTCTTCGTTCTCTTTACTACGTAAATTATGGATATCAGGCAAATCCATGAAATGGTTATCGATACCACCTTTACGGGGAGCATCTGACGCCGGCGCGGTAAGCGGGACTTGATGGCTATACTGCATAAGAGCAGGTTCATCAAAAGCAGAGAACGCTGCGTGTTGAGTTGTCAGACTCTCTTTCTGTAGGGCTGCCAGAGGGTCCGATGAAAAACCATTCACAACCGAAGGTGCGATTTCCCGGTAAGGCAGGGTGCTTTGGTAGCTTGGTTGCCCTTCTGTGGTCAGTAACGTTTCGGTTAACCGATCCTGGTTCATCACAATGGTTTCTGGCGTCGTATTTTGCAGATCAAAATCGGCGCCTTCGCCCAGATGAAACTGCGCTTTTATACGCAGGGCACCGATGCTAATTTCATCTCCCTGGCGCAAACGAATTAAACCAGTACTCTGAGTTACTGGTGCCTGATTTAGCTGTAAATTTCGCGTATGAACTTGCAAACAAAAAATACCGTCTCGCCAAACAACGGAACAGGCTTTTTCATTAATACTTTGCTTGTTGTCCTGTACAGCCCAGTAACACATTTCGGCATGGCCAATATCACCGCCTTCTGTCGTAAACAGGCATTTTGCTGCCCGGCCACTTTCCAGTTCATTACCATTCATAATCTGTAATGAAAGTGACGGCTGCTTTTTATCCTCTGCCATACTGCGCTCCGTTTATAAGGCTCTGGTTACGTTCTCACTGTGATTGTCACGTGAGGATACTGATTGGGTTGACCGAGAAAACTCGTCCATCCCAGAAGTGAATTTTGTTCATTGCCAAGCGTCATGCCGCCCACTTGCTGCGGGGCAATCCCTAGTCGTAGATCCCAGGCAAATTGGTCACGTAATACAAAGGCAACGAATAGTGTTAATGGCAGGAAGTTTTCACCGTTCGGTAAAAAAGAAAGAAATTGTTCTCGAGTGAGGTTATTAAGACATAACAAAAACTTACCGCCGCGATCTGGAATATGACCACCGATGGAGAAATTCTTACCCAGCACCGATTTTTCCTGATATTTATTGCTACCGCGCATGACACGGCTTCCCAATCTATTTTGTTGGTCGGGAGCAATATTCACTTTGCGTAATTGCCAGCCGTGTAATGTCACTTCTTCGTGATCAAAGCAGTGAGAAATAAGGCTACAAATAACTTCGGGTGAGCGGCCTGGATTAGCCATCGCCCCAGCATAGGCCAGCATTTTGCTGTGATTGATGGCAAGGCGATTGCGAATGCTTTCGCTACCCAATCCAACAAGTGAATACATACGTTGAGAAAAGGCATCTACACCGCCATTACGAAAGCAGGCGTAATAACGATATTTACGCCAAATGTGGTAGACGAATTGAGTCCATCGGTGGGAAAACATATCGAGAAAATCACCGAGTTTTTTTTCGCCTTGCGCAGAACTCCAGGCAAGATTGTCCAGATAATATCCTGGTAACGGAGACTGACTACCATGCAAACCCAGAAACGTCGTGGTCATAACAAACTGACCGGCTATATTGCGGGTAAGGGCTTGCACATCGCTTTTAGGAAAAGCAATGCTGGCATCCGCTTCAAATCGTAACACTTCATCCTTAGGTTCAGTTTGAAGTGAGATATCTTGATAGTTTTCGGTCTGTTTATAAATCGATTCAACGAGTGCATAAAAATTATAGCGACAGACATCGTGAAAAGGATTATTTACCGTTAAATCAGCGCGTGCTGACCTATTCTTTCCGGCCATTCGTAACACTCCTGATTATCGATATTGAAAACTTTTAATTCGTGGAAGCTATTTACGCTGGCATAAAGTGAAAAAAAGTGAGACAGCACAGTGCCCAATAAATAAAGCTCACCTTCGCAAACGAATGGTGTTTGGCGAATATAGATCGTCGAAGCTAGTCCTCGGATTGGAACACCTTTAAAAAGGTGATCCACAGGTTTGGTCTCAATTTGCTCAATTGCATCCAATTTTTGTTGAGATAATCGTGCTGCCTGCGGGTGCTGAATACCTGGCAAATCATACGTTCGAAGCACCTGCTTCAACGCATCAAGGTCTAGTAATGAAAGGTAGTTAAGACTCATATTCGATAACAAAGACCAATGCAGGCTTCCATCGAGAACAGGGTATAAAGGCAGTGACGGGCGAGTGACATTTCGGAAGGAGGAAACGGCAGGGTTTTTCCCTAAGGCACGATTAATATCACCTGCTTTTAGCTGAGCCGGTATATCTCTGTTCGTACACGTTAATTCGGCAGAAACGACTTCATATCCGTCACCGCTATATTCCCTTTCAGATAAGGTACCATCACCATGAACAAAGGAAATAAAATGCTCAAGGCCTTGATTGGAAAGCGATGTTTTGGATTTTACCCGATAGTATAATGCTTCTCGTTGCTGAGAATATTCCACCTGATGCTGAAAACTTTCAAAAGAAGAATAGGTGCGTATTGTCGATTCGACTACTTTTCCTCTATGATTATTATCATAACACCAACCACTCTCGACCCTATTAACTGAGAATATGTCGTAGCACTCAGATAGCCGATGGTGTGCTCTGAGTAAATAATCAGTTGTGGTATTATTCAATTCAATAGCCTCTGCACTTTGTGAAAAAAGATTCACTGCAGGTGCGCAATATAACCGGACTGAATCCTGCCGTAACTTTAAGTCGGGAGGCAAAGGTTTTGAAAAATGCAATCGGAGAGTAAATTTGTCTGCGATCGTCTCTGACGGTAATGAATGAATACCGCGAACATCGAAAAAGAAAAAGCTATCTAAATAACATAGATATTCTTGTAATATGCGATATCCGCTATAAACATTCTTCGGATACGGGAGTATTGCATCCTGTTTTTCAAAACCTACCGGAGTCAGTTTGAAATCAGGCAGACGAATGATCTCTTCACCTAAGACTAATTCTGCTTCTGTCATGTACTCGCAGAACCATAGATAGAGTTGATAGCGAGTATAATTATCATCATTACCTAACCAGACACGTATTTTGTCGAAATCCAGCGTACTGATATCCTGTGCTTTACCCAGAGCAAATGTTATATCAATCATGCCATGCTTGTGACTGCTACTGGTTGTGACATCATCAATGCTGATGGGTAATAACCACACGTCACGACTTAGCGTGAACACGCATTCGGGTAATGATTCTTCAGGGTGTTGATCGGTACTTATTCCTGTGGATTCATTTGATGCACTCATGACCTGTGAATCAGCGTTCACTAAAAATGCAGTGGTAACAGTTTTTGGATTGGGTATGTATTCAATGATTGTCATGCTCGGTGTTGGGCGCAGGTAATTTGGCCACAATAAATTGAGCAGACTATGAGTCAATTCAGGAAATTCATCTTCAATTCTGGATCGTAAATTACCAGATAAAAAAGCAAACCCTTCTAACAAACGTTCAACGTCAGGGTCAGCTTCTTTCTCTGCCAGAAAGGGAGCTAAATGGGGTTTTTCTTTGGCCAGTAGCTTTCCTAACTGGCGAAGATAATCCAGCTCTTCTCGAAAATACCTTTCCTCAAATGACATATAACTTAATCCAGATGGTAGTGATATTGGTTATCTAATTGCATATTAAATTCCACGACATCCTTGCGGCCATTAAAATCTAAATGCGCCACAATATGAAAATTAAGATCCATGGGGTTATATCCATCACTGCTTACAGCATGGACATCAGCTTGCCTTATACGCGGTTCGTAATTTTCAATACATTTCTTGATGGCTTCCTCGACCGTTTTTCGAAAATCTGCTGTTGAAGCCGTTGCGTCGTTTAAATCGATGACACCTAATTGCAATGTGCTTTGAGAACTGCCAGGTCTGGAATTAAGAATGCTGCGCAAGTTACGTTTAATCGATAATTGTAAATTCTCGATTTGCATTGAACGTGAATGACCTGACGAACCATTTTCAATACGCTCAAATAAGCTGGCTGATGCTTCTCTTTTCCGACCTGGCGTTATCATAATTATTCCTTGTCAAGCCTACCAACAAGAGATAATTCAAAGTTGGCGCCCATATATTTAAAGTGAGGGCGCACTGAAATGGCGACCTGATACCAGCCCGGCTCACCGTCAACATCCAATACATCAATTTTGGCTGCGCGTAGAGGTTTGCGACTGCGCACATCTGCTGGTGGATTCTCCTGATCGGCAATGTACTGTTTTATCCAGTTATTCAGTTCGCGTTCCAGATCATTACGAACCTTCCAGGAACCAATTTGCTCGCGCTGTAGCACTTTAATGTAGTGAGCCAGACGGTTGATGATGAACATATAGGGTAATTGCGTACCCAGCTTATAGTTGGTTTGCGCAATTTTGCCTTCCGGGGTGCCTGGGAATTTCCTTGGTTTTTGAACCGAGTTTGCTGAGAAGAATGCAGCATTATTACTGCCTTTACGCATGGTTAACGTAATAAAACCTTCTTCGGCAAGTTCAAATTCACGGCGGTCGGTGACAAGAATTTCGGTAGGGATTTTTGCCTGAGTCTGACCCAGTGCGTCAAACAAGTGTACGGGTAAATCATTCACTGCGCCGCCACTTTGAGGGCCAATGATATTTGGACACCAACGGTATTTAGCGAAACTATCTGTCAGACTACTTGCCAGCAAGAAGGCAGTATTACCCCATAAGTAATCTTCATGGCGATGACTGACATCTTCTTGAAAATTAAAGTTTTTAACAGGGTTTTCGATTGGAGAGTAAGGCAGTCTCAACAAGAAACGGGGTGCTGTTAGTCCCAGATATCGGGCATCTTCAGATTCCCGTAAGGCACGCCATTTTGTATAAGATGGGCCTTCAAAAATGGAGGAAACATCTTTGATTGTTGGCAGTTCAGTAAAGGATTTTAGACCAAAGAAATCAGGTGACACGGATGTCAGGAACGGGGCGTGAGCCATAGCTCCAACTGCGCTGACATAGTTCAGTAGCTTCATATCTTGAGCGTTATTGTTAAACGCGTAACTACCTATAATGGAAGCAATGGGTTCACCGCCGAACTGACCATAACCTGATGAATAAACGTGCTTATAAAATCCGGATTGAACAATCTCAGGAGCGAATTCGAAATCTTCCAACAGCTCTTCTTTAGTCGCATGCAGGATATTGATTTTTATATTTTCTTTGAAATCTGTCCGGTCAACCAGCAACTTCATAGAACGCCAGAATGACTCAACTTGCTGGAATGGCTCAGCATGCAAAATATTGTTCATTTGCTTACTTATTTTGCTATCCAGTTCAGCAATCATGCGGTCAACTGCAAGCTTATTCACAGGATCCTGGTGATTACCCGTTTGCAGAATACTGGTTACGAAAGCGGCAATACCCTGGCGTGCAACATCATAACCGTCAGACTCTGGCTGAATACGGGTTTGCGCCATAATCTCATCCAGAAGTGATGTTGATTTAGCAGCAGCTTCCGCTAAGGGCGCGGAAAGTTCTTCCTGTAACGACATGTTCAAAATCCTTCTAAAAATTATGCCTTATTGACGATATCTAGCTCTTTAAGGAGTTGGGCACGCGATTCTTCCTGATCCAGCAATGCCTGTAACTGGGTACGGAAAGCAGGAACATTCCCCATTGGCCCTTTTAACGCGACCAAAGCCTCACGTAACTCCAGCAACTTTCTGAGTTCAGGAACTTGTCTGGCGATATTATCCGGGGAGAAATCTTCGAGTGATTTCACGTCAAGCTCGATCTGAAGTTCTTCACCTTTCTTCTTGCTTAGGGCGTTGCCTACGCTAAAGTTCAGGTTGATCCCTGTCTCACTCATTACTGCGTTAAAATTATTTTTATTGATAGAAACTGTATTGCGTTCATCCAGCTGTGAATCTTCTTCACGGCCTTTCATATCGCCGACGACTAATAAATTTAACGGTAATTCAACTTCTGAATTTAATCCATCAGCTTTGGGAACATAACGGATGTTAATTCGCTCTTTAGGCGCGATGCTGCCGTCTTTATTGTTACTCATATTTACTTACCCTTGTGTTACGCACTTATTGGCATGCCTGGCATTGGTTGACTGGCGTTAGTTAATAAATAGATAGGGCTAATTTGTTGTTTGTTTGACTGATATTTCAGAATGGTTAACACTGAATGGCGGCTACGTTATCACTATAAGTCACTATTTTGTACAGATACAAAAGTACAGAAAACGACTTTTAATTATGTTTTTTTGTTGTGATTTTATGTTTGCAGCTGGAATGTAATGAGAGAACGTTCCTTTATTCGTCACTGTATTGTTTTTTCGTATACTTGAGAGGGTACTCATAGTTTTATAATTCATGAAGGTAGGGATACGGACATTGCTCTGTATTTTTGTTCTTTCGTCTTTTTGCTGGTGTTATTTTATCGCTGGTTTCGTTTTGTTTTGTTTGCCAGTTTAAAATTTTAAATGATGTAAATCACTCTAGTTCATTCATATTACTGATGTGTATGACGTAGTTGGCAAACCAAATGAATGTTAAGAAATCATCGTTGATTAATAGTGATGTTTATTACTTACAGGAGTTTTTCAATGCCAACCCCATGTTATATATCCATGAATGGTCAGACTCAGGGCAATATTACTGCTGGTGCTTTCACCGCAGAATCAGTCGGCAACATTTATGTTCAAGGGCATGAAAATGAAATGCTGGTGCAAGAGTTCCAGCATATCGTTACCGTACCTACCGACCCACAATCAGGTCAGCCTGCCGGGCAACGTGCTCATAAGCCTTTTATTTTCACCGTTGCGCTTAATAAAGCCGTACCCCTGCTTTATAACGCACTGGCGTCTGGCGAAATGTTGCCAACAACAGAACTGAAATGGTTCCGTACTTCTGTAGAGGGCAAGCAGGAGCATTTCTTTACTACCCGTCTGACAGATTCAACGATTGTGGATATCAATTGCCATATGCCGCATTGCCAGGACTCTACCAAACGTGAGTTCACGCAATTAATCCAGGTTTCTCTGGCTTATCGCAAAATTGAGTGGGAACACACCTCAGCTGGTACTTCTGGTGCTGATGACTGGCGTGCTCCACTGGAATCTTAATTCCGGGGTAAAAGTAATAACGTCCTGCATGCAGGACGTTATTTTTCCGTCTTACTGAAGGAGTATTTTATGGCCTCAGACGCCACCCGCTTTACCTTCATCGCCGGGCGTACTCCGGCGGACACCTTTGCGGTGGTGAACTTTAAGCTTCAGCAGTCCCTTTCCTCCCTGTTCAGTCTGGATATCACCGTCGCCTGTAACGACCCGGCGATTGGTTTTCAAAAACTCCTCGATGAATACGGGGTTCTCACCATCTGGCAGGGCGAGGTGATTAAACGCCGGGTGCGCGGCCTGGTCACCTTCTGCGAACAGGGTGACAGCGGCAAGCACCAGACGCTTTACTCGATGACGGTACGCCCGGAGTTCTGGCGCAGTTCGCAGCGGCAGAACTGCCGCAGTTTTCAGAACTACGATATTCGCTACATTTTTGACAAGTTGCTGAAAGAGATGCGTATCCGCACCCATGACGCCCTGTTCCGTCGTCCGCATCCGCCGCGTGAATTCTGCGTGCAATTTATGGAATCGGACTACGACTTCATCGCCCGCCTCGCCGCCGAAGAAGGTATTTCTTTCTTCGAGGATGAATATCTCGATGAAAGTGACCAGAAACTGACCTTCACCGATGACCGCACCAACCTGCGCGGCCTCGGGGCATTTCCGTATAACCCGAATGCCGCCTCTGAATCGTCCACCGAATGCATCAACACTTTCCGCCGCAGCGCGCAAATCCGCCCGGCAAAAGTCACCACCCAGGATTACACCTTCACCGCGCCGAACTGGCAGGCCCAGTACAAGGAAGAAGGCGCAGACCTGTCGTATCAGCGCCCGGACTATGAAGTTTTCGACTATCCGGGGCGTTTTAAAGACGAACAACACGGTGCCGATTTTGCCAAATATCAGGTCGAGGGCTGGCGCAATGATGTGGATTTTGCCAGCGGCACCAGCAACTCTCCACAGCTCCAGCCGGGGCGCTGGTTCACTCTCACCGACCATCCGCGTGAAGATTTAAACAGCCCGTGGCAGGTGGTGTCGTGCGAGATGACCGGCAACCAGCCGCAGGCGCATATCGGGAGTTCAGGCCAGGGCACCACGCTCACTAATCGCTTTCATGTGATCCCGGCCACCCAGACCTGGCGCCCGTCGCCGTTGCCGAAACCGCTGGTGGACGGCCCGCAAATCGGGATTGTCACCGGCCCTGCCGGGGAAGAAATCTACTGCGACGAACACGGGCGCGTGACGGTGAAATTTGCCTGGGACCGCTACAACAAAACCAACGAGGAAAGCTCGTGCTGGGTGCGCGTCTCGCAGGCGTGGGCGGGAACCGGTTTTGGTAACATCGCCATCCCGCGCGTCGGCCAGGAAGTGATTGTCGATTTCCTGAACGGCGACCCGGACCAGCCGATTATCACCGGACGCACCTATCACACCGCCAACCGCTCACCGGGCGACCTGCCGGGCACCAAAACCCAGATGGCAATCCGCTCGCAGACCTATAAAGGCAACGGCTACAACGAATTAATGTTTGAGGACCAGACAGGACAGGAATTGCTGTCGATGCATGCCCAGAAGGACATGAAGACAGTGGTGCTCAATAACCGTGACACTAATGTCAAAGTGGACCATACGGAAACCGTGGGTAAAGGGCAGACCGTCACGGTGGGCAAGAACAAAGAAGCGGGTCATGACCAGAAAGTGTCGGTGGCGAATGACCGTGAAGTGACAGTCGCTAACGATCAAAAGCACACGATTTCCAACGACGATAAAACTACTATCGAGAACAATCAGCATCTGGATATCACAAAAGATCGGCATAAAAAGATTGGCCAGAATCAGCACAATGAAGTCACAGGCGATGATCATGAAAAGGTTGGAAAATCGCAGGATATCAACATCGGTAAAGATTACACACTCACGGTGACAGATAATCTGACCATTACTGTGGGTGAAAGTATGCTGAAAATGACTAAGGACGGAACGATCACGCTGAAAGGGGTAAAAATATTAGTCGATGCCGATCAAGATATTAAACAGGTGTCGAACAAGGTGAATATTAATTAATGAACCTTGTAACAGAAATCGCCCCCAAGCTAGCAGAACAATATGCCGATATGTTGTCTTTGGACTTTCGCCGTCGTCATACCCTGCTTAATTCCTGGAACCATTTCGCTAATGATCTTTTGCTCTGGGATAAACGTCTGCAGACGTATATCGAAGGTTTGAAATACCTCAGAAAGGATGCTCGTATTTATTTTGACGGCTGGTCAAATTCTTTGCTAACTCGGGGAGACGTTTTTGCCATGGGCAGCTTTGCTTTTCACACAGATGACGCCCGATTATTGGAAAACAGTTTAAGTCTCATATTAGCGATGCCACATTTAATTCAAGTCGCCGAGTCTGTCATCGCATGGGCCCCAGCCAAATCAATGTTGTGGGAAACAGCATTTTCAAGCCCGACGATCCGCGTCATGGCGGCATATATCAGGAATGATCTACCGCATATCTCGCATTTAAAAGATGACGAAATCAGTCGATTAATGGCTTCTCCTGCTGCCATCCCAGGGTTGGTTAAAATGCTCCACCAACAGCAACATCCTGATTACTTTTCAATTATTACGAATTTGATTTCGACTGATAACCCGCAGACTCGACTGGGGGTTATCACTGCCATTCTCACTCATCATCTGCCCTACAGAGATTTAGCACCCGAGAAGCATTTATTAGATCTGCTAGCCCGTGATAATGAAATTGTTCGCAATAAGGCAATGCGACTTTATCTCTGTCACACCGACTCCGCATCACCGGATCGTATTATCAACCCCGGAGAGAATGTCGCCGACCAGCGCCTTTACCTGACGGCTTTGGGGTATTCCGGGATTGCCGCAAATATAGAAATACTAAAGCAATTCCTGGATAAACCGGAATACGCACGTCTTGCCGCGACGGCTATTGTCATGATTACAGGCGCAAGCCCAGAGAGTGCAGGATGGCTGAGTCAACATCCTCTCACAGGCATCACGAGTACTGACGATGACCCAGACGGTGCACTGAGTTGGCCCGAAAAATCAGCTTTTGAGTGTTGGTGGAAAAACCACTCTTATCAGTTTGATGCTTCAAAGGTTTATGTCGCTGGCAACCCAGCCACTAAACAAGGGTTGCAGCAAGTACTACAACATGGATGCCTGGCAGTACATCCCCTGGCAAAATCAAGATTGTGCCACCTGACCAGGGAATCAATAAATGAAGACTTTATTCCCACATTTTTTGGTTCTCATCACGACGCTCGCTGATAAATAAGGACAAATAGATATGTTAACCACCATGACCAAACCGATTGTGAAAGCTGAGAGTGAGGAAGGGAATGCGACTGATGAACTTATTTTCTCATCTGAAAAGAAGATTACGCTGCGCTGTGGAAAGTCGAGTATCACTCTTTATCCCAATGGAAAGATTACGCTAAAGGGTGAATATATTTTGAGTGATTCGGAAGGCATTAATCGCCTATCAGGCGGACGCGTCGATATTAACTAAGGATAGTTAACATGTGGAGCCTCAAAAATGAGACCCTTTACGCTGCTGAGCGAGGGTGGCACAGGGATATCAACGGTGCAGAGATCTGGGTGGTGGCAATCAAAGCAACCTATGCCATTAAGCCTGATGGTTCAGTCATTCCTGACGTGTCATTGCCCATCAATACAGGGGCCGTGATGTATTCAGACAGCGAAGAAATGCTGTATGACACCGATATGGGGCCAGAAAAAGAAGCGACAGATATCTTACTCAATGGCCATGCCTGGTCGCCTGAAAATAAAAAGGTCACTCATCTTTTCGTTGGAATGAAAGTCGGGGAAATCTGCCGTCTTGCCAGAGTGAATGGGCGACGAGTCTGGAATGGAGAGGATTATTCACCCTCAGAACGATTTACTAAAATCCCCTTACGTTACGGGCATATGGTTCACAAACTGCAGCAACAAACCGATGCCTGCAACCCTTTGGGTGCCCTGAGTTGGCACTATCGGTCATCGTAGTCGTGTTGTGTTCAGTGCTTGGCATGATATCTGCTCCCTAATAAAAACAGATGCTGACGGATTGTATGAAACCTTTGTTGCATGAACCGGGCCAGGTTTTATTTTTCAGCAAGCAGGCAGAATACAGAGGCGTTTAAGAGCGCTATCGGCGTATATTGAGGCTCTACGCGCTATTGCATCGTGTATGAGTTGTGCACTGATAGTGCAAAAAAACATTTTTATGCCCGGAAATGGTGCTGACCATCGGGGAGTAAATTAAAAGGAATGAGCATGACGAAACATTTGATTCAGGTTATCAACCCCAATACTAACGTGGCGATGACGCACACCATTGCGCAAGCGGCACGCAGTGTCGCTGCCCCTTCCAGCGAAATCATCGCGGTTTGCCCAACACAGGGTGTGGAATCTATAGAAGGGCATTTTGATGAAGCGGTCGCGGCTATAGGTGTGCTTGAGCAAATCAAACTGGGTAAAGAGCAGGGCGTGAGTGGCCATGTCATCGCGTGTTTTGGTGATCCCGGTTTACTGGCCGCGCGTGAACTCGCCAGCGGCCCGGTGATTGGCATTGCAGAGGCCGCTATGCACGTCGCGACTCTGGTGGCGACACGCTTTTCTATCGTCACCACGTTACCGCGCACCGTAATCATCGCGCGTCATTTATTACGCCAGTATGGGTTCGAGCACCACTGCGCCGCACTGCATGCGATCGATTTACCGGTGCTGGCCCTGGAAGATGGCACGGGTCTTGCTCAGATGAAGGTACGCGAGCGTTGTATACAAGCCATGAAAGAAGATAACAGCGGAGCGATTGTGCTCGGTTGTGGCGGGATGGCAAATCTAGCCCAGGAACTGACCGCTGAACTCGGCATTCCCGTGATTGATGGCGTCACTGCTGCGGTGAAAATGGTGGAGTCCCTCATCGCGCTTGGGCTTGGAACCAGTAAACACGGCGACCTTGCGTATCCGAATAAAAAGCCGTTATCCGGCTGTTTTGACATGCTGAGTTGATATTCTGGCTCGGCTCATAAGGAACCGAACCATGAATGAAGTACCGAAAACTAAAAACTATCACTTCACTGAAAACTACCCGCGTGACATGAAAGGTTATGCGGGTAAGCCACCCCATGCGCAGTGGCCGAATAATGCCCGCGTTGCTGTGCAGTTCGTTCTCAATTTTGAAGAGGGCGGTGAAAACCACGTTCTGCACGGTGACAGTGGCTCGGAACAATTCCTTTCCGATATCATAGGTGCTGCAAGTTTCCCCGATCGCCATATGTCGATGGATTCGCTCTATGAATACGGTTCTCGTGCCGGGTTCTGGCGCATCCATAATGAGTTCCAAAAACGCGGCCTGACCATGACGGTATTTGGCGTAGCAATGGCGCTGGCGCGCAACCCTGAAATTGTTGACGCGATAAAAGCGGCAGATTACGACGTGGTAAGCCACGGCTGGCGCTGGATCCACTATCAAAATCTGGATGAGGCAACTGAGCGCCAGCATATGCACCAGGCCATCGAAATCCTTGAAGATTTGTTCGGCAGCAAACCGCTCGGTTGGTACACCGGCCGCGATAGTCCGAACACGCGCAGGCTGGTGGCAGAAAATGGCAGCTTCCTTTATGACAGTGATTATTACGGCGATGACTTGCCATTCTGGAGCAAAGTCACCTGTAGCGATGGCTCGATAAAACCGCATCTGGTGGTGCCTTACACGCTGGATGCTAACGATATGCGCTTTGCGACTGCGCAAGGTTTCAATACCGCCGAGCAGTTTTACACCTATCTGAAAGACAGTTTTGATGTGTTGTACGAAGAGGGGGAAACGGCGCCGAAAATGATGTCTATCGGTATGCACTGCCGTTTACTTGGGCGGCCGGGTCGTTTCAGAGCGTTGCAGCGTTTTCTCGATTACGTGCAGCAGCATGATGATGTGTGGATTTGCCGTCGTCAGGAAATTGCCGAGCACTGGGCGAAGACGCATCCGTTTAGTGAATAGATAGTGAATAGATGATATGGCGGCGGGTGACGTTTCGTTTCCCGCCCACAGTCTCTAGCTCATCACGCTGACATGTGCTGCGACAATTCGCCAGCCATACGGAAATTTGACCCAGGTTTGCATCTGACGGCCAATTTTGTCGCTTCCTTCACGGGTGAATTCAGTGCTGGCAACGGCCATATCATCGCCGTAAGTGGTGATAGTCGTGTTTTGCAAAAGCCGGTCTAACCCTTGTGACGAACGGGCATTTCTGAACGCTCTTATCTCATCAATACCGTAGAGGTTTTCACTCGCACCAAAGCGAACGGTGCGGGGATCGGCCCAAAACAATTCATCTAAGACCGCAACATCGTTGCTGATCAACGCCTGTTCGTAGCGGTAAAATGCGGCACTCACCTCATTGACGATTGCCGGGCGATCGATATTGTCACGCATCATAGTATTTACCTTACCTGGTGAGTTTTCCCTACCAGCATACCCTGTATTTCAAGTAGATGGGCGGCTTGCAAGCAGATATCTTCCCGCCATGGCGGCGCAATCAGCTGCACGCCAATGGGATGCCCGCTTCCAGTCATTAACGGCACCGTAACTACCGGTAAACCGAGGAAAGAAATAGGCTGCGTCAGCATGCCCATACTGGCTTTGACAGGAAGATCAGCGCCGTTGATACGCATGGTTTGCTGACCAATCAGTGTGGCACAACGCGGTGTTGCCGGGGCGATAAGCAGATCATACTTTTCGAAGAGCGGCAGGGTATTATCGCGGAACCATGTCCGGAAGCGCTGCGCCTGAGTGTACCAGGCTGATGGCGTCATTGCGCCTGCTAAAAGGCGCTCGCGGGAATTGAGTTCGAAGCGTTCAGCATGTTTGCGCAAAGCAGGTAAATAATGGTTTCCCCCTTCCGCAGCAGAAAGCAAAAATGCTGCCGAACGGGCGAGTTCCGCTTCTGGCAAGGTAATACATTCCAGTGCTTCAAGCCGATGGGCGACGGTTGCGACCGCCGTTTTCGCGTCATCATCACACCAGCTATCAAAAAATCCCCCCAACACCGCACAGCGTAAACTCACCGTCTGCTTGAGCTTATCGGCGACCGGTTCAATGTTGCGGGCTGCCTGGAAATGATCGGCAGGATCAACTCCCTGGAGCGCATCATAAACCCGCGCCAGATCATCCACGCTGCGTGCAAGAGGGCCGATATGATCGAGACTGGCAACAAAAGGCTGGCTGCCGCTACGCGAAAGGCGGCCAAAAGTAGGTTTCAGGCCAAAGACTCCACATAGCGAAGCCGGAACCCGAATCGAACCATTGGTATCAGTGCCGAGGCTAAAGTTGACCATTCCAGCGGCGACGGCTGCGGCTGAACCGCCGGATGAACCGCCTGCAATTCGCGTCAGGTCATGGGGGTTTCGGGTTGCCCCGTAGTGACTGTTTTCGGTGGTAAACCCGTATGCGTAGGCATCCATATTCAGTGCACCTGAAAGCATCGCGCCGGTGGCACTAAGTTGTTTGATGGCGAAGGCGTCATCGTGTGCCACGGGCTGAGTACTAAAAAGCTCGGCACCTGCAAGCGTTGTTACATCTTTAATATCAAAGAGATTTTTTACGGCATAGGGCACGCCTGCCAACGGCGGAAGCGTTTCCCCACGTGAGCGTTTTTGGTCAATGGCTGCGGCTTCTTGCAACAAACGCGCTGAGGTGACTTCGGTAAACGCATTAATTTCAGGATTAGATTGCGCTATTTTGGCCAGCGTCAGGTGCGCCAGTTCCTGAGCTGAAAATTCGCCACCAGCTAACCCTTGCTGAATGTCGCGAATAGCAAGTGGATTCATAGTTTGTAAACCCCGGCGACTTCCAGGCGTTGTGGTAACGGGAAATCCATCAGCGGTTCAGCCAGCCCGGCCATGCGCGTCAGTTGCACTTCCAGTTCTTTACGGCGAGTTTCATCCAGCGGGACGTTAAGCAATTGCTCCATTATCTGAATGTATGCGGGCCAGTTGATGGTTTGTGATGTCATATCTTTCTCCTTAGAATCCTGCGGCGCTGCCATTGCTGCGTGGGTCGTATGCGCCTTCAAGCATGCCGTTGGTGTGGCGCACAATGGCACCTGCGTGACCCACTGCCTCGCTGAAATCTGGCAGCGCTTCGACTTCATGTCCCAGCTCACGCAGTGCGGCGAAAGTTTCTGGGCTGAATCGGCCTTCTAATTTCAGGCTGTCAGAGGCATGCCCCCATGTTCTGCCCAGCAACCAGCGTGGTGCGGACACCGCTTCTTGTAACGGCATGCCCTGAATCACATGGCGCGTAAAAATCGCCGCCTGCGTTTGCGGTTGCCCGTCGCCACCCATTGAGCCGTAAACCATGGTTCTGCCATCGGCAAGCCGTGCAGCTGCCGGGTTCAGTGTATGGAACGGTTGTTTACCGGGTGCCAGGCTTAACAGGCTATCTGGCTTGAGGCTGAACGCAGCCCCACGGTTTTGCCACAGTACACCGCTTTTAGGCAGCACCACGCCGCTGCCAAACTCGTGATAAATACTTTGAATAAACGACACCGCCAGCCCGGTGCTATCAATTACCCCCATCCAGACGGTGTCGCCAGGGCCTTTGCCTGTTCCCCAGTTGGCCGCTTTGGTGTCATCAATTTCTGCGGCAAGAGCGGTGAGCGGTGCATGCTCCAGCAAGCTTTGAATTGATGTGGTGATATGGCGTGGGTCGGTGATGTATTTATCGCGCAGCACGAATGCTTTTTTGGTGGCCTCAACGATGCGATGAACGGTTTGAGTTTCGTTGGCCTGCGCCATATCTAAATGGTCGGTTATCCCCAGAATCGCCAGCGAAACCAGGCCCTGCGTCGGCGGGGTCATATTATAAATATCACCCTGCTGGTGGCTAAGATGCAGAGGAATACGGCGTTTAGCACGCTGTGCCGCGAGATCCTGCAAATTTATCGGCATGCCTAAATCCGCTAACTCTTCGGCGATTAGCGCGGCTAACGGCCCACGATAAAAACTATCAAGCCCTTCCGCGGTCAGGCGCGTCAGCGTTTGTGCAAGACGTGGCTGGGTGAAGCGGCTACCCGCTCGGGGAATTTCACCGCGTTCTAAAAAGGTCTCGGCAAACCCGGCAATATTGACCAGTTCATCATATTTACTGTGCGTCGCCAGCGCCTGAGATTGCGTGACCGGAATACCGTCTGCCGCGTAGCGAATCGCATCGGCCAGTAAACGTGAGAGCGGCAGTTGCCCGCCGCCAAGCTGTGCTGCGATTTTTAACGCCTCATCCCAACCGCTGAGGGTTCCAGGCACCGTTAACGCGGATTTAGGTCCACGATGCGGGATAGCGCTTTCACCTGCGTAGAACTCCAGACAGGCGAGCGAGCCCGCAGCACCACTGGCATCAATCGCAATCGGTTCGCCTTCTGGCGGTACAATCAACCAGAAACCATCACCGCCAATGCCATTCATGTGGGGATAAACCACGGCGATCGTTGCCGCCGCTGCCACCATCGCCTCGATGGCATCACCACCATGGCGCAACACGGATAATGCGGTTTCACTGGCTAAATGGTGCGGTGTGACCGCCATGCCGGAAGGTGCCATATTGCTTTGCATCATCGTTTTATCTCTCAGAATGGAAGCCTGGGTAGAGAGCTAAGCAAGAGATGTTCCAGGTTGACTCGGTTAGTTTCACTGTGCCAGGCTCGAGTGAAACAAAAGTTACAGAGGTCATGATGAAACAATTAGATGAACGCCTAAGAGCGACATACGAGCAGCTTTCTCCTCAGGAACAGCGTGTTGCTGCGTTTATTGTCGATCATTTTGATGACCTGATTAGCTACAACAGTGCAGAACTTGCCCGCCTTTCGGGTGTATCAAAAGCCACGGTAAGCCGCCTGTTTAAGCGCCTTGGCTATGATCGTTATAAAGATATGCGTGCAGAACTGCGCACGCTACGCCAGAGCGGAATGCCGCTGACGGAAAACCGTGATGCGGTACAAGGTAACACGCTACTGGCGCGGCATTACAAGCAGGAAATGGCTAACCTGACACAGTGGGTGAACCTGCTGGATACGCAACAATTTGCCGAGGTTGTCACGGCGCTTAATACATCAAAACGGGTCTTTATCATCGGGTTAAGAAACTCATGGCCCGTTGCGATGCACTTGCGCCAACAGCTGTTACAGATTCGTAGCGATGTCTGGTTACTGCCGCAGCCCGGCCAGACGCTGGCTGAAGAGGTGGTGGACATTAGCGAGCACGATTGTGTTATTGCCATCGCTTTTCGCAGGCGGCCGCGCATCATCAAACCTTTGCTGGCAAATCTGCATAAGCGCCAGGTGCCGCTGCTGGTGATGAGTGAAGCGCAAGGTTCTGGCCTGACACCGTATTGCCGCTGGCATTTTGCCGCGCCACTCGACAGTGTTTCTGCCTTCGACAGCTACAGCAGTGCAATGAGCCTGGTCAATCTGTTATCTAACGCGGTACTGCACGAAGCATTAAGCACCGGTCGCCAGCGTATCCATCATATTGCGGAGTTGTACGCCGAATTTGATGAGCTGGAACAGCGCTAGCGCACTGAAATGGTGCGGCTGCACAGGTCGTGGGAACCATTGTGGTTCATTGCCGGGCTGTGGCCGCGCCAGTATTATCTGATTGCCAATGAAGAATGAAGCCGAAGATTATTCATATCCCTTGCTTTGCCATTGGGGTAAATGAGTGGCACATTAGTTGCAGCATGTTTATTAAAGAATCTTTTGTTTCATGAATGAATAAAAGGAAATTCCATGTTCGATA
Organism: Buttiauxella gaviniae ATCC 51604; assembly: GCF_001654835.1. GTDB lineage: Bacteria > Pseudomonadota > Gammaproteobacteria > Enterobacterales > Enterobacteriaceae > Buttiauxella > Buttiauxella gaviniae. The sequence goes on from NZ_LXEP01000029.1 coordinate 42,444, forward strand.
TTCAGCACTTCACGCAAATTAATCCGCCACACCGTTTATTGATGGGGCCTGGGCCAATTAACGCGGATCCACGGGTATTGCGGGCAATGGCGAGCCAGTTGATTGGGCAGTATGACCCGGTAATGACTGGCTATATGAATGAAGTGATGGTGCTGTATCGTGAGCTTTTCCGTACGCAAAACCGCTGGACGATGCTGGTCGACGGGACTTCCCGTTCTGGCATTGAGGCTATTTTGTTATCTGCCATTCGCCCGGGTGACAAAGTTCTGGTACCGGTGTTTGGGCGTTTCGGCCACCTATTATGTGAAATAGCACGTCGTTGCCGTGCTGAAGTTCATACCATTGAAGTTCCGTGGGGCGAGGTTTTCACGCCCGACCAAATCGAAGATGCCATTAAAACGGTGAAACCGCGTTTGCTGTTAACCGTTCAGGGCGACACTTCAACCACGATGCTGCAACCACTGGCTGAGTTAGGTGACATTTGTCGCCGCCATGGCGTGCTGTTTTATACCGATGCGACCGCCTCGTTTGGTGGCAACGCGTTGCAAACGGATGCGTGGGGGCTGGATGCTGTTTCCGCAGGCCTGCAAAAATGCCTCGGCGGCCCGTCTGGCAGCTCACCGATAACCCTCAGCGCGCAAATGGAAGAAGTCATTCGCCGCCGTAAATGTGTGGAGGAGGGGATCCGAACTTCCGCGCACCAGGATGGCGACGACGAAATGATCTACTCGAATTATTTCGATCTCGGCATGGTGATGGATTATTGGGGGCCAGAGCGCCTTAACCACCATACTGAAGCCACCAGCATGTTGTTTGCCGCCCGTGAGTGCGCACGCATTATGCTGGAAGAAGGGTTGGATGTAGGGATCGCTCGCCATGAATTGCATGGCCGTGCGCTGGTGGCGGGGATTCAGGGCATGGGGCTGGAAACGTTCGGCAACCTGCAACACAAAATGAATAATGTACTCGGCGTGGTGATCCCGTCCGTTGTCCACGGTGAAGAAGTGCGCAAAATGCTGCTGGAAGATTTCCATATCGAAATCGGCACCTCATTTGGCCCGCTACAAGGCAAAATCTGGCGCATCGGCACCATGGGCTACAACGCGCGTAAAGATTGCGTGCTGCAAACGCTGACAGCACTTGAAGCTGTATTGAACCGCCTGGGCTTCAAAACGACGCAAGGTGCAGCAATGCAGGCAGCATGGGATGTTTATTCACAAGGAAAAAGCTGATGGTAAAACTTGTGATGAATGCCGCCGAGGCCAGCATTGCCGCTAAGCGCGTGATGCAGCGAGCGGATGAACTGGCGCAAATTAGCGAAACGCCAGGCCAACTTACCCGGGTCTATCTTTCGCATGAGCATCTGCGTGCTAACCATCTGGTGGCGTGCTGGATGGAACAAATTGGCATGACCACCTGGCAGGATGCGGTGGGCAATATCTGCGGGCGCTATGAAGGGAAAAGGGAAGGCGCTCCGGCCATTTTGCTGGGGTCACATCTGGATACGGTGCGCAATGCCGGGCGTTACGATGGCATGTTAGGCGTATTAACCGCACTGGAAGTTGTCGCCTTTCTCCATGAACACCAGCTTCAATTAGAGCAAGCGATTGAAATCGTCGGTTTTGGCGACGAAGAAGGCACTCGCTTTGGTATCACATTATTAGGCAGTCGGGGGCTAACCGGAAGCTGGCCTGGCAACTGGCTGGCATGTGTTGATGCTGCGGGAATTAGCGTTGCTCAGGCCCTGGCGAATGCGGGCTTTGACCCTGCGCGTATTCATGCGGCCCGGCGCAACCCGGAAGATTTCAGTGCTTATCTTGAGCTGCACATTGAACAAGGCCCGGTGCTGGAGCAGCAGGATCTTGCTCTGGGTGTGGTGACGGCCATCAACGGCGCGCGCCGTTTGAAATGCCGCTTTGTGGGTGAGGCGGGGCATGCGGGGACGGTGCCAATGAACATTCGTAAGGATGCACTCGCCGCCGCTGCCGCCTGGATGGTGTATGTCGAAGGCGCAACCCGCGCTTATTCCCCGGATATCGTGGCGACCGTGGGAACCTTGCACTGTTTACCGGGTGCCGCGAATGTCATTCCTGGTGAAATTCAGCTCACGCTGGATATTCGCAGCCCCGTGGATTCAAGTCTTGAAGCATTGCTGGAAAACTTATTAAGCAAGGCGCATGAGATTTCAGCCGAGCGTGGCATGACCTTCAGTGCTGAAACCTATTATTCGATTCCTGCCACACCTTGTGACGCCCGTTTGCAGCACCAGTTAACATCCGCCATTACTGCGGTGCAGGGGTTGAGTTTGTCACTGCCAAGTGGCGCGGGGCATGATGCAATTGCCATTGCCGAACAGTGGCCGGTAGGCATGCTGTTTGTGCGTTGCGACCGTGGCATTAGCCACCATCCGGCGGAGTTGGTTCTTGAGGCCGATGTTATGCAGGCCGTGCAGGCCTATGCGCAGGCTGTCGTTGCGCTGGCGTCGAAAAGTGTTTTAGCTGAATTTAACGATGCGCCTGTGCAGGACGCTCTGAGCCTTGTTGCCCCTTGTGTTGCGATACCCGCATGGGCTGAAAATGTCGTTGCCGCTCGTCCGTATTCGACCGTCGATGTATTGCAGCATTATGCTTCACAGCTCACTCATGAATGGGGAAGTGCTGAACTGGAACAGGCACTTTGTGCACATCCACGGATTGGTGAAAAAGCACAGGGCAGCGGCAAAGAAGCGGCTTTATCTAAAGGTGAGCAATCGGCTGTAGACACCCAAAACAGCGCGTTAACGCTCGCGCTGGCGCAGGGGAATGCTCAATATGAAGAGCGGTTTGGACGCGTGTTTCTTATTCGTGCGAAAGGGCGCAGCGGTGAAGATATTCTCGCTGAACTCCAACGCCGCCTGAACAATTCCCCCGCGCAGGAAGAAGTTGAAGCGCTGGAGCAATTACGCCAAATCACGTTACTACGTCTCGAAGGAGTCTTTGCCCAATGAGCCAGTTAAGTACTCATGTTCTGGATACCGCGTTAGGGAAACCGGCGGCTGATGTGGTGATTCGACTTGAGCAGCTGATTGATGGCCGCTGGGAGGCGTTAGCCCAGGGCGCTACAGATGCGGATGGGCGTCTAAAAGCGTTCTGCGAGGATTTGGCTTGCGGGCAGTATCGGCTGACGGCGGAAATTGGTTTGTACTTTGCCGTGACACAGCGGGAAACTCTTTACCCTACCGCGCAAATTGACTTCGTGATACCGCAAAACGGCGGGCATTATCACCTGCCGTTTTTGATTTCCCCGTGGTCGTGGTCGACGTACCGAGGGAGTTAAAGACTAAACGGATCGGCATCCTGCCATGCGGGGAACTTCTCGCGGTATTCTTGCAGTGCAATCAACGATAAATCGGCATCGAGGCGCATCGCTTGATGGGCTTCGCCATTCGCCAGAATTTCACCCTGCGGGTTAATGATCTTGCTGTCACCACGGTAATGATGGCCGTTTCCGTCGGTGCCCACGCGGTTGCAACCCGCGACATAGGCCTGGTTTTCAATGGCGCGGGCCACAAGCAAACTTTGCCAGTGCAGGGAGCGCGGGGCAGGCCAGTTAGCAACGTATAACGCCAGGTCATAATCATTGCGATTGCGAGAAAACACCGGGAAGCGCAAGTCGTAACAAACCTGCGGCAGAATGCGCCATCCACGCCACTCGACGATGACCCGCTCGTTACCCGCCTGGTAATGGTGGTGCTCATCAGCCATGCGGAATAGATGGCGTTTATCGTAGAAATGGACTTTGCCGTCAGGCTGTACCAATAAGAAACGGTTCACCGGCCCACGATCGGTTTGCAGCGCGGCACTGCCGGCTATCATGGCCTGAGTTTGCTGGGCTTTGAACTGCATCCAGTCAATCACTTCCTCTTCAGCAAGCGATTGAATAGCGGCTTCCATCGCGAAACCGGTAGTGAACATTTCCGGCAAGACAATCAGATCGCGACCATGAATAGTATCTAACTGCACATCGAAATGGCGCAAGTTTGCCCCGCCGTCCATCCAGACCAGCGGTTGTTGCAGAACGGTAATTTTCAAACCAGACACAATCGGAAGCCTCATGATAAGCAGTGTTTCATTCACTTTAGCATGAGTTAAGAATAAAAAACCCGCCGAAGCGGGTTTAGTATAGAGAGGTGGAGGGCTTATGCCGCTTCAATTTTACGATGCTTTTCCGGCACCTTAACCGGCATGGTCGCCAGCTCCTCTGGCTCAAACTCATCGACGTTAATACTGCGCAGGCGGCTTGCTTCAGCTTTAGTGAGGATCGACGCTTCTTCTGCGTTGATCTTCCCTTCAGCCAGCCACTGTTTCGCTTGTTCATCAAGACGAGTAAATGACAGGTTCCGCCCGGTTTCTTTGCAGATGCGCAGGTGGATTGGCTCAGCAGCCATGACATCCATCAGTGCTTCTTCCAGCAGACCTGCCGGGTTGAACTCGCTTGGCGTCAGATACTGGCCACGACCAATGCGCGAGCGGGTAGCCGATGGGATCTGCATGATCTTCGCCAGTTTATGATCCAGCTTGTCAGATGGTGCATCGTAACGACGACCCAGCGGGAAGATAACGACACGCAACATGCCAGCCACAAACGCATTCGGGAAGTTACGCAGCAGATCGTCAATCGCTTGTTCTGCCTGATACAACGCATCCTGAACGCCCCAGTGAACCAGTGGCAGGTCAGCTTCGTTACGACCTTCGTCGTCATAGCGTTTCAGCACCGATGAAGCGAGGTACAACTGGCTCAGAATATCGCCCAGACGAGCAGAAATACGCTCGCGACGCTTAAGGCTGCCGCCCAATACCGCCATGGACACGTCTGACAGCAACGCCAGGTTGGCGCTCAGTCGGTTCATATACTGGTAGTAACGTTTGGTGGAATCTTTGGTCGGGGTGGCGCTGGTCAGGCCGTTGGTCAGACCGAGCCACAGGCTACGCATTTTGTTGCTACCCACGTGGCCGATATGCTTAAACAGCAGCTTATCGAACGCGTTAACATCATTGTTTTGCGCGGCAGTCATCTCTTCAAGCACATACGGATGGCAACGAATCGCACCCTGGCCGAATATAATCATGCTACGCGTCAGGATGTTTGCGCCTTCCACGGTAATCGCGATAGGTGCACCCTGATAGGCACGTGCCACAAAGTTGGAATTGCCCAACATGATGCCTTTGCCGCCGAGAATATCCATTGCATCGAGAATCGCGCGTTGGCCACGGTGGGTGCAGTGGTACTTCACGATAGCTGACAGAACAGCAGGCTTCTCTCCAAGCATAATGCCGTAGGTCACCAGTGATGCGGCAGCATCCATCACATATGCGTTACCCGCGATACGTGCCAGTGGTTCTTCAATGCCTTCCATTTTACCGATAGAGATTCTGAACTGACGACGGATATGGGCATAAGCACCCGTTGCCATCGCCACAGATTTTAAACCGCCTGTGGAGTTGGATGGCAGAGTAATGCCACGGCCAACAGACAGACATTCCACCAGCATGCGCCAGCCCTGGCCGGCCATTTTCGGGCCACCGATGATGTAATCAATCGGGACGAAAATATCTTTACCGCGAGTCGGGCCGTTCTGGAATGGCACGTTAAGTGGGAAGTGGCGTTTACCAATTTCCACACCCGGCGTGTGAGTTGGGATTAGCGCACAGGTAATACCGAGATCTTCTTCTTCGCCCAGCAAGTGATCCGGGTCAGACAGTTTAAATGCCAGGCCTAAAACGGTAGCAATTGGTGCGAGCGTAATGTAGCGCTTGTTCCAGGTCAGACGCATACCGAGAACTTGCTGACCTTGCCATTCGCCCATGCAGACAACGCCGGTATCAGGAATCGCACCTGCATCTGAGCCAGCTTCCGGGCTGGTCAGCGCAAAGCATGGGATCTCTTGCCCACGAGCCAGGCGTGGCAGGTAGTGATCTTTCTGCTCGTCAGTACCGTAATGTTGCAGCAATTCGCCTGGGCCTAATGAGTTAGGCACGCCGACTGTAATCGCTAGTATCCCGGAAACCCCAGACAGTTTTTGCAGTACGCGAGATTGTGCGTAAGCCGAAAACTCAAGACCGCCGTACTCTTTCTTGATGATCATCGCGAAGAAACGATGTTCTTTTAAATAAGCCCACAGCTCTGGCGGTAAATCTGCCATTTCGTGTGTGATTTGGAAGTCATTTGCCAGGCGACACGCTTCCTCAACCGGGCCGTCGATAAAGGCTTGTTCTTCTTCAGTCAGTTTAGGCTGCGGATAGTTGTGCAGCTTTTCCCAATCCGGCTTGCCACGGAACAGATCGCCTTCCCACCAGGTTGTACCGGCATCGATAGCTTCTTTCTCAGTACGCGACATCGGCGGCATAACTTTGCGGAAGCTACGGAAAACCGGAGCGGAAATCAGAGATTTACGCATTGGGGTTAAGACGAACGGTACCAGAATTATCGCGAGTGGAACCAGTACCCAGATAGACCAGATACCAGCAAAGCCAAGCGCGGCTGTCCACGCCAGTAGAATTACGCTACTGAGCAACAAATTGACCTGGTGATAGAAAAGCACACCGAGGAGAACGACGGTTGCGACAATACTCAAAATCAACATAAAGGAAACTCCCTTGCTTGTAGGAGGTCTGACCACTTGGATGTATTGGTTTTAGTTCATGTGGTTTTTTTTAGCAATATATTCACAAAATAATTACAACTCAGCTCACATTGTTACCGCACGGAACAGCAAAAGCAGGAGGATATGGCGCTTCTCGCGCTATCCGGTAAACTGCTGGGGTTAATCAATCGAAAAATACTGAAGGACATCCTCATGTACCAGGATCTTATTCGTAATGAATTGAATGAAGCGGCTGAAACGCTGGCTAACTTCCTGAAAGATGACGCTAACATTCATGCTATTCAGCGCGCTGCAGTATTGCTAGCTGATAGCTTTAAAGCAGGTGGCAAAGTGCTGTCATGCGGCAATGGTGGCTCACATTGTGATGCCATGCACTTTGCTGAAGAGTTGACAGGTCGCTACCGTGAAAATCGCCCAGGCTACCCGGCAATCGCGATTTCTGATGTCAGCCACATCTCTTGTGTGAGCAACGATTTTGGCTACGAGTACATCTTCTCTCGCTACATTGAAGCGGTAGGACGTGAAGGCGATGTGCTGCTGGGGATCTCCACTTCGGGTAATTCCGGTAACGTGATTAAAGCCATTGAAGCTGCACGTGCGAAAGGCATGAAAGTCATTACCCTGACCGGTAAAGACGGCGGGAAAATGGATGGAACAGCGGATGTCGAAATTCGTGTTCCACACTTTGGCTACGCTGACCGCATTCAGGAAATACACATCAAAGTGATTCATATCCTGATTCAGTTGATTGAAAAAGAGATGGTTAAAGCTTAAGTAGCTCTGTTCCCTCTCCCTCAGGGAGGGGGACTGGGTGAGGGTAGTTTAGTGGTGGGAGGTTAAAATGTGCGAACTGCTCGGGATGAGCGCCAATGTACCTACGGATATTTGCTTTAGCTTTACCGGATTGGTGCAGCGTGGCGGAGGAACGGGGCCGCATAAAGACGGCTGGGGCATTACTTTCTATGAAGGTAAGGGATGTCGTACGTTCAAAGATCCGCAACCGAGTTTTAACTCACCTATCGCAAAGCTTGTGCAGGATTACCCTATCAAATCTTGTTCAGTGGTCGCGCACATTCGTCAGGCTAACCGTGGCAAAGTGGCGCTTGAAAATACCCACCCTTTTACGCGCGAGTTATGGGGCCGCAACTGGACCTATGCCCACAATGGCCAGCTCAAAGGGCATCGTTCACTCGATACCGGCCCGTTCCGCCCGATTGGCGAAACCGATAGCGAGCAAGCATTTTGCTGGCTGCTACATAAGCTGACGCAGCGTTATCCACGCACGCCAGGCAATATGCAAGCGGTGTTTCGCTATATTACAGAGCTTGCGGTGCAATTGCGTGAGAAGGGCGTGTTCAATATGTTGCTGTCTGATGGGCGCTACGTGATGGCGTTCTGCTCCACCAATTTATATTGGATAACCCGACGGGCACCGTTTGGTGTGGCAAAACTGTTGGATCAGGATGTGGAAATCGATTTTCAGGAAGAGACCACACTCAATGATGTGGTCACTGTGATCGCGACTCAACCTCTTACAGGTAACGAAACCTGGCACAAGATTGCACCAGGGGAGTCGGAATTATTTTGTCTCGGGGAGCGCGTAGTTTGATGCCAACTGCGGTTGTGTCGTAGGCGCAACCGGTTTGCTTATCACATAATTACCGCTAATTACCGACACGCCTGGCGGCTGGTGATTCGCCGTGAAGTAGTCATATCCCGGCTTCAGCTGTTTCCAGAAGTTGATGTAATAAGAGTACTTGTGGCGTTCCATGTTGGCATCTGTCATGCGGAACGGATAAATGCTCACCTGCACGCTTGGTTGACCAAAGACTAAAGCCCCGGTAACAAACTGGAAGATCTCATCAATGTTGGTGTCGGTCATGGCATAGCAGCCAATAGAGACGCAAGCACCGTGGATCATCAGATATTGACCCTGATAACCATGCTGGCGATCAAACTCGTTCGGGAAGCCAATATTAATGGCTTTATAGAAGCGGCTATCAGGTTTTAGCTGGCTACGGTTCACGTTATAAAAACCTTCAGGACTTTTAAAATCACCCTGACGTTGTTTAGGACCTAGCCCACCGGAATAATTACAGATGCTATAGCTGTCGAGTAATTGGAACTTCTCGCCCATCTTCACATATAGCTCTAGCGTGCGCTCTTCCTTAAATATTTGAATATAAACAGGAGAGCCCATGAGTTGTTGCTTGAATTCTTTACTGACAGGCGTGTTGGACGTGTTGCCGCTTAATAAGCTGGCAAACGACATGCACGGTATCAGAAGCATCGCAATAATGAGTGCGATCTTACGCATACTGCTTTATTCCTTGAAAAACTTATACCAAATGCCAGGACGGCAAAAAGAGACCCAAAATCAGAATACTCTGTATCAGGAGCGCTCACATTAGCATCGTTCTGAATTTTCGCAAGCCCAACGCAGGGGGTGTAACGCTATTAATTTGGACTTTATACAATACTTCTGAAAAGGGGAAGGATTCGCTTTTTGCGTAACAGCTCGCATAGCTGCATATCTGTGTGTTGTTTTGTGCCCCTTCTAGCCTCTAATGATGCTAAAATCCCCACCGAATGTTGACCTGCGGATATGAACGGAAACTATCCATAAGTCAGTTGTCCCGCTTGTCGGGGCGACTTATACCTCCCTCTCGCAATAGTGAATGGATGCGTTTCCTGTTTTCACCGCTTTATGTGTCGCATCGGTTGAACGTTAATTCAACCCATCCGTTGTCGGCTACAGTTTTTTGTCGGTATGTTTAAGCCAATTTTAAACGTGATAACCTTATGATAAAAATCAAAAAAGGTCTGGACTTGCCTATTGCCGGTTTGCCGGAACAGCAAATCCATGACGGCCCTGCGATACCTTTCGTGGCCCTACTCGGTGAAGAGTATGTCGGCATGCGCCCTTCTATGCTTGTGCAGGAAGGTGACAAGGTATTGAAAGGCCAGCCTCTCTTCGAAGATAAAAAGAACCCTGGCGTGCTCTTTACCGCTCCTGCGAGTGGAACTGTAAAGGCGATTAATCGTGGTGAACGTCGCGTACTGCAATCTCTGGTTATTGAGGTTCAGGGTGATGAACAGGTCGCTTTTGAACGGTTTGCACCAGAAAACCTTGGCAAACTGCCGCGTGAAACTGTTCAGGCACAGCTGCTATCTTCTGGACTATGGACTGCACTTCGTACGCGACCATTCAGTAAAGCACCGCAACCTGCGAGCATTCCGGCGGCCATTTTTGTGACCGCCATTGATACCAACCCGCTGGCAGTCGATCCGCAACCCATTATTCGCGCACATCGCGAAATGTTTGATGCGGGCTTAACACTGTTGTCACGGCTGACTGATGGAAAAGTCCATGTATGCCAGGCAGGTGGCGGTAAATTGGGCGGCCATGCTTCCGGACAAGTGACGTTTAATGAATTTGCCGGTCCTCACCCTGCCGGGTTAGTGGGCACACACATTCACTTCCTGGAACCTGTTAGCCTGCAAAAAACGGTATGGCATCTTAACTACCAGGATGTGATTGCCATCGGCAAATTATTTATTGAAGGTGAATTGTGGACCGAACGCGTTATTGCGTTAGCCGGCCCACAGGTTAAAAAACCACGCCTGATTCGCACTCGCCTGGGAGCCTCTCTGGAAGTGCTCACAGCCGGTGAGCTGGAAGAAGGCGAAAACCGCATCGTATCCGGTTCTGTGTTAAGTGGAACCATGGCAGTAGGCCCTCGAGCCTGGCTTGGTCGTTTCCACCTGCAGGTCACGGTTCTGAAAGAAGGGCGTGAAAAAGAACTGTTTGGCTGGGTAATGCCGGGAGCCGATAAATATTCGATTACACGCACCACAGTTGGCCACTTCCTGAAGCGCAAACTATTTAACTTCTCAACCGATACCAATGGTGGCGAACGCGCAATGGTGCCAATTGGCAACTATGAACGTGTCATGCCGCTGGATATTCTGGCCACGATGTTATTGCGCGACTTACTGGCAGGAGATACTGACAGCGCTCAATTGCTGGGGTGTCTGGAGCTGGATGAAGAAGATTTGGCGCTTTGTACCTACGTTTGCCCGGGGAAATATGAGTATGGCCCGGTGCTACGCGAGGTATTAACCCGCATCGAGCAGGAAGGATAAGTCATGGGCTTGAAGCATTTATTTGAAAAGCTAGAACCGCATTTTACGGAAGGCGGAAAGCTAGAGAAGTACTACCCGCTCTTTGAAGCGACGGCGACACTGTTCTATACGCCAGGTATCGTTACGCCAGGCGCCTCCCACGTTCGTGATGCTATCGACCTGAAACGCATGATGATCCTGGTGTGGTTCGCGGTGTTCCCGGCGATGTTCTGGGGCATGTACAACGTCGGGCTGCAAACCATCCCAGCCCTGAACAAAATGTACGGTGCTGAACAACTCCAGCAGGTGATTTCATCTGACTGGCATTATGTTATCGCGCAGTGGCTGGGGGTGAACTTTACGCCTGATGCTGGTTGGCTCAGCATGATGACGCTTGGGGCAGTTTTCTTCCTGCCAATCTACATCACCGTATTTTTGGTAGGTGGTTTCTGGGAAGTTCTGTTCTCTATCATCCGCAAACATGAAATTAACGAAGGCTTCTTTGTTACTTCAATTCTGTTTGCGCTGGTGGTGCCACCCACTATGCCTTTGTGGCAAGCCGCGCTCGGTATCAGTTTCGGTGTGGTTATCGCTAAAGAGATTTTCGGTGGAACAGGCCGTAACTTCCTCAACCCCGCGCTGGCTGGCCGTGCATTCCTGTTCTTTGCTTATCCTGCGCAAATTTCTGGTGATTTGGTGTGGACAGCGGCTGACGGTTTCTCTGGCGCAACGCCGCTTTCTCAGTGGTCCCATGGCGGCGGTGAAGCATTAGTCAATGTTGTTTCGGGCCAACCTGTGACATGGATGGATGCCTTCCTTGGCAACATTCCAGGTTCGATTGGTGAAGTCTCAACGCTGATGATCCTTATCGGTGGGGCGATTATCCTGTTTGGTCGTGTCGCCTCATGGCGCATCGTGGCGGGTGTTATGATCGGTATGATTGCCACAGCAACGCTGTTTAATTTCATCGGTTCTGCAACCAACCCACTTTTCGCCATGCCGTGGTATTGGCATCTGGTACTGGGTGGTTTTGCTTTTGGCATGATGTTTATGGCGACCGACCCAGTTTCGGCCTCGTTTACCAACAAAGGTAAATGGTGGTATGGGGCACTCATCGGCGTGATGTGTGTATTAATTCGAGTTGTAAACCCGGCCTATCCAGAAGGAATGATGCTGGCGATTCTGTTCGCCAACCTCTTTGCACCGTTGTTCGATTACCTGGTGGTGCAAGCCAATATCAAGCGGAGGAAGTCGCGTGGCTGAAGTAAAAAGTAACGATAGCATTGGCAGAACACTGCTGGTGGTGCTGGTGCTTTGCCTGGTTTGCTCCGTTGTGGTAGCGGGTTCTGCTGTTGGGCTTAAAGCTCGTCAGCAAGAGCAAAAAGCCCTCGATAAGCAACGTAACATACTTGATGTTGCTGGCTTAGCCACACCAAAAATGACAGGTGAAGATGTTAAAGCAGTCTTTGAATCACGCATTACACCGCGTTTGTTGGATTTGAAAAGTGGTGAGTTGCTGAATAAAGACTCGTCTAAATTCGACCAGGCGGCAGCATTGCGTGACCCTAATCAGAGCAAGGCACTCACATCTGACGAAGATCGTGCCGGGATAAAAAATCGCAGCAATATTGTTGAGATTTACCTGGTTCGGGATGAGCAAAACAAAATCCAGGAAGTTGTCTTGCCTGTGTATGGCAAAGGTCTGTGGTCGATGATGTATGCCTTTGTTTCTCTGCAAACCGATGGCCGTACGGTAAAAGGAATCACTTACTACGACCAGGGTGAAACCCCGGGCCTGGGCGGTGAGGTTGAAAACCCGAACTGGCGTGCGCAGTGGATTGGTAAGAAACTGCTTGATGATAATGGCAAGCCTGCAATTCGTGTTGTGAAAGGCGGTGCGCGTCAGGGGGATGAGTACGGGGTAGATGGTTTATCCGGTGCCACGCTCACAGCAAACGGTGTACAACACACTTTTGATTTCTGGATGGGTGAACTCGGTTTTGGTCCCTTCCTGAAACAAGTACGTGAAGGAGCGCTCAACAATGGCTGATATTTCAGACATGAAAGAGGTCAAACGGGTACTGGTTAGTCCTCTTGTGGATAACAACCCGATTGCCTTGCAAATACTCGGTGTCTGTTCGGCGCTGGCTGTAACAACGAAGCTGGAAACAGCATTCGTAATGACCATTGCGGTAACGGTGGTGACAGCGTTCTCCAGCATGTTCATCTCGATGATCCGTAACCTGATCCCAAACAGTGTGCGAATCATCGTACAGATGGCGATCATTGCTTCATTAGTTATCGTCGTAGATCAGATTCTGCGTGCTTATGCTTACGAAATTTCCAAGCAGTTATCTGTATTCGTCGGCCTGATCATCACCAACTGCATTGTGATGGGGCGTGCCGAAGCCTACGCCATGAAGTCGCCACCGCTGGCAAGCTTCATGGATGGTATCGGAAACGGCCTGGGTTATGGCGTGATACTGCTGCTGGTTGGTTTTCTACGTGAGCTGATAGGTAGCGGCAAACTGTTTGGTATCACGGTGCTTGAAACGGTTCAGAACGGCGGCTGGTATCAGCCAAACGGGATGTTCCTGCTGGCGCCAAGTGCGTTCTTCATTATCGGCCTGTTGATTTGGGCCCTGCGTACGCTGAAGCCTGCGCAGCAGGAAAAGGACTAACTGACTATGGAACATATGATTAGTCTGTTTGTGCGGGCCGTGTTTATTGAAAACATGGCGCTCGCGTTCTTCCTTGGCATGTGTACCTTCCTGGCGGTTTCCAAGAAGGTTTCCACGGCATTTGGTTTGGGTGTGGCGGTTACCGTTGTTTTAGGGATTGCTGTTCCGGCGAATAACTTGGTTTATAACCTTGTGCTTCGCGACGGTGCATTGGTTGAAGGTGTTGACCTCAGCTTCCTGAATTTCATTACCTTCATTGGTGTGATTGCAGCGCTGGTGCAAATCCTTGAAATGATCCTCGATCGTTTCTTCCCGGCACTCTATAACGCGCTGGGTATCTTCCTGCCGCTTATCACCGTTAACTGTGCCATTTTCGGTGGCGTATCGTTTATGGTGCAGCGTGATTACAGCTTCGGCGAATCCATCGTTTATGGCGTGGGTTCCGGTGTGGGCTGGATGCTGGCTATCGTCGCGATGGCTGGTATTCGCGAGAAGATGAAATATGCCAATGTGCCCGCAGGATTGCGTGGCTTAGGAATCACCTTTATCACCACTGGATTGATGGCACTGGGTTTCATGTCATTCTCCGGTGTGCAGCTATAAGGGCGGAAAGGTATGGAAATTATTCTTGGCGTGGTGATGTTCACGCTTATTGTTTTGGCCCTGGCGCTGATGATTCTGTTTGCCAAGTCAAAGCTTGTTAACTCCGGCGATGTGCTGATCGAGATTAACAACGAAGCAGACAAGCAGTTCCATGCTCCGGCGGGTGACAAACTGCTCAACACACTGTCAAACCAAGGGATATTCATCTCCTCGGCTTGCGGTGGTGGTGGTTCTTGCGGGCAATGTCGTGTAACCGTTAAAGAAGGTGGGGGGGATATTCTGCCTACCGAACTTTCGCATATCACCAAACGTGAAGCGAAAGAGGGCTGCCGTCTTGCCTGTCAGGTTGCCGTTAAGCAGGACATGAAAATTGAGCTGCCGGAAGAGATCTTCGGTGTTAAAAAATGGGAATGCGAAGTTATCTCCAACGATAACAAAGCGACGTTCATCAAAGAACTCAAGTTACGTATTCCTGATGGTGACGTGGTGCCGTTCCGTGCGGGTGGTTACATCCAGATTGAAAGCCCACCTCACGAAGTTAACTACCAGGACTTCGATGTTCCGCAGGAATACCGTGGTGACTGGGATAAATTTAACCTGTTCCGTTTCAAATCTGTGGTGAAAGAACCCTGTGTTCGCGCCTATTCCATGGCGAACTACCCGGATGAGAAAGGCATTATCATGCTGAACGTGCGTATCGCTATGCCGCCGCCAAATGTGCCAGATGCACCTCCTGGGATTATGTCCTCCTATATCTGGTCGCTGAAAGCAGGCGATAAAGTGACAATTTCTGGGCCGTTTGGTGAATTCTTTGCCAAAGATACGGATGCAGAAATGGTGTTTATCGGCGGTGGTGCCGGTATGGCGCCAATGCGTTCGCACATTTTTGATCAGCTTAAACGCCTGCATAGCACGCGCAAAATCAGCTTCTGGTACGGTGCGCGTTCGTTGCGTGAAATGTTCTACGAAGAAGAGTTTGAAAAACTGGCACAAGAAAACCCGAACTTTAACTTCAATGTGGCGCTTTCTGATCCGCAGCCTGAAGATAACTGGACGGGTTACACCGGTTTCATCCATAACGTATTGCTGGAAAACTATCTTCGCAGCCACCCGGCCCCAGAAGATTGTGAATTCTATATGTGTGGGCCGCCGATGATGAACGCCGCGGTGATTAAAATGCTCAAAGACCTGGGCGTAGAGGATGACAACATCATGCTCGACGACTTTGGCGGCTGACGGGAGCTATTATGCTGACGGTATTTTTAGCCACCTTCGTTATATTTTTGCTGGTGATATTTGGTATGTCACTGGGAGTTATCGTGAAGCGCAAAGCGCTTCAGGGTAGCTGTGGCGGCATTGCAGCACTCGGTATGGAGAAGGTTTGCAACTGTCCTGAACCCTGCGATGCGCGTAAAAAGCGTATGGCGAAAGCCGAACGACTGGCAAAAATTCAGCAAAACCGCATCATATAAGCCTCTTAAATCCTCCCGCTTTGTCGGGAGGATTTCTTTGATACAGACTTTCCCCCTCTCATAAATTGACTGTATACTTATCCAGTGAAATTACTGGTGTGAAAAAGTATGCGTAAAATCATTCATGTCGATATGGACTGCTTTTTTGCAGCCGTGGAGATGCGCGATAACCCTAACTTGCGGGATATCCCGCTGGCTATTGGCGGCAGCGCGCAGCGACGTGGAGTTATCAGTACCGCAAATTACCCAGCACGAAAATTTGGTGTGCACAGCGCAATGTCGACTGCGATGGCTCTCAAATTATGTCCACACCTGACGCTTCTGCCCGGGCGTTTTGACGCGTACAAAGATGCATCAAATCATATTCGTGAGATATTTAGCCGCTACACAAATCTTATTGAACCGCTATCGCTTGATGAGGCTTATCTGGATGTTACCGATAGCCTGAACTGCCACGGTTCTGCAACGCTCATGGCGCAGGAAATTCGTCAGACGATTTCTGACGAGCTGAATCTCACTGCTTCCGCGGGGATAGCTCCGATAAAGTTCCTTGCCAAAATCGCTTCAGATCTGAACAAACCGAACGGGCAATATGTGATAACTCCTGAGCAAATTCCTGCATTTTTGCAAACTTTACCGCTCGGTAAAATTCCAGGTGTTGGCAAGGTCACTGCCG
The DNA here is from genome assembly GCF_001654835.1 of Buttiauxella gaviniae ATCC 51604. GTDB lineage: Bacteria > Pseudomonadota > Gammaproteobacteria > Enterobacterales > Enterobacteriaceae > Buttiauxella > Buttiauxella gaviniae. The sequence continues at coordinate 58,644 of NZ_LXEP01000029.1, forward strand.
GGAAGCTAGAAAGTCTGGGGTTACGCACCTGTGCGGATGTGCAGAAAACTGATTTAGCCTCGTTACTCAAACGTTTTGGGAAATTTGGGCGGGTACTGTGGGAGCGAAGCCAGGGCATTGACGAGCGGGAGATAAACAATGAACGGCAGCGCAAATCTGTTGGAGTAGAGAAAACATTGGCCGAAGACATTCATGATTGGCAGGAGTGTGAGGATATTATTGAGCAGCTTTATGCTGAACTTGAGCGACGTCTGAAAAAGGTGAAACCAGATTTATTGATTGCTCGTCAGGGAGTCAAACTCAAGTTTAATGATTTCCAGCAAACCACTCAGGAACATGTCTGGCCGCAATTAAATAAAGCCGATTTAATCGCAACGGCGAAGAAAACATGGGAAGAGCGTAGGGGAGGGCGAGGCGTAAGACTGGTGGGACTTCATGTCACGTTACTGGACCCGCAGTTGGAGCGCCAACTGGTTCTGGGATTATAAAAAACCCTCTCAATGAGAGGGTTTTGATCTACACGTATTTGGCTTACTTAACTGGAATTGCTTTTAGCAACTCAGTCAGCAGGATCCAGTATTGGCCAACGCTTGCAATATGAACTTGTTCATCAGGCGAGTGTGGACCTGTAATGGTCGGCCCAATAGAAACCATATCCATCTCAGGGTAAGGCTTCTTGAACAGACCACATTCCAGACCAGCATGGATAACCATGATGTTTGGCGTCTTGTTGAACAGCTTTTCGTAAGTTTCACGAACCAGAGCCATTACCGGGGATTTTGCATCCGGCTGCCAGCCTGGGTAGCTACCTTTTGCAACACTTTTTGCGCCAGCAAGCTGACCCAGTGCGTGAAGCATGCCAACCACATAATCTTTGCCGCTATCAATCAACGAACGAATCAGGCAGATGATCTCAGCGCTTTCGTCAGTCATTGTAACCACACCCACGTTCAGTGAGGTTTCCACTACGCCTTTTACAGCGTCGGAATTGCGGATAACACCGTTCGGCATTGCGTTGAGCAAGTTAATGAAAGCTTCGCGGCTTTTTACTGTCAGCGCAGATTTGTCTGTGCTGGTCGCTTCAACCAGAACGGTGGTGTTTTTCTCAACGGCACCCAGCTCATTTTGCAGAATTGACAAGAACTGCGCTGCCAATTGCTTGAGTTGTGCAGCTTTATCGGCAGGTACAGCAAGGATAGCTGAACCTTCACGAGGGATTGCGTTACGCAGCGTACCGCCGTTCAGATCAATCAGACGAGCATCCAGTTCTGCTGCGTGAGCGAACAGGAAACGCGCCAGCAATTTGTTTGCATTGCCCAGACCTAAATGGATCTCAGCGCCAGAGTGACCACCTTTCAGACCTTTGATGGTCAGTTTGTAGGTTTCGTAACCTGCTGGAATCGCTTCACGTTGCAGTGGCAGCGTGGCGATAAAATCAATCCCGCCAGCACAACCCATATAGATCTCACCTTCTTCTTCAGAATCGGTGTTGATCAGGATATCAGCTTGTAACCAGCCAGCTTGCAGGCCAAAAGCGCCATCCATACCCGCTTCTTCGGTCATGGTCAGCAGGACTTCTAACGGGCCATGAGACACGGAATCATCAGCCAGCACTGCCAATGCAGACGCCATACCGATACCGTTATCCGCACCCAGCGTAGTGCCGCGCGCTTTAACCCACTCTCCATCGATATACGGCTGAATCGGGTCTTTGGTGAAATCATGGACAGTGTCGTTATTTTTCTGCGGCACCATATCAAGGTGAGCTTGCAGGACGACCGCTTTACGGTTTTCCATACCAGCTGTTGCAGGTTTGCGGATCAGGATATTACCAACCTGGTCGCGCTCAACATGCAGGCCTTTTTCTTTTGCCCAGGACAGAATATGTTCCGCGAGTTGTTCTTCATGATAAGAAGGGTGCGGAATAGAACAGATTTTGGCAAAAATATCCCACAGCGGCTGCGGAGATAATTGAGACAATTCAGACACGATAAGTCTCCTTGACATCGACTCTGCTGACAATTTTGGTTCGCAGAGCGCAGGATTGATCTTAATGAAATACAACACAAGTAAGCATTGTGCGCTGGCCTGAGAATACCACTATAACTAAGGCTGTGACGACCTAAAGCACGTAAAAACGAGGGAGACAGGCCTACAGTACTGGTTTTTAGTGCGTCAGATCTCTATAATCTCGCGCAACCAAAACCCCTTTGAACATTTTTAAGCCGTTAATAACTGGCTGGGATAATTTCACATGAGCGAAAAATACATCGTCACCTGGGACATGTTGCAGATTCACGCGCGTAAGTTGGCAAGCCGTCTGCTTCCTGCTGAACAGTGGAAAGGCATTATTGCTGTTAGCCGTGGCGGCCTGGTTCCTGGCGCACTGCTAGCACGTGAACTGGGGATTCGTCATGTTGATACCGTATGCATCTCCAGCTATGACCACGACAACCAGCGTGAGCTGACCGTGCTGAAACGTGCTGAAGGTGATGGTGAAGGCTTCATCGTTATCGATGACCTGGTTGACACTGGCGGTACCGCTGTTGCTATCCGCGAAATGTATCCAAAAGCGCATTTCGTCACTATCTTCGCCAAGCCTGCTGGCCAGCCTTTGGTTGATGATTACGTTATCGATATCCCGCAAGATACCTGGATTGAACAGCCGTGGGATATGGGCGTGGTGTTCGTGCCACCTTTAGCTGGTCGTTAATAGCCTGAGAATTTGCACTGATTTACGCCCGGCATAGCCGGGCGTTTGTGTTATTTGGGTGCTGACAGAGTACAATAGCCTCATTCCTGACGTTTGTATGGAGGCAGAAACGATGTCACAGGCCAATCTTAGCGAAACCCTGTTTAAACCAAGATTTAAGCACCCCGAAACATCGACTCTGGTTCGGCGCGCTAAGCATCAAGCGGCCCCCGTTATCCAGTCTGCTCTGGACGGTGCAACAGCCCCTCAGTGGTATCGTATGATCAACCGACTGCTCTGGGTTTGGCGCGGTGTCGATCCTCTTGAAATCCTCGAAGTACAGTCGCGAATTGCCATTTGCCAGGCCGAACGTACCAATGATGAGTTATTTGATACGGTCATTGGCTATCGTGGTGGGAACTGGATCTATGAATGGTCAAAACAAGCAATGCAATGGCAACAGCGAGCTAACCAGGAAACAGACAAGGTGCTTAGCGGCAAGTATTGGTTACAGGCCGCTAATCTTTATAGCATTGCAGCCTACCCGCATCTGAAAGGTGATCAACTTGCAGAACAGGCACAAGTTCTGGCAAATCGCGCGTATGAAGAAGCTGCTCCACGTCTTTCTGGAGGCTTGCGCGAACTTGAATTCCCAATTCCTGGTGGCGGAACAATAACCGGATTCTTACACCTTCCAAAAGAAGGGCAGGGGCCATTCCCGACTGTGTTAATTTGCGGTGGCCTTGACGCTTTGCAAAGCGATTATTACAACTTGTTTGATAAATATTTTGCACCTGAAGGTATGGCGATGTTGACCATCGATATGCCATCGGTTGGCTTCTCTTCAAAATGGAAACTGACTCAGGATTCCAGTCTTTTACACCAGCACGTTCTGAAGGCGTTGCCGAATATTCCGTGGGTCGATCACACTCGTGTAGCGGCGTTTGGTTTCCGTTTCGGCGCGAACGTCGCAGTGCGCTTAGGCTATATCGAAGCACCACGTTTGAAAGCTGTGGCATGCCTTGGGCCTGTTGTTCATAGCTTACTGAGCGATGCATCACGTCAGGCACAGGTACCGGAGATGTATATTGATGTACTAGCGAGTCGCCTTGGGATGAATGATGCATCAGATAGCGCCTTGCGTGTGGAGTTGAATCGCTATTCATTAAAAACTCAGGGACTGCTAGGGCGCCATTGCCCAACGCCAATGTTATCTGGTTATTGGGCAAACGATCCGTTCAGCCCGGAAGAAGACTCTCGTTTAATCACTTCGTCATCTGCGGATGGTAAGTTGCTAGCGATCCCGTTTAACCCGGTGTATCGCAACTTTGACAAAGCGCTGAAAGAAATTACCGGATGGATCAAGCAGAGATTACGTTAATGATTTGCTAAATTTCATTGGTTTGGTAAAACAGTTGCTTCACAACAGGAGATCGCAATGACGTTACCGAGTGGACACCCGAAAAGTAGATTGATTAAAAAATTCGCCTCGCTTGGCCCATATATCCGGGAAGAGCAATGTGAAGATAACCGTTTCTTCTTCGATTGCCTGGCTGTGTGCGTTAATGTGAAGCCTGCACCAGAAAAACGTGAATTCTGGGGCTGGTGGATGGAACTGGAAGCGCAGGAAAAGCAATTTACCTATACATACCATTTTGGTCTGTTCGACAAAGATGGTAAGTGGACTGCAACAGCAGCAAAAGACAAAGAAGTAGATGAAAGACTTGAGCAAACACTGCGTGGTTTCCATGAGCGTCTGCGCGAGTTATTAAGCACTCTGGGTCTGGATTTGGTGCCCGCAGAAAACTTTGCAGAAAAACCAGTAAAGCTTTCGGCCTGAAATAAAAAACCCCCACCCATGATGGATGGGGGTTTTCTTTTTCTATTTAGAATTGATAAACAATACCGATGGCAACAACATCATCACTATTCAAATTTAATGCATTGTCATCACTGAGTTGGTTAATTTTGTAATCAACATAAGTAGACATGTTTTTGTTAAAGTAATAAGTAGCCGCGACATCGATATATTTCACCAGATCGGCATCGCCGACCCCTTCAATATCCTTGGCTTTTGACTGGACATAACCCAGTGATGGGCGAAGACCAAAGTCAAATTGATACTGTGCAATAACCTCGAATGCCTGGTTTTTATTCGCAAAGCCGTTAATGCTACTATTTATTCCATTAATTGATGCTGTACCAGAAATTGGCGTCATATTACGTGTCTCGGCATACATTGCAGCCAGATACACTTTATTCGCGTCATATTTAACGCCGGTAGTCCAGGCTTCGGCATTGTCACCCTTGCCGTAAGCCTGGTTTTTCTGTGCCAAAGTACGGTTGGAGTTGGCGTAACCAGCACCAACTGTCAGGCCAGTATCACCAATGTCATAAGATAGTGAAGTACCAAAACCGTCACCGTTTTGTTTACTGGTTGCACGGCCATCGTTCTCGTTTTTCCCTTGATATTGCAGGGAAAGTTTCAGGCCATCAACCAGACCAAAGAAGGTGTTATTGCGGTAGGTCGCAACACCATTAGCACGGCCAGTCATAAAGTTATCGGTTTTGGTGTAAGAATCATCACCAAACTCTGGCATCATATCGGTGTAGGAAGCGATGTTGTACAACACGCCGTAGTTACGACCATAATCAAATGAACCAATATCACCCGCTTTTAAACCAGCAAATGCCAGGCGAGTTTTGGTTGTATTAACATCACCTTCGGCTTTGTTAGCGGCAACTTGATATTCCCACTGCCCGAAACCAGTTAGTTGGTCGTTAATTTGAGTCTGGCCTTTAAACCCCAAACGGACATAAGATTGATCACCATCTACAGCATTATTATCACTTAAATAGTGTTCTGCTTTTACTTTTCCGTAAAGGTCGAGTTTATTGCCATCTTTATTATAAATTTCCGCTGCCTGCGAAGAAGTTGATGACGCCAGAAAACCCAATACCATTAATGCCAGTGTGCTTTTTTTCATTTTCTCATCCCAATGATGTATGCGCGCTAAAATTTAATCGGGAAATATCCCGTTAAAAAACGCAGAGAGTTTTATCGCCTTGAGATGAAAGTTTTATGACATGGTAAGAGAAAGTTTAAATAAACGTAATAATTTATATTTGTCATGAAATTGTCAAAATTTGCCGTTAGGATTATCGATCGTTTACGCGAAGTTAACCGTTTTCCGTGCTGGGGCAGTTGGCATTCACCACGACTCCTGTTACAACGTCATTTGGCATTTTAAATTTCCAATTTCGCTAACACGGCAGAGAATCATGAGTGACAGCCAGACGCTGGTGGTAAAACTAGGCACGAGCGTATTAACCGGTGGCTCACGCCGCCTGAATCGGGCTCATATTGTTGAGCTGGTGCGCCAATGTGCACAACTTCATGCCTCCGGGCACCGTATCGTTATTGTGACGTCTGGGGCGATTGCCGCAGGACGTGAGCATTTGGGCTACCCCGAGCTCCCCGCAACTATTGCGTCGAAACAATTACTGGCCGCCGTAGGGCAAAGCAGGTTGATCCAACTCTGGGAACAGCTATTTTCTATCTATGGCATTCATGTTGGGCAGATGCTGCTCACGCGGGCCGATATGGAAGATCGCGAACGTTTCCTGAATGCACGCGATACCCTGCGAGCGCTGCTGGACAACAATATTGTACCTATAATCAATGAAAACGATGCTGTTGCGACGGCAGAAATCAAAGTCGGCGATAACGATAACCTTTCTGCGCTGGCCGCTATTCTTGCGGGGGCCGATAAGCTGCTCCTGCTGACAGATCAACAAGGGTTATTTACTGCTGACCCACGTAATAATCCAGCCGCTGAATTAATTAAAGAAGTCCATGGCATTGATGATGCGCTGCGCGCCATCGCCGGTGATAGTGTTTCCGGGCTTGGGACCGGCGGTATGGGCACTAAATTACAAGCTGCGGATGTTGCCTGCCGCGCTGGCATAGATGTTGTGATTGCAGCAGGAAGCAAACCTGGCGTTATTGGTGATGTGATGGCGGGGACTCCTGTCGGAACACGTTTCCATGCGCAGCAGTCCCCATTAGAAAATCGTAAGCGCTGGATATTTGGTGCACCACCAGCCGGTGAAATTACGGTTGATGATGGCGCGCTGGCCGCGATTCTTGAACGAGGTAGTTCTTTACTGCCGAAGGGGATCAAAAATGTAACAGGCAACTTCTCTCGTGGAGAAGTAATTCGCATTCGTAGCCTCGAAGGGCGTGATATTGCCCATGGGGTTTGCCGCTATAACAGCGATGCTTTACGGCGTATTGCGGGCCATCACTCTCAAAAGATCGGTGAAATCCTTGGCTACGAATATGGCCCAGTGGCGGTTCATCGTGATGATATGATTGTTAATTAAGGAGCAGGCAATGCTGGAACAAATGGGCAAAGTCGCTAAAGCGGCTTCTTATCAGATGGCCCTGCTCTCCAGTCGCGAAAAAAATCGTGCGCTGGAACGAATTGCAGATTATCTGGAAGAACAGGCTGAAGGTATTTTAACGGCCAATGAGCAGGATTTAGCTGAAGCAAAAGCCAATGGTTTGAGCGAAGCAATGCTCGATCGCCTACAACTAACACCTTCACGTCTGAAAAGCATCGCAGATGATGTTCGCCAGGTTTGCAATCTGGCCGATCCTGTTGGTCAGGTGATTGATGGGGGCTTGCTGGATAGTGGCCTGCGTCTCGAACGTCGCCGTGTTCCATTAGGTGTCGTAGGGGTAATTTATGAGGCCCGTCCTAACGTAACGGTTGATGTAGCCTCATTATGTCTAAAAACAGGTAATGCAGCGATTCTACGTGGTGGTAAAGAAACATGGCGTACAAACGCCGCGACGGTAAAAGTTATTCAGCAAGCTCTCATGGAGTGCGGTTTACCTGCGGCGGCAGTTCAGGCAATTGAAAGCCCGGATCGTGCCTTAGTGAACGAGTTACTGCGTATGGATCGCTACGTAGACATGTTAATTCCGCGCGGTGGTGCTGGTTTACATAAACTTTGCCGTGAGCAATCCACCATTCCGGTGATAACGGGTGGTATCGGTGTTTGTCATATTTTTGTCGATGAAAGTGCGGAGTTTTCTCCCGCGTTGAAAATCATCGTAAACGCGAAAACACAACGCCCAAGTACCTGTAACACAGTGGAAACTTTGCTGGTGCATCAGGAAATTGCCGAAACCTTCCTTCCGGCTTTAAGTAAGCAAATGGCAGAATCTGGCGTTACGTTACATGCGGATGAAAAATCGTTGCTGCTTTTGCAAAACGGCCCGGCAGAAGTGCTGCTAGTGAAAGCAGAAGATTACGACGATGAATGGTTGTCACTCCATCTGAATGTGAAAGTTGTTGCTGATATCGATGACGCTATCGATCACATTCGGCAGCATGGCACACAGCATTCAGATGCAATTCTGACGCGTACGTTAAGCCATGCGAATCGCTTTGTGAATGAAGTCGATTCTTCAGCTGTTTACGTGAATGCTTCAACGCGTTTCACCGACGGCGCCCAGTTTGGTTTAGGTGCTGAAGTGGCTGTAAGTACGCAAAAACTTCACGCCCGTGGTCCAATGGGTCTTGAAGCACTAACCACCTATAAATGGATCGGATTCGGCGACGATACCATTCGTGAATAATTGATATAAAGGTGATACATATATATGGAAGCTATAAGTTTATATGTGTTACCTTTTTATTTACCATAATTCTGAATTTTAATGTGGTTTATTAAAAGAGAATATACATATAATTATTACTTAATTGCATGTATATTCTCTTTATTATTCACGTGTTGAATTATATTTCATTCTTGAGTGAACCTTTATTTGTTATTTATTATTTGTATGTGTTTTTCTTTTTATGAATGTTATTGATATTTGAAACATTTTCTTTAGAGTGCTAAATGATACTTTTTGGCATAAGTCTGTTTTCATACTTACTAAAGAAATTAATTGAACGATTTGCTATCGGTACATAATAATCTTCGCCACTAATGACGTTACATGTATTAGTGGTTACCGCTTACTACTTACTGCATTGACTATTGATGGACCAACATAAGATCTAGTCCCTGAGGAGGGATGATAAATGCACTCTTGGAAAAAGAAACTCGTTGTATCACAACTTGCATTAGCCTGCACTTTGGCAATTGCTTCTCAGGCTCATGCTGCAAGTAATGATATCTCAGGTACGACATACAATACTTTCGTTCACTATAATGATTCTACTTTCGCTGATGGTGTTTACTATAAGGGATATGCGGGCTGGAATAACTATGGTACTGACAGTGTTTACAATGGTGATATTTACCCAGTAATCAATAAATCTACCGTAAATGGTGTTATTTCCACGTATTACCTTGATGATGGTATTTCCACTAACACCAATAACAATAGTTTAACAATCGCAAATAGTACCATTCACGGTATGATAACTTCCGATTGTATGACCAGCGAATGTGTTGACGACCGCACTACTGGTTATGTCTACGATCGCTTGGCGCTGACCGTTGATAATTCAACGATTGATGACAACTACGAACACTATACCTATAACGGTACGTATAATGATGCAGCAGATTCACATGTTGTAGATGTATACAATATGGGTACAGCCATCTCTCTAGATCAGGAAGTTGATCTGAACATTAAAAATAACTCACACGTTGCGGGTATTACGCTGACTCAGGGTTATGAGTGGGAAGATATTGACGACAACACTGTTAGCACTGGCGTAAATAGCGGTGAAGTGTTCAATAACACCATTAGTGTAACCGATTCTACCGTGACTTCAGGTTCATGGACAGATGAAGGTACATCTGGCTGGTTTGGTAATACCGGTAATGCAAGTGATTATAGCAACACTGCTACTCCTGATGATATTGCGATCTCTGCAATTGCCAGCCCGTACGCTGACAATGCCATGCAGACAACAGTTAACCTCAGCAATTCCACGCTGATGGGTGATGTTCTCTTCTCAAGTAACTTTGATGAGAACTTCTTCCCAAATGGTGCTGATTCTTATCGCGATACAGATGCTAGTGTTGATACTAACGGCTGGGATGGTACCGACCGTATGGATGTTACCCTGAATAATGGTAGCAAATGGGTCGGCGCAGCAATGTCCGTACATCAGGTGGATACTGATGGCGATGGTGTTTATGACACTTACGCATCAGGTACCGATGCAACTGCAACATTAATCGATATTGCAGCTAACAGCTTGTGGCCATCATCAACTTTCGGTATCGATAATACTGATACTTCATATGATGAGAGTCATGTTGTTGGTAATGACGTTTATCAAAGCGGTCTATTCAACGTAACACTGAATGGCGGTTCAGAATGGGATACTACCAAAGCGTCTTTGATTGATACATTAAGTATTAACAGTGGTTCCTTGGTAAACGTGGTTGATTCAACGCTCGTTTCTGACTCTATTGCTTTGACTGGTGGTTCATCTCTGAGTATTGGTGAAGATGGTCATGTTGCAACAGATTCTCTGACTATCGACAATAGTACAGTATCTCTCGCTAGTGATGTGTCTGCAGGTTGGACTGCGGCTGACGCTGCTTTGTATGCAAACACAATCACTGTGACCAACAATGGTCTGTTTGATGTGAAAACTGATCAGTCTAATGTTAGTTCGTTCCGTACTGATGTATTGAACGTAACCAGCACAACTGATACTGCAGGCAATATCCATGCAGGTACGTTCGACATTCACAGTAACCGTTATGTGCTTGATGCTGATTTGAGCAATGATCGCACCAACGATACTTCTAAGTCTAACTACGGTTACGGTGTTATCGCTATGAATTCTGATGGTCACCTGACCATTAATGGTAATGGCGATGCTTATGACACAAATCAGACAGAAGCAGGTCAAAACGAAGTTGATAATGCAGGCGACGGTGTAGCAGCGGCTACCGGTAACTATAAAGTGCGTATCGACAACGCCACTGGTACCGGTTCTGTTGCTGACTATAAAGGTAATGAGCTGGTCTATGTTAACGACAAGAACAGCACTGCAACCTTCTCTGCTGCTAATAAAGCCGACTTGGGTGCCTACACCTATGAAGCTGAGCAAAAAGGCAATACTGTTGTTCTGAAGCAGGAGCGCTTGACTGATTACGCAAATATGGCGTTAAGTATTCCTTCTGCAAATACCAATATCTGGAACTTAGAGCAAGATGCGCTGGCAACTCGCCTGGCAAATGGCCGTCATACCGAAGGTGATACTGGTGGCGCATGGGTCACATACATTGGCGGTGGCTTCTCAGGCGATACTGGCACACTGACCTACGATCAAGATGTAAATGGCATCATGGTTGGTCTGGATAAGCAGATCGACGGCAACTCTGCTAAATGGACTGTCGGTGCTGCAGCAGGCTTTGCAAAAGGCGATATCAGTGACAATAGTGGTCAAGTTGATCAAGATAGTCAGTCTGCCCGCATTTACTCTTCAGCTCGCTTCCAGAATAATATCTTCCTGGATTCAACTCTGAGCTATAGCCATTACAGCAATGACCTGACTGCAACCATGAGCAATGGCGCTGCGGTGAGTGGTGATGCTTCTTCCGATGCCTGGGGCTTTGGCATGAAACTGGGTTACGACATGCAACTCAGCAAGGAAGGTTACCTGACTCCTTATGCTTCTATTTCTGGTCTGTTCCAGGATGGCGACAACTACCAGCTTAGCAATGATATGAAAGTGGGTAGTCAGTCATATGACAGCATGCGTTATGAGTTGGGTATGGATGCGGGATACACCTTCGACTACGGTGATCAAGCTCTGACGCCTTACTTCAAACTGGCGTATGTCTATGACGATTCTAACGGCAATAGCGCTGATGTGAATGGTGATGATATTGACAATGGAGTGGAAGGTTCTGCGGTACGCGTAGGGCTAGGTACTCAGTTCAGCTTCACTAAAAACTTCGCAGCTTATGCTGACACTAACTACCTTGGTGGTGGCGATGTGGATCAGGATTGGTCAGCGAATGTTGGCGTTAAATACACCTGGTAATAATATAATGAGTGATATGGTTCAAAGGATAATTTGAACCATATCTAATCTGAATAAATTAACAGTAATAAATGCCTGTCTCGAATAGAGACAGGCATTTTCTTATGGCTTTAAGATAAAGGAATATCGATTATGTATATGAAACCATTAACCCAGCTCGAAGCTATTCGCAGCAGGTTGGTGGAAGCGGGCAAGAAGTTCAATTTGCCAGCAGACAGTGAGTTAAGCATGTTCAATGAAAATAACGAGCAACTTATTTTATTCTTTAGTGAAGGGACGATTGTACTGCATCGAGAAATGGATGACCTATTAATGGATCTGGTGTCAGCACCAACATGTATTGGCCTGGCGAATATATTGAAGCCCTCTCAGTTTAAATACCGGGTAATTACTCAAACCGATTGTCAGGGATTTACTATTCCTATCAGACATGCTTTTGAAATTATCGAAAAAAATAAACTTTGGCAGCCGGTTTGTCACTGGACAACCTTCCTTCTTCATAGTCTTGAGAACCGTGATGCTCGTTTCATTGGCGCAACAAAGTATTCTCAAATTCGAGCAACCTTGCTCATTATGGACTCATGGAGCCCTGAATTACGTGAGCGTACCGGTGTCATAACGTTTGTACAAAAAAGAACTAAAATATCACGCTCAGTTATTGCGGAAATTTTATCTGCTCTACGCAAAGGTAATTATATTGAGATGGATAAAGGCAAGCTTAAAAAAGTCAATCGCTTACCGACTAGCTATTAAAAAAAGCAGGTCGGTGAACCGACCTGCTTTACTACCTAAGAGGCAGGGCTAGTCAGTGGGGCAAACCCACTGAGTTCTGAAACTAAATCATTCACACCGTTACTCATATTCACGAAGCGAGTTAATGGCGAGCGAGTAACAACGACAAACACGCCGACATTACTTTCCGGGACCATTGCCATGTAAGTGATAAAGCCGCCACCACCACCGGTTTTCTGCACAATGCCTGGTCTGCCATTTTTAGGTGCCATATATACCCAGCCAAGCCCTAAAGCATCTGCTTTTCCTGGGACATCCATACCGATCACTTTAGTCAGCTGGGTACGTTGATATATAAGCGTCTGCATTCTGTCTGCTTGGGTATTACGGCGATGGAAATCAGAGCTCAGGAATTGCTGCATCCAGCGCATCATGTCATCAGGCGTGGAGTAAACACCGCCGCTTCCAATTGCCGCAAGTGTGTTATCACACGGGCTCGCCCCTTTTTCAGCGACCATCAGGCGTTTGCACTGGTCAGGTGAAGGAGTGAACGTGGTGTCTTTCATCCCCAGTGGACGTGTGATTTGTTCTTCGAACAGAGCGGGATAAGGTTTTCCTGCTGCTCGAGACAACGCATCAGCCAGCAAGTCAAAAGCAAGGTTTGAATAAGCAGCGATGGTGCCTGGAGAGCTCTTTAAACTTGCAGTGGCAAGCCAGTTCCAGCGCTGATCGCGTGTCGGCCAGGTAAACACAGTTCGATGAGCCGCACCGCCGGGTTGTTCACGGGGTAAGGCACTTGTATGCGTAGCCAGATTAACAAGAGTGATGGGGTTACCATTGTATGTCGGGACTCTGGCTCCTGGCGGGGCATATTTGCTTAATGGATCATTAAGCTGAACTTTTCCCTGATCCAACATTTTTACCAACATCTCACTGGTCATCAGCTTGGTCAACGACGCAATGCGGATAACAGAGTCAAGCTGTGGGCGGACGTTATTTCCGGGCCGTGTTTCACCAAAGCTTCTGAAAACGCGCTGATTACCATCAATCACTACCATCGCCATACCGGTAGCTCCGCTGCCGTAATAAATATGATTGGCATAACGGTCTGCAATCTCGGAGGCAAAAACCGGATCGGGAGATGTTTGTGCAAAGCTCAAAATTGGCAGCGCAGCAATAACGAGCGCCGCAAGACGCGGGAGAAGAATTTTCAACGCAGGTAATCCATAAACGAAGAGAAGCGATATTGATCGTATTTATACTACTCTATGGCGCTGCGCAAACGCGGAAAATGAGGAATGTGATAAGAAAAAGCGTAACGCGCCATTTCAACGAGTTTTTCGCTCAGTAATGCACCATTGCTTGTCGCCGTGGTGCACCTGATATTAGTTAGTTTTTTGTACGTCTTTTTGCATAACGTCGTCTGTTGTGCCGCCTTTTTTCAGCATTTTTTCGTTGCCTTTATGCTCTTTGCGCATCTCATGGCCTGATTCACAGCCTTTTTTGTATTCGTTTCCAGCTGCACGGCAGTCATCAATAATATGCCCCGGGTTATTGAGTTGTTCTTTCTCAGCCTGCATACCTGAGGTACTGGTAGCTGGGTTTTCGGCAAATGCTCCTGCGGATGCGAACAAAAGAGTGCTTGAAAGTAAGGCTAATGTTAGTTTTTTCATAGGGCCAGGTTCCTGAAGTATGTAGGGAAATCCCAATAAGTATTGGCACAAATATCGGTTTGCGACAGGTGAAAAGATTAAAATTTATTCATCAGAAATGGCTGAGTGATTGGTTGCGTTTTACCATAGAAAGACCAAAACCAGACTTTTATTGTCTGTTTTTTGAGCTGAAATGTGCGTGTAACGCCTGGTGTTGATGCAATTGTAGGAAATACGCAAAAAAACTGACAACTCCTATACATAGGTTGATCAGAAAATGAGTATCATCAGCGGAATATTGATTATTGTGCTGCAACTATTACTACCAGATGGCGTCTTAGTGATGGCACCTCGCTGTACCGCTAATGATTTAACTCCTTATGCGATACACACCAATTACGCATAAAGAAGCAGAAAATGTCTAGCAAACCGTTTTTCCGAAAAGATCTCCTTCACCCCCGCTATTGGCTGACCTGGTTTGGTCTGGCTATTTTGTGGCTTTGGGTGCAACTGCCATATCCCGTATTACTGAAAATGGGTGACATAATTGGTCGGGCATCAATGCGTTTTCTTAAACGCAGGGTTTCTATTGCTCGCCAGAATCTCAAACTTTGCTTCCCGCATTATAGCGACGTGCAAATTGAAGAACTCGTTAAGCAGAATTTCTCCTCGTTGGGGATGGGGTTGATTGAAACAGGAATGGCCTGGTTTTGGTCTGATGCACGGGTTCGGAAATGGTTTGATGTTAGCGGCCTTGAACACATCACCGCAGCTTGTGATAAAGGGAAAGGCGTTCTGGCCATTGGCGTGCATTTCATGTCGCTGGAATTAGGTGGCCGCGTCATGGGCCTTTGCCGACCAATGATGGCGATGTATCGCCCACATAACAATAAAGCGATGGAGTTTGTGCAAACTCGCGGTCGCTCCCGTTCCAATAAAGCCATGATCGACAGACGCAACTTAAAAGGCATGGTGAAGGCGCTTAAGTCCGGTGAAGCGGTGTGGTTTGCACCTGACCAGGATTACGGCCCTAAAGGCAGTTCATTTGCACCCTTCTTCGCTGTACCGCAGGCAGCAACCACCAACGGGACTTACACTATTGCCCGTCTGGCGAAGCCCGTGCTTCTTACAATTGTTCTGTACCGTAAATCTGATGGTTCAGGTTATCAGTTGGTTATTGGGCCAGAGATGGATGATTACCCGCTCGATGATGAACAAGCCGCAGCGGCGTATATGAACCGTAAGATTGAGCATGAAATTATGCGTGCGCCAGAACAGTACCTTTGGTTGCATCGTCGCTTTAAAACCCGGCCTGACGGTCAGCCCAAACTTTACACGGTTTAAAGTAAAACCAGGCTTATGCTACGCTCATGACTTCCTTGTTCATTGAGAGCTTAATGATGCCTGCCAAACGTGTACTGATGGTTATCGATATGCAAAATGGGGTATTTGATGCCCCACGTTTTAACCGTGAAACCTGCACGACTCGTATTAACCAACTGATCGATGCCGCAGAAAAAGTTATTTTTATCCAGCATACAGAACCTGGTCTTGAGCAGGGGAGCGCGGCGTTTGATTTGTTACCTGAGCTAATACAGCCAACTGATGCGCTGTATGTAACCAAAACAGCCTGTGACGCTTTTTATCGCACGGAACTTGATGAACTGCTTCAACGCCACAAAATAAACGAATTTGTGGTGTGTGGTTGTGCCACTGATTATTGCGTGGACGCTACTATTAAAAACGGTGCCAGTCGCGGATATGCCATGACTGTTGCCTTTGATGCCCATACCACAGCAAATCGTCCGGCGGCTCTTGCTGAAGTGTTGATCGAGCATTACAACGATGTATGGCGTAACTTTACGATTCCAGGAAATACCCTGCGGGTAAAATCTACCGCAGAAATCCTCGAACAGTGGTAGAGCTGCACTAACCCTTACATCTCTTGATACAACATTCAGTAAGCCTTATTTTTCCGGGAAAGTTATAACAATAAGAGTGTGTTTTCAGGAGTGTTGTAATGTTTAAATCGTTTTTCCCACGCCCGACAGCTTTTTTCCTATCGGCTTTTATCTGGGCAATGATCGCCGTTATTTTCTGGCAGGCTGGTGGAGGCAACTGGCTTGAGCATATCACTGGCGCAAGTGGCGAAGTGCCAATCAGTGCTGCTCGTTTCTGGTCGATGGGCTATCTGGTGTTTTATGCCTATTACGCTCTTTGCGTGGGTATGTTTGCACTATTCTGGTTTATCTATAGCCCGCATCGTTGGCAGTATTGGTCCATTCTCGGCTCCTCGCTGATTATTTTCGTGACCTGGTTCCTGGTGGAAGTAGGGGTGGCGGTGAATGCGTGGTATGCCCCATTCTACGATTTAATCCAGACTGCGCTCAGCTCTCCCCATAAAGTGACTATTGAGCAGTTCTATCATGAAGTTGGCGTATTTCTCGGTATTGCACTGATTGCGGTGATTGTTGGCGTGATGAATAACTTTTTCGTCAGCCACTATGTCTTCCGCTGGCGTACCGCAATGAACGAATACTACATGGAGAACTGGCAGATGCTGCGCCATATCGAAGGTGCCGCACAGCGTGTGCAGGAAGACACCATGCGCTTTGCCTCCACTCTCGAAGATATGGGGGTCAGCTTTATTAACGCGATTATGACCTTAATTGCCTTCCTGCCAGTGTTAGTCACTCTGTCAGCTCACGTTCCAGATTTACCGATCGTTGGGCATATTCCTTACGGTCTGGTGATTGCTGCCATTATCTGGTCACTTCTGGGAACAGGGTTGCTGGCTGTGGTAGGGATTAAACTGCCAGGGCTTGAGTTCAAAAATCAGCGTGTTGAAGCGGCGTATCGTAAAGAGCTGGTCTATGGCGAGGATGACCCAAGTCGTGCTTCTCCACCAACAGTAAAAGAGCTGTTTGATGGCGTGCGCAGAAACTATTTCCGACTCTATTTTCACTACATGTACTTCAACATTGCCCGTATTCTCTACTTGCAGGTTGATAATGTGTTCGGCTTGTTTCTGCTCTTCCCATCGATTGTGGCGGGGACTATAACGCTTGGCCTGATGACGCAAATCACCAACGTGTTTGGTCAGGTTCGTGGTTCATTCCAGTATTTGATTAGCTCGTGGACCACGCTAGTTGAGCTGATGTCTATCTATAAACGTCTACGCAGCTTTGAGCGCACGTTGCAGGATATTCCGGTAGAAGCGGCAGGTGAGTCGGTCTAAAAAGAGAAATCTGGCGGGTATTCCCGCCAGATTGATTTAATGCCCCGCAGATGGCGCGCTTGGTGCGCCCGAACGTACAAACGGTGGCCGTGCGAACCAGATAACTACAATCAGCGCCATAAACCCCCAACCTAAAATCCAGAAGTAGTCGATGGTCGACATCATGTAGGCTTGCTGCTCAATGGTCTTATCTACAAACGCCAGATGCTGCTGCGTCGCGCCACCCATTTTATCCAGATAATCAACCGCTGAAGGGTTATAAATCGACACGCTCTCGGTCAGATTGGCGTGGTGGAACACTTCACGACGTGACCAAATCCACGTCGTGAGTGATGACGCAAAAGAACCACCCAGCACGCGGAAGAAGGTAGCCAGACCGGAACCTTCTGCCACTTGTGCGCCATTCAGGTTCGACAGCACAATCGTGGTAATAGGCATAAAGAAGAAGGCTACGCCAATCCCCATAAACAGCTGCACTTCTGCGATGGTGCGGAAATCGACATCGGTATTGAACTGCGCACGGATAAGACACGAAGCCCCCATGGTCAGGAACGATAGCGAGGCCAGAATACGCAAGTCGAATTTGCTGGCGTAGCGCCCGATAATCGGTGTCATCATTAACGGCAACACCCCCATTGGCGCGGCAGCAAGACCCGCCCAGATAGCCGTATAGCCCATCTGCGTTTGCAGCCACTGGGGCAAAATGATGTTGATGGCGAAGAACGCGGCGTAGCCCAGCGTCAGCGAAATCGTACCGATGGCAAAGTTGCGGTCCTTGAACAGACGCAGGTTAACAATCGGATGGCGCTCACCCAATTCCCAAATAACAAACGACACCAACGAGATAGCTGAGATCGTTGACATGATAATAATGTGCGACGAGGCGAACCAGTCGAGATCGTTTCCCTTGTCCAGAACTACCTGCAATAGCCCAACACCGAGGACGAGCAGAGCGATACCGATATAGTCGATGGGCGAATGAGTCGTGGTTTCTTCACGGCTACGCAGTTGCGTCCAGACGACTATCGAAGCAAATATCCCGATCGGTACGTTGATATAGAAGATCCACGGCCACGAGTAGTTATCCGTTATCCAGCCACCGGTAATCGGCCCTACGATTGGCGCAACGACCGTCACCATCGACAGCAGCGCCAGCGCCATGCTGCGTTTGCTCGAAGGGAAGATAACCAGAAGTAATGTCTGGCACATCGGGAACATGGGCCCGGCGAAAAAACCTTGCAGCGCGCGGAAGAAAATCAGTTCGGTCATGCTGTGGGCAAAGCCGCACAGGAACGAGGTGAGGGTGAACATCACCACTGAGCCAATAAATAGCTTAAGTTGGCCGAAACGCCGTGTGAACCAGCCAGTCAGGGGCAAGGCAATGGCGTTACACACTGCAAACGAAGTGATAACCCATGTGCCCTGATCGGCACTTACACCAAGGTTCCCTGCAATGGTCGGCAGCGCCACGTTTGCAATGGTGGAGTCCAGCACTTGCATAAAGGTAGCCAGCGATAGCGCGAGCACCGCCAGCCACATGTTGGGAGGCGTAAATGCGGCTTTATCTTGCATAACGTCTCTCTTAATGGGCGCTTGAAGCTACCGCATTGCTGTTGTCATGAAGGATTTTTGCCACAAGTTTATCTGCCGCTTCCAGCGAGTCTCTATAAACATCGGTGGTAAAGCGAGGCGTGCTAACGGTTTGTTGTGGCAGTAGATGGCCATCTTCATTGTTGCGAATATCTACACGGGCATTCATCGATAAGCCAACACGCAACGGGTGCTTCTGCATATCGTGCGGGTCAAGCGTGATGCGCACAGGTAAACGCTGAACGATTTTGATCCAGTTACCGCTGGCGTTCTGGGCTGGCAACAAAGAGAACGCGCTGCCGGTGCCGATTCCCAGACTTTCAATGGTTCCGTGGTACTCAACATCATCGCCGTAGAGATCGGCGCTAAGCGTTACTTTTTGCCCAAGGCGCATGGTGCTCATTTGGCTTTCTTTGAAGTTGGCATCAACCCAAACCTCATTCAGTGGCACGATGGCAAGTAATGTTGTACCGGAGGTCACTCTCATTCCTAACTGCACCGCGCGTTTCGCAACATAGCCACTGACAGGGGCAACAATAGTGGTACGCGCATTATCAAGATAACGCTGGCGCAGTGTCGCCACTGCGGTTTTGATTTCAGGGTGGCTATCAATCACCGTGTCATCAACCATCGCAAGGTTGGTGCGTAACGCTTGTTGTGAGGCAGCCAAATCACTTTGTGCACTAGATACTGCATCGCGATAATGCGAGAGATCTTCAGCCGCAATTGCACCGGTTGAGAAAATTTTCTGGCGGCGCGCATAGTCGTTTTGTGCAGTTTGCAGAGCAACCTGTTTTGCTGCGACCTGAGCGCGGTAATTATCAGCCGTGCTGTACAAACCGCGAACCTGGCGCACGGTATTGGCAAGGTTTGCTTCTGCTTGCTGAAGTGCAATTTTGGTATCGCTTGGGTCAAGCAACACGAGCGGCTGGCCTTTCTCGACAAAGTCTCCTTCGTCAGCAGTGACTTGAGTCACTGTGCCACCAATCTGTGGCGTTAACGCCACCTGGTTGCCGTTTACATAGGCGTCATCGGTAGACTCGTAATAACGAGCATATAAGAAATACCATGCCAGACAGCCCGCGGCTGCCAGCACGAGAATCAGGATAAGAATAATAAAGTTACGTTTGCGTTTACTGGAGCGCTGAACGTGCACTTCTGGGGTGGTTTCCATCTTTTGGCCTTTATACGGTGTTAGCAATGTGGCGCAGTAATTTCATCCGGCAGCATTTTGGTAATGAGTTTTACCAGCTGTTGGGATTCTTCCTGCGTCAGGCGTGCGGTGAGGTCACTGATAATTGAGGTTAGCGCTTCGTTTTGAAAATGGTCGCAAATAATCAGGCCTTTGTCGGTCAGAGCCAGAATCACCTGGCGCTTATCTTGTGGATTTGGGGAGCGAACGATCAGTTCGCGTTTGACCATACGATCAACCATGCGGCTCATTGCGCCAGCATCCATCACCAGAGTTTTGCTGATTTCGACCGGGCTTGTGACACCTTTATAAATATTAATCAGCACCTTAAATTGTGCGGCGGTAATATCCATACCAGAGAAGTATTGGCTGATAAGCTGGTCTTTAAACTGGTTCGCAAGGTGGATAAGCAAACCGAGATGAAATTTGTTATCGATAATACCCGGATTGTTTTTCATGATATTTGCCTGGTCAGTAATTACATATGAAATTACTGACCAGGCAGTCAAGTGTCAAGTTTGTGTCAAGAAGATCGCACTTTATGTCAGCGAGCCGATGGCCCTCAGTATTTATCAGTCAATCTCTGATAAACGGCAGATTGCAGAACTGCTATTGTTTCATCCTGCCTTAGAAAACAATTACAACGGAACGTTATGACCATAGTCACTTTAAGCAGACAGCATGGGCTTTTTGCCCTCAGCCTCGGTGCTATTTTTGTCCTGGCGGGGTGTGCCACTAAAAGCACGCCCTCTGTTTCGGAAACCAAAAAACCTGTTGATGTTGAAAGTGTAGTGAAGCAAAAAATCCCTGCCAGCGTGAAAGACCGCAACAGTTGGGCGAAAGATTTAGCGGTCACGTTCAAGAGCCAGAATATTGCACCTAGCGAAGAGAATATTTGCTCGGTACTGGCAGTGGCACAGCAGGAATCCAATTTGGTTGCTGACCCGGCGGTGCCAAATCTGAGCAAAATTGCCTGGAAGGAGATAGACCGTCGCGCTGAGAAAATGCATATCCCGGTTTTTCTGGTCCACACCGCGTTATTAATTAAATCGCCAAATGGGAAGAGCTACAGCGAGCGCCTGGATAATGTGAAAACAGAAGGACAACTGAGCGCGATCTTTGATGATTTTATCGACATGGTGCCAATGGGGCAGACACTTTTCGGCAATCTGAACCCGGTACACACTGGTGGGCCAATGCAAGTCAGCATTGCTTTTGCTGAGCAGCACACTTCAGGTTACCCGTGGAAGATGGAGGGCACAGTGCGCCAGGAAGTGTTCACTCTGCGTGGTGGATTATGGTTCGGTACCTATCATTTGCTGAATTACCCGGCAAATTATACTCAGCCGCTATATCGTTTTGCCGACTTCAATGCGGGATGGTATGCCAGTCGTAATGCTGCATTCCAGAGTGCGGTCAGTAAGGCTACCGGTGTGAAACTAGCGCTGGATGGAGATTTAATTCTGTACAACACCGATAAAGCAGGCAGCACTGAGCTGGCTGTAAGAAAACTGGCAGGCAAACTCGATATGAGTGAAAGCCAGATTCATCGTGCGCTGGAGAAAGGTGACAGTATAGATTTTGAGAAAACGGACTTATACCAGCAGGTTTATGCGATAGCAGAGAAAAAAACGGGCAAGAAATTGCCGCGTGAAATGTTGCCGGGTATTACGCTTGAGAGTCCGAAAATTACTCGTAATTTGACGACAGCATGGTTTGCAAAGCGGGTTGATGAGCGGCGTGCGGCGTGTATGAAATTGTAAGTCAGACTGGTAGGGCGGCTAAGCGGGTAATGCTTTGCTTACCCGCCCTACGAACGAAGTTTTCGACTCTGCATTGGATAAGACACTTTTAAAAATGGTGGCGTTGGTAGAATTTTAGCACAAGGCTAATCAAACCGATTACCGCACATCCCGCGAGGAATGGCACCAGACCAAATACAGTGCTTACTGCGAATCCCATTTCAATGTGCGGACGCGACGCATCATTTCCCTGCGCGAGATGTTCAAGCACTCCAGGAGAGTGAACTATCAAACCCAGTATCTGCGTACCGACCCAAAAGCAGAACAAAATGAACACAGCATAAGCTAGATTACTCTGGGTAGATCCCTCTGCTTTCGTTGTTGAAATCGTGGTTATTACAGGAACAACCTGTTTCGACAAACTCATATCAGCCATCACGACCTCCCATGCAACAGTAAAACGATTCAGGCTGGGGCCTGCTACTTCAATTGCGTTGAGTTTGGCAGGTCATATGGGTTGTCAATATCAGATTGTTGGTAATTTAACGGGCGGAATGCTCCTGGTTTGTGAATATATGTTTGAGATCACATATTTGTAACTTAGGTGAAATTTGCGTAACAATATTCTGTTTAGCCCGTATTAACGTGCGGTTTATCGTCACGCCCTGTGCCACAATAAGTCCTCTTTTTGCCCTGACGGATTGCACCATGTCTGCGAAAACACTCTCTTTAAAAATGCGCCGTGACTGGCACTATTACGCTGTAGCGATTGGTTTGATCTTTATTTTGAATGGTGTGATTGGCTTGCTGGGGTTTAAAACCGAAGGCTGGCAAAATTATGCTGTTGGGCTTGTGACTTGGGTAATTTGTTTCTGGCTGGCTGGGTTTATTATTCGCCGTCGTCCGGAACACGAGGATACGGAGACGGCGAAAGAGTAAGGCTTAGGCAGTAATCGAACTCTTCAGAGCGCAATCTTGTAGGTGGCGCTCAAGAGCCAGTTCAATTAAACGGGTAATCAATGTCTGATAATCTAAACCGCTTGCCTGCCACAGTTTTGGATACATACTGATATTAGTAAAACCTGGCAGTGTGTTGATCTCATTGATAATCACTTCATTATCAGCTGTCAGGAATACGTCAACTCGCGCCATTCCGCTGCATTCCAGTGCCTGATAAGCACGTACTGCAATCTCACGGATTTTGTCGTTAATATCTTCCGGGATTGACGCAGGAACAACAACTTGCGCGCCTTTATCATCAATGTACTTGGTGTCGTAAGAGTAGAAATCACTGCTTACCACCACTTCACCACAGGTACTCGCTTGTGGCTCATCGTTACCCAATACAGCACATTCAATCTCACGGCCTTTAATGCCGGTTTCCACCACAACTTTATGGTCAAACTCGAAGGCTAACGTGACTGCCGTTTCATATTGCTCAGCGTTATTTACTTTGCTGACGCCCACGGAGGAACCCTGGTTGGCAGGTTTAATGAACAATGGCAGGCCAAGTTTTGCTTCGACTTCGGCAAAGCTGGTTTTGTTTCGGTTTGAACGGGTGAGGGTAATAAATGGGGCAACATTCATACCGGCGTCACGTAACAGACGCTTAGTGACATCTTTGTCCATGCTTACGGCTGAGCCCAACACACCGGAGCCAACGAATGGTAGGTTAGCCATGCGCAGCATACCTTGCAAAGAGCCATCTTCGCCCAACGTTCCGTGAACAATCGGGAAAATGACATCTACAGGCGCTAAAAACGCAGCGGAGGAGGATTCAATCAGTTGGTTTTCTGTTTGACCAGGCACCACGGCAACATTTGTCCCTGAGCGATTCAGAGCGATTAATGCCGGGTTTTCTGCATTTAACAGATAGTTGGACGCATCATTGATATGCCACTGGCCTTGTTTATCAATGCCCAATAACACGACTTCAAACTTTGATTTATCAATGGCGTCGACAATATTTTTCGCCGACTGTAATGATACTTCGTGCTCAGCTGACTTGCCCCCAAACACGATACCAACCCGCAGTTTTGCCATGCCAAAATCCATCCTTAAACAG
Organism: Buttiauxella gaviniae ATCC 51604; assembly: GCF_001654835.1. Taxonomy (GTDB): domain Bacteria; phylum Pseudomonadota; class Gammaproteobacteria; order Enterobacterales; family Enterobacteriaceae; genus Buttiauxella; species Buttiauxella gaviniae. The sequence continues at coordinate 82,588 of NZ_LXEP01000029.1, forward strand.
TACAAAGGCGGACAACATACCACGCTCATAACGAGGATTCATGTGCTTCCTGCCGCTTAAAACCGACCGGCTTCTATAATGATTATTCCGTAAACAAAATCAGGTGAAAGGATGGTGAACGGAGTGAAAATTGTGATTGTTATAGCCATGATGGCCGCAGTGGGGTTCTGGCTCTATCAGCGCCTGCCTGCGCAGTACAATCCCTTTACGCCACTATCAATTGATGATCCACCAACGCAGGTTACACGCTACAAATTGCGCCAGATGGTAAACGATCCGCAAGCTTGCCTTGCGTTGTTGCAGCAGGCGCAGGCGCGTGGACAGATAAATTTCCGCAATTCTGCGGATACCCAAGGTAATTGCCCACTAACTGGCGCAGTTAGGGTGGTGGATTTTGGCAGCGTAGGGCTTAGCAGTAGCTTTCTGGCAAGTTGCTCGCTTGCGCTAAGCAGCACGATGTTTATTCATCAACGCGCCGTTCCGCTGGCACAAGCTGAAATGGGCAGCAAGCTTACGCGCATTAACCATCTGGGGAGTTTTGCCTGTCGAAATATCTACAATCGTGAAGGTGCGCGGCGCAGTGAGCATGCTACAGCAGATGCGCTGGATATCAGTGGTTTTAGCTTTGCCAATCAGCAACAAATTAGTGTCCTGAAAGACTGGAGAGGTAAAGGGAAGGGGCGTGAATATCTTCATGTGGTATTCGAAAACGGTTGTTCATTTTTTGGCAATACGTTGGGACCCGAATATAACGCTGCTCATGCCAATCATTTTCATATGGGAATGCGAGGCTACGGGCTTTGTCGATAAAATTAATTTGTATGATAAACTTCACATTATTCAGCTGATCTTTTTATCCCACTAATAAAGCGTGCACGGTATGGAATCCTGGAAGGTCAACATTATCTCGGTGTGGTTCGGTTGTTTTTTTACCGGGCTTGCCATTAGCCAAATACTGCCGTTTTTACCGCTTTATGTAGAACAACTTGGTGTGACTTCTCACGAAGCGTTATCTATGTGGTCGGGTCTGACCTTTAGTGTGACGTTTCTGGTGTCCGCCATTGTGTCTCCGATGTGGGGAAGCCTTGCTGACCGCAAAGGCCGAAAATTAATGCTGCTGCGTGCTTCTCTGGGTATGGCGGTCGCTATTTTGCTACAGGCATTTGCCACTAATGTTTGGCAACTCTTTATTTTGCGCGCAGTGATGGGGTTAACTTCTGGGTATATTCCAAATGCGATGGCGCTGGTGGCTTCCCAGGTTCCAAGAGAACGCAGTGGCTGGGCATTAAGTACACTTTCCACTGCACAAATCAGTGGTGTTATTGTTGGTCCACTTTTGGGTGGATATATGGCTGATACCCTTGGGTTGCGGATGGTCTTCTACGTCACAGCTGCATTGTTGATGGTAAGTTTTTTAGTGACGTTATTTCTGATAAAAGAAGGCGCTCGTCCCAATATTAGCAAGGCCGATCGTCTATCGGGTAAAGCCGTGTTTGCGTCATTACCTTATCCTAAATTAATGATAAGTCTGTTCGTCACCACGATGGTCATTCAACTTTGTAATGGTTCCGTCGGGCCAATACTTGCCCTTTTCATCAAGCATCTTTCCCCTGAAAGCAATAATATTGCATTCATTAGTGGTTTTATTGCTGCAGTTCCTGGGATATCAGCTCTTATTTCCGCCCCCAGATTAGGCAAGCTGGGAGACAGAATCGGCACCGCCAGAGTATTAATGGCGACGCTAATCTTTGCAGTGATATTATTTTTTGCTATGTCGTGGGTAACATCACCGCTGCAATTGGCTGTATTGCGCTTTTTACTTGGCTTTGCAGATGGCGCGATGTTACCCGCGGTTCAAACTTTGCTTGTTAAGTATTCCAGTGACCAAGTTACAGGGAGAATTTTTGGGTATAATCAGTCCTTTATGTATCTTGGGAACGTTGTTGGTCCGCTTATGGGGGCCGGTGTTTCCGCGATGGCGGGTTACCGTTGGGTATTTCTTGCTACCGCGTTGGTTGTATTGTTGAATGTCTGGCAGTTGGCGGTAATGTTGCGGCGTAAAAACCAACAAGATGCCCAGAGAAAACAGCTTGGGTCATAATATATTCCATTTATCCGGAAGCTAATTTAATGCCTGCTTAAAAAATAGGCTGTCATGAGATTGTTATAGTAGTTGTCATCCATTTAAGTGTCGGAATAGTTGCCTGATGATATTTTTTGGGCTCCGGCACATATTTAACAAGTCATATAAAAATAGTCACTGCACCCTCTAGGAAATCTGAAATCATAATGCTAACGTCATGCTTCAAATCCCTGGCGGTTAGAACTATGAAAAACCTTATTTCTGAGTTACTGGCTAAACTCGCTGAAAAAGAAGAAGAGTCAAAAGAGTTTGTTGCACAGATAGAAGCCCTGGAAATAGTGATTTTCGCCATGCTCGAAAGAATGGAGGGCAGCGAACGACTAGCAATAATCACAAATATTGAAGATGCTTTAAATGAAACTCAGCCTGATGATTCAGTGACTGCTGATGACACCACTTTGCTTAAACAATATTTATCGCGATTATTGACTCCTCCAACTATTTGATTTGATCTATTCTTGATTTCTCTTGTGGGAGTTTCACATTATTTATTTTCTTATTATTAATTAGAATAACTAAAGTCAATCAGCATCCAGCTATCTTACCTCACCTGATACATTTTAATCCCCCCCTGAAACCTGGTGCCAATGCGGCGCTTTATCGCTCCGCTTGAACAATACATGGCCTGCTGGTTCGCCATTTTCCCAACTACAGACCAAAATTAATTCACCACAATAAAAAGGATGGTGCTATGAAAACTGTGTTGATAATGGTGTTACTGGCGGGTGTTATGGGGTCGGCTGCGGCGGCAGATAAAGCGATGACGCCGCAGCAGCAACGTATGACGTCGTGTAACCAACAAGCGACCTCTCAAACTCTAAAAGGGGACGTCCGTAAAACGTATATGAGCAATTGCCTGAAAAATAGTCAGTCAGCGCCAGCAGATAAAAGTCTGACGCCGCAGCAGCAGAAAATGAAAGACTGTAATGCTGAAGCAGGCAAAAAAACATTATCCGGCGATACACGAAAAACATTTATGAGTAATTGCCTGAAAAAACAATCCTGATAGCCTAAATGGGTGAGTCGGTTAGCTGACTCACTCATAAAATCATACTTTCCCCCCGGATTAAACTTTCTATAATTACGGCAAATATTTCAGAATGTTCCTAATTATCATGAAAGATGAATACAGTTCTGGAAGATGGCTTCCTGGGGGATTTATGGATAGCTCAACGTACCTTGATGAAGACCGGCATCGCTCGGCGCGACGATTTGCCCGACGACTTTATATCCCTCGAATCATAGGATTAGCGACCGGTTTTTTCTGTGTTTCCTCGGTGCTCGTTATGCAACCGGTGTCCGGGTGGTGGTGGTTGCTACTGGTCGCCTATAGTTTTATCTGGCCCCACTTCGCATGGCAAACTGCAGATCGTGCATCCGATCCCGCCCGAGCTGAAATCCGTAACTTAATGGTCGATTCTTTGATGGGTGGCGTGTGGATTGCGGTGATGGGGTTGAATGCTTTGCCATCAGCGCTAATTCTCGCAATGTTGTGTATGAACAACGTCGGTTGTGGCGGATTGAAATTGTTCCTCGGTGGCTTGGGGGTAATTGTACTGAGTTGCTTGCTGACGTTGGGTTTGTCTCAGATACCGCTCAATCTGCAAACCATGCCATCACAAGTATGGATTTGCCTGCCACTCCTGCTGATTTACCCGACTTACTTTGGCCTGGTTAGTTACCGAACTGCTCTCAAACTCTCCGAACATAAACGGCGTTTAATGCACATGAGCACTCGTGATGGCATGACGGGTGTATATAACCGCCGCCATTGGGAGCACCTGCTACATGGTGAGTATGATAACTGCCAGCGTTACCAGCGTAGTGCCACTTTGTTACTCATTGATATTGATTACTTTAAATCAATTAATGACTCATACGGGCACGATGTGGGGGATGAGGCTATTCTGGCGCTTACCGAGCATCTGCAACTGACTCTGCGTATTACCGATGTTATCGGGCGCTTTGGTGGGGACGAGTTTGGCGTAATTATGTCCGGCACGGCTCAAGAAAGCGCAATACAGGCGATGGCACGAGTACGGGAATATCTTGAAGAGTTTCGCATACCTCATGCACCGCGTATTTCGGTGCGCATAAGCGTCGGAGTGGCGGAGTTTGATAAAAGTATGGTTAATTATCGCGAATGGTTAAAAGCGGCCGATGTGGCGTTATATAAAGCCAAAAATCTGGGACGTAGCCGCACTGAGGTCGCCGATATTGCGGCTTAAAACCCTCTCCCATTACAGGAGAGGGCAGACAAATTATGATTTACCTAAGTGCTCGGATTTGGCCATACATTTCACTACGGCTTCCATCACTGCGGCTCTGAACCCTTGCTCTTCCAGAACTTTTACCGCTTCAATCGTTGTACCGCCCGGTGAACACACCATGTCTTTCAACTCACCAGGATGCTGGCCTGTTTCAAGAACCATTTTGGCCGAACCCATCACTGCCTGTGCTGCAAATTGATACGCTTGCTTGCGCGGCATTCCACCTAGCACAGCGGCATCAGCCATTGCTTCGATAAACATAAAGACATAAGCCGGTGCTGAACCACTGACACCAACGACTGGGTGGATCATGTTTTCAGAGACGACTTCGGCAAGCCCGAAGCTGCGGAAAATATTCACAGCATCGGCAATATCTTCTGAAGTAACCAGAGCGTTTGGCGTAATTGAGGTCATGCCTGCATTCACTAATGCTGGCGTGTTAGGCATAGCGCGGATAATTTTGCGGTCATGACCTAATGCTTTAGCCAACGAATCCAGCGTAACGCCTGCGGCAATTGAAATCACCACGCTATCTTTATTCAGGCTGGAATTAACTTCACCCAGAACTTTTAGCATCACATTGGGCTTAACTGCGCCGAAAACGATATCGGCGATCTGCGCCACTTCCTGTGCACTTTGCGCCGCATTAATACCGTACTGGTCGCGCAAGGCTTCCACTTTATCGGGCGACGGTGTGTAGACCCAGATATTACCTGGAAGTACCTGTCCACTGGCTATCAGGCCACCCAGGATGGCTTTTCCCATGTTGCCGCAACCAATAAATCCAATTTTCTTATCCAAAGTCTCACTCCATCTTTTGAGTTGTGTGATGAGCATAGCTTACCGTGCTTTCAGGCGCTCACGCTACGTCCAGGCGAAACAGCAAGCAAAGATAAAGTTGGCGATTGACGGAAAAGCACGGCAAGATCGTCCCATTCCCACTGACAACCAGGAGTCGTCATGCAAATTTGGGTGGATGCCGATGCGTGTCCAAAAGTCATAAAAGAAGTTCTGTTTCGTGCGGCTGAGCGTGCGCAAATTGTGGTAACTCTGGTAGCCAATCAGGGGCTGAAAACTCCACCTTCACGCTATATTCGAACCCTGCAAGTAGCGACGGGTTTTGATGTGGCTGACAACGAAATTGTGCGCCGCTGTGAAAAAGGTGACTTAGTGGTCACGGCTGATATACCGCTCGCAGCGGATGTGCTGGAAAAGGGGGCGATTGCGTTAAATCCTCGCGGTGAGCTTTACACACCTGCTACCATCCGTGAGCGCCTGACGATGCGCGATTTTATGGATACATTAAGAGCCAGTGGAGTGCAAACCGGTGGGCCTGATAGTCTTAATCAGCGCGACCGCCAGATGTTTGCCAATGAACTGGAAAAATGGCTGCTTGCCGCTGGACGTTCAAAAAGCGCTTAATACCGATGTAATTCTATTCCACGTACTAGCTTGCTGGTATGATGACAACCTTTGGCGGACTTCTAAGGATTAGCCACCGATGACTCAACCCATTTATTTAGTCGGCGCGCGAGGTTGTGGCAAAACAACCGTCGGTGTTGCATTAGCGCAGGCATTGGGCTGTAACTTTGTCGATACCGACCACTACCTTTTAGAAAGCACCAATATGAGTGTTGCCGATATTGTGGCGCAAGAAGGATGGGAAGGTTTTCGCCGCCGCGAGTCGGGCGCACTGCAAAGTGTCACGGCTCCAGGGACGGTTATCGCCACTGGTGGCGGTATGGTTCTTGCTGAAAGTAACCGGCAGTTTATGCGCGAGCATGGCGTGGTTATCTACCTGCGCGCACCGGCGCAAATTCTGGCTTCACGTTTAGAAGCCTTCCCGGAAGAAGGCCAACGCCCAACCCTGACAGGGCGGCCGATCACCGATGAAATCGTTGAAGTTCTTGCCGCACGGGAAGCGTTATACAACCAGGCTGCACACCATGTCGTTGATGCGACTCGCCCTCCGGCTGAAATTGTCGAGGCAATACTAACGGCTCTGCGTACGGCTCGCGCCAGCTGATTCCTGGCTATACTTAACGCTCATTCATCACCAAAGGAAGAGCGATGGCGAGCAATCCTCCATATCCTCGGGAAGCGCGTGTTGTTGCAGTTGAAAAAGGTGCAACAGACCAAACAGTAACCTGGTATCAACTCCGTGCCGACCATCCACATCCTGATACGCTGATTAGTGAACACGAAACAGAAAAAGAAGCGCTGGATGCGAAGCGGCGTTATGAAGATCCGCAAAAAACGTAATACCTCGGCATGGACGCCATGATTACCCCCCTCTTTTTCGAGTTAACTCAATGACCTGGTCATTAATCACACCTTTCGTTCAATCTTGTTGTTAACAAATCATTATCGTGATGTTGTATAGATGTCGTTGACGTTTCGTTGAATATTCCGGCAGATGCTCTGCAAATATGCTGCTACGCTTTGTGGTTAATTATTGAGCGACCTTCAGCAGAGTATCATTCACAGGAAAGATACCAGTGCAGTAGCGAAGGACTGATATGGGACAAGGGCGGAACGAAACATGAAACAAACATTGGCAATTCTCACCATCGGTGTCGTTCCGGTCAGTGAAATACTGCCGCTACTCACAGACCATATTTCTGAAGAACAAATTAAAACTTTCAGTCTGTTAGGTAATCTTTCTTATGACGAAGTGATGGAGGAATTTTCACCGTCACCCGATGAAGAACAACTTCTGACGCTGTTAACCGGTAACGTTTTGGCTTACGTGGGGAAGCAGAAAGTAGAACGAGCGTTGCAAAGTGTTATTGAGGTGCTGGATAACCAGGGTTTCGATGTCATTTTATTGATGAGCACACACCGCTTAGCCAATCTCTCGGTGCGTAAAGGTATTTTGCTGGAGCCTGAGCGAATTATCCCCCCGCTTGTGGCTTCAATAGTCGATGGGCACCAGGTCGGTATCATTCTGCCCGTTCCCGAAATGATGAAATATCAGAACAAAAAATGGGAGTTACTACCCATTGAGCCGTTGTATGAACTGGCTAACCCTGTTCATGGAACTGATCAAGATCTTATCGATGCAGGGAAGAAACTGGTAGAGAGTGGTGCAGATGTTTTGGTGCTGGACTGCCTTGGATTCCATCAAAAACATCGCGATTTGTTGCAAAAATCCTTAGATGTCCCGGTATTGTTATCGAACGTGTTGATTGCGCGTTTAGCGTCAGAATTGCTCGCTTAACGGCGGGTAATAATTTGCGTGACAGGCTCTCAAGTTCCCCTCTATATTGTTTTTTCAACTATTTTAAAAAGGGCCTGGTCATGCTTCAAAGTAATGAGTACTTTTCCGGTAAAGTGAAGTCTATTGGTTTTACAAGCAGCAGCACTGGCCGCGCGAGTGTTGGGGTTATGGTTGAAGGTGAATACACTTTCGGCACGGCTCAACCAGAAGAAATGACCGTCATCAGTGGTGCATTACACGTTTTACTTCCGGGTGAAACCGAGTGGAAAACTTATGCAGCGGGCACCGTGTTCCATGTCCCAGGACACAGCGAATTCCATTTACAAGTCGCTGAACCTACGTCGTATCTTTGCCGTTATTTAGCTGATAAATAATTTACCCGTCATACTTCAAGTTGCAGGTGTGTCGCCTGCCTGCAACTCGAATTATTTAGGGTAAAACATTATCTTCTGAAAAATATTAGCGTTGAGCTTCTCCGCCCAGAGCTTCCACCAGATTCTTAATCAACGCCGCCAGTTCACCCGTCATCAGAATAAAATCTGCATCAAAACGAGCACCGAAATCTTCACGGTCAATATCCTCATTTTGATCGCGCAGCGTATCGGCAAACTTCAGGCGCTTAATCGAACCGTCATCAGCAATCAAAAACTGAATGCGTTCTTGCCAGTCGAGAGCCAGTTTGGTTACCACTTTGTCGGCTTCGATATGGGCGGCAATCTCATCACAAACCAAATCCTGCTGCTTGCAGCGAATCACGCCGCCGCCTTCAAGAATAGCTTTAAGCTCGGCTTCATCCATCAGCGCAAAGCCCGGAGGCACGTCGCCAGAACGCACCCACTCAGTCAGAGTCAGCTCAATAGGGGTTTCCAGCGCCAGTGGCACAACAGGCAGCGAACCGAGGCTTTTACGCAGCAGTGCCAGCGTATCTTCAGCTTTTTTTGCACTGGCACAATCGACCATGATCAAACCGTTGACGGTATCGATCCACATCATGGTTTGGTTGAAACGGCTGAAAGCACGTGGCAGTAAAGAGTGCAGCACTTCATCTTTCAGAGAATCTTTCTCGGTCTTTTTCAGCTTACGAGCTTGTTCGGCTTCAAGACGGCTGATCTTAGCTTCCAGTTCTTGTTTAATCACCGGAGCCGGGAGAATTTTTTCTTCTTTACGGGCGCAAATCACAATCTGCCCGTTGGCTACATGGGTTAATGCATCGCTGTGCGAACCCATTGGCGACACCCAGCCGGTCTTCGCCATATCCTGGCTACCGCATGGGGTGAAAGTAAACGCGGCCAACTGTTTTTCCATCTCATCCGCTGAAAGCGTGATGTCACGGCTTAAACGGTAAACCATTAAATTTTTGAACCACAGCATGATTATTTCCCGGACTGTCAGTTAAACGCAGCGGGCATGATAGCGAATCAGCCGCTGTGTTTCATTGCCTTTACAGGGCCACACTTCTATTCTGTTGATAACACTAATTAAATGAGGGCATCGCTGTGCGCATTGGTATCGACTTAGGTGGAACAAAAACAGAAGTGATCGCACTGGCGGATGATGGTAAACAACTTTTCCGTCATCGCCTGCCAACACCGAAAAATGATTATCAGCAAACCATTGGCACCATTGCTGAATTGGTTCGCCTGGCTGAAGAGGCCACTGGTGAGAAGGGAACGGTCGGCGTTGGTATCCCAGGCTCAATCTCGCCCTATACCCGAGTGGTAAAAAATGCCAACTCAACCTGGCTCAATGGCCAACCTTTCGACAAAGACTTATGCAATGCGCTAAGCCGTGAAGTGCGTTTGGCAAACGATGCCAACTGCCTGGCGGTTTCCGAAGCCATAGATGGTGCAGCGGCAGGGGCTGCGATTGTCTTTGCGGTGATCATCGGAACCGGCTGTGGCTCAGGTATCGCCATTAACGGCCGCAGTTTGATTGGTGGCAATGGTACTGCGGGCGAGTGGGGGCACAACCCATTGCCCTGGATGGACGAAGACGAGCTGCGTTTTCGCGAGGAAGTGCCTTGCTACTGTGGCAAACAAGGATGCATCGAAACCTTTATTTCCGGTACCGGCTTTGGCACCGATTACCATCGCCTGAGCGGGAAAAAGCTCAAAGGCAATGAGATCATGCATTTAGTCGATCAACAAGATCCGGTCGCTGAACTGGCGATCGCACGTTATGAAATGCGTCTCGCAAAATCACTGGCGCACATCGTCAATATTCTTGATCCCGATGTGATTGTATTGGGCGGTGGGATGAGCAATAACGAACGCTTGTACAAAACGGTGCCGCAGCTAGTGAAACCGTGGGTATTTGGTGGCGAGTGCGAAACCCCGATTCGTAAAGCGGTGCACGGTGATTCCAGCGGTGTACGTGGTGCTGCATGGTTGTGGCCATTAGAGAAATAAAAGTGGGCCTATGACGCTGCGCTCGGAGATCGGGTAAGCGCAGCGTCATCCGCAAAAATCAACCGACAGCAAACTCCTTCGCCAGGCGACTCACGCCTAACCCGTTAATCTTCTTCACCTTAATCTGTACTGGAATGCGCTCTTTCATCGCTTCGACGTGGCTGATGACGCCAATGGTTTTTCCACTGGCATTAAGCGTATCCAGCGCATCTAGCGCGGTATCCAGCGTTTCGGCGTCCAGCGTGCCAAAGCCTTCATCCAGGAATAGCGAGTCGATACGCGTTTTATGGCTCACCAGATCGGAGAGCGCCAGTGCCAGCGCAAGGCTGACCAGGAAGCTCTCGCCACCAGAAAGTGTACGCGTGTCACGCACCGCATCAGCCTGCCAGGTATCCACCACTTGTAATTCCAGCGCTTCGCTGTCTTTGCGTTGCAACAAATAGCGCCCGTGTAGTCGGTTGAGCTGGTTATTGGCAAGCCATACCAGGTTGTCTAGCGTCAGCCCCTGAGCAAACTTACGGAATTTGTCGCCTTCTTTTGAGCCAATCAGCGCATTGAGATAACCCCAGTCTTCAACTTGCTGCTGGCACTCTACAATGGCCTGCATCAGCCCTTGTTGGCGCTGGCGGTTTTCAGCATCGTGGCGCAATTGCTGCTGAATCTGGCCTTGCTGAGTGGTGTTCTCGCGCAACTGCTGGTTGCAATGGGCTAACTGTTCTTGCAGCTCGCTCAGCTGTGTATCTTCCGCCAGTGCTTGCGGGCGAGCAGCAGTATGCTCCGCTAGCGCTTTCTCAGCTTGCTGGCAGAGCACGGTTTGCTGCTGGTGTTGTTGCTCAAGCTGCTGTTTTTTCTGCTCAAGCATCTGGCGTTCATTTTCATCCAGCAACGCCGCCTGGAATGATTCCACGTCGGTAAAGGGACTTGCGGCAAGCGCACTTAGGAGTTGCGCGTTTGCCTGAGCAACACGAGTTTCCTCTTGCTGCAGTTGCTGTTGCAGTGTTTGCCATTGACTTTCCAGGGCAATGCAATCGCTGTGCAGCTGGTGCCAGTTTTGTAATGCTGCGATTTGTTCGCTTTCGGATAGCAACGCTGGCACGGTGCCATCGTCAATAAAGGCATTTAACACACCCTCAAGGCTTGCCAGTTGTTGCTGCAAACGCGGTATCTGTTCACTGCGTTGCTGCCAGAGTTGCGATTCCTGCTGTCGCTGCGCCAGCCAGTTATTTTCTTCACCGTGAGCGGGATGTTGCAGGCCAACATTTTCCAGGGCTGTGTTCAGCGCTTCGCGTTGGGTTGCAATTTCATCGGCAAGTTTACGATGCTGGACGTTCGCCTGAGTTAGCTGTTCTTCCAGCACAATGCGCTGGCTAAGCTGATGCAGCTGTTGTTCGCGCTGCTCCTCACTTTCGAGCCAGTGCTGAATATCATCTTCGGGTGCCAGCACCAATTGCAGGCTGGCGCACAGTTGTTGCCAGTGAGCGCGCAGCTCGTTTTCTTCTTCATCCAGGGTCTTGATGGTATGAATCAGGTTTTCACGTTGTTTGCGCTGTGTATCAAGCTGGCCTTTCATCGCAAAGCCCGCTTCTGCAAGGCTTGCTACTTCCAGTTTTAATTTATCCAGGCGCTGCTGGTTTTCACCTGGTTGTATCGCCTGGTAATCAGCGACCGCCGGGTGTTGCGTGGAGCCGCACAGTGGGCAAGGTTGCTCAGGTTGCAAAAGGGCGCGTTCAGCTTCCAGACTGACAATGCGTTTTTCCAATTCGCAAACTTTCTCCAAATCACTCTCATGCTGGCGGCGTTCTTTATATTGCTGGCGTTTAAGCACCAGCTGCGCATCGCCCTCGGTAATCTGTTTCTCAAGAATGGCGAGCTCTTGTTGCTGAAGAGCTTTGCGCTTGAGTAATGAGGAGAGCTGCGGTTGAAGCGTTGCAAGCCTCTGGCGCTGAGGGCGCGCGGCAATCGTCGTCTGTAAATGAGCACTAACTTCATCTGCGCTAAGAGACAATTCAATGACAGGCAGCAGAGCGAGTTTTTTCTGGCTGGCATCGATATCTCGTTGCAAAGTTTGTAGCTGAGTGGCATCACGCTGTTGCTGGCTGAAAGCCATGCGCCAGCCTGCCAGTTCTGCCCCCCACAAGCGAAAATGTCCGTGGGTTTTCAGCCAATCCTGAAGCTGAGTATCCTCTTCAGTCAGTTTTGCAGCGTGGCTTGCTGCTGCGAGCCGGGTCTGCTGGCGGCGTGCCTTTGTCCGAAGTAAGCGAGTGTTCACTTCCTCAGTTTTAATGCGCGTGGCTTGTAGAGTGGTTTGTAATTCCTGTAACCGTTTCCAGTCCGGGCGCAGTTTTTCTGCGGGTTGCGCTCGGGTGAGTTTTTCTAACTGCGGTGCCGCCTCTGTTATTGCGAGGGTTGCAGCATTCAAGGCCTGTTGGGTCTGTATATGCTTCTGTGTGAGCTGTGAAAGCAGGCCGAGCCACTGCTGGTGTTGCTGGAGTTTAAGTTGTTCTGCAAGCTGTACTTTTTCTTCAGTAGTAAGTGCCTGCAAACTCTCAGCAAGCTGCTGGCGCTGCTCTTCGCTCAATAACGCTACACCCGCAGCCTGGGCTTGCAGGTTCTCAAGTTGGCTGCGCACATTTTTATGATTTTCGAACACTGCCGCAGAAACGGTACCGTAAATTTCAGTGCCGGTCAGTTCTTCGAGCAGCGAGGCACGGTCATTGGCATCGGCATTTAAAAATGCGGCAAACTGCCCCTGAGACAACATCATTGAGCGGGTGAAACGGTCGTAATCCAGCCCAGTCAGTTTTGCCGTGATATCGAGCTTATCTTTCACTTTATCGGCGACAATCTTGCCGCTTTCCACTTCTGCCAACTCGACACGCGGGGCTTGTAGATTGCCGTTTACCGCGTTGCGCGCCCGGTTCTGGCTCCAGAAAGCACGGTAGGCAACACCTTTTACTTCAAACTCCACTTCTGCCAGACATTCGGCTGTATCGCGTGTCATCAGATCATTTTGCGACTGCGAGACGGTATTGAGGCGCGGAGTCTTGTGGTAAAGCGCGAGGCAAATCGCATCCAGCAAGGTGGTTTTCCCCGCACCGGTTGGCCCGGTGATAGCAAACAATCCGTTGCTGGCAAAAGGTTCGCTGGTGAAATCAATTTTCCATTCCCCTTTCAGAGAGTTGAGGTTTTTTAACCGCAGGCTAAGGATTTTCATGCCTGTTCCTCCGTGTCATGCAGGCTGGCAACAGTTTGAGCAAACAGTGTGCGCAAACGCTGTGCACGCTCTTCCGTGGTCTCTTCCTGAACCAGGCGGCGTTCAAAAACTTCCTCAACGGTGAGTTCACTCAGGGTTTCTTTATGCTGCTGGGCGATTACGCGTTCGCGCTGCTCACGGCTACGGCGCAGCAACACCACTTCTACTGGCAGCGTTTCGGTTATTTGCTGGATATGGCGTTGCATATCATGCAGGTATTCATCGGTGGCGATTTCGATATCCAGCCACACTTTGGGTTCTACGGGGGCATCGCGCCACTGTTCTAGTTGCTGTTCAATTTCAGACAGCGAGCCTTTAATGACCGCTAACTGCTGGCTAACAGGAATAGTCAGTGGGGTGACCTCATGAAGTTTACCCTCGGCAAACTCAACCAGATAAACGCTCTTGGTCTTGCCGGTTTCGTCAAAACTTAGCGGAATAGGTGAACCGCTGTAACGGATATGTTCGGTGCCGCCAATTAATTGCGCACGATGAATATGGCCAAGCGCTATGTAATCGGCATTCGGGAAATGCTGCGCAGGGAAGGCATCAAGCGTGCCAATATAGATGTCACGCACTGCATCGCTTTTTGTCACGCCGACGGTCGTTAAATGCCCGGTGGCGATAATCGGCAGCTTCGCGTCAGCGCGCAAATCGCAGGCTGCGCGATAACACTGCTGATAATGTTCGCTAATGGCTTCCATTAAAGAACGCTGTTTTTCATGGCCGGACAGCCCCGCCTGGCTGCTTTGAATATCGCGTGGGCGCAAAAATGGGATTGGACAGAGAATCGCACCCGCCTGGCCGCTTTTGGTATTGAGCCGGATAGCTTGCTGGCTTGCATCATGGCGGGCACTGGCAATCACATATGTATTCAGGCAGGCCATAAGCTCGCGGGATTCGTTGAGCGTCGCCACTGAATCATGGTTTCCTGCCAGCACCACGAGCGAGCATCCCGTCGCCTGGAGTTGCACCACAAAGCGGTTATACAGTTCTCGCGCATAGCTTGGCGGTGAGCCGGTATCAAAAATATCACCCGCAACGATTATGGCATCCACATCATTTTCAACGGCAGCTTTGAGCAGCCATTCAAGAAAAGCCTGGTGCTCAGGACCGCGACTTTTGGTATGAAAATTTTGACCAAGATGCCAGTCTGATGTGTGAATTATGCGCATGACCTGTCCGGTGGCTTAAAAATGAAGTCCCGATTATATACACGTCGCCCTTGAAGATGCAGGGGCAAGGCGAAAACGGCATATGTCTCTGTGTCATAAATGAAATTGATGGGTTGCTGAACAGTCATTTTTTTTCATAAATCTGTCATAAATCTGACGCATAATGGCACCGCATTGAAACAACAATAATTATTCCCTGGACAAGACAAATCATGGCGAAACGCATTCTGGTCGTAGAAGATGAAGCTCCAATCCGCGAGATGGTCAGTTTTGTGCTTGAGCAAAACGGTTTTCAGCCAGTTGAAGCGGAAGATTATGACAGTGCAGTGAACTTACTTATCGAACCTTTCCCCGATCTGATTCTGCTGGACTGGATGCTGCCAGGCGGCTCCGGTATTCAGTTTATTAAGCACCTGAAACGTGAAGCTATGACGCGTGATATACCGGTGATGATGCTGACTGCGCGTGGGGAAGAGGAAGACCGTGTGCGAGGTCTCGAAGTCGGGGCCGATGACTATATTACTAAGCCGTTTTCTCCGAAAGAATTGGTGGCGCGTATTAAAGCTGTGATGCGCCGTATCTCTCCGATGGCGGTAGAAGAAGTGATCGATATGCAGGGGCTGATTCTAGACCCGTCGTCGCATCGCGTGATGACCGGGGAAAACCCATTGGATATGGGGCCAACAGAATTTAAGCTACTGCACTTCTTTATGACACACCCGGAGCGGGTGTATAGCCGTGAACAATTGCTCAATCATGTATGGGGCACCAATGTTTATGTCGAAGACCGAACGGTTGACGTACATATTCGTCGGTTACGCAAAGCGCTCGAACATAGTGGACATGACAGAATGGTACAAACAGTACGCGGTACGGGTTATCGGTTCTCAACCCGCTTTTAATTCCTTATCAGGAGAGTGACGCGTGCTGGAACGGTTGTCATGGAAAAGGCTGGTACTGGAGCTGGTGCTCTGTTGTATACCGGCCGTCATTTTAGGCCTTATTTTTGGCCATTTACCTTGGTTTTTATTACTGGCAGTCACTGGGCTGCTGGTTTGGCATTTCTGGAATCTGCTGCGTCTGTCGTGGTGGTTGTGGGTTGATCGCAGCATGACGCCTCCGCCGGGGCGGGGGAGTTGGGACCCGCTGTTGTACGGCCTGCATCAGATGCAACTGCGTAATAAAAAGCGCCGAAAAGAATTAGGCAATTTGATTAAGCGCTTTCGTAGCGGTGCAGAATCATTGCCCGATGCGGTCGTACTGACCACCGAAGAAGGGACGATTTTTTGGTGTAATGGACTTGCTCAACAATTATTGGGACTGCGCTGGCCGGATGATAACGGGCAGAACATCCTTAACTTGCTGCGTTACCCTGAATTTACCCGCTATTTGTCGCAGAAAGATTTTGCTCGCCCGCTGACACTGGTACTCAATAATGGCCGCCATCTGGAATTTCGCGTAATGCCTTATAGCGACGAACAGTGGCTGCTGGTGGCGCGTGATGTGACTCAGATGCACCAGCTTGAAGGGGCGCGTCGCAACTTCTTTGCCAACGTCAGCCATGAACTGCGTACACCGTTAACGGTGCTGCAAGGTTATCTGGAGATGATGCAGGATCAAACCCTTGAAGGCCCGCTGCGCGAGAAAGCGCTGGGCACGATGCGCGAACAAACCTCGCGTATGGAAGGGCTGGTTAAGCAGCTTCTCACGTTGTCAAAAATTGAAGCTGCACCCGCGATGGTGCTCAATGAAAAGATTGATGTGCCACTGATGTTGCGTGTGGTGGAGCGCGAAGCGCAAACTCTCAGCCAGCAAAGACAGACGTTACAGTTTGATATTGATCCGGCTTTAAAAGTGTTTGGTAATGAAGAACAATTGCGCAGTGCGATTTCAAACCTCGTTTATAACGCCGTAAACCATACGCCAGATGGCACACATATTACTGTGAGCTGGAAACGGGCTGCGGGTGGGGCGTGCTTTAGCGTTGCGGACACGGGACCGGGCATTTCAGCCGAACACATTCCACGCCTGACCGAGCGTTTCTACCGCGTGGATAAAGCGCGTTCACGGCAAACCGGTGGCAGCGGGCTGGGGCTTGCGATAGTGAAACATGCCTTGAGCCATCATGATGCGCGTCTTCATATTGAAAGCCAGCCGGGTAAAGGAACGACCTTTTCCTTTGTACTGCCTGAGCGTCTTATCGTTAACGAAAAAGTGGTTCAGCCAGAGTAGCTTGCTCTGGCTGTGTCAAAAAAACTTTCCACAGGCCAGTCTTCTGGCCTGTGTTTTTTTTGCTCAGATGTAAATCAATAATCCTCGATCGGTTATAATTTGACCGCACAAACGACCATGATATTTTCTGATGGATAAACTTATCCTCTAGCTTTCTGGCTAATTTAAGGATATCAATCTGGTTTTTGGATCCCTTCTTGCCTTCAAACGCTATAAGCGTTTTAATTGCGCCCCTGTAATTGGTAGACCGACTGGATTTGAGTGGTAATTCAAACAACTATTCTTCTCCACCGATCCCGGAAAGGATTTTCCGCTGTCGTAACTACCAATTGCCGCTTTTATGCCGAGTTAACCCGTATAAAAATTTGAATATTTTCAAAACTTTCAACACCACACATCCACAGGCTGTATAAATTTTATGACTCATCATTTGAAATCTCGAGACATCCTCGCCCTGGGCTTTATGACCTTTGCGCTGTTTGTCGGAGCAGGCAATATCATTTTCCCGCCAATGGTGGGTTTACAGGCTGGTGAGCATGTCTGGATTGCCTCCCTTGGCTTCCTGGTCACCGCAGTTGGCCTGCCCGTTCTGACTATTGTCGCTATCGCTCGTGTTGGTGGTGGTATTGATAGCCTGAGCTCGCCAATCGGCCGCCGTGCCGGTGTGCTGTTGGCCACCGTTTGTTATCTGGCCGTTGGACCACTGTTTGCGACACCTCGTACAGCGACTGTCTCCTTCGAAGTGGGGATTGCGCCGCTGGTTGGCAGCAGTGAACTTGCTCTGTTTATCTACAGCCTGGTTTATTTTGCCATTGTTATGGCCATCTCTTTGTATCCGGGCAAATTGTTGGATACCGTTGGTCATGTGCTGGCTCCGGTAAAAATTGTCGCGCTGTTAGCGTTGTCAGTCGGTGCGATTCTGTGGCCTGCTGGTGGTATCAGCACCGCGACTGAAGCGTACCAACATGCGGCGTTTTCTAACGGCTTCGTCAATGGTTATCTGACCATGGATACGCTGGCATCTTTGGTCTTTGGGATTGTCATTGTTAACGCAGCGCGTTCACGTGGCGTTACTGAATCTCGCTTACTGACGCGCTATACCATCTGGGCTGGCCTGATTGCAGGTATCGGCTTAACGCTTATTTACTTAGCACTGTTCCGCCTGGGTTCTGACAGCGCATCGCTGGTTAGCGATCAAAACGCGAACGGTGCCGCAATTCTGCATGCGTATGTTGCTCATACCTTCGGTGGTGCCGGTAGCTTCTTCCTTGCCGCGCTGATTTTCCTCGCGTGCATGGTAACGGCGATTGGCCTGACTTGTGCGTGTGCTGAGTTCTTCAGCCAGTATCTGCCGCTGTCTTACCGCTCGCTGGTGTTTATCCTTGGCCTGTTCTCGATGGTGGTTTCTAACCTCGGCCTGAGCCATTTGATTCAGATTTCGATTCCAGTGCTGACGGCAATTTATCCACCGTGTATTGCGCTGGTGGTACTGAGTTTCACCCGTCCGTGGTGGCATAATTCAACTCGCGTTATCGCTCCGGCGATGCTCATCAGTACCTTGTTCGGTATCCTTGATGGGATTAAAGCTTCGGCAATCAGTGATATTTTACCAGCGTGGACGGCGCGTTTGCCGCTTGCTGATCAAGGGTTGGCATGGCTAGCACCAACGGTCATCATGGTGGTTATTGCCATCATTTGGGACCGCGCCGCAGGGCGACAGGTGGCATCCGCCGCCCACTAAAAATTAAAATTATGTTCAACCACGGGGCTTAGCTCCGTGGTTTTTTTATTGTTAAGCAGGTATGGAATCAATGGAAAACGCTAATAAACTCAAGCGCGGCTTGAGTACCCGGCACATACGCTTTATGGCGTTGGGTTCGGCAATTGGCACCGGGCTGTTTTATGGCTCGGCAGACGCAATTAAAATGGCTGGCCCAAGTGTATTGCTGGCTTACATCATTGGCGGGGTGGCGGCATATATCATTATGCGTGCACTCGGCGAGATGTCGGTTCATAACCCTTCAGCCAGTTCATTCTCCCGTTATGCGCAAGACAACCTTGGCCCATTAGCCGGATATATCACTGGCTGGACCTACTGTTTTGAGATCCTGATTGTGGCGATTGCAGATGTTACCGCCTTCGGTATCTATATGGGGCTCTGGTTCCCCGCAGTGCCCCATTGGGTCTGGGTATTGAGTGTGGTGCTGATTATTTGTGCCATTAACCTGATGAGCGTGAAGGTGTTCGGCGAGCTGGAGTTCTGGTTCTCATTCTTCAAGGTTGCCACCATCATTATCATGATTGCTGCCGGCATTGGCATCATCGTATGGGGTATTGGTAACGGCGGCAAGCCAACAGGTATTCATAACTTATGGAGCAATGGCGGCTTCTTCAGCAATGGCTGGATAGGCATGATTATGTCGTTGCAGATGGTGATGTTTGCTTACGGCGGTATTGAAATCATTGGCATTACTGCCGGTGAAGCGAAAGACCCGCAGCAGTCGATTCCACGTGCGATCAACTCTGTTCCTTTACGTATTCTGGTGTTCTATGTGGGCACGCTGTTTGTCATCATGTCGATTTACCCGTGGAACCAGGTAGGGACGGAAGGTAGCCCGTTCGTGTTGACGTTCCAGCATATGGGGATAACGGCTGCGGCAGGCATTCTGAACTTTGTTGTTATCACAGCCTCGCTTTCTGCCATTAACAGTGACGTATTTGGTGTAGGCCGTATGCTGCATGGTATGGCAGAGCAGGGTAGTGCGCCGAAAGTGTTCGCCAAAACCTCACGTAACGGTATTCCGTGGGTCACCGTATTAGTGATGTGCTGTGCGCTGCTACTGGCGGTAGTGCTCAACTATCTGATTCCGGAAAACGTCTTCCTGGTGATTGCGTCGTTGGCAACATTTGCCACCGTGTGGGTATGGATAATGATTTTGCTGTCGCAGATCGCTTTCCGTCGCAAACTTTCACCAGAACAAACAAAGGCGCTGAAATTCCAGGTTCCGGGTGGCGTTGCGACCACAGCAGTCGGGCTAGTGTTCCTGGTGTTTATTATCGCGCTTATCGGCTGGCACCCGGACACCCGCATTTCGCTGTATGTTGGCTGTGTGTGGATAGTTTTGCTGTTGATCGGTTGGCTATTCAAACGCCGCCAGATACTCGCCGCAAGCGAAAGCAGCAACGAAGTTTAATCACCGTTGTCAGGTGGACTAGCGTAAGCGAAATCCACCTTGCTGCTTACATCTCCGGGCATTCCACTTTGCTTATCGCATCCCAGTAGTTTTTCTCGTTATTGCGCTCAAGAGCAATCCTCGCATCACGGATATAGGTTTTATTATCCTCATTAGAGAGGATTTTATTCGCCCAGACCTCATCAGATGTTTTCTTCTGCGGGTGGCAAGCCTTCTTTAAGTCGCTGATAATTTGTTGTTTATATTTGCCAAACTGCAGAGATTCGTAAGCCGAATTTGCCAGAGAATTGGCAGACCAGACCACACAAAGAAGCAGAGTAATATTTCGGACGATAGACATAACGGTCTCCTGAACGGTGAGAATATTCTCACTATAGGTAGCGCTAACTTATTAAGCAAACGGCTCAATTTCTCATCCCCCGCTTTCATCCCCCAATAAAAATAGCAACGATGAGTGATAGCCAGCTACGCTGTGGCAAGGTGGCGGCAATAAATTTTCTGGGGATACGATTATGTTGAATGCATGGCACCTTCCGGTGCCCCCTTTCATACAAACACGTAAAGACAAGTTGTACATCACATTGTGGGTTTCTGGCGATGATTTACCGCAACGTGTAGTTCTGCGTTACGAAAAGGATAATGAAGAAACCTCAATACAGATGACGCGCCAAAAAGTGGCTCCGGAAGAAGGTGTGGTGGCATGGCGCGGTGTGATTGATCTAACCGAAGGGCAGCCGCGCCGACGCTACAGCTTCAAGCTGCTGTGGTTGGATAAACAGCGCTGGCTAACACCGCAAGGTTTGAGATCAATTCCGCCTGCAAGACTTGAGCAGTTTGCGATCGATCTTCCGGATGACGGCCCGCAATGGGTACAGGATCAGATCTTCTATCAAATTTTCCCCGATCGTTTTGCGCGTAGTGAGCAACGCACGCCAGAGCAGGATCAGGTTTATTATCACCATGCGGCAAAACGCGACATCATTTTGCGCAATTGGGATGAACCGCTCAGTGGAGATGCCGGCGGATCGACATTTTATGGCGGCGATCTGGATGGGATTAGCGAAAACCTGTCGTACCTGAAAAAGCTGGGTGTCACCGCGCTGTATCTCAATCCTATCTTCACCGCGCCGAGCGTACATAAATACGATACTCAGGATTATCGTCACGTAGACGTGCAGTTCGGCGGCGATCACGCCTTTTTGCGCCTGCGTAAAAATACTCAGAAATACGGCATGCGCCTGATGCTGGACGGCGTGTTTAACCACAGTGGTGATACGCATCAGTGGTTTGACAGGCAGCAAACTCATGGAGAGGGGGCGAGCCACAATCCACAATCTCCATGGCGTGATTTTTACAGCTATAACCAAGAGGGGCATGCGCTCGACTGGCTTGGCTATTCCAGCTTGCCGAAACTGGATTATCAGTCTTCCTCGTTGGTCGATGAGGTTTACCAGGGGGAAGATAGTATTGTGCGCCATTGGTTACGTGAGCCGTGGGGCATCGACGGCTGGCGGCTTGATGTGGTGCATATGCTCGGTGAGGCTGGTGGGGCGAGGAATAACTTCCTGCATGTCACGGGCATTACCAAAGCTGCAAAAGAGACCAATCCCGATGCTTATGTGTTGGGCGAGCATTTTGGGGATGCGCGACAGTGGCTACAGAATGACACTGAAGATGCGGCAATGAACTACCGTGGCTTCACATTCCCGCTGTGGGGATTCCTTGCGAACACCGATATTTCCTACGATCCGCAGCATATCGACGCACAAACATGTATGGCCTGGATGGATGAATATCGTGCGGGGCTTTCTCAGCAGCAGCAATTGCGGATGTTTAACCAGCTTGATAGCCATGATACTGCGCGTTTCAAGTCGATTCTGGGTAATGACGTCGACAGGTTACCGCTGGCGGTAGTGTGGCTGTATTGCTGGCCTGGTGTGCCTTGCGTTTACTACGGCGATGAAGTCGGTCTGGATGGTAATAACGATCCGTTCAGTCGTAAGCCATTCCCGTGGAACCCGGATCATCAGGATCTCGATCTGCTGGCGCTTTACCAACGCCTTGGAAAGTTGCGACATAAAAGCCGGGCTTTGCGCCAGGGAGGTTGCCAGGTCATTCACGCTGACGGCGACGTAGTGGTATTCGTGCGCGTTTACCAAAGCGAGCGGGTGCTGGTGGCAATCAACCGGGGAGAAAATGTGGCGGTTACGCTGCCAAGGCAACCCCTGTTAAACGACAAAACCTGGACTCGGCTTGAAGGAGAAGCCAGGTTTGAAAACCAACAACTGGCGCTGCCTGCTGTTTCGGTTTCCGTATGGCATTGCTTGTAATTCTGTAACCGGTTTCCCTTTTGCCACGCGAAGGGGAAAACCGGTGCTATTCTTATTCTTCGTCCCCCCACAGTTAAGACCCGCTTAAGTTAGACATTTCCAGATCTCATGCCAATTGGGAGGAAGCACTGCGTGCATCCTCCATAATTATCTAGATGAAATTTAAGGAAACTTTATGTCTATACATGAACTTCTCGACCCGACTAACTCAACTCTGATTTTTATCGATCATCAACCGCAGATGGCTTTTGGTGTCGCAAATATTGACAGACAAACATTGAAAAACAATACGGTAGCGCTCGCAAAAGCAGGCAAGATTTTTAACGTCCCTACCATTTTTACTTCAGTGGAAACTAAAAGTTTTAGTGGCTACATCTGGCCCGAACTGCTGGCTGTTCATCCTGAAATAACTCCAATCGAACGATCCTCAATGAATTCCTGGGAAGACGCTGCTTTTGTTGCAGCGGTGAAAGCCACCGGTCGAAAGAAGCTGGTGATTTCTGCGTTGTGGACGGAAGTCTGCCTGACATTCCCCACATTAATGGCGCTGGGAGAAGGCTTTGAAGTGTATGTAGTGACCGATACCTCAGGCGGCACCTCTGTGGATGCGCATGAGCGTTCGATTGACCGCATGGTTCAGGCAGGGGCGGTTCCGGTGACCTGGCAGCAAGTGCTGCTTGAGTATCAACGTGACTGGGCGCGGCGTGACACTTACGACGCGGTTATGGATCTGGTGCGCGAGCACAGCGGCGCGTACGGGATAGGGGTTGATTACGCCTACACCATGGTTCATGGCGCGCCAGAGCGAAAAGCCTGATTCAAAGGAATAGTTCATGGCTGACAACAATACGGTTACGTTGGTTATTACTCACGCCCTGAAACCGGGGCATGCTACGCGATACGAAGATTGGCTCGCGAAAATTATGCCTGCGGCGGCACGCTATCCCGGGCATCTCGGGGTGCACGTTATTCGCCCAACGACCGGAAACGATGTGTACAACATCGTTATCCGCTTCGATACGCTGGAAAATCTCACCACCTGGACGAAATCAGCTGAGCGTGAAGCGTTGGTCGATGAGATCAAACCGATCCTCAGCCAGGACGATCATCTGGAAGTGCGCACCGAAAACGCATTTTGGTTCACTCCGGAAACACCAACGATCAAACGTCCGGCACAGTGGAAGCAATTCCTGATAACGCTGGCCGTCATTTTCCCAAGCACTAATGTGGTGCCACGTATCACTGCCATGGTTTTCCCTTCGCTGCATGGTTCGCTTTTGTTACATCTCATCAATGACGCGTTAGTGGTGGCGTTGGTGGTGTGGCTATGGATGCCAATCATGACGCGCCTGTTTGCAGGCTGGCTGAAAAAATAACGTTCCACTGAGGAGAACAGGTTATGTCGCAATCTGCTTCATTAATTCTCACTAACGGTCAATTTCATACCCTTGATAGTGAAGCACCGCTGGCCGAGGCGGTGGCAATCAAAGATGGCAAAATTATCGCAGTAGGAGATGAGTCGTGGGTAATGAGCTTTGCGAGTGTGGAAACACAGCGAGTTGATCTCAAAGGCCATACGGTAATACCCGGCCTTAATGACTCACATTTGCACCTTATTCGTGGCGGGCTTAATTACAACCTGGAACTGCGTTGGGAAGGTGTCCCTTCGCTTGCGGATGCTTTGCGCATGCTAAAAGAGCAGGCTTTGCGCACCCCTTCGCCGCAGTGGGTACGTGTGGTTGGAGGGTGGACGGAGTTTCAGTTTGCTGAGCGCCGCATGCCGACGCTTGAAGAACTCAACGAAGCGGCACCGGATACGCCCGTTTTTGTGCTGCATCTTTACGACCGTGCACTGCTAAACCAGGCGGCACTTAGAGCGGTGGGCTACACCAAAGAGACGCCCAACCCGCCGGGAGGTGAAATTATGCGTGACCGCAATGGTAATCCAACCGGGATGCTAATCGCCAAACCGAATGCAATGATCCTCTATTCAACACTCGCGAAAGGGCCGAAATTGCCACTTGATATGCAGGTGAACTCGACGCGTCAGTTTATGCGAGAGCTCAACCGCTTAGGTGTAACCAGCGCCATTGATGCTGGTGGTGGTTTCCAGAACTACCCGGAGGATTACCAGATAATCGACCAGCTGCATGCTCAAAAGCAGATGACAGTGCGTATCGCTTACAACCTGTTTACCCAGCGCCCGCAGCATGAACTGGAAGATTTTGAAAAATGGACCGATATGCTTAAACCGGGGCAGGGGACGGATTTTTATCGTGCGAATGGTGCCGGAGAAATGCTGGTCTTTTCCGCCGCTGATTTTGAAGATTTTTTACAGCCTCGCCCGGATTTGCCTGAAGGCATGGAGCAAGAGCTGGAACGCGTGGTACGCCATTTAGTAGAGCATCGTTGGCCATTCCGTTTGCACGCGACCTATAACGAGTCCATCAGCCGCATGTTGGATGTATTCGAGAAAGTGAATCGCGATATCCCATTTAATGGTTTGCATTGGTTTTTCGACCATGCAGAAACGATTACTGAGAAAAATATCGAGCGTGTTAAAGCGTTGGGCGGCGGGATTGCAGTGCAGCACCGTATGGCGTTTCAGGGGGAATATTATGCCGCACGCTACGGAGCAGAGGCGGTTAAGCAGACGCCACCTGTCGCGAAAATGCTCTCCGCTGAATTGCCTGTTGGGTTAGGCACAGATGCGACAAGAGTTGCCAGCTACAACCCATGGACGGCGCTTTACTGGCTGGTATCGGGGCGTACCGTTGGCGGCATGCAAATGTATGACGACAATAACCGGCTTTCACGCGATGTGGCACTTGAGTTGTGGACGGCAGGCAGCGCGTGGTTTTCCAGTGAACAAGGTAAAAAAGGGCGCATTAAAACCGGGCAACTGGCCGATTTAGTTGTGCTTTCGAAAGATTTCTTCAAAGTAACCGAGGATGAGATTAAAGGGATTGAGTCTGTGCTGACATTCGTTGACGGCAAGGTGGTTTACGCAGCAGGTGCATTTACGCCGCTAGCACCGCCGCCAATCCCGGTCGTGCCTGAATGGTCACCCGTTACCACTGTTCCTGGACATTACCGCTCGGCACCGCCAGAAGCCGCAAAAGTGGGTATGATGGCGCAGGTGCATCAGTGTTGTGGTAGTTGCAATGTGCATGGTCACCAGCATGACACTGCGCGTAAATCGGCAATCCCGATTGCGGATGAAGGGGCATTCTGGGGTGTGATGGGATGTTCTTGCTTTGCGTTTTAACTACTCAAGCCAATAAAAAAGGCCGCTTGCGCGGCCTTTATCGTCAAAAACGTTTAGCGATTACAGGCTAGAAACGTTTTCGCTCAGGTATTTAGCAACGCCGTCTGGAGACGCGTTCATGCCTTCTTTACCTTTTTCCCACTGAGCCGGGCACACTTCGCCGTGCTCTTCGTGGAATTGCAGCGCATCAACCATACGCAGCATTTCATCAACGTTACGGCCCAGCGGCAGGTCGTTAACAACCTGGTGACGCACGATACCGTTTTTGTCGATCAGGAAAGAACCACGCAGAGCAACGCCTGCGTCTGGATGTTCGATGCCATAAGCTTTCTGAATTTCACGCTTAATGTCAGCAACCATCGCGTATTTCACTTCGCCGATGCCGCCATTTTCAACAGGGGTTTTACGCCATGCGTTGTGAACGAATTCGGAGTCAAAAGATACACCAACGACTTCTACGCCACGTTTCTGGAATTCTTCGTAACGCTTGTCGAACGCAATCAGTTCAGACGGACAAACGAAAGTGAAGTCCATTGGCCAGAAGAACACAACGGTGGTTTTACCATTGGTGTGTGCTTTGAAGTTGAAGTTCTCAACGATTTCGCCACTACCGAGAACGGCTGCAGCTGTAAAGTCAGGGGCTGGACGAGTAACCAGGACCATATGTACTCCTGTTAATTTTGTTAAAGTGAGTGTTAACGCAACGGGGGGGAGTATAGGGGCGGCAATCCCTCTAACTCAAGCATGCTACGCCAATTAATGAGATAGGATTTACCTATCAAAAAATGAATATTCGCACAGCAGCGATCCAAAATAGCCCTTTTTTATAAAAGGGCAAGAATTTAATCGCAAGGCTGGGATCGCTTACAAATTCTTTTGTTCGGCTAGATTCATCATGCGTGGGTAGAACTGCCAGAACAGATCTTCAAGTGCATCATAGTGAGCATCAAGATCTTGCCAGGAAGCTCGCAAAGCATCAAGTTTTGGTCTACGGCTAGCCATGCCATTGAGAACATTAGCAATAAATGCCATGTCGCTATAACGCTCCATCCAGCGCTCTTGCCACAGATATTGGTTAAGATTGATAAAGCGCGGTGGGGTATCCGATAAGAACGGTTCAATATTGGCGCGAGCGCCGGAGATAAACTCTGGGAGCGAGATGTCCGGGCTTAGCGTTTGCCAATGGCGTGAAACGAAATGATCCCACATGACATCCAGCGTAATTGGTGCGACTCGGCGTGTTTCAGGGCGGAACCATTGACGTGCAATCGCCACTTCCGGTAAACCATCGGTCAGAACATCCACACGGCGGTGCATTCGGATGCCAGCCACCACATCGCCTGGAAAACTTTCATCCGGGTTGCCACGTACGAAATCAGCCAGCAAATTACCCAAGAGTGAGCTGTCAGCAAGGCTTGCGAGATGTAAATGGGCGAGAAAATTCATAATAACCTTATTCGTAAATAGCGTAAGGGTGGCTTATTCCTTGCAGGGAAAGTCCCCTGGCACTAGACTGTAGCGCCACTTTTTAAGTCTTGAGTTCTAAACCATGCGCGTTGCCGATTTTTCCTTTGAATTACCTGATTCCTTGATTGCTCATTATCCACAAGCACAGCGTAGTGGGTGTCGTTTGCTGTCGCTGGAAGGGCCGACGGGTAATTTAACGCATGGCACTTTCACCGATTTGCTCGACAAGCTCAACCCTGGAGATTTGCTGGTCTTTAACAATACCCGCGTAATCCCGGCGCGCCTTTTTGGCCGTAAAGCGAGCGGCGGTAAGATTGAAGTGCTGGTCGAGCGCATGCTTGATGACAAACGTATTCTGGCGCATATCCGTGCTTCTAAAGCACCGAAACCGGGCGCTGAGTTGTTGTTGGGCGATGATGAAAGCGTACATGCCACTATGGTTGCGCGCCACGATGCGCTGTTCGAAGTGCAGTTTGAAGACGACCGCAGCGTGCTGGATATTTTAAACAGTATCGGCCATATGCCATTGCCACCGTATATTGACCGCCCGGATGAAGAATCTGACCGTGAGCTGTACCAGACGGTATATAGCCAGAAACCAGGTGCGGTTGCGGCTCCGACTGCGGGTCTGCACTTTGATGAGCCGTTGCTGGAAGCGCTGCGCAGCAAGGGTATTGAGCAGGCGTTTGTCACGCTGCACGTAGGAGCCGGGACATTCCAGCCAGTGCGCGTTGATAGCATCGAAGACCACATCATGCATTCCGAATATGCGGAAGTGCCTCAAGATGTCGTTGATGCCGTATTAGCCTGTAAAGCACGTGGTAATCGCGTTATCGCGGTTGGCACGACATCAGTCCGTTCGTTAGAAAGCGCGGCTCAGGCAGCAAAAAATGACCTTATCGAACCTTTCTTCGGCGACACACAAATTTTCATCTATCCAGGTTATCAATACAAAGTGATTGATGCACTGGTGACCAATTTCCACCTGCCGGAATCGACTCTGATCATGCTGGTTTCTGCGTTTGCTGGTTATAAAAACACCATGAACGCCTATAAAGAAGCCGTAAGTTCCGAATATCGCTTTTTTAGTTACGGGGATGCCATGTTCATCACGTACAATCCGCAGGCTATTGATGAGCGCCCAGGCGCGTAATCACTAAATTCTACGCCGCCGGTTATTCCGACGGCGTTTTGTCTTAACCATCAGACTGTTTCTCTGATGCTGGAGGAAATGTGAAATTTGAATTAGATACTACCGACGGACGCGCTCGTCGTGGCCGTCTGGTGTTCGACCGTGGCGTTGTAGAAACGCCTGCGTTCATGCCTGTTGGCACTTACGGCACCGTAAAAGGGATGACGCCGGAAGAAGTTGAAGCCACTGGCGCGCAAATTATTCTGGGTAACACCTTCCACCTGTGGTTGCGTCCTGGCCAGGAAATCATGAAGTTGCACGGCGACTTACATGACTTTATGCAGTGGAAAGGCCCAATTCTGACTGACTCCGGCGGTTTCCAGGTCTTTAGCCTTGGTGACATCCGTAAGATTACCGAAGCTGGTGTTCACTTCCGCAACCCTATCAACGGCGATGCAATTTTCCTCGATCCAGAAAAATCTATGGAAATTCAATACGATCTCGGTTCCGATATCGTAATGATCTTCGATGAATGTACGCCGTATCCAGCTGACTGGGATTACGCTAAGCGCTCAATGGAGATGTCTCTGCGTTGGGCACAGCGTAGTCGCGATCGCTTTGATTCTCTTGAGAATAAAAATGCGCTGTTCGGTATTATTCAGGGCAGTGTTTACGAAGATTTACGAGATATCTCGGTAAAAGGTCTGGTAGAGATTGGCTTTGATGGCTACGCTGTCGGCGGCCTGGCTGTAGGTGAACCGAAGGAAGACATGCACCGTATTCTGGAACATGTTTGCCCGCAAATCCCTGCTGACAAGCCACGTTACCTGATGGGCGTAGGGAAACCGGAAGACTTGGTTGAAGGTGTTCGTCGCGGTATTGATATGTTCGACTGCGTGATGCCAACCCGTAACGCACGTAATGGTCATCTCTTCGTTACTGATGGCGTGGTGAAAATCCGTAATGCGAAGCATAAAGATGACACTTCGACGCTGGATTCTGAGTGTGATTGCTATACGTGTCGCAATTATTCACGTGCCTACTTGTATCATCTTGACCGTTGCAACGAAATACTCGGTGCACGCCTCAATACGATTCATAACTTGCGCTATTACCAGCGTTTAATGGCAGGTTTACGCAAGGCCATTGAAGAGGGTAAATTAGAGCAGTTCGTGAGTGATTTTTACGAGCGAATCGGTAAACCAGTTCCACCTTTGAATGTTGATTAATTTAATAATGAGGGATTTTTAATGAGCTTTATCATTTCTGATGCGGTTGCTGCAACAGGTGCTCCGGCGCAGGGTAGCCCGTACTCTTTGATTCTTATGCTGGTGGTATTTGGTCTGATCTTCTATTTCATGATCTTGCGCCCACAGCAAAAACGTACCAAAGAGCATAAAAAGCTGATGGACTCCATCTCTAAAGGGGATGAAGTACTGACTACTGGTGGTCTGGTTGGTCGCGTAGTGAAAGTAGCTGAAACTGGCTATATCTCTATCGCGTTGAACGACACCACTGAAGTGGTTATCAAGCGTGATTTCGTAGCTGCCGTTCTGCCGAAAGGCACTATGAAGGCGCTGTAATATTCGTTTTTCCCTAAGGGAACTACCGTGCTAAACCGCTATCCTTTGTGGAAGTACATCATGCTGATCGTCGTGTTTATCGTCGGTCTGCTATACGCACTTCCCAACCTATATGGTGAGGATCCGGCAGTTCAGATCACTGGCGCGCGCGGCGTCGCCGCCAGTGAGCAAACGCTGATCCAGGTCCAGAACACCTTAAACGCAGAAAAAATCCCCGCTAAGTCTGTGGCCCTGGAAGAGGGTGCGATTCTTGCACGCTTTGACACCACTGATACGCAGCTTCGTGCTCGTGAGGCTCTGATGAGCGTCCTTGGCGATAAATACGTTGTGGCACTTAACTTAGCTGCGGCGACTCCTCGCTGGTTATCCGCTATTTCCGCAGAACCGATGAAACTCGGTCTGGATCTACGTGGTGGCGTGCACTTCCTGATGGAAGTGGACATGGATACCGCGCTGAGCAAGTTGCAGGAACAAACCATTGATAACCTGCGTAGCGATCTTCGCGATAAGAGCATTGCGTACACAAACGTGCGTAAAGCCGATAACTATGGCGTCAATGTTGTTTTCCGTGACAGCCAAACGCGTGATCAAGCTATCTCCTATTTAACTCCACGCCATCGTGATCTGGTGATTTCTGCTCAAGGCAGCAACGCAATGCGTGCTGTAATGACAGATGCTCGCCTGAGTGAAGCGCGTGAGTATGCCGTTCAACAGAACATCAATATTCTGCGTAACCGTGTAAACCAATTGGGTGTTGCTGAACCATTGGTACAGCGTCAGGGTGCGGATCGTATTGTTGTTGAACTGCCAGGTATTCAAGATACTGCGCGTGCGAAAGAGATTCTTGGCGCGACTGCAACGCTTGAATTCCGTTTGGTCAACACTAACGTGGATGCTTCCGCTGCGGCTTCTGGCCGTGTACCGGGTGATTCCGAAGTGAAAGATACCCGTGAAGGTCAACCGGTTGTCCTGTACAAACGTGTGATTCTGACCGGTGACCATATCACCGACTCCACTTCCAGCACCGATGAATACAACCAGGCCCAGGTGAATATTTCACTCGATAGCGCTGGCGGTAACATCATGTCTAACTTCACTAAGGACAACATCGGAAAACCGATGGCAACTCTTTTTGTGGAGTACAAAGACAGTGGTAAGAAAGATGCTACTGGTCGTGCGATTCTGGCGAAGCAAGAAGAAGTTATTAACGTGGCGAACATTCAGTCGCGTCTGGGTAACAGCTTCCGTATCACAGGTATCAGCAATCCAAATGAAGCTCGCCAGCTTTCTCTGCTGTTGCGTGCGGGTGCATTGATTGCGCCAATTCAGATTGTTGAAGAGCGTACCATCGGCCCAACTTTGGGTATGGAAAACATCAAGCAAGGTCTGGAAGCGTGTCTGGCAGGTCTGGCCGTTTCAATCCTCTTTATGCTGTTCTTCTATAAGAAATTTGGCCTGATTGCGACCTCTGCACTGTTGGTTAACCTGGTAATGATTGTTGGGATTATGTCCCTGCTGCCAGGGGCAACGCTTACCATGCCAGGGATTGCGGGGATCGTGTTAACCCTTGCCGTCGCCGTCGATGCCAACGTACTGATAAACGAACGTATTAAGGAAGAACTTAGTAACGGACGTTCGGTACAACAGGCTATCCACGAGGGCTACCAGGGCGCGTTCAGCTCTATTTTCGATGCCAATATCACGACGCTTATCAAGGTCATCATCCTGTATGCCGTAGGCACCGGGGCAATTAAAGGCTTTGCGATCACAACCGGTATTGGTGTGGCGACGTCCATGTTTACCGCAATCGTCGGTACCCGTGCCATCGTAAACCTGTTGTACGGCGGCAAACGCATCAACAAGCTGTCTATCTGAGGAGTGCGTTGTGGCACAGGAATATACTGTTGAACAATTGAATTACGGCCGTAGAGTCCATGACTTTATGCGCTGGGATTTCTGGGCTTTCGGTATCTCCGGGTTCCTGCTAATCCTTTCTCTCGCCATTATCGGCGTGAAAGGTTTTAACTGGGGTCTGGATTTCACCGGTGGTACGGTTATCGAAATCTCGCTGGAAAAACCAGCGGATTTAGACCAAATGCGTGAAGCGTTGCAGAAAGCGGGCTTTGCTGATCCGCTGGTGCAGAACTTCGGTAGCAGCCGTGACATTATGGTACGTATGCCACCTGCCAAAGGGGAAACCGGTGGGCAGGTGTTGGGTAGCAAAGTCGTTAGCGTAATTAACGAAGCAACCAGTCAAAATGCCGGAATAAAGCGTATTGAGTTTGTTGGCCCGAGTGTGGGTGCTGATCTTGCTCAAAACGGTGCTCTGGCACTGCTTGCCGCGCTGCTTTCCATCCTGGTATATGTTGGATTCCGCTTTGAGTGGCGTCTGGCGGCTGGTGTGGTTATCGCACTGATGCACGACGTGATCATAACTTTGGGCGTACTGTCGCTATTCCATATTGAGATAGACTTAACCATCGTCGCGTCGTTGATGTCGGTTATCGGCTACTCACTGAATGACAGTATCGTAGTATCTGACCGTATTCGTGAAAACTTCCGTAAGATTCGTCGCGGAACGCCTTACGAAATCTTCAACGTTTCTTTGACGCAGACTCTGCATCGTACGTTGATTACATCCGGTACTACGTTGGTTGTGATTCTGATGCTGTATCTGTTCGGTGGGGCGATGCTGAAAGGCTTCTCACTGACCATGCTTATCGGTGTTTCTATCGGTACTGTTTCTTCTATCTACGTGGCGTCTGCACTGGCGTTGAAACTGGGCATGAAGCGTGAGCACATGTTGCAGCAGAAAGTAGAGAAAGAAGGCGCGGATCAACCGTCGATTCTGCCTTAATCTTTAAGGTTTCGCTGAAAGCTAAAACCGCAGCCATTGTGCTGCGGTTTTTTTTCGCCTGGATAAAAGTCTCCTGACAGTATGCTGTCAGGAGGGGCTCGTTAGACTCTTCGATGAACCCTATCAATGAGGAGCAAACACATGGACACCATCATCAACTGGTTTGAAATTCCGGTACAGGATCTGGAACGAGCAACAGCTTTTTATGAAGCGGTTTTTGCGACTGAATTTCGCCGCGAAAGTATGTCTGGCATGGAGATGGCTATCTTCCCGCATACCAAGCCGAATCCCGGCGGGGCACTATTGAAATCCGATGCGTTTAAACCTGCTGCACAGGGAACCGTTGTTTATCTGCATGCACCTGATTTAGCCGCCATGCTTGAGCGTGTGGTTAAAGCCGGAGGCGAATGCGTATTCGGCCCGCAAGAACTCCCGGATGACATTGGGACTTTTGCGCTTATCGTCGACAGTGAAGGGAATCGTGTCGGGTTACATCAACCGGTTTGACTCCCGGTATATACTGAATGACAAACGCCTGCCGGACATTCTGGCAGGCATTACTCTTTTGAAATAACGCCATGAGCCGAAGAGCAGACCGCCTTTTTCAAATCGTCCAGATCCTGCGTGGGCGTCGTATTTCCACGGCAGCGTTACTTGCCGAACGCCTTGAGGTTTCTGAACGCACCATTTATCGCGATATCCGCGACCTTTCACTTTCCGGTGTTCCCATTGAAGGTGAGGCTGGCTGCGGCTACCGATTATTACCGGGCTATGATTTGCCACCGCTGATGTTTACGGCGAACGAAGTGGAAGCGCTCGTGGCCGCGATTCGTCTGCTGCAAACATGGAGCGGTGAAATGCTGGCGCAGGCTGCCGGAACGGCAGAAGAAAAGCTGCTTGGTGTACTCACCCCACAGCGACGGGCGGTTGCGGAGCGCTGCCGCATCCTTTCGCCTGATTTTAATAAATATCCGCAGGTCAAAACGTGGTTTGATGTTTTTCATCGCGCAATTGGCCAGCTTCAGGTACTGCGCATCGACTATGAAGATCATAAGGGGAAAGTGTCGAGCCGCAATATACACCCGCTTGGGCTGACATTTTGGGGAGAAGTCTGGCTGCTGGTAGCTTGGTGTGAAACGCGTGAAGATTACCGCAGTTTTCGCCTGGATCGCTGTTTGTCTGTGGCCCCCACGGGGCTGCATTTTTCGGAGCGGCCCGACCATTCTTTAAATCATTTTATTCAGTTGCAGGAAAATGAAGGCTGTCTTCCAGAAACAAAAAAGCCGACCGGCAAATAGCGGATCGGCTTTTTAAGGATTCAGACAGCTATTAGAAGTTGTAACCAACCACTAAGTAACCACCCCAACCGGTAGAGCGAACGCTGAAATCACCGTTACCGAAGTTCAGGCTTGCATCGTCATTCCACTGGCCACCGTTGTGCCAGTAACGGGCAACAACTGCATAGTGGAAGTGATCGTAGTTCAGAGACAGGATGTGGCTGGATGCGATGGAATCACTGGTACGAGCATGCTTGCCGTTGTTATCCATGAAGTTGTCATCGCCCAGGTCTGAGCCCCAGTCGAAGTTGGTGAAACCGATGTAGCTCAGGTTACCGCCCCACAGGGAAGTAATCGGTACAAAGTATTTCACTTTGAAGCGGTAGCCATCCCACTCGTTTTCGTTGGATGCGCCATAGTTCTGCCATTGGTATTTCGCGTACACGTTCATGGACAGGCTCATTGGCAGGCCAGTGTCGATGTCGGTACCCAGACCCATGTACCAGGTGCTCTGGCGGCCATCTTTGTTGCGACCCATATCGTAGATATAGTTGTTTGCAACATACCATTCTTTGAACGGACCGAAGCTCAGGTCAGTGCCAGTCAGTTTGTCGATAGAGAAACGCGGTTCGATTTCCATAAACAGTGGAGAACCGTGGTTCCAGATACCTTTCGCATCAGTGTTACCACCGAAGAATACTGGCGCATCCATGTAACCATAGAAGTCGAACCAGTCTTTCTTAGCGAAAGCTTCATATTCCAGGTAGGTATCGTTACGGATTTGTGGTCCGAAACGGGTGTGGTAGCTGCCCACAACGTTAACGCTTTGGTGCCACCAATCAGAAAGATATTCGGTATTTTTTGTTTCTTCAGCCTGAGCCGTGAAAGAGCTTGAAAGCGCCAGGACGGTGCTAGCCGCCAAAATAATTTTTTTCATTTTATATGCCACTGTTTTTTACATGGATCCCGTGAGGGCAGGAGGTGTTTTATCACCTAAGGTCATCAACCATTAACTTGGCTTTTTATTGACGCGCCTATTATAGAAATCCCTGCTCACAAAAATATGTTTCATTTCACATTATCGTTAAGTACGTAATCGATTGCGTTCTCAATTGCGCACATTAAAAACGGGCGAGATTTTACCTGCTTCTGAAATTTAAGCAAATAGATGGTCCGTTGTTACAGGTATATGTGATTAAGATCACTAGATTTATTCTTTGAAGTGAAAGGTGCTGATCGTGTTTCATTTGTTTAGTTGTAACAAAAAACGCAGATGTTACTGAGGGTTACCCCCGCAAGCGCGAGGGCAATTATCTATTGTTGGGCTGGTAGTGCCTGCGAAGGGTCGACTGGTTGTATATCGTGAATTCTCACAAAACCTAATTGTTCAGGCGAAAGTCCTGAAAGCAACAACGGGATACTGACATCGCTCGGTGCCAGCACGCTCGCAGGAGCACTGAATTGCTGTGACTGGACGTTCACTTCCTGGTAGTTATCCGTAGTGCCCTGAATTTGTCCCCATTCTACTTTGCCGGTAAAAGCGGGCAGAGGATCGTTGGACTCGCCTTTGATAACGAGCATCATACGGCTGCCATTTGCTTCTGGAGTCATGCTGCTCAGCGACATTTGCAAATTACCTAACTGACTATTCAGGCGTGCCGGAGTTTTAGAACCTGGTAACAAGTAGACGCCAGTAGTTGATTTCGCATTCAGCGCATTTTGTTGCGTCAGCTTGATTGTCTGGTCAGTGAGCTTTGTCATTTCTTTATTCAGTGAACCCACTTCACTCTTCATTTGATGAACTTCAGTTTGTTGCGCGCAGGCGCTGAGGCTCACCAGGCTGCTAACCAGGAGTATTCTTAGGTAACTCTTTGTCATCGCTAATTTTTCCTTGAGGTTTTGTCCTGATTTAAGCGTAGCTTGTCGCTAATGAAAAGTCATATTTGTTGGGATGATGTGGCGTTACCTTTGTACTCCCGCTACTTCGCGGTAAACTATTGTTCATTTGAATAATCCTTCAGGACGCGCCATGCATTGCCCATTCTGTTTCGCAGTAGACACCAAAGTGATTGATTCCCGGCTTGTCGGCGAAGGGTCATCCGTGCGTCGTCGCCGCCAGTGCCTGGTTTGTCATGAACGCTTCACAACTTTTGAAGTGGCGGAACTAGTGATGCCACGCGTCGTGAAAAGTAATGATGTTCGCGAACCGTTTAATGAAGACAAGCTACGTAGCGGTATTCTAAAAGCACTGGAAAAACGCCCAGTGAGCTCTGACGACGTTGAAATGGCAGTAAACCACATCAAATCCCAATTGCGTGGCACAGGCGAGCGTGAAGTACCAAGCAAAATGATCGGCAATCTGGTAATGGAACAGCTTAAGAAACTCGATAAAGTGGCGTATATCCGCTTTGCTTCGGTTTATCGCAGCTTTGAAGATATCCGCGAGTTTGGCGAAGAAATTGCCCGTTTACAGGATTAATGCTGATGTCGCTTGATGAAAAGTTTATGGCTCGCGCGCTGCAATTGGCAAAGCGTGGCCGTTTTACTACTATGCCAAACCCCAATGTTGGCTGCGTGATTGCTAAAGATGGCGAAATTGTTGGTGAAGGTTTCCACTTTCGTGCGGGCGAACCTCATGCAGAAGTTCACGCGTTGCGTATGGCGGGTGACAAAGCACAAGGTGCTACGGCGTATGTCACGCTGGAGCCATGCAGTCATCACGGTCGCACACCTCCGTGCTGCGATGCGTTAATTGCGGCTGGTGTTTCGCGTGTGGTTGCCGCGATGCAAGACCCGAATCCACAAGTTGCCGGGCGTGGTTTGTACCGCCTGAAAGAAGCGGGCATTGAAGTCAGCCATGGTTTGATGATGAACGAAGCTGAGGTCATTAACCGTGGCTTCCTGAAACGTATGCGCACTGGCTTCCCATATATCCAACTTAAACTTGGCGCGTCGCTGGACGGGCGCACCGCGATGGCAAGTGGTGAAAGTCAGTGGATCACTTCGCCTGAGTCACGCCGTGATGTGCAGCGCTTGCGTGCGCAAAGTGGAGCTATTCTAAGCAGCAGTGCAACGGTGTTGGCTGACGATCCGTCTTTAACTGTGCGTTGGAATGAATTAGACAGCGCGACTCAGGCCGTTTACGCCGAAGAAAACTTACGCCAGCCAACGCGCATTATTCTCGATCGTGGAAATCTCGTGACGCCGCACCACAAAATTATCGCTCAGGCAGGTGAAACCTGGCTTGCACGTTGTAAAGCAGATGAGCAAATATGGCCTAATGGTGTTGAGCAATTTATCGTGCCAGAGCATAACGGTCATCTCGATTTGGTCGTCATGATGATGCTACTGGGCAAACGCCAGGTGAATTCCATTTGGGTGGAAGCGGGCGCAACACTTGGTGGGGCGCTACTTCAAGCTGGTCTGGTTGATGAGTTGATTGTGTATGTAGCACCGAAATTATTAGGTAACGACGCACGTGGCTTATGTAACCTGCCAGGGCTTGAAAAATTAGCCGATGCGCCAGAATTTAGCTTTAGTGAAGTCCGTCAGGTCGGCCCTGATTTGTGCCTGCATTTAACGCCGCGATACAGTCGCTAGTAAAACGTAAGCGGGCACGAAAAGTTTATGATAAAATCCGCCCCCCTAACGGGGCTAAACAGAACCGTAAAGGAAGAATATGAACATCATTGAAGCAGCCGTTGCTACTCCAGACGCTCGCGTCGCCATCACCATCGCGCGTTTTAACAACTTCATCAATGACAGCCTGCTGGATGGTGCGCTTGACGCCCTGAAACGTATTGGCCAGGTTAAAGATGAAAATATCACCGTGGTCTGGGTTCCGGGTGCTTACGAGTTGCCACTGGCGGCAGATGCACTGGCAAAAACCGGTAATTATGACGCGGTGATTGCGCTGGGTACGGTTATCCGTGGCGGCACAGCTCACTTTGAATATGTTGCTGGTGGTGCCAGCAATGGCCTGGCACATGTTGCGCAGGAAAGTGGTATTCCAGTCGCCTTTGGCGTGCTGACCACCGAAAGTATTGAACAAGCCATCGAACGCGCTGGCACAAAAGCCGGTAACAAGGGTGCAGAAGCTGCACTGACCGCGCTTGAAATGATTAATGTATTGAAAGCCATCAAGGCCTGATTTTTTGTAAGGGGAAATCTGTGAAACCTGCTGCTCGTCGCCGTGCCCGTGAGTGTGCCGTTCAGGCGCTATACTCCTGGCAGTTATCTCGAAATGACATCGCTGATGTCGAATACCAGTTCCTGGCTGAACAGGACGTCAAAGACGTTGACGTTAACTACTTCCGCGAACTGTTGGTCGGGGTGGCTACTAACAGCGCGTATCTGGATGGGCTAATGAAGCCTTACCTGTCTCGCCAGCTCGAAGAGTTGGGTCAGGTAGAAAAAGCGGTTCTGCGTATTGCACTGTTTGAATTGGCTAAACGTGATGACGTGCCATACAAAGTGGCAATCAACGAAGCCATTGATCTTGCGAAAACCTTCGGTGCTGAAGACAGCCACAAGTTCGTCAATGGTGTGCTTGATAAAGCTGCTCCACAGATTCGCCCCCGCAAAAAGTAATCTTCTGGCCGGTGATTATTCATGAGTTTTTGAGCTACAGCTAACAACGCTGTAGCCTAAAGAATACTGAATACCCGGCCTTTTTTTATTCTATATCCGTTAGCATTCAAGTTGCAGCGAACACCCCTGCAGCTTGCAGAATGATGGGTATATTCAGAGGCGTAACGAATGGCATGCGGTGAGTTTTCCTTAATTGCCCGTTATTTTGATCGCGTAAGCAGTTCCCGTCGCGATGTGGAAACCGGAATCGGCGATGATTGTGCATTGCTGACGGTAGCCGAGAAGCAACTTTTAGCGATAAGCACTGATACGCTAGTCTCAGGCATCCACTTCCTGCCGGATATCGATCCTCGCGATTTGGGCTACAAAGCTCTGGCTGTTAATCTAAGCGATTTGGCTGCTATGGGCGCCGATCCGGCCTGGCTGACGCTGGCTATTACCCTTCCTGAAGTCGATGAAAGCTGGCTTGAAGCCTTCAGCGATAGTCTGTTTGAACAACTCGAATACTACGATATGCAGCTGATCGGCGGTGATACCACACGTGGTCCGCTCGCAATGACGCTGGGTATTCATGGTCTCGTGCCGGTGGGGCGTGCGCTTAAACGAAGTGGCGCGCGGCCAGGTGACTGGATCTACGTCACGGGTACGCCGGGCGACAGCGCAGCTGGCCTGGCCATTTTGCAGGATCGCTTAGAGGTTAAAGATCCCGCGCAAGCTGCATATCTTAAAAAGCGCCATTTGCGCCCAACTCCTCGCGTGCTGCACGGGCAGGCCTTGCGTGATCTCGCCAGCAGCGCAATTGACCTCTCTGACGGGCTAATCTCTGATTTAGGTCATATCCTTAAAGCAAGCGGATGTGGAGCGCGCATAGATCTCGATGCTCTGCCATATTCGACCGCCTTGAAAACTAACGTCAGCGCTGAACTCGGGTTGCAATGGGCGCTTTCTGGCGGAGAAGATTACGAGCTGTGCTTTACCGTGCCGGAACTCAATCGTGGCGCCCTGGATGTCGCTATTGGCAATCTTGGGATTCCATTTACTTGCATCGGCCAGGTTGCGCCTGAGTCTGAAGGGCTGCAGTTCTTGCAAAATGGCAAACCGGTTACGCTGGATTTAAAAGGATACGATCACTTTGCCTCGCGCTAAAGATGTGGCTAAAAGCCGTCTCAAACTCAGCAATCCCTGGCATTTGCTTGCCACTGGTTTTGGCAGTGGCTTAAGTCCAATAATGCCGGGTACCGTGGGGTCGCTTG
Source organism: Buttiauxella gaviniae ATCC 51604 (assembly GCF_001654835.1). Classification (GTDB taxonomy): domain Bacteria; phylum Pseudomonadota; class Gammaproteobacteria; order Enterobacterales; family Enterobacteriaceae; genus Buttiauxella; species Buttiauxella gaviniae. Next base: position 122,240 of record NZ_LXEP01000029.1, read on the forward strand.
CAGCGATCCCATTCTGGTATCTGATGACATTTTTGCCATGGCAGCTCTATTCCATGGTCATCATGCTTGGTATTTGTATTGGTGTTTATCTGTGCCACCAGACCGCACGTGATATGGGGGTTCATGACCACGGCAGTATAGTGTGGGATGAATTCATCGGCATGTGGATTACGCTGATGGCGCTGCCAATCAACGACTGGCGCTGGGTTGCCGCAGGCTTTTTGGTATTCCGAATTCTCGATATTTGGAAGCCGTGGCCAATCCGTTGGTTTGACCGTAACGTGCATGGAGGTATGGGGATCATGGTGGATGACATTGTCGCCGGGGTGTTCTCCGCGGGAATAATCTATGTGATTGGTCACCACTGGCCGATTGGCTTGTTCTGATTTAAACAACCCTTACACTCTCCTGATGGAGAGTGTAAGGGCATTGAACAGTTACTTGAATCCTACCTTTTCATGCGGTTCGTATACCGTTTCCAGCTCGGCAATCTCTTCAGGTTTCAGCGTTAAATCCACCGCACCCAGTAAATCATCCAGTTGGTGCTCACGCGACGTACCAATAATCGGCGCGGCAATCCCCGGCTTACTCAGCAGCCATGCCAGCGCGACTTGCGCACGTGACACACCTTTATCATCCGCGACATTCGCCAGACGTTCAGCAATCAGCGCATCGTTATCCCGGCTCCCTTCGTACAGCGTTTTACCAAACTCATCAGACACCGAGCGCGCGGTGGTATCACCCCATGGGCGAGTCAACTTGCCGCGTGCAAGCGGGCTCCATGGGATTACGGCGATCCCCTGTTCGTAGCACAGCGGCAGCATATCGAGTTCTTCTTCACGATAGATCAGATTGTAGTGATCCTGCATGGTGACGAAACGCGCCCAGCCATGTTGATCCTGCAATGCCAGCGCTTGCGCAAACTGGGAGCTGTGCATGGACGACGCGCCGATATAACGTGCTTTACCCGCTTTCACCACATCGTTTAGCGCTTCAAGCGTCTCTTCAACAGGCGTGTTGTAGTCCCAGCGGTGGATTTGCAGCAGATCGACATAATCGGTTCCCAGGCGGCGCAAGCTGTCATCAATCGAACGCATAATTTGTGCTCGTGACAAGCCTTCAGCCAAATCGCCGACCTGATGGTAAACCTTGGTAGCCAGTACGGCATCTTCGCGGCGCATGAAGTCTTTAAGAGCACGCCCGACAATCTCTTCGCTGCTACCGTCGGAATAGCTATTGGCGGTATCAAAGAAATTAATGCCGTTATCGATGGCGTGTTTGATGATGAGGCGGCTGCTCTCTTCAGGAAGTGTCCAGGCGTGTTTGCCACGGTCTGGCTCACCAAAGGTCATGCAACCCAGGCAAAGGCGGGAAACTTTGAGGTCTGTTTTTCCTAACGTGTTGTATTGCATACTTCCACTCCAACTATTCAGGTTCCTTTAAGCATAGCAGGAGTGGAGCAGGGGATTATTTAAGCCAGTCGCGGATCTTCGTTTCCATGCCTTGAGCATCAAGCCCAATGGCGGCACGCGCTTCTTCCTGAGTGCCTTGCGGAATAAAGTAATCCGGCAGGCCAATATTCAGCACCGGAACCACTTTACGGTTGGCCATCAGCACTTCGTTGACGCCACTCCCAGCACCACCCATGACCGCATTCTCTTCTATTGTCACCAGTGATTCGTGGTTGGCAGCCAGTTCCAGAATCAGCGCTTCATCAAGCGGCTTCACAAAACGCATATCGACCAGCGTTGCGTTCAGTGATTGGGCAACGGCTTCCGCTTCCGGCAACAGCGTGCCGAAGTTCAGCAGCGCGACTTTCTCACCAGCGCGTTTCTTCACACCTTTACCGATTGGCAGCGACTCCAGCGGCTGTAATTCAGCGCCAGTACCATTACCTCGCGGATAACGCACCGCCGATGGGCCTGCGTTGTAGTGATAACCGGTGTGCAGCATCTGGCGGCATTCGTTTTCATCACTCGGTGTCATGATGACCATTTCCGGAATGCAGCGCAGGAAGGAGATGTCGAACGCGCCCTGATGGGTTTGGCCATCAGCGCCAACAATGCCCGCACGGTCGATGGCAAATAACACCGGCAACTTCTGGATGGCGACGTCGTGAATCACCTGATCGTATGCGCGTTGCAGGAAGGTCGAGTAAATGGCGACAACCGGTTTGTAACCGCCAATGGCGAGGCCAGCAGCAAATGTAACTGCGTGCTGTTCGGCAATCGCGACATCAAAATATTGCGACGGATACTGGCGTGAAAACTCCACCATACCGGAGCCTTCGCGCATTGCAGGCGTGACAGCCATCAGTTTGTCGTCTTTGGCTGCGGTTTCGCATAACCAGTTACCGAAGATTTTCGAATAGCTCGGCAGGCCGCCCGCCGCTTTCGGCAGCGTGCCGCTTTGCGGGTCAAATTTAGGCACTGCGTGGAAGCTAATCGGGTCTTTTTCAGCAGGCGCGTAGCCACGACCTTTTTTGGTCATGATGTGCAGGAACTGCGGCCCGTTCAGGTCACGCATGTTCTTCAGCGTATTCACCAGGCCAACAACATCATGCCCGTCAACCGGGCCAATATAGTTAAAGCCTAGCTCTTCAAACAACGTTCCCGGAACCACCATACCTTTCAGGTGCTCTTCGGTACGTTTGAGCAGCTCTTTAATCGGCGGTACGCCGGAGAACACTTTTTTCCCGCCTTCACGCAGCGAAGAGTAGAGTTTGCCCGAAAGCAGTTGCGCGAGGTGGTTGTTTAGCGCACCGACATTCTCAGAAATCGACATTTCGTTGTCGTTAAGAATGACCAGCATATTTGGGCGAATGTCACCCGCATGGTTCATCGCTTCAAACGCCATACCTGCGGTGATTGCGCCATCGCCAATGACGCAAACGGTGCGACGCTCTTTGCCTTCTTTGCCAGCGGCTACTGCGATACCAATTCCCGCACTGATTGAGGTGGACGAGTGGCCCACGCTCAATACGTCATATTCGCTCTCGGCGCGCCATGGGAAGGGATGCAAGCCACCTTTCTGGCGGATAGTGCCAATTTTGTCACGACGGCCAGTAATGATTTTATGCGGATAAGCCTGATGACCGACATCCCAGATTAACTGGTCAAACGGGGTGTTATACACATAGTGAAGCGCCACGGTCAGTTCTACCGTGCCAAGGCCAGAGGCAAAGTGCCCGCTGGAACGGCTTACGCTATCGAGCAGGTAACGACGCAGCTCGTCACAAAGTTTCGGTAAGCTCTCTTTTGGCAACAGGCGTAGCTCAGGGGCTGATTCCACCAGTGCGAGGGTCGGGTATTTGGCAATATCAAAACTCATTAAGAAACTCATCGTGGTGTTTACCCTTCATCCTTCAAGCCTGCGCCTGAATGCCAAAGGGTAGTTAATAATTATTTATCACGTTGGATTATATAGCTCGCTAACGCTTCCAGTGCGGTAGTGTCTAACGACTGGCGAGCCAGGCCTTCCAGCGCCCTGAGAGAATCCTGGTAGAGATCCCAAGCTTTAGCTTTGGCATTTTCAAGCCCCAACAAGGCCGGATAGGTACTTTTACCCAGATGCTGGTCGGCGCCCTGGCGTTTACCCAGTGTCGCGGTATCACCAATAACGTCGAGGATATCGTCCTGAACCTGGAATGCCAGCCCGATGCTTTCAGCATAACGGTCAAGCAACGGCAGGGCGTTACGGCCTGCATCACCTGCGCTTAATGCACCCAGACGAACAGCGGCACGAATTAACGCCCCTGTTTTATGGCGATGAATGCGCTCAAGGCTTTGCAGGTCAACATGCTTACCTTCTGCTTCCAGATCAAGCGCCTGGCCGCCACACATTCCAGCCACGCCACTGGCAGTTGCGAGTTCTTTTACCATCGCCAGCCGGTCTGCAATCGCCACGCCCGCCATTGGTGCATCACTTAGTATAGAAAACGCCAACGTTTGTAGGGCATCTCCTGCCAAAATGGCACTGGCTTCACCGAATTTGATGTGACAAGTCGGTTGCCCACGACGCAAATCGTCGTCATCCATGGCGGGTAAATCATCGTGAATCAATGAATAAGCATGGATACATTCGATTGCCGCAGCAGGTGCATCCAGCGTCTCTTGCGCTATGCCGAACATTTCCCCGGTTGCATAAACCAGGAAAGGGCGCAGTCTCTTGCCACCAAATAGTGCGCCATAGTGCATAGCCTCAACCAGAGGAGTGTTCTGAAACGGTAGCGGTGCCAGAAAACGCAGCAGCGCATCGTTGGCCCGCTCGGCGTGGGCCTGCAACTGATGGTTAAAATCCATTTACTCGTTATCCGGGGTAAAAGGCTTGAGTGGGGCGTCTTCGCTATCGTTTAGCAGGATTTGTACGCGTTGTTCTGCTTGTTGCAGTTTCACCTGACCCTGGCGTGCAAGCTGCACCCCACGCTCAAATTCATTTAACGCCTCTTCGAGCGCTAAATCTCCGCTCTCCAGACGAGTAACAATCTGCTCAAGCTCCACAAGCGCAGTTTCAAAACTGGCTGGGACTTCGGTTTTTTTCGGCATAGTGAATGTCTGACTCTAATAATTTTTGCGACTCTGCAATGGTAGCGGAAACTGACAAGCAAGTAACCATGAGCATGTTGGTTAGCAGAGGTTAGTGATATACTTGCGCGCCTCGGATGCAGCGGCAACTCGCCGTTGCAGTTCTTTAAGTCTTCCAGCCCGCATGATTCATATTATGCCTGGCTCATCAACGAATCTAAGCCGCCATGAAGTTTATCATTAAATTGTTCCCGGAAATCACCATCAAGAGTCAATCTGTGCGCATACGCTTTATTAAGATGCTCACCGGGAACATTCGCAACGTTTTAAAACACTACGATGAAGATCTGGCGGTTGTTCGCCACTGGGACAACATTGAAGTTCGCGCTAAAGATGAAAATCAGCGCATCGCCATTCGTGAAGCGTTGACCCGCATTCCCGGTATTCACCACATTCTGGAAGTTGAAGATGTGCCGTTTACCGACTTGCACAATATCTTCGAACAGGCGCTGGAGCTTTATCGCGATCAACTGGAAGGCAAAACCTTCTGCGTGCGTGTAAAACGTCGTGGTAAACATGAGTTCAGCTCAATTGAAGTTGAACGTTATGTTGGTGGCGGCCTGAATCAACACATTGAATCTGCGCGCGTAAAACTGACTAAACCAGAAGTTACCGTTAATCTGGAAATCGAAAACGATCGCCTGCTGCTGGTTAAAGGCCGCTATGAAGGCATCGGCGGTTTCCCGATTGGCACGCAAGAAGATGTGCTGTCTTTGATCTCCGGCGGTTTCGACTCCGGCGTTTCCAGCTACATGCTGATGCGTCGCGGTTGCCGCGTGCACTATTGCTTCTTTAACCTCGGTGGTGCTGCGCACGAAATCGGCGTTAAACAGGTTGCTCACTATCTGTGGAACCGTTTTGGCAGCTCCCACCGTGTGCGCTTTGTGGCGATCAACTTTGAACCTGTTGTTGGCGAAATCCTCGAGAAAGTCGAAGACGGCCAGATGGGCGTGGTGCTTAAGCGTATGTTTGTGCGTGCTGCGTCCCGTGTTGCTGAACGCTACGGCGTGCAGGCACTGGTAACCGGCGAGGCGCTGGGCCAGGTTTCCAGCCAGACGCTGACCAACTTGCGTTTAATCGATAATGTTTCTGATACGTTGATTCTGCGCCCGCTTATCTCTCACGATAAAGAGCACATCATCGATCTGGCTCGTGAAATTGGTACTGCCGACTTTGCGCGTACCATGCCGGAATACTGCGGTGTTATCTCGAAGAGCCCAACCGTTAAAGCGGTGAAAGCGAAGATTGAAGCTGAAGAAGCCAACTTTGACTTCTCCATCCTCGATCGCGTGATTGAAGAAGCCAGCAACATCGATATCCGTGAAATCGCCAATCAGAGCAAAGAAGTCGTTACGGAAGTTGAAACCGTTGATGCATTTGGCCCGAATGACGTGCTGCTGGATATCCGTTCTATCGACGAGCAGGACGATAAGCCATTCAAACCAGAAGGTGTGGAAGTGGCATCAATGCCGTTCTACAAGCTGAGCACTGCATTTGGCGATTTGGATCAGAGCAAAAACTATTTGCTGTGGTGCGACCGCGGTGTGATGAGTCGTTTGCAGGCGCTGTATCTGCGTGAGCAAGGTTTTGAGAACGTGAAGGTTTATCGCGCTTAATCAGTTGGCGGGTTGCGTTCTGCATACCCGCTCAATAACTGCTTCACGTAGGTCGGATTAGCCAAAGCGACATCCGACAACACGTTTACTGATAATCCCTGTAGCTATAAATTCCCGCTGCCAATACCAATTGCTGTGACACCTCATGGGCTTTTTCACGGCTCACCAGCAAGTCGATAATCTTCAGCGCAAAATCAATGGCTGTACCGGGCCCCTGGCTGGTTAACAGGTTGACGCGCGGATCCCACACAATACGCTTATCCTGCCACTGAGCTTCGGGAATCGTCTCTTTCAGCCCTGGAAAGCCAGTCATATTTGCAATCGGGAAAAGCTCATGCGGAACCAATACCGTACCCGCTGCGGCACAAATCGCGGCCACAATGCGGCCTGAAAGATGGAATTGGCGCACGGTTTCAACCAGTAGTGGGCTGTCGCGGAAACATTCCGCACCTTTTAAGCCGCCCGGCAACACGATGATATCGAACTCACCGTCCGCCACTTCAACCAGCGGCGCGTCAGCCAGCAGTTTTACCCCACGCGAGCAGGTAATCGTCAGATCCCCATCGCTGGCAACGCTTGCTGTGGTAACGCTAATACCGCCACGGACCAGAAGATCGATAGTGGTGACGGCTTCGGTCTCTTCAGTCCCAGGAGCCAGACAAACCAGTGCTCGAGCGCTCATATTCATTCTCCTTACGCTTTATTTGCTCATACAAGCGGCTGTTCACAGGCACTGAAAGGCCATGGGCGCGCGCGCGTTGCAGTAAATAACCAGTAATGTAATCAATCTCGGTGTGGCGTTCGACCCGCACATCCTGAAGCATCGACGAGATGTTTTCCGCTGTGCTTTCGATAACTTCGCCGACATAATAAATTAAGTCTTCAGGCGTCGTATGGTGGCCTTCGCGTTCCATTACCATAGCGACTTCGTGGCAAATATCGCTGACTTCATTTTGATGCTGGCGTAAATCACCATTCGGGCAATTGTAGAGTGCGGTGAGAGGGTTAATCACGCAATTTACCGCCAGCTTCTTCCAACTGGCAGGCAGGATGTTGTCGTGCCAGGCTATTTCGGGCAACACATTGTGCAGGGTATCGGCGAGATAGCTGAAATTGTGGCCCGCCGCGTTTCCTGGCCCAATATGCGTTATGCCATTGGCGACGTGAATAATCACGTTACCGTCGCGGCGTGCGGCGTGTGTGGTGACGCCCAGTAAAATGGGTTGATGTATGCTGCGTAACTCTTCGAGCGTCCCCATACCGTTGTGGAGCAGCAGAATTGGGCTGTTTGCCGGTAGTCTTCCCACCAGGACTTTTACAGCGCCAGAAACCTGCCATGCTTTAAGTGTCACCAGCAACAAATCACTGTTGGCGAGAAAATCAGGATCGTTGGCGATAAGCGTTTGGTTGAACACGCTACCATCGGTTTCAACCAGATTGACATGGCAAAAAGGTTGCGGCACGCGCAACCATCCCTGGACTTCATGTCCTTGCTTAAAAAGCGATGCCAGCCAGAGTTGGCCGAGCGCACCGCAACCTAGCACGGTGATTTTCATTTTGCCTCCTGGCAGCAGATGTTTTGCTTAATCTATATTATACAGGGCTCTCTCCTGCTTTAACGGGTTGTTTTGCGCGACCCAGCAGGTATTATGCAACGCAACAAAAAGAGAGGGAGAAGAAAGCATGCCATCTTTTGACATTGTGTCTGAAATTGATATCCAGGAAGTGCGTAACGCGATTGAAAACGCGGAACGTGAGGTTGCTACTCGTTTTGACTTCCGTAATGTGCCGGCAACATTTGAACTGAATGAGAAAAATCAGTCCATCAAAGTTGCCAGCGAGTCTGACTTCCAGGTCAACCAACTGTTGGATATTCTTCGTGCCAAGCTGCTTAAGCGCGGTATCGAAGGGGCTTCAATTGATGTGCCGGAAGAGTTCGTGCACAGCGGTAAAACCTGGAGCGTTGAAGCGAAGCTCAAGCAGGGCATTGAATCGACTATCGCCAAGAAAATTGTGAAGCTGATTAAAGACAGCAAAACAAAAGTTCAGGTGCAGATTCAGGGCGAAGAGCTGCGTGTAACCGGCAAATCTCGCGACGATTTACAGGCCGCAATGGCGCTGGTTCGTGGTGGTGATTTGGGGCAACCGTTCCAGTTTAAAAACTTCCGCGACTGATTTTTAAAGGGGCTTTACGCCCCTTTCACCAACTGTTCAATCTCAAATCGATTCGTTAGCTTACTGTCTATCTTCACGTAGGCGCTGCGTTCCTGCGCGATAATATTCACGTCACTCACACCATGTTGAGCCAGCAAACGCTGTTTTAGTGATTCGTCTGCGGTTACATCTTCCGGTAGTTCAATTCGCAGGCTTGCCACATACGGCGGCTCAGTCATAGTGCTACTTACCAGTAGCCACACCATTGCCAGCAATGCGCCCATCAAGAATACCGTCTGTGAATCAAATAATCCGTCAATCCATCCGCCCAGTGAACCGCCAATGGCTACGCCTAAAAACTGGCTGGTGGAATAAATCCCCATCGCCGTGCCTTTGTAACCTGCCGGAGATTCCTTGCTGATAAGCGACGGTAAAATAGCTTCCATTAGGTTAAAGGCGAGGAAGAACAATTGGACACCCAACACCAGTTCCCAGAAGTGCGGGCCGGAACCCCACAGAACAATTTCAGCGATAAGCAGTAATGCAACACAGCCGACAAATACGCGTTTCATACGGCGTTTTACTTCCGCATAAATGATAAATGGCACCACCGAAGCAAAAGCTATCAGCATAGTGCAAAGGTAAACTTTCCAGTGCTCAGACGCCGGGAATCCAGCCTGCTCGAGTTGACCTGGGAGTGCGACAAACGTCGACATCAGCATGATGTGCAGGCACATGATGCCGAAGTTCAGCTTCAGTAGTTTTGGTTCGGCCAGCACTTTGCTAAAGCAGCCTTTCACCATGCCGGACTCACGGTTCAACACATGACTTTTGGTGTTTGGTACTACCCAGAGGGTGATTAAAATGCCGCAACTTGCCAATACGGCAATCATCCAGAACAGTGCGTTTAAGCCGAGGCTATGGGTGATGATTGGGCCAAGTACCATGGCGATGGCAAAGGTGACGCCGAAGCTCACGCCGATAAAAGCCATAGCTTTGGTACGATTCTGTTCGCGGGTTAAATCCGAAAGCAGTGCCATTACAGCCGCAGCAATTGCACCTGAGCCTTGCAATGCACGGCCAAGAATAACGCCCCAGATAGAGTCAGACAGCGCTGCTATTACGCTACCAAGCACGAAAATCAGCAAGCCGCCGATAATTAGTGGTTTGCGGCCAATGCGGTCGGAAAGCAGACCAAAAGGAATCTGGAAGATAGCTTGAGCAAGGCCATAGATGCCGATGGCAATACCAATTAGCGCTTCACTGGCACCCTGTAGCGCCATTCCGTAAGTAGTAAGAACCGGTAGCACCATAAACATGCCGAGCATGCGCAGTGAAAATACCGTGCCTAAACCCCACGTCGCACGTAACTCGACGGGCGTCATTTTGTAATCGTTCATTACCACCTCAGATAAAAAGCAGGCCTTAGTGTAGTGCGTGGGCAGGGGAGGGTAAATGGCTGGTTGTTTAATAAATATTACAATGTGGAATGCTTGATGGCATTAATAAAAAAGGGCGCAATTGCGCCCTTTTATGAGGTTCATAACTTACCAGACGTAAGTCATAAGATTTTGTGAATCTGGCACCATGAAATCGACCGACATCATCACGCTTAATGAGGTGATAGCAACGATTGAAAAGACGAACAATTTGCGCGCCCAGACTTTATCGTCTTCCACTTTATAACCACGTAATGCCATGCCCAACCACCAGACACTGACGGCGGCAGCTACAACCAGATATTTCCATCCGGCATAACCACCCAGCGACAGCATCAACGTTGCGACAGCAAAAGCGATGATATAAACCGTGATGTGGTTTTTCGCGACTGAAATCCCTTTAACCACCGGCAACACCGGAATGTTGGCGGCCTGGTAATCTTTAAAGCGGAAGATAGCAATCGCGTACGAGTGCGGCATCTGCCACAGGCTAAAGATAGCCAGCAGGATTAAAGCACCGGCATCAAATTCATTGGTTACAGCGCAGTAACCAATAACCGGCGGTGCAGCACCTGACAGGCTGCCAATTAAGGTGCCGTAGACGGAGTGGCGCTTCATGTACAGGCTATAAACGCCGACATAAACCACAAAGCCCATCACACCTAACCACATGGCCAGCGGGTTAGCACCAAACCACAGGAGCATGAAGCCAGCAATACCCAACAAGGTGGCGTATACCAGCGAGGTTTTCGGCGCAATCAGGCCTTTGACCAGAACCCTGTTCTTGGTTCTCTCCATCTTGCGGTCGATGTCGCGGTCAATGAAGTTGTTATAGACACAACCCGACGCCACGACCAACGACACCCCAACAAGGGTGGATATAAACAGGGAATAATCAATACTGCCCTTTGAGGCCAGTAAAAATCCGCCAATGACAGAAATTAAATTGCCGAAAATAATTCCTGGTTTAGTTACTTGTAGGTACCGCTTCATCATATAGGCTGCTCTTAGTGAACCATCATGTTCTGGTTGAGGTTCCACATAATCCAGATAGAGCCGACCACCAGAATGGCTATTATCAGCGCAGTAAAGGCAAAGGCCACCAGGTTCCAACGCTCCTCAGAAGAGGTGTTCATGTGCAGGAAGCACACCAGGTGAACCAAAATCTGTACCACAGCACTTACCAGCACCACGCCAAGAATTACGGCGTGAGACGCTGTACCTGTCATAACCATCCAGAACGGGATTGCCGTCAGGATGATCGACAGGATAAAACCAGTCATATAGGTTTTAACGCTACCGTGGTGGGCGCCAGCGTGTTCATTTGAATGACTCATTACATCGCCCCCATCAGATAAACAACCGAGAATACGCAGATCCATACCACATCCAGGAAGTGCCAGAACAAGCTCAGGCACATCAGGCGAGTACGGTTAGCACTGGTCAAGCCGCGACGGTAAACGTGGAACATCATCAACGCCATCCAGACCAAACCAGAAGTTACGTGCAGACCGTGCGTACCAACCAGGGCAAAGAAGCCTGACAGGAAGCCGCTACGATCCGGACCGAAACCTTCTTTGATCAGGTGATGGAATTCATAGATTTCCATCGCGACGAAGCCCGCACCAAACAGGAAGGTCAGCGCAAGCCAGGAAATAACCTGGCTCTTGTTGCCTTTGTTCATGGAGATGATCGCCATGCCGTAGGTGATGGAGCTGAACAACAGCAGGGCAGTTTCAACCAGCACAAATGGCAGTTCGAAAATGTCTTTCCCTGCCGGGCCGCCGGCGGTGCCGTTCACCAGAACGGCATAGGTAGCAAACAAGCAACAGAACAGAATGCAGTCGCTCATCAGGTAGATCCAGAAACCAAAGACTTTATTGGTTCCTGCATCGTGATGCCCATGCTCTGCGGCGTGGGCGTTAGCGTGAGTGAGAGTTTCAGTTGACATTTTTCAGCCCTGCTTTGGTAATTTCATCGAAGTGCTGGTTTTCCAGTTTTTCGACTTCCGCAACCGGAACGTAGTAATCCACATCTTCGTCGAAGCTTTTCGCAATCCAGGTGATGATGATGCCGGCAAAGCCAACAATCGCCAGCCACCAGATGTGCCAGATCATCGCGAAACCAAACACGGTAGCGAACGCGGCAATAACGATGCCTGCTGCGCTGTTACGTGGCATATGAATTTCTTCATAATGCGTTGGCTGTTTGTACGCTTCACCTTTCTCTTTCATTTCCCAGAATGCATCACGTTCATGAACGTGTGGCAGGTGGGCAAAGTTGTAGAACGGAGGAGGAGAGGAAGTTGACCACTCCAACGTACGGCCACCCCATGGGTCACCTGTCAGGTCACGATTCTGCTCACGGTCACGGATTGAGACGTAGAATTGAATCAGCTGGCACAGGATGCCCAGAGCAATCAGCCCTGCACCACAAGCTGCAACAACCAGCAGAGTGTGGAACTGCGGATCAATCTGCTGGCTCAGGCGACGGGTCATACCCATGAAGCCCAGCACGTACAGCGGCATAAATGCCACGAAGAAGCCGATGATCCAGAACCAGAATGCGCGTTTGCCCCAGGTTTCGTTCAGCGTGAAGCCGAAGGCTTTTGGCCACCAGTAAGTCAGGCCTGCGAAGCAACCGAACACTACACCACCAATAATCACGTTATGGAAGTGAGCAATCAGGAACAGGCTGTTGTGCAGTACGAAGTCAGCACCCGGAACCGCTAACAGAACACCGGTCATGCCACCGATAGAGAAGGTGACAACGAAGCCAATAGTCCACAGCATGGCGGAGTTGAACACGATACGGCCTTGATACATGGTGAACAGCCAGTTGAAGATCTTCACCCCAGTCGGGATGGCGATAATCATGGTGGCGATACCGAAGAAGGCGTTTACGTTCGCGCCGCTTCCCATGGTAAAGAAGTGGTGCAGCCAAACGATGAACGACAGTACCGTAATCGCGATGGTCGCCCACACCAGAGAGGTGTAACCGAACAGGCGTTTTTTCGAGAATGTTGCAACCACTTCTGAGAACACACCAAACACCGGCAGCACCAGGATATAAACTTCCGGGTGGCCCCATGCCCAGATGAGGTTGATATACATCATCATGTTGCCACCCATATCATTGGTAAAGAAATGGGTGCCAAGGTAGCGGTCAAGGGTTAACAGTGCGACGGTCACGGTGAAGATTGGGAATGCCGCGATAATCAGTACGTTGGTGCATAGTGAAGCCCAGGTAAATACCGGCATTTTGAACATAGTCATGCCAGGTGTACGCATGTTCAGGATAGTAACGAAGAAGTTAATACCCGTTAATGTCGTACCGATACCTGAGAGCTGTAGTGCCCATATCCAGTAGTCGACGCCGACCCCCGGACTGTACTCTATGCCCGATAGCGGCGGATAAGCCACCCAACCGGTTTGCGCGAATTCACCAACCCCAAGAGACAGGTTAACCAGCACCACACCCACAACGGTGAACCAGAAGCTCAGGTTGTTCAGGAATGGGAAGGCTACGTCACGCGCACCAATCTGCAACGGCACGACAACGTTCATCAGGCCGATAACAAATGGCATCGCCACGAAGAAGATCATAATTACGCCGTGGGCGGTAAAGATCTGGTCGTAGTGATGAGGTGGCAGGAAGCCTGCTTCTCCGGCGGAGGCCAGAACTTGCTGGCTACGCATCATGATGGCGTCTGCAAAGCCACGCAGAAGCATGACGATTGCGACAATCACGTACATTATGCCGAGGCGTTTGTGGTCAACCGAAGTGAACCACTCTTTCCATAAATATTCCCACTTACCGAAGTAAGTGATAGCTGCAACTAGCGCCAGTCCCCCGACGAGAATTGCTGCCACCGTAACCATGATAATGGGTTCATGGTATGGGACTGCATCCAGTGTAAGTTTTCCGAACATCGTATTATTCCTCGGCCCCTTAGTGAGAGGTTTCCGCGTGACTCATGTCCATGCCTTCCATTCCTTCATGCGCTGCGTGCTCGCCTTCCGGTTGGGTCATGTCCATGCTCTTCCCGTGTCCCATGAATTTGTTAATAACGTCTTTAAACAAATCTGGCTTAACAGCGGAGAAGTATTCGACTTTGTTGTATTCGCTAGGCTGTGCCAGTTTCTCGTAAGTCGCCATATCGTTCATGACTTCTGGAGATTGTTTAGCTTTAGCAACCCATTGGTTAAAGGTGTCCATATCTGGGGTGGCGATTGCCTTGAACTTCATCCCAGAGAAACCTTTACCGCTGTAGTTAGACGAAATACCGTCGTAGGTGCCTGCTTCATCAGCAATCAGGTGCAATTTGGTCTGCATACCTGCCATTGCGTAGATTTGGCTGCCCAGGCGCGGAATAAAGAAGGAGTTCATCACTGAGTTAGACGTGATTTTGAATTCCACCGGGGTGTTGGCTGGGAAGGCGATTTCATTCACCGTAGCAATACCTTGCTCTGGATAGATGAAGAACCATTTCCAGTCCATGGCGATAACTTCGATGGTCACCGGCTTCGCATCATGAACAAGCGGTTTGCTTGGCTCAAGAGCGTGTGTGGTTTTCCAGGTTAGTACCGCGAGGAAGATGACGATAAGGATAGGAATCGTCCAGACCACAGCTTCAACTTTGTTCGAGTGCGACCAGTTGGGGCTGTATTTGGCGTTTGTGTTTGAAGCACGATACTTCCAGGCAAAACCGATAGCCATTGCGATAGCGGGTATTACTACTATCAACATCAGCCCGATAGCTGTCAGTATCAATGAACGTTGTTCCAGTCCAATTTGTCCTTTGGGGTCCAGAAGTGCAGAATCACAACCACTCAGTAAAAAAGTGCCTGTAATTAATGCCATCCATCCCAAACTTTTATTGTATTTCCTGAGTCTCATTTAACGACCTCAATTCCGGGGAGCTCTAATTGTCGTTTAAAGTGTGAAGGCATTTTACGGGAAGGTTACATTACTGTAAACATGAATGGCGTAGTGTCAGTGTGGTGTTACCGGGTTCTGCCGACAATGTCACATAGAATGCAACAAACTGTAAAATATCGAGATAGCCCGCAACCCTGCTGGGTTATAACGAAAACCTATGTTGCTATAAATAGTACAGGTTAATTGGTATAACCAATCATTTTACTAAACATAAATTTAACAAAATAGCATCAATTAACAAACGAATTGAGCTGCAAATTATTTGACCGGCTGGCTGAATCGGTTAAAGGTGCGAAGAAAATAATTTTCCTGCTAATAATGCAAAAAAACTGGCTTGCTTTCGCCAATTAATTCATTACATCAATATTTGCGTGTTAATCGAACGATATAGTTACTAAGCGAAATTTATTATTTTTATTAATCTGACGAATTTTACACTAAAGCTGATTTTCGCAACGCCAGATAATCAAGTATCCCTCCGAGTAAAATCCCACCAACTGCAAACAACGCTCCCCACTCCAGGAACTGAATGTTGAACGCCCAGTTTGTCAGGCCTGTCGCATTGGTAATTAATACCACCAGCCATACAGCTAAGAGGGCACAACCTAACATCAATGCCTGAAGAGCTATACGATAAGCGGAAGAAAATTCGCTTCGCGGAATGAAACTATCGTTATTCTGGGTGTATTCCAGCGTTGTTTTGCAAACCAGCAGCAACAGAATGCCTGGAACAGCGGCAATAACAGAGAATAAATAAAAAGTAGGCCAACCTTGCGCTTCAACAAACCAACCGGCAATCGGGCCAACATAAACGCGGCCTACTGCGGATAATGCTGAAAGCAGCGCAAACTGAGTGGCTGAAAACGATTTATTGCACAGTGTCATCAACAGCGCGACAAATGCCGCTGTACCCATGCCACCGCAGAGGTTTTCGAAGAAGACTGCTGCTGCCATGCTGAACATATTCTTATCGGTAATCGAAAGAAGCCAGTAACCAGCATTAGAGACACCCTGCAAAATGCCAAAGATCAGCAATGCGCGGAACAGTGACAGGCGCTGCATTAAAATGCCGCCGTAGAGTGCGCCAATGATTGTGGCAATCAAACCCAGTGTTTTATTCACCATACCGACTTCACCGGCATCAAAACCTACGCCGCGGATCAAAAATGTGGTCGTCAAACTCATGGCGAACGCATCCCCGAGTTTGTACAATACAATCAGCAGCAGAATGAGCCACGCATTGTTGCGGCCAAAGAAATCACGCAGTGGAGCGACCACAGCTTGTTCAAGGCTTTTTGGGACCGGAATGGCATCGGTGGGCTCTGGAGCTAGCAATGTAGCGATGATACAAGGCAGCATCAATGCGGCCATCAACCAGTACATGCCTTGCCAGCCAAGGTATCTATCTGCAAGCCAGAGCGCTAAACCACCCGATACCAGCATCGCCAGGCGATAACCCAACACACTGATTGCTGCACCCGTGCCGCGTTCCTCAGCCGGAAGAACATCCGTTTTCCACGCATCAAAGACGATATCTTGAGATGCCGAGCAGAAAGCAATGACAACAGCCAATGCTGCCATCCAGCGTAACTGCGAGCCGGGTTCAAGGAAACCCATACCTGCAATAGCAACCAGCAACAGAATTTGGGTGATCAGCAACCAACCACGACGACGCCCAAGCAGCGGCGGCGTGTATCTGTCCATAATCGGCGACCACAGAAACTTAAATACATAGGCTTGCCCGACAAGCGAGAAGAAACCAATGGTTTTAAGATCAATGTTCTCGACTGTCATCCATGCTTGTAGCGTGCCGGAGGTGAGGGCGAGTGGAAGACCGGATGCAAAACCTAAAATCAAAAGGATGGCTGACTTAGGTTGTTGGAAGAGACGCAGATAGTGATTGGGCATACTTTGCTCTACAGCCAGCCCGCATGACGCGGGCTGGTGGGGTATTGATTAACGAGCGTTCTGCTTAATAAAGTCGTGAACGCTGGTGTCCTGAGCCATATCAGCAATGGTATCAGTCAATACGGAGTTCACCGCGTTGGCGATATTCTTGTTGGTGGCCTGGAACGCCCCTTCTACGTTATAGCTAGAACGGTAGTTTTTGGTCATCTTGTTGCCATTTTTCGCTGTCGCAATGATCACGATGTCAGCTTTAGTGGCGATATTGTAGCGCACGCTGCCCTGAGACACGTCAGCAAACAACTGGTTTACGATGATTTGCAGATCAACCGGGCTGTTTGGTCCAACCATGTAACCACGAGCAGTCATCTGTTTTTCCAGCACTTCTTGCAGCAAGAAGCGCAGGTCACGAGATGGAGTCAATGTAACCAGTTGGTTATCACGAGTGACTTTAGCCAGAGCCTGGTCTTTACGTTGATCTGCACCGTTGATGCTGACAGTCACACCCATCAAGCTTGGGTCTTGCTGTGGCAAGCTAATCGTTGGAGAAACATCAATGGTAGTAGGTGGTGTTGCACAGCTGGCCAGCATAAATACGGCGACCAACGGGAATAATAGTTTTTTTAACATGTTCGCTATCTCAATGTACTCAAGGGGCAGGCAGATAAAAAATCACGCCATCATAACACTGCGGTTGCCCAGGGGAAGTAGTTAACGCACGTAATTTCATCGCGTTGCGCTTTTTCTGAGCGGTTGCAAAGCTATCTGACCACTTTGCCCTCGATTAGTGCCGTAATCACATTAATCTACAGGGGCTTGGCTTAGAAAATCAGACGAAAGCTAAATAATTGTTGTAATTCCGTTATTAAAACGGCTAAAAGCGGCTAACATTTAAAGGGATGAGTGGCATCTCTACGTAGTCGAGGAGAAAGTTCATGATGATGCGCGAGCAAATAGAATCAAAATTAAGGGCAGCGTTTGAACCCGTGATCCTGGAAGTTGCGGATGAAAGCTATCGTCACAATGTCCCGGCAGGTTCAGAGAGTCATTTCAAAGTGGTTCTGGTCAGCGACCGTTTTGTGGGTGAGCGTTTTTTAAATCGTCATCGTATGATTTATGGCACTTTGAGTGCAGAACTCTCGTCAACTGTGCATGCGCTGGCACTGCATACCTACACCATTAAGGAATGGGAGGGGTTGCATGACACTCTTCTTGCCTCCCCACCTTGCCGTGGAGCAGGGTCAATCGCCTGAAGTTAACCTTCAGACTTGCAACTGAGGGAACTTTTCCTTTATGTTGCGGTATATGAATCGTGTTTTATAAAACGGCCTGCGGGCCGTTTTGTTTTGTCTGAAATAGCCCTCGTTATTCCAGGGTTTGGGCAAAAAATCCAAAAGAACTGTGAAAAGGGCCGCAGCAACACTGTGTTGCCGTTCTCGACTCACCTTGGTGATGCCGCTATAATGCTGCGTCTTATTTTTCGGAATGTCTTCGGGACGATTCTGACGACAGGGAATGTGATTCTGATACAGAAGGCATCCCGGTTCTGCGGAGTGCAAATGAGCGCTTCCAGAGTTGACCGAGCACTGTGATTTTTTGAGGTAACAAGATGCAAGTTTCAGTTGAAACCACTCAGGGCCTTGGCCGCCGTCTCACGATTACTATCGCTGCAGACAGCATCGAAACCGCTGTAAAAAGCGAGCTGGTCAACGTGGCAAAGAAAGCCCGTATCGACGGTTTCCGTAAAGGAAAAGTGCCGATGACTGTTATCGCACAACGCTATGGCGCTTCTGTTCGCCAGGACGTGTTGGGCGAATTGATGAGCCGCAACTTTGTTGAAGCGATCATCAAAGAAAAAATCAATCCAGCTGGCGCACCGAACTACGTTCCAGGCGAATACAAACTGGGCGAAGACTTCACCTACGCGGTTGAGTTTGAAGTGTACCCAGAAGTTGAGCTGCAGGGTCTGGAAGCAATCGAAGTTGAAAAACCGGTTGTTGAAGTGACTGACGAAGACGTTGATGCAATGCTGGACACCCTGCGTAAGCAACAGGCGACCTGGAAAGATTCAGACGCTGCTGCAACTGCAGAAGACCGCGTAACTATCGATTTCACCGGTTCTGTAGACGGCGAAGTATTCGAAGGCGGCAAAGCATCTGACTTCGTGCTGGCAATGGGCCAGGGTCGTATGATCCCAGGTTTTGAAGACGGTCTGGTTGGTCACAAAGCTGGCGAAGAATTCACTATCGAAGTGACCTTCCCAGAAGATTACCACGCTGAAAACCTGAAAGGTAAAGCGGCTAAGTTCGACATCGTTCTGAAGAAAGTAGAAGAGCGTGAACTGCCAGAATTTACTGAAGAATTCATCAAGCGTTTCGGCGTTGAAGATGGTTCTGTAGCTGGTCTGCGTACCGAAGTTCGTAAAAACATGGATCGTGAGCTGAAAGGCGCAGTGCGTAACCGCATCAAGTCTCAAGCAATCGACGGTCTGGTTAATGCGAACAACATCGACGTTCCAGCAGCACTGATCGACAGCGAAATCGACGTTCTGCGTCGCCAGGCTGCTCAGCGTTTTGGTGGCAACGAGAAACAAGCGCTGGAACTGCCACGTGAACTGTTCGAAGAACAAGCTAAACGTCGTGTAGTTGTTGGCCTGCTGCTGGGCGAAGTAATTCGTACCCATGAGCTGAAAGCTGACGAAGAACGCGTTAAAGGTCTGATCGAAGAAATGGCTTCAGCCTACGAAGATCCGACTGAAGTTGTAGAATTCTACGGCAAAAACAAAGAACTGATGGACAACATGCGTAATGTTGCTCTGGAAGAACAAGCTGTTGAAGCTGTTCTGTCTAAAGCGAAAGTGACTGAGAAAGCCACTAACTTTAGCGAACTGATGAACCAGCAAGCGTAAGCATAATTTTTGGCATCATCGCCAAAATATTGCTGCATCAAGCCCGTCACCTACTGGTGGCGGGCTTTTTTTATCAGTGACTCCCTGAAAACCCATCAATAAAACGTAGTTTCAGGGTTAGCGTAACAAGAAAAGGTTGTTATGCTTGAAACAGGGCAAGCTTATCCCCATAAATAAGGGCATGGCTCGAAAATGGATCCCTGACTGATAATCCGTCCGAATAAGGTAATAGGTGTAAGCAGGAGCGTAGTCTTCTTCTGGCACCTCAAGTAGAATCAGTGCTGCAGGTATCGAAGGCTTAATTATTCCAGGAGACGGAAATGTCATACAGTGGCGAAAGAGATCAATTTGCACCCCATATGGCCCTGGTGCCGATGGTTGTTGAACAGACATCGCGTGGCGAGCGTTCATACGATATCTATTCCCGTCTGCTCAAGGAACGTGTCATCTTTATGACGGGCCAGGTTGAAGACCATATGGCTAACCTGATCGTAGCGCAGATGTTGTTCCTGGAAGCAGAAAACCCAGAAAAAGACATCTATCTCTACATTAATTCACCAGGTGGTGTGATTACCGCTGGTATGTCTATCTACGATACGATGCAATTTATTAAACCAGATGTCAGCACCATCTGTATGGGACAAGCCTGTTCTATGGGTGCATTCCTGCTGACCGCTGGGGCGAAGGGTAAGCGCTTCTGCTTACCGAACTCACGAGTCATGATTCACCAACCGCTGGGCGGTTATCAGGGCCAGGCTACGGATATCGAAATCCATGCCCGCGAAATCCTGAAAGTGAAAGCTCGTATGAACGAACTTATGGCGCAACACACGGGCAAATCTCTTGAAGAAATAGAGAGAGACACCGAGCGTGACCGTTTCCTCGCAGCAAATGAAGCGGTAGAGTATGGCTTAGTTGACTCAATCCTGACTCACCGTAGCTAACGCCCGAAAATAGTGAGCCGTATACTATTATTGTTATAGCAACGGCTCATAGCGCGCTTACGATTGGCTGCGCCGTAGAATGGCACTTGCGCCGTCCTGTTCGGTGCACAGAAACAAAAAAGAGGTTTTACCGATGACAGATAAGCGCAAAGACGGTTCAGGCAAACTGCTGTACTGCTCTTTTTGCGGCAAAAGCCAGCATGAAGTGCGTAAACTGATTGCCGGGCCGTCAGTGTATATCTGCGATGAGTGTGTCGACTTATGTAACGACATTATTCGCGAAGAGATTAAAGAAGTCGCTCCGCACCGCGAACGTAGTGCGCTGCCGACTCCGCATGAAATCCGTCACCATCTCGATGATTACGTCATCGGTCAGGAACAGGCTAAAAAAGTCCTGGCGGTTGCGGTTTACAACCACTACAAACGTCTGCGTAACGGCGACAGCACCAACGGCATCGAACTGGGCAAAAGTAACATTCTGCTCATCGGGCCGACGGGTAGCGGGAAAACCCTGCTGGCTGAAACCCTGGCACGTTTACTGGATGTTCCATTCACCATGGCTGATGCCACAACGTTAACCGAAGCAGGTTACGTGGGTGAAGATGTCGAAAACATCATCCAGAAACTGCTGCAGAAATGTGATTACGATGTGCAGAAAGCACAGCGCGGTATCGTGTATATCGATGAGATCGACAAAATCTCCCGCAAATCTGATAACCCGTCCATCACTCGTGATGTGTCTGGTGAAGGTGTGCAGCAGGCGTTGCTGAAACTTATCGAAGGTACTGTTGCGGCGGTTCCACCACAAGGTGGCCGTAAGCATCCACAGCAAGAGTTCTTGCAGGTTGATACCTCCAAGATTCTGTTTATTTGTGGCGGTGCATTCGCAGGGCTGGATAAAGTTATTGCTAACCGCGTTGAAACCGGTTCAGGTATTGGCTTTGGCGCGACCGTAAAAGGTAAATCTCAGAAGGCGACCGAAGGGCAGTTGTTAGGCCAGGTTGAGCCGGAGGATTTGATCAAATTTGGTCTGATTCCTGAGTTTATCGGCCGTCTGCCAGTAGTGGCTACGCTGACAGAACTGAGCGAAGAAGCACTGATTCAGATCCTGAAAGAGCCGAAAAACGCCCTGACCAAGCAGTACCAGGCGTTGTTCAATCTGGAAGGTGTGGATTTGGAATTCCGCGACGAAGCGCTGGATGCAATTGCCAAGAAAGCAATGGCACGTAAAACCGGTGCTCGTGGTCTACGCTCCATCGTAGAAGGCGCATTGCTGGATACCATGTACGATCTTCCTTCTATGGAAGACGTCGAGAAAGTGGTGATTGATGAATCCGTCATCGACGGTCAAAGCAAGCCATTATTAATTTATGGCAAGCCGGAAGCGCAACAAGCATCCGGTGAATAATTCGCCAAAATAACCAGTCAGTTAGTCTAAAAAGGGGGATTTATATCCCCCTTTTGCTTTTCCTTCATTCCTGGCATTGAATGCTCGGGAAACATCCCCATATACTGAATTACTTGTTGGTGATGCCATGATTCCTGTCATCCTTCAAGTGCAGGTGCGTTGTTTACGCCTTCCTGCAAATTGAAAGATTTAAGGTATAAACAGAGGACATCGCCCCATCACCAGGCGGACCTTAACTAAGAGAGAGCTCTATGAATCCTGAGCGTTCTGAACGCATTGAAATCCCCGTATTGCCATTGCGCGATGTGGTGGTTTATCCGCACATGGTAATTCCACTGTTTGTCGGGCGAGAAAAATCCATTCGTTGCCTGGAAGCGGCCATGGATCATGATAAAAAAATCATGCTGGTGGCGCAGAAAGAAGCCTCGACAGATGAGCCAGGTGTAAATGACCTGTTCTCAGTGGGAACCGTCGCATCCATTTTGCAAATGCTGAAACTGCCAGACGGCACGGTAAAAGTGCTGGTTGAAGGTTTACAGCGTGCGCGTATCACCACGCTTTCTGACAACGGTGACCATTTCTCAGCTCAGGCTGAGTACCTGAATTCGCCAGCTATCGAAGAGCGCGAACAGGAAGTGCTGGTGCGCACCGCAATTGGTCAGTTTGAAGGCTATATCAAACTGAACAAAAAAATCCCGCCAGAAGTACTGACATCGCTGAACAGTATTGACGATCCTGCTCGTCTGGCTGACACCATCGCTGCACATATGCCATTGAAACTGACAGATAAACAGTCCGTTCTCGAGATGTCTGATATTAACGAACGTCTTGAATATCTGATGGCCATGATGGAGTCAGAAATCGATCTGCTGCAGGTTGAGAAACGTATTCGCAACCGCGTTAAAAAGCAGATGGAAAAGAGCCAGCGTGAGTACTATCTGAACGAGCAAATGAAAGCCATTCAGAAAGAACTCGGCGAAATGGACGACACGCCAGATGAAAACGAAGCGCTAAAACGCAAAATCGACGCGGCTAAAATGCCGAAAGAAGCGCGTGAAAAAACCGAAGCGGAACTGCAAAAACTGAAAATGATGTCGCCAATGTCTGCGGAAGCAACCGTGGTTCGTGGCTATATCGATTGGATGGTGCAGGTGCCGTGGAATGCGCGCAGCAAAGTGAAAAAAGATCTGCGTCAGGCGCAGGAAGTCCTCGATACCGATCATTACGGCCTTGAGCGCGTGAAAGATCGTATCCTGGAATATCTCGCAGTACAGAGTCGCGTTAACAAGCTCAAAGGACCAATCCTGTGTCTGGTTGGGCCTCCAGGTGTAGGTAAAACCTCACTGGGTCAGTCCATCGCTCGTGCGACCGGACGTAAATATGTGCGCATGGCTTTGGGTGGCGTACGTGATGAAGCGGAAATTCGCGGTCACCGTCGTACTTATATCGGTTCTATGCCAGGGAAACTGATTCAGAAAATGGCGAAAGTGGGCGTTAAAAACCCATTATTCCTGTTGGATGAAATCGACAAAATGTCTTCGGACATGCGTGGCGATCCGGCATCTGCTCTTCTGGAAGTCCTTGATCCAGAACAGAACGTGGCGTTTAACGACCACTATCTGGAAGTGGATTACGATCTGAGCGACGTGATGTTTGTTGCTACGTCTAACTCCATGAACATTCCGGCACCGCTGCTGGACCGTATGGAAGTTATTCGTCTTTCCGGATACACCGAAGACGAGAAGCTGAACATTGCTAAACAGCACCTGTTGACGAAGCAAATTGAACGTAATGCCCTGAAAAAAGGCGAAATTACTGTTCACGATAGCGCTATTACAGGCATCATTCGTTACTACACTCGTGAAGCTGGCGTACGTAGTCTGGAACGTGAAATTTCCAAACTGTGTCGTAAAGCAGTTAAACAACTGCTACTGGATAAATCGCTTAAACACATCGAAATTGACGGTGACAACCTGAAAGATTTCCTTGGTGTTCAGCGTTTTGACTATGGCCGTGCTGACAGCGAAAACCGTGTGGGCCAGGTAACTGGTCTTGCGTGGACCGAAGTGGGTGGCGATCTGCTGACTATCGAAACCGCATGTGTACCGGGCAAAGGCAAGCTGACTTACACCGGTTCTCTGGGTGAAGTTATGCAAGAGTCTATCCAGGCTGCACTGACCGTGGTGCGTGCGCGTGCAGAGAAATTAGGCATCAATGCTGATTTCTATGAAAAACGTGATATCCACGTTCACGTGCCAGAAGGTGCGACGCCGAAAGATGGCCCAAGTGCGGGTATTGCGATGTGTACCGCACTGGTATCTTGCCTGACAGGTAACCCTGTTCGTGCAGATGTGGCTATGACAGGTGAAATTACGTTGCGTGGCCAGGTTCTGCCAATCGGTGGTTTGAAAGAAAAACTGCTGGCGGCACACCGTGGCGGTATCAAAACGGTTCTGATTCCGGATGAAAATAAACGCGATCTGGAAGAGATTCCTGACAACGTTCTCGCCGACCTGGATATTCATCCGGTGAAGCGCATCGAGGAAGTTCTGACCCTTGCATTGCAGAACGAACCTTACGGAATGCAGGTTGTGACCGCAAAATAGTGACCTGACGCATATTCGGTAAATAAAATCAGAGCTGGCTGGTGAATTGTCACTTGCCAGCTTTTTTTTGTATCGCTACTTTAGACTGCTGGTGATGCATGCCATTAACAACGGGTGTTGTAAGGGCATGACAGGCCTGATATAACTGCTGCGCGGTCGCACTTTGAAGGATACTGGTGCGATATAAATTATAAAGAGAGGAAGAGAAGAGTGAATAAATCTCAACTGATAGACAAAATTGCCGCAGGTGCTGATATTTCTAAAGCTGCGGCTGGACGTGCATTAGACGCTGTGATTGCTTCTGTTACCGAATCTCTGCAATCTGGGGAAGACGTGGCACTGGTTGGCTTTGGAACTTTTGCTGTTCGTGAACGTGCTGCCCGTACCGGCCGTAACCCACAAACAGGTAAGGAAATCACCATCGCTGCTGCAAAAGTACCTGGTTTCCGTGCGGGTAAAGCGCTGAAAGAAGCCGTTAACTGATTTATCGCTAGCTAATACCCGTTAGCATTCGAGTTGCAGGTAGGCGGCCTGGGAGCTTATCCCGATGAGCTTACTTCAGTAAGTGATTCGGGTAAGTGAGTACAGCCAACGCCCCAGCAGCTTGAAGGATAATGGGTGTATAGGGCAAGGCTAGTAAAGTTAGGTCAGGGCGCATCGTTAGATGTGCCTTTTTTTATGCCTGATGGCTAATTTTGCGCATGTTTGATGATTTGAACCCGTTTTCTTGTCACAATACCCGCTTGCACGCAGCGGCACAGCAGTACGCATATTCAGGGATGCCCATTTAGCGACTGCGCTGGGTTTACCATTCACACTACAGTGGAGTGTTGTTACACCATGATGGACAATTTACGTACGGCGGCAAACAGCCTCGTAATCAAGATAATTTTCGGGATCATTATCGTGTCATTCATTTTGACTGGCGTGAGTGGCTACTTGATTGGCGGTAGCGCCAACTACGCCGCAAAAGTGAATGGCCAGGAAATTAGCCGTGGTCAGTTTGAAAATGCTGTTGCTAGTGAGCGTAATCGCCAGCAGCAACAGCTTGGCGAACAGTTTTCTGTGCTAGCCGGTAATGAAGGCTACATGAAGCAGATGCGCCAACAGGTGCTGTCGCGCATGATTGATGAAGCGTTAATGGACCAATACGCCAAACATCTTGGTCTTGGCATTAGTGACGAGCAAATCAAACAAGCCATCTTTAAAGAACCCGCATTCCAGAACAACGGAAAATTCGATAACGCGCGTTATACCGCCATCATCGGCAACATGGGTATGACTGCGGATCAATACGCTCAGGCACTGCGTAATCAACTTACCACTCAGCAGCTGATTAATGCTGTTGTGGGTACTGATTTCATGCTGGCGGGTGAAACTGACGAACTGGCAGCACTGGTATCGCAGCAACGTGTGGTTCGTGAAGCCACAATTGATGTAAACGCACTGGCTGCGAAGCAGGAAGTTTCCGAGCAGGAAATTAACACCAGCTACGAGCAAAACAAAAACAACTACGTCGCGCCTGAGCAGTTCAAGGTGAGCTATATCATGCTTGATGCGGCTTCTCAGAAAGTTGAAGTAGCCGATACAGATATTCAGGCTTACTACGACCAGCATCAGGACGAGTTCACTCAGCCTCAACGTAACCGTTACAGCGTGATTCAGACTAAAACTGAAGCCGAAGCTAAAGCAGTTCTTGATGAACTGAGCAAAGGCGGTGATTTTGCTACTCTGGCAAAAGAAAAATCAGCTGACATTATCTCTGCCCGTAACGGTGGCGACATGGGTTGGCTTGAGCCAGGCACCACACCTGATGAGCTGAAAAATGCCGGTCTGAAAGACAAAGGCCAGCTTTCTGGTGTGATCAAATCTTCTGTTGGCTTCCTCGTTGTTCGTCTTGATGACATTCAGCCTGCGCAAACTAAACCATTGGCAGAAGTGAAAGACGCTATTGCTGCTAAAGTGAAGCAAGAGAAAGCGGTTGATGCTTACTACGCGTTGCAGCAGAAAGTTAGCGATGCGGCGAGCAATGATAACGAATCTCTGGCGAGTGCTGAGAAAGTTGCTGGTGTTAAAGTTGTCGAGACCGGTTGGTTTGGCCACGACAACTTACCTGCTGAGCTGAACTTCAAACCTGTTTCAGATGCTATTTTCAATGGTGGTCTGGTCGGCGCGAACGGCGCTCCGGGTATGAACTCCGACATCATTACAGTAGATGGTGATCGCGCGTTTGTTATTCGTGTCGCTGAGCACAAAGCTGAAGCTATCAAACCGTTAGCTGAAGTTCGTGAGCAAGTTATCGCACAGGTCAAACATCAGAAAGCTGAGCAACAAGCGAAGCTCGATGCTGACAAACTGCTGAATGCGCTGAAGCTGGGTAAAGGTGATGAAGCTATGAAAGCCGCTGGCTTGAGCTTCGGTGAAGCGAAAACGCTGACCCGTACTGGCCAGGACCCAATCAGCCAGGCTGCTTTCAACCTGCCATTACCGGCAAAAGATAAGCCAGCCTACGGCGTGGCAAATGACATGCAGGGTAATGTGGTTCTGTTAGCTCTGGATCAAGTTAAACCTGGTGACATGCCGGCGGAACAGAAAAAAGCGATGGTTCAGGGCATCACTCAGAACAACGCTCAGATCACTTTCGAAGCGCTGATGACCAACTTGCGCAAAGAAGCGAAAATTAAGATGGGTGACAGCATCGAACAGCAGTAATTAACCTCGAGATTTCTCGCAGTTAATTGCAACGCTCTGCAACATTCAAAGGCCGCTTTCGCGGCCTTTTCCATATTTGAAGATTGCCATTTGTAGCTGTTTTTTTTCCTGGATAAGGTGGCTTCGCTGTCAACACACAAGGAGGAACAGCATGAAAATAGGAATCAAAAGTGGAATACAAGCCGTGTGCATTGCCGTGGCATTTATTGGTTCCAGCATCTGCACTCAAGCTTTGGCGGCCCCAGTTGCTGTCAAAAATGATACGGCCCAAGCTCAACAGCGCAGCGATAAAACCCCTGTAACTCCCGTTGCAACTGCTAAATCGAGCGATGCTGATGATGGCGTGGTAAGTATTAACACGGCGAGCGCAGAAGCTTTGGCACAAGCAATGAAGGGTGTTGGCCTGAAAAAAGCGCAGTCGATAGTGAGTTACCGGGAAGAGTACGGCCCATTCAAGGCACTGGAACAGTTGCAAGAGGTACCAGGGATTGGCAGTGCATTGGTAGAACGTAATCTGTCTCACATTAAGCTTTAACGCTTAGGGCTCCTTGCTCGCGCAGCCGGGAAAGTTTGCTATGCTAAATAACAGGTCATACCAGTCTGGTGTGGCCTGTTACCTCACCTTAATATTAAAACTACAGTGAAAGGGTTTTAGCGCTATGCAAACACAAATCAAAGTTCGGGGTTACCATCTTGATTTCTATCAGCATGTTAACAATGCCCGCTACCTTGAGTTTCTCGAAGAAGCCCGCTGGGAAGGGCTGGAAAATACGGCAGGATTCCAATGGATGACGGAGCACAACATCGCGTTCATTGTGGTGAATATCAACATCAATTATCGTCGTCCAGCGGTGCTTGGTGATTTGCTACGCATTGAAAGTTCGTTACAACAACTCAATGGTAAAAGTGGTGTTTTGAGCCAGGTGGTTAAACTTGAACCAGAAGGTGAGGTCGTTGCAGATGTGCTACTGACTTTCGTTTGTATCGATTTGAAAACTCAGAAGTCGGTTCCACTGGAAGGGGAACTGCGCGAGAAGTTAGTTCAAATGATGGAGTAATAGAGTCGATGAAGGGGCGTGGCAATTAGCGGACCACGCCCACTAATATTTATTTCAGGCCAGTTTTCTTTTTCATTGCTGCCATTACCCCGGGTTTATCCGCCAGGAAATGGTTTAGCCCGTTAGAACGCAGGTTGCAGGCGGCACATTCGCCACAGCCGTCGCCTTTAATGCCGTTATAGCAGGTCAGCGTTCCGCTACGCACCAGGTCTAGTTGCTGCCAGTAATCCGCCAACGCCCAGGTTTCTGCTTTATCGAGCCACATCAGGGGTGTTTCAAAGCGAATATCGCGAGCCATACCAAGACTTACGGCATGATTCAGGGCTTTTACGAATTCGTCTCGGCAGTCCGGGTAACCGGAGAAGTCCGTTTCACAAACACCGGTGATTATCGCTTCGGCTTCAACCTGATAAGCGTAAATTGCCGTCAGCGTGAGGAACAGAATATTGCGTCCTGGTACAAAAGTGCTTGGGATACCTTTTTCTTCGGGATCGTATCCTGGCACCGGAATGCTATCGCGCGTCAGGCTGCTGACAGCCAGTTCATTCAATAGCGTTACATCCAGCACTTTATGCGCACGAGCACCCAGTTTCAGCGCCAGTTCACGAGCAACGTCAATCTCAGCACGGTGGCGCTGGCCATAATCAAATGTCACACAGTGGACTTCATCATACTGGTGTAATGCCTGAATCAGGCAGGTTGTGGAGTCCTGGCCACCACTAAAGACGACAACTGCACGTTTCATGAGTAATCCTGTTAAATAGCTAAAAACCTATGGTAACTCGTGGGCAGATGGCTGCCCAGCTTCTTCACGCCATCGTCGGTGGCGGCAACCACGCCTGGGTAAAATCGAACCAGCCCCAGGCGTTGAGTTCAATGCCGTTGACACCCGGCGGCGCGCTGATTTGGTAGCGGTAATTAAACAGCGGTGAGACTATCGCATCGCGCATTAGTGCGCTGAATACTTCCTGCAAACCGGTGCTGCGCGCGTGTTCATCCGGGTGGATTTGTACGCGGTCGAGCGTTGCCTGCAAATGGTTGTACTGGCTTTCAGTAAGCACTGCAGGCCACAGCACATCGCTGCGTAACCACTGTTCCAGCGTGTAGACAGGTGCTTCGCCAATCAGACGGTCGCCCATCATTAAATCGGCCTCAGCCAACGCCTCACATCCTGCCCAGTTTTTTGCATCATGAAATATCAAAGTGAGCTCGCAGCCCAAATCAGCCAGATGCGTTTTAAGCTGCTGTGCCATGACGTGCAACTCAACGGGCAAATGATAAATCAATGTTAATTGCGGCGGCAGCGTGATCGCTTCGGAAAATGGCCATTCGGGGAGTTTCCAGCCAGGGATCATCTCACTGCTTGGTGTGATCAGCGACTCATCGACAGGAAGGCTTTCAATCAACCGCTGCTGCTGAATGAGTTGCATCAGGAAGCGCGCCTGCTCCGGTGTTAAATTGCCGTTTTGTTTTACCGCCAGATAGCAAAACCCAAGACTGATACTGTTGCTTACAGGCCGTAAATGAACCAACTCGTCTTGCTGCCCAATGGCGATTTGCACCGGATGGCGGCAACTGGTGCCCAATTCAGTATCGAATAATTGCGGGGTAATCCAGAACTCTACGGCTTTGAGTAATGGGTGGCTAAGGTGATAAGACTCAAAACTCTCGATCCGCACCAGGTTCTCTTTAAAGCTGCTGATACGAAATGGCCCACAGCCGATTTGGGTATCTTCAGGATGTGCCAGGCGGCTGCAATAACTGGCTAGACGATGCGCCAGCCAGTAATCGGGAGTGTGCAAAACAAAGCGGATGCATTGCGTATGGGCAAGCTCAATGCTTTTCACGCTGATAAACAAACGTCGCATCGCCGGGAGCGTCAATAGCATCATCACCCGTTGCTGTAACTGCGTGGTTTCTACCGGTTCGCCATTATGCCAGTGCAGTGTCGAGCGAATGAAAAAGTACCAGCTCAGGCCATCTTCGGAGACTTGCCAGTGGTGAGCGAGATCGGGCTGCGGTGTCGCGCTGTTCGAGGTGAATCGGGTGAGCCCGGCAAAGACCTGGCCCGCAAGGTGCTGTTCGGCACGACCTGGCAGGAACCCCGGTTGCAACGGTTCTAACGGGCGATAGTAGGGGATACGTAAAGTCGGCGTATCGTTTTGCCATTGCCCACCAAGGAACGGTTGCAGCAATTGGCGCAACTGTTCTGGTGCGATCTGTGCCAGTTCCAGCGCGTTCTGATGCTGCCCTTTATGGAGTACTTGCTCCATCATTCCGGAACGCACGCTTTCTGGAGTCACCAGAAAACTCAATGTGCCGCGTTTTCCGCGTCCAGACTGTGCATGCCATGTCAGCCAACCCGAATCTTCAAGTTGATTAAGCAATGTTCGCACATGGCGCTCACTGCAAAAGCAGCGTGCTGCGAGTTCGGCTACCGTCACTTGCTGTGGTTCTCCCACCGAAGGCTGCCATAAGCGTTGAAATTGGTTTAATCGGTTTAACAGTCTCATTGGTGTAAACCCGGAACAATTTTCAGAAAGTATTCACTATTAGTTCCGTATATGCCAGGCGATACTGCCCTCAGTGTTTTAGTCGTCACAAATCGGAGTAAACATGGCTCGTCTGGCTGCATTTGATATGGATGGTACTCTGTTAATGCCCAATCATCTTTTGGGTGAAGAAACCGTGCGTATCCTTAACCGTCTGCGGGATGAACGCCAGATAACCCTCGCGTTTGCCACGGGCCGCCATGTGCTGGAAATGCGCCATGTGTTGAGCAAACTATCCCTTGAAGCATTTTTGATTACCGGCAACGGCACGCGTATTCACTCAACGCAGGGCGATCTTCTGCATCGCCAGGATCTATCTCCTGAGGCGGCGGAAATGGTTATCCACGGGCAGTGGGATAC
The DNA here is from genome assembly GCF_001654835.1 of Buttiauxella gaviniae ATCC 51604. Taxonomy (GTDB): domain Bacteria; phylum Pseudomonadota; class Gammaproteobacteria; order Enterobacterales; family Enterobacteriaceae; genus Buttiauxella; species Buttiauxella gaviniae. The sequence goes on from NZ_LXEP01000029.1 coordinate 153,426, forward strand.
TCAGGCGAGTCTGCATGTGTTTAATGACACGGGTTGGCTAACTCAATATGAAGTCGGCAAAATGCTGAATGCTCACGTTTATAGCGGTTTTAGCCCGAAAATTGTCGACGTCAAACGCATCCCCTCCGATGAAGTCACCAAAATTTGTTTCTGCGCCCCTCACGACGATCTTGTTCGTTTGAAAGTTCAGTTGGATGAGGCTTTGGGCGGGCAAGCATTTCTATGTTTCTCGGCAGTAGATTGCCTGGAAGTGTTACCCGTTGGCTGTAACAAAGGTTCTGCGCTGAATGTGTTGAGCCAGCACCTTGGTTTAACGATGAAAGATTGCATGGCGTTTGGCGACGCGATGAACGACCGCGAAATGCTCTCAAGCGTGGGTCATGGTTTGATCATGGGCAACGCGATGGCGCAACTGAAAGAAGATTTACCGCATTTACCTGTTATTGGTCACTGCAATAAACAGGCTGTTTCGCATTATTTGACGCATTGGCTGGATACACCAAACCTCACTTATTCCCCCGAATGATAAGGCCTTAAGCCAGCCGGGCGTTTGCCCGGCTTTTTTTCTTTATCTTTCAAGCAGCTTTTCGATTTCCGCTCGGGCTGGCAGCACATCACCAATATTCGTTTTCACCCACTCTGCGTTGTAATAAGTTTCCAGGTAGCGCTCACCACTGTCGCAAAGCAATGTCACAATTGAACCCGTGCGGCCTTCTGTGCGCATACGAGCTGCCAACTGCAGAACGCCCCACATATTGGTGCCAGTTGATGCGCCTACTTTGCGGCCGAGAATCGTTTCCAGCCACTGCATGGTGGCAATGCTTGCGGCATCTGGCACACGCATCATTTCGTCAATTACATCCGGGATAAAAGACGGTTCGCAGCGTGGGCGACCAATCCCTTCAATTTTGCTGCCAATGGAGCTGCGTAGGCTGCAATCACGTTGCTGCCAGTAATCCATAAAGACTGAGTTTTGTGGGTCGACCACGGTCAATTTTGTTGGATGGCCCTGGTAGCGCAAGTAACGCCCGATGGTCGCCGATGTACCGCCAGTACCTGCGCTCATTACAATGTAATCTGGTACCGGGTGAGGCTCATGTTCCATTTGGCGGAAAATACTGTCGGCAATATTGTTGTTACCGCGCCAGTCAGTCGCACGTTCAGCGTACGTGAACTGGTCCATATAATGGCCATTCAGCTCGCGTTCCAGCATTTCGGAAGCCGCGTAAATTTCACACGCACTTTCCACGAAATGGCAGCGGCCACCGTAAAATTCAATTTGTTCCACTTTACGTTTTGCAGTGCAGGCTGGCATGACGGCAATAAACGGTAACCCTAACAGGCGGGCAAAATAGGCTTCAGAAACCGCAGTCGAACCGGAAGAGGCTTCAATGATCGTTGTGCCTTCTTTGATCCAGCCGTTACACAAGCCGTACAAGAACAGTGAACGCGCAAGGCGATGCTTCAGGCTGCCCGTCGGGTGCGTGCTTTCATCTTTCAGGTAGAGCTGAATACCGGGAAAACCAGGCAGCGACAGGCGAATCAAATGTGTGTCGGCAGAGCGTTGGTAGTCGGCGTTAATTTCGCTAATCGCGTGGTTTACCCAGGTACTGGTCATAGTGATGTCCGTTTGTCTATTTGTGCTTAGAGTAATGCAAATAGAAGATAAAAAAGTTGCCTTTTAGCCTTCATTGGCGATTCAATGGAGAAAAATTTTCTCCTGGATGCTGCCATGTTAGATAAAATTGACCGTAAGCTGCTATCCTTGCTGCAAAACGACTGCACCCTCTCTTTGCAGGCTCTCGCGGATGCCGTTAATCTGACCACCACACCCTGCTGGAAGCGCCTGAAACGTCTTGAAGACGACGGTGTTATCCGGGCAAAAGTAGCATTACTAGACCCGGAAAAACTCGGCCTTGGGCTGACGGCTTTTGTGCTTATCAAAACTCAACAACACAGTAGTGAGTGGTACTGCAAATTTGTTTCGGTCGTTGCGGAAATGCCAGAAGTGTTGGGGTTTTGGCGTATGGCTGGTGAGTACGACTACCTGATGCGTGTGCAGGTAGAAGACATGAAACGGTACGATGATTTTTACAAACGGCTGGTGAACGGCATTCCAGGTTTAACCGATGTGACTTCGAGTTTCGCCATGGAACAGATAAAATACACCACGGCTTTGCCTTTAGAGCGCTAAGTCCCGCGCTCCCGGCCTTCAATTTCTGCCATGCATCGGCAGACGATATCTCAGGAATCTGACTGCGTGCGATTATTTGCTCAATTAAGCTGGTACTTCACCCGCGAGTGGCGACGCTATCTCGGGGCGGTTGCCTTGCTTATTATTATTGCCATCTTGCAGCTTGTGCCGCCAAAACTGGTGGGCGTGATTGTCGATGGTGTTACCCAACAGAGCCTCTCAGGTAATGACGTGCTGATGTGGATTGGTGTGATGCTGGTCATCGCAGTGATCGTCTACATGCTGCGCTATGTCTGGCGCGTGCTGCTTTTTGGGGCGTCTTATCAGTTGGCTGTTGAACTGCGCGAAGATTACTACCGCCAGTTAAGCCGTCAGCATCCCGAATTTTACCTACGTCACCGCACCGGTGATTTAATGGCGCGCGCAACAAACGATGTTGACCGTGTGGTATTTGCCGCAGGTGAGGGCGTATTAACGCTGGTGGACTCACTCGTGATGGGCTGCGCGGTGTTGATTGTGATGTCGACGCAAATCAGCTGGGAATTGACTCTGCTTGCCTTACTGCCTATGCCGATTATGGCGCTGGTCATCAAACGTTACGGCGACCAGCTACACCAGCGCTTCAAACTGGCACAGGCTGCATTTTCCACGCTGAATGACCGTACCCAGGAAAGCCTGTCCAGCATCCGCATGATCAAAGCATTCGGGCTCGAAGACAGGCAGTCTGCGCTGTTTGCTGCTGAAGCCAAAGATGCTGGTGCGAAGAACATGAAAGTCGCCCGTGTGGATGCGCGTTTTGACCCAACTATTTACATCACTATCGGCACTGCAAACCTGCTTGCGATTGGCGGCGGCAGTTGGATGGTAATTCAGGGCACGCTGACACTTGGGCAGCTCACAAGTTTTGTGATGTACCTCGGTCTGATGATTTGGCCGATGCTGGCGCTGGCGTGGATGTTCAATATTGTTGAGCGTGGTAGCGCAGCGTACAGCCGTATTCGCAGCATGTTGGAGGAAGCGCCATCAGTGAAAGATGGAGAGCTAGAAGCGCCTGCCGGGCGCGGCACGGTGGAAGCCAATATTCAGGCGTTCCACTACCCGCAAACTGCGCGACCGACTCTTGAGAACGTTTCGTTTACCCTGAAACCGGGTGAAATGTTGGGCCTGTGTGGGCCAACCGGTGCAGGGAAAAGCACCATTCTGTCGCTTATCCAGCGCCATTTTGACATCGACCAGGGCGAGATTTGCTTCCACGGGATCCCATTGGCGCAGATGCAACTCGACTCATGGCGTAGCCGCCTGGCGGTAGTCAACCAGACGCCTTTCCTGTTTTCCGATACGGTCGCCAGCAATATTGCGCTGGGTAAGCCGGGTGCCACACAGGAAGAAATCGAACATGTCGCAAGGCTTGCAAGTGTGCATGAAGATATTTTACGTCTGCCACAAGGCTATGAAACCGAAGTGGGCGAGCGTGGTGTGATGCTTTCCGGCGGCCAGAAACAACGTATTTCTATCGCCCGTGCATTGTTGCTCGATGCGGAGATCCTGATCCTTGACGACGCGCTTTCTGCGGTCGATGGGCGCACCGAATACCAGATCCTCCATAACCTGCGCCAGTGGGGCGAAAACCGCACCGTTATCATCAGCGCCCACCGTTTGTCGGCGCTGACCGAAGCCAGTGAAATTCTGGTAATGCAACACGGCCAGGTGGTGGAGCGTGGTAATCACGATGCGCTGGTGGGTAAGCCTGGCTGGTATCGCGATATGTATCGCTATCAACAATTGGAAGCGGCGTTGGATGATGCGCCAGAAGCAACGCCAGATGAGGAACCTGCCAATGCGTAAATCAATACAGCAATGGCCAACCATCAAACGCCTGCTGGCTTATGGTTCACCGTGGCGTAAACCGCTTGCAGGAGCGGTTGTGATGCTGTGGATTGCGGCTGCTGCTGAGGTGACTGGTCCGATTATTGTTAGTTACTTCATTGATAATATGGTTTCTGAACATCGCATGCCGGTTGCCGCCGTGGCTGGGCTTGCGACGGCGTATTTGCTGCTGTCGATTTCTGCTGCGGGCCTGCACTACTGGCAGGCATTGCTGTTTAACCAGGCAGCCGTTGGCGTAGTGCAAAAATTACGTACTGATGTAATGGATGCTGCACTACGCCAGCCATTAAGCACTTTTGATACCCAACCCGTTGGGCAGTTGATATCTCGCGTCACCAACGATACCGAAGTGATCCGCGATCTCTACGTGACGGTGGTCGCCACCGTATTACGTAGTGCGGCATTGATTGGTGCGATGCTGGTGGCGATGTTTACACTCGACTGGCGTATGGCGACGGTGGCGATTTGCATCTTCCCGGCAGTGATTATCGTGATGTTTATTTATCAGCGATACAGCACGCCGATTGTGCGCCGCGTGCGTAGTTATCTGGCTGATATCAACGATGGCTTCAACGAAGTCATTAATGGCATGAGCGTTATCCAGCAGTTTCGCCAGCAGGCCCGTTTTGGCGAACGCATGAATGCCGCGAGCCGTTCGCACTACATGGCGCGAATGCAGACTCTGCGTCTTGATGGCTTTTTACTGCGCCCGTTGCTGAGCCTGTTCTCTGCAATGGTGCTGTGTGGCTTGCTGATGCTGTTTGGTTTTACCTCGGTTGGCACCATTGAAGTTGGCGTGTTGTACGCATTTATCAACTATCTTGGGCGACTTAACGAGCCGTTAATCGAACTCACCACCCAGCAATCGATGCTGCAACAGGCGGTGGTTGCTGGTGAGCGTGTATTCGAGCTAATGGACGGCAAGCGCCAGGATTACGGCAACGACAAGCGCCCGCTTGAAAGCGGTCATATCGAAGTCGATAACGTCTCTTTTGCTTATCGTGGCGATCGCCTGGTATTGCAGGACATTAATCTGGATGTCCCAGCGCGCAGTTTTGTGGCCCTGGTGGGGCATACGGGCAGTGGGAAAAGTACTCTTGCTAACTTGCTGATGGGTTATTACCCACTCACCAACGGTGAAATCCGTCTGGATGGTCGCCCGCTGGATACCTTGAGTCATAGCGTGCTGCGCCAGGGTGTCGCGATGGTTCAGCAAGACCCGGTGGTGTTGGCGGATTCTTTCTTTGCCAACGTTACGCTTGGGCGTGACATCAGTGAAGATGCCGTCTGGCAGGCGCTGGAGACGGTGCAGCTTGCGGAACTTGCTCGAACCATGGCTGATGGAATTCATACACGGCTGGGCGAGCAAGGGAATAATTTGTCCGTCGGCCAGAAACAGCTACTGGCGCTGGCTCGGGTGCTGGTGGATGCCCCGCAGATTCTGATCCTTGATGAAGCAACCGCAAATATCGACTCTGGCACCGAGCAGGCAATCCAACAAGCTCTGGCAGCTGTCCGTGAGCACACCACGTTGGTCGTTATCGCGCACCGCTTATCGACTATTACCGATGCCGACACGATTCTGGTACTGCACCGCGGTCAGGCTGTAGAGCGTGGCACACATAGCGAATTGCTGGCTGCACAAGGGCGTTACTGGCAGATGTACCAACTACAACTGGCTGGTGAAGAATTAGCCGCTGCCACGCGCGAAGAACCCGAAACCGCGTAATGCACCAAAATCACGCATAAAGCCAATGGTTATCCCCATTGGTGCAGAAGCGAAACGCACCATGCACTAAAATGGTGCGTTTTTATTCTCTAAGAACTTTCTTAATCCCAGTCATCGTAATTTCTCTCCTGACAATCCCCATTTGGCGCAGCTTAGCGCGCTGAAATTATCTCTTTTTCAAATGTGGCATGACCTTTGCTTTATCTAATTTGTATCGCAGAGGCTATTACCCAATTCTGACTGGAGGGGATCTATGAAGCTGGTTACCGTGGTGATCAAACCGTTCAAACTCGAAGACGTTCGTGAAGCATTGTCTTCAATCGGTATTCAAGGGCTGACCGTGACTGAAGTGAAAGGCTTTGGTCGTCAAAAGGGTCATGCAGAGTTGTACCGCGGTGCTGAGTACAGCGTCAATTTCCTGCCTAAAGTGAAAATTGATGTGGCAATTGCCGATGATCAACTCGATGAAGTTATTGATGTCATTAGCAAAGCTGCCTACACCGGCAAAATTGGCGATGGCAAAATTTTCGTTGCTGAGTTGCAACGAGTCGTCCGCATTCGTACCGGCGAAGCCGACGAAGCTGCATTGTAATCGTCTTGCCACTCGTGAAGGGATGGAAAAAATGAAAAAATTAGCCTCTATCTTAGGCGTTGTAGCCCTGGCACTTGCGCCATCAATTGCTCTTGCGGCACCGGCTGTGGTCGATAAAGCAGACAACGCCTTTATGATGATTAGCACCGCATTGGTGCTGTTTATGACAATTCCTGGGCTGGCACTGTTTTACGGCGGCCTGATTCGCTCTAAAAACGTGCTGTCAATGCTGACTCAGATTACGGTTACGTTTGCGCTGGTTTGTGTACTCTGGGTGGTTTACGGTTACTCATTAACCTTCGGTGCCGGCGGGAGTTTCTTCGGTAACTTCGATTGGGTGATGCTCAAAAACATCCAGCTCACCGCGCTGACTGGTTCTTTCTACCAATATATTCATGTTGCGTTCCAGGGTTCCTTCGCCTGTATCACTGTTGGCCTGATTGTTGGCGCACTGGCTGAACGTATTCGCTTCTCGGCTGTGCTTATCTTTGTCGTAATTTGGCTGACGCTTTCATACCTGCCGATTGCACATATGGTATGGGGTGGTGGTTTGCTGGCCACTCACGGCGCGATGGACTTTGCAGGCGGTACAGTGGTTCACATCAACGCCGCAGTAGCAGGCCTGGTGGGTGCATACCTGATTGGCAAACGTGTGGGTTATGGTAAAGAAGCATTCAAACCGCATAACCTGCCGATGGTATTTACCGGTACAGCAATTCTCTATTTCGGTTGGTTCGGCTTCAACGCAGGCTCTGCAAGTGCTGCTAACGAAATTGCTGCATTGGCCTTTGTGAATACTGTTGTTGCAACAGCAGCTGCGGTTCTTGGTTGGGTATTTGGCGAGTGGGCATTGCGTGGCAAACCTTCTTTGCTGGGTGCGTGTTCCGGTGCTATCGCAGGTCTGGTTGGTATCACTCCTGCCTGTGGTTATGTTGGTGTCGGCGGTGCATTGATTATCGGTATCGTTGCTGGTCTGGCTGGCTTGTGGGGCGTGACGTTGCTGAAAAAATGGCTGCGTGTAGATGACCCTTGCGATGTGTTCGGGGTCCACGGCGTGTGCGGTATCGTTGGTTGCATCATGACGGGTATCTTCGCCGCTCCATCCCTTGGCGGTGTGGGTTACGCAGAAGGTGTGACTATGGGCCATCAAGTGCTGGTGCAGTTAGAAAGTATCGGTGTGACGATTCTGTGGTCTGCGGTAGTTGCATTCATCGGCTTCAAAGTTGCCGACCTGACTGTGGGCCTGCGTGTACCTGAAGAGCATGAGCGCGAAGGTCTGGACGTTAACAGCCACGGTGAAAATGCTTACAACGCATAAGTAAGACATGAAATAAAAAAGCGGAGCACAGGCTCCGCTTTTTTTATGCTTTCAGGATTAACCCGGACTAAACCGTAAGTCGGTTAAGCGAAGCGTCAACTGGCACAATCTCAACCGCGCTTGCGCATCACGCCTTCCTGCACCGTTGACGCCACAAGAACGCCATCGCGTGAATAAAACTCACCGCGTACAAATCCACGTGCGCTCGAAGCGGACGTACTTTCCACGCTATACAGTAACCAGTCATTCATATCGAACGGACGATGGAACCACATTGAGTGATCGATTGTGGCAACCTGCATACCCGGCTCCAGGAAACCGACGCCGTGGGGCTGGAGGGCAACCGGCAGGAAGTTAAAATCAGAAGCGTAACCCAGCAAAGATTGGTGGATGCGCAAATCGGCTGGCATTTGGCCATTAGCCCGCATCCACACCTGGCGTACAGGTTCAGCAACGTGGCCCTGCATTGGGTTATGGAACACCACCGGGCGAATCTCTAGCGGCTTTTCACACAAAAACTTCTCTTTGAGCGTTTGCGGCAGCAGCTTTTCAAACGCCATCGCAATTTCAGTTTCTGATTTCAGGTTTTCCGGGGCAGGGGCCGCAGGCATGGTTTTTTGGTGCTCAAAACCTGGCTCCGGTGCCTGGAAAGAGGCCGTCATATAAAAAATAGGTTTGCCATTCTGAATCGCTGCAACACGACGGGCGCTGAAGCTATTGCCGTCACGCAGGGTTTCCACATCATAAACAATCGGTTTTTGGCTATCGCCTGGGCGCAAAAAGTAACTGTGGAATGAGTGCACAAGACGGTCAACCGGCACGGTTTCTTTAGCGGCATATAACGCCTGGCCAACGACTTGTCCACCGAACACCTGACGTAAACCTAAGTCCTCGCTCTGGCCACGAAAAATACCTTCTTCAATCTTTTCCAGATTGAGTAATGCCAACAAATTGCTGAGCGCCTGACTCATAAAGTGTCCTCAATAAAAAATTAAAATCGTGCAATTGGCCTGATTATAACAGGTTTCCAACATTCGCCACGTAGTGGCCCGACCTGATGATGTGTTTCGGTTTTGGGCAAAAATCAGTTATATGTGCCACACTTAGCGTGATAAGCATGTTTAACCACTCATTACTCGTGGGCCTACGGCCTGCTGGTGCATTGATAATAAGGAGAACAAATCAATGAAACTTGTGCACACGTTAAGTGGTTTAGCCATTGCTGTTGCAATGGCGGGATGCGCGCAGAAAAGTGCCGATATCCCAACGCCTGCACCTGCTGCAACGACCTCATCGGCAGCGGCAACGGCGCAGTCTGATATTAGACAGCCTAACGTTTCCGGTACGGTCTGGATTCGTCAAAAAGTTGCATTGCCGCCTGATGCGGTACTCACTGTTACGTTGTCTGATGCCTCTTTGGCGGATGCTCCGTCAAAAGTGTTAGCGCAAAAAGCGGTGCGTACCGAAGGGAAACAGTCGCCATTCAGTTTTGTGCTGCCGTATAACCCGGCTGATATACAGCCGAACGCGCGCATTATCCTGAGTGCGGCTATTACCGTGAACGATAAACTGATGTTTATCACCGATACCATTCAACCGGCTGTTAATCAGGGTGGGACAAAAGTGGATCTGACACTGGTTCCTGTTCAGCAAACAGCGGTTCCAGTTCAGACGAATGGCGGGGCGGTAACAACAGTGCCTTCAACATCACCGACTCAGGTGAACCCTTCTTCAGCGGTTCCTGCACCAACGCAGTTCTGATTGTGATGTTTAAGCGCCTCTACGGAGGCGCTCTTTAGTAATTCCAGCGATAACGTTCCATATTTATATACCCATCTCCAGAAACCATAATGCCTTCTGAAAGCAGGGCTTGCCGTTGGCGTTGCAAATCCGGGCCAGTCAGAGATATCTGTCCATGACGATTGACCACTCGGTGCCAGGGCAGTTTACTACCTTCGGGTAACCGTTTGAGTACGCCTCCCACTTGCCTTGCTGCACGTGGTGATCCGGCCAGGCGTGCTACGTCACCGTATGTTGTGACAAACCCTTCCGGAATAGCGGCGATAATTTGGTAAACCCGGTGTGGGAATGAATCGTTGTCCATAGCAAACTCCAAAACAGCCAGGGTTTAGGATAATCGGCGGTTATCAAACAGGGAAGAAAAACAGCGGGTGCGCAAGAAAGCAACACATGACCGCGCCTTGCTTGCAATTGCATAGGGCAACATGGATAATGCGCCAGCGCGTTAGGTAACTAGCGCTCTCAATGGGGGCCCTGTTGGTTCTCCCGCAACACTAATTTGTGAATTCGGTCAGGTCCGGAAGGAAGCAGCCGCAGCAGATGACGTGTGTGCCGGGATGTAGCTGGCAGGGCCCCCACCCAATTCTGGCGCATGTAAACTTCAACATGCTTATGCCTTTCTCTGTTCTACTTCGCTCACACTCAAAAAATACAAAACAAAAAACGCCCTGCAACTTGCGTCACAGAGCATCTGGGTTAAAGCGTATCTATGTGTATGGCTTATGGCGTAACGATGTTGAACCAGAAGTTAAACTTGTCCATATAACCAAGCACCTCATCCAGTTTGCCTGCATCACCAGTGATTTTTACGTCACCTTTGTCTTTCGCCTGCTGCAATGTTTCTTCTTTCAAAATAATACGGTTGAGCGTATCGCGGGAAAGATTAATCGTTGCGTCAGCGTTGCTGGCTTCTGAATTTGGCGTGTGGTTAAGCACTCCGTTTTCCAGTTCCAGCTTGTATTTACCGCCCTGGTTGCCAAAGTCGAAGTTCAGCACCGCGTGGGCATTCGCCGCTTTCTCACCGTTGACATGAACAGCCATGTAATCGAAGAACATTTCTGGCGTCATCGCACGAACGGTATCCGGGCTGGCGGTATTTGGCGTAGGGCCTTTAATCACGCCATTACGCAATTCCTGCGCGCCTGTCAGATAGAAGTTACGCCATGGGCCGGATTCCGCCTGATACCCCATCTGTTCCAGCGCATCGGCTTCCAGGTTGCGGGCCGCTTTGTTGGTTGGATCAGCAAATACCACTTTGCTCACGACCTGGGCCACCCAACGGTAATTTCCCTGGCTGTAATCAGATTTCGCTTTTTGCAGAATGCTGTCCGCACCGCCCATGTATTCAACGAATTTTTTCGCGGATTCTTCCGGCGGCAGTTCATCCAGGGTTGCCGGGTTGCCATCGAACCAGCCGAGATAGAACACGTAGGTGGCTTTCACATCGTGACTGACCGAACCGTAATAACCTCGACTCGCCCAGGTTTTCGCCAGTTTCGGTGGCAGTTTGAAGTTCGCGGCGATTTCATCGCGCGTCAGACCTTCGTTTGCCATGCGCAACGTCTGATCGTTGATGAAACGATACATATCGCGCTGGCCTTTCATCAGGTTGACGACGTTATTCTGACCCCAGGTCGGCCAGTGGTGCTGGGCGATAATAATTTCGGCATCGCTGCCCCAGCGGTCAATCGCGGCATTAATGTATTTCGACCATGCCAGTGGATCACGGATTTTCGCGCCGCGCAGAGAATAGGTGTTATGCAGCGTGTGAGTGACATCCTCCGCTGCTTCGATCATTTTCTTCTCTTTGACGTACCACAGCATTTCCGACGGCGCTTCAGAACCCGGAGCCATCATAAAGTCGTAAGTCAGGCCATCGATCACTTCTTCCTGTCCGGTATGCGTGATGTAGTTGGTTGGAGCCAACAATGTCACTGTACCCGCAGAGGTCGTGGTGCCCAGACCCGCGCCCACCTGGCCTTTAGAATTGGCAGGTAGCAAGTTGCCGTACATGTAACTTGCGCGGCGGCTCATGGCGTTACCCGCCATAATGTTTTCGTCGACGGCAGAGCCCATAAAGCCTTGCGGAGCATACAGTTTCACTTTGCCCGCTTTGACATCGGCTTCATCAACCACACCGCGCACGCCGCCGTAGTGGTCAACGTGGCTGTGGGTGAAAATCACCGCCACAACAGGTTTTTTGCCGCGATTTTTGTAATACAGTTCCAAACCGGCTTTCGCGGTTTCAGCAGAAACCAGTGGGTCGACAACGGTAATCCCGGTTTTACCTTCAATGATGGTCATATTAGAAAGGTCGAGATTACGAATCTGATAAACACCGTCGGTCACTTCAAACAGACCGCTGATATTAATCAACTGGGACTGACGCCACAGGCTTGGATTAACCGTCGCTGGCGCTTTGTCACCCTCTTTAATAAAGGCGTATTGCTGTGGATTCCAGATAACATTGCCTTGCTCGCCCTTTATCACATCCTGCGGCAGTGCAGCGATAAAGCCTTTATGAGCATTCACGAAATCGGTGTGATCAGAGAACGGGAGCTGCTGATAAAGCGCTTCATTGGCTTGTTTTGTTGCAGATGTTGCATCGTTAGTGGACGCTGGAGTTGCTGCGTTAACTGACAGTGTCGTCAGTAACCCCGCAGCAATCAGGCTTTTGGCTATTAGATTCAATCTCATTAATTCAACCTCTGAAATTAATAAATTCTAAAAGATAGAAGATATTTTTCGGTAATTTAAATAACCTGTGGATTAACACAGGAAATTTTAATGGATGAATTAACCTGGAAGTAGTGCCATATGGGACTACGATTTGTTTTGATATATTGACGAAATTACTCTCTTCATTGTGTACAGACATTTTCTATTGATAGCGCTACACTATAACAATTAATGATATATATTGGATGTGTTATGAGCGCCAGTTTTGAAAATATTCATCGTTGTTATAAATCTCTGGATATAGAGAGTCAGGTTAATGATGTCCGCAGCAATGGCAAAGAGCTCATTTTTGCCGCGACAGATGAATTAGCCATAACGCCCGGCTTTATTTACGTTCCTGTTGAAGGCTCAGTGGCCATTTTACATGCAGAAAGCGAACTCACTATTGGTAATGCCATTGACTATATGCCCATTGGTTTGATGGAGCGGTATTGCCCAATGTTGATTTTTGAATATAAGTGCATGACGTCCGTGAAAGTCGTTGAAATCTCTTATGAGAAATTTGATGAGATTTTCTTTCAGAACGCTGAGAGCATGCAGGCTCTCTCAAGTATTTTGATTTTTATGACTATTTTTTCACTTGATCTGCATGCGGAAAGAAAACAACTGACCAGCTACCAAACCATTAAACCTATGCTTTACCGTTATCTCTACCGTTCCCTCGCTTTTCCAAATGAAACCGAAGGTTTGGCAAGTTTTATTATAAGTCGCACTAAGTTATCCCGTACTCATGTATTCCGAGTGTTGGCCGATTTAAAAGAAGGTGGATATATCACGATGAAAGGTGGCAAGCTGATATCCATTGATAAGGATTTGCCGGATGGTTATTAATCATCTTTTAAAGGGAAAAAGGTTCACATTTTAGTAATGTGAACCGTTAATTTGAAAAATTAAACAACAGATCTTTTCAAACTCTCATTTCTAGTCTGCGCCATATTATCCCAAAGCGGTTTTAACCTTTCGAGAGCGGCACGCATTTGCGTAGTCTCCAGCGTGAACGGTAGCCGTAAATAACGCTCAAACGCACCTTCAACGCCAAAACGTGGCCCTGCGCCAATCCGGATACCGATACCCTCAGCGCTGGCCGCAAAAACCGTAGCCAGTGGTTTAGGCAGTTCAATCCACCAGGATAAACCGCCTTGCGGTATTACCGTCATTTTCCAGTCCGGGAATAATTCTTTAACGACCTCCGCACAGGCATCACGTTGCTGGCGTAGCATTTCGCGGCGTTGCGGCTGGAAGTTTTCGGCCTCATTAAACAGATTGATGGCGGCTAGCTGTTCGAGTATCGGCGAGCCCAAATCTAACGAATCGCGAATTTGGATCAGTGAGGCTATGGTGCGAGAGCTGGCGCGAATCCAACCCAATCGCAAGCCTCCCCAGAAACTTTTCCCGGCAGACCCCAGCGTGATGATCCGATCTGACGCGTCGAAAGCGGCCAATGGAGGCGGTGGTGGATTGTCATACCACAGGTCTACCATGGTTTCATCGACCACAATGGTGGTACGTGTCCTTGCAGCGATATCAGCTATGGCTGAACGCGTTGCAACATCCATGCAGTGCCCGGTTGGGTTATGAAAATCAGCCAGCAAATAGGCGAGTCGGGGTGATGTTTGCGCAATGGTTGCGGCTAACCCATCAGTATCCCAGCCATATTCAGTCAGGCTTACGGGAACGGCGTGGCATGAAGCGCCTTTTATTGCTGTGAGTGCCATGGGGTAGGTGGGGTGATCAAGAACTACGCGGTCGCCTGGGCCAGTTAGCAGGCGTAAAACCAGGCCAAAACCACTTAGCGCACCATTCACTATCATAATCTGATCGGCATCCGTTGGCAGCCCGCGATCGGCATAGCGTTGTGCAATGACATGACGTAATTCAGGCAAGCCTTGTTGGTTGTACCCAGTGCTACCCAAGTGTTCTGGTAATGCAATCAATGCATTAGCATAAGCTTGATGAATTTCCGGCCCGGCAGACAGTGCTGCGGTCGAAAGATCCAGTGTGGTGGCACGCCCAGGTAATGGCGAAACGGTTTGCGTGCCTTCTGGCAACATAGTGACGGAACCTGAACCCTGGCGGCTTGCCAAATATCCCTCATCACGTAGTTGTGCCAGCGCAGTTGCCACTGTAGTTCGGCTAATTCCCAGGGCCGTTGCCAGCTCACGCTCCCCTGGTAGGCGGCCATCAAGTGGCAGTCGTCCATCCAGAATCAATAACCGCAGCCCATCTGCCAGTTGCCGATAAACCGGGGTACGCGGTAAATCCTGATGCCAGTTTCCCAGCAATTTCACCAGTGATGATGAGCCCGTTCTGCGCTGTGCCATAGCAATCCACTTTGTATTAACTGGACCTTAATATAGTAACCATTTTCCATAATAGTAAAGCCACAAAAGATCTCTGAGGTGAAGATAATGATCGCTCGTCGCTTGCTGCAACTTTACATCGGGCTGGTGCTGTACGGTGTGTCCACGGCTATGTTCGTCCGTGCCAATTTAGGTGCTGACCCCTGGAACGTATTCCACTTAGGAGTGGCCCAAATCTTCTCCCTCAACATTGGCATGGTGATGATAGGTGTCGGGGCATTGGTGTTGTTGCTGTGGATTCCGCTGCGGCAGAAACCGGGATTGGGCACGATAAGCAACGTGATTGTTTTGGGGCTTGCCGCAGATGCGGCATTAGCATTAATGCCGCCGATTGAGTCATTGGTGGCACGAAGCATCTTGCTCTTTGCCGCTATTTTGGTGAATGCCATCGCGACCGGAATGTACATCGGCGCGGGTTTTGGCTCTGGCCCGCGTGATGGCTTGATGACTGGAATCAATGCCCGTACTGGCTGGTCTGTGCGTAGTGTGCGAACAGCGATTGAGTTGACGGTTTTACTGGCCGGTTGGCTGATGGGAGGCACATTTGGCGTGGGTACGGTGTTGTACGCGCTGGCAATCGGCCCGCTTATCCAACTCTGTTTACCATGGTTCCGTATTGCATCCAGAGCACAAAAAAACCTGGTTGAACCGACCGTCGTACCCTAATGTTGAAGCCAAACCCCCATTGGATGAGGTAGCGATGAATAGCAAGGTAATCAGCAACGCGGCGGCGCACTGGAATAGCCATCAGTTGGCTGAAATTCTTTCCCACTGTTTTGAAGGGTATCTGGTCCCTTTCACTATTGATGGTGAAACTTTTGCTTCACGTTTTAGCGCTGAAGATCTCAGTCTCAATGACAGCCGAGTCTGGACGCAAAATGGTGAGCCAAAAGCGCTGGCGCTCATCACGCGCCGTGGGCAGAGCTGTCGCCTTGCTGCATTCGCGATTCGTCCTGAATTGCGTGGGCAGGGATTTGGCAAACAGTTCATGCACGAGTTAATTGATGGTGCGCGAGCGCGTGGTGACCGTAACTTTTGGCTGGAAGTTATTGTTGGCAACGAGAGTGGAGTGTCACTGTATGAACGTATGGGGTTTGTTCGCCAGCAGACATTGGTCGGGTTTGATACCATTCAGTCGCCGCAGTTTACAGAAACCGGCGAATTGCAGGAAATCGACCCGCTAGTGATGGCGAAAAAAATGATGATGGACGAAAGCCTGAATCTGCCGTGGTTAAGCGCACCTGAAACGCTATATAAATTACCGGGCAAGGCATTCGTTCTCAATGACATTGCATACGCAATGGTTGCCACAACCCCTAAGCCCAGATTACGGATGCTCTATGTTGACCCGATGGCACGTGGCAAAGGGCAGGCGAAAAAATTGCTTACGCTATTACGTGAACGTTTCCCTGGATTATTCACCGCAACAGCTATTCCTGAGCAACTGGCACCGCTTTATCTGAGCAGTGGCTACCGTCAGGATCCCATTACCCAATATGAGATGCTGCTCAAATTATGAACAGGTAGTGTTCATTCTTAACGACTAAACTTATCAATCGTAATCATCACGGGTGGAAATTATCTACCCGTATTCCCCACACCGTGGAGGTTCACAATGAGTTATGTTGATGGTTTCGTTGTTGCGGTTCCCGCAGCCAATAAAGAAGCGTATAAGCAGTTAGCCGCAAAAGCGGCACCGTTATTTAAAGAGTTTGGCGCGCTACGCGTCGTGGAGTGTTGGGCTGATGATGTGCCTGACGGTAAACTCACTGATTTTCGCATGGCGGTGAAAGCCGAAGAGAGCGAAGAAGTGGTGTTTAGCTGGATTGAGTATCCATCAAAAGAAGTGCGGGATGCCGCCAATGCCAGGATGATGTCTGACCCAAGGATGAAAGAGTTTGGCGAGTCGATGCCATTTGATGGCAAACGTATGATCTATGGTGGCTTTGCGCCAATTCTTGACGAGTAACGTCACGCGGGCGGCGCTGACATCATATCTAGCGCCACCCGCATGAACATCCGCTAAACCTGCAATTCCCGTAACAATCCAAACGCCATTTTCATGTGCGCTTCGCTGACAATAAACGCCCGTAACTGCTGTGCTTCGTCATAGCCTTTGGCAATCAGACCCTGCTGCTCGGTGCTGATTTGCCAGGCCAAATCATGGCGTTGCGTTTCACCCGCCAGATGTAGCGGCAACTCCGGCGTTTTCACTTTTACCAGCATCGCGGGGAGATTCAGGCCGTCGGCGGCTCCCAGCAGATTTTTGGCAAGCGTCATGGCGCTGAACTGAATCGGTTGCAGGAACGGCAGCACTTTGCCGTCGATTTCAGCGCAATCACCGAGGGCATAAATATTCGCGTCAGATGTCTGCAACTGGCGGTTCACCTGAATCCCACGGTTTACCGCCAGCCCGGCGTGCTGCGCCAGGTCGACGTTTGGACGCAGGCCAATCGCCGCTACCACGGCATCCACGGTGACTATTCGCCCGTTGCTCAATGCCGCATGAATTCCCTGTGGTGTTTGGCTGAGTGATTCAAGCCGCTGATTAAACAACAGTTCGACGCCCATTTGGTTCAGGCGCTGCTGCAAACGGCTGCTAACCTCCGCAGGCATCAACGAGGCGAGCAGGCTGGCGGCGTTATCCACCAGAATCACCTGCTTCCCAGCGCGGCAAAAATCCATCGCCAGCTCGGTGCCAATCAAACCGCCGCCCAGAATCATCACGCGTTTAGCCTCGCGCAGCGTTGATTCACAGGCCAGATATTCCTGCTGGCTGTTGAGCGTCAGCATCAGCTCTTTGCCTTCAATTGGCGGCAGGAGGGCGCGGGAACCCGTTGCCAGCACCAGTTTGTCGTACTGCCATTGCTGGTCACCGCATTTCACCAGGCGTTCGCGAGTGTCGATACCTGACACCCAACTGTTGGCGTTTAGCGTCAGGTCAAACTGTTCAGCAAATTCACCGGCATGTTGCCGCGTGAGGTCGCAAGCTCGCTGATTCAGGCTGATAACATGGCTGAGATCGGGCTTGTTGTATTCGTCCATGCTGTCGGCGGCAATCATGCGCACAGGTACCTGCGCGTCATGTTTGCGGATATTTTTCACCAGCTGGCGGGCGGCAAAGCCCGAACCGATAATCACAATGCCATGCTTCATTTTGCCTCCGTTGCCAGCACATCAAATACGTCTTTCCCAAGCGAGCATTCAGGGCACAGGAAGCTGTCCGGCACTTCGCTCCACGGCGTTCCTGGCGCGACATCCTGCATCGGTTCGCCGGTTTGTGGGTCGTAAATCCACTGACAAACACTGCATTGCATTTGTGGGCCTAAATCGGCGCAGGCTGGCTTTTCAACCATGCTTTCTTGCGGTGCTACAAAGGGCGCAGAAGCGAGCGGCGTTAACGCCCACTGGCGGGCAATTTCGCGACCGTGTTCACGACAGATTGCGAGCGCATCGATATCCGGGCGCCATTTCGCTTTTAGGCTTAGTGACATTTCAAAACCGGCATCCTGTAAGCGGGTAGAGAGTCGGTCTACAGCACCACCACTCCAGCCATGGGAACCGAATGCGCTGGCGCGTTTATTCCGAAAACGCAGGCCGGTCATCTCCTCAACCAGGCCTGCAATTTTCGGCATCATCACGTTATTCATCGTGGATGTTCCTGCCAGCACTCCCTTGGAGCGGAACACATTAGTGAGGATCTCGTTTTTATCATGGCGGGCAACGTTGAAAATTTTCACCGCCACGCGCGGATCGACTTCGTTGATCCCTTGGGCAATAGCATCCGCCATCATACGGGTGTTGTTGGACATGGTGTCGTAGAAAATCGTGATGCGATCTTCTTGATAATCAGCCGCCCACTTTAAGTACAACTCCACGATTTGTGTTGGGTTATCGCGCCATACCACACCGTGAGACGTCGCAATCATATCTACCGGCAGATTGAAGCCGAGAATTTCGGTGATTTTGGGAGTGACCAGGCGGCTAAACGGGGTCAGAATGTTGGCGTAGTAGCGCTGGCATTGTTCAAATAGCTCGGCCTGATCGACTTCATCGTTAAACAGATGCTCATCACAATAGTGTTGGCCAAAAGCATCGTTACTAAATAGCACTGCGTCGCCGGTCATGTAAGTCATCATGCTGTCAGGCCAGTGCAGCATAGGTGTTTCAACGAAAATCAGTTGCTTGCCGTTGCCGATGTCCAGGCTATCGCCAGTTTTCACTACGTGGAAATTCCACTCCGGGTGATGGTGGTGGCCGTTGATGGAGTCCACGCCGTTGGCGGTACAGTAAATCGGTGTGTTGGGAATGCGTGACATCAATTCCGTCAGCGCGCCCGCATGGGCTTCTTCAGCGTGATTGATGATGATGTAATCGAGGCTATTCAGGTCAATTTCGGCAGCCAGGTTCTGCACAAACTCACGGCTGAATTTATGGTCAACAGTGTCGATGAGTACCGTTTTCTCTTCACGGATCAGATAGCTGTTGTAGCTACTGCCTTTCAGCGTTTTGTATTCGGTGCCGTGAAAATCACGCACTTCCCAGTCACGTTGACCAACCCATTGAATGTTGTTTTTAACCTGAATTGCCATTTGTCAGTACCTCAAAAAGAATGAAAAAACGGTGCTCGTATTTGAGTTATTACAAATGGCGTGCCAACTTTTTATAATATTGATTAATATGAATATATTTGTTTTTTTTAACTTTTCATTGTCAAAATGACAATTATAATATTAGTCTTTTTGACAATTGAATTGTCTTTTTGACTATCAAGGGCTAAGTTAGCGAGAATCGTCCTCTGGAGCCGCTTATGAGCCTTTCAATTACCTCCCTTGCCAACATTGCCATTGACCTGCAAAGCGGCATTTCTCATCAGGATCGCTTTGCTCGTTTAATTCGCACTTTGCGCCAACTTTTAGGGGGAGATGCCACGGCGCTACTGCGTTATGAAGCGCGGCAGTTTCGCCCGCTGGCAATTGATGGGCTGGCGCAAGATGTGCTTGGTCGACGTTTTGATTTAGATGCCCATCCTCGCCTGGAAGCAATAGCACGGGCAGGGGACGTGGTGCGCTTCCCGGCAGAAAGTGAATTGCCCGATCCTTATGATGGACTCATTCCTGACCACACCGACTTAAAAGTCCATGCCTGCCTTGGGTTGCCGCTATTTGCCGATCAGAACCTGATAGGTGCATTAACCGTGGATGGTATGGACCCTTTGCAGTTCGATCATTTCAGCGATGAAGAGTTACGCTTAATTAGCGTATTGGCCGCAGGGGCACTGAATAATGCCTTGTTGATGGAACAGCTTGAAAACCAAACGCCTGCTGTTGTCTCCACTCCCATTACGAGCAAAACCAGCAGTGCCGAGATGGTGGGCTTGTCTGCAGGGATTATGCAGCTTAAGAAAGAGATAGAAATTGTCGCCGGTTCTGACCTGAATGTGCTGATAACTGGGGAAACGGGTGTTGGGAAAGAGCTGGTGGCGCGTGCTATTCACAGTGGGTCGGTACGTGCCGCAAATCCGCTGGTGTATCTCAACTGTGCGGCATTACCGGAAAGCGTGGCGGAAAGTGAACTGTTTGGTCACGTAAAGGGGGCATTTACCGGGGCAATTCATCATCGAACCGGCAAATTTGAAATGGCGGATAACGGCACGCTATTCCTCGATGAAATAGGGGAACTGCCATTAACGCTACAAGCCAAATTGTTGCGAGTTTTACAGTATGGCGATATTCAGCGTGTGGGCGATGACAGCAGCCAAAGGGTAAATGTGCGGGTGCTGGCGGCGACCAATCGTGACTTAAAGCAGCACGTACTAGCAGGTGATTTTCGTGCCGATCTATTCCACCGTTTAAGCGTCTTCCCACTGCACGTTCCACCGCTACGCGAGCGTGGCGATGACATCACTCTATTGGCTGGGTTCTTCTGTGAGCAAAGCCGCGTAAAAATGGGGCTGAAACAGGTCGCCTTAACGGATGGCGCTCGGGAATTACTGCGTCGATACGACTGGCCCGGAAATATTCGCGAGCTTGAGCATGCTCTTTATCGCGCCACTGTGCTTGCGCGCTCCGGTAAACCGGATGGAGAAATCTGGCTGGAACCGCAGCATTTTCAACTGATGGATGTTGAGGCTAAACCTGCAAGTACAGCTGTAGCCCGCGTGGCTGAGGTCGATAACTTGCGGACGGCAACTGATGATTTCCAGCGGCGGATTATTATCAGCACGCTGGAGGCTAATGCGGGGAATTGGGCTGCGAGTGCCCGGCAGTTGCAACTAGATGTCGCTAATTTACACCGCCTGGCGAAACGTCTTGGTGTGAAGTAGTGTTTTCAGGGAATTTTTGATTTCCTGGCACAAGAGCCTGCTACCCACTCGATAAATTCATTTTTAGGCAGGGCTTTACTGAAGAACCAGCCCTGTCCGTACTGCACACCCTGTTTACGCAACCATGCCGCCTGACTGGGGGTTTCAATGCCTTCGGCCACCATCAAAATACCCAGAGCCTTTGCCATTTCAATAATATGCGGAGTGACATTTTTATATTCGAGAGCATCGACGAATGATTTATCTATTTTAAGGATATCTACATCCAGATCTTGTAAATAACTCAGGCTGGAATAACCGGTTCCAAAATCATCAATATAGATGGCGTGCCCGGCCTTTCGATATTGCGCAATAATCGGTGCTGTAATTTTCGGGTCAGAAAAGCCACGTTCAGTAATCTCAAATGCTATCTGTTTTGGATTAACTGAATAACGTGCCAGGTACGGACGAGTGATATCAAGAATATGCAGGCTACGCGCATCCTGAACACCCATGTTCACAGAAATATGATGATGAGGATGCTTGCTTAACCAGTCGCCCAACTCAAGGAAAATGCGCTTAATGACCTGCTCTGTTAATTGTGTTACCAACCCGGTTTGCTCCGCCAGTGGGATAAACACATCCGGGTTTAACATTGAGCCATCTTGTTGCTGCCAACGAATTAAGGCTTCCGCACCGACAATCTCGCCACTTTGAAGATGAACAATAGGTTGATAAACCACGCTAAATTCATTGTTTTTAATAGCATCCATCAGCCTGTTTCGAGGTGATAACAATCGACGCAAAATACTAATCAAGAGTCCACCTGCAGCGAGGCTTATAATTAAGCCCACAGGCAGCCAGATAAACAATTGCTGATACCAGGCGGTCGTCAGGGGTTCCATTGACGCCCAGGCAATCATGGCCAGACCAAGATTATTATCCCGACGAATCACGTAGAAATTGTTGTTGCTTTGAAATTCGTCCGTACCTTGTTTCAGCGCTTCGTACCATGTCTCGGGGATATATCGGCTGTTGCTGGCAATGATCTGATTATTATGCAGCCCAATCATCGCAATATTTAACGTGTAACTACCAAAGGGGAGAACATCAATAAATGACATTGGGTCAATTAATGCAAGATGAGGCTTTTTGCCGATATATACCATCTTGCGTTGAAAATCGGGTATCGGTGGAGTGGTATACCAAGCGTTAAAACCATGAATGCCCTGACGGTCTGGCTTACCTAATGTAGCACTATGAGTAATGGACTCCAGTGAAGTACACAAAATATGCGCATCTTGCTGGAACATCACTTCTTGCACGTAGCGATATTCAAGAGCGATACGATGCATGGCTTCCGCGTGTGCTGGCGAACATGTATTGTCATTAAAGTGGTTAATATCATTAATCGCAGAAACAGCCTGGTCGATGACTTTGCCGGTGCGAAGCAATGCGTGATCGGCAAACTCTCCTAATTCATCATGAAATGCGTGTTCGGCATTACGATGAGCAAGATAAATGCTTAACAGAATTGGTAGCAAAACTGCCAAAATAAGTACACCGCTTACCAGGCTGATGAGCTTTCGGGATGTCATTCTTTTAGACCCAGTTAAGAGTTAGTTTTTATAATGGTTTTTCATAGACGAGAACAGTCTATCTCACATGAATAGGTGATGTTATGTTTTCCTGCCTCTGTAGTGGGATAACCTGTGAAGACGAGTGTCTGGTGAGCAATAAATGAAGAAAAAAGAGTTTGTTATTCAGGATCTACTGAGCAAAATTTATCAGCGCAACGATAACCAAAGGCGCAAATTACCGCCTGAGCGCCAATTAGCACTGGAATATGATGTCTCGCGTTTCACGATTCGTAAAGCGCTGGAAAAGTTGGTCAGCATTGGGGTCATTGAGATTATTCAGGGCTCCGGGATTTGGATTAATCCGCAGGCAAGAAACAACCCACTGGTTTATAACTCCATCACCGAGAAGCATTTCGACCAGATAGCTTTTCGCATGGTCAATCTGCATAAGAAATTACCCAATCGCGAAGAGCAGCAGGTATTTGGTTTGGGTAAAGATGACTACATTTGGCAATTTTGTCGCCTGCGATATGTCGAAAATCAAAAGATACAAATTGAGATTTCGCGCATGCCGGTACAGGATTTTCCCGATCTGAACCAGCAGGTCATCGAGCGCTCGATTCAACAATATGTGCTGAGTAAAGGGTTGCGGATTTCGCACCTGTTAACCAGTTATCAGGCGGTAGCAGTCAGTAAAGAGCAGGCGGTATTGCTGGAGTGTAAAAAAGGTATCCCGGCGATGCACATCATCAACCGGGGAATTCTTGACGGAGGACGGGTTTTTGAAATCAGCGATATCATTGATATCAATTATTCCTGTACCTACGTTACCCCCTATAACCACGATAATTTGGCCTGGCGGCAGGGCATTCAGGGAGTGTGAATGGCTCCGTTTGGTAAGCGGCTTTGCGTCCACTCATGTGGGCGATATTCCACCGGGAAGGTTTCCGCTTTTTGTTGGTCGAAACCTACGCCAATACCCGGTTTTTCAAGCGGATAAATATAGCCCTTCTCCGCAACCGGGCTGCCTGGAAAGACCGATTCGGTATTTGGCTTATTGGGAATAAATTCCTGAATCGCTGCATTGTGCAGATGGATATTTAAATGGGTATTTACCGCCACGCCAATAGGCGTCATATCCGATGGGCCATGCCATGCCAGGCGTACACCGAATGCCTGACATAGAATAGCGAGCTTCAATGCAGGGGTGATTCCACCAATTTGCGAAACGTGGCAGCGGATAAAATCGATACGGCGATTAACAATCAAATCATGCCATTCGGCAGGGTTATTAAATAGCTCCCCCAAAGCAAGTGGAACCGAAGAATGCGCGCGAACCTGCTCAAGCCAGGCGCTTTGTTGCGGCGGTAGAATGTCTTCGATAAACCATGGCTGGTATGGCTCAAGAGCTTTTGCCAGTTGCACCGCTTGTTGCGGGAACAGACGCTCATGCACATCGTGAAGTATATGGAACTGGTTGCCGTACTTTTCGCGCAGCGCCTTAAACATTGCCACAGTATTGGCCATGTATTCGTCCTGATCGTAGTAGGCGCCCGGTGTAGGTGTCTTTGTAGCATGCAACCCCTGAGGTGTTCCGCCATAAAACCCTAACTGACAGCGAATGTAGCGATAACCTTGTACCAAAAGTTTGTCGACTTCCAGATACAAACCTTCAAGCGTTTCACTGGCGGCGTGGCTATATGCCGCGATAGCGTCTTTCGATTTACCGCCCAGAAGTTGGTATAGCGGCATTCCTGCCAGTTGGCCTTTAATATCCCAAAGCGCCATATCGACACCTGCGATAGCGTTATTGATAACCGGTCCGTTGCGCCAGTAAGCGTTGACCATCATCATCTGCCACAGATCTTCAATGTTATTGGCATCGCGCCCCATTAGCAGTGGTTTGAGATATTCATCGACCATCACTTTTACTGCCAGTGGGCGTTGCTGGAAGGTCGCACATCCATGACCTATTACACCCTTATTGGTGGTGACACGCACCGTAATCAGGTTGTGACGGTCAGGGCGGGTAATAAAACATTCAATATTTTCAATAATGGTTGGTTGCACGAGATTACTCCACAGACCTTGTCAATCGCGGTCATTTACTCATCAATTAAAGGCTTCTGTTATTTACTATCACCTTATTTTTATATGTGGGTAAACCATTATTTTTGCTTATTTTTATTGGTCCGTAAAATAGTTGTGTGCAACCTAAAAACCATACCAATTTGTTGGTTTGAGGTGTTTAATGCCCTTTGATAGGCGTAATTGTGATGTTGCTCAAAGTTTATTGGTTTGTTTTGGTTCTTTCGATTCTCTACCATCTCAGGCATTCAACACATAATAATTAGTAATTCTTTGGGAGCGACAGATGGGGACTCGTGATGCCATTAATAATATTATTCACCTTGTAGGTGGTGCGGATAATATTAACAAAGCCTGGCACTGTATGACGCGCTTACGCTTCTCTCTGATTGATGAGAATAAAATTGATCAGTCCGAAATTAAAAAAATCCCCGGTGTATTAGGGGCGCAGATTCAGAGTGACCAATTCCAGATTATTATTGGCCCGCAGGTGAACAGTTGGTACGAACAGCTGAACAGCGCGCTGGAGACATCTGGTGAGCAAATTGTCCCCGCGACTCACAAGAAAGCCCGTAAAAGCCTGGTGTCGATGTTTATGGATACCGTATCGGGCGTATTTGGGCCGATTGTTCCCGCTATCGCTGGCGCCGGGATGATCAAAGGTCTGTTAGCAGGTTTGATTGCGCTTAAATTCATTTCGGCAAAAAGCGATACGGTAATTGTCATCGATTTAATTGCCAGCGGCGTGTTCTATTTTTTACCGTTTTTCCTGGCTATCTCTGCGGCACGTATCTTTAAAACTAACGAATACCTGGCCGCAGCGGTGGCGGCCTGCCTGATGTATCCATCGCTTATCGAAGCGGCAAAGTTACTGGCAAGTCATGCGCCTAATGCTGTCGATACGTTCTATTTTCTGAACGTGGTGCCTGTTTCGGTATTTAACTACGCCTCGAGCGTGATCCCGGTGATTTTCTCGGTTCTGGCCCTGAGCTACATCCATCGCTGGGTGGACCGGTTTATGCCGGATGTATTGAAAACGGTGTTTACTCCGACGCTTACTTTGTTCCTCGCCGCGTTAGTTGCGCTGGTGGTGATCGGGCCGTTGGGGATCTATTTGGGTAAAGCGTTGGCGTGGTTTATTGAAGGGCTGTTTGGTGTATCCGCAAGTTTTGCAGGATTGGTAGTGGGGGCTATTCGCCCGGTAGCTATTTTGACCGGAATGCACCACGCGATGACACCAATCGCGCTGCAAAACTTTACCGACCGCGGCTACGACATGCTTATGCCAATGATGTTTATGGCTAATATGGCAATTGCCGGATCAACGTTTGCCATCTGGAAACAAAGTAAATCTCGCGAAGAAAGAGCGGTGGTTCTGCCTGCGGCTATTTCCGCATTGCTGGGTATTACCGAACCTGCATTGTTTGGTGTTCTGACGCGCTACAAGAAAGCGTTTATCGCCGCCACGATTGCCAGCTCCATCGCCTCGGCATTTATTGCCTTCTTCGGTTTGCGTTTGTATGGCTATATTTTGTCGAGTATTTTCAGCCTGCCGGCTTACATCGGGCCATACTTTATCTTTGCTTTGATGGGAGTGGCACTGGCATTAGGATTGTCATTTACGCTGACTACTTTGCTGGTGCGCGAGAAAGCATAAACGGGATCCACTGCAAATGGTGGATGTCGCTGACGTTAATCCACCCTACGGGTCTTGGAGGCTGGATTAACGTAGCGACATCAAATGCTTTAACGTCGGTGCGCCAGGCGGCGTACCAGACGGTCTCCAATACTTTGTACTAATTGTACCATCGCCACCAGAATGACAACGGTGCCAACCATGACCTGGTCATTAAATCGCTGATAGCCGTAGCGAATTGCGAGGTCTCCCAAGCCGCCACCGCCAATCACACCAGCCATAGATGAAAAACCAATTAGCATTACGATGATCAGCGTGATCCCTGCAAGCAGAGCAGGCAGCGCTTCGGGTAGCAGTACTTTGCTGATGATATGCCAGACATTTCCTCCCATGGATAAAATGGCCTCAATGCGACCTTTATCGACCTCATCTAACGCGTTTTCTACTACCCGCGCAAAGAAGGGGAAGGCACCAATTGTTATCGGAACCACTGCGGCTGTGCTGCCTAACGTGGTGCCGATAATTATGCGCGTAAAGGGGATCAGCGCTATTAACAGCACAATAAACGGCAGTGAACGACCGACATTCACGACACTACCAATGACCTGATTAAATAGCGGAGCGGGCAATACGCCATCACGGCGAGTGAGGAACAACAACACCCCCAACGGCAATCCAATCAGCACGGTTAAGAGTGCCGCGAGGCTGACCATGTACAGCGTATCCAGTGAACCATCTAACAGTAATGGCCATAAATCATCCCAGTCTAGGCGACTTCGCATAATAGACTCCTTGTCACACCGATACGGCGTAAGAATGCTTGTTCGGCCGCATCTCCAGGGAGCAACGCCTGGCGCAGACGGGAACTGGGGATGAGCAGTAATTCAGATAACGAGCCGCTTTCAATGAGCCTGCCGTTTTCCAGCAATGCTGCGTGGTCGCAGATAGCTTTCACGACTTCCAGTTGATGGGTTATCAGCACAATGGTGACGCCAAGCTTATGGTTAATATCTTTCAGTAGTGCCAGCACGGATGCGGTGGTTTCACTATCTAATGCGCTGGTTGCTTCATCACACAGCAGAACATCAGGATGAGCAGCCAGCGCGCGAGCAATTCCTACACGCTGTTTTTGCCCACCGGATAGCTGTGAAGGAAAAGCCTGTGCTTTATCGCTAAGGCCTACTAACTCGAGTAGTTCAGTGATGCGTTTTTGCCGCTCTTCACGAGGCAGGCCCGCAATTTCTAACGGTACGGCAATGTTGTCCGCCACATTTCGCGCATGAATCAGGTTGAAGTGTTGGAATACCATTCCGGTGCGTTGGCGATGCACTCGCAACTCCCGGTTATTGAGCGTGGTGATATCGACACCTTGCATCAGAATGAGGCCCGAAGTGGGCCGCTCCAACAAATTAAGGCAGCGAATCAAGGTGCTTTTCCCAGCGCCACTGCGCCCGAGAATGCCGTAGATTGCGCCGTCTGGCACAATCAGTGAGACATCATCCAGTGCCGGTTGGCCTCCTCCGGCATACACTTTGCTCAGCCGCTCAAGGGTTATCATGACTGTGGCGTAGCAACCGGGATCACTGAGCCATTAAACTGCTTGCGAATAAAGTCAGCAACCTGCGGTGATTGCAGATCTTTCGCCAGCTCCTTGATGCGTGGATCGTTTGCCAGATTTGGGTTGGTAACCAGAATATTGGCATACGGGTTATGAGTGGCACTTTCCAGGCCCAGCGCATCTTTTGACGGCGTTAACCCAGCTTCCAATGCGTAGTTACCATTAATCACGGCTAAATCGACATCATCAAGCGAACGCGGCAGTTGCGGCGCTTCGATTTCAATAATTTTTAGCTTTTTAGGATTGCTGGCGATATCGCGCGGCGTCGCCTGGTTTTGCGCAGCATCTTTAAATTCAGGTTTCAGCGTGATAAGCCCTTTGTCCTGCAATAGATAAAGAGCCCGACTTAGGTTGGTAACGTTATTTGGTAAGGCGATCGTGGCATTTTCCGGCACCGATTTCAGGTCTTTATATTTGTGTGAATAAATCCCCAGTGGCTCGATGTGAACAGTGGCCGCAACGGTGAATTTTTTACCTAACGCTTTCTCCTGGTCGCGTAAATACGGAACATGCTGGAAGTAGTTGGCGTCCACATCGCCGTTGGCCAGTAGTTCGTTGGCATTTACGCCGTTACTGAGCTCAATGACTTTGAGCTTTAAATTAGGATCGAGTTTCTGCACAAAGGCCAGAATTTCTGCGTGTGGTACAGCATCTGCTGCAATACGTAAGGTATCTGCTGCTTGAGCACTGAAAGCCAGAGTCAAAGACAACGCGATCCCTGCCAGTTTAAAAGAGGCATATTTCATGGTGGTTTCCTTCAATATTTAAGCGATGAGTTCAGTGCTGCTACGTAAGACATCCGGGTAATAACGTTCCGCCACGTCGGGATGAGATCGCAGGCGGCCTTTCAGGTAATTCCAACCAACATCACGCAGTAACGGGTTGTGAGGATCGCTTTCCGGACCATGAACCTGGCTTGCAAGCTCAGGGGGCAATGTATAAACCGGAACCACGGCATCTAACTGTGCACCAAGGAAAAATGCGATGGACTGGCGCTCCTGTCCAGGCGGAGGAGAAACCACGCGATGAACCGTGGCGCGCAAGTAGCCATTGGTTGCCAGTTCAAGCAACTCACCAATATTCACCACAAAACTACCGGGTAGGGGGGCTGCATCTATCCAGTTATCGGGGCTGACTTCAACCTGTAAACCCTGCTGCCTGTCTTGTAGCAGGAAGCTTAGGAAGCCGGAGTCCTTGTGAGCGCCAACACCCTGATTACTATCGGTAGCCTGTTGGCCGGGATAGCGAATCAGCTTGATATGCTCGTTGGGTTTGTTGCCATACAGGTCATCAAAGCTATTAGCCGGTAACTTCAACGCTAATGCAAAAGTGCGTAGTAATTTCAACGCCACAGCGGTCATTTCACGCTGAAATTGCAACAGAGTCGGCTTGAGAGTTGGCAGCGATTCAGGCCACAGGTTGGGCCCTTGCAGACGCAGCCAGCCAGGCTGTGATGGACTGACGGAAAGTACCGGGCGTTCAGCGCCAATATCAAATTGCTCACGCCAGTCAGGTTTACCACGTGTTAATTCGCTGGCGGCGCGGTTGTAACCACGAAAATGGGGGGAGTGAATCATCGCTACTTTTTGTTTTTCTGCGTCAGGCAAAGAGAAAAACAGCTGGGCTTCATCCTGAACGGCCTGTTGCAGTTCCGGGCTGATGCCATGATTAATCAGATAAAAGAAGCCGATGTCACGAGCAGCATGGCGTAGTTGTTCAAGAAAGACTGCACGGTCGGTGTCGGTGCCATCAAGGGCTAAGAGATCGAGTATTGGCAATGCCTGGGTCGTTGTTTTGCTCATTTTGCACTCCACGTAATTCAGATGTTTTCCCGTCACGTTTTGATGTTTTAACCCAACAATAATTTCCACAACGACAGCGCTGACTCATGGTTTATCCCTTCTTGATTGATATGTTGTTCGTGGAAATGACATTGCCGCAACTGCGTCACGCCGCCCAATATTGTTATCTTCTAAGTTATTGCTGGACGGGGTTCTAAGCTTTTGCAGAATTTGGCAATCAACGGTAATTAAGGTTTGTTGCCAAACAGGCTTGCTTTTTTTTCATTCATCTTTTACTTTATTGTTATGTTATAACATATCCTGGAAAAGAGAATGAAACGTGACATCCATCCCTTCTATCGAACAGTCGTGTTCCACGACACCACCGCCAATGAGTTCTTTAAAGTGGGTTCTACTATCAAGACAGACCGGGAAATTGAGCTCGAGGGTGTGAAATATCCCTATATCACACTGGAGGTTTCATCGGCCTCTCATCCACATTACACCGGTAAACAAAGAACATTCACCAATGAAGGCAGTCCGGCTCGTTTCCAGCAGCGTTTCGGTCGTTTTTTTGGCAAGGGAGAGTAAGAGATGCAGGTTCTGAATTCATTACGTAGTGCAAAGCAGCGCCATCCAGATTGCCAGATTGTGAAGCGTAAAGGGCGGCTGTATGTGATTTGCAAAAGTAACCCGCGTTTCAAAGCGGTGCAGGGTGGGAAGAAGCGGCGTTAAGACAAGGGGCATTTCGCCCCTTGGCTCTTATAAGTTGTGAACGTTACGGACGTCCGAGCGAGAAAATATCGTAAAATGAGAGCTCGCCTTTCGTCGCCACCATCTTATGCAGTAGCGATTTTTTTTGTTCGTCAACACCAGGGGAATGCAGGATTTTATCGATCAATGTGGGTGGAACGTTACGCGTGTTGTACCACTCACCGTTATAGCAAACGCGTAAATCCAGCACATCAATGTCGTCATAGCGATAACGGGGATTCACATCAAAAAAGAAAAAGCCGTTTAGCAGCGCAAACAACACAACCAATAGCCAAACCGATCCCGACAGAGTATCCGACTCAAGCATCACCCATAGAGTTGCGAACCAACCTATCCACATGCCAATAAATAACCCCGGATGCTTGCGAATAAAGCTGATGCTAAAACGCGGGCGATTGTCGCGCTTTTCTTCCGCATTGAGTTGTTCGATTGTATCGGTGAGCAGACGCTGAATTTCAGTCATGATGGCCTTCTGAACGGGAACGCGACAGGCAGAGAACTGTTATTTTAAGAAGCCCTGCGAGGGTAAAAAAGTAACAGTTTCGCCATAAAAAACCATAACAGTTAATGTGGCGTGTCAGGCACCATTTTAATCAGCCGAGCTGGGTTTCCTGCAACTACAGAATTCGCCGGAATATCTTTAGTGACGACGGAGCCGGCACCTATCACTACATTATCGCCAATAGTCACACCAGGGTTGATAACCGCGCGCCCGCCAATCCAGACATTATTGCCAATCGTGACAGGTTTACCGAACTCAACACCATTGTTGCGCGTTTCAGCATCCAGCGGATGAGTCGCAGTATAAATATGAACACCTGGAGCCAACATGCAATTCTCACCGATGTGAACAGGACAAACGTCGAGAATCACACAGTCAAAATTGGCGTAGAAGTTTTTGCCGAGGAAAATATTGTAGCCGTAATCACAACGAAACGATGGTTCAATATAGGCATCCAGACTTTGGCCTAATAGTTGTTCGAGCAGTTCACTACGAATGGCTTTTTCATCTGGAGCGGTGTGATTAAAACGGTGAATCAGATGGCGCGCTTTTACGCGGTCATCTCGAAGCTGTTGGTCTGCAGGGCGATAAAATTCGCCTGCAATCATTTTGTTTTTTTCTTCACTCATGGTGACGCCTTTTAAAATAGACAGGACACCCGTTACCCTAAGCGATTAGTTTGTAATTAATGTGGCTATAGCTCCTTTTTGTGACGGTAATCACATGGTTAAATGTGTTATTAACAATCACAAATTAAGGGAAGCGACGGACAGAATGTAGCAAGCCTTACAAAAGAGCGATGAGCAGCTTGTATCTCGAAAGCTGAACAGCCCAGGATAAATATCTATTTAGCACGCTATTAAGTGACAAAAAGAGTTTCTGAATCCATTTGTCGCTGATTACAACAGCATGTCAGTCTGAAACCATAAAGGTAATAACAGTTAAGGGGTATTAGCGGATAAATTTCCATACAGATGGTGGTATTTTATCGTAAAGCTTATTCATGGTCAGTTCAGCCAGTCGATGGTCTGCTGCTGAATAAAATACAGCCAGCTCATTATCTGGTAATTCGTATTTATTCTTTTCGATTACGCGCTCTAAAGTGTCAATTGTTTGGCAGCGTCGCAGGCGCATCAAATAATCGGTCTTGGTTAGTGGTTTTGTTGTCATGAAATCACCTTATTACATCTTGTAATAGTTCTAAAAGGAGAGGCTTACAGGGTTAGCGCGACTCTCTGTGACGAAACATCGGAATAACCGATTCCCGGACTTACGCCATTTCTGCAAGTCTTGGGCATTGATGCCATAGTTACTGAACAGCATAAATGTATCGTCTAAATATTCGTCAATTTGTTCAATCAATTTACTCTCATCATCGTACTTAATTTTGTAATTAAGTGCGAAAGCAGCAATATGCTCAATCAATTCATTCAACTGCAAGTTAATGGCCGAAGTAGGATCATTAACCCAACCATGATTACTCTCGCCAAGGTTGGTAAGGCAGTCATGATACAGGTTTTCGCAGAGAAATTTAAGCTGCGCGATATCATGCCGTTTTGGTGAGTATTCGTCCATAATGCAGCCCCTTTTTATCGAAGAAAATTTGATAAACAAAACGCCTTGGGGTGGACACACCTGGATGAGGTGGGAATCAATTACAACGATTATTCCATATACGTTTACTATAAATCAATCCGTAGTAGATTTCCTTTCACCATTACGAAAAATTACATTTACAGCAAAGCTGTTTACTCTAACGTAATGTTTATTAAGACTTTCACTTTTTTTAAAAGCATTGTCTGATAAATTAACTTAAGTGAATGTTTAGGAAAGCAGTTTATATTCAATAGGTTAATTTTGTGTTGTCGCAATGAATCTTAAACGAGGTGTAAATAAGAGGTTAATTAAGAATCTTCCTAATATATAAGTATGAACCTTCTTGCCTTATCTGCCAGTGAATTTAAGAAATATCTTGTCATCATATTCAACTTCAACTGAGTTTTTATTGCAACATTTAGAAACCTATCGTAGAAAAAGCCAGCAGCTATCGTTATTTATTAATATGACAAATAGGGCCGCAGATATAAAAAAGGCCGCTTGCGCGGCCTTTTAATTGCAGATTTAAGACTTACTTGTGGTGCTCAACAGCGTGAGTGTGTTCGACATCTTCAGACTTACGGCTGAAGCGACGGCGAACTACCACGAAGAACACTGGTACGAAGAAGATAGCCAGGACTGTTGCAGTAACCATCCCGCCCATTACCCCTGTACCTACGGCGTTCTGTGCACCAGAGCCTGCACCGGAGCTGATTACCAGTGGCATTACCCCGAGGATAAACGCCAGTGATGTCATCAGAATTGGACGCAGACGCATACGAACAGCTTCCAGCGTAGCTTCAATTAAGCCTTTGCCTTCTTTCTCCATCAAGTCTTTGGCGAATTCCACGATAAGTATCGCGTTCTTCGCCGACAAGCCAATGGTTGTCAGCAGGCCTACCTGGAAGTACACGTCGTTGGTCAGCCCACGCAGCGTCGCGGCAAGCAGTGCACCGACAACCCCAAGTGGAACAACCAGCATGACCGAGAATGGAATCGACCAGCTCTCGTACAGTGCAGCCAGACACAGGAACACCACTATCAGGGAAATGGCATACAGGGCAGGGGCCTGGTTACCAGATAAACGTTCCTGATAGGACATACCCGTCCAGTCATAACCAATACCGGTTGGCAGTTTGCTGGCCAGTTGTTCCATCAGGTCCATCGCTTCACCGGTACTCTTACCCGGAGCCGCCTGACCAAGGATTTCCATGGACGGTAAACCGTTGTAACGTTCCAGACGCGGTGAACCGTATTCCCAGTGCGCAGAAGAGAACGCTGAGAATGGCACCATCTGCCCAGTAGAGCCGCGAACATACCAACTGTTGATATCGCTTGGCAGCATACGGAATGGCGCATCAGCCATCAGGTAAACTTTCTTCACACGACCACGGTCGATGAAGTCGTTCACATAACTACCACCCCATGCAGCACCCAGTGTGGTGTTGATGTCGCTGATAGAAACACCCAATGCTTGCGCTTTTTCCTGGTCAATATCGATTTTGAACTGCGGCGTATCTTCCAGACCGTTTGGACGCACGCCCACTAACAGATCAGAGTGTTTAGCGACTTCGCCAAACAACTGGTTACGCGCCTGAGTCAGTTTTTCGTGGCCAAGGTTTGCCTGGTCAATCAACTGGAAGTCGAAGCCCGTTGCAGTACCCAGTTCAACGATAGCTGGCAGGTTAAATGCGAACACGATGGCATCTTTGATTTTCGAGAACTCGGCACTGGCGCGAGCTGCAATGGCCGGAACCTTGTTCTCTTCACCTGGACGCTCATCCCAATCTTTCAAGGATACGAATGCCAGACCGGTGTTCTGCCCCTGACCAGAGAAGCCAAAGCCGTTAACGGTAAATACGGAGTTAACGTTGTCTTTCTCTTTTTCGAGGTAGTACTTGGTCACATCATCAAGAACGGCTTGTGTACGTTCTTGTGTTGCACCCGCAGGCAGCTGTGCCATGGTCAGGAACACGCCCTGGTCTTCATCCGGCAAGAAGGAACTTGGCAGGCGAATAAACAGGAAGGCCATGCCAACCACAATCAGCAGATAAAGCACTAAGTAACGACCGGTGCTACGCAAAATATTACCGACGCTGTCGGTATAGTGATGCGTGCTCTTGTCGAACATATTGTTAAACCAGCCGAAGAAGCCTTTCTTCTCGTGGTGCTCGCCTTTCGCGATTGGCTTAAGCAGGGTGGCACAAAGTGCTGGTGTCAAAATCATTGCTACCAGTACAGAAAGCACCATTGCCGATACGATGGTAATAGAGAACTGACGATAGATTGCACCTGTAGAACCACCGAAGAATGCCATTGGTATAAATACCGCCGACAGTACCATCGCGATCCCTACCAGAGCGCCCTGAATCTGCTCCATTGATTTGCGTGTGGCTTCTTTCGGTGGCAATCCTTCTTCCACCATCACACGCTCAACGTTTTCTACCACCACGATGGCGTCATCTACCAACAGGCCTATCGCCAGCACCATCCCGAACATCGTTAGGGTGTTTATCGAATAGCCAAAGATGGCAAGGATAGCGAACGTCCCCAGCAGTACCACCGGTACGGCAATCGTTGGAATCAGCGTGGCGCGGAAGTTCTGCAAGAACAGATACATGACCAGGAACACCAGCACGATGGCTTCAACGAGGGTTTTTACTACCTCTTTGATGGAGATTTTAACGAACGGCGTGGTGTCATATGGATAAACGACTTTCAAACCTGCCGGGAAGAACGGTTGCAGTTTTTCCACGGTGGCACGTACCGCATTCGCGGTATCCAGGGCGTTAGCACCGGTTGCCAGCTTGATACCTAAACCAGACGCAGGTTGGCCGTTGAAACGTGCAACAACGTTATAGTTCTCGCCGCCCAACTCAACTTTTGCCACATCTTTAAGCAGAACGCGTGAGCCATCCGTGTTCACTTTCAGCAAAATTTTGCTGAACTCATCGGCAGATTTCAAACGGGTCTGAGCAATGATTGAGGCGTTAAGTTGCTGGCCTTTAACCGGCGGAGTACCGCCTAATTGACCTGCTGCGACCTGGGCGTTCTGCGCTTTGATAGCGGCAATAACATCAACCGGCGTGAGCTGGTAATTGTTCAGTTTGTTCGGATCCATCCAGATACGCATCGCGTACTGAGCACCAAACAGCTGAACATCACCGACACCGCGAGTACGGCTGATCGGGTCTTTAATGGTTGCGCCAACGTAGTCCGAAATATCTTCCTGTGTCATGGAGCCATCGGTGTTGATCATACCGAGAACCATCAGGAAGCTACTGGAGGACTTCTCAACGCTAACACCTTGCTGCTGTACTTCTTGAGGAAGCAGTGGCATCGCAAGTTGCAGTTTGTTCTGAACCTGTACCTGGGCGATATCCGCGTCAGTACCAGAATCAAAGGTAATAGTTATGGTTACAGAACCAGAGGAAT
This sequence comes from Buttiauxella gaviniae ATCC 51604, assembly GCF_001654835.1. Lineage (GTDB taxonomy): Bacteria > Pseudomonadota > Gammaproteobacteria > Enterobacterales > Enterobacteriaceae > Buttiauxella > Buttiauxella gaviniae. The sequence continues at coordinate 189,359 of NZ_LXEP01000029.1, forward strand.
CACTGGATGAGGACATGTACAGCAGGTTGTCGATACCGTTCATGTTCTGTTCGATAACCTGTGTAACGGTATCCTGTACCGTTTTCGCATCTGCACCTGGATAGTTTGCTGAGATCGAAATTGCCGGTGGCGCAATGGTTGGATATTGCGCGATCGGTAATTTCATGATCGCAAGCCCGCCCGCCAACATAATAATGATGGCGATTACCCAGGCAAAAATCGGGCGATCGATAAAAAACTTAGCCATGTCTTAACGGCTCCTGTTTAAGTTAAGACTTCGTTTGTTCAGACTGTGCGCCAGCGGCTGCTTGATCCTGGCCTTTATTTTCTGCCGCCACTTCCTGCACTTTCACCTGAACACCGGGTTTCACTTTTTGCAAACCGGTCACAATAACGCGATCACCATCCTTCAACCCACTGGTTACCAGCCATTTGTCGCCGATAGCTTGAGCTGCGGTGATATTGCGCACTTCTACTTTGTCATCTTTACCAATAACCATTGCTGAAGCATCACCACGCGGTGTACGAGTCACACCTTGTTGTGGAACTAACAGTGCGTTTGGATTGGTACCTTCTTCCAGTTGTGCGCGAACAAACATGCCCGGCAGTAACGTTTTATCTGGATTCGGGAAGATAGCTCGCAAAGTGATAGAACCGGTGGTCTGGTCAACCGTCACATCAGAAAACTCTAAAGAGCCTTCTTGTGGGAAAGTGATACCGTCGTTGGTCACTAATTTGACTTTAGCTTTACCGTTTTCTTGTTTCAGTTTGCCTTCAGCCAGCTCTTGCTTAAGGCGCAAGAAATCATTGCTGGATTGGGTTACATCGACATAAATCGGGTCGAGCTGTTGTACGGTTGCCAGTGCAGAAGCTTGTCCGCTAGTCACCAGAGCGCCTTCTGTAACAGAAGACTTACCAATGCGACCGCTAATAGGTGAAGTCACTTTGGTATAGGCAAGGTTAATGCGAGCAGTTTCAACGGCGGCTTTAGCAGCCACAACAGATGCGTTTGCCTGTTGAGAATCGGCAAGTGCAGTGTCGTAGTCTTGTTGACTGATGTACTTAGTACCTAACAGTTTCTGATAACGTTTAAGCGTCAGCTGAGCAATATTTGCACTTGCTTGTGCTTTTGCGAGGTCGCCTTTAGCGCTGTCATATGCGGCCTGGTATGTTGCAGGGTCGATTTGATACAGCGAAACGCCAGCCTTGATTTCACTTCCTTCTTCGAAGTTACGTTTCAGGATGATGCCACTGACTTGCGGGCGAACTTCTGCAATACGATAAGCGCTTGTACGGCCAGGAAGCTCTGTAGTTATCTGCAAAGGAGCACTTTTCAGAGTTACCACACCCACTTCCGGGGTATGCGGCGCACTCTGTTTTGTCTCTTTGTCATTACATCCTGTAAGTACTAAGCTGCCTGAGAGCATCAGAATGGCCGCCAGAGGCGTAAACCCTCTGTTTTTGTTCATATGTAAACCTCGAGTGTCCGATTTCAAAGTTGTTCAATGGATCAAATGTCCACAAACCCATTGCTGCGTTTATATTATCGTCGTGCTATGGTACATACATTCACAAATGTATGTAAATCTAACTACCGTTATTTCACCCACTTATGGCACGAAAAACCAAACAACAAGCACTGGAAACACGCCAACACCTTCTGGATGTTGCGATCCGCTTGTTTTCACAATACGGAGTTTCCGCAACTTCGCTTGCAGATATCGCAAAAGCAGCTGGTGTAACCCGTGGTGCAATTTACTGGCATTTCAAAAATAAGTCGGATTTGTTTAATGAAATCTGGGAGCTAACTGAGTCCAGTATTGGCGATTTAGAAACTGAGTATCGGGCAAAATTTCCTGACGATCCACTTTCTGTTGTCAGAGAGTTACTTATTTACATATTACAAGCAACTGTCGCCGATGAACGCCGCCGCTTAATGACCGAAATCATCTTCCATAAGTGCGAGTTTGTAGGTGAACTGGCTGTTTTACAACAGGCCAGACGCGAACTTTATATGGAAGGAAACGAGAGAATTGAGAGCAGTTTGCAGCGTTGTATTGATGCTGAAATGTTACCCAAAAACTTGCGTCTTGCTCACGCCGTTATCTTACTGCGTAGTTATATTACCGGGCTGATTGAAAACTGGCTGGTTGCACCAGATAGTTTTGATCTCCACGGCCAGGCCGAGGACTACGTCGCCATTCTGCTGGAAATGTTTCAAACCTGCCCAACCCTGAGATCCATCCCACAATAAAAATATGCTTATTAGGGTGATTCTGAACATAGTAGACCAAGGTTTTTCCGAAAAGACGTGCTAATCTTGCGGCTCATATTTCGTCTTTAACTCGCCATCCTTCGGCCTGTTCTCAAACACTGTCAAACTATGCCGCAACTCTTGTATTCACTGTATTCACGTCGCGTACCCGCACGTTTTTTGCTCATTGCATTCGTTAGCCTGCTTTGCGTGCTGGCGCAGCCAGCCTGGGCGCAAAAAAATGGTAGCGATCTCCCTAGCCGCGATGAGATTCAAAATCAGCTGTCCGCACTGAATAAGCAAAAGACACTGTCTCCAAATGACAAACTCACCCAACAAGATCTCAATGAGACTCTTGAGGTGCTGGATAAAATTGATCGGGTCAAGGACGAAACGGCAAAACTCCATCAGCAGGTGACGGAAGCACCAAAAGTGCTGCGCAAAGCCACTGATGCGCTCAACGAGATTAAAAACCAACACGCCAATCCGGCCGATGAAGAAGCGGAAATCGAAGCGCTCAGTTTGCGCCAACTTGAGTCTCGCCTGAATGATTTAATGACGGAGTTACAGAACGCGCAAAGCGATTTAGCGACCTGGAATAGCCAACTGATTTCGCTGCAAACGCAACCTGAGCGTGTTCAGAATGCAATGACTGCGGCATCGACTCAGCTTGAAGCGATTCGCAATCGTCTTAATGGTGTCACTCCAGGCGCTGTAGACTTACGACCAAGCCAGCAAACTTTATTACTGGCCCAACAAGCATTATTGAACGCGCAGTTAGATCAACAGCGTGACAGCCTCAAAGGCAACACCATCTTGCAAGATACGTTGCAAAAGCAACGTGACTACACCAATGCGCATATTAATCAAATGGAGGCGACCCTCCAGATCCTGCAAAAAGTGGCGAGCAGCAAGCGTTTAACCCTGACGCAGCAGACCGCGCAGGACGCCATAGACTCTGAAGATACCGTTAAAATTCAGCAAAACCCGTTGGTTAAGCAGGAGCTCGATATCAACCATCAGTTGAGCCAGCGTCTGATTGATGCCACTCAGCATGCCAATGAAATGGTGCCTTCGAGCATCCGCATTAAAAATACGCTGGATCGTGCTCTGCAATCTGAACGTAACCTCAAAGAACAGATCGCCGTTCTGAAAGGCAGCTTGTTGCTGTCGCGTATTCTTTACCAACAGCAGCAACAAAACCTACCGTCGGCGGAAGACACTGAAGATCTGACCAACCGCATTGCGGATATTCGTCTCGAACAGTTTGATGTAAACCAGCAACGTGACGCGTTGTTCCAACCGGACGAGCTGGTCGCGAAAATCGAAGATGGTCATAAAGCCGATGTCACCCCGGAAGTTCACGATGCGTTATTGCAGGTTCTGGATACTCGTCGTGAATTGCTAGATCAGTTGAATAAGCAGCTTGGCATGCAGTTAATGCTGGCCATCAACTTGCAGAACAACCAGCAGCAGCTGCAAAACGTCACCAAATCCCTCGACCAGATCCTGACTGAGCAAATTTTCTGGGTAACCAGTAATAAGCCGATGGATTGGGACTGGCTGAAATCATTGCCTTCTTCTCTGCGCGATCAGTTTAAAAACGCCAGACTCAATTTCAAAGGGCCAGAAAACTCGCTTAAAATTCTCGCCATTCTGCTGCTGATGATTCCGGCTTTGTTGTTGGCAGGCGTTATACGTTGGCGCTTTAAAGCGATAGACCGTTATCTGGAAAAGCAGGCGAGTCGTGTCGGGCAATTGCGTAACGACAGCCAAATGCTGACCCCGAAAGCCATTGCTCTGACGCTGGTTAAAGTTTTGCCGGGCGCTCTGGTCATCTACTCAATCGGCCTGGTGTTTGCTGGCTTGCAGATGAACATCAGCGAATCGATGTTGGCGTTTTGCAAACAGCTCTCCTTGTTCTGGTTAGTCTTCGGCTTAACTTACCAGGTGCTCTCTAAAAATGGTGTAGCTGTTAGCCACTTTAATATGCAACCGCAACTGTGCAGCCATTATCGCCGCCAACTGGTGCGTATTGGTTGTGCACTATTACCGTTGTTATTCTGGTCGGTGCTCGGGGAGCGTTCGCCGCTACATCTGGTTGAAGATGCGTTGGGTCAACTGATCATCTTCTTCAACCTGTTGCTTATCACCGCGCTTGTCTTCCCAATGTGCCGTGAAAACTGGCGCAATAAAAACAACCACACCATGCAGTTGTTTACTGTCACGATGATGGGCGTGGTACCCGCGGTGTTAATCGTGCTTACAGCGATGGGCTATTTTTATACGACACTTCGCCTTGCCGGTCGCTGGATTGAAACTATCTATCTGATACTTATCTGGAACCTGGTTTATCAGACCGTACTGCGTGGATTAAGCGTTGCAGCGCGTCGTATGGCTTACCGCCGCGCCGTTGCGCGCCGTGAGAATCTGGTGAAAGAGGGCGCAGAAGGGGGCGAGCCGGTAGAAGAGCCACCGTTAGCGTTGGACCAAATCAACCAGCAAACCATGCGTCTGGCTATCATTGCTCTGTTCGCCCTGTTTGCACTGGTGTTCTACACCATTTGGTCAGATTTGTTCGGGGTGTTCGGTTACCTGGACAGTATCCAGCTATGGAGTTATAGCGCTTCCGAAGCGGGTGTAGCAGTAGTGAAAAACGTCACCATGGGCAGCCTGTTATTTGCCGCGATTGCTTTCGCTGTTGCCTGGGTGCTGATTCGCAACTTACCGGGCCTGCTTGAAGTACTGGTACTCTCACGTCTGCAAATGCGTCAGGGTGCTTCATACGCCATCACTACCATTCTTAACTACGCCATTACTGCCGTAGGGGCGATGACCATCTTCGGCTCTCTCGGTGTGTCATGGGATAAGTTGCAATGGCTGGCAGCCGCGCTGTCGGTGGGCTTAGGTTTTGGTTTGCAGGAGATATTCGGTAACTTCGTTTCCGGCCTTATTATCCTGTTTGAACGCCCGGTGCGTATCGGCGATACCGTTACGATTGGTGCATATTCCGGTAGCGTCAGCAAAATTCGTATTCGTGCCACCACGATTACAGACTTTGACCGCAAAGAAGTGATCATCCCGAACAAAGCGTTTGTGACGGAGCGACTGATCAACTGGTCGCTTACCGACACCATCACCCGCGTGGTTATCCGTCTGGGAGTGGCGTACGGATCCGATCTGGATAAAGTACGTGAGATCTTACTGAAAGCTGCGCATGAGCATCCGAAAGTGATGCACGACCCTGAGCCTACAGTGTTCTTTACTACCTTTGGGGCCAGTACGTTGGATCACGAGCTGCGATTGTATGTGCGTGAACTGCGTGATCGCAGCTACACCGTCGATGAGCTAAACCGGACTATCGATCGTCTGTGTCGCGAAAATGGCATTAATATCGCCTTCAACCAACTCGAAGTGCATTTGCGTAATGACAAAGGTAATGAATTGACAGAAGTGAAACGCGATATCAAGGGCAACTCAAACGGTGACGACATCGTTCCTGCTCAGTAAAAATTAGCGGGAGGTGTTCTCTTCCCGCTTACGCAAAAAATCCTGACGGACAATCTCAAGCGCTGCGAGCGCGGTTTCCGTCGGGATTTCATGTTGTTCCAGCAACATTATCAAATCGACAGCCAGTTTGACTTCTTCTGGTGCGTTTTCCAGCGACATTTAATTAACCCGTAGTTTGCGAAACAAAAAGAGAAATAACAGCGCGCCAATGACGGCGGCAAACAGCGCTCGCGCATCAAGCGTGGCCAAAGTACCAATATTAAAGACGGCGCAAATATAGCCGCCGATCAGTGCCCCTGCGGTGGTTGTCACGACTGCAATCGCAAACATGCCGCTTCTTGCTGGCCATAACAGCCTCATCATTACCGCGACCAGCACACCGATTAATACCCAGGCTAAAAGTCCCATGGAGCTTCTCCCGATTGACCGACTCTCGTTAGCTTAGCCCACGTTCCCGGCGTTCGATGGATCGCTCGATACGCGTTAAAGCCTGGCGACAACGCTGCAAACGGCCTTCAAGAGCGGCCAGTTCCTTCTGGAGCTTTTGTTGCCCGGCGAGCGTGACCTGTACTGAAAGTTGGCTTTCACGATCGCTAATCATAATCTGGATGCGGCGTTCGTAATCCTGGTGAGTGGAGAGCTTCTCATACAAGTTTTCGACAACCGGCGGCTGCGGATCGTTTTTACGCATCTTCCAGGTCGCCAGCTCACGCTGCAAAGCGGAAATCTGCGCCACCAGCTTTTCGGCCAGATACGCAACTTGCTCCGCTTTACCCACTTTCACGCTAAGCTGTAGCTGTGCGAGATTTGCCTGAACTTCGGTCAGATAATCTTTAAGTTGCGTACTGTGAGTGGAAAACAGTTTACGATCGAAGCGTGCTTGCGATGCGCGTTGTAACGAGACAGGCGCAATGGCCTGTGCGAGTTCCGCGACGCGAGCATCCAAAGCTTGTAACAGCGCGGCGGTTTTCACAAAATGAATCTCCAGTGTTGCACGTGTTTAAGTACGGAATAATGAATGAAACGGATCATTTTAATCATCATTGGTTGGCTGGCGGTAGTCCTTGCGACGCTGGGTGTTGTTTTACCTTTACTTCCCACAACCCCATTTTTGCTGCTGGCGGCCTGGTGCTTCGCCCGTTCCTCGCCGCGCTTTCATCACTGGTTACTGTACCGCTCATGGTTTGGCAGTTATATCCGCCATTGGCAGGACCATCGTGCGCTGCCGCCGGGAGCTAAACCCAGGGCGCTGATTTTCATCGTATTAACCTTTGCGGTATCCCTTTATCTGGTCAATATTTTGTGGGTCAGACTACTATTATTAGTGATGATGTGCGCGCTGCTGTTCTTTATGTGGCGTATGCCGGTAATTGATGAAAAGCAACAAAAGCCATAAACCGCATTTGCAGTGGTTGCAATTGTTGGTGCCAGCCAGTAAATTCGACCGTTTTCGAGCACGGTATGACCGATTATTGAACGTTTAATAAATCCGTCTCGTGCTTTGTTAGAATCATGTTTTTAGCAGGCATTAATTATGACCGCGACTGCGCAGCAGCTTGAATATCTGAAAAATAGCATCAAAAGTATTCCAGACTACCCAAAACCTGGGATCTTATTCCGTGACGTTACCAGCTTGCTTGAAGATCCGAAAGCCTACGCCACCAGCATCGAGTTATTAGTCTCACGCTTCAAAGACGCCGGTATCACCAAAGTGGTGGGTACCGAAGCGCGTGGGTTCTTGTTTGGCGCACCGGTTGCGCTGGAATTAGGTGTCGGCTTCGTGCCGGTACGCAAGCCTGGCAAACTGCCGCGTGAAACTATCGCTGAAAACTACGAGCTGGAATACGGCACCGATCAGCTGGAGATCCACGTTGATGCAATCCAGCCTGGCGACAAAGTTCTGGTGGTGGATGACCTGCTGGCAACTGGCGGCACCATCGAAGCAACAGTGAAACTGATCCGCCGTTTGGGTGGGGAAGTGACTGACGCTGCGTTTATCATCAATCTGTTTGATATTGGTGGTGAGCAGCGCCTGGAAAAAATGGGCGTGAAAAGCTACAGCCTCGTGCTTTTCCCTGGCCACTAAGTCCAGCCTTCGTATTCCCCAAATTATACCCGTTAGCATTCGAGTTGCAGGTAGGTGGCAAGGACGAGACAAATTCGTCGGGAACGAATTTGACCAGCCGAAGGCTGGCCTCCGGTGAGAGACAGGAGTCTCTCATTAATCCCATGGAGCTTACATGAGTAAGTGACTGGGATGAGCGTATGCAGCCAACACCCCTGCAGCTTGAAGGATGATGGGTATAGAAGCCTCGCCCATAAGGTGAGGCTTATGTTAGCATTACCCCCTCAATTCACTCCCGCGATGTAGAGCCTATCTCGAATGAGCTACCAGGTCTTAGCCCGCAAATGGCGGCCACAAACTTTTGCTGATGTAGTCGGCCAGCAACACGTGTTGACTGCCCTGGCTAATGGCTTATCCATGGGCCGAATCCACCACGCCTATCTCTTTTCAGGGACGCGCGGCGTGGGTAAAACGTCCATCGCTCGCCTGTTGGCGAAAGGGTTAAATTGTGAAACCGGCATTACCGCCACTCCTTGCGGTGTATGCGACAATTGCCGCGAAATCGAACAAGGTCGCTTTGTTGATCTGATTGAAATTGATGCCGCCTCGCGCACCAAAGTAGAAGATACGCGTGATTTGCTGGACAACGTTCAGTACGCGCCAGCGCGTGGCCGCTTCAAAGTTTATCTTATCGATGAAGTGCACATGCTCTCCCGCCACAGCTTCAACGCATTGTTGAAGACGCTGGAAGAGCCGCCATCGCACGTCAAATTCCTGCTGGCGACGACTGACCCGCAAAAACTGCCGGTCACTATTCTTTCTCGCTGCCTACAATTCCACCTGAAAGCGCTGGATGTCGAACAAATCCGCCATCAGTTGGAATACATTCTTGGTGAAGAAAAAATCCCCAGCGAAACCCGTGCTCTGCAACTGTTGGCTCGCGCCGCAGATGGCAGCCTACGTGATGCACTAAGTCTTACCGACCAGGCGATTGCGAGTGGTGATGGGCATGTAACAACAGCCGCTGTCAGCACGATGCTGGGCACGCTCGATGACGACCAGGCTCTTTCGCTAGTTGAGGCGATGGTGCAGGCTGATGGTGAGCGAGTGATGAACTTGCTTAATGAAGCCGCCGGGCGCGGTGTTGAGTGGGAAGCTTTGCTAGTGGAAATGCTGAGTTTGCTGCACCGCGTAGCAATGGTTCAGCTTTCGCCTGCAGCCTTAGGCAGCGACATGGCCGCGATTGAACAGCGTATGCGTGAGCTGGCGCGTGTCGTGCCGCCTGCTGAAGTCCAACTTTATTACCAAACCTTGCTGATTGGTCGCAAAGAGCTATCCTGGGCGCCAGATCGCCGTATGGGCATTGAAATGACTCTGTTGCGCGCGCTGGCATTCCACCCGCGCAAGCCACTACCAGAGCCAGAACAACCGCGTCAGGCACCGAGTATTCCGGTGGTGAACCCTGTTCCGGTGCGCCAACAAATGACACCCGCGCCACGGCCCAATGAGACTGCGCTGCCAGACACCACCAGTCAGGTGTTGCAAGCGCGAACACAGCTCATGCGCCAGCAGGGAGCCAACAAAGCAAAAAAGAGTGAGCCGGCAGCGCCAAATCTAGCGCGGCCGGCAAAGAACAGTACCGCTCTGGAACGTTTAGCCTCGGTGAGCGAACGTATCCAGTCCCGGCCCGCAGCGCAGACAGAAGAAAAGCCTGAGCCCAAGCCCGAGGCTTATCGCTGGAAGTCGCAAATTGTTTCTGATGTCGTCGAAGAACCCGTTGCGACACCAAAAGCATTGAAGCGCGCGATGGAGCATGAGAAAACGCCTGAGCTTGCGCAAAAACTGGCTCTGGAGGCCATTGAGCGCGATAGCTGGTCGGCTGAAATTAGCCAACTGGTGCTGCCGAAATTAGTGCAGCAGCTTGCATTAAATGCCTGGAAAGAGCAGGACGGTAACCGTGTCTGTTTGCACTTGCGCCCGGCACTTCGGCATTTGAATTCACCGTCGGCGCAGAAAACGCTGGTGGACGCGTTGAGTACTTTTAGTGGTGAAACTGTTGAGCTGACTATTATTGAAGATGATAATCTTGCGCAACGTACCCCGCTTGAATGGCGCCAGGCCATCTACGAAGAGAAGCTGGCACAAGCGCGGGAAGCAATGAAAACTGACAACAACATTCAGACGCTGCGTCGTTTCTTTGATGCGGAACTGGATGACGATAGTATTCGACCAATTTGACAGACCGGTTACACCCTTCGCCCTTCAAGTAGCAGGGTTGTTGGCTGCTCTCGTTCACCCGAATCACTTACTCAAGTAAGCTCATCGGGATTCGTTCGATTGCCGCCTAACTGCATCTTGAAGTAGCTTGGGTATATGCCGGTTTGTTGTAAACCCTGATAGCCGTTAATCGTCACGTACGGTTAGTCGGCCCGAGCAAAAGAGAGAAGACTATGTTTGGAAAAGGCGGTCTGGGCAACATCATGAAGCAAGCCCAGCAGATGCAGGAAAAAATGGCCCAGGTTCAGGAAGAAATCGCCCAAATGGAAGTCACTGGCGAATCCGGCGCGGGTCTGGTCAAAGTGACCATCAATGGTGCTCACAACTGCCGTCGCGTGGAAATCGATCCAAGCCTGATGGAAGACGACAAAGAGATGGTTGAAGATCTGGTTGCTGCGGCCTTCAACGATGCGGCTCGTCGTATCGGCGAAGCGCAGAAAGAGAAAATGGCGGGTGTTTCCAGCGGGATGCAGTTGCCACCAGGCTTCAAAATGCCATTCTGATTTTCTGTCATTCTTCGTGTTGCGGGGGCGTTAGCTACGTTATTCGGCTCATCCGTGAGCCTCACCCCTTCGGGGCCGCAGCAAGCAGCGTTCAAATCTGCTCCCGGCAGATTTGTCGCAAAACCCAGTCACTTACTTGAGTAAGTGACTGGGGATTTGCTCCTTTGCTGCCTACCTGCAACTCGAATTATTTAGGGCATTAATAGTTTGCCCTTAACTCAATGAGGGCATCTAACTAACACCCTTACTCCTCTTCAAACTCCGCATAACTCTCCACCAGAAAATCAATCAATGCCCTGACCGCCGGTAACTGACCGCGCCGCGAAGGAAACACCAAATGAATAACCTCACGCCTTGCTCGCCACTCGGGTAACAAACGCACCAGGCTTCCATCTGCCAGTTGCTTGTTAACCATTAATATTGGCAACTGAACCAACCCCACACCTGCCAGCGCAGCTGCTCGTAGCGCATCCATATCGGTGGTCACAAAGCGTGGCTTGTGGTGCAGCGTCACTTCCTGATTATCCGGTCCGAACAGGCACCAGCGGTAAATCTGCTGCGGTTTTGACAATGCCAGACTTGGCCAGTGCTGAAGATCTGCCGTTGATGCAGGCGTTGTAAAGCGCTCCACCAGTTCGGGGCTTGCCACAAGGCACATGCCGCGATCCGCCAGCTTGCGCATCACCAGATCGCTATCGTCCAGCGGCAATGGGCGTACCCGCACCGCTAAGTCGACATTTTCATTTAGCACATCAACCTGGCGATTTGTCTCTTCAAGCTGCACGGTGACTTGCGGATAAAGGGCCATAAACTTCGCCAGCATCTCTCCGATATGCACATGCAGCAGAGCAATCGGACAGCTCAGGCGAATCAGCCCACGAGGCTCTGCGCGTAACGAGTTAATCGCTTCCTGCGCGGCTTCGGCTTCAATAATCATTGCTTTGCAGTGGCGATAAAAAATCTGCCCGGCCTCGGTTACCGTGAAACTGCGTGTTGAACGCTGAATCAAACGTGTCTCAAGACTTTCTTCCAGTAGTGCAATACGGCGACTCAAGCGTGATTTTGGAATGCCGATAACGCGGCTTGCTGGAGAAAACCCTCCGTTATCCACCACTTGCACGAAATACCACAGATCGTTGAGGTCTTGCATTGCCATTGTCCTGTTTATGGAACACTGAGTTCATTTTCAGAGTCTACCGGGGAGTTCGTCTTATGAGTAAGCTTTATCTCAACAGAAATCGACACTCTATGGAGATAACGATGAAATCAATTCTTGGCGTTTATTCAGCACCGACTTCCCACTGGGTGGGCGATGGCTTCCCGGTTCGCTCACTGTTTTCTTACTCAAAATTTGAAAAACAGCTCAGCCCGTTCCTGCTGCTCGATTACGCAGGCCCAGCGGAATTTAAGCCGAGCAACAAAGGGCAGCGCGGCGTTGATGTACACCCGCACCGCGGTTTTGAGACCGTCACCATCGTCTACAAAGGCGAAGTGGCTCACCGCGACTCCACCGGCAGCGGCGGTGTGATTGGCCCGGGTGACGTGCAGTGGATGACCGCTGGCAGTGGCATTTTGCATGAAGAGTTCCACTCACCGGCTTTCAGCGAGAAGGGCGGTACGCTTGAAATGGTTCAGCTGTGGGTCAACTTGCCAGCCAAAGACAAGTCGACGCCACCGAACTACCAGTCCATTACCGACGCCGATATCCCGGTTGTCACGCTACCGGATAACGCAGGACAGATACGTGTCATCGCAGGTGAAATGGATGGCGCAAAAGGCCCGGCACACACATTTTCTCCACTGCGTGTGCTGGATATGCGGCTCAATGCGCACAGTTCTACGCAACTGACGCTGCCAGATGGCTGGAACACGGCGCTGGTGGTTCTCAAAGGCACAGTACAGGTCAATGGGCAGGAAGTGGTTCGTGAGGCGCAACTGGTGGTGCTGGATGCTAAAGGTGAAACAGTGACGCTTGAAGCCAACAATGACGCAGTCGTTCTGGTATTGAGCGGTGAGCCAATCAATGAGCCAGTGGTCGGCTACGGACCGTTTGTGATGAACACTCGCGAGGAAATCAAAGAGGCCATTGACGATTTTAATCAGGGCAAATTTGGTCAGAAAGTTTAACTAGCATAAACGGCTATCGTCCAGGTAGCCGTTAACTTTCAGTAGTTTATTTATTAAATTAAGAGGATATGAACATGGCACCTGCAAACTTTAACGGACAAATTCCAATGATTGACCCGAGTGACGCGGTAATGCTGCTTATCGACCATCAAAGCGGTTTGTTCCAGCTCGTGCACGATATGCCAATGCCAACTTTACGCACTCATGCCACCGTGCTTGCTAAAGTTGCAACGCTTGCAAATATTCCGGTCATCACCACCGCTTCTGTACCACAGGGCCCGAATGGCCCGCTGATTCCAGAAATCCACCAGTACGCACCGCATGCGCAGTATGTGCCGCGTAAAGGTGAAATCAACGCCTGGGACAACCCTGATTTCGTCGCTGCGGTAAAAGCTACCGGACGCAAAACACTGATTATTGCCGGTACTGTAACCAGCGTGTGCATGGCTTTCCCGGCAATCAGTGCCGCGGCCGAAGGTTTTAAAGTCTTTGCAGTGATTGACGCCTCCGGCACCTATTCCAAAATGGCCCAGGAAGTGACTTTGGCGCGTGTGGTGCAGGCGGGTGTTGTGCCGATGGACACCGCCGCAGTAGTAGCCGAAGTCCAGCACACCTGGAACCGTGATGATGCTATGGAGTGGGCAAACCTGTGGGGTGGCGTGTTTATTGAGTACGGCTTACTGATGGAAAGCTACCAAAAAGCGCAAGACGTAGTGACCAATCAGGAGCAACTCGACTCCCAACGCGCTTAAAAGTTTTCCCCTTGCGCAGCACCTCGCACAAGGGGATTATTTTCTATGTCCTCCTGCGGGGCTAATGTTAGGCTATGGTCCACTCTTTTTTCAGAAGTCTGAGCGATGCAAACCAGTCCTTTACTTACCGCCCTTATGGAATCCTTGCGCTGCCTGCCAGGCGTTGGCCCAAAGTCTGCCCAACGTATGGCGTTCGCGCTCCTGCAACGCGACCGCAGCGGTGGAATGCGTCTTGCTCAAGCGTTAACGCGCGCGATGTCTGAAATCGGCCACTGTGCTGATTGCCGTACCTTTACCGAACAGGAAGTGTGCGCAATCTGCGCCAATCCGCGCCGCCAGGAAAATGGCCAGATTTGTGTGGTGGAAACGCCTGCGGATATCCACGCCATTGAAGCGACCGGGCAGTTTTCCGGGCGTTACTTTGTGCTGATGGGGCATTTGTCTCCAATCGACGGCATCGGCCCGCAAGATATTGGCCTCGACAGGCTCGAACAGCGTCTTGAGCGCGAGACCATCAAAGAACTTATTCTTGCCACCAACCCAACCGTGGAAGGTGAAGCCACCGCCAACTATATTGCCGAGCTATGCGGGCAATATGGTGTGGATGCCAGCCGTATCGCGCACGGTGTGCCGGTGGGCGGCGAGCTGGAAATGGTCGATGGCACGACGTTGTCGCACTCTTTAGCAGGGCGTCACAAGATTAATTTCTAATTTTACCCATCATACTTGAAGCTGCATCGGCGTTGGCTTCACTCACAAACCCCAGTCACTTACTTGAGTAAGCTCCTGGGGATTTGCTCCCTTGCCGCCTTGATGCAACTCCAATTATTTAGGGTAAAGATTGGAAGAATCTCTTTTCCCGCTTGAAAACCTCAAGTTCTATCCTCATATCACCTTCAGCGTTTTCATCACCCCTGTATTTTGATTTTGTTGAGGTATCAATGACCATGAAAGGACAAGAGACACGTGGCTTCCAGTCTGAAGTGAAACAACTTCTGCACCTGATGATCCACTCCCTCTACTCAAATAAAGAAATTTTCCTGCGTGAGCTGATCTCCAACGCCTCTGATGCGGCAGACAAACTGCGCTTCCGCGCATTGTCTCAGGCTGACCTCTACGAGGGTGACGGCGAACTGCGCGTGCGCGTCTCTTTTGATAAAGAAAAACGCACTTTGACCATTGCCGACAACGGCATCGGTATGACGCGCGACGAAGCGATTGATCACCTCGGTACGATTGCAAAATCTGGCACCAAAGCGTTCCTCGAATCTATGGGTTCTGACCAGGCAAAAGACAGCCAGCTTATCGGCCAGTTTGGTGTGGGCTTCTACTCTGCGTTTATCGTGGCAGATAAAGTGACTGTGCGTACTCGCGCAGCAGGTGTGCCTGCAGATCAAGCTGTGTTCTGGGAATCAGAAGGTGCTGGCGAATATACCGTTGCGGATATCACTAAAGCCGATCGCGGTACTGAAATTACCCTGCACCTGCGTGAAGGTGAAGATGAGTTCTTAGATGATTGGCGCGTGCGTTCGACCATCAGCAAATACTCTGACCACATCGCATTGCCGGTTGAGATTGAAACTCGCGAAGAGAAAGATGGCGAAACCATTCTCGGTTGGGAAAAGATCAACAAAGCCCAGGCGCTGTGGACCCGTAGCAAGTCTGAAATTAAAGACGAAGAGTACAACGAGTTCTACAAACATGTGGCTCATGACTTCACTGACCCGCTGACGTATAGCCATAATCGCGTGGAAGGGAAGCAAGAGTACACCAGCCTGCTGTACATCCCGTCTCAGGCGCCGTGGGATATGTGGAACCGTGACCATAAGCACGGCCTGAAGCTGTACGTGCAGCGCGTTTTCATCATGGACGACGCTGAGCAGTTTATGCCGAACTACCTGCGTTTTGTACGTGGTCTGATAGATTCCAACGATCTGCCACTGAACGTGTCGCGTGAAATTCTGCAAGACAGTCGTGTAACGCAAAACCTGCGTAGTGCACTGACCAAACGCGTATTGCAGATGCTGGAAAAACTGGCAAAAGACGACAGCGAAAAATACCAGACCTTCTGGAAAAACTTCGGTCTGGTGCTGAAAGAAGGCCCTGCTGAAGACAACGCGAACCAGGAAACTATCGCTAAACTGCTGCGCTTTGCGACCACGCATACCGATTCCGCTGCACAGACTGTGTCGCTGGAAGAGTACGTGTCACGCATGAAAGAAGGGCAGGAGAAGATTTACTACATCACCGCCGACAGCTATGCAGCCGCGAAGAGCAGCCCGCATCTGGAGTTGCTGCGTAAGAAAGGCATCGAAGTGTTGCTGCTTTCTGACCGCATCGACGAGTGGATGATGAGCTACCTGACCGAATTCGACGGCAAAATGTTCCAGTCAGTCAGCAAAACTGACGAGTCACTGGAAAAAATGGCCGACGAAGAGACTCCGGAAGCAAAAGAAGCTGAAAAAGCACTTGAGCCGTTTGTTGACCGTGTGAAAACCCTGCTGGGTGAACGTGTGAAAGAAGTGCGTCTGACGCACCGTCTGACCGACACTCCGGCTATCGTGACCACTGACAGCAATGACATGAGCACGCAAATGGCAAAACTGTTTGCCGCTGCGGGCCAGGAAGTGCCGGAAGTGAAGTACATCTTCGAGCTGAACCCGGATCATGGCCTCGTGAAACGTGTTGCGGATACTCAGGATGAAGCGTTGTTCGCTGAGTGGGTTGAGCTGCTGCTCGACCAGGCACTGTTAGCTGAGCGCGGTACGCTGGAAGATCCAAACCAGTTTATCCGTCGTATGAACCAGTTGCTGGTTTCTTAATGACAGGGGCGGGTAGCGATTACGTTTACCCGCCATCCTCCATCAAGAAAAGACAAAAACCTGCCAAAATGGCAGGTTTTTTTTCATCTAAACCCTGCTAACAGCGCTCGCAAGCCCCGCTATTCTTGAGGTGAATACGCCTTTAATGGTAAGGTCATCGCCTCTGCTTTAAATAATCAAAAATCCAAACGAATGGGGAATTACGCAATGCGTATTATTCTGCTTGGCGCTCCGGGCGCAGGTAAAGGAACTCAGGCTCAGTTCATCATGGAGAAATATGGCATTCCGCAAATCTCCACAGGTGACATGCTGCGTGCTGCAGTGAAATCTGGCTCAGAGCTGGGCAAACAAGCAAAAGACATCATGGATGCCGGTAAACTGGTTACAGATGAACTGGTTATCGCTCTGGTTAAAGAACGTATTACCCAGGAAGATTGCCGTAACGGTTTCCTGCTTGATGGTTTCCCACGCACTATTCCACAAGCTGATGCAATGAAAGAAGCTGGCATCAATGTGGACGTGGTTCTGGAGTTCGCAGTGCCGGACGAGCTGATTGTTGAGCGTATCGTTGGCCGTCGCGTACACGCACCATCTGGCCGCGTTTATCACGTCACCTTCAATCCACCAAAAGTGGAAGGTAAAGACGATGCGACTGGCGAAGAGCTGACTACTCGTAAAGACGATCAGGAAGAGACCGTGCGTAAGCGCCTGGTGGAATACCATCAGATGACTGCTCCGCTTATCTCTTACTACAGCAAAGAAGCGCAAGCCGGTAACACCAAATACGTGAAAATCGACGGCACCCGTAAAGTGACAGAAGTTAGCGCTGAGCTGGCTAAAATCCTCGGCTAATCGTACCCGTCATCTTTCAAGTTGCAGATAACACTCCTGCACCTCGAAATCTTTGGGTAGATAAAATACCAGGACCTGTTCCTGGTATTTTTTTGCCCAAATTTTGCCCTTTCGCTGTAATCGGTTCTCCTGAGGCGCTTTTACGTTACAATTATCAGCAATCTGTTGATAAGGAGTGGAAATGAATCAGGAAAAAGTGGGTATCTTACTGGCAAACCTTGGCACGCCTGACGCACCCACTCCGGCTGCGGTAAAACGCTATTTACGCCAGTTTTTGAGCGACAAACGCGTGGTTGATACACCGCGCCTGATTTGGTGGCCGTTACTGCGTGGTGTGATTCTTCCTCTGCGCTCGGCTCGAGTCGCCAAACTTTACCAGTCGGTATGGATGGACGAAGGCTCTCCGTTGCTGGTCTACAGCCGCCGTCAACAGGCCGCACTTGCGGCGCAGTTACCAGGCACTCCGGTTGTACTCGGGATGAGTTATGGTTCTCCCTCGCTGAAAAGTGCTGTGGAAGAGCTGATGTCGCATCATGTAGACCATATTGTGGTGCTGCCGCTCTATCCGCAATTTTCTTGCTCGACGGTTGCGGCCGTCTGGGATGAACTGGGGCGTATTTTTGCTAACTATCGCTCATTGCCATCAATCTCACTGATTCGCGATTATGCTGAAGACACTTCATATATCAATGCGCTGGTGGCTTCGGTAAAACACTCTTTTGCCCAGCATGGCGAGCCGGATGTGTTATTGCTCTCGTACCACGGCATTCCGCAGCGTTATGCCAACGAAGGTGATGATTACCCGCAACGCTGCCGCGACACTACGCGCGAGCTGCTTTCAGCGCTTGAGTTGCCGCCAGAAAAAGTGATGATGACTTACCAGTCGCGTTTTGGCCGCGAACCCTGGCTGATGCCGTATACCGATGAAACGCTGAAAATGTTGGCGGAGAAAG
This sequence comes from Buttiauxella gaviniae ATCC 51604, assembly GCF_001654835.1. Classification (GTDB taxonomy): domain Bacteria; phylum Pseudomonadota; class Gammaproteobacteria; order Enterobacterales; family Enterobacteriaceae; genus Buttiauxella; species Buttiauxella gaviniae. Next base: position 207,474 of record NZ_LXEP01000029.1, read on the forward strand.
GGGTGAAACACATTCAGGTGATGTGCCCTGGTTTTTCTGCCGATTGCCTCGAAACGCTTGAGGAAATGGCGGTGCAAAACCGTGAAGTCTTCATCGAAGCGGGCGGCACAAAATATGAATATATCCCTGCGCTTAATGACGACCCGGCTCACATCGCCATGATGATGAATCTGGTGCAGAAATATCGCTAATCTCACTACTGGCCGTTAATGTGCTACCATTTCCGGCCTGATTAGCAAACTCGAACAACATCATGAAATTTCCCGGCAAACGAAAATCCAAACACTACTTCCCTGTAAACGCGCGCGATCCGTTACTGCAACAGGTTCAGCCTGAAAACGAAACAGGCACTTCCTGGATTGTCGGGATAGACCAGACGCTGGTGGATATCGAAGCCAAAGTCGATGATGCGTTTGTTCATCGTTACGGTTTGAGTTTCGGGCACTCTTTGGTTATTGAAGATGATGTTGCAGAAGCGCTGTATCAGGAACTGGTGCAAAAAGATCTGATTACTCACCAGTTTGCCGGTGGCACCATCGGCAACACCATGCACAACTATTCGGTATTAGCCGATGACCGCTCTGTTTTGTTGGGCGTGATGTGCAGCCACATCGAAATTGGTAGCTACGCCTACCGCTACCTGTGCAACACCTCCAGCCGTACCGACCTCAACTACCTGCAAGGCGTTAACGGGCCGATTGGCCGCTGCTTTACGCTGATTGGCGAGCAGGGCGAGCGTACTTTTGCGATAAGCCCCGGCTACATGAACCAGCTTCGCGCCGAGAGCATCCCGGAAGAGGTGATTGCTGGCGCGTCTGCGTTGGTTCTGACGTCGTATCTGGTGCGCTGCAAAGACGGCGAACCGATGCCAGAAGCGACCATGCAGGCCATCGCCTATGCAAAAAAATACAACGTTCCTGTGGTGCTGACGCTGGGCACTAAATATGTCATCGCAGAAAATCCCGAGTGGTGGCAGGCGTTCCTGAAAGAACATGTCTCGATTCTTGCGATGAACGAAGAAGAAGGGCTGGCGCTGACCGGTGAAAACGATCCGCTGCTGGCGGCGGATAAAGCGCTGGATTGGGTCGATTTAGTGTTGTGTACCGCAGGGCCTGTTGGCCTGTACATGGCGGGCTTTACAGAAGAGTCTTCAAAACGCACGACACAACATCCGTTGTTGCCGGGTGCGATTGCTGAATTTAACCAGTACGAATTTAGCCGTGCAATGCGCCATAAAGACTGTCAGAACCCGATGCGTATTTTCTCGCATATCGCGCCATACATGGGCGGGCCTGAGAAAATTATGAACACCAATGGCGCGGGAGACGGTGCGCTGGCTGCACTTCTGCATGATATAACGGCGAATAATTATCACCGTTCTAACGTGCCAAACTCCAGCAAACACCAGCATACGTGGCTGACTTATTCCTCTTTGGCACAAGTGTGTAAATACGCAAACCGCGTAAGTTACCAGGTATTGAACCAGCACTCTCCGCGCCTGACTCGTGGCTTGCCAGAGCGCGAAGATAGCCTCGAAGAGTCTTATTGGGCTCGCTAAGTCTTTAGTTTGTAGGGTGGTTAACCCACCCTACAACAACTACCCCGAGACGGATTCCTGCACTGTTGGTTTTTCCAGCAACCCCATCATGGTATTGGCTATCTCGCGCTCACCCATCACGACCCGATTAGCACCACGTTCGGTGATGTAATCCACTTCATCGTCATAATGAGCGCGGGCAATAATCTCGATATCCGGGCATTTTGCACGTGCTGCTGCAACAATTTCACCCGCCTCGTAGCCATTAGGAATCGTCAGTAATAACCAACGCGCGCAATCCAGATGGGCGAGATTCATGATCTCTTCATTGGCCGCATTGCCGAGTACCGCACGGATCCCACGCGCACGTAGCTCATCAACCCGACTGCGAGAGGTTTCAATCACCACCAGTGGAATGCCTTGCGCCAGCAATTTCTCGCCCAGCAGGCTGCCTACGCGGCCAAAACCAACCAGCAACGCGTGATGGCAAATATCGACTGGAATTTGTTTCTCATCTTCGATGGCTTCTTCCAGTGTCTGTTCTTCCAGCGTTTCGGTTTTTGCGAGATAGCGCTCAAGAATCGCAAACAAAATGGGGTTGAGCATTATCGACAAAATCGCCCCTGCCAGTACCAGATTTTGCCCGGTCTGCGGCAGCAGATTTAGCGCCATACCGAGACCTGCAAGGATAAAGGCGAATTCACCAATTTGCGCAAGGCTTGTGGCGATGGTTAACGCTGTGCGTTGCGAGTGACCAAACAGACGCACCAGGAAGAAAGCGGCTAACGACTTACCAAAGACGATGATAGCCACCGTGCCAAGCACCGCGAGCGGTTCCTGAATCAGAATTAATGGGTCGAACAGCATGCCGACGGAAACAAAGAACAGCACGGCAAACGCATCGCGCAGTGGCAGCGTGTCGTGCGCGGCGCGGTGGCTTAATTCAGATTCATTGAGCACCATGCCTGCGAAAAACGCACCCAGGGCGAATGAAACATCAAACAGTTCAACCGCACCAAAAGCAATGCCGAGAGCCAATGTGAGAACGGCCAGTGTGAAGAGTTCGCGCGAACCGGTTGCAGCACTTCGCGCCAGAATCCACGGCACCACGCGGCGGCCAACAATCAGCATAATGGCAATAAACGCCACCACTTTACCGATGGTCAAACCCAAGTCCAGCGTCAGCGTCGCAAAGCCGACGTCGCCTTTTTCCATCATTCCGGCGACAGCTGGCAACAGAACCAGCGTTAACACCATCACCAGGTCTTCAACAATCAGCCAGCCAATGGCGATTTGCCCGCGCTGGCTGTCAATTAATTGCCGCTCTTCAAGGGCGCGTAGCAGTACCACGGTACTGGCGGTGGAAAGACACAGGCCAAATACGATGCCGGTCATTAACGACCAGCCCATCAGCGATGAAAGCGCCATTCCCAGTAGCGTCGCCACACCAATCTGGGCGATAGCTCCGGGGATGGCGATGGCCTTTACCGCCATCAAATCCTTTAACGAAAAGTGCAAACCCACGCCAAACATCAGCAAAATCACACCGAGCTCTGCCAGTTCAGGCGCGAGTTTAGTATCTGCTACAAAGCCTGGCGTAAAAGGGCCGGCAAGTACCCCTGCTAGTAAGTAGCCCACCAGGGGTGAGATGCGAAGTTTGTTGGCGATCATACCGAGCAAAAAGGCCAATACGAGGCCGCCGACAATGGTGGTGATAAGCGGGGTGGCGTGATGCATTCCGTCTCCTTTCGTAACAAATAAGATCCAATAATCTACATTTAGTTTATGACAATTTTTTAATCGATGTGTGTGTTAAATAGAACGTTTTTTAATAAAAGGCGCATTTAGACAAAAAATGGTGTCTGAAGGGGTTTTTATACACTTAGTTTAAGAAAGGTATGGGTAAATTTGGGTAATATAAAGGATCAGAGGTGCTCTCTGACCCTTTATAACTATGACTTATGGCGATTATCAGGTAGGAATATGGTCAATATGCCAAGAAGTGGTAGGAAAGCACATATTTTATAGACTAACTCGATACTTGTATGGTCGGCTACCAGGCCGAGTATTGCAGCACCCAGCCCACCCATCCCAAAAGCAAAACCGAAAAATAGCCCGGAAACCATGCCGATACGTCCAGGCATCAGCTCTTGCGCGTAAACCAGAATCGCTGAAAACGCGGAGGCAAGGATAAAGCCGATAATCACGGTCAGAATCCCGGTCCAGTACAGTGAAACGTACGGCAGGAACAGGGTAAATGGCGCGACGCCCAGGATTGAACCCCAGATAACGTATTTGCGACCAATTTTATCTCCCACTGGTCCACCAATTACTGTCCCGGCTGCTACTGCAAACAGGAAGGCAAATAGATGGAATTGGGCATTTTGCACCGACAAACCAAATTTGTGCATCAGGTAGAAGGTGTAGTAGCTGCTGATACTCGCCATATAAAAGTACTTGGAGAAAATTAGTACCAGCAGTACAGATACCGCCTGAATCACTTGCTTGCGCGGCAGCGGGTTAACGACAGGTGCTGCGGTTTTACCTTTCGCCATGCGATGCTGCGCGGCATACCAACGGCTAATTTGCAGCAATACAATAATCGCCAGTAGAGCGGCCAACACAAACCAGCCGACATTGCCTTTGCCGTAAGGCGCGATAATCAGCGCAGCCAGCAATGGGCCTAAAGAGCTACCAAAGTTGCCGCCAACCTGGAACAGCGACTGCGCAAGGCCATGACGGCCACCGGATGCCATACGCGCTACGCGGGATGATTCCGGGTGGAAAACGGAAGAACCCGTTCCTACAAGCCCGGCGGCCAACAGCACCATCGGGAAACTGCCCGCTAAAGCGAGGATAACTAACCCGCAAAGTGTGAAGCACATACCAATCGGCAACGACCACGGCATCGGGTATTTGTCGGTGTAGTATCCTACCACCGGCTGAAGGAGCGATGAGGTCACCTGGAAGGTGAGCGTTATCATCCCAATCTGCACAAAGCTCAAAGAGAACTCGCTCTGGAGTAGCGGGTAGAGCGCCAGAATAAGCGACTGAATCATATCGTTGAGCAAATGGGAGAGGCTAATTGCCCCCAGAATGCCAAACGCGGTGCGAGCCTTTTTAGGCTCCGGCGATGCGAGAGTTTGTTCCGAGATTGCCATAAATACCTGCAAAGAATTGATTGTATTATTTTATATCGGTTCAGCGATGGAACCGTGGGAAACAGTTACCCTGCTAACATACCTGCAGGAACTTTCTGAAGAAAGTCACAATCGTGAAAAGTTATTTGTCTATGCTAGTAGCTGTCTGCTATTGGTGCGGAAGTATTTTTTTTGAATATGGAGATTTGCAATGAAGTTCGTCGTGAAAGGGGTGACCGCAGCACTGCTTATAGCAGTCGGCTTGACCAGCGCATCTGCACTGGCCTGGGAAAAAGATAAAACTTATAACATCACCATTCTACACACCAACGATCACCACGGTCATTTCTGGCGCAACGAACACGCGGAATATGGCCTGGCTGCACAGAAAACTCTGGTGGATAGCATTCGTAAAGAGGTGGCAGAGAAGGGAGGCAGCGTATTGTTACTCTCTGGCGGCGACATCAACACCGGTGTACCTGAATCTGACTTGCAGGATGCAGAGCCTGATTTTCGTGGCATGAACCTGATTGGTTATGACGCGATGGCAATCGGTAACCACGAATTCGACAAACCGCTGACAGTGTTACGTCAGCAAGAAAAGTGGGCCAAATTCCCACTGCTTTCGGCCAACATTTACCAGAAAAGCACCGGCGAGCGTCTATTTAAGCCTTGGGCCATCTTTAAGCCACAGGGCATTAAAATTGCGGTTATCGGTTTAACCACTGACGACACCGCGAAAATTGGTAACCCGGAAAACTTCACTGATATCGAATTCCGCAAACCTGCTGAAGAAGCAAAATTGGTGATTCAAGAGCTGCAAAGCACTGAAAAACCTGATGTGTTAATCGCGGCAACCCATATGGGCCACTATGACAACGGCGACCATGGTTCTAACGCGCCGGGCGACGTAGAAATGGCGCGCAGCCTCCCTGCTGGTGCGTTGACGATGATTGTCGGAGGGCACTCACAAGATCCGGTCTGCATGATGGCGGAAAATAAAAAGCAGGTGGATTACGTGCCCGGCACGCCATGTGCGCCAGATCAGCAAAACGGTATATGGATTGTGCAGGCCCATGAGTGGGGCAAGTATGTCGGCCGTGCTGATTTTGAATTCCGTAATGGCGAAATGAAACTGGTGCACTACCAGCTGATCCCCATCAATTTGAAGAAAAAAATCACCTACGATAACGGTGAAAGTGAGCGCGTGCTGTATACACCGCAGATCCCGGAAAACCAGCAAATGCTCTCACTGCTGACGCCATTCCAGAATAAAGGCCAGGCGCAGTTGAATGTGAAAGTCGGCAGCGTTAACGGCCACATGGAAGGCGATCGTAGCAAAGTGCGTTTCGTGCAAACCAACCTGGCGCGTCTGCTGCTGGCGGCACAAATGGACCGTACCGGTGCTGATTTTGCTGTGATGAGCGGCGGCGGTATTCGTGATTCGATTGAAACCGGGGACATCACTTATAAAGATGTGCTGAAGGTGCAGCCGTTTGGCAACACGGTGGTTTATACCGATATGACGGGCAAAGAAGTCATCGAGTATCTGAGCGCCGTGGCGCAGAAAAAACCAGACTCTGGCGCGTATCCGCAGTTCGCGAATGTCAGCTTTGTGGCAACGGCTGCTGGCCTGCAAGATCTTAAAATCAAGGGCGAGCCTGTTGATCCTGCGAAAACCTACCGTATGGCGACGTTAAACTTTAACGCTTCCGGCGGTGACGGCTATCCTGCTATCGATAAAAAACCGGGTTATGTGAACACCGGTTTTGTTGATGCAGAAGTGCTGAAGCAATATATCGAGAAGAATTCTCCGCTTGATGTTAATGCTTATGAGCCGAAAGGCGAGGTGAGCTGGCAGTAAGGGCATTTGTCGGATGTCGCTACGCTAATCCAACCTACAAGGTAACCTTTGTAAGGGGATTAGCGGAAACGACATCCACCATTTTTTATTTCAACGGCAGTAATATATCAGTCTGCTGCGCATGCTCGGGATGGTCTTTATCGAGTTCGAGGTAGCGGAAATAGACCGGAAAATCGCGTAACTCCTCACCGCTGTTTGGCAACCACTGGCGATAAAGATAATAAACGCTATCGCTGATGCGCTCATAAGCACCAACATGGCGTACCACTGCACAGCGCCCGCCGGGTATTGTTTTACTGATAACACCCTGAGGATTTTCAGGAACCAGGCCGGTGGCCTTAGGGTTTAGCTCACCACATACATCAAAACGAAACTCTGGACCCGGTGTGGTCAGCGGGTCGTTCCACGGAACACCGTAAGTCCCTTGTGTACTGCAATCCGAAAGCCCTGATGCTTGACGCCATTCAATAAACGCCGCGACGGTATTATTTACGTGCATAGGATCGCCAAGATGCTCAAGCACCGCGACTTTCATTGGTTCGACAGTAATGATTTTCACGTCCATATTTTTTAACCTCTGCTGATTTTCCCGTCCGGGAAATTGAAAATGCACATGCCAGTCAACCCAAACAGGATCTTTGCGAAACTCGCTGGGTGTCAGGCCGAAGGTATTTTTGAAGGCACGGGAAAATGATTCGGGGTTTTCAAACCCGGCATCCAGGGCAATGTTAATCACTCTTTCCTGAGGATTTTTCACTAACTGGAAAGAGGCTCTTTTTAGCCGCATTAGAGTGATGTAACGGCTAACGCTGATTCCACAAAACTGGCTGAATTGCCGGTGAAAATGAAAACGCGAAAAACAGGCGACTTCACTTAGTTGCTCGACCGTTAACGGGCTATCAAGATGCTGTTCAATCCAGGCAAATACTTGCTCAAAACGCCGGGCATAAAGTTCGTGTCTATTGCTCGTCATAATTCCTCCCTCAAGACGTTTACTTTGCCAGCGGCTCTCTTTTCCATCCTGACTGAGATTGCTCTTTTGGGAGGAAATAACGATCAGTCACGGCGGGCAATTTCAGCAAAAGTCGCATTCAGCAATTTTGCGAGATCTGCGGCGGACAGTTCGATATCCAGCCCGCGTTTACCGCCGGAAACATAGATAGAGGTAAATTCTTGTGCAGGGGCATCGATAACCGTTGGCAGGCGCTTCTTTTGCCCCAGCGGACTAATGCCACCGACCAAATAACCGGTAATGCGCTGCGCTACCATGGGGTCAGCCATATCCACTTTTTTGGCACCCAATGCTTTGGCCACTTTTTTTAAGTCCAGTTGGCCCGAAACTGGCGTAACAGCAACCGCTAACTGTTTCATGTCACCGTTGATGGCAACAAGCAGCGTTTTGTAGACTTGCTCGGCATTCAGACCGAGTTTACGTACCACTTCATCGCCAAAGTTTGTTTCACTTGGGTCGTGGTCATAAGCATGTAACTGAAATGGAACACGGTTTTTTTCGAGGAGTTTTACGGCGGGAGTCATGGGACCTTCTTAGTGAATTTGTCTGATATACGCACAAATTAATAAACAGGGTTATATGTTTTTCAAATATTATAATGTCACGCAATAGTGTTGGCGTTAATCGTTACATTGAGCGACAATTCTGTATCTGGCCATTAATTTGGCCAGAATAATTAAAATAATATACAAATTCCTCTTTGACGGGCCAATAGCGATATTGGCCGTTTTTTTTCCCGGTCGTCATACTTCAAGCAGCAGGTGCGTTGGCAATACTCGGCCCATCCAGGGCCTCGCCCCTTTGGGGCCGCAGCGAGCTGCGTTCAAATCAGCTCCCGGCAGATTTGTCCTCGTTCACCCCAGTCACTTACTGGAGTAAGCTCCCGGGGATTCACTGCGTCGCCGCGTTACTCGGCGTAGCCTCGCCCCGAAGGGGCCAGCGCAAGCGCTGTTCAAAAGGCTAAAGCCTTTTGTCCTGCAACTCGAATTATTTAGACCAGGCTTTCCGCTTATTTAGTGGGATATTTCAATAGCCCTGGTAGGTTCCCCTCACCGTACAAATGCAGTGCTCCGACGGCCACAACGTAGCGACCGGCAGGAAGTTGCTGCAAGAAATGTAGCCAATGAAGGTTACGTTGATGCATAAGAACATCGTATAACTCATCGCCAAATGTATTAGGTAGCAGCACTTTCCCACTTTGCGGTGGCGACTCCAGCCACCAGCTAATCATCGTTTGCAGCAAACGCGCATTGGTGTGCCAATGGGTGAGCGTATCTGTTAATAACGGCATGCCGCCATCAGGAAGGCGGGTGAGAATATCCACCTGATGCTGCGCACCTTCCAGTTCAATAATCGGTACTGCCTGCGCCTTCGCGGCTTCCAGCAACTGAAAATCAATCCCATAATCGGCTCTTAACCCTAGTCGCTGTGCCTGGTGGGCCTGTAGCACCAGCGCAATTTGCCAGGCGGGTTGATTATCAATTTGGCTCAGGGGGATACCCAACTCGTGGATTAACGACATCACCTGCGCCAGGTCATCAGCTGATAGTCGTTGTTCAAGCGGGAGTTCATCGGGATTATTCGGGAAGGGGGAACCGCCTTCGGATATGTCGGCTTCAACAATCAGCGCATCGGAATTGTTGAGTTTATCGATAAGCTTGCTCGACAGCGGCGCCATATCGCGCGTACCCATATGAATACTGCCGACAAGGTGAAGATGGCGGTCTCCGGGTAGAACAATATCCAGAGCAGGCCAGGGATATTGGGTGTTCGAAAGGCTTGAAAATAATGCGGTAATTCGCGATAGCAGACCCATTTGCAGATTCCCTGGCTAAAAAGTCATGCTACCGCTGCGAGTGACCTGGTGCAAATTTCCCCCACGGTTTTTACGCCGTGGGGAAGATCATTCAGTCCTTCGGTTTAAAGCGCAACAAACGGTTGGCGTTACTGACTACTGTAATGGATGACAGTGCCATTGCAGCGCCCGCAACTACCGGGTTAAGCAGCGTTCCGGTCAGTGGATATAAAATCCCCGCAGCAATTGGGATACCCAACGTGTTGTAGATAAACGCCCCGACCAGGTTCTGCTTCATGTTACGCAAAGTCGCTTTAGATATTGCCAGCGCATCAGCGACACCCACCAGGCTATGGCGCATCAACGTGATGGCAGCCGTTTCGATAGCAACATCGCTACCGCCACCCATTGCAATACCCACTTCAGCCTGTGCTAACGCTGGCGCATCGTTGATACCATCGCCGACCATTGCAACTTGCCGCCCTTGTTGTTGCAGCTTTTTGATCGCTTCAGCTTTGCCATCCGGCAATACGCCCGCAATCACTTCATCAATACCCGCTTCTTTGGCAATGGCGTTAGCCGTAGTTGGGTTATCGCCGGTCAACATCACCAGGCGGTAGCCGTTACGGTGCAAGCGTTGCAGTGCGCTAACACTGTCGGCACGCAGCGGGTCGCGGATGGCGAGCAGGGCGACCAGTTTGCCATCGACCGCCAGTAGCACCGGTGTTGCACCACGGCTGGCCTGTGCTTCAATTTCAGCAGCCATAGGGCTGGTATCCACGTTTTGCTCATCAAGCAGTGCTTTGTTGCCAAGCAGTAATTGATGCCCTTCGGTTTCACCGCTAACACCCAACCCACGCAAGGTGCGGAAGGTATTAACCTGCGGTAATTCAGCCCCTTCGGCTTTATCGATAATAGCGCGAGCAAGCGGGTGGCTTGATCCTTGTTCAAGGGCCGCGGCAAGTCTTAATGCATCAGCTTCTGAGTAGTCGTTGTAAGTCACGACGGCGACAACCTGCGGTTTGCCTTCGGTTAGCGTACCGGTTTTATCAAACACAATAGTATCGAGTGTACTGGCGCGTTGCAGGGCATCGGCATCACGCACTAATACACCAAACTCAGCGGCACGGCCCACACCGGAAATAATCGACATCGGTGTTGCCAGACCCAGCGCACAAGGGCAGGCGATAATCAGTACGGTTGTGGCAATCACCAGCGTATAAACGATTTGAGGTGCCGGGCCGAAGAAGTACCAGATTGCGGCGCTAAACAAAGCAATCAGTACCACTACAGGCACAAACACCGCCGAAATTTTATCGGCAAGTTGGCCAATCTCAGGCTTACTGCTTTGCGCCTGGCGCACCATTCGAATAATGCGCGAAAGTGTAGTGTGGTTGCCGGTTGCGGTAGCACGGAATAATACGCTGCCGTCTTGTACCACGGTGCCTGCATGAATCGGCTCGTCGGTGGATTTTTGCTGCGGTACCGGTTCACCGGTGAGCATCGCTTCATCAAACCACGCTTCGCCCTGGGTAATTTCACCGTCGACCGGCACGCGGTCACCGGTGGTTAAGCGCAATATCATGCCTGCGGTGACTTCTGCCAGTGGCAGTGTCTTTTCACCTTCTTCGGTGACCACGCGCGCCGTTGGTGGCGTTAAGTCCAGCAACCGTTCCAGCGCTTTAGAAGAGCGTTGGCGTGCACGTTGTTCCAGCATATGCCCAAGGTTTATCAGGCCGATAATCATCGCACTGGCCTCGTAATAGAGGTGGCGAGCTTCCATTGGGAAGTGCTGTGGCCAGATATTCACTGTGATGGAATAAATCCACGCGGCGCCAGTTCCTAGCGCGACCAGCGTATCCATGGTGGCGGTTTTGTTGAGCAAGCTGCGCCAGGCGCTGCGATAGAAATGCCCACCAGCAAACACCATCACGCCCAGCGTGATAATCCCGATGGTCAGCCATAACGAGCGGTTGTCATCGGTGACCATCATATTGTCACCGAACATTCCCCAGACCATTACCGGGATACCGACGGCCAGTGCCAGAATAGCCTGCCAGCGGAATCGTTTTACTGCGGCGTTGGCGGTCTCTTGTTGGCGTTCACGGCGTTTTGCATCATCTTCGATGGCTTCCGCACCATACCCGACACTTTCCACCGCTTTTACTAAAGATTCGGCGGAGGCAGTACCCATAATCAGGGCACTGCGCTCGGCAAGGTTTACCCGCGCCAGGCTGACACCAGGGACATTTTGCAATGCACTTTGTACCCGGGTCACGCAGCTGGCACAGCTCATCCCGTTGATCAACAACTGTTGGCTATCGTCATCATCATCGGTGGCTGTCGGAAGCTTCAATGCGTCCGCTGTCAGCACTTCCGACGGGATTGATGACTCTGTCAGCGGATCAGACTTTGGGTGGCTGGCCGCAGTCGCCTCGTACCCGGCTTGTTTTACTGTGTTGATTAACTCATCAACGGAAGCCGTTCCGGTTACGCTGGCGTGAGTTTGCGTCACTTCAGCGGTATCAACGTCAGGACGTTGCTCCAGGCTTTCTTTAACGCGTTTAACGCAATGGCCGCAGGTTAGGCCATCAAGGTTTAGATCGATAACGTGAGACATCATCCGACTCCTTTTATGTGGGATTGTGGTAAGCCTAAACCTTCCATCAAGGGTAAGGTCAAGCTATACCCTAAATATTTCGCGGCGCAGCCAATACATCGACCTATTTAGGGCATATCTCCGTTAGATTATTCAGTTCCTGCGGGCAGTTGACTCAGTATTCCGGTATTCGCAAGCAGGCTTAAGCGCGCAGATTGCCATTCAGCAATAGCCTGAATACGTTGCTGTTGTGCATCAGCCAGTGCCGATTGAGCATTCAAAACTTCAAGAATATCGGCCACATCTTTATCGTAACGGCGGCGTGACGAATTAACGCTGGCTTGTGCGGCGTCGAGCAATTGTTGGCTTACGGTCAGCACGCCCAACGCCGTTTTAGCATCAGCCCAGGCTTTCACTACCTCAGTAAGAATCTGTGTGGTGGTATCTTCGAATTGGGCTTCGCTTTGTTCGGCCTGTGCCCTTGCTTCCAGGATTTTATAGTGGCGACTAAAGCCATCGAACAATGGAATAGAAACCGTTAGGCCAACATCTTTATCGGTCTGGTTAATAGTCGACAGACCCTGATTCGGGAAACCATTGCGGGAAATATGCGCCGTCATATCGAGCGTGGGTAAACCATCCGAGCGAACCTGGATAATTTTATCTTTATCGGCCTGCCATTTTGCCCGCGCCTGCATAATTGCCGGGTGGCGGATTTGCGCCTGTTTCAGCCACTGGTTTAGGTCGTGAATGTCCGAAGGGATAACGTTGTCGGGTTGCGCTGGTAATTTAACGGATATCTCAAGATTGATGCCCATGACCTGCTTGAGCAGGGCAAGGTTCTTTTCAAAATCCCCCCGGCTGTGCATCGCATTAAGCTGTGCTTTTGCCAGCGCGGTGGTGGCCTGCAAGGTGTCATCCTGCGTGGTTGCGCCTTTTTCCTCACGCCGTTTCGCAACACTTAACGTTTGTTGGGCAAGCTGCGCAATCTGCATGCGAGCCTCCATTACGGCCTGGCTGGTCATCGCCTCAAAGTAAGCCTGAATCACCGATGCCATGGTTTTTTGCAAAGCCGCGTCATGCCCGGCAATCGCGGCTAACAGCATTTGATTCGCCGCTTCACGGTTTGCAGCACGGCCCCCAAAATCAAATAAGCGCCAGTTTAATGAACCATAATATTGGTTGCCGATACTGGTGGATGCGGGCTGTTGTGAACCAGAGGAATAGGTTGTGGTGTCTTTGAGTCGGCTAACCGAGCCGGTGATGGTTGGCAGATAAGCGGCTCGGGCTTCACCTACCACGCCGCTTTGCACCTTAATTTCTGCCCATGTGGCGCGGATTTGCGGGTTGTTACATAGCGCAGTATCAACAGCATCGGTCAGCGCCAGTGGTTGGGTGAAATCTACCGCAGTTGCACAATTAATCCGGCTGGTATCAGGGAGCGTCGCGCCGTCCTGCAATTGCACAGGTTGCGCCAGTAACGGATCGTCCAGTAAACCACTTTTCTCTTCAGCGAAAGCAGCAGGCTGCACCCACAAGGTCAGCAGGCAAAGAGAGACTAAATACCTTTTAGCGTTCATTCAGGCTCTCATGAGTGTGTTGAATCAGAGGGGACAGGAAGTACTCAATAACTCGACGGCTACCCGTTTTTATTTCGATTGAGGCGCTCATGCCCGGTCGCAGTGTCGAGGGCTCTCCATCGATATCCATCGTTTTGTGGTCAAGTTTGATGTGAATTGCGTATTGAGAATTCTGCGGTTTCTGTGCGTTATCGCTATGGCCTGATTGCGTGCTTTCGGCTGCATTGCTGGTTCCTGCATTCATTGCATCGCGCGAAACATAAGTCACTTCACCCTGCATCATGCCGTATTTGGTGTAGTCAAATGCCTCGATTTTCACAGCGGCATGCTGGCCTTTGTGCACAAAACCGATGTCTTTGTTTTCAACGATTGCTTCGATCTCGACCTGATTTTGCTTGGGTACGATGACCATCAGCGGCTGGGCAGCCGTTACTACGCCACCAACCGTATGTACCGCTAATTGTTGTACCGTGCCGTCAACCGGGGCGGTGAGCTGAAGTTGAGTTTTATGGGCGCCGGCTCGTTGCACATCCTGATGTGCTTCGGCCTGCTGGCGTAACCCGTCATTGAGCTCATCCTCGGTTTTCTTACGAGTATCGGCGATAAATGAATCGCGCTGGTGGCGTGCATCGGCAAGTTTGCCTTCCAACTCAATTTTGTCCTGCTCTTTTTCCTGCCATGAAGTGACCGACACGTCATGGTTTTGGGCCAGATCTTTATAATTTTGTGCCCGCTCACGGACAATCGGTAATTGCTGGCTGTAACGGGCAATTTCCCCATCCAGATCTCTTAGCCTGCTTTCTACATTCTGCCACTGGCTGGAAAGATGCTCACGGGCGTCAGCGACCTTTTCTGGCGTGATGTTTTCTATATCGCTCAGTCCAATAAATTGATGAGCGGTAATTGATTCCAGCAAGGCACGCGAACGTGCAACCTGCAAGGCAGCGTTATCCTGGCCAACTTCCGCGCGCATTTTTTCATGGTCGATAATTTGCGTATCAAGCAGCAGCAGTGGTTCACCGGCATGCACGGTTTGCCCATCGGTAACAAAGATATGTTGAACGCGTGCGGTTTCCACAGAGGCAATGGTTTTAGCGTGACTTGAGGGAATGATTTTCCCGCTGGCGGAAACAATAATGTCGACCCTACCCAATACCGACCACAGCACCAGGAAAACGATTAACACCATAAGCAGGCGCGCCGTCCAGCGAGCGGTTGGTGAAACGGGGGCAAGCTGTAATGCCAGGGCCGCCGGAAGAAATTCTGCTTCGTCTGCTTTCAAAGCCGGTGGAGTGAGTGAGTGGCGCTGCTTCCAGAAAAACGCAAAGTGAGAACGGTAGCGTTTCATCAATTCGCACCAGGCGCTGTAGCGGAGTTTGAGGCTCATACGCAAGCCTCTCTTACCGGACCTTGTTGCAGAGTATATAAATGTGCGTAGATCCCACCGGCGTGTTGAACCAGTTCATCATGATGACCGACTTCGGCAATCTCTCCGCGCTCCATCACCACGATGCGGTTGGCTTCACGCACCGCAGAGAGGCGATGCGCAATGATCAATACTGTTCGGCCTTCACAGATGCGGCGCATATTATCCTGAATGATTTTTTCGGACTCATAATCCAGCGCGCTGGTGGCTTCATCAAAAATCAAAATACGTGGGTTTGAGATTAAGGCGCGGGCAATGGCAATGCGCTGGCGCTGGCCGCCAGACAAACCGGTGCCGTGCTCGCCGACCATGGTGTCGTAGCCTTCCGGTAACTCACAAATAAACTCATGCGCTCCGGCAAGTTGGGCGGCTTCTATTACTGCTTCAATCGGCAGCGTCGGGTTAGTCAGCGCGATATTGGCGCGAATCGAGCGGTTAAACAGGTTGTTTTCTTGCTGCACCACACCAATTTGATGCCGCAGAGACGTGGTGTTTATCACCGCGAGATCGTGCCCGTCCAGTAACACGCGCCCGCGTTCGGGGATGTACAGGCGTTGCACCAGCTTGGTAAGAGTGCTCTTCCCTGAACCCGAACGGCCGACAATACCAATGACTTCGCCGGGTTTAACCGTGAGGCTCACCTGGCGCAATACTTCGGATGCATCCGGGCGATAGCGGAATGAGACCTTATCGAACTCGATTGCCCCGGACAGCCGTGGCAGCCGCGATTTCTGATCAACAACTTCAGGGTGAGTATTTAAAATATCGCCAAGTCGACTCATTGAAATACCGACTTGCTGAAAATCATTCCATAACTGTGCAAGACGCAAAATGGGCTGTGAGACCTGGCCGGAGAGCATGTTGAATGCTACGAGTGCACCTACGGTGAGTTGGTTATCGATAACCAGGCTTGCACCTATCCACATGATAGCGGCGGTCACCAGCTTACTGATCAACGTAATTCCACCGTTGGCGATGGTCGAGATATTGGTGGCTGAAAGTCCAGAGGTCACATAGCCCGCCAGTTGGTCATCCCAGTTCTTAACCCAGCGCGGCTCAACGGCCATGGCTTTTACGGTGTCGATATTGCTGATGGTCTCAACGAGGAACGACTGGTTTTCCGCCGATTTATTGAATTTTTCATTGAGCCGACGGCGCAGCACGGGTGTGAACACCAGCGATAGAAAAACATAGAGCGGGATCGATGCAATCACGATAAGTGTCAACTTAACGCTGTAGCTGAACATTACGGCGAGGAAGACGAACGAGAAAAGAATATCGAGTACGACGGTGATGGCATTGCCCGTCAGAAACGAACGGATATTTTCCAGCTCTCGCACACGCGCTACCGAATCCCCAACGCGCCGGCTCTGGAAATAAGCAATCGGCAGGTTAAGCATATGGCGGAATAGACGCGCGCCGAGTTCCACATCAAGCTTGCTGCTGGTATGTGCAAATACCCAAGTGCGGATCCCGCTTAATAAAGCTTCAAAGATATTTGCTGCCACCAGGCCAATGGCAACCACATGAAGGGTTTTCATGGCATGGTTAACCAAAACTTTATCCATCACCACCTGAAAGAAAAGTGGGGTGGCTAAGCCGATTAACTGCAACACCAGGGAAATGAGCATTATTTCCCCTAAAATTCGCCGGTATTTAATCAATGCCGGAATAAACCAGGTGAAATCGAATTTAGCTAATGTTCCTGTGAAATTTACTTTGCTTGCGAAGTAAATAACTTCACCCGTCCAAACCTCGGGTAACTCATCGATGGAAATAAACTCAGGAGGGCAGTTTTCATATTGAATCAGTAACCGTGGTTTGGCGACGTGATTATCACTATCACTCCCAGGGTCATATTTCCCCAGAATAAAATAACGGCCATCACGATTCTGGCCTACGGCCGGTAGTGCAGCTTTATCCATTCGGCGTGCATCCTGGCGCACCACCTTTGTTTTAAGTCCTAACTCCTGTGCCGCCAATAAAATTGCTCGTTGGCCAAACACGGGCTGCCCGTTGGGGGATATCTCAAGATGACCGGCAAATTTATGCTGAAGGTTTATTTTGTCAACAGCGACCTGATGAAAGGAGCCAATTACCTGCAAACAGAAAAAACCGCTATCCATGGGATACCGCCGACGGTAAAGAAGTCATATTTATTAACAAACCAGTCATTATTGTAGGATATATACCCAAAATAACTCGAGTTGCAGGAACGCTAACGTACATGCAACTTGAAGTATTACGGGTATAAAATATGCGCGATTAAATATCACAGGCACTGAATGTTGTCAAAATGCCATGCTCATAAAAAATAAGTAAAATTAGACATTTGCGAATTATATTATGCCTCGGTTACGTTGCGAAGTAGTACCTTGCTTGTAACTTTACTGATAAATAAATATAGTTTTTTTTAAGTTATCACTCATTGATTAGTGATAATTGAACAGAAAAAACACAAAATCTTTTGCTTTAGTAAATACCAATTAATACTTGTAAGTATTATGTTACTTTGAAATGTTACTATTTAATGTGTTGTGTTGAATTTTCCAGCAAAAATAAAAGCTGCTGGTAATGATGTTGATTGATAATATTTATATGAACTCATCTTTTTCTTTCAATCACTTAAAGGATGTGTGCGCTATTAACCTTTAACCGCCTGCCACGATACTTATATTGCAGGTGGTTATTCATTTCTAATAAATATTATCCATTCCGGTAAGAGGTCACGCTGTGCCTGATTCCATACAAAATACCCCCCCCATGCCCGACCTTAATTCAATTGGTTCATGGAGCAAATCTGATTACGAACTGCTGACCGCAGATTTTGTCAGCAAGATGACTGCAGACCAAATTCATGCCATGAGTCATACCTCGTGGATGCCGGACGCTACAGCGGCTGGATTTACACCTGAAATGGTGGCGAGTATCAATATCAGCATGTCCTGGTTTGCACCTGGATGGTTTAACCATCTCAGCACCGAAGCATTACATGGGCTGACACAAAAGCAGATGAATGAGTTAACTACCAATACTCTTTGTGGCCTGGACAACGCTCATCTGGGGGCATTTACACCCGATCAGGTAGCGAATATCCAGGTGAATTTTTACTGGTTCACGCCTGATTTTTTAAACAGTCTCAATCAGCAGGCTTTTGCCGCTATTACTTCGGCTCATCTTAATGAGATACCGAGGGGGAATTTCGGCGCACTAAGTCACGCTCAACTCTCCAGTATCACAGCTGAAAACCTCAAAGACCTGAAGGACTCACATCTGTGGGTGTTAAACGCGGGGCAGGTTAACGCCATTTCACACCTTGATGCCTTCAGTAGCGCCCAGTTTGGGCTGCTTAATATTTCCGAACTTTCAGTTTCAACGTTAAAAAATCTGACGAAAAATTCGTATTCCGCACTCACTGCCGGCCAGCTTGATGGAATAAGTAACGATAAATTTGCCGTACTGAATCTTTCAGAGCTTTCAACATCTACTATTGGCGCAATGAGTCAGGCGGTTTATCAAAAGCTGACTCCTGAGCAGATTGCTACTTTAAGCTCTGAGCAAATCCATGCGATGGCCCACACGTCATGGATATCTGATGCCACGGCCAGCGCCTTTACTCCGGAACAGATACAAAGCATTAATATCGGTATGAACTGGTTTAGCGCAGGATGGTTGAACAACCTGAGCCTTGAAACATTGCAGGCGATGACGCCTGTTCAGGCCGGTCAGATTTCCACCACCACACTTGCGGCTCTGGATAGCGAACACCTGCATGCTTTT
>NZ_LXEP01000030.1 GCF_001654835.1 Buttiauxella gaviniae ATCC 51604
CAACTCACAGCCGAACAAGTTGTGGCAATGAATAGTTTACAGGAGCTGACTAGCGCTCAGTTTGGCTTGTTAAATATTTCTGGTTTACCGGTTTCTGTGATTGCCAATTTAACCTCGACTGAATATGCGGGGCTTAGCGCAAAACAGATCTCGGCATTAAGCGCGGAACAAATTAATGCCCTGCAATACGTAGACTTGCTGTCGGTTGCGGCGGTAAGTGGATTTACAGCCGCTCAAATGCCTGCTTTGAGTGATAACGTGCTTTCGCATTTAAGTGCGGATCAGGTTGCTGCAATAACGCACTTAAGTGCACTGAATAGCCAACAGTTCGGGCTGTTAAATATTTCCCAACTGTCTGAATCAGCTATTAACGGTTTAAGCAAAACGGAATATGAAGGATTAACTGCACTTCAGGTTGCCACCTTAAGTCCTGCACAAATTAAGGCGATGTACCACCCATCCTGGATGTCGGATGCCACTGCGAGCGCTTTCACACCAGAACAGGTGCAAAACATCAGTATCGGTATGAACTGGTTCTCGGCGGGTTGGTTAAATAACCTGAGCCTTCAAACATTGCAGGCGATGACGCCTGTTCAGGCCGGTCAGATTTCCACCACCACACTTGCGGCTCTGGATAGCGAACACCTGCATGCCTTT
>NZ_LXEP01000031.1 GCF_001654835.1 Buttiauxella gaviniae ATCC 51604
CAACTCACAGCCGAACAAGTTGTGGCAATGAATAGTTTACAGGAGCTGACTAGCGCTCAGTTTGGCTTATTAAATATTTCTGGGTTACCGGTTTCTGTTATTGCCAATTTAACCTCGACTGAATATGCAGGTCTTAGCGCAAAACAGACAGCGGCATTAAGCGCGGAACAAATTAATGCCCTGCAACACGTAGACTTGCTGTCGGTTGCGGCGGTAAGTGGATTTACAGCCGCTCAAATGCCTGCTTTGAGTGATAACGTGCTTTCGAATTTAAGCGCACAGCAGGTTGCTGCAATAACGCACTTAAGTGCACTGAATAGCCAACAGTTCGGGCTGTTAAATATTTCCCAACTGTCCGAATCAGCTATTAACGGTTTAAGCAAAACGGAATATGAAGGATTAACTGCACTTCAGGTTGCCACCTTAAGTCCTGCACAAATTAAGGCGATGTACCACCCATCCTGGATGTCGGATGCCACTGCGAGTGCTTTCACACCAGAACAGGTGCAAAACATCAGTATCGGTATGAACTGGTTCTCGGCGGGTTGGTTAAATAACCTGAGCCTTGAAACATTGCAGGCGATGACGCCTGTTCAGGCAGGCCAGATTTCCAGCGCAACGCTTGCGGCCCTGGATAACGAGCACTTGCACTCCCTTAGTGCAGAACAGATCGGCGGCATGAATAACTTTGGTGGGCTGAGTAGTGCGCAATTTGGCCTGTTAGATCTTTCCAAAATGCAAACGTCAGTCTTTAGTTATTTGAGTGACACCGAATATAAAGGGCTGACAGCTAATCAAATTGCCACCTTAAGCGCTGAACAAATTAACGCAATGGGCCATGCCGCATGGATGACCGATGATGCTGCATCTGGGTTTACGCCAGATCAGATTAAGAATTGCACCCAGAATTTTTACTGGTTCTCCCCTGGCTGGTTTAATAACCTGACGACAGAAGCATTCCATGCAATAAAACCTGAACAGATGGGCCAGGTGTACCTTGATGCCTTTAATGGGCTGGACGCTGAACGTCGTGCCCAATTAACCGCGGACCAGGTTGGCGGAATTATCTATAATTTTTACTTCTTCTCTTCTGACTGGTTTAACAGTTTAAGTCCGGATGCGATGAAAGGGATAACTGCCGATCAGCTTGCCCATATTCAGACTGACAATTTTAAGCATTGGGATAACGACCATTTGGCTGCATTAACGGCAGCACAAGTCGCAGTTGCTCCGCACCTGAATGCACTGACTAGCGATCAGTTTGGGTATTTAAATATTTCCGAACTGCCAGTTTCGTCCATTAAGCAATTATCTAAAACTGAATATCAAGGGTTAACCGCTCAGCAAATTGCCTCATTAAGTGCCGAGCAAATTCAGGGATTGCAGCACCTTAGTTGGATCTCAGCGGCCGCAACTCAAGGTTTTACCACCGCCCAAATGCAGGCCTTTGGCAATGATTTATCAGGTTTTTCCTCGACATTCCTCAATAACCTGAGTCTGGATGCAATGAGTGCGCTCACTCCGTCACAGCTTAAGACCCTTACTCCTGTTGCATTTATTGGGCTGGAATATCGACATTTCCTTGCTATGAATAATTTCTCTGATTTGATTGATATGGTGTCGTCGTTCACTTCCGATCAGCTGTTAACGCTTTCCCCAATGCTGTCTATCGAGCAACAGGGGCTTCTGTCACAAGGCCAACAGGCGTTAATTAACAAATCTGTGGATACGGGTTTCTCATTGGTTGACAGTGTGCATGACCCGATACTGAAAACCAGCATGCATAACGCAGTGACCAACGACTCTTCTTTGTTTAGCTTTACAACGATTGAGTCAATTCTTAAGGATTTAGCCTCTCAATTAACCGGTGACCTTAACGCAAACCAGTACAACGACATAAAATATTATGTTCAGCAAGTTGGCAATGTTTGTGGGACTGACTCGGCAGTCTACTCGCTATTAAGCGGGTTGATGGGCACCAATGGCGCATCTGTTTACTGGAGTGCTACCGGTGACGGGGAGCGAATTGGCAGCTTGAGTGAGGGCTCGTCAGCCACGCAATTTAATCAGTTAATTTCTACCTGGTTTGATGGTGCGAACGACCCGAAATCTTCCTCATCTGATCATGTTGATGGGCGCCCACTTTTCGCTAAAGGTGGCCCATCAATTAACGACATCACTCAAGGTTACATTGGGGATTGTTCGCTCCTGTCCGCACTTCAGGCGGTTGTTGAAACGGCGCCTGACTTCATTAAGTCAATGATTGTTCAGAACCCGAATGATACTTACAGTGTGCGCTTCTTTAATAAAGGCGTGGCTCAATGGGTCACAGTAGATGGCAATGCTTATAGCAGTGGTACAAATTCAGCAACCTCGAGTTGGGCGGCGATTGTCGAACGGGCGAACGTTGATTTTGAAGCGACTTATTTGAATGAAGTGAATGCTTACTCAAGTTTGCCTGGTGGCTACGACAAACTGGGGGAAATTACAGGTGACACCTACACAACGTTCAGAGCGGTATATACAACTGAGGAAAAATGGAATACCACGGACTTTGATATATTGAAAACCGCGGTACTAAACGGCCAACCTGTGCAGCTTTCTAGTTGGGATAGCTCCGTAAATGCTGATACTGGGCAAACCAATCTTGTTGGCGGGCATGCTTTTGCGATTATCGGTTTTGATGACGTAACGAATGATTTTATTCTTACCAACCCGTGGGGGGCTTTCCGTACTGACGGCGTCCAGGGAACATTTGAAGCCTCAATGGATCAAATGTGGCAGAAAGGAAATTACAATACCGGTATTGCTATCGTTAACTCAACGGGAGCATCCGATGCTGCCGGGCAACTTGTTCACGCTATGGCCGCAATGAATACATCACCTTCGGCAGCGCTCACAACAGCTGCGTTACCAGTCAATGTGAATAACGGCACTCTTGCTGCTTCACATGCCTGATAATTAAACCTTAATGTCTCCGTTCATTCTGGGTGGAGACATTTACCCCTACTATTCCCAATGTCTTTTTTCTTGATTTATATATTACTCATCAGTACTTGCAGAATATTAATATTCATCTATGTCGTCTTTAAAATATTTTTAATTTTTCAAAGCATTATTTGAAACGGGATTAATTAACTAATACTTTTTCCACCACTTCCTTCTCAAAGCACAGCTATGTACTAATGTTACACAAAGTGTTTCGACAGGTGTTTGTCGTTGTCTTTATGTGTCAGCACGTTATTACTTATTTTGGCTATGCAGAGACTGCTTATGAATAATATATATCGCTTAGTGTGGAGCCATGTTGCAAATAGTTTTATTGCTGTGGCAGAAATTTCTCGGGCAGGGAAAAAAGGCAGCAGGACTGGGCGAGGTAGCAGAAAGCTATTAACGACAGCAGCATTGATGCTTGCCGGGAGTTATTCAGGTGCTGCCAGTGCAGTTGATGTTATCAGGAATGCTGCATACCCAAACTATGCATTACTGCCTCCCTATGATGCCGTGAAAAATACCGGTTATGCGTTTTCCATTGATGGCCAGCCATTGGCGAATCATTATGCTGCGGGCACAACGCTTAATGTTATCGGTGCAATACCTAATATCGCCACCGGTACCAATGGTAACAGCACGGGCGTTACGGTGCTAAATGGTCTGCCGGGTTCCACCGGGACCGACCCGAATCGCATTATTACTATTGTTGCAACTGATTCGAATAATAATCCCACACCAATTACCGCGGCTAACATTGGGCAATATACCTATTCACCTTCTCCTGCTGTGCCACAAGAAAGTCAGGAGCTCAATGTTACTGTTCCAGGTCTTGACGGTAGCTATCAGGTCATCAGTGTTTATGATTCATCGAGCTTTATCTCAGCGGGTGACACACCGGTAAGTAATATGGTGTTACCGGTTTACGATCATAACTCCATTCGGATATTTAATAATTTTGGTATTGCGTATGTGGCTCCGACCGGCGGGCAGGCAAATATTAATGTCGGTTCAAGCGATCCCAATACTGCCATTGCTGCACCAGAAAATACCATCGATCTGCTGACCAAAAATTCCGTATTGGCAAAAGCTGACGGTAGTGCAGGCGTTGCCAGTGGCACCCAATGGCTTTCCGATAACTACATCCATTTTCGCCCGGCAATTGTCCTTTCAACCGATACGCAAAGCCTTGAGGCTCAAAGCGCAAAATACGACTTCTCAATTACATTGCCCAACTATGAACAGGTCGGGAATCGGGTACTTAAGCTTGGCAATAAAACCTTTGTTATCAACTCATCAAATGATATTGCCGAAGTTAATGACTTCCTGATAGGGGCGGGTGCATATAGCGGTAAACCGCAAATTCAGTACTGGCTCACAGCGGGTGCTGAGGTGAACGGTGAAGTTATCGACTCCACGGTTGAAGCACAAAACACCTACGACGCCATTATTACCGGCATGCTGGGTAAAGAAGAAAACACCAGTATCAATCTCACCTACCACGTCTGGGATGACAAAGGCGTACACAACAATAACGCCACACAACCCACCGGTGATTTAAACGTTATTTATGCCACTGGAGCACAAGCGACGGGGCTGGTGACTGCTGACGGGAGTCTGGCTGTTGATGGCGCATCTGCGGTAATGCGTGCTGATAATGGCGGCGTTATCACGAACGACGGTGCAATCAATGCGTGGCGCAGCAGCGGCAGCAGCCCAACTTCCGTCGGTATGATGGCAACTAACGCTACTGCGACTAACAATGGCACCTTAAATGCCGGATTGTTTATTGAAAAAAATGGCAGCAATCAGAATGTCTCTAACGCGGGTAGCGTGGGGATGGAAGGGGCTGGTAGCAGTACGCTGGTTAACAATGGCCATATTAATACCGCGATTACCGACACCACCACCAACAATGCGATTGGTATGCGTGCAACAGGTACGACAAATGCCACCAACGCCGCAACGGGTACTATCGCGGTGGTGGGTAATAGCAATAATGTGAATGGCAAAGCCGGTGGTTATGGGGTTTGGCTCGACCAAAATGCCACGTTTAGTAATGCCGGCAATATTTACCTCGGCTTCAATCCCGTTCTTAATTCAGCCACGCCAACTCCGGTGCCAATGACCGGTGGTGACCTTTCAGCTGGGATTCGTACGCAAAGCACGGCCGCCGTGAATAACAGCGGTACGATAACTATTGGTGAAATGACGCGTAATGCTGCCGGGATTTCAGTGGAAGGCGCAACGGGTGCGGTTACCAACTCCGGCACGATTAATGTATTAGGCAAACTCACTAACGGATCTGCTGCGGCAAACTATGGTCTGAACGTTGTCGATAATATTGGTACCGTGACCCACAGCGGCACCATTAACGTTGATGGCGACAACAATATCGCCATTAATGTGCTGGCGCAGAAAGCAGGTGCTGCGGTGACAACTACCGGAGGAAGTGCCATTACCGTGGGCAAGGCGGGTGACACCGGCGGTAGCGATGGCCAGCCTTATACTTACCGAAACTACGCGGTTTATGCCGAAGGGTTAAATACCCAACATGCGCAGGTAGATCTGAATTCCACGATAAGATTGCTATCAGCGGGGGCGATTGGTGTTCATGCGCGTGGTGATGCGCAAATTGATATTAACCCTGCTTCAACGCTCTCTTTCGAAAACGTTAAACAAATGGGTTATTACGCCTGGGGTAATAAGGCGAAGATTAATGTTGGCAATGCGAATATCAATGATAACGGCCAGGCTGACTCTATTTTATTTGCCGTTGACCACGGCGCGGTATTTGCTGGCGGCACAGGGGCTGCGGCGAGTTATCAGTTAACCGTGTCTGGTGATAACGCCACCGGGATTATTGCCAACGGCGTGGATGAAACAACCGGAACCAAGACTTCACTCACCACTGGGACCGCAAAAATATTTGTGAATGGTGAAAATGCGGTTGGGGTGAAAGTCACCGGAGGTGCGGTCGGTAATATTAGCGATGGCGGCATTGTGTTGCAGCATAACAATACAACCGCCGTGTTGATTGATGGGCGTAATTACAATATCGACGGCTCGATTGATACTGACGAATTGCAAACGCTGGTGACATCGAACGCTTCCGTCACAAGCAGCGCTGGGCAAAGCGGGATTGTTGGCTATAACGTTTCCCATGCGGGTGAGCTGAATCTCAGTGGTAGCGGTATTTCGTTAAATGGCACCAACAGTACCGGAATCGTTTTGCATGACAACGGCAAGGCGACGGTAGCTGCACCGGTGACTGTCTCAGGCACCAATAATATTGGCGTCGATATTCAAAACAATAGCGCACTGACTAACAACAATCTGATTAGTGTCAGCGGTGCGGTGGGCAGCGGGAATGTCGGTGTGCGCGTCGGCGGGACGAACGCGGTGGTGAACACCCTGGGCAACGTCAATGCCTCTGGCGGACTTGCCGCCGTTCAGCTGATTGGTGCTGGTGCTAACTTGACGGTTAACGGGACGGGTAACCACATTACGGCATCAGGTGGGGCTGATGGTGTACGGATGGATGCCGGAGCTGCATCATTTACCGCAAGTAATACCGTTATCGACATTTCTGGCAGTGGCGCAGGGATTAATAACAATGCTGACACCTCGAATATCAATCTTAATGGCGTGACCATTAATGCCTCAAATGGCCCGGCGATTCGTACGGCTGTAACGTTTAACGCCGCAGGCACTAACAACACGCTAAATATCTCCGGTAACGGCCAGGGCTTCGCCTTTATGGATGCAAATGGGGCTCCCACAACCGGGAATCTCACCATTGATAATGGTTACACCATCAATGGTACGGGGGCTGGCAGTGTCGGTATTCTGGCAAGAACCGCCGGTAATGTGAGTTCCGGCGCCACTATCAATATGGTGGCGGGGGCGGGGTCTGCGATAGTTGCAACGGATGGTTCTGTGGGCAGCAACCGGACAATCACCAACACCGGAGCAATAACAAGTCTGGGCGCGGGTGCTCCAGTAATTAACGCTTCCAGTGCGAGCAATACTACCGTCAATAACAGCGGTACGTTGCTTGCGGCGAATGCCACGGCGCAGGCCATTCTCACCGGGACCGGCAATGATGTAGTGGCATTAAGCGGTTCGGGGGCGAATACACGCGGCGAAATCAACCTTGGAAGCGGTAATGATAATTTCAGTTGGACGGCGGGTGCTTTCACCGGCGGCGTCACGTTTACGGGGGCAGATGGCAACGATAGTGCAACTCTTGGTGATGTTTCGCTTGCCAGCGTTACGCATATTTTAAGTGAAGGTGGCACCAATAATGCCTTAACGCTTAACGGCACCCATCAGGGGGCAGCTCCGGCTTTAATCGGCGCCTTTAACGCTGATGACCTCACGAAGGGCACCAATATTGGCACTGGCTGGAGTTCTTTAACCTTAAATGGTGATGCCACAGATGCACGTATTGTTGACGACCTGGTGCTTTCCGGTACGCAGGCCATAAACATTAACAACGGTGCGACGCTGCGCAGTGGCACAAGCGCTGCCACCACCGCTGACTCATCGATTCATAACTACAACGTCACCACTTCGGGAGCGACAAGCCTGCTGTCATTTGATGGTGCAAGCGATCAGATTTATACCGGGATTATCAGTGGCAGCGGCGGCATGGAACGTATCAACGCGGGCAAAACTACATTGCTTGGCAACAGTACTTACACCGGAAACACTTATATTGGCTCGGGGGCGGAACTGGCATTGGGTGATGGTGGCACTGTCGGTAGTGTGTCTGAAACCACCAATATCACCGATGATGGCATTTTGACGATTGACCGTTCTGACAACATTGCCCTTAACGGCGTGATTTCGGGGAGTGGGGCGTTCCATCAAGATGGCCTCGGGATTACGCGACTGGGTGGTGCCAACGCCTGGAAAGGGGCGACAGAAGTTAATCAAGGTACATTGCTGGTCAATGGTAATCAAAGCCAGGCAACTGGGCTTACCACCGTCCATTCGAACACCACATTAGGCGGCAATGGCACCATTGGTGGGGATGTCGCATTTGAAGGCAACACCACTCTGACGCCGGGAGATGGCGGGGTCGGCAAACTGACGATCAATGGTGATTTGACGTTGGCGAGCACCACCAACAGCAAGTTTGAGCTGGGCGAACCCTATGTGTCTGGTGGGGCACTTAACGATGTCGTGAATGTGGGGGGGGATCTGGTTCTTGATGGTGATCTTAATGTCACGCTGTCAAGTGGGGGCTATTTCATTCCGGGCGTCTATCGCCTGTTTAACTACGTAGGAGAATTAACCAATCACATCATGAATATTGTTTCACTTCCGGCGAATAGTGGTGGTGATTACTATATTCAGACTGCTCTTCCTAATGAAGTTAACCTTATTCTGAATTACTTGAATCCTGCTTCAGAACTGCAGTTCTGGGATGGTGGTAGCGCAGCGGGCCATGGGACAGGCGGTGTTGGTGGCGATAATAATGTCAACGGTGGCGATGGAGTCTGGCGTGCTAATCGATTCGGCCAGA
Source organism: Buttiauxella gaviniae ATCC 51604 (assembly GCF_001654835.1). GTDB lineage: Bacteria > Pseudomonadota > Gammaproteobacteria > Enterobacterales > Enterobacteriaceae > Buttiauxella > Buttiauxella gaviniae. The sequence goes on from NZ_LXEP01000031.1 coordinate 8,525, forward strand.
CGAATAACTGGACTCAGGGAAATGGCGTCGGTAATGAGCCATGGGCAGCAACTGCCTTTGCTGTATTTGAGGGACAAAAAGGCACTGTCACTATAAGTAATGACAATGGACGAGTCATCACCTCTGGTATGCAATTCCTGACAGATGGTTATGTACTGCAACAACTTAATGCCATCTCTCAATTGCATTACATCAGCACCGTAACGGATGCTTTCAATACTACGGCACCAAAACCGGCCAACCGTTTCCAGTCGGATGGGGAAACCGAGGCGGATAGTTTCTTTGTTATCCGGGTCGGGGCCGCGGGTAGTAATAATGTGACGACGACAATCAATGCGAATTTGGTTCAGGACGAGTTAGACAGCGGTGTAGTGCGATTACTGAAAACCGATCCGGGCCGTTTGATCCTCAATGGCATCAATGATTTCAGCGGTGGGGTAGAGATCTGGGGCGGAACTTTGCAGGTCTCTAAAGACGAAAGCCTGGGCGATTCAGGGACATCCATAACGATCAGAAATGCTTCGGCTTTGCAGGCGGGGGCTGATTTCACTACTAATCGTAATATTTATCTTGATGGCGCCACCGGTGGTTCGTTTGATTTATACGGTAACACCTTCACGCCGGCGGGTCTGATTGCCGGCGATGGGCCGCTCAACGTCTATGATACCTCGGGCGGCAGCGACAGCAGTTTCCTCGAGATGAACCGGAAAAATATTTATCAGGGCGATACCAATATTGTCGGCAACGACAATAACGGGCAACTGACCGTCAATGCTAATGCCACTGGTGTGTTTGGCAAGGTGAACAGCCAGGTTTCTGTTTCCAATAATGCATTGCTAAATCTCAATAATTCAGCCTCTGGTGAGGCCCATACCTTTGAAGTCAATGATGCGAGTCTGGCATTCCACGATACCGCAGGGGCCGGGCAGAGCACCATCAATCTGACACAAGGTGCTAATGCGACATTCACTGATGAAAGCCACGGTGATAACGCTAATGTAACTGTTGACGCCAGTTCGACACTTGCGCTCGAAGGCAGCGCGGATGCCGGTTCGGCGACGGTTGCTAACAGCGGTACGGTTAAGTTTGCCGACAATGCGCAGGGCGCAGGGGCGGTGATTTCAAACCTTGCGGGTGGTTTAGTTGATATCAGCGCGGCACTGGCCAGTACGTCAGTCGGTTCGTTATCGGGCGCGGGTAACATTGCACTGGGAGCCGCAACGTTGGTTGAAGGGGCATTAGGGCGCAATGACACCATCAGCGGCATTATTGGTGGCAGTGGAAACCTGGTGAAAACTGGAAACGGTACGCTGAATCTCACCGCAGCCAATACCTGGACCGGCAGTACCACCGCACAGCAAGGCGTGTTGTTGATCAACGGTAATCAAGTGGCTGCGACGGGTAAAACCACCGTCAATAACGGCGCAACACTCGGTGGTGCTGGCGTGTTGGGTGGCAGCGTTGTTGTTGATGACGGTGGGCACCTGGCCGCAGGGCAGGACCTGGCAAGCGTAGGTGTGCTGACAATGGGCGCATTAACACTCAACCAAAACTCACAAGTCGACTTCCAGTTTGGCCAGCCCTACACCGTTGGCGGCGCGCTTAACGATCTGATCAACATCAATGGCGATCTCAACCTTAACGGCAAACTGAATATCACACAGACTCCGGGTGGCAGCTTTGATGTCGGGGTTTATCGCGTGTTCAATTATACCGGTGCGTTGACCGACAATATTCTGGAGATAGGTTCCGCGCCTCCGGCAGCAGACGATCTCTATGTTCAAACCTCAATTGCAGGCCAGGTCAATCTGGTGAATCGCACCGGCTATGTCATGCGCTTCTGGGATGGATTTGGCGGCACGGGTGGGGCGCTGAAAAACAACGGCGTGATCGACGGCGGCAACGGTATCTGGCAAAGCGGCAGTGGTAATGATAACTGGACGACGGACGTCACTACCCCGGACGGACGTTTTAATACACCGTTTAGCGATGGTTCATTCGCGGTATTTGGCGGCACTGCGGGCAATGTCACGATAGATACAAGCCTGGGCGAAGTCGCGATTAGCGGCGCGCAATTTGCCACCGACGGTTACGTAGTTGGCGGTGATAACCTCACCACGCATACCGCCAATACCGTGATTCGCGTAGGCGATGGTACGGCGCCGAGCGCGGGCTACACCGCGACTATCAACTCGGTTATCGACGGCGAAGGCGGCATCAACAAGGCCGACCTCGGCACCTTGATTCTTAACGGTAACAACCAATACCAGGGCGGAACCCAGGTCAGCGGCGGCGTCCTGCAAGTTGCATCCGACAACAATCTGGGCGCGGCGGGAACCGGGATTGGCCTGAGCGGCGGCACATTGCGTTACGGTGCCGCCTTTGACACGGCACGCCAGGTCACGCTTTCCGGCGTCGGCGGGGCTATCGATACCAACGGCAACTCGGTTTCACTGTTAAACGCTGTCACCGGCAACGGCGACTTCACCAAGCTGGGTAAAGGCACCTTGACGCTCACCCAGGACAGCAGTTTTGCAGGACTTACCACCGTCAGTGATGGTGTGCTGCAATTGGGCAACGGTGGAACGGCAGGTAATGTGGGCGGCAATATTGTCGACAACGCGACTCTTGCGATTAACCGCAGCGACACCTTTACCCTAAACGGCGATATATCGGGCAGCGGGCGAGTCTGGCAGCAAGGTAGTGGCACCACTATTCTCAACGGTAGTAATACCTGGAGTGGGATTACTCTTGTCGAGAAAGGGACTTTGCTTGCGTCGGGCGAGGACCGCTTTAGCCAGAAATCGAGCCATATTGTCAGCAGTGGTGCCACTCTGGATACTGGCGGCTACAGCCAGTCAGTCGCCAATCTGGTTAACCAGGGAACCATCAATCTGCGTGGCGGTGATGTGGGCTCAACACTCACGGTGAATGGTAGCTATGTGGGTGTCGATGGCACGTTGAAAATTGCTGCGCAACAGCACAGCCCTGGTGTTGCTGACCGTCTGGTTATCAATGGTGGCACTGCTTCTGGCAGCACGCTTTTGGATATCGATGTTAGCCAGTTGGGCGAGCCTACTACGGGTGATGGTATTTTGGTTGTTGACGCCGTTAATGGCGCAACTACCACCGCACAGACCACTAAAGATGCCTTTAACATCGGCGGCGATATTCTGACTGCCGGAGCCTGGGAATACCAATTGTTTGCCGGAAATGCTCAGGGCGCGGGCGAGGATTGGTTCTTGCGCGCGGGCTATCGACCGGATGTTCCAGGGTTTGATACGCTGGCCGCGATCATCCGCCAGGCTGATCTTACTGTTCTCGGCACACTTCACCAGCGTGTGGGTGATGAGCAACCGTACAAGGCCGATGTGCCTGAAGATCAGGAAGGGCGTTTCTGGGCGCGTTACATCGTGAAGTCGGTCGATCAGAAACATGATGACCCAACCCAATCGCAAAGCAGCACCAACTACAATGGCATGCAGATGGGGCTTGATCTCTGGCAGAACGATAAATGGCGTGCGGGTTTGTACACCACCTTTATGGATACTGACAGCTCAATCAGTGGCATAACCGGGATGAGTGGCGGCGACGCTTATAACTCTACATTCTCGTCTTACCTTGGCGGCTACGGAACCTGGACTGATACCAACGGCTTGTATGTCGATAATGTTTTGCAGTACGGATACCACTCGGTTGATTTGAAGAATATGTATGATCGCGAGACTTACAATCCTGATGGCAATTCGTTTACGGCATCTGTCGAAGTGGGTAAACCGTGGCAACTGGGTGACAGTAACTGGCTGATTGAACCGCAGGCGCAATTAATCTACCAATACAGTGATTTTGATGACGTAACACTCAAGGATCGTGGCAAAACCAAAGTCTCGGTTAATGCTGACGGTTCTGTTATTGGTCGCCTCGGCGTTCGCCTGGCGGCGGATTACGATACTAACTACGGCAAAGTGAAACCGTATGTGCGCGTCAACTACTGGCAGGAGCTCTCTGATGGGCAGGACACCGTGACCTGGAAGAACACGGCGAATAACGCCGCAGCAACGGATATCAATGCCAACCAGCGCTTCCAGACTACCGAAGTTGCCGTCGGCACCACATGGGCAGTGACTGCGGATGTACAGGGCTATACTGAAATCGGGAAAACATGGGATGGCGGAGGTGATACTTCCGTGTCATCAGATGTTTCGGCGTCGGTGGGTATGAAGATCCGCTTCTAATATGATTTTGGGGTCAGGATCGTTAGTATGAATGACCCGCTTTCGCAGGTCGGATTAGCGAAGCGACATCCGACAAAATCAGGAGGAAACATGAACATCAGCGATGTAGCGAAAAGGACCGGTTTAACCAGCAAAGCGATTCGTTTTTATGAAGAAAAGGGGCTCGTGACAGCACCGCTTCGTTCTGAAAACGGCTACCGTAGCTATTCGCAAAAACATCTTGATGAGCTGACCTTGCTGCGCCAGGCACGGCAGGTGGGGTTTAATCTTGAAGAGTGTCGCGAGCTGGTCAATTTGTTCAACGACCCGGCGCGACACAGTGCGGATGTGAAAACACGTACGCTACAAAAAGTGGCGGATATTGAAAAACATATCAGTGAGCTTCAGGCGATGCGCCAACAACTGCTGGCGCTTGCCGAATCCTGTCCAGGAGATGACAGCGCAGATTGCCCGATCATCGATAACCTTTCGGGCTGTTGCCATCGCCAGTAATCAGTCGCTACGCAATCTTCGTTTTCCGTAGGTAGGATTAGCGTAGCGCCATCTGATAACTCACGCTTGAATGGCTTTTACCTTCAACGTAATCCCTTCAACAGCTACCACCACAATATCGGTGCCTGCTGCTAAATCGCTATCTGCCATCACCGGCCATGAGCTATCGGCTACCCGCACATGGCCGCGGCCATTAACTAACGCGGTTTCCAAACGCAAACGCCTGCCAATAAGCTGGTGACCGCGCTGATTGAGCACTTCGCCTGGCTCTTGCTGTTTACGTGTCGACAGCCAGCGCCACCACAGAAAAGCGGCAACCAGTGTGAGCACGGCAAAGCAAACGCCTTGCCATTCCCAACCCAGTGGCAACACCCACACCAGCAAACCGGTGAGCACTGCCGCAACACCACTCCACAGCAGATAACCACTGGCACCGAGCATTTCAGCCGCCAGCAGCAGACCTCCCAACGTTAGCCAGAAGATATGCGCGTGGGTAAATATCACGGCAATCATCTTTTACGCTCGTTACCGCTTTGCGCGATAAGTTCGCTAATCCCGGCAATCGAGCCCATCAGGCTTGTGGCATCAAGCGGCATCAGCACCACTTTGCTGTTATTGGCAGAGCCTATCTGTTGCAGTGCGTCAGTGTATTTCTGGGCAACAAAGTAGTTAATCGCCTGAATATCACCAGCAGCGATAGCTTCAGAAACCATTTTTGTCGCTGCGGCTTCCGCTTCCGCACTACGTTCACGGGCTTCTGCCTGTAAGAACGCTGACTGGCGCTCACCTTCCGCTTTCAGGATTTTTGACTGCTTATCCCCTTCGGCTTTGACAATTTCCGCCTGACGAATACCTTCAGCTTCGAGAATGTACGCACGCTTGGTACGTTCAGCTTTCATCTGCGCATTCATCGCGTCAATCAGCTCCGCCGGTGGGCGCACGTCTCGGATCTCAATACGGGTGATTTTTATCCCCCAAGGATTGGTGGCTTCATCAACGATATGCAGCAGGCGTGTGTTGATGTTGTCACGCTGCGAGAGCATTTCGTCGAGCTCCATTGAACCGAGCACGGTACGGATGTTGGTCATGGTGAGGTTCATGATAGCCAGCTCAAGATTGCTGACTTCATACGCCGCGCGCGGGGCGTCAACGACCTGAATAAAGCACACCGCGTCGATGGCGACGTTGGCGTTATCTTTAGAGATGATTTCCTGAGAAGGGATGTCGAGCACTTGCTCCATCATATTGATTTTGCGGCCAATGCGGTCCATAAACGGCACCACAAGGCTTAAGCCCGGCATCAGAGTTTTGGTGTAACGGCCGAAGCGCTCCACGGTCCATTGGTAGCCCTGCGGCACGATTTTTACCCCGGCGCCGACGATAATCAGCGCGACGAGGATCAGTACGGGAATGACGATTAGCATCAAAAAAACCTCCATTGTTTATTTGATGTAAGTCTAACCCTTTACGTGGAAAGATTCAGCGACTTCCGATACCCGTCATCCTTCAAGCTGCAGAGGTGTTGGCTGCAACTCGAATGCTAACGGGTATAACAAAGAGGCCATTTGATAAATACTTAATAAAGCAGCGAATACATCTGGCGGCGATACTTAGAGGCCAGCGCATCACCGGTGCCCAAGGCTGCGAGAATTTCCATTAGCATTTTGCGCACTTGCCCATCAGCGGCAGCCAGGTCTTTTTTCAGATGGCTAAACAGTAGCTCCAGCGCTTCTTCGTTACGCCCGACCTGATGCAGTTGCAGCGCCAGTTGGCTGGCTAACAGCGCGTTTTCAGGATCTTGCTCAACTTGTTGCTGCAGTTGCTGAATTTCTGGTGTGTCGGCGGCTTGTTTCAGTAAATCAATTTGAGCCACCAGACCCTGGTAACGTGTATCTTGATCCTGCAATGGAATGGTTTTCAGCACTGCCTCTGCATCTTCGCTACGGTTCAGCGCAATTTGTACTTCCGCCAGCATTAGGCCAATTTCACTGTTCTGGTTGGAAATCTGCCAGGCGTCTTTAAGCAACGGCAGCGCTTCAGCGTGCTTGCCTTCCTGCATCAGTAGCATCGCTTCTTGCGCTTTCAGCTCTTCTTCACGCGGCAGAACTTTTTCCAGCAGCGCGCGAATCGCTTCTTCAGGCTGTGGTCCCTGGAAGCCATCAACAGGCTGACCATTCTGGAACAAATAAACCGTTGGGATGCTGCGCAAACCAAACTGAGACGCGACCATTTGCTCGGCATCGCAGTCTACTTTGGCAAGGATAAACTGCCCTTGATACTGCGCTGCAAGCTTATCCAGAACCGGTGTTAACTGTTCGCAGTGTTGGCTGCGTGCCGACCAGAAATAGAACAGAATCGGTGTAGTAACGGACTGTTCCAGCACCTGGTGCATGTTCGCTTCGGTGATATCAATATTGTACGGTGCAGACATGGCTTAACTCTCTTTTAAATATTTAATAATTACATGGGGGTTGGCGTCAGTTGCTTCAACTAACCACGTAAAATTTTATCCAACATACGGCCTGGTAACAGGCGGCGTAACCACGTTAAAGCATGGGCAACCAGCGTCACCGGATAACGTAATTTCGGGTTTGAGCTTTCAAAAGCATGGCGCACTTTTTCCACTACCGCTTCCGGCCCGAGCGTAAAGCGTGCAGCAATTCCTGGGTTTTCTACCGGATGGTCAGCTTGAGTCTGGTTGACGTTCTGCGTGAACTGGGTGCGAATCGGGCCGGGCTCAATCAAGCTGACTTTAATTCCACTATGATGCAGTTCCATGCGTAGTGCATCGGACCAGGCTTCCAGCGCATATTTACTGGCGGCATACGCACCACGACCTGGCGTGGAAACCAGACCCATAACCGAGCTGGTCATCACAATGCGCCCTTCACGGTGCGGCAGCATGGCCGGCAGTAACAGCATGGTCAGCTGGTGGGTGCCAAACAAATTGGTTGAAAACTGTTGCTCAAGCTGGTCGCGTGAAAGGGTTTGCAACGGCCCATAAACGCCAAAACCACCGTTGTTAAACAGCCCATACAGGCGGTTTTCGGTCAGTTCAATGACTTGTTCCGCCGCTGCTTTCACACTCTCGGGCGAGTCGAGATCGAGCAATACGCCGGTAAATCCGGCCTGGTTCATGCGCTCAACATCTGCAGGTTTACGGCAGGCAGCCAGAACGTGATAACCCTTCTGCTTTAAATCTTGTGCGCAGGCAAAACCAATACCGCTGGAACAACCTGTAATTAAAACTGATTTTTGCATAACTTTACCCGAGAGGTGCCCCGATTGTTCATGAGTCATGTTTAACTAAAGGTGCCAGACGGGAAGACATCCAGTCGGCGATAAACGGTTGAGCATCACTATTCGGATGTATACCGTCATCCTGCATCCATTGCGGTTTCAAATAGACCTCCTCCATAAAAAATGGCAGAAGAGGAATAGAAAACTCTTTGGCAAGTTGCGGATAAATAGCGCTAAACGACTCATTATAACGACGACCGTAGTTTGCAGGCAGACGTATTTGCATCAGCAATGGTTGAGCGTTTGCCGCTTTCACATCGTTAATTATCTGGCGCAAACTTTTCTCGATGGCTTGTGGCTGAAAACCGCGCAGGCCATCGTTACCGCCAAGCTCAATTAATACCCAGCGAGGCTGATGCTGTTTCAGTAGCGCCGGTAACCGTGCCAGACCTTGTGGTGCGGTGTCGCCACTAATACTGGCGTTCACCACCTTAGTATTTTGCTGGTGCCACTTCGCATCCAGCAAGGCCGGCCAGGCTGCTGTTGCTGACATTCGGTAACCGGCGCTCAGGCTATCTCCCAAAATCAACAACGTGTCCGCATGCGCGGCGCGAATGGTTAAGAAAGCCAGAAACAGGAAGGGCAAATGCCAGCGGAAAACATTGTTGAAGTTCATCATCTTAGTAAGTCCGTAGGAACTGGGGAACATCAGCTCTCCATCCTTACCGGAGTTGAGCTGGTTGTCAAACAGGCGCAGACCATCGCGCTTATCGGTGAATCCGGTTCAGGGAAGTCTACACTACTGGCGATTCTGGCGGGGCTCGATGATGGCAGCGAAGGGGAGGTGCATCTGTGCGGCCAGCCGCTGCATAGTATGGATGAAGAAGCTCGAGCGTCATTGCGGGCGAAAAACGTCGGCTTTGTATTCCAGTCATTCATGTTGGTTCCCACGCTTAACGCGCTTGAGAACGTTGAACTTCCGGCGCTGCTGCGCGGGGAAAATGACTCATCCAGTCGTGCGCAGGCGAAAGCATTGCTCGAACAGCTTGGTCTGGGGAAACGTTTGGATCACCTCCCCGCGCAGCTTTCCGGTGGCGAACAGCAACGTGTGGCATTGGCTCGCGCCTTTAATGGGCGTCCTTCGGTGCTGTTTGCCGATGAGCCAACCGGTAATCTTGACCGCCACACCGGCGATCGTATTGCGGATTTACTCTTCTCCTTGAACCGGGATTTTTCCACTACGCTCATCCTCGTGACGCATGATGAACAGCTCGCCGCCCGCTGCGACCGCCGCCTGCGCTTGCGTGAAGGTCAATTGTGGGAGGAGGCATGATTGCCCGCTGGTTCTGGCGTGAATGGCGATCGCCATCGTTATTGATTGTCTGGCTGGCGTTGAGCCTGGCGGTGGCGTGTGTGCTGGCGTTGGGTAATATCAGCGACCGCATGGAACAAGGGCTAAACCAGCAAAGCCGCGACTTTATGGCGGGTGACCGTGCATTACGCAGCTCGCGAGAAGTGCCTGAGGAATGGCTGGATCAGGCGAAAAAGGACGGGCTGAAAGTCGGCAAACAACTGACCTTCGCCACCATGACATTTGCCGGAGATACGCCGCAGCTGGCATCGGTAAAAGCCGTGGATGAGGTTTACCCGATGTACGGCCAGCTCGATACCAACCCGCCTGGGCTAAAACCCGAGCCGGGAAGCGTGCTGTTGGCACCGCGTTTAATGGCGTTGCTCAATCTTAAAGTGGGGGACTCGCTGGATGTGGGCGACACCACATTACGCATTGCCGGAGAAGTGATTCAGGAGCCGGACTCGGGTTTTAATCCGTTCCAGATGGCTCCGCGCTTGATGATGAACCTGGCTGATGTGGAAAAAACCGGCGCGGTGCAGCCGGGGAGCCGTATCTCATGGCGCTACAAATTTGGCGGCACGCCGCAGCAGCTCGATAAATTTGAACAGTATGTGGTGCCAAAACTCAAGCCAGAGCAGCGCTGGTACGGTATGGAACAAGATGACGGCGCTCTCGGGAAATCTCTGGAACGCTCGCAACAATTCTTGCTGCTATCAGCTCTCCTGACGCTATTACTGGCAGTCGCAGCCGTTGCGGTCGCGATGAATCATTACTGCCGCAGCCGTTATGATTTAGTCGCCATCTTGAAAACCCTCGGGGCAGGGCGTGCTGCGCTGCGCAAGCTGATTATCGGCCAGTGGTTGATGGTGCTGGCGCTAGCGGCAATTACCGGTGGTGCCGCAGGGCTGGTGTTTGAAGCGGTGCTAATGCGCCTGCTTAAGCCTGTATTGCCTGCCGCCCTTCCTCCAGCCAGCCTCTGGCCGTGGGTGTGGGCTGTCGGTTCAATGGTGGTGATCTCCCTGCTGGTGGGTTTGCGCCCCTATCGGTTACTGCTGGCAACCCAACCGCTGCGCGTTTTACGCCGTGATGCCGTGGCAAACGTCTGGCCGCTGAAAATCTATCTGCCAGTCATCTTCATCGTTGTTGTCGCACTGCTGGCCGCATTGATGGGTGGGAGCACGCTTTTGTGGGCGGTGCTGGCAGGTACAGTTGTACTCGCGGCTTTGTGCGGCATTGTTGGCTGGGGTGTACTGAAACTGCTGAAGAAGCTGACGCTGAAAAACCTCGCGCTGCGCCTGGCCGTAAATCGCCTTCTGCGCCAGCCATGGGCAACCTTAAGTCAGCTTGCGGCGTTTTCGCTATCGTTTATGTTACTGGCATTGTTGTTGGTACTGCGTGGCGATTTGCTTGACCGCTGGCAGCAACAGTTACCGCCGGAAAGCCCGAATTATTTCCTGCTAAACATTGCCACCGAGCAGGTTCAGCCAGTGAAAGAGTTTTTAGCTGAGCATCAGATAATCCCGGAATCGTTCTACCCGATTGTGCGTGTGCGTATGACGGCGATAAACGGCAAATCCACCGAGGGTAATCCTGATGAAGCACTTAACCGCGAACTCAATCTGACGTGGCAGAGCCAAAAGCCAACGCATAACCCAATACTTGCCGGTTCATGGCCGCCGAAAGCGGGCGAAGTGTCCATGGATGAAGGTGTTGCAAAACGGCTGAAGATTAAACTGGGAGATACCGTCACGTTTATGGGCGATACCCAGGATTTCTCGGCGAAAGTTTCAAGCCTGCGTAAAGTTGATTGGGAGAGTCTGCGACCTAATTTCTACTTTATCTTCCCCCCGGGTGCGCTAGACAACCAGCCGCAAAGCTGGCTGACGAGCTTCCATCTGGATGGGAAAAATGGCGTGTTAACGCAACTTAACCGTGAATTCCCTACCGTCAGTTTGCTGGATATCGGGGCCATTTTGCGCCAGGTAGGGCAGGTGCTAGAGCAGGTGAGCCGGGCATTGGAAGTGATGGTGGTGCTGGTGACTGCTTGCGGTGTGCTGTTACTGCTGGCCCAGGTTCAAGTAGGGATGCGCCAACGGCATCAGGAACTGGTGGTATATCGCACTTTGGGTGCAGGGAAGCGCTTGCTGCGCACGACTTTATGGTGTGAATTTGCGGTTCTGGGGCTGGTTTCCGGGCTGGTGGCGGCGATTGGTGCTGAAACTGCGCTTGGTCTACTGCAAACCCGCGTATTTGATTTCCCATGGGAACCAGACTGGCGGCTGTGGGTAATCCTGCCGTTAACCGGTGCTGTGCTACTTTCTCTGTGTGGCGGCTGGTTGGGGATTCGTTTGCTGAAAGGTAAAGCGCTATTCCGCCAGTTTGTTGCCTGATAAGCGTGAAACTTACGGGCTGGCAATCTATTTAACGCCAGCCCGTTGAAGGTAATTTACGCTGTACGTTCGCGAAGCCAGGCTTCCACCTGTTGGTAGTCGCCACGAAAGACAATATTGTGTGCTTTTTTACTTAGTTGATAACGATACATTGGGTCGTAATACTCTTCGAGCAACGGCGAAAGCCAGGCGAGATGCCCTTCTACTGAGCCGGTTTTGCGTTGCTCAACCAATGCTTCATCCAGATATGCGCTGAACTGCGCAAAGCGTTCCATCCCCAGACGGCGGCGGATAGCGAACAGGCCATGATGCAAATACTCGCCATAGTTCTGCCACGCAGTATCTTCATCGCTCACCGACAAAAACGCTTCGCTCATTTGCTGGAAATATTCGGTTTTTAAACGCTCTAAACGCTGCTCGAATGGATCGTCAATCACCACAATCGGTGAGCGTTGCATCTGTTCTCTGAAGCACTCCGGAATGTGGCGAGAGCCAATCATCCGGCCTTCATCTTCAACAACCCAGGTTACTTGCGCTCCATCACTTTTCTTAAGCAACGTCACCGCGAGATTATTTTCAAAATTTGCCTGAGAGGGTTGCTCGACAATCGTGCGGCCAAACGACGAACCGCGATGATGCGCCAGCCCCTCAAGATCGACACCCGTTGGTAACGAGCGAATAAGAATGGTTTTGCCGCCGCCAGTATTACCGCTGACGAGAAGCATCGGCCAGCGAGAACGTGACTCAATCATCTCCATCGCATAATGACGCAGTGCTTTGTAACCACCTTCAACCAATGGATAGTCAACGCCCGCTTCACGTAGCCACTGCTGCACAATGTGGGAACGCATGCCACCTCTGGCGCAACACAGGTATCCTTCTGGATTCTGGCGGCATTGCTCAAGCCACTTCTGCAAACGGGCATCACGGATTTCACCCTGGACAAGCTTATGACCTAATTCCACCGCAGCCTGCTGCCCGCGCTGTTTATAGCAAGTGCCGACTTGAGCACGCTCATCATCCGACATCAGCGGGAAACTCAGCGCGGCAGGCATCGCCCCCTGGCTGAATTCAACCGGAGCGCGTACGTCGATAAGCGGGATATCAGCGCGCAGAAGATGTTCATAATCTTGAGTATCGGGACGAGCGTTTTGCATAGATAAACCTTAAAGCGAGTGAGGCGGAATTGTGCGCTTTTGCATGCAAAAAAGAAAGGAAGGGGGGAGTTGGCCTGAATGGAAGGGCGGGCAAGCGCTTAGCGCTACCCGCCGTTATGGCTACTTAACGAATTTGTGCTGCGCCCAGGCAATACCACTGGCGTATTCCGCTGGCAACAATGGCACGATGGCTTCGAGAGTTGCACTCAGTCTATCGGTATCGCTGTCATTCAGATTGAGATGACCGACTTTGCGGCCCTCACGTACCTCTTTATCGTACCAATGCAAATGTACCAGTGGGAGTTTCAGCCAGTCGTAATTTAAATCGGTGCCGATAAGGTTAATCATGACCGACGGCGAATTAACGACAGGCTGTGGCAAAGGCAGGTCAACAATGGCGCGCAGATGCAGTTCAAACTGGCTGATGGATGCGCCATTTTGCGTCCAGTGCCCGCTGTTGTGTACGCGTGGGGCTAGTTCGTTAATCAGCAACCCGGCTGGCGTGATAAAGCACTCCATCGCCATGACACCAACATAGTTCAGCTCATGCATGATGGCAGAAAGCATCGCTTCAGCTTGCTGTTGTTGCTCAATATTAGCCTGCGGGAAAACAACGCTGGTGCGCAGAATACCGTCCTGATGCAGGTTGTGCGTCAGCGGGTAAAACACGGTTGTACCGTCGTGACCACGCGCGCCAACCAGCGACACTTCGCCCGAGAAGTTAATGCCTTGCTCAACAATACATTCACCGTAGCAATCGTCCGGCAGTTGCGCGGTTTCATCACTGCGCAAACGCCACTGCCCGCGTCCGTCATAACCGCCAACGCGGCGTTTCACAATGGCTAACTCGCCGAGGCTTTCAAAAACACCCGCCCATTCATCACGGTTCGCGAGCAGTTGCCACGGTGCGGTTGCCAGTTCGAGCTTATCGAACAGCTGTTTTTGCGTCAGACGGTCAGCGATGATTGGGAACACATCGCGGTTCACAAACGCATTGTGGCGAGCCAGTTCACGGGTGAGTGCGGTTTCTGGCCAGCGTTCAATTTCTGCGGTGATGACGCTTTGCGCAAATGGCACGGCTTCAGGTTCTGCATCAAGGCCAACCGGGTAAACCGCGATGCCCAGCGGTTCGCCTGCCTGGCGCAGCATTCTGCCTAACTGGCCGTTACCCAGCACGCAAACGCGTTTCATGCTTCACCCCGTGGATCGGGGTTGTCCAGCACTTCATCGGTCTGGCTTTGACGCCACGCTTCAAGGCGCATAGTGAGTTCTTTATCGTGCAGCGCAAGGATTTGTGCCGCCAGCAAGGCCGCGTTGGCCGCACCCGCTTTGCCGATTGCCAGAGTGCCAACCGGAATACCACGTGGCATTTGTACAATGGAATAGAGACTGTCTACGCCGCTTAATGCCGCGCTTTGGACTGGCACACCCAGCACTGGAACCAGCGTCTTTGCCGCGATCATACCTGGCAAATGCGCCGCACCACCCGCGCCCGCAATAATAACCTGATAACCGTTACCGCTTGCTTGTTCGGCAAAGCTGAAAAGTTTATCGGGAGTGCGGTGTGCGGAAACCACTTCAACATGGTGTGGGACATCAAGGGCGGTGAGGATTTCTGCGGCAAACAGCATGGTAGCCCAGTCACTTTTGGAACCCATGACAATGGCGATACGCGCTGGGGTCTGGTTGGAGGACATGCGTCTCAAAACTCCTGTGGGTGTGCAAACATCACCGAACATGGCTCGGTCGGTCAGAAGGGCTCAGAGAATAGCATGAACATAGAGCAAGGAAAACGGTTGCGTAGCTAACAAGGCAGCAAAAAAACGCGATTTTGTTTAAAAAGAGAAGGGGATGAGTTCGACGTCTTCGGCAGTGACTTTAATCATCGACCCTTCGCTATGCCAGGCGCCAAGTACGCAACGAAATGCGGGCTTGCCGTTAGCTGAAAGCGAGTGAATTTCTGGGCGATGCGTATGGCCGTGGATCATCCACTGTACCTGATGGCGGGTGAGCGCGCGGGTCACGGTGTGTTGATTTACATCCATAATCGCCATTGATTTGCTGCTGTTCGAGGCTTTGCTGCCGGCGCGCATTTTGGCGGCGACGCGTTTACGAATAAACAGCGGCAGGGCGAGGAACAAACATTGTAGCCAGGGTCGGTGGACTTTCTTGCGGAACGCCTGATAACCGTGGTCGTCAGTGCAAAGGGTATCGCCATGCAGGATCAGCATTTTGCGGCCATACAGGTCGAGCGTTTTTTCTTCCGGCAATAAAGTCATGCCGCTAAGACGGGCAAAACGTTTGCCGAGCAGGAAATCGCGGTTGCCATGAATAAAGAAGCAGGGCACGCCGGAATCAACCAGATCTTTAATGGCTAAAGCAATTTGGCGGTGCAGCGGTTCAGGATCATCATCGCCAATCCAGGCTTCAAACAGATCGCCAAGGATGTAGAGCGCATCAGCTTCCCGAGCGGTGCCCGCCAGAAAACGCAGAAAACCGGCGGTAATCGCCGGTTCTTCTGAACACAGATGTAAATCTGCGATAAACAGCGTCGCCATGGGCGAATTATTCGCTGACGGTTACGCTTGTGATAACCACGTCTTCTTTAGGAACGTCCTGGTGCATACCGCTGCGGCCAGTGGACACGCCTTTGATTTTCTCAACAACGTCCATGCCTTCAACTACTTCAGCAAACACGCAGTAACCCCAACCTTGCATGCTTTCGCTGCTGAAGTTCAGGAAATCGTTGTCAGCCACGTTAATAAAGAACTGGGAACTTGCAGAATGTGGCGCCTGGGTACGAGCCATTGCCAGCGTACCTTTCGTGTTTTTCAGGCCGTTATTCGCTTCGTTCTGGATGGTGTCTTTGGTGTCTTTTTGCTTCATACCCGGTTCAAAACCGCCGCCCTGGATCATGAAACCATTGATCACACGGTGGAAAATGGTGTTCGCGTAGAAACCTTCGCGGCAGTACTCGAGGAAGTTTTTAACAGTTTCAGGCGCTTTATCATCAAAAGTTTTGATTACGATATCGCCGTGATTAGTATGAAAAGTAACCATGCTGTGCATCCTATATTAGTCAGACAGTGTTCGGGCAGACGGTGCCGCGACACAAGGTGGTTGTTATAGCATAACTGCACATGATCATCACCTTGCAAAGCGTGCTGCTTCCGTGTGAAATTTTGATGTAACATATAGCCTAATTTTGAAATCACACGCTTACATGGAATCCCCTGATGTTAAAAATCTTCAATACAATGAGTCGCCAAAAAGAGGAATTCAAACCTATTCATGCCGGAGAAGTTGGCATGTACGTGTGTGGTATCACCGTTTACGATCTGTGTCATATCGGCCATGGCCGTACTTTTGTCGCTTTCGATGTGGTCGCGCGTTACCTGCGCTTTATCGGCTATAAGCTGAAGTATGTGCGCAACATTACCGACATCGACGATAAAATCATCAAACGCGCCAATGAAAACGGCGAAGATTTTGTTGCGCTCGTAGACCGCATGGTTGCCGAAATGCACACCGATTTCGACGCGCTGAATATTTTGCGCCCGGACAGTGAGCCACGCGCCACCAAACATATTCCGGACATCATCGAAATTGTTGAACAGCTTATCGCGCGCAATCACGCCTATGTTGCCAGCAATGGTGATGTGATGTTCTCGGTAGAAAGTGATGCCGATTACGGCAAACTTTCCCGCCAGGATCTGGAACAACTGCAAGCCGGTGCCCGTGTTGAAGTCGAAGCAAACGTTAAGCGCAACCCGATGGATTTCGTGCTGTGGAAAATGTCGAAACCAGGCGAGCCAAGCTGGTCATCCCCGTGGGGCGAAGGTCGTCCAGGCTGGCACATCGAATGTTCTGCAATGAACTGCAAACAGCTCGGTAACCATTTTGATATTCATGGTGGCGGTTCGGACTTGATGTTCCCGCACCACGAAAACGAAATCGCCCAGTCAACCTGTGCGCACGGCGGCGAATACGTTAACACCTGGATGCACTCCGGAATGGTGATGGTTGACCGTGAGAAAATGTCCAAATCACTGGGCAACTTCTTCACCGTGCGCGACGTGCTTAAGTATTACGACGCCGAAACCATTCGCTACTTCCTGATGTCTGGCCATTATCGTAGCCAGTTGAACTACAGTGAAGAGAACCTGAAACAGGCGCGTACCTCGCTTGAGCGTTTGTACACCGCATTGCGTGGTACAGACGGTAGCGTTCAGCCTGCGGGTGGCGAGGCGTTTGAAGCGCGTTTCCGTGAAGCGATGGACGATGATTTCAATACGCCGGAAGCTTACTCTGTACTGTTTGATATGGCGCGTGAAGTTAACCGCCTGAAAACTGAAGATTTGGCAGCAGCAAATGGCCTGGCTGCGGCATTGCGCCAACTTTCTGGCGTGCTGGGTTTACTGGAGCAAGATCCAGAAGCCTTCCTGCAAGGTGGTGCGCAGTCTGACGACGGCGAAGTGGCTGAGATCGAAGCGCTAATCAAACAGCGTAATGATGCCCGTCAATCAAAAGACTGGGCGCTGGCGGACAAGGCTCGTGACCGCTTGAATGAAATGGGAATTGTGCTGGAAGATGGCCCACAAGGGACAACCTGGCGCAGAAAGTAATCGTTATTTAATCACTCATTCAGAAAGCGGCTTAGGCCGCTTTTTTTATCAGCCATGATATTGGTGATAAGAATTAAAAAAGGTTAACTCATGGTTAGCGAAAATGATTTTAGCAACGACTCCGCTTCCCCATCTTTCTATCCGCCGAGGCCATTGGCGGAGATAGACATGTTGCACAAGCTCCTTTGCCCGCTTGGCACCCTGCGCACTTTTAAAGCTAAAGAAGAACTTAACGCGGTTCACGACGATGAAAAATACCTCTATTTATTCCCCACTGGGCATTTCACTTTTATTCGTGCAATTGATGACCTCGTCCTTTCCTCAGTGCGAGGCAGAATGATATTTGGTCTGGCTGAGTGTTTGCGCCCCCGTGGTGGCTGGTTTCTTAAAGTTGAGGAAGATTGCAAGGGTTATGTCGTGCCTTATGAGCTGGCAAAAAAAGTGATCACTGAAAAGCAGTTATGGGAGACGGTAGCCAGCTTTCTCGCCTGGTCATTGCAGATTTATTCACTGCGTGAAGAGCACCTGGTCGGCGTAACGGCTTATGTCATGGTGCGCAATAAACTGCTCGAGCTGTATTCACAAGCTCCCGATTTACGCAGTGACATCAATGCAGCAGATTTTATTCAGGAGCGTACGCAACTGGCGCGCAGCACGATTATGGCGATTTTCGGGGAGTTACGTCGTGGTGATTACATTGAGATTAAGCGTGGGAAACTGGTAGCGATTCGGCATTTGCCGAAGGAGTATTAGTAAGACTGGGTCGCAAGAATACGTAAGTGAAAATAAACCCCTAAGGCTATTACCGAAGGGGTTTACTGTCTTATGTTACGCTCCGACAGGAGGCGTAAATGCACTAAGTGTTAACTCCGCTCCTGAATACTTCTCTAGTTTCACCAATGACGTATTTGCAGAGCAGCCATTTGCCAGGCGTGATGTTGGAATATCTTTGGTCAGCACGTTAGCGCTACCGTTCTTGCAAATACCGGTTGCTGGATCAAGATCCGGCCAGGCCCCTTCGTGAATGCAGACTACTCCGAGTTTGATCCCATCAGTAACCACAACGCCCGCTAAAACCTGGCCACGATCGTTCCACACTCGTACCGTATCCCCATTCTTAACACCGCGTTTTGCAGCATCATCAGAATGGATATAGACAGGTTCGCGGTTCGCTACGGCATACTTGTTACGCAATTCGGCATAATTAAGCTGACTATGCAGACGGTGAGCCGGGTGCGCGGTTAAAAGTTGCAGCTGACCCGGTTGAGCGTTGCCTGCCCATTCATCTGGTTCAAGCCAGGTCGGGTGCGCCGGGCAATCTTTATAGCCAAACTCTTCGATAGTTTTTGAGTGGATCTCTATTTTTCCGCTCGGTGTACCTAGTGGGTTCATCACCGGGTCTTTGCGGAAATCCGCATAGCGTACGAAGGTTTCATTTTTCGGGTTTTTACGCATTTCGATAAGCTTGTTTGCCTGCCAGAAAGCAGAGAATTGCGGCATATTGACGCGCTGTGCACGGGCTCCTTTCTGCGCGGCATCGTAGAACTCGCGCAGCCAGGCCATTTCGTCTTTCCCTTCGGTGTAAACGGCTTTTCCTCCTGCTTTGAGCAGTTCTGCCAGATCGGCAAATACGTCAAAGTCATTACGCGCTTCAAACTGTGGTGCAATGGCCTGCTTCATCGGCACCAGGTGTTGGTTGCTATAGTCGCCGGTCATGGTCAGATCGTTGCGTTCAAAGGAGGTCGTTATCGGCAGCACGATATCCGCGTGTTTTGCAGCAGCTGTCCAGTAGCATTCAGAAATAACCACCAGCTCTGGCTTCTGCCAGGCGGCAATAAGCCTGTTGGTATCCTGGTGATGGGTGAAGTTACCGCCGCCTGCCCACCAGATCATTTTGATATCAGGGAAGGTTTGTTCCTTACCGTTGTGTTGGTATTTAACGCCAGGGTTCTCCAATGCTTCGACAATACGCGCCACCGGAATATTAGTGACAGCATCGGATGTAGCCCAGTCATTCCCAGCTGAAGAGTTGCCTGCAATGGTTGCAGAAATTGCCGTGAGTACGCCGCCACTACGCGTTGGGTTACCACCATTTGAATAGTGATAGGAGAAGCCGAAACCACCACCCTCACTGCCAATTTGCCCAAGCATTGCTGCGAGTGTCACCAGCATCCAGTGGCGCTGTTCGCCATACTGCTGACGCTGGATACCCCATCCAGCCATAAGCATGGTTTTATTTTTGGCGAATATCTCAGCCAGCAGCGTGATTTGTTTGGCAGGAACCCCGCATATTTTTTCAGCCCAGGCGGCGTTTTTAGGCGTTTTGTCAGCACTACCAAGAAGGTAGGACTCAAACTCCGCGTATCCGGTGGTGTATTTCTCGATAAAGGCCTTATCGTGCAGGTTTGCTTCAACCAGCGTATGGGCAATCCCCAACATCAGTGCAACGTCAGTACCTATGTTGGGAGCAATCCACTGAACTTTATCACCAAAGAAACCGATGGTTTCTGAACGCATAGGATCGATGGCAATCACCGTTTTGCCAGAAGCTTTCAACTGATTGAAATATTCCAGGCCTTGTTCATCGGTACTGCTCCAGGCAATTTTCAGCGTATTTAGCGGGTTCATTCCCCACAGAACAACGACCTGGCTATTTTTAAGGATCATGGGCCAGACGGTTTGCTGTTCGTAAACCTCAACGGAACCGACAACGTGCGGCAGAATCACTTGGGCAGCACCGGTGGAATAATCCCCAGTGTGACCAGCGTAACCACCAGCCATACTCATATAACGTTGTAATAGTGTTTGTGCTTTATGCAGCACTCCGCTGGAGCGCCAGCCATAAGAGCCCGCAAAGATAGATGCCGGGCCATGAGTGGTACGAATACGAGCATGCTGTTCGTGAATGAGCTTTAGCGCGTCATCCCAGGAGACGCGGACAAACTCATCTTTACCGCGTTTTCCATCTGCTGTTCCTGGTGCGGCGAGATAACTTTTACGTACCATAGGGTACTTAATTCGACAGGCGGTATGAGCTTGATCAGGTGCGCTGCTCTGTAGTGAGTTCTCGATGGTTTTAGCCAGAACGCCTTTCGAAGAGACTATCTTCCCATCTTTCACTTCAACTTCAATTGCTCCCCAGCGAGCTGCGGTAAGTACTGTACCTGCGGGTGTTTCAGCCCATGCAGGAAGCGGGATTGCTGAGGACACCACCATGGCGCCCGCGGTACCGCCTGCCGTTTTCAAAAAACTACGTCGTGTTAACTTCATCATTCTCTCCTTAAATGAACATGGCTATGACGTACGGCTTACCGGGCAGCATCTTTAGCGTGGTACTGGAACCAACGCGTAAGAATGTCCAGATCGTCATCACTGATATCTGTGCGGGCCCCCATTCCTTTAGCAATAGAAGGCCAGGCGTTGAGGGTGTAGTGGTCTGCGGCTATAGGGGCGTGGCAACCGGAGCAGTAAGCGGTGTCGAGGGATTTTGCATATCGCCAAAGAGGTTCGCGGCTTGCCAACGAGTGCTCTGTGACCGGACCTTGCAGGCTAACGTCGCGCCAGACATTGCCGTAACTGTCTTTTTGCCATTCACCCAGTGGCTTAAGCGCTTGCATTCCTTCAGGGGTAAGAGAGGCAATGACCAGCCTTTGGCCTGTTGCAAGGTAGATAACCTGCTCTGCACCCTGCATCTGGCTGCCAGTAATCTCAACTTCTTGCCCATCATCTATTTGGCGCAAAACTTTCATTTTTGTCGCTGGATAGACAGTGCCCAATGTGCCCAACGGCGTTGGGGTTACGGCAAAGCGTTCTGGGGAATCGACTGGGGTTTTAACGGCTTCTGTCATCATTGTATCCAACGCTTTGCTATCTACGCTGACTTCAGGTGGGAAGTGGGCGACACCTTTGTGGCAATCAATACAGGTTTGGTTCTCTTTCACCGCCAAAGCATGCATTTTCTGCGCATCGCTACTCTGTTTTTGCAGGTCCATCGCTTCCATGCTGTGGCAGGAACGACAGGTGGCAGAGTTGTTGTTTTTCATCTGGTTCCATACGGTTTGCGCCATCTCAAGGCGATGGGCTTCGTATTGCTCAGGGGTGTCAATTTTGTTGGTGATAAATTGGTGATAAACGTCCTTGCTGGCGCGAAGCTTAGTCACGAGGTAATCGAGCCCACCTTCCGGAATATGGCAATCTTTGCACTCGGTGCGAATACCCTTTTGATTCATAAAATGAACCGACCCTTGATACTCTTCGTAGGGTGCTTGCATGGTATGACATGAGAGGCAAAATTCTGTTTGTGAGGTCTTTTTTAAACCCCATCCGGTGAGTGCGGTTAACATAACTCCAACGACGATACTTGCCATACAAACCACAAAAATCCATTTCTTGTTCATATTATTCTCATTGAACTTTTTAATATAAAACATTGGTTATTTTATGTGTATTTGAACAGTGAGCCGAAATATGTCAATGGCACTTAATAGAAAATGAGGTGTAGATAGAAAAAGTTATTTATTACATTTAGTTAATGAATAATGGGGGGTATTTGATTCATTTAAAGAATGAAAAAAGCGGCCGAAGCCGCTTTTTAATATGCAGGTAAATAATGATTTTTAATTATCGATAGGAGTGCGAATCAAATAATCAAACGCGCTCAGAGAGGCTTTTGCACCTTCACCCGTCGCAATAATAATTTGTTTATAAGGCACGGTAGTGCAGTCACCCGCAGCAAACACACCTTTAACGGTAGTTTCGCACTTCGCATCAATAATGATTTCACCCATGCGGTTGCGTTCAACGCTGCCTTCAAGCCAGTTGGTATTAGGCAGCAGGCCTATTTGTACGAAAATACCGGCCAGCTCAATTTCATGCACGTTTTCAGTCACGCGGTCTTTATACTGCAACCCGGTGACTTTGCTGCCATCGCCTTTCACTTCCAGCGTCTGCGCATTCAAAATGATGTCGACGTTTTTCAGGCTGCGAACTTTGTTCTGCAAAACCTGGTCGGCTTTCATTTCTGGGGCAAACTCCAGCAGCGTAACGTGTTCAACAAGACCCGCCAGGTCAATCGCTGCTTCCACACCGGAGTTACCGCCACCGATAACCGCCACGCGTTTACCTTTAAACAGCGGGCCGTCGCAGTGCGGGCAATATGTCACGCCTTTGGTGCGGTACTGTTCTTCGCCCGGTACGTTCATGTTGCGCCACTTGGCACCGGTCGCAATGATGATGCTGCGTGCACTAAGTGTTGCTCCAGACGCCGTTTGAATCTGGTGCAAACCGCCTTCAGTCTTAGCCGGGATTAACTTGCTGGCACTTTGCGTATCAATAACATCCACGTCGTAGTCATCAACGTGAGCTTTCAGTGCGCCAGCCAGTTTTTGGCCTTCCGTTTTTGGTACGGAAATGTAGTTTTCGATATCAACAGTATCTAAAACCTGGCCGCCAAAACGCTCGCCCATCAAACCGGTGCGAATGCCTTTACGTGCCGAGTAAACCGCTGCGGCAGCCCCCGCAGGGCCGCTACCGACGATCAATACATCGTAAGCTTCGCGTTTGTTCAGCGCTTCGGCCGCACGTTTTTCAGCGCCTGTATCAATTTTGCTGACGATTTCAGCCAGCGTCATGCGGCCCTGGCCGAACTCTTTACCGTTCAGGAACACAGCAGGCACGCCCATTACGTTGCGATCCGCAATTTCATTCTGGTACACGCCACCGTCAATCGCGGTGTGGCTGATGCGCGGGTTTAGCACCGCCATCAGGTTCAGCGCCTGCACCACATCCGGGCAGTTGTGGCACGAAAGCGAGTAATAGGTTTCAAAATGGAAATCGCCGTCGATTTCACGGATCTGCTCAAGCAAATCTTGTGACTCTTTCGACGGATGTCCTCCGGTTTGAAGCAAAGCCAAAACCAGAGAAGTAAATTCGTGGCCGAGTGGGGAACCCGCAAAGCGTGGGCCTTTATCGGAGCCTGGGTTGGTGATCAAAAATGACGGTTTGCGCACCGGCAAATCGTTATTAATGGTGAACGAAACTTTGTCAGATAACTCAGCAATTTCTGCCAGCAGTTCCTTTATCTCGGCTGATTTTGCACTGTCGTCCAGCGTGGCAATCAACTCAACAGGTTTGGTTAATCTCTCAAGGTAAGCCTTGAGCTGGGTTTTCATGTTGTTGTCGAGCATGTGTAAATCTCCCTGATGGCGAGAATAACCAGGGTGGACAGGCTTGCGCGCTGCCCACCGCTGAGTTAGTTATTGCAGGTGTTCATTGTCTTATTGTTTTTAGATCTTACCGACGAGGTCCAAAGATGGAGAAAGCGTTGCTTCACCTTCTTTCCATTTAGCCGGGCAAACTTCACCTGGGTGAGAAGCAACGTATTGAGCCGCTTCCACTTTACGCAGCAGGTCAGAGGCGTCACGGCCAATGCCTTCAGCAGTCACTTCGATAGCCTGAATGATGCCCTGTGGGTCAACGATAAAGGTACCGCGATCCGCCAGGCCTTCATCTTCACGCATGTTTTCGAAGTTACGAGTCAGTGCCCCAGTTGGGTCGCCGATCATCGCATATTTGATTTTAGCGATGGTGTCAGAGCTGCTGTGCCATGCTTTATGCGTGAAATGGGTGTCAGTTGAAACAGAGTAGATATCCACGCCCAGTTTCTGGAATTCTTCGTAGTGGTCAGCAACATCGCCCAGTTCAGTTGGGCATACAAAAGTAAAGTCAGCTGGATAGAAGAAGAAAACGCTCCAGCGGCCTTCTACATCCTTCTCGGTTACTTCAATGAATTCACCGTTTTTAAAAGCGCTGTTTTTGAATGGTTTGATTTTTGTGTTAATTAAAGACATCTGTACTTCCTCCGTTTTGCGATGGGAGAAAGGTACCGAATATTCGCATTTGGCTCTAATGGGTAGACCGTATCGAATTGATAAGTAATACCTTACAAGCGAAATGGCAGGCATAAAAAAAGCCACCCGTTGCGGGGTGGCCTTCATGTTGCGCGTTACAATTCCACTTTAAAAAATTATAACAGCGGCGCGATTAAATCATTTGCGCGCAGTATTGGTCAATCCACTCAACCGTTGTATTAACGATGGTTCTGATAGCTATTTACTATCGAACAATGCAATACCCATATTTACAGCGGGTACAATTCCGAAATAGAGCACATTTTCATGTCAGGGAAATTGCAGGACTGTGACAACAACGTTAGATTTAGCGCTCACTAATCTCTGAGTACAGCTTTGTGCCATTGTGCGCATCTATTTCGAGGGTCAGGCGTTGTCGGAAATGCTTTCAATTGTGTTGTTTGTCGCAGCTATTGCCGTATACGCCGTAAAAGCAGGTCGTAACGCCTGGTGGTTTAGCGCTATCCTTCTGATTTTAGGACTCTATATTGTCCTGAACGTGACCTTTGTTGCTAGTAACTACTTCACAGGCGATGGGATCAACGATGCTGTGCTTTACACCCTTACCAGCAGCCTGACTGGGGCAGGGATCGGGAAGTATATCTTGCCAGGTGTCGGGGTGTTTGTTGCGCTGGTGGCCGTTTTCAGCGGTTTGACCTGGATTTTACGCCGCCGTAAAAACTACCCTCACCATTTTGGCTACAGCCTGTTGGCGCTTGCGTTAGCGATGGGTTCGGTCGATGCCTCGCCAGCATTTCGCCAGGTCACAGAATTGGTGAAATCACAGACTCGTTCTGGTAACTCAGATTTTGATGTTTATTACAAAGTCCCGCAGGGGAGCATTAAAGATCCTAAATTAAACCTGGTTTATATTTACGGTGAAAGTCTGGAACGTACTTATTTACAGCCAGAGTTCTTCCCTGATTTAGCGCCGGAATTAACCGGGCTTAAAGATGAAGCAATAGATTTCAGCCATACGGTGCAATTACCCGGCACCGATTACACCATTGCCGGAATGGTCGCCTCGCAATGTGGTATTCCTTTATTTGCACCATTTGAGGGGAATTCATCAGCTTCAATGTCGAGTTTTTTCCCAAAAAATATCTGCCTTGGCGATATTCTGAAAGCCTCGGGATATGAAAACTACTTTATGCAGGGCGCAGACTTACGCTTTGCGGGCAAAGACATTTTTTTACAGTCTCATGGCTTCGACCATATGTACGGCGCGCAAGAGCTGAAAAGCATGGTCGCAGACCCGGAATACCGCAATAACTGGGGTTTCTACGACGATACGGTTCTGGACGAGGTCTATGAAAAGTATGTTGAGCTGTCGAAAAAGAATAAGCGTTTCTCACTGTTTACGCTGACCGTCGACACGCATCACCCGGACGGCTTTATCTCGAAAACCTGTAAGCGCCGTAGCTACAATTTTGACGGCAAAGAAAACCAATCCTTCAGCGCCGTGGCTTGCAGCCAGGAACATGTCGCTGCACTTATCGAAAAGATAAAAGCATCACCGTATTTTAAAAATACCGTCATTGTAGTAAGTTCCGACCATTTGGCAATGAATAACACCGCGTATAAATACCTCAATCAGCATGAAAGAAATAACCTGTTCTTTATTATTCGCGGTGATAAACCACAGGCCGATCTGGTGCCAGTTAAACGCAGTACGTTGGATAACGGTGCAACGGTATTAGATGTTTTAGGCGGCGATAATTATCTTGGCTTAGGGCGCAGTAGTTTGTCCGGGCAGTCGATTGCATCGGTATTTCTTAACGTCAAAGAAAAGGTGATGGAGTGGAAACCGGACGTAATCGATCTGTGGAACTTCCCGAAAACTATTAGCCAGTATGAGATTGATCAGAAGAAAAATACCTTTAGCTATTCAGGCGCGCATTTCAAAATGCCTTTATTGCTGCGCATTATGGATAAAAAAATAGAGCCGTTGCCTGAAAGCGAATATTCAGCACCATTGCGCTACCAACTTGCTGACTTTAAAGAAAATGACAAGTTCATTTGGGCCGATCGCTGCTTCAAAATGGCGCGTTTATGGGAACCTAAACTGGTACTTTCGACCGGACTGTGCGTGGCTCAGGGGCAAGTTGGCGGCCAACCGTCAGTGCGTTTGATTGAACAACAGCAGGAACAGCATGCGGTTGAATTTGCCAAACAGGATATCGACCAAACGCGCTTTAAAAAGAATGTCGCGTTACTGAAAGTGGATGAAAACGCCATCCGCTACCAGGCAGATAGCTTTATTTTCAATGTGCCGGGTGCGCCACTTAATGTGAAAGAGTATGCCGGTATTTCTCGTCCGGAAGAGTGGGGACGTTGGTCGAATGCGAATCTGGCACCGGAAGTGAAAATTGAATATGCCGAGCCGCTGCCCGAGAAATTTGACCTGGTAATAACAGCTAAAGCGTTTGGCCAGAATATCGGACAACCGGTGCCGGTCAAAGTCGGGAACCAGCAGCAGACACTAACGCTTGGCGAAGAGTTAAGTACCACGACGCTGCATTTTGATAATCCAGAGCGCAGTAATCTGCTGGAGATTATTCCGCCGCAGCCGCAGTTATCTAATGAAGGCAATATTCTTGGCCACGAACCGCGCAAGATTGGGATTGGGATGGGTGATATTAAGGTCGTTCCGGCAACGTAATACCCGTCATACTTCAAGTTGCAGCTGTGTTGGCTGCAACTCGAATTATTTAGGGTATTGTCAGATTTTTCTAAAGGCGTCTTATAAAACGCCTTGCCCTAACATCGCATCGGCCACTTTTACAAAGCCCGCAATATTCGCACCGCGAACATAATGCGTTTGCTTATCTTCGCCACCGTAATTCACACAGGCTTCGTGAATATCCAGCATGATGTGATGCAGGCGAACATCAACTTTTTCGGCCTTCCATCCCATACGAGCGGCGTTTTGTGCCATCTCCAGACCTGAAGTGGCCACGCCGCCTGCGTTTGCCGCTTTGCCCGGTGCGAACAACACGCCCGCGTCCAGGAACAGATTGGTCGCTTCGATGGTGGTCGGCATATTCGCGCCTTCTGCCACGGCTTTCACGCCATTGGCGATAAGCGCACGTGCGGCTTCGGTATCCAGTTCGTTTTGTGTGGCACACGGCAGCGCGATATCAACCGGTACGCTCCACGGTTGTTGCCCTTCGAGATATTGCAGGCCATACTCTTTCGCGTAATCGGCTACGCGCCCGTCGCGGCTGGATTTGATCTCAGCCAGACGCGCCAACTTCTCGGTAGTGAAACCCGCTTCATCCACGACAGTGCCGTTGGAATCCGACGCCGTTACCACGCGCGCACCCAGTGATAATGCTTTTTCAATGGCGTATTGCGCCACGTTACCGGAACCAGAAACGGCAACGCGCATTCCTTCAAAGCCCAGGCCATGACGTTTGAGCATCGCATCGGTGAAGTAGATCAGACCGTAACCGGTCGCTTCCGGGCGAATCAGGCTTCCGCCGAACGACAAACCTTTGCCGGTAAACACGCAGGCTGTGTTGTTGGAGAGTTTTTTCATCATCCCCGCCATAAAGCCAACTTCACGGCCTCCAACGCCAATATCACCTGCTGGAACATCGGTATCCGGCCCGAGATGGCGATACAGTTCCGTCATCAGTGCCTGGCAAAAACGCATGATCTCGCCTTCGCTTTTGCCTTTCGGGTTAAAATCGCTACCGCCTTTACCGCCGCCCATTGGCAATGTGGTCAGCGCATTTTTGAAGGTTTGTTCAAAGCCGAGGAATTTCAGAATTGAGAGGTTCACTGACGGGTGGAAACGCATCCCACCTTTGAATGGCCCAATCGCCGAGCTAAATTGTACGCGCCAGGCGCGGTTAACTTGCACCTGATTTTGGTCATCAACCCAGGTGACGCGGAATTGAATCACACGTTCTGGTTCAACAAGGCGCTCTAAAAGAGCCAAACGGCGATATTGCGGATTTTGCTCCAGGAACGGCCACAGAGTGGTCATGACTTCGCGAACGGCCTGAGCAAATTCAGGCTGGTTTGGGTCGCGTTGTTGTACAGAGGTGAGGAATGATTCGAGAGAAAGCGAGTTTTCCATAGATTAAGAAGTCCTTGTTATAAGTGATGTTGTAGATGTGTTGTGTTCTTTCGAATATAACATTCACTTATTACCAGGCCGCAAGTGATTTATCTTATGCTGTTTATAACTGTATTAGCGTTATTAATTGCGCAGCGTGACTTTCCCATATCACTTTGAATTTTATTTCTTTTTCAAATGGTCCGAGTGAATGATTGAGCGTCAGAATAAGATTCTTGTCATCTATTTTTCTTATGGATGCAGCTGAAAAATCAAAATAGCGCCCAACGTGGCGAAACAAGGCTTTGAATAAACTTTCTTTGGCAGAGAATGCCAGCGTTAATGCGTAATGAAAGGGGAGGGCGGTCGAGCACAGAACTTCTCTTTCCGCGCTATCAATTATGCCAGGGTAAATTTCCCCGGCGACATCTGGCGTAATAATTTCAGCACAATCAATGCCAATTCCCACACGCATTTGCGCCGAGTCAGCGATTACTGTTGCCAGCGCCACATTGCCGCTGTGAGTCATGCTGCCGGTAAACCCTGGCGGCCAGCAAGGTTCACGGTGCAGGCCAATGCCCGGAATATGATGGCTTATTCCATGAAGACGCAGCGCTTCTCTGGCAGCAATCCGGCCAGCGAGATGCTCGGCTTTGCGTTGCCTGACAGCATTTTCAAGACGCTTGTGATGCGGAAGTAACAGCAGGTCATCGGGTTGAAAAGTGGCGGCGTCAAAATCCACCCGCACGATAGTTTGCGTCGTGTCACAGAGGCTGAAATGGGTGAGCTGAGTATTCATAAGATATTTTCTCCTTCTACCATGGGGAGAAGGTTGGGATGAGGGCAGTTATCGCAGTTCCCTCTCCCAAAAGGAGAGGGACTGCATGGCCTAAGCGGAGGTCTATCAGAAATGCGTATTCAAACTGACATAGTAAGTACGTCCTGACTCGTTATATGTTTCGGCACCTGCACCGTACATATAACCGGCATCGCCACCCGTTGTTTGGGCATTACCTGCGCGCCAGTGGCGTTCATCGAAGACATTGTCGATACCCGTAGTCAGGCTGACATTCTTCGTTGCGTCCCAGGTCCCACTCAGGCCAACAATGCTATAAGGGCTAACTTCGTTGGTTTCTGTTCCCGTTGCAGGCAAACCTTTGTAGTTGTATTTCTTCGGCTGTTGTTTGCCGTACCACGTAAAGGTCGATTGCACAGAGATGTCCTGGCGAATCTGCCAGCTCAGGGTAGAGTTTACCGTATATTCCGGAATAACGGACAGGCGCTCGCCGGTCTCTTTATTCTTACTTTCCAGCATGTAAGTGATGTTATTCGTCCAGTTCACTGTATTGGAAACCGGTACGTTTAACGTGCCTTCCAGCCCTTCTACCAGTGCCTTAGGAATATTTTCCCACTGGTAAATATCGGTTTTGGTTTTGCCTGAAGAAGTCTGGCCGATTGGCGCGTAACCCGCTTCGATTTTGTCTTTATAATCATTGCGGAACCACGTAACACCAGCTAGCCAGCCGTCACGTTTGAACTCAAGACCAATCTCTTTGTTGACGCTGGTTTCAGCTTTAAGGTCTTCGTTACCCATCATGTAACAGCCCACGCCGGTGCCGCTTGCATAGCAACCCTGGCCTTTGCTGTAGAGGATGTAGTTCGGGTTGGTCTGATACAGGCTCGGTGCTTTATACGCCTGAGCAATACCCATTTTCAGGGTGAAGTCATCACCCAAACCTTGAGACAGGTTCAGAGATGGGCTCCAGTTATTACCCACGATGCTGTGATGATCAAAGCGTAGACCCGGAGTCAACATGGTGCTGTCGGTCAGTTCCATATTGTCTTCAGCAAACAGTGAGAAGATCTCTGCCTGAGAATATGGGCTACGGTTGGTGCTGTTCGACCCAGGAATTGGGCCGCCCATAAAGGTTTGACCGTTTGACGACAAATCTTTCATCTTTTGCTGGTTCCATTCGGTACCCAGCGTCAGGTTTTGGTTAAACACGAAATCAATCGGGATATTCACTTCGCTGTGCAAGAGCACATCGCTCAGATCGATATCGCTGAATTTATCGCTGGAGAAAATCCCTTCGGTGCCACCGGCCAGACCTTCACGCATACGTGAGTTGCGGGTGTGTTCGTACTGCACCCAGTTGCTGGTCGTCAGGCCGCTGTCCCAACCACCATTCCAGGTCATGGAGTAGCTCTGGCGGTAGAGGCGGTTAGTCTCCTTGCCATAGTTATCTTTCACGATTTGGTTGGTATTGGTGTTTTGGGTATCGCCGGAATACAGGTTGCCCTGGCGGCTGTAACCCGCTTCCAGTTCCAGAGATTGCATTGGTGCGAAGTCCCAACGCACGACGCCGTTGATATCTTTGTTAATTACCCCTTCGCGCCCGGCGGGCAGCGTATCGGCATAAATACCGGTGCGTTCAGACTGATGGCCCTGGTTGATGTCCCACGCATCGGCCTGAGTTTTATCGAGGTTGCCGTACAGACGGAAGCTGAAATCTCCACCCAGTGGGCCGTTCAGGCTGAAGTTGGTGCGCTTAGTGGAGCCTTCATCTTTGTGCTCAGGGGCATTGAGATAGGTGTTCCAGGTACCATGCCATTCACCGGTACCTTTTTTGGTGATGATATTGACTACACCGCCTGCCGCACCGTTACCGTAACGCGCTGCGGCCGGGCCACGAATGACTTCGATACGCTCGACCATTTCAGGTGGTACCCAGCTTGCATCACCACGTGTATCACGTTCGCCACGCCAGCCAAGTCGTACCGAGTTGCGGCTGGTGACCGGTTTGCCATCGATAAGAATCAGGGTGTTTTCCGGGCCCATACCGCGAATATCAATCTGGCGGCCGTTGCCACGTTGACCACTGGTGGAGTTACCGGTCAGGTTAACGCCTGGCATAGTGCGGACGATTTCAGAAATATCACGCGCTGGTGGGCGTTTTTTCAGCTCTTCAGCGGTGATGGTTGAAACGCCTGGTGCCTGCAAATTTTGCGCGGCGGCGGTAACAACCAGAGTGTCTTCATCAGCGTGATTTTGCGTGTCGTCATTGTTGGCTGCAGCGGTCTGAGCCGTTGCTGGTGCCGCTTGCTCTGCCGCAAAGACAGGTGCAGCAACACCGTAGATTCCCAGATTGATTAGCATTGCGAGGGAATAGTTAATTTTCTTATTCATTATGGCGGCCTGCTTTTCCGCTGGGCCCGGTGTCATTCCATTCCCAGAGGGATCGGGCGCAGCATGGATGTTACGAAGCGATACCGAAACTGTCTGCAACAGCCTCGAAATGAGGGAATCGTGCGTTCAAGTCCGGCAATTAATTGTTTTTGCACCAGTAAGCTGGTAGCCCAAAGCGCGGAAATACGCTATTGCAAATGCAAATAATTATCAATAGTATTATCAATATATTTCAGCTTAATTGATCGTTATCAATACTTTCATGGGGTTATGTTCGAGTGGTGAATTTGCTGACAGGAAGTGAGAGCTGGTGGCAGGAAAAACAGGCGCAAGGGATACCCGCCGTTACCTGTGAAAATGATGGTCTATGTGAAGTGACTTTTTTGTGGCGTGACCCTAAGGGTTGCGAGCAAATGTCACCGACAAAGCGAGTCTGGATTTACATCACGGGCGTAACGGATCACCACCAACGCTCGCGTCCGCAAACGCTAGAACGCATTGCCGGAACTGATGTCTGGCAATGGCAAACGCAGCTAACTGCTACATGGCGCGGCAGTTATTGCCTCATTCCAACAAACAGCGAAGATGATTTCCCGGCAGAGGCTTTTGAAGGCATCGTGCCGGAGCGCATGGCGCTGCGCGAAGGTTGGCGAAAACTGCTGCCACTTGCGATTGCCGACCCGCTAAATTCTGAAAGCTGGCTCGGTGGGCGAGGGCATCCAATGTCAGCACTCCATCTCCCTCATGCGCCGAAACAAGAGGGCTGGACTCAACCCGACACGCTGTATGCCGCAGCACGTTGCATAACCTGGACAAGTTCGCGCCTGAAAAATCAACGTAACGTCTGGATTTTTGCAACCGGTGACGTCCAGCCAGAGCAGCGCCCGTTGGCAATTTTGCTCGACGGGCAATTCTGGGCCGAAAGCATGCCGGTGTGGTCTGCGCTCCAGGCTCAAACCGATGACGGAGTATTGCCTCCCGCGGTTTACGTGCTTATTGATGTCATCGACAATTCAACGCGCAGTGATGAACTGCCCTGTAATGCGCAGTTTTGGCTGGCGGTGCAGGAAGAGCTATTGCCGCAATTACGCTCGCTCACCAGCTGGAATGAAACCCCGCAAACCACGGTCGTCGCCGGCCAAAGCTTTGGTGGGCTTTCTTCGCTTTATGCTGCTCTCCATTGGCCGGAACAATTTGGCTGCGTGCTCAGTCAGTCCGGTTCTTACTGGTGGCCACGTCGTGAAAACAACCAGCAAGGCGGGCAATTGATACGGCAACTGGAAGATGGGCTTGCGTGTGGAAAACCGCTGCGTATCTATCTTGAGGCAGGGGTCAGAGAACCTCTCATTTATCAAGTTAATCAACGAATTTACCCCTTACTACAACAAACACAGCGAGCTGTTTTCTACCGTCAGGTTGATGGTGGGCACGATGCGCTTTGCTGGCGAGGCGGTCTTTTGGACGGTCTCGCCTGGCTTTGGAAAGCGCCTTAAAGAGCGGAGTTAACTATGGAATTCAGTAACCCTTTCGACTCATTGCAGAGCCGTTTTTTCATCCTTGAAAATGCGCAGCAACAGTTCAGCTTATGGCCGGAACATTGTGCATTGCCCGATGGCTGGCAGGTGGTTTGTGAACCCGCATCAAATGATGAATGTAACCACTGGCTGCTTGCCAACTGGAGCAATCTTCAACCCGCCTCCTTTGCAAAAGAAGAGGTTATTGGTGAGTGAAGTAATGATGACGCAAGAACTGGAACAACAGATCAAAACCATGCCGCTTGTGGCAGCACAGCCTGGAATCTGGATGGCTGATCAGCTGTCACAACAGTCCAATATGTGGAGCGTGGCACACTATGTTGAGCTAAATGGAGAACTCAACGAAGCGTTACTGTGCCAGGCGATAGTGGCAGGCATGAAAGAGGCCGATACCCTTTGCATGAGCTTTAGCGAAGTGGACGGCGAAGCGCGCCAGTGGATAGAGCCCAACGCGTCGTTTGTTGCTCCTTGTTGTGTTGATCTGCGCAACGAAATCGATCCTAACACCACCGCACAAGCGATGATGCGCGACGATCTCGACGGGGATTTGCGCATTTCCAGCGGCAAACCGCTCTACCACCACCAGTTGCTGCGTATCAGCGACACACGCTGGTTCTGGTATCAACGTTTTCACCATTTAGTGGTTGATGGCTTCAGTTTCACCGCCATTACCCGCCGAATTGCCAATATTTATAGTGCACTTTGCCAATGCGAATCGCCAGAACCCTCGCCGTTTACACCATTTAGCGACGTGGTTGCCGAGTACCAAAAATACCGCGAAAGCGACGCGTGGAAACGCGATGCGACGTTCTGGGCTGAGAAAGCCAAACAACTGCCGCCACCCGCCACGCTTTCAACACAACCGCTCACCAGCCATGGTTCCACCACACAACTTATCCGTCAGTCGCTGAGTTTTGGCCGTGCAGATTTTCAGTGTCTGGTTGAACACGCACGGCTTCACAACCTGACGCCCGCTGATATGGCATTAGGGCTGGTGGCGTTGTGGCTCGGGCGTTTAAGTGGCAGCAATGAGTATTCCGCTGGTTTTATCTTTATGCGCCGCATGGGTTCCGCGGCACTTTGTGCCACTGGCCCGGTGCTGAATGTGCTGCCGTTTGGTGTGCGTATCGAACCCGGCTTCACCCTCGTGGATCTGGCGGCAAACCTGGCTAAAGAGCTGAAAGGTATGCGCCGTTATCAGCGCTACGATGCCGAGCAAATCCAGCGTGATTTGGGGCAGGCCGCAAGTTCAGAGCCATTATTCGGCCCGGTGCTGAATCTGAAAATGTTCGATTACCGTCTGGATTTCAACGGTATCGAAGGCATTACACATCAACTGGCCTCCGGCCCGGTACGTGATTTAGAAATTGCGCTGTATATCAGTGAACAAGGCGACTTCTCCCTTGAAATGCTGGCAAATTCCGAGCGTTATGATGCAAAAACTTTGCAGCAGCATATTGCGCGCTTGCCACTTTTGTTGCGCCAGTTTGCGGCCAATCCCGCATTACGATGCGCCGATGCCCAGTTGTTGCATGAATCCGAAATCTCGCTGCTGGAAAGCGTGAATGCCACGCAAACTCCAGTCCCGGCGACAACGTTAAGCGAGCTTATTGCGAAGCAAGCGGAGCGCACACCGGATGCCCGGGCGCTGGCGGATGAAAATCACCAGTTCAGTTATCGCGAGATGCGTGAACAGGTTCGGGCATTGGCGAGTGAGCTGCTGTTACGCGGCGTAAAACCGGGTGATGTGGTTGCCGTGGCACTCCCTCGTTCGGTCTTTTTATCCCTGGCGCTGCAAGCGATTGTTGAAGTCGGTGCGGCCTGGCTTCCGCTGGATACCGGCTATCCCGATGAGCGCCTTCATATGATGCTTGAAGATGCCGGGCCACGTTTATTGCTCACTTCTCAAGAGCAGTTGCCACGTTTTAGTGCTGTTCATGGCCTGCAAACTTTCTGCTATCAAAACGTGCTGGCAACGCTTGCGCCGCCGCAGACTCACAATCTCTCACGCCCTGCACATACCGCTTATGTGATTTTCACATCAGGCTCAACCGGCCGCCCGAAAGGGGTAATGGTCGGGCAGCAGGCCATCGTGAACCGGCTGTTGTGGATGCAAAACCACTATCCGTTAAATGGCGATGATGTAGTTTTGCAGAAAACGCCATGCAGTTTTGATGTGTCGGTTTGGGAATTCTTCTGGCCGTATATTGTGGGTGCTCAACTGGTGATGACTCCGCCAGAAGCACACCGTGACCCGGAAGCGTTGCAGCAGTTATTTTCCCGCTACCGGGTGACGACCACGCACTTTGTGCCGTCGATGTTAGCGGCGTTTGTTGCTGCTTTAAACGATGCCGACGCAGTGGCGAAATGCGCCAGTCTGAAACGCGTATTCTGTAGCGGCGAAGCGCTGCCGACCGAACTTTGCCGCCAGTGGGAGCAGCTCACCCATGCGCCGCTGCACAACCTTTACGGGCCAACGGAAGCCGCCGTTGATGTGAGCTGGTATCCGGCATTTGGTGACGAGTTAGCGCAAGTCTCTGGCAGCAGCGTGCCAATTGGCTGGCCGGTGTGGAATACCGGGCTGCGAATTCTGGACTCGGCAATGCGCCCGGTTCCACCGGGTGTTGCTGGTGATCTTTACCTTACCGGGATCCAACTGGCGCAGGGCTATTTATCCCGCCCGGATCTTACCGCCAGTCGCTTTGTTGCCGATCCTTTTGTTGCGGGCGAGCGTATGTATCGCACGGGCGATGTGGCTCGCTGGCTTGATAATGGCGCGGTGGAATACCTTGGGCGCAGTGACGATCAACTTAAAATTCGTGGCCAGCGCATCGAACTGGGTGACATCGACCGCGCTTTGCAGGCGCTGCCGGGTGTGGTTCAGGCAGTCACGCATGCTTGCGTGCTCAATAAAGAGGCCGCAAGCGGTGGCGATGCCCGCCAACTGGTGGGCTATCTGGTCTCGGCCTCAGGCGAGGTTTTGCCAGTCGACACTCTGCTTGAACAATTGAGCGACGTGCTCCCGGCGCATATGGTGCCGGTCGCGCTTATTCAGCTTGATGATTTCCCATTGAGCGCGAACGGCAAACTGGACAGAAAAGCGCTGCCGTTGCCGGAACTGGCGTTACGTGGCTCAGGGCGCGCACCGGAATCTTCTTTAGAAATCACCATTGCTGACGCTTTTGCCCATTTGCTGGGCTGCGAAATTCACTCCATAGACGACGATTTCTTTGCCCTCGGCGGCCATTCACTATTGGCTATGCGCCTCGCGGCTCAACTTCGCCGTACGCTTGAAAGGCCAGTAACCGTGGGGCAAGTGATGGTGGCGTCGACAGTCGGCCAGCTTGCTGAAATTTTGGCGCATGATTGCGACGAAGAAGAAGCGAATCGGGCAGGGTTTGAAGCCGTGCTGCCGCTGCGTAAAAGCACCGGACCAACGCTTTATTGCTTCCACCCGGCGTCTGGCTTTGCCTGGCAATTTAGCGTGTTGCAGCGCTATCTCGACCCACGCTGGTCGATAACCGGCATTCAGTCCCCGCGCCCGAATGGCCCAATGCAGCAAGCTGAAAACCTGGCGCCGGTTTGTGAAATGCATCTGCAAACCCTGCGTGAACTTCAGCCGCATGGCCCGTATTACCTGATGGGATATTCGTTAGGCGGTACGCTCGCGCAAGGTATTGCAGCGCGTCTTGAAGCGGCGGGTGAAAAGGTGGCGTTCTTAGGACTGTTAGATACCTGGCCACCGGAAACGCAAAACTGGGCTGAAAAAGGTGCCAACGAACTCGACCCGGCGGTGCTTGATGAAATCAACCGCGAACGTGAGGCTTTTGTCGCCGCACAGCAGGGGCAAGCCTCAGGTGCTTTGTTCGAGGCTATCGAAGGGAACTATGGTGATGCGGTGCGCCTGCTGACCACGGCGCAAAGTGTGCCGTTTGCGGGTAAAGCCACATTGTTTGTTGCCGAACGGACGTTGCCAGAAGGAATGGACCCGCAGCAAACCTGGGCTCCGTGGGTGGGTGAGCTTGATGTGTTCCGCCTCGATTGCGCCCATGTCGATATCATATCCCCCCATGCTTTCGAGGAAATTGGGCCGGTATTGCAGCGAGTGTTAGCGTTGGATTAAACAAATGCGGCGGCACGATTTTTTGTCTTCCGACGTTGTTGAAGAATGTCGGATGTCGCTGCGCTAATCCGACCTACGGATGAGCAGGTTTTGTAGGGGGGATTAGCGTAAGCGACATCCACCGATACTTCACGTCCGTCCGAGCGGCACCACCAGCGGCGTATGCGCCACCGGATCTTCAATAATCATGCAGCGCAGGCCGTAAATCGCTTCGATAAGTTCAGGGGTGACAATCTCGGTCGGTGCCCCTTCGGCGATAATCTTGCCGTCCCGCAAGGCGATTAAATGCGTGGCGTAACGGCAGGCCTGGTTCAAATCGTGCAGCACGGCGGCAAGCGTGTAACCTTGTTTTTGGTTGAGGTCGCGCAGCAATTCCAGCAAATCAATCTGGTGGCTTATATCAAGCCAGGTGGTCGGCTCATCAAGCAGTAAAATGGAGGTTTCCTGCGCCAGCACCATCGCAATCCAGGCTCGTTGCCGCTGGCCGCCAGAAAGCGTATCCACCGGCTGATCGGCCAAATCTTCAATGTTTGTCGCTTTTAATGCCCGCTCGACCGCTTGGCTGTCTTCTTCGCGCCAGCGCGAAAACATCGGCTGGTGCGGGTAACGGCCGCGAGCCACCAGTTCCGCCACACTAATATCCCCCGGAGCTGTGGAATTTTGTGCCAGCAAACCCACACGCCGCGCCACTTCTTTGGTGGCAAAACGGTGGATTTCATTGCCGTCGAGCCACACCTGGCCGTGCATCGGTTTCATCAGGCGGCTTAACGTGCGCAGCAGCGTGGATTTCCCGCAGCCGTTAGGGCCGATAATCGCGGTAAATTTCCCGTCAGGAATGGCAACGGTCAGGCCGTCGGCCACCACATGATTGCCATATCCAAGCCGTAATTTTTCGCCTTGCAGGCGCGATGGAGTGGAAATCTGGCTCATTTCTTACGGGACTCCTGAATCAACAACGCAATAAGATAAATACCGCCGAGACTTACGGTGACGACGCCGACCGGTAATTGATACGGCATAAACAGATGTTGAGCGCACAGGTCTGCTGCGAGCAACAGCGTTGCGCCGCATAATGCAGATTGCAGCAAACCCCAGCGTGAAGTGCCGCTCAAACGGCGGGCGATATGTGGTGCGACAAGTGCGACAAACGAAATCGGCCCGGCGAGTGCCGTTGCGGCGGCGGTGAGGATAACCCCCGTTAGCATCAACAGCAGGCGAGATCGCTCCACGGAAACACCGAGCGCGCAGGCGCTGTCATCGCCCATTTCCAGCAAACGCATGCGCCGCACTAACAATGCGCCAGCCACTAATGCCAGCAACATTAACGGTGCTGCCGGGAATAATTTCCCCCAGGTTAAACCGTTCAGGGAACCCGCATTCCACAGCCCTGCGGAAATAGCGGTTTCAAGCGAGGCATGCAGCAATAGCCAGGTATTGAACGCCACCAGCATGGCTCGCACGCCAATACCGATGATTATCAAACGGAAAGTTTCAATGCCGTTTCGCCACGCGAGCAGCCAGACCACCAGCGCAGTAATAATGCCACCAGCCATGGCGGAGGTAGCAATTGCAGTCTGGTGCTGGCCGAACAGCACCATGGCGACCAGAACACCACTCCACGCCCCGGTATTAAAACCCATCACGTCCGGACTGCCGAGCGGGTTGCGCATCAGTGACTGGAAGATGGCACCACTCACGCCCAGCGCTGCACCAATCAGCAGCGCCATGACAACGCGTGGTAAACGCCATTCAACGACGACCAGTGAGATATTGCGTGGTGCGGAGCCGAGTAGTGCGTCAATCACCTGGTTGACTGATAGTGGCAAAACGCCACTCCCCAGACTCCACAATCCGAGAATAATACTGAGCATTAATAGCATCAGGCTGCTGATTAACAGGCGAGGGGAGAGGCGGTTCAAATTCCTGCTCCTTTACGCTGGCGGCGGACTAAGTAAATGAGCATCGGTGCGCCAATAAATGCGCTCACCACTGAAACACGTAATTCGCCAGGAACCAGCATGCGGCCAACAATATCGGCGAACAGCAATAGCACCGGTGTGGCAATCAAGGTGACGGGAAGCGACCATCGGTGGTCAGCGCCCACCAGCCAACGTGCCAGATGCGGCATCATCAGGCCAATAAAAGCAATTGGTCCGACAGCGGCGGTCGCGCTGCCACACAATAAAGTGATGGCGATTAAACCGAGCAACTGAGTGCGTGCCACTTTGCTGCCAAGTGCAGTTGCAGTGTCGGTGCCCATGCTCAGGCTGTTTAGCGAACGACTGATAAGCAGCGCAATCGCACCGCCAGCCAGCACGGGCAAGACAATGACTTTCAACGTTGAGAGCGTACGGATATCGAGTGAACCGGCCTGCCAGAAACGTAGCTGGTCATAGACCACCGGGTTAAGTAGCGCGA
Organism: Buttiauxella gaviniae ATCC 51604; assembly: GCF_001654835.1. Classification (GTDB taxonomy): domain Bacteria; phylum Pseudomonadota; class Gammaproteobacteria; order Enterobacterales; family Enterobacteriaceae; genus Buttiauxella; species Buttiauxella gaviniae. The sequence goes on from NZ_LXEP01000031.1 coordinate 48,255, forward strand.
TGCCATTGCTTAAACCTTCGAGCACCGCACCGAGTGCAACACCTGCCAGCGTTAAGCGCACCGGGCTGAGTTGGCCGCCACCCTGACTACCGGTAAATGCCACCACCAGGGCAGCAAACAGCGCGCCTGAAAAGGCAAGCCCAAGGAGCGCCAGAGGAGAGGTCAGACTCCAGACGGCCGCACCCAACACAATGGCAAAACTTGCTCCGGCATTAACGCCAAGCAGACCGGGGTCAGCCAGTGGGTTTCGGGTCAGGGTTTGCATCAACGCACCGGCAAGGCCCAGCGCGCCGCCCGCAAGAATACCGGCGAGCGTGCGGGGGAGGCGAGCGTCGAGCACGATAGTGCAATCTGCACTTTGGCATTGGCTGCTAAGTGCATCGATAACCACTTCGGCAGGGAGGGATTTGGCACCTAATAACAAACTGAGTATTGCCATTAAAACGAGTAAAAACAGCAAACTCAGCAGGATGAACCAGCGTGACATACGTTGTATATCCTTCACTTCGTAGCCCTACAAAAATCATGTAAAATTAAATGATAGTTATTATCATTATCACTCTTATTTGTTTATGTTAGCATGAGCCGCCTCGTACCCGGAAAGAAAAATTCGCTTTAAGGCCATGTAATGAACCGCAATTCTTTGCTGCTTAATCTCAGTTTACTCAAGACTCATCCCGCTTTTCGTGCGGTCTTCCTCGCCCGTTTTATCTCCATTGTTTCGTTGGGGTTGTTGGGCGTTGCGGTGCCGGTACAAATTCAGACCCTGACGGGTTCTTCTTTGCAGGTCGGTCTTGCGGTGACGCTAACCGGTTCGGCGATGTTTATCGGTTTGATGATGGGGGGTGTGCTGGCAGACCGCCACGAGCGCCGCCGCCTGATTCTTCTGGCCCGTTCTACCTGCGGCGTCGGCTTTATTGGCCTGACGATTAACGCCGCATTACCTGAACCATCGCTGGCGGCGATTTACCTGCTTGGCGTGTGGGATGGGTTCTTTGGTGCGCTCGGTGTGACTGCGCTTTTAGCCGCAACACCTGCGCTGGTGGGGCGTGAAAACCTGATGCAGGCAAGTGCGATTACCATGCTCACAGTGCGCCTGGGCTCGGTGATTTCACCGATGATCGGCGGGCTGCTGCTGGCGTCGGGCGGCGTGGTGTGGAACTACGCGCTGGCTTCCGTCGGCACCTTTATCACTTTGCTGCCGTTGCTGAGTTTGCCGAAACTGGCACCGCCACCACAAGCGCGTGAAAACCCGCTGCTGTCACTGTGGAATGGTTTACGTTTTCTGGTTGGCCACCCGATTATCGGCGGCATTGCGTTAGTCGGCGCGTTGCTCACGATGGCGAGTGCGGTGCGCGTGTTATATCCGGCGCTCGCCGGGCACTGGCAAATGAGTGCGGCGCAAATCGGCCTGATGTATGCCGCCGTACCACTGGGAGCCGCCATTGGCGCGTTGACCAGCGGGCGTATTGCCCATCACGCGAGTCCGGGCATGATCATGCTGGGAACGGGTATTGTGTCGTTTATCTCGATTGGCATTTTCAGCCTGATGCCGGTTTGGGGGCTTGGGCTGGCGTGCCTTGCGCTGTTTGGTTATCTCAGTGCGATTAGCTCTTTGTTGCAATACACGCTAATTCAGACGCTTACCCCGGACGGGATGTTAGGGCGTATCAACGGCCTGTGGACTGCGCAGAACGTGACGGGTGATGCGATTGGTGCTGCGATTTTGGGCGGAATGACCGTTGCTATGACGCCTGTTGCGGCTGCAAGCTCGGGTGGTTTTGCGCTGACGATATGCGGGGTTGTGCTGGCGATTGTGCTGGTGCAATTGCGACGTTACCAGCAAACCGTTCCTGCTTAAAACATGAACCATGTCGGATGTCGCTGTGACATCCGACATGGAAAAACCACGCAATCACCTCAAAGCAGTAGGTCGGATTAGCGTTAGCGACATCCGACATGCAATCCATTACTTACTGGCAAACAGCTTACTCATCCGCTCCAGAATCTGAGTGGCACTGTAATAATCCAGACGGAAAGTTTCAGTGCCCAGCGCATAAACTTGCTTGTGCTGCACGGCAGGCAAATGCGAAAGCAGCGGGTTGTTTTCCAGCGCGGTGGCATCTTTTTCATCGCTGGCAAACAGGAACAGACTTTCACCGTTCAAACCTGCGGCCAGGTTTTCCCCACCAAGTTGCACAATGTCATGACGTTTCCCCATGCTCTTACTGGCCTGAATTGTCGCGGGTAACGTCGACAACGTGAAGCCAAGCTGCTGAAGCAATTTCCCTTGCGCAGATTCTGACGTCCACAAGTTCGCCGAATGTGAGGCAGGGGTATAAACCAGCGCGGTCACCGGCTGCGGTGGCAATGTCATATGCATTTTTGCTTCGCTCAGATGCTTATCAAAACTGGCAATTCGCCCGGCGGCTTGCTTCTCATGCCCGGTGATGCCACCAAGCTGAGTCAGTAATTGCTGCCAGCTCTTGTCGTCATAATTAATCACAAGCGTTGGTGCGATGGCAGAGAGCTGCTCATAAAGGGCGAGGGCAGAATCACCACCGGTTGCACTAATCAAAATCAGATCCGGCATTTGTGCGGCAACGGCTTCGGCGCTGGCTTCGCCAATATATAAGCGTTGAACGTTACGCTCCTTAGCCACATCTCCCCACTGGCGCAGAAAACCCTGCGCGTCACCCATTCGGTTGCCAGGCGTCGTTGCACCGCTTGCGATAACGGGCGCATCAATGGCCAGCAGCGAGCCGGTTAACGTCACGCTGGTTGAAACAATACGCTGCGGTGCCTGCTCAAACGTGTGCGTACCGTGGCTGTCGGTGATGGTGCGCGGCCAGTCGGCGGCGTGGGCAAAGCTGCTCAGGCAGAAAAGGATTAGTGCGGAGAATCTGATTTTCACTCAATGACATCCTGTAGGAAATTATGCGCAAAGTTATGGTAATGCTTCTCATTTTCACTGTTATGCCATCAGGGTGCAAGCGGCACAATTGTTAAAATAAATTTGCCTTTGTTGACAGCGCGGCGGTTTCTCTTTAGGTTACGACTCCGAAATACAAATGATAATTATTATTAATATCTTTTATCATTTTTTGACGGAGGATGGATGGATACGTTACTGGCCCGGCAGCCGCAAGAAAAACAGCTAACTTCTTGTGCCGATAGTTTTTTCTTTATGTCGCCTTATCGAAGTTTCTCGACAAGCGGCTGCTTTACTCGACTCGACTGCCCGGCACTTGATGGTGAAAACCTCAATGCTGGGCTGCAAAAACAGTTGCGTGAAGCGTTCAAAAACGCCAAAAAGCACGGTATCGAGAAGCCCGTTGCCGTAGGCGCAATCCCCTTCGATCCCCGCCAACCATCAGCATTGTTTATTCCTGAAAGCTGGCAGACGTTTTCACGTGCTCAACGCCAGATTGATTCCAGCCAGTGTGGTGCGGCCCAACCGCTGAACATTGCCGCGCGTAAAGCTGTCCCTGAACAAGATAAATTTATGGAAATGGTGGCTCACGCCGCTGCCGCCACAGCACTGCCGGACATCGACAAAGTGGTGCTCTCGCGCCTGATTGATATTGAAACGGATGCGCCCGTTGACCTCGATGCTTTGCTCAATCGCCTGATTAGCCAAAACCCGACCAGCTACAACTTCCACGTGCCGCTAGCCGATGGCAGCTCGCTGGTGGGTGCCAGCCCGGAATTGCTGCTACGCAAATCGGGCAAGAATTTCAGCTCCTTGCCGCTGGCAGGTTCGGCGCGTCGCGATACAAACAATATCCAGCGCGACAGCGAAATTGGTGCGCAGCTGCTGCGCTCAAGCAAAGACCGCCACGAACACGGCCTCGTGACCCAGGCGATGCGCGATGTTTTGCAGCCGCATAGCCAACATTTAACGCTTTCCGATACGCCGGAACTTATCACCACGCCAACTTTATGGCACCTCGCGACCCCGATTTACGGCCAGGTTGAAGACCATCAACACAACGCGCTTTCGCTTGCCTGCCTGCTGCACCCAACCCCGGCGTTGAGCGGTTTCCCGCACGATGTGGCGCAAAAATTAATTGCCGAACTGGAACCGTTCGACCGCGAACTGTTTGGCGGCATCGTCGGCTGGTGTGACGCCGAAGGTAACGGCGAGTGGGTAGTCACTATTCGCTGCGCCCGCGTGGGCGGTAACCAGGTGCGCCTGTTCGCTGGAGCAGGGATTGTGCCTGCTTCCTCTCCTGAATCGGAATGGCGCGAAACCGGCGTCAAACTTTCCACCATGCTCAACGTATTTGGACTTAATTAAATGGCGATTCAATTCACTCGCTGGCCGGATGAACTGGCCGCTCGCTACCGCGAAAAAGGTTACTGGGCCGACTTGCCTCTTACCGATATTCTCAGCCGCCAGGCCAAAAACGACGCGATTGCGTTAATCGAAGGTGAGCGCCATTACAGCTATCGCGAACTCGAACTGGCCGCTACGCGGCTGGCCTGCGCACTACAGCGCCGTGGCCTGAGCCGTGGTGAAACCGCGCTGGTTCAACTTGGCAACGTGGCAGAACTTTATATCACACTGTTTGCACTGCTGAAGATTGGCGTGGCTCCGGTTAACGCGCTGTTCAGCCACCAGCGCACCGAAATGGAAGCCTACGCTAAGCAAATCGAGCCGGTGGTGCTGATTGCCGATCGCAAACACAGTTTGTTCGCTCATGATGATTTTCTCGAGTCGCTGTGCCAGCAAAACGCATCGCTACGCATGGCTGTGTTGCTCAATGAAAACGATCGTGAACGTTCGCTAAGTGCCTTCATCAACGAAGCGGAAGACAACTTTGTCGCTTCGCCATCGGCGGCCGATGAAGTGGCCTTTTTCCAGCTTTCTGGCGGTAGTACCGGCACGCCAAAACTGATCCCTCGCACTCATAACGACTACTACTACAGCATTCGCCGTAGCGTAGAAATCTGCCGCTTTGATGCGAACACGCGCTTTCTGTGCGCGATCCCGGCGGCACACAACTACGCGCTAAGTTCGCCTGGTTCGCTGGGCGTGTTTTATGGCGGCGGGCGCGTGGTGTTGGCAAATGACCCGAGTGCCACGCTCTGTTTCCCGCTGATTGAACGCCACCAAATCAATGCCACCGCGCTGGTGCCGCCGGCCGTCAGCCTGTGGCTGCAAGCGATTGGCGAGTGGGGCAGCAATAAATCCCTTGAGTCGCTGGCGTTGTTGCAGGTGGGCGGCGCACGTTTGAGCGAAGCGCTGGCCGCCCGCATTCCCGCTGAAATTGGCTGCCAGTTACAGCAAGTTTTCGGCATGGCCGAAGGCCTGGTGAACTACACGCGCCTTGACGACGATAACGACCACATCTTCAAAACCCAGGGCAAACCAATGTGCCCGGACGACGAAGTCTGGGTGGCCGATGAGCAGGGAAACCCGTTACCACACGGCGAAGTCGGCCGCCTGATGACGCGTGGGCCATACACCTTCCGTGGCTATTACCGCAGCCCGGAGCACAACGCCAGCGCCTTTGATGCCAACGGTTTCTACTGCTCGGGCGATCTGATTTCGATTGCCGAAGACGGCTACATCACCGTGCAGGGGCGCGAGAAAGATCAGATCAACCGTGGCGGGGAGAAGATCGCCGCCGAGGAGATCGAAAACCTGTTACTGCGCCACGAAGAGATCGTGCATGCCGCATTGGTTTCGATGGAAGACAGTTTATTGGGCGAGAAAAGCTGCGCGTTTATCGTCGGCAGCCGCCCGTTCCGCCCGGTGGAAATTCGCCGTTATTTGCGTGAGTTAGGTATTGCCGACTTCAAGCTGCCGGATCGTATTGAAATCGTTGAGAACCTGCCGCTAACCGCGGTGGGCAAAGTGGACAAAAAACGTTTGCGCCAGTTGATTGCTGATAAGCAACTGGCTTCCTGATTGACGGAGAATTTATGGCTATTCCAAAACTGAACGCATACACCTTACCGACAGCTGCCGACATCCCGGAAAACAAAGTGAGCTGGGCGTTAGAGCCCGAGCGTGCGGCACTGCTGATTCACGATATGCAGGAATATTTCATCGATTTCTGGGGCGACAATTGCCCGATGATCCAGCAGGTTATCGCCAACATTGCCGCGCTGCGCGATTACTGCAAGCGCCACAATATTCCGGTCTACTACACCGCGCAGCCTAATGCCCAGAGCGATGAAGACCGTGCGCTGCTCAACGACATGTGGGGGCCGGGCTTAAACAAATACCCTGAACGCCAGAAAGTGGTGGCAGAACTTGCGCCAGACGAACACGACACGGTGCTGACCAAATGGCGGTACAGCGCGTTTATCCGCTCGCCGCTGGAGCAAGCTTTAAAAGAAACGGGACGCAACCAGCTCATTATCTGCGGTGTATACGCGCACATTGGCTGCATGACTACGGCAACTGACGCGTTTATGCGTGATATCAAACCTTTTATGGTGGCCGACGCGCTGGCTGATTTCAGCCGCGAAGAGCACATGATGGCGCTGAAATACACTGCAGGCCGTTCCGGGCGCGTGGTGATGACCCGCGATTTATTGCCGGAAAGCGCGCCGCAAAACAAACAGCAACTGCGTGAAATCGTCCTGCCGCTGCTTGATGAATCTGATATCCCTGAAGATGACGAAAACCTGATTGATTACGGTCTTGATTCCGTGCGCATGATGGCGCTGGCGGCACGCTGGCGCAAAATCCACGCCGACATTGATTTCGTGATGCTGGCGAAGAACCCGACGATTGACGCCTGGTGGGTGCTGCTGTCGCGGGAAGTCGCGGCATGAACATCGATTTTAGCGGCAAACAAGTTTGGGTAACGGGGGCAGGCAGAGGCATTGGTTACCACACCGCGCGGGCGTTTAGCGACGCGGGTGCGACGGTTGTCGGCTTTGATCTGGCGTTCCCGTTGGATATTTATCCGTTCGCCACCGAAGTGGTCAACGTGGCGGATGCAGACCAGGTGGGCCGCGTGACTCAAAGAATACTTAGCGACGAACAGCAACTGGATGTGTTGGTGAACGCAGCGGGAATTTTGCGCATGGGCGCAACCGATGCCCTGGCGTTGCAGGACTGGCAGGACACATTTGCGGTCAACGTCGGCGGCGCGTTCAATATGTTCCGCGCCGTGATGCCACGCATGCGCGAACAGCGCAGCGGGGCGATTGTCACCGTTGCATCCGATGCGGCACACACGCCGCGTACAGGAATGTCGGCTTATGGTGCGTCGAAAGCGGCGCTAAAAAGCCTCGCGCTAACCGTTGGCCTGGAACTGGCTCCGTTTGGTGTGCGCTGCAATGTGGTGTCGCCGGGTTCGACGGATACCGATATGCAACGCACGCTATGGAAAACGCCAGATGCCGAACAGCAGCGTATTCAGGGCTTCCCGGAACAGTTCAAACTGGGTATTCCGCTGGGCAAAATCGCTTGCCCGCAGGAGATCGCCAGCACGATTTTGTTCCTCGCTTCAACGCACGCCAGCCACATCACGTTGCAGGATATTGTGATTGATGGCGGCGCAACGCTTGGAGCCTGAATGAGTATCTGGAAAAGGGAACTTACGCTCGAGGCGCTAAATAAAACCAGCGTCGGAACGATGGTTGAGCATCTCGGTATTGTTTACACACGCATGGATGACGAAAGTCTGGAAGCGCAAATGCCTGTTGATCACCGCACCCAACAGCCATTTGGTTTGCTACATGGCGGCGCGTCTGTGGTGCTGGCAGAAACGCTGGGGTCTATGGCTGGATTTCTGACGACGAGCGAAGGGCAGTGCGTGGTGGGAACGGAGATAAACGCCAGCCATCATCGCGCGGTGGCATCAGGAACGGTGCGTGGAGTATGCAAACCGCTGCATTTAGGACGGTCTTCCCAGGTGTGGGAAATTACGATTTTTGATGCTCGCGGGAAAAGGTGCTGTACGAGTCGGTTGACGACGGCGACGTTGGGGTGAACGTTTATGGTGGATTCAGCCGCATACATTGTCAGGGTTGTGATTGTTCCGTTCACCGTTCACCGATATCTATGGGATCGAATAACGTTCGGGTGAACGGAAAACCTCCGGCTTGTTATATCCAATAACTCCCTGCTGGGACAGCGGATCCCCCCACATCGTGATCTCCTTAACAAGCTGATGTAAAGACCTGGTCAAACCACTGTATTCCAATGTTTCAATGTTGTTAAATCCATGTGCTTGTTCTAGAACAAAACGGTAATACCGTCTGCCTCTACCTCTGGCTCTACACATGGAAAACAATATGAATAATCCAGGGAAACACCTCATATGGGCTGTGCTTGCACTGATAGGTGCATTCGCGCTCGGCTACATCGCACTCAATCGTGGCGAACAGATAAACGCATTGTGGATTGTAGTTGCCTCAATCTGCGTTTACCTCATCGCTTATCGTTACTACGGCCTGTTTATCGCTAAACGGGTGTTAACTGTTGATGCCACTCGTATGACGCCAGCTGTGCGCCATAACGACGGGCTTGACTACGTACCTACCGACAAGAAAGTGTTGTTCGGTCACCACTTTGCTGCGATTGCTGGTGCGGGACCGCTTGTCGGGCCGGTGCTTGCCGCGCAAATGGGTTACTTGCCTGGTATGCTCTGGCTTCTGGCTGGTGTGGTGTTAGCCGGTGCAGTACAAGATTTTATGGTGCTGTTTGTCTCAACCCGTCGTGACGGGCGTTCACTGGGCGAACTGGTGAAAGAAGAGATGGGCAACACGGCGGGTGTGATCGCGCTAGTGGCCTGCTTTATGATCATGGTTATCATCCTCGCGGTGCTGGCGATGATTGTGGTGAAAGCGCTGACCCATAGCCCGTGGGGCACCTACACCGTGGCGTTCACCATTCCGCTGGCGTTGTTTATGGGTGTCTATATCCGCTACCTGCGCCCTGGCCGCATTGGTGAAGTGTCAGTTATCGGCCTGGTGATGCTGATATTTGCCATTATTTCTGGCGGTTGGGTTGCCGAAAGCCCAATCTGGGCACCGTACTTCGACTTTACTGGTGTGCAACTGACCTGGATGTTGGTGGGTTATGGTTTTGTCGCAGCAGTTCTGCCAGTTTGGCTGCTGCTGGCACCGCGTGATTACCTCTCAACCTTCCTGAAAATCGGCACCATTATTGGGCTGGCGATTGGCATCTTGATTATGCGCCCAACGCTGCAAATGCCATCACTAACAAAATTCATTGACGGTACTGGCCCGGTCTGGACTGGTGACCTGTTCCCGTTCTTGTTTATCACCATTGCATGCGGTGCAGTTTCAGGCTTCCACGCGCTGATTGCCTCTGGCACCACGCCGAAAATGCTGGCTAACGAAAACCAGGCTTGCTTCATCGGTTACGGTGGCATGTTGATGGAATCGTTTGTGGCGATTATGGCGCTGGTGGCGGCCTGTGTTATCGACCCAGGCGTCTACTTCGCAATGAACAGCCCGATGGCGGTGCTGGCTCCGGCAGGGACGGTGGATGTCGTCACCTCTGCGGCAAGTGTTGTCAGTAGCTGGGGCTTCCATATCACTCCAGACACCTTAACCAACATTGCCAATGAAGTGGGCGAGCAAAGCATCATTTCCCGTGCAGGCGGTGCACCAACGCTTGCGGTTGGTATGGCGTATATTCTGCATGGCGCGTTGGGCGGCTTGATGGATGTGTCGTTCTGGTATCACTTCGCTATCCTGTTTGAAGCACTGTTCATTTTGACTGCGGTCGACGCCGGTACACGCGCGGCGCGCTTTATGCTGCAAGACTTGTTGGGCGTAATCTCCCCAAGCCTCAAGCGTACAGATTCGTTGCCTGCGAACTTACTGGCGACGGCACTTTGCGTGCTGGCATGGGGTTATTTCCTGCATCAGGGCGTTGTTGACCCCCTTGGCGGTATTAACACCCTGTGGCCTCTGTTTGGTATTGCTAACCAGATGCTGGCGGGTATGGCGCTGATGCTGTGTGCGGTCGTGCTGTTTAAGATGAAGAAACAGAAATACGCCTGGGTGGCGCTGGTGCCAACGGCCTGGCTGCTGTTCTGTACGCTGACTGCTGGTTGGCAAAAAGCGTTCAGCGACAACCCGAAAGTGGGCTTCCTGGCTATCGCTAACAAGTTCCAGGCAATGATAGACAGCGGCAATATTCCCGCGCAATACACTCAGTCTCAGCTTACCCAACTGGTGTTTAACAACCGTCTGGATGCTGGGCTGACCATCTTCTTTATGGTGGTTGTGGTGGTGATTGGTCTGTTTGCGATTAAAACCGCGCGCCAGGCGCTGAGATCGGACACGCCAACGGCGAAGGAAACGCCTTACCAGAAGATGCCTGAAGATGTTGAGCAGATTGTTGCGCAGGCGAAAAGTGCGCACTAAGCCATTCATCCATCTCCCCGTAAGGGGAGATGGATTTTACGCCCGGAGCTACCATGTTCGACACACTCGCTAAAGCTGGAAAATATCTCGGCCAGGCCGCTAAACTGATGGTTGGCGTCCCTGATTACGACAACTACGTGCAACACATTCGTCTGACCCATCCGGAGCAGACGCCGATGACATATGAAGAGTTTTTCCGTGAGCGTCAGGATGCGCGCTACGGCGGAAAAGGCGGCGCTCGCTGCTGCTAAACGAAGGAATTTGACATGAATCAAGCGGTATCTGTCACCCTGTTAACGGGTTTTCTCGGCTCCGGGAAAACCACACTTCTCAACTATTTTCTCGCCCATTGCGACAACGCCCCCGTCGCTATTCTTGAAAACGAATTTGGCGCAGTAAACATTGACGGCGCATTGCTCAGAGGCGGTGAAAACGTCAACGTTGTGGAATTGAGCAATGGTTGTGTCTGTTGCAGCGTGCGCGGGGAATTCACCGCAGCATTAAGAGAAATGCTGGAAAAGCGTGCTGCCGGAACGCTGAAATTTGAGCGTCTGATTGTTGAAACTACGGGCCTTGCGGACCCAGCACCTATCGTCCAGACCTTCTTTGTCGATGAACACCTGCGTGAAGCGCTGCGCCTGGATGCGGTTATCGCACTTGCTGATGCCGAACATATCTCACGCCAGCTTGATGAGCATGCGGTTGCGGCGTCACAGCTTGGCTTTGCCGATCGTATTTTGCTGACTAAAGCGGATCGTGTTGATGAAGAGACAAAACAGCTGGCGCTCGATCGGATTAATCGGATCAATAACAAAGCGGATCTATTTGAGATCGTAAACGGTGAGTGTCCGGAAGAGTTTTGGCTTGATCTTAACGCTTTTGAACTCACCGATAACATCGACGTGGCCGCAGGGTTCCATGTGATTCGTGCTGATACCAGCCACCCCGATCGTTTCCAGCCGTTCCGTAAAATGCCGGCCAAACGCTCCTGGGATGATGCCATTCAGGCGCATGTTTTTGATGCCGGAATGCTGGATGTGAAAAAAATCGGCGCATTTATGGAAAGCTGCATCGCGCGTTTTGGCAACGACATGCTGCGTTATAAAGGTGTACTGGCGATTGCCGATCATCCGCAGCGCTTGATTGTGCAGGGTGTGCATAAAGTGGTGGGTTTTGATTATGGCTCGATGTGGCACCCGTCCGAGTCACGCGTTTCGCGCTTAGTGATTATCGGGCGTTACCTGCCGATTGATGAGCTGCGTCAGGAGTTTGCTGCAACAACCATTTAAACGCTGAAACGCGGATGTGATCTCACGCACGATTTTCATCCATGGCGAATAAAGCTGTTGTGCGAAACGAAGCAGTATGTTTGTATGAAATTCGCTGTTAAAAACACACAACACATTCAGGACCCAAATGACAACTAACCTGCACACATCAGCCCTACTACTAACCGCGCTACCAGCCGCGGTGGTCGTCGTGCGTGTGGTGGTGGTCGTCGTCGGCAATGCGCCGTAGGGTCTGAATCAACACATCGATTCCAAAACCCCGCCGGCGCAAACCGGGCGGGGTTTCTTGTTTTAGTCCCCCGGCCAAAAGCGAAACGGCATAAGAAGAAGGACTGGAGCAATGGCAATTTCGGAAAACCCACCGCAAGCAAACCGTATTACGGGTGCACAATTAATTGTGCAAATGCTTGAACATCATGGCATCACCACCGTTAGCGGTATACCCGGTGGCACCGTTCTGCCGCTCTACAACGCACTCAGTCAAAGCCAAAAAATCCGCCACATTCTGGCGCGCCACGAACAAGGCGCGGGCTTTATGGCGCAGGGCATGGCACGAACGCAGGGCAAAGCGGCGGTATGCATCGCCTGTAGCGGCCCTGGTGCCACAAACCTGGTCACAGCAATTGCCGATGCGCGACTCGATTCCATCCCGCTGGTGTGTATCACCGGGCAGGTGCCGAAATCGATGATTGGCACCGACGCATTCCAGGAAGTCGACACATACGGCATCTCCATTCCTATCACCAAACACAACTATCTGGTTCGCGATATTACGGAACTGCCACAGGTAATTTGCGACGCGTTTCGCATTGCTGAATCTGGCCGCCCTGGTCCGGTGTGGATTGATATTCCAAAAGATGTGCAGACCGCAGAAATCGACATCAACGAGTTGCCGTCTGTTTCCGCACATACTCCTGCACCACAATTTGAAGCCCAACAAATTGCCGATGCTGCCGCGATGATTAACCAGGCGCAGCGCCCGGTGCTGTATCTTGGCGGCGGGGTGATTAATGCCCATGCTGATGCGCGAGCATTGGCCGAAAAAGCTAACTTGCCCACCACCATGACGTTAATGGCTCTCGGCACCGTTCCTGCTAAACACCCGTTATCGTTGGGCATGTTGGGTATGCACGGTGCGCGTAGCACCAACTACATTTTGCAGGAAGCGGATTTGCTGATTGTGCTGGGCGCACGTTTTGATGACCGCGCGATTGGTAAAACCGAAGAGTTCTGCCCGAACGCGAAAATCATTCATGTTGATATCGACCGCGCTGAGCTGGGTAAAATTAAACAAGCTCATGTTGCCATTCGCGCCGACGTGGGTGAAGTGCTTGAACAATTACTGCCAAAAATCGACGCGAAACCACGTGAGGCATGGCTGCAACAAGTAGCCGGTTTGCAGCATGAATTCCCGTTCAATATGCCTGGTGCAGATAACCCGTTGACGCCATACGGCCTGATTAACGCGGCGGCCGCCTGTGTGGATGATGAAGCCGTTATCACCACTGACGTAGGCCAACACCAAATGTGGGTGGCGCAAGCGTATCCGCTGAACCGTCCGCGCCAGTGGCTGACTTCTGGCGGCCTGGGAACCATGGGCTTTGGCCTACCAGCAGCGGTAGGTGCGGCATTAGCTGAACCGAATCGCAAAGTGCTGTGCTTCACTGGCGACGGCAGCATCATGATGAATATTCAGGAGATGGCGACTGCTGCTGAACACAATCTGGATGTAAAAATTATTTTGCTCAACAACCAGGCTTTGGGGCTGGTGCATCAACAACAAACATTGTTCTATCAACAAAATGTTTTTGCCGCGACCTATTCAGGGCAGACAAACTTCCTGAAAATTGCCGAAGGTTTTGGCCTCGCAACGTGCGATTTAAACGCCGCAGAAAACCCGCAACAGGCATTGCAAGACGCAATTTCACGACCAGGCCCATGTCTGATCCACGTGCGTATTGATGCCAGCGAAAAAGTATTCCCGATGGTGCCGCCAGGCGCTGCCAATATTGAGATGATTGGAGAGTAAGCGATGCAACAACTAACCGTTATTCTGGAACTTACGGTGCGTAACCATCCGGGCGTGATGTCTCATATTTGTGGCCTGTTTGCCCGCCGTGCGTTCAATGTTGAAGGCATTCTCTGCCTTCCTCTCCCACAGGGTGATCAGAGCCGAATCTGGCTACAAGTGGCAGACGACCAGCGCCTTGAGCAGATGATTAGCCAGATCGACAAGCTTGAGGATGTGGTGCAAATCAGGCGTGATGCCGATGGCGCAGGCGTATTTGGCAAGCTGACTGCGCTGGTGCAGTAAAAAGATGGTGTAAGGTGGATTAGCGCAAGCGACATCCACCGTTTATGCCGATGGTTTCGGATGTTGTTTCGCTAATCGGGCCTGGGGAAAGGTTTGTCATCAGTCTCATTATTCACTGCAATATCCCATCGTTTTTTCATAATCCTGAAAGCTTCTCGCAAAACCATTCATTGGTTGAAATAAAGCCAACCTAAGTTCACCCATCCAGGATAGATTTGCCGGCACAGACGTTAAACGAACAAGAAGTGAGCTTGTTTGATGTGTTCCATTGGCATATGCTATGGCATAGGCCGATGAGTGTCAGGAGATCCCATGGAACGCGTCGCAAAGCTTTTTAAAAACGGCAGAAACCAGGCGGTGAGGTTACCGGTGGAATTTGAGTTTGATACCGACAGGGTGTATATCCGCAAAGACAAGGACGGGAACGTGATTCTTTCAAAAACACCAGCTAAACCAGAAGGATGGGACAACGTTTTTGCTTTATTGAAAAAAGCAAAAGTGCCGGGTAACTTCCTTGACGAGCAAGAACGTAACCAGGGTACTGCAGACCGAGATCCTTTCGCAGGGATGGACTGACCATGTATATGCTCGATACCAACACGGTGAGCTATCTTTTCCGCCAGCACCCAAAGGTGCTGGAAAAGCTTGCCCAAATGCGTCCTTTAGAAATCTGTATATCGAGTATCACGGAAGCTGAGTTGTTGTATGGCGTTGCTAAGCGCAAGAGCAAAGCCTTAACTGCTGCAGTGCAGGGTTTTCTGGAAACAGTCACCGTATACGCCTGGGATAGTGAAGCCGCAAAATGCTACGGTCAGCTCCGCGCGGCAATGGAACAAAAAGGCCAAGTCATGGGCCACCTTGATCAGTTAATTGCCGCGCATGCCCTTAGCCGAAACGCGACGATTATCACCAGCGATCGTGCGTTTACTATGGTGGCGCGTTTGCGTGTCGAAGACTGGACGGTCTAAGCGTGCACTTTGCAATTTTTGCCTGTGGGCAAGCAAAGTTGCTGCCTGCCTGAACTAAGCTCCGATTGTACTTTGTAGCCGCTCGGCGACTTGACTGACTTGTTCCTCAGAACCATGCCCAATCACCATAAACTGGTGGTTCGCACTTGCCCAATAAACAATATTCATGCCGAGCCGTTGTTCGTTCATCTTTTGCATCCCGCGGCCTGAATTTTTTGTAATGCATAACGCCATAGGGCCGTGCACTACATCAAGCCAGGTAATTTGCGCAATTTTCTGGTTATCATATGCCAGCATTCGTGCGTTTTTTAATACAGCACCTGGTAGCGACAGACTCGAAGAGGAAAGAACGAGGCCTAGCTGCTCGCCCGTTGTCTGCAATTGCGCATCCATAGCCTGGTTTGATGGCGTTTCCGCCAGTGTTTCCGGCGTATAAAGCGCCATATACTGCGCAACTAATTCGCGCCAGTTATCTTCGGGTTGCGTTAAATGAATAATCACTCGATCGCCCACCACGCCAAGTGCCAGGAAACCGACCGCGGCTGCAATCAAATGCCGTCGCGAAACCCCTGAGGTTTTGCGAATTTCAGGAGGGAGGCGCTGTTGTAAGCGCTTAGCCGGGGCCATCTCCAGTAGCGGTTCAAAAGCCGTTTTAAAAGGCAGATTACTGCGTTCCAGTAAAGCCAGGCGCTGAGTAAGAGCCTCGTCCTCAATCAGCCGTTTTTCCAGATCTTTGCGCTGCGCATCACTGAGCTCATTATCCAGATACGCCACCAGCATTTCGTCCGAACCCAGCGGTAGGCTCATGATTTCTCTCCTTTGATTTGCGGCGAGTCTGGCTGGAGTGAGTTGTCCTGAGCGAGGGTAAGGCGTGCAGTAGAAAGGCGGCTCATCACCGTGCCGACAGGCACATTTAGCACTTCAGCTGCTTCCCGGTAAGACAACTCTTCCACATACACCAAAAACACGGTATTCCGCTGGGCTTCCGGCAGACGATTAACCCGCTTCATGACATCGTTAGACCAAATAGGGGCGTCACTGTTTTCTTCGCCGACCAGTTCATCCACATCGACAAAACCTTGCCCACGGCGAATTTGCTGCGCCCGCACTTCGTTAATCCAGATCGAATGCAAAATAGAGAACAGCCAGCGGTCCATACGACTGCCAGTGGCGTATTGTGAGGCGCGTTCGAGCGCCCGCACACAGGTTGCCTGAACGAGATCGTCCGCCACATCCCGCCGGTGTGAGAGCACCAGGCCGTAACGCCACAGGCGGGAGAGGTAGAGAGCGATTTCGTTGCGTATTGTCTCGCTGCTGATTTTTGCCTCCAGAGGCGAATATCAGGATTCCGGGTGGCCATCAATAGCTGCTGCCAGGTCACGATATTCTTCGCAACCTACGCCGCACAGGGTTTTGATGGTCGCGAGTTGTTCGCGTGCTAAATCAGGACGATTTTTGATCATGTACGCTTCGCCCAGATATTCGCGAACTTTGGGGTATTTGGGATCAAGCGCCACAGATTTTAAATAATAGCTGATGCCTTCATCCGTGCGGCCAAGCTTGCGGGTGGCGTAACCCCGGTAATTCAGCGCTTCGGCAGTATTGGGATCTTTTAGCGTGTTGAGCATATCCAGTGCTTCCTGATAACGGTCCGCTTTTGCCAGCGCATAGGCGTAATCGGTACGCGCTTCATCGCCAATCATCCCGCCTTTATCGACCATGCAGGTTTTGGTTTTTGAGTCATAAATTTGCCCTTTCGGGCAGGTTGGCGGAGTGGGCTCGTCACTGCTGCCACCCATCGCCTGGGCATAGCCTGAAAGTAAAAAGAAACTGCTGACAACAGCAGGTAACAACCAGGGAGAAAAACGGTTCATGGTAAAGCCCTCGTGGTGTTCGGTATGCAGTGAACACTTGGGGATGAGGGTTTATTCGATTTATTTTTACGCGATAAGGATTGCTCTTAGTTGTCAGCAGACCTGGATTCAACTTCTATACTTATGCTTTGCATAAATAAAACAGGAGCACAAAGATGACGATTCATAAGAAAGGGCAGGCTCACTGGGAAGGTGACATTAAACGCGGTAAAGGCACCGTCTCTACCGAGAGCGGCGCATTGAAAGAACAGCCATATGGTTTTAATACCCGCTTTGAAGGCGCAGCAGGTACCAATCCAGAAGAGCTAATTGGTGCCGCACATGCAGCCTGTTTCTCGATGGCGCTCTCGCTAATGCTTGGCGAAGAGGGCTACACAGCAGAAAGCATTGACACGGTAGCCGATGTTTCACTGGATAAAACCGACGGTGGTTTCGCCATCACTAAAATCGCACTGACCAGTACGGTAAAAGTGCCGAATGCAGATAGCGCTAAATTCGACCAGATTATTCAAAAAGCCAAAGCGGGTTGTCCGGTTTCACAATTGATGAAAGCTGAAATCACCCTCGATTACAAACTCAACTAACGTTCTCTACACGCTGCCCCGATGAATTTCGGCGGCAGCGTTGTGCCATTTATTTCCATCCTGGAAGATATGCCGCAAAGCTGACCCCCCCTTCGAACTTCACTCGCTGTATTCTTTGGACCTGCTGTAGCCTGCTGCGCAAATAGCTTTTTCGCGCAAAATTTATTCATTGACTGCTGTGGTATTAAAGCTACAATCGAGGGGCTTCAGGGATGAACATCATTAAGTATTACAAATTGCAAAATGGCAGGGTTCCATTTGATGAGTGGTTAAGGGTGTTAAGGGATGCACGCGCTAAAACAAAAATCGTTCAACGAATTGACCAGTTAGCGCTCAATAACCCAGGTGACCATAAGCCTTGCAGGCAAGGCGTTTGGGAAATGCGCATTGATGAAGGGCCGGGCTACAGAATTTATTACGCCCATGAAGGCAAGAATACTTATCTGTTACTGCTCGGTGGTGATAAACGCAAACAGCAGGTGGATATCGACCAGGCTGTGGCGTGGTGGCAAGAACATCGGGAGTCAGAAAATGAAATTTAACGAGTTTGACCAAACTGTTATTGAAATGCTTCAAGAAGATCCCGCCTTTGCCGTTGAATATATAAAAGGGGCATTTGCGGGCCTGGATGAAGAAAACGGTGAAGTGTTATTCCTGCTGGCTTTACGCCGCCTTGTAGAAGCTCGAGGCGGGGTGAGCAAAATTGCCGCCGAAACCAAACTGAATCGCGAAACACTCTACAGAACGCTTTCCGAACGCGGTAACCCGACCATCAGCACCACTAAAAAAATCATTAATGCTGCGGGAATCAGTTTTGCGGAGCTGACGAATTAAGTGGAAATGCTCGCCACTTACAACCTGGCGAGCATCAGTTTATTTAAAACCCAACCGCCATACTTTGTGGCGAAAGAATATCTTTCAGCCCTTCGCGCACCAGCAACTCAGGGCTGATTTCAGAAATAGATTTTGCACCGGTTAGCGTCATCGCCACGCGCATCTCTTTCTCGATTAAGTTCAGCAAGTTGGTGACACCCGCCTGGCCGTGGGTTGCCAGTGCATACAGATAAGCGCGACCTAACAGGCAAGTATCGGCTCCGAGCGCAATCATGCGCACCACGTCCAGCCCACTGCGGATACCGCTATCGGCAAGAATCGCGATATCACCTTTGACAGCGTCAGCAATGGCGGGTAGGGCGCGACACGATGACAGCACGCCGTCGAGCTGACGACCCCCGTGGTTTGACACCACAATCCCGTCAGCCCCGAAGCGCACCGCATCTTTGGCATCTTGCGGGTCGAGAATACCCTTGATGATCATCGGACCATCCCAGAACTCACGAATCCACTCCAGGTCACTCCAGGAAATCGACGGGTCGAAATTATTCGCCAGCCAGCCAATATAATCTTCAAGTCCGGTCGGTTTACCCAGATAAGCTGAGATATTCCCTAAATCATGCGGGCGACCGTTCAGGCCCACGTCCCACGCCCATTGTGGATGTGTCACGGCCTGCCAGTAACGGCGCAGTGCGGCATGTTGCCCGCTCATGCCGGAATGCGCATCGCGATAACGTGCGCCTGGCGTCGGCATATCAACGGTAAACACCAGCGTCGAACAGCCAGCGGCTTTGGCGCGCTCCAGCGCATTGCGCATAAAACCACGGTCTTTTAAAACATACAGCTGGAACCACATTGGCCGGTCAATGGCAGGTGCCACTTCTTCAATCGGGCAGACAGAAACGGTAGAAAGTGTAAACGGAATGCCTTTTGCGGCTGCCGCTTTTGCCGCTTGTACTTCACCACGGCGGGCATACATTCCGCACAAACCAACCGGCGCGAGCGCTACCGGCATCGATAGGGTTTCATTAAACAGTTTGGTCTCAAGGCTCAATGCCGACATGTTTTTCAACACGCGCTGCTTTAACGCCACCTGCGCAAGGTCATCAACGTTGCGACGTAGCGTGTGTTCGGCATAGGCCCCGCCGTCAATATAATGGAATAGGAATGGCGGCAAAATGCGTTTTGCCGCGGCGCGGTAGTCTGATGCAGCTGAAATAATCATGGATTTTCGTCCCTTGTTACGTCGGTATCTTCATCGGGCAGGCGGGTAATTCGCGCCTGTCGGGCTTCATCTTCATGCAGGGTTTTAATCGTGGTATGGACAAACCCAAGGTGTGTTTTTGCGGCAAGGCGCGCACGTTCCGGGTCGCCTGCCAGAATGGCCTGCAATAGTTCGTTATGCTGTTCGGTGAGACCGGCAAAAATTGCCGGTACGGTGTACATGCGCTGGCGGCTATGCATCACTGATGATTGCAGCAGGTCAAAAAATCCGCGCATTGTCTGGAGCAATACGATGTTGTGAGAGGCTTCGGCAATAGCCAGGTGGAAGCGCACGTCGGCCTGGGCTGCGAGATCTGGGTCATCGCTCTCTTTGAATTTCACGGTTGCGTCAAAGCAGGCGATTAGCTTCTCTTTGTCGGCAGGTGTTGCCCGCTGAGCTGCGTACCACGCAGTACTGGCTTCTATCGCATGGCGTGCTTCTAAAATGTCGTAGCGATAGTTGGGGTCATCTTCCACCAGCGTTTTTAGTGGCTGTACGATGCGTTGTTCCGACCACGCCTGGACTTCATAGCGCACAAAGGTGCCGCCGCCGCGACGGCTAATCAGAATACCTTCGCTAATCAGCTTTTGAATCGCCTCGCGAATCGATGAGCGTGAGACACCCATTTCAGCCGCAAGCTGGCGTTCGGCGGGCAACCGCATGCCCGCCTCCAGATTACGTTCGCTAATCAGTGCTTTTACGCGCTCGACCAGATGGTCGGCCAGGCGCAGGTGCGTCGTCATTAAGGGATCATCCAGGTTAAGACATAGGCCTGTAGTGTAGTAATTACGCCAACCATGCAGGTGAAAATCAGGCTGTGTTTAACGGTGAAGCGGAACAGATCCGACTCTCTACCCACAAGCCCTACGGCTGCACAGGCGATGGCGATAGACTGTGGAGAAATCATCTTCCCGGTTACGCCTCCAGTGGTGTTAGCGGCAACCAGCAGCAAGTCCGACACACCAATTTGTTGTGCGGTCGTGGCCTGCAACGCGGCGAACAAGGCGTTTGATGAAGTATCTGAGCCCGTCAGGAACACGCCCAGCCAGCCGAGGAATGGCGAGAAGAAAGTAAATGCGTGGCCGGTGTGCGCCAGCGCCAGGGCGAGAGTTGCCGAAAGGCCGGAGTAGTTGGAGATAAATGCGAATGCCAACACCATGCCGATGGAGTAAATCGGCAGCGCCAGCTCTTTGAGCGTTTCACCGAAGGTTTCGATGGCCGCTTTCGGTTTCATGCGCAGATAAACGATGGAGATAAGTGCTGCAACCAGAATCGCGGTGCCGGTTGCGGAGAACCAGTCAAATTTATACACCGCCGCGTAGGCCATGCTTTCGGCGACAACCGGTGGCATTTTGGCGACCATTTTGTCGAGGAATGGCACTGAGACGTTAAATACCCAATCAGCCATGGCACCGCCTGGTGCAAACAGCGCTTTAAACGGCGGGATGCTCCAAAGTGTGACGGTTGCAGTCAGGAAGATAAACGGCATCCAGGCGCGAACTACCTGGCCCGCGCTGTAGTTTTTGCGAGCCAGAGTCTGGTCGGTAACTGATGCGCCAATATCGCCAAAACGGAAGATGCGAACCGGCTTCCAGACGCGCAGAAATGCGGTCAAACACACCAGCGAAACCAGCGATGAGATAATGTCCGGAAGCTCTGGCCCTAAGAAGTTTGAGCTGAGGAATTGCGCAATAGCAAACGAACCACCGGCCACAATAACCGCAGGCCACGTCTCCTTAATACCGCGCCAGCCGTCCATAATCGCCATAATCCAGAACAGCACAATCATGGTCAGGAACGGCAACTGGCGGCCCACCATTTGGCCGATTTCAAAACTATCGAGGCCGGTGACCTGGCCTGCGACAATAATGGGAATCCCCATGGCACCAAACGCTACTGGTGCGGTGTTCACAATCAGGCAAAGACCTGCGGCATACAGCGGGTTAAAGCCGAGGCCAACCAGTAATGCGGCGGTAATCGCCACTGGCGCACCGAAACCCGCAGCCCCTTCAAGAAACGCGCCGAAGGAAAAACCGACGATCAGCATTTGCAGGCGCTGGTCAGGCGTAATGGAAAGAATCGACGAACGGATAATGTCGAACTGCCCGGTTTTTACCGAGATTTTATAGACGAAAACGGCGGCGATAATAATCCAGGCAATCGGCCAGAGTCCGTAGAAGAAGCCGTACACAACTGACGACAATGCGCGGTCAACCGGCATACGGTAGAAAAGTAACGCCACTAATAGCGCCAGGACCACAGTAATGGTGGCGGCGGTGTAGCCCTTCATGCGCAGTTTAATCAGTGCGAAGAAGAAGAAAATAATCGGAATAGCGGCGATGAGGCTTGATAGCCATATGTTACCTGCGGGGTCATAGACTTGTTGCCAGGCTTGCATGCAGGACTCTCCAGAACGTGATGTGCTTATTATTTTTCGCTTAATTGGTAGGACCAATATTGCGATGTAGGGTAGATAATGCGTAAAGGTTAATCTTTTGTTAATTAATGGCAATATTGGTGTTGCGCTTTTTTGCCGTTATGCACAAAGAGGTCACGTTTTTGGCTGGATTGGTAGGACCAATATTGGAAGGGGAGAGGGCCTGGAGAATACGATTTCCCCCTCGCCAGAAAAGTGAGGGGGAAGGGAATTACGAAGTCTGCAATTTCAACGCGTTTTTGCGCCAGCGGCCAATATCAGCAACGATAAACAGCAACAGGCTGGCACCCATTACCGGCAGGCAGTAGCCAAAGAGTAGCGCGACAATCACCACTCCTGCACGCCATGCACCTGGCAGCGCAAGCCACGCTTCACTTAGTGTTTGCGCGGGGTTGCTCGCAGAAGCCGTCGGGCGTTTTAACCACCACATCCGGTAACCGAGAATCACCATCGTGCACAGGCCAATGCCAAACGCTGCCAGCAACAGCTGGTTTGCCAGCCCGAAAAGCACGCCCATATGAGCATCAATTCCCCAGCGCGTCAGCTTGGCAACCAGCGGGAAATCAGCAAACCAGGTGCGGTCAATCACTTTAAAACTGGTTGGATCGACCGCTGCAGTATCGACATGCGTCGGCCAGGCGCGGTCAATTTCACTCACGGTCCAGGCTTTATCTGCCGAACGGGCTGGGCGAATCTCGATTTTACTCGATTCAATTCCAGCACCACGAGCGGCTGTAAGTACCTGATCCCAGACACTGTCGTCTGTTTGCGGCATTACCATGCCTGGCATCATGGCGTGGTGTTCCGCATGAGGGGCATGTTGCTGATGCCCGGTTTGTGGCACCAGCGCCGTATTCACCTGTGGCGTCATCCAACCGAGTGCACTGCGCATTTTGTCGATATTTCCCCCCGCCCACTGCGACCAGGTGAGCCCGGTGGCAGAGAAAAACAGCAGGCCGAGCAGCAACGCAGCACCCAGCGTAATGTGCCAGTGACGCGCTTTTCTTTGCGCGGTTTGCCGCACTTTTAACTTTCTTTTTGGCCGAGAAGTCAGCCACAACACCACGCCGCCAAGTGCTGCAACCCATAGCCAGGACGCAGCAAGCTCACTGTAAATTCTGCCGGTATCGCCCAGCAGCAATGCGCGATGGAATTGATCAATCCAGGTACGCAGTGGCAGCACACCGCTGGTGCCATACACCGTCATATCGCCCTGAATGGCAAGTGTTGCAGGTGAGACAAAAATGGCGCGCGATTCTGACTCGCCAAGCGTCGGGTCAACAAACTGCACGCGCGTGGTGTCGCCAGGATGGGGGGCTGGCCGCACGGCTGAGATGCTGGCATCGTTGCCAATATATTGGCGTGCAGCGCCTATTTGCTGTGAAATCGGCTGGTTTGGGCCAGTATCTGGCGTGCGCAAGACTTCATGATAAAGCGCATTCTCAATTTGTGGCGTCAGCACATATAGGCTGCCGGTAAGTGCTGCGATAAAAATAAACGGACCAACAAACAAGCCAATATAGAAATGCAGACGACGCAAAAGCGTCAGCAACGCGCCACGGCGGGCGAGCTGGGATTGATTCACAGACATGGTTATCTCCAGTAAAACTGTGACGTTAAATGATGTTTGTATTAACGAGACAGTGCGACAGGAGGCGCGCGTGGCAGCGCTTCGGCATCGTTATGCTGGGGCAGAAGCGCTGCGATAATCGGGGGCGGTGGCGCACGCGTAATACGCCATGCCAACCAGACAAAGGGAATAAATAGCCAGACGATCAGTGGGATATGCAGCAGAAGTTGGCAATACCCGCAGGCGATATCATCCATCAAGGAAGCGCCCGCGCCCGGCATCAAGTGGGATGCTGTGGGCATTTCCATATTGCCCATCTCCATCATCATGCCGCCTGAATGGCTCATCATATGATGCTCACCATTCGCCGCCGCACGCCGCTGTTCCAGTGATTTTGAAATCACCGGGGCGATAAAAAGCATTGCCATCGCGAGTAAAGCGAGAGCAAAAGGCCATTTATGACGTGAAAGGGAGAAGAGTGATGGCAACCGGGCATCTACTAAAACAGCGAGTGTTGCGCGATTGTATATGAAATGTGATGTTGGAAGGGAGGTTATAACCAGAAAAACCCTCCCTTTTTTACAGAGAGGGTTTGCGCAATCAGGCTTTAAGCGTCGCCATATCGATCACGAAACGGTACTTCACATCGCTTTTCAGCATCCGCTCATAGGCTGCGTTGATATCGGGCATATTGATCATTTCAATATCAGAAACAATCCCGTGTTCACCGCAGAAATCCAGCATTTCCTGGGTTTCTTTGATGCCGCCAATACAGGAGCCGGCAACTGAACGGCGACCCAGAATCATCGGTAAGGTGCTGACCGGTGGTTCAATGCTGCCCAGCAAACCGACATACACCAGCGTGCCATCAAGAGTCAGTGTTGGCATATAAGGGTTGATATCGTGGTCATAAGGTACGGTGTCTATAATCAGGTCGAACTGATTTCTAACCGATGCCATCTGCTCATCATCGGTAGAAAGTACGATGTGATGCGCCCCCAGGCGGCGTGCATCTTCCTCTTTGCTCGCAGAACGGGTGAACAGAGTGACTTCCGCACCCATCGCATTTGCCAGTTTCAGTGCCATATGGCCTAAGCCACCCAGCCCGATAACAGCCACATTGCTACCTTCGCCTACATTCCAGTGGCGCAGTGGCGACCACGTGGTAATACCCGCGCACAGCAATGGGGCCGCACCTTTGAGATCCATACCCTCAGGCATTTTCAGCACAAAATCTTCTGAGGCGACAATCGCCTGCGAGTAACCACCGTAGGTTGGCAGATGATCATGGCGATCAACGCCGTTGTAGGTCTGCACGTTGCCTTCTTCACAGTACTGCTCAAGACCCTCTTTACACGGATGGCAGATACGACACGAGTCCACCATACAGCCGATACCCGCGTAATCGCCTGGCTTGAATTTTGTCACGTCACTGCCAACGGAGGCCACGCGCCCAACGACTTCATGGCCCGGTACCAGCGGATATTGACTGAAACCCCAGTCATTACGCGCTTGGTGTAGGTCTGAGTGGCAAACGCCGCAGTACATCACTTCGATCACCACGTCATCTGGACGCGGTGCGCGTCGCATAAATTCAAATGGAGCAAGTGGAACATCTGCGGACTGTGCCGCATAACCGAGCACTTTCATCGTCATGTTTGTTCTCCGAGTTGAGAGGCTATACCTAAAATAATTGGAGTTGCTTCAAGGTGGCAAACTCGAGAATCCCCGGGCGCTTACTCAAGTAAGTGACTGCGGTGAGTGAGTGCAGCCAACGCAGAAGCAACTTCAAGAATGAAGGGTATCTTTTTTGTATTGATCGTCGCTGACGTGTTCCATCCACTCAACAGGGGTGCCATTGAGTGACTCAGCAATGGCGATATGCGTCATAGCGTTATCTGGTGTCGCGCCATGCCAATGCTTCACACCTTCAGGGATCCAGACAATATCACCTTGATTCATTTGGCGGATTTCACCACCCCATTCCTGCAACCAGCCGTGCCCATGGGTGATAATCAGCGTTTGTCCGAGCGGATGCGTATGCCAGGCGGTACGTGCACCAGGTTCAAAAGTGACGGTAGCGCCACCGGTACGAGCAGGGGGCGTGGTCTGGAAAGGTGCATCAATACGGACTCTACCTGTGAAGTAACTTTCCGGACCCGTTTGAGAAGGCTGTGATCCAGCCTGGATGATTTTCAGCTTTTCTTCCATTTTTTCCTCTACTTCGGCATTCAATGCCGGGGTTAACAGAGATAACACCAGTCAGAAGTATAGGTAACTGAGCGCGACTGGCAGATAAGTTGGTCGTGGTTTGAGTGCCCACGCTTCGTTGTGAGGACCGAGAAAGCTATGTTAGCGCCTGTTATTACTGCTGATTAGTCCGGTAAATACGCAAGGAGCTATGAGTTGAATTCATGAATCTGCGTATACTGATAACCAGTTAATGCAGCGACGGCAGATTTGCATATGTTAAAAGAGAACTTTAACGACCTGATTTCATTCCTGGTGGTTGCCCGTGAACGCAGTTTCACCAAAGCTGCCGCCAAATTAGGCGTATCGCAGTCGGCTTTAAGCCATGCTATTCGCGGCCTGGAAGAGCGCCTCGAATTACGCTTACTGACGCGCACAACACGCAGTGTTGCCCCAACAGAAGCCGGTGAAAAGCTGGTGGAGAGCCTTGGGCCGCGTTTCGCTGAAATTGAAGGCGAGCTGGAAGCGCTGATCGAAATGCGTGAGAACCCAGCGGGCAATATCCGCATAACGGCGGGGGAACACGCGGTAGATTCGGTGCTGTGGCCTGTACTGAAATCTTTTCTGGGGGATTACCCGGATATAAAAGTGGAAATTACCGTCGATAACACCCTGACGGATATTGTTACCGGGCGATTTGACGCCGGAATTCGTCTCGGCGAGCAAGTCGCCAAAGATATGATTGCGGTACGCATTGGCCCGGATATGCGCATGGCGGTAGTTGGTTCCCCTGGTTACCTCGCAAAGCAAGGCACACCGCAATCACCGCAAGAATTACAAAACCATAATTGCATTAATATGCGCCTGCCAACTATGGGTGGGCTGTATGCATGGGAATTTGAAAAAGAGGGGCGGGAATTACGCGTGCGCGTTGACGGGCAATTGACGTTTAACAGCTTGCGCCAGCGGATTGATGCCGCAACAGTCGGGCTTGGCCTGGCCTATGTCCCGGAGGATTCGGTAGCAGCAGCCGTTGAGCGCGGCGAGCTGGTCACAGTACTTAAAGAGTGGTGCGCCCCATTTCCTGGTTATTACCTGTATTACCCAAGCCGTAAACAACACACCACCGCATTTTCTTTATTTGTTGAGGCGCTAAGGTTTAAGCGTTAATCGATATTTATCAGAAATCGTATTGGCCTATTTCCAATAGGCCTCCTGGCAGAAAATTAAATTCACTCAGTTGCCCAAATTTCACAATGTTCTCGCATTAACTCGGTCAGAAGCCCTCCCTCAGTAATAAACTGACGAATGCGGCGCGTATCACTGTCGTTATTACGCACATAACCTTCAATGGCTTCTAAAGCTGATGATGCCCGGAGTTGTGCCGCATAAGGCGCAAGAGTATCGAGCAATGGCAAAATATCTTCTGCCATTGTGCGTTGCTCGCCGGTGCGCACGTCGGTCAGCATCCCTTCAAGCCCAAAGCGGCAGGCCTGAAAGCGATTGAAACGGTAAAGTAAGTAGTCTTCAGAACGCGGCACAAAGGGACGTTCGCTAAGCAACCAGTGGGCCAAAGCCTGAATAAATCCGGCGATATGGACCGCACGCGTGATAGTCAGCGGTGTATCCATTACGCGTACTTCAATGGTGCCAAATTTTGGACTTGGTCGAATATCCCAGTGCAGGTCTTTCATCGATTGAACGATGCTGCTGGACTCAAGGCGTTGGTACATCCACTTAAACTCGTTCCAGTCGCCGACGAAAGGTGCAGGCCCGTTATCCGGGAATGCTGAGAAGATATTCAAACGTGACGAGGCATAGGTTGTATCTGCCCCTTGAATATACGGCGATGAAGCCGAGAGCGCGATGACGTGTGGAACAAAGCGCGACAAGCCATGCAGCAAATAAATAGCGTCCTCTTCGTTCTCACAGCCGACATGCACATGCTGGCCAAATACCGTCGCCTGCTTCATTAAATAGCCATAGAGCTCGAGCGTTTTGTTATAGCGTTCGCTCTGGCATACCTCCTGGCGCTGCCATTTTTGAAATGGATGCGTACCGCCACCGCAAATCGCCAGATGATGTTTACTTGCTGATTGCAGCACATGCTGGCGCAAACTTGAAAGCTGCGCCTGAGCCTGCGCGATATCGCCACACACCCCGGTGGCGATTTCGAGCATGCTTTCGGTGATGTCATGTTTGACTTCACCTTCTGTCACCTGGTCTTTCAGAGAGTCAATCAGCAGCGATGAGTCCTGGCTGAGATCGTTGGCTGGAGGATTGATTATCTGCAATTCCAGCTCGATGCCGAGGGTGTATGGGTCAGAATGATTAAAATCACTTAGTGGCATGCTGGACTCTCATTGTTCTGACAATTATTGAATTGAGTATAGCCAGCCGTCTGGAAACGATCGGACATATACCCGTCATACCTCAAGTTGCATGCGCGTTGGCTACGTTTACTCACCTGACAAATCTGCCTGGAGCAGATTTGAACGCTGTTTACAGCGCCCCAAAGGGGTGAGGCCCATGGATGGGCCGAATAATCACTTACCTGAGTAAGCTCATCGGGACTCGTTCTCTTGCCGCGTTACTCGGCGAAGCCTCGCCCCTAAGGGGCCAGCGCAAGCGCTGTTCAAAAGGCTGAAGCCTTTTGTCCTGCATCTTGAATTATTTGGATATAGAAACTGTTTTTATCTCATTATTCTTATTGGAAATTATCTGCTACTCATAAATGCAATGATAATATTGTAAAGAATGTTCAGTGAATTAAAATGCCTTGAAAGTTGCACTAAGAATCATCTCCCTCCATTATATGCGTTGTTCAGGAAGGAGTTATTATGAAAGATTTGGTTTCATTTTTAAGTACTTTTGGTGTTGTGCTTGACCCAACAACTTCGATATTAGTCGTTCTGGGTATTATTTTTGTATTTGCATTAATTGTTCATTTTATTCTACACCGCGTTGTACTGCGCACTTTTGAGAAACGTGCGCAATCCAGTCAGCATTTGTGGCTGCAAATCATCACAGAAAACAAGCTATTTCATAGGCTTGCTTCAACCCTGCAAGGTATTATCGTTAATATCCAGGCTGTGCTGTGGCTGCAAAAAGGCAGTGACGCCAGCGAGATATTAATTATCGGCGCACAGCTTTGGATTATGCTCTATTCCTTACTGTCGTTATTCTCTTTGCTGGATGTTATTTATAATTTCTCACAGAAATTTACTATTACGTCGGATATTCCTCTAAAAGGAATATTCCAGGGTGTGAAGCTCATAAGCTCCCTGGTGATTGGCATTATGATGATTTCCAGAGTTATCGGCCAATCTCCTGCGATTCTTATCAGCGGCCTGGGTGCAATGGCTGCGGTGTTAATGTTGGTATTTAAAGATCCGATTCTAGGACTGGTGGCCGGTATACAGCTCTCGGCAAACCGTATGTTAAAGCTGGGTGACTGGCTGGAAATGCCAAAGTTTGGTGCTGATGGTGCGGTAACTGATATTGGCCTGACTACCGTGAAAGTGCGTAACTGGGATAATACCATTACCACCATTCCAACTTATGCTCTGGTTTCCGATGCATTTAAAAACTGGAGTGGCATGTCGCAGTCTGGTGGTCGCCGTATTAAGCGCAGTATTAATATTGATACCACCAGTATTCATTTTCTTTCCGCCGATGAAATACAACGCTTAATGAATGCGAGATTATTGAAGCCCTATATTGACTCGCGTAGCAAAGAAATTGAAGAATATAATCGAACTCATAATAGCGACGGGGGGTCAGTGCTCAATGCCCGAAGCATGACTAACGTCGGGACATTCCGTGTTTATCTCACTGAATATCTGCAAAACCATCCACGTATTCGTAAGGATATGACGCTAATGGTGCGCCAGTTAGCACCAGGGGCTGAAGGCTTGCCGATAGAGATTTATGCGTTTACCAACACCGTAGCATGGCTGGAATATGAAGCCATTCAGGCTGATATTTTCGAGCATATATTTGCCGTGGTTGACGAGTTTGGGCTGCGGATTCATCAAGCGCCGACGGGTAATGATATTCGTTCGATTGTGTTGCAGAAGGCTTTGTAGTTGTAGGTCGGATTAGCGTAGCGACATCCGACAATTCTTGTGTAAATGGTGGATGTCGCTTGCGCTAATCCACCCTACAACAGCGACGCTACGCATCACGGTCAATCGAAAACCAGCGCTTCCAGATAAAGCGAATCACGAAGTATTCAATGGCACCCAACGCCAGGAACCAAACGCAGAAAATAATGGTATACAGCTGGTTCAAATCCAGCAGATGGAACATCGTGATGAGCTTTTGCGCAAGCTCAATGGTCAGCGCAGGTGCCGGAAGCAGTAGGCAGGAGAAAAAGGCCAGTAGCAAAATACTACCAGCGCTTATCAAGGTTTCGAGAGGGTGTTTCATCATTATGATTATGCCGGATAAGGTTTAAACAGAGCCAAAAGCGCATTGTCCGGGAAAATAACCGCTGATTCAAATCCCCGGCACAAATGCACCGGGGAAATCAGGGCAGAGCACTACAACCCTTCAGTACTCTCTTTCTTCGCTTCTTTCGCCAGAACCGCACGATACCAGCGTGGATGGTGCTTCTGTGCCCAGCGGCGGCTGACTTTGCCGACGATCATGCCTTTTATCGACCCTTTCACCCAGAAAGCCATATACATATGAATCAAAATAGCGTGGATCAATATGATGGCGACGGTGGCGTGAATCAGCAGGCTGTAACGCACCAGTTTGATGGAAAAGTACGGGGCAAAATAGGGCCGCCAGATAATCACTCCGGTTACCAGCAGCACGAAAATCATGCTCATAATGGTCCAGAACATCATCTTCTGCCCGGCGTTATATTTGCCGACATCCGCCACTTTATGCTCGTTGCCTTTCAGCACTTCGACAATATTTTTCACCCACGGCCAGTCCTGCTTTTCCGGGATATTGTGATGCACGAAACGCACAAACATAAACATCAGCGCCACGAAAATCAGCACGCCAAAAAACGGGTGCAAAATGCGCCCCATCTGCGGCGTCCCGAACGTTTCCGTCAGCCATTGCAGCGTCGGGAAGAACAGCGCAATGCCGGAAAGTGACACCAGGAAAAAGCAAATCACTACCGTCCAGTGGCAGGCACGGTCGATAAATTTCGTCCTGATAATCGATTTGCTCTGCTTAATCATGATGTTCCTCCTCGTCTTCATCCACCTCTTCGTTTGGCCCGATGCCAATGTAGTGGAAAATCAGCCCGGCAAAGGTGGCGATAAAACCTGCCGCCGACAACGGTTTGAGGATCCCTTTCCACAGGTTAATCGGCACGTCGATATGCGGATCTTTCGGCAGGTTGTGATACAGCTCCGGCTGGTCAGCGTGGTGCAGCACATACATCACGTGCGTACCGCCAACGCCCGGCGGGTTGTAGAGGCCCGCGTACGGATAGCCGCGTTTTTGTAGCTTCGCTACGCGCTCGTCGGCAACGTCTAACATCTCCTTTTTGGTGCCAAAATGAATGGCACCCGTCGGGCAGGTTTTCACGCAGGCCGGTTCCTGGCCCACGCTCACGCGATCGACACACAACGTGCATTTGTAGACGCGGTTATCGTCTTTGTTCAGGCGCGGAATATTGAACGGGCAACCGGCGATGCAATAGCCGCAGCCAATACAGTGTTCCGACTGAAAATCGACGATCCCGTTAGCGTACTGAATGATGGCACCCGCAGATGGACAGGCTTTCAGGCAGCCCGGATCTTCGCAGTGCATGCAGCCATCCTTGCGAATCAGCCACTCCAGCTTGCCGTTTTGCGTGGTTTCGCTAAAGCGCATTAACGTCCAGGATTTGGCGCTCAAATCGGCGGGGTTATCGTAAACCCCGACGCAATGACCGACTTCATCGCGGATGTCGTTCCACTCCGAGCAGGCGACCTGGCAGGCTTTGCAGCCAATACAGCTTGAGACGTCAATCAGCTTGGCGACTTCTTCTTTGAAGTCACGAGCCTGCGGCGGCGGCGTAAAGCCGTTGGTAGCCGAACGCTTGATAATATCCTGAGATTGCATGGACATGAGTTCGCTCCTTACGCCTTCTCAATGTTGACCAGAAACGCCTTGTACTCTGGCGTCTGCGAGTTAGCGTCACCGACCGATGGCGTCAGTGTATTGGCGAGATAACCTTTACGTGCCGTACCCTCAAAGCCCCAGTGCAGCGGAATACCGACGGTTTCCACTTCCTGCCCGCCCGCGTTCAGGGTTTGCAGGCGCTGCGTGACCACCGCAACGGCGCGAATAAACCCGCGCTTGCTGCTGACTTTCACGTGGTCGCCATTGGCGATGCCTTTGCTTTTTGCAAGCGCCACACTGATTTCCACAAACTGCTCAGGCTGCGCAATCGCGTTAAGCCGTGAGTGCTTGGTCCAGGTGTGGAAGTGCTCGGTCAGGCGATACGTGGTGCCGACGTAAGGGAACTGTTCGCGTTTGCCCATGCGTCTGGCATCGGCTTCATACAGACGAGCTGCCGGGTTCGAGACCACATTCGGGTGCAGCGGGTTAGTACCCAGTGGCGTTTCAAACGGCTCGTAATGCTCAGGGAACGGGCCTTCCGCCATTTTGTCGATGGCGAACAGGCGGCCCAAACCTTCTGGCTGCATGATAAACGGCCCGACGCCGCTGCCCGGAGGGGCGGTGTTGTAGTCAGGAATATCGTTCCCCACCCATTTCGCGCCATTCCATTGAATCAACATACGTTTCGGGTCCCACGGTTTGCCTTGTGGGTCAGCAGAGGCGCGGTTGTAGATAATGCGGCGGTTTAGCGGCCACGCCCAGGCCCAGCCCAGCGTGTTGCCAAGGCCTGATGGATCGGCGTTATCGCGGTTCGCCATCTGATTACCTTTCGCAGTCCAACTCCCGGCATAAATCCAGCAGGCAGATGCGGTGGTGCCGTCATCACGCAATAGCGCAAACGAGTCCAGAAGTTGGCCTTTCTTCGCCAGCAAATTCCCAGCCGGATCATAGAGATCTTCCAACGCGTAGCCGTTGTTCTCTTTGGCGACCTCTTCGGACTCAGGGCTGTCCGGCAGATCGTAATGCCAGCCCATTTTCAGCAGTGGCTCAGCACCTTTACCGCCTTCGGCGCGATAAAGCTCGCGTATGCGATGGTAAATCCCGGCCAGAATTTCGCCGTCGTTACGCGCTTCTCCCGGTGCGTCTGCCCCTTTCCAGTGCCACTGCAACCAGCGCCCGGAGTTGGCAATCGAACCGTCTTCTTCAGCAAAACAGGTCGACGGCAGGCGGAACACTTCAGTCTGAATTGCCGCTGGGTTCACGTCGTTCATCTCGCCGTGGTTCTGCCAGAAGTTAGACGTTTCCGTGACCAGTGGGTCGATAATCACCAGGTATTTCAGCTTGCTAAGGCTTGCGACAATTTTGTTTTTGTCCGGGAAGGAGGCGACCGGGTTAAAGCCCTGGCAGATGTAGCCCGTAACTTTGTTGCGGTCCATCATGTCGAAGTACTTCAGCACGTCGTATGCCTGGTCCCACTTCGGCAACCAGTCAAAGCCCCAGTTGTTATCTTTACGCGCATCATCGCCATAGAACGCTTTCATCAGGCTGACGAAGAACTTGGGATAGTTGCCCCAATAGTTCACCTGGCCCGGCAGCGTGGCTTTCGGCGTGTTTGCCGTCAGGTAAGTTTGCAGGTCGGTTTGCTTCTCAGAAGGCAGTGTCAGATAACCCGGCAGGCTGGTGGACAGCAGGCCCAGATCGGTCAGCCCCTGAATGTTGGAGTGCCCGCGCAAGGCATTTACGCCGCCGCCCGCCATGCCCATATTGCCGAGTAACAACTGGATCATCGCCATGGTGCGAATGTTCTGCGCACCCACGGTGTGTTGCGTCCAACCCAGAGCGTAGAGGAAGGTCGTTGTGCGGTCGGCGGCACTGGTTGAGGCCAGCACTTCACACACTTTCAGGAAATCGGCCTGCGGCGTACCGCAAATATGCTCGACCATTTCCGGTGTGTAGCGGGAAACGTGCTCTTTGAGCAGGTTCCACACGCAGCGCGGGTCACTGAGCGTGTCATCGCGCTTGGCATAGCCGTTTTCGTCGAACTGATAGTTCCAGCTGGTTTTATCGTACTGACGTTTTTGCTCGTCGTAGCCGCTAAACAGGCCATCATCGAAGCTGAAATCGTCACGCACCAAAAGGCTGGCGTTGGTGTAATGCTTAACGTATTCGGCGTTGATTTTGTTATTGGAAATCAGGTACAGCAGCACGCCCGACAGGAAGGTAATGTCGGTGCCGGAACGGATTGGCGCGTAAATATCCGCAACAGATGCCGTGCGGGTAAAGCGCGGATCGACCACAATCAGCGTGGCGTCGTTGTTGTTTTTGGCTTCCATCGCCCAGCGGAAACCCACCGGATGCGCTTCAGCGGCGTTGCCGCCCATCACCATCACCACGTTGGCGTTTTTGATATCAACCCAGTGGTTGGTCATCGCACCGCGACCAAATGTTGGAGCAAGACTTGCTACCGTTGGTCCGTGTCAGACGCGCGCCTGGTTATCTACCGCTAACATGCCCAGGGAGCGGACAAATTTTTGTGTCAGCATCCCGGTTTCGTTGCTGGCCGCCGACGCGCACAACATGCCGGTGGAGAGCCAACGGTTTACCGTGACATTCTGCTCATTCTTCTCAACGAAATTGGCATCACGGTCATCTTTCATCAGTCGGGCAATGCGTGAGAATGCATCGTCCCAACTGATGCGCTGCCATTTATCGGAGCCTGGCGCGCGGTATTCCGGGTAACGCAGGCGGCTTTCGCTGTGGATATAATCCAGCAAGCCCGCGCCTTTCGGGCATAACGCCCCACGGTTTACCGGGTGGTCCGGGTCACCTTCAATATGGAAAATGCTGGATTTGGCGTTTTTCGAACCATCGCCCAGGCTGTACATCAACAAACCACAGCCTACTGAGCAGTATGTACAGGTATTGCGGGTTTCTTTGGCACGCAAAAGCTTAAAGTTGCGCACCTCGGCAAGCGCCGCTTTGGGAGAAAATCCCAGAACTGCGGCGGTAGTCCCTGCCATCCCGCCGGCACAGATCTTGAAAAATTTTCTGCGACTGACGTCCATCGTAACCTCATTGTTATGACGTATGAATGGTCGCGAAAATACCCACATTTAACGGTGGCTTATTGAGCAAAATCAATTCGCCAGGTATTGGGTAGCGAGTTACCCCTTCATGAGTAGGGGTAATGGCGGGGGATTAACCATAACGAGATAATCATTGGTGAGCTTTAGCGCAGCGTCGCTCGCCACTGCTCATCCGTGGCAAACCATTCCACCAGATAATCCAGCATCGCACGCAGTGTGGCGGGCATCTGTTTGCGGGTGGTGTAAATGCCGTAGATGCCCATTTCCTGCGGTTGGTAGCCAGGCAATAGTTCAACCAGTTCACCTTTTGCCAGTAACGGGGCGGCAGAATAGTACGGCTGGAGCGAAATCCCCGCGCCCTGTAGCGTTCCCGCCAGCAGCACAACCGATTCATTGGCGCTGAGATTGCCGCTCACCGCCACGGCAGATTTTTCCCCTGCACGGTCAAAATGCCACAGGCTTTTGCCGAACCAGTTGTAAGTCAGGCAGTTATGGCTGGCGAGATCTTCAGGATGATTCGGAGTGCCGTTTGCCGCCAGATAAGCAGGAGCGGCGCACACTACCGAGGCGCAGGTGGAAAGCGGGCGGGCAATCAAATTTGGGTCCAGCTCATTGGTGATGCGCAGTGCCAGATCAATCCGTTCTTCCACCAGATTTACCGTCCGGTTGTTCATTTGCAAATCGACGCTCACCTGAGGGTGGCGTTTCAGAAACTGCGTCACGGCACCTGCCAGCGCGGTTTGCCCCAGCGACTGGGAGCAGGTGATACGTAGCAGGCCGCGTATTTCCTCGGTCTGATTATCCTCGACCAGATCGATAGCTTCGGCGACAGCGAGCATTTTGCGTGACAGGCTCAGGGTTCTTTCGCCCGCATCGGTCAGGCTCAGTTTGCGCGTGGTGCGGTGCAGCAGGCGTGCGCCCGTCCACTCTTCCATCTGCGCCAGATAACGCGTCACCATGGCTCGCGACATATCAAGATGGTATGCGGCGGCAATCATACTGCCCAGATCGACAATGGTGACAAACACCCGTGCGGCGGTAATGCGATCCATTATTCGTCCGATTTATGCAATGAATAGTTGCTCATTATCCGGTTTTTGTATCAATTCATGCAACGTAAGATGTGCCCAACATCAAGACAATTTAGGGCATCTGCTATGTTTAAAAAATCTGTACTCACACTGACTCTCGTCAGCCTTACGACTCTGGCACACGCCGCCAGCCCGTTAACGATGGAAGTTTACAATCCCGGTGAGAAAAGCGTGTTCCCGGTGTCGTCCGAGATAGTCAGTGGCGAGAAAGAAGTTGTGCTGATTGACGCGCAATTCCAGGGTAACGACGCCGAGCAGCTGATTGGGAAGATCAAAGCGACCGGCAAAACGCTGACGACCGTTTACATCAGCCACTCTGATCCAGACTTCTACTTCGGTCTGGACAAAATTAAGGCCGCGTTCCCACAGGCAAAAATTGTCGCCACGCCGGAAACCATTGCGGCGATTGAAGCCTCAAAAGAGGGCAAACTGGCTTACTGGGGACCGATCCTCAAAGAGAACGCGCCACAGTCGGTGGTGGTGCCGCAGCCGCTTCAGGGCAATAGCTTCATGGTTGACGGCCAGAAAATCGAAGTAAAAGGCCCAACGCCAGACCGTACCTATGTGTGGATCCCAGCGCTAAAAGCGGTGGTGGGCGGGGTGCCAGTTGCGGGCAATAATATTCATCTGTGGGTGGCTGATACTCAAACGCCGCAATCGCGTGCCGACTGGCAGCAAACGCTGGAAAGCATCAAAGCCCTGAAGCCGGAAGTGGTGGTTCCAGGCCATTTCCTGCCGGGCGCGCCGCAAACGCTTGAGTCGGTGACCTTCACGCAAAACTACCTGACGACGCTGGAAAAGGCGTTGCCGAAAGCAAAAGATTCAGCTCAACTGATTGCGGTGATGAAGAAGCAGTATCCTGACTTGAAGGATGAGTCGAGTCTTGAGCTGGGTGCGAAGGTGCTGAAAGGCGAAATGAAATGGCCGCAGTAACCAGGAGGCGAAATGACAACTAACACTCTGCATTACATTTTCGACCCGCTGTGTGGCTGGTGCTACGGTGCAGCCCCGCTTGTCGACGCGGCTGGTGAAGTCCCTGGACTGTCGATTGCTCTGCATGGCGGCGGCATGATGGTTGGCAACCACCGTCGCACCATAGACGCGCAGTGGCGCGGGCATGTTATCGAACATGATGCGAGGATTGCCGCCATGACCGGGCAGCCGTTCGGTGAGGCATATATCAATGGCTTATTATTGGATACCACGGCAGTGATGGACTCGGCCCCACCCACTTGCGCGATTCTTGCGGCGCAAAAGCTGGCCGGGCGCGGGCTGGAGATGCTGCATCTTATTCAGGTGGCGCACTACCAGCATGGAAAGCGTGTGGCCGATTTTACCGTTGTTGAGGCGCTGGCCCAGGAACTTGGTTTACCCGTCCCGGCTTTTAGCGCTGAAATGCAGGCCATCAACGGTGAAATCCTGAATCAGCATATTGCTGAAAGCCGTGCGCTACTGGCACAGCTTGGTGGACGTGGTTTCCCAACTTTTGCGCTTCGCAATAGCCTTGGGCAGTTACAGGTACTGGATGCCGGGCGCTACCTTGGTGATGTCCCTGCCTGGCAGGAGATGTTGCAGCGAAGCGTAGCTGGCGCTTAATCCCGAACCAACAAGTCCCCATAAATCTCAGTCAACAACCCGCCCGGCGCAAACTGCTTTTTAATCCAGCGGGTTACCTGCCCGGTGGCGGCATGCTGGGTCGCCAGCAGCATGCGTGAATCCTGGCGCGGGTTGTTTATCTGGCGTGTCACCAGCAGGCCGCTATCCTGAGCCTCGCGCACCATATAGCTGGGTAAAAAACCAACGCCTTCTCCCAGAATCTGGCACTGGCACTTGGTGTTGAAGTCTGGCACCAGAATCGCTTCTTGCCCATGCAGCAGCCATCCCACCTTTTTATTCAGTGTTGATGCGGTGTCTTCCACCATAATATTGGGGTACAGGCGCAGCTGGCTTTCAGAAATTGGCTCCGGCATAAATGCCAGCGGGTGGGTTGGAGCAATAGCAAACTGCCAGTGAATCGCGCCGATTTCCGTGTAATCAATCCCGCCACCGTCGAGCAATGTATCTGGCGCACCAATCGCAATATTTGCCTGGTTATTGATAATTGAGTCCCACACCCCGTTGTACACCTCTGTCGTGATAGTAATCAGGCAGGTAGGGAACTGCTTTTTCAGTATTTGCAGCAGTTTTGCTGTGTGGCGCGGGGTGTAAAGCAGTTGGTTGATACAGATGCGTACCTTCACCTCAATTCCTTGCGAGATGGTATCAACACCGCGTTTTATGGCGTGGAAATCGTTAAGTAGTTCGGTTGCTTTGCGATAGAAATAGAAGCCGGACTCGGTCAGTTCGATACTGCGGGTATTGCGCACAAACAGCACCACATCAAGGTAAGTCTCGATTCTTTTGATGGTGTAGCTGACGGCAGAAGTGGTGATCCCCAGTTCGACCGCTGCCTTACTAAAACTTGAAAGGCGCGCCGTGGTGGTGAACGCCAGCAGGTTCTCTTCGGTAAAAATGGAATTCATGCGCTACTCCCGTAGATCGGATAAGCGCAGCGTCGTCCGACAGCTACCCAATCCTATTGTTGAATGTATTTGTATTCCTTATGATCCGCGACTTTGCCTTGAACCATATTTAACACTGCCGTTACAAGTGATTTGAAGAGCATCACACTTCTTGAATCTCATTTCTCCCGCTATCTGCAAGGCCTGACGGCCTTCCTCATAGAGAGAGATAAAGAGCGGCGAAAGCTCTTCTATCATAGGTAAAAGATTGCTCTATCGCACATTTTGCTTACATTGTTGAATACTATTCAACAATGCTGTCATTAACGATGAATGATTTTTAAACGGATGTTAAAGCGGTCATAGTGTTGCTATTCTCAATTCATCAGAAATAGCAAAGTATGGGAGTATGGATATGTCTCAGAAAGAACTTATTGCAGAATTTCTAAGTGCAGCAGAGCAGGGGCATCTGGAAAACCTAAAACAATGTCTCAGTGATGGTGTAGATATTAACG
This sequence comes from Buttiauxella gaviniae ATCC 51604, assembly GCF_001654835.1. Lineage (GTDB taxonomy): Bacteria > Pseudomonadota > Gammaproteobacteria > Enterobacterales > Enterobacteriaceae > Buttiauxella > Buttiauxella gaviniae. The sequence goes on from NZ_LXEP01000031.1 coordinate 87,212, forward strand.
CTACTAATCGTCAAGGGCGTACCGCAATTACACTCGCCAGCCTCCACAAAAAATATGACTGTGTGGAATATTTAATTGCAGCTGGTGCCGATATCAATAAACAAGATCAAACCTGTTTTAACCCCTTCTTGTTGAGTTGTCTTAATAACGACCTGACATTATTACGCCTGTTATTACCAGCAAATCCCGATCTGAATTGTTTATCCCGCTTTGGTGGCGTGGGCATTACCCCAGCCAGCGAAAAAGGACACGTTGAAATTGTCCGCGAATTAGTCACACGCACCGAAATTAACGTTAACCACACTAATTTTGTTGGTTGGACGCCATTGCTTGAAGCTATCGTGCTCAATGATGGTGGGGCGAAACAGCAAGAGATCGTCAAACTACTGCTGGATCACGGTGCCAACCCGCACATGACCGATAAATATGGCAAATCCCCACTGTCTCTTGCGCGTGAAAAAGGCTATCACGAGATTGCCGAACTGCTGGTTAACTTTGGTGCCTGATACACAGGAGATGCTCTATCGCCGGATATCTTCAGCGGCAGTGCCTTTTTGCACGAACGGCAGATAGCGCTTTTTTCGTCCCGGATTTATACGGTGATACAACAGGTTATGTTGAGCAGGTGTTTGACCGGGCGGTGAATATTCACCTCCCTGAAAGGCAACAGATCTTCACTTTGCTCAGTACCGATTGTGATAACGCACCAAATAGCTGTCGTTTAGCAGTAGAGCATTGTCAGAACCACTTTAAGCCCGGTGAGCGGGTAATTTTTCACAGTAACTGCATTGATATTGGCACAGATAAACGCATCGATTTCTCGCGCTGTACACGCTGGCAACCTGAAGCGCTTTTTCTAAGCCACACACGAATAAAACAGACCGATTGGCAACATCTTGCGCAAATGACACAGGCCAGTGTCATACAAAGTTCGTCACTATTTTATTTTCATGGCGATAATATTTTCTACCAGGAAATGAGCCGCCTGCTGCAATTACATCGAAAACAGCTTGTATCATCGCTAAATACAGGGAATTGCGCTGCGATTGAAAATGAAATAAGTGGATTACTGGGGTTAGGTATTGGGTTAACGCCATCTGGTGATGATTATCTGGCGGGTCTGAGTGCTGTTTTATTTATTACCGGACATCCTGCGCGGAAATACAGAGATATTTTTATTGTCGCACTGGAGAAAGAAAAACATAAAACCACGCAGCTAAGCGCTATTACGCTGCGTGAAGCTATTGACCAACGTTATCGTGAAACTATTTATGGTTTTATTTATCAGGTGGTCAATGGTGACTTGGAAAATATTCAGCAGTCTATTAACGAAATTAAAAAAATAGGGTCGAGTTCAGGATGCGACATGCTTTGCGGCATGGCGGATGCTTTCGCTTTGACCAAAATTAACGGAGGAAATTATGTCGACCAGGATTGTAATTAAAAAGAATACCTATTTTGATTCTGTCTCACTGATGTCCATTTCAACCAAAGCCAACCAGCTTGACGGTGTGGAACAGGCGTTTGTCGCGATGGCGACCGAGATGAACAAAGGGGTTTTAAAGAACCTCGGTCTGTTAAACGACGAGCTGGAACAGGCCAAAAATGGCGACCTGATGATTGTCATCAAAGGAGCGAGCGATGCGGCAAATGAAGCCACGCTTGAAGCCATTGAAGGGCTCTTCACCCGCAAAGACAGCGGCAATTCACGCCACGAAGCGCGTTACGCCACACTTGCCAGCGCACATCACAATATCCCGGAAACTAACCTCGCGGTGATTTCGGTCAACGGCGCGTTTGCTGCCCGTGAAGCACGTCAGGCGCTGGAAAACGACCTCAACGTGATGCTCTTTTCCGACAACGTTTCCCTTGAAGACGAACTGGCACTCAAGCAGCTCGCACACAGCAAAGGGTTGCTGATGATGGGGCCGGACTGCGGTACTGCGATTATCAACGGTGCAGCGTTGTGCTTTGGTAACGCGGTACGCCGTGGCTCAATTGGCATTGTTGGCGCGTCCGGCACTGGTAGCCAGGAATTGAGCGTGCGTATCCATGAATTTGGCGGTGGAATTTCACAACTCATTGGCACTGGTGGGCGTGATTTAAGCGAGAAAATCGGCGGCATCATGATGCTCGACGCCATCAAAATGTTGGAAGATGACGCGCAAACTGAAGTGATTGTGCTGGTTTCCAAACCACCTGCTGAAGCGGTAGCCCGTAAAGTGCTGGAGAGGGCCAAAGCTTGCCGCAAACCGGTGGTGGTTTGTTTCCTCGGTACTAAAGAAGCACGTGAGGATGAAGCAGGTTTGCAGTTTGCTCGTGCCACGAAAGAGGCTGCGCTGAAAGCCGTTCTGCTTACTGGAATCAAAAAAGAGTCACTGGACTTACACCCGCTTAACTGGCCGCTGATTGAAGAAGTCCGTGCGCGCATGAAACCTGAGCAAAAGTACATTCGTGCACTGTTCTGCGGCGGCACGCTGTGTGACGAAGCGATGTTTGCAGCATTGGAAAAGTACCCGGACGTCTACAGCAATATCCAGCCGAACCCTGAATACCGCCTCAAAGATGTGAATGTCAGTATCGCCCACACCTTCCTCGATTTTGGCGATGACGATTTCACCAACGGCAAACCACACCCGATGATTGACCCAACCAACCGTATTAGCCGCCTGTTGCAGGAAGCGCGTGACCCGGAAGTGGGCGTGATCGTAATGGACTTCGTCTTGGGCTTTGGCTCCCATGAAGATCCGGTTGGTGTGATGCTTGATGCCATCAAAGAAGCGAAAGCCATTGCTACCCGCGAAGAGCGTAACCTGGAAATCCTGGGCTATGTGTTGGGCACCGATTTGGACACGCCATCGCTTGAAAAGCAGTGCCAGATGCTGACGGATGCGGGCGTTATCTGGGCTAGTAGCAGCACCAACACCGGTTTGCTTGCGCGTGAGTTTGTTTGCAAGGAGAAAGCACAATGAGTTTATTCAACCAACCGCTAAATGTGATTAACGTCGGCATTGCAATGTTCAGCGACGATTTGAAAAAGCAGAGCGTTCCCGTGACGCAACTGTACTGGACGCCACCCGGGCAGGGTAATTTAGCTGTCGTTAACGCGCTCGATTCCATTGCCGCTCCGGCACTTGCCGAAAAAGTAGCAGCGGCTAACAAACTGGCCGTTGAGCGCATCATCCAGTCACAGCCGGTTTTAGTCGGCTATGACCAGGCGATTAACGTGGTACCGGGCATGACGCGCAACACCATTCTGCACGCCGGGCCGCCTATCGCCTGGGAAAATATGTGCGGCGCGATGAAAGGTGCCGTCACCGGGGCGCTGGTGTTTGAAGGGCTGGCGGCGAATATTGATGAGGCCGCACAACTGGCGGCGTCTGGCGAAATCATCTTCTCGCCATGCCATGAACACGACTGCGTAGGGTCTATGGCGGGTGTGACGTCTGCCTCAATGTTTATGCATATCGTCGAGAACAAAACCTACGGCAACCGCGCATATACAAACCTCAGCGAGCAGATGGCGAAGATCTTGCGCATGGGCGCTAACGACCAGAGCGTTATCGACCGTCTTTTCTGGATGCGTGATGTGCTCGGCCCAATGCTGCGTGATGCGATGAAACTGGCGGGTGAAATCGACCTGCGTTTGATGCTGGCGCAAGCACTGCATATGGGCGACGAGTGCCACAACCGCAACAACGCGGGCACCACGTTGCTGATTCAGGCGCTCACGCCGTGGATTATTCAGACTAATTTCACCGTCGCGCAGCAGAAAGAAGTGTTCGATTTTGTCGCCAGCAGCGACTATTTCTCCGGCCCAACGTGGATGGCGATGTGCAAAGCGGCAATGGACGCAGCGCACGGTATCGAATACAGCACCGTGGTGACCACCATGGCGCGTAACGGCGTGGAGTTTGGCTTGCGCGTTAGCGGCTTGCCGGGACACTGGTTCACCGGCCCGGCGCAGCAAGTGATCGGCCCGATGTTTGCGGGTTACAAACCTGCAGATTCTGGGCTGGATATTGGCGACAGCGCGATTACCGAAACCTACGGCATCGGCGGTTTTGCTATGGCAACGGCTCCGGCGATTGTGGCGCTGGTGGGGGGCACCGTGGATGAAGCTATCGACTTCTCGCGCCAGATGCGTGAGATAACGCTGGGCGAAAACCCGAATGTCACCATTCCATTGCTGTCGTTTATGGGCATTCCAACCGCCATTGATATTACGCGTGTGGGCAACAGCGGCATTTTGCCGGTGATCAACACCGCCATTGCCCACAAAGATGCGGGCATCGGCATGATTGGCGCCGGGATTGTCCATCCGCCGTTTGAATGTTTTGAGAAGGCTCTGCTCGCCTTTGGTGAGCGTTACTCTTTCTGAGGGATACCCCGATGACAAACGTTAAGCTTGAGTGGAAACGCGGTGACTGGGCGGCATATTTCGGGTTGATGACCAACAACCTGACCAACTTGCTGACCATGATGGGGTTACTCATTTTTGTGGTGGGTATACCAACGGAAATTGTTTACGGGCGCATTGCGCCAGCCTTCGGGCTGGCGGTGCTGGTAGCGAGCATTTGCTACGCCTGGTTTGGCCTGCAACTGGCAAAAGAGACAGGGCGCAAAGATGTGACCGCACTGCCTTCCGGGCCAAGTGCGCCGTCCATCTTTACCGTGACGTTTTTGGTATTGATGCCGGTCTACCAGCAAACCGGCGACGCTGAGTTTGCGATTCAGATTGGCCTGGTGTGGTGTTTTGTTGAAGCGATGATTCTGGTGGGCGGTTCGTTCCTTGGCGAAACCATCCGCAAGATGATCCCGCGTACCGTTCTGCTTTCGTGTTTGTCGGGCTTAGGTTTATTGCTGCTGGCGATGAACCCGATGCTTCAGGCATTTGAAGCGCCGACTGTTTCCTTCATCGTGCTGCTGCTTATCTTCATCAACTGGTTTGGCAAAAAGCCGATTTTTGCCCGTATTCCTACAGGCTTATTACTGCTGGTTGCCGGTACTGCGCTGGCGTGGGTTTCCGGCCTGCAAAGCCCGGAAGCGATCAAAGCCTCGATGTCCTCATTCGGCTTTAACCCACCATCGATTCATGTTGATAGCTTCCTGCAAGGCTTGCCGCACGCGCTGCCATACCTGGCATCGGCAGTTCCGTTGGGGCTGGCGAACTACATTTTTGACCTGGAAAACATTGAGAGTGCCCACGCAGCGGGTGATGAGTACAACACCCGTAAAGTGATGCTCACCAACGGCCTTGCCTCCACGCTCGGCTGCCTGATGGGGAACCCGTTCCCGGTCACGGTGTACGTTGGACACGCGGGCTGGAAAGCGATGGGTGCGAGTATCGGCTACACGCTGGCATCGGGTGTGACGATGTTTATCGTGCCGCTGTTTGGCCTCGGTGCATTCATGCTCGCCATTATTCCGATGACTGCCATTGTGCCAATTCTGGTGTTTATCGGCGTGGTGACGGCAAACCAGGTGGTGCGCGAAACGCCGAAGATAGAGGTGCCGGTTATTTTCATCTGCTTGTTCCCGTGGATAGCCAACTGGGCGCTGACCATGGTGAATAGCGTGATGGCAGCGGCCGGGACGTCGGCTGCAAAAATCGGCCCTGAAGCGCTGGCGCATAAAGGGGTGTTTTACCAGGGACTGGTGCATTTGGGCAACGGTGCACCGCTCGCCAGCATGTTGTGGGGTTGCGTGGCAATCTTCGCGATTATCAACAAGCCGTTACGTGGTGCAGTGGCCGCCGCAGTTGGTGCGTTGCTGGCACTGTTTGGCGTGATTCATGCGCCGATGGTCGGCTTTGCGCAGGGCAGTTCGCTGATGTTTGTCACCGCGTATTTGATGATGGGCGCGATGTTTGTGGTGAAGCATGTGCTTGACCGTCGTGAAGCGGCTTCTGAGGTTGTGACTTCCGTTTAATACTTCCCCTCACCCTAACCCTTTCCCCAGGGAGAGGGCCGGGGTGAGGGCGTCCGTACCCTAAGGATAAAAATAATGAAACAACTTGTGGTCGTGGCAATTGGCGGCAACAGCATCATCAAAGACAACGCCAGCCAGTCGGTTGAACATCAGCAAGTCGCGGTTAAAGAAGTGGCCCAGACGGTGCTGGAAATGCTCTCGTCGGATTACGACATCGTGCTGACGCACGGCAACGGCCCACAGGTGGGGCTGGACCTGCGTCGTGCGGAAATCGCCCATGAGAAAGAGGGATTGCCGCTCACACCGCTGGCTAACTGTGTGGCAGATACCCAGGGCGGCATCGGCTATCTGATTCAGCAGGCGCTGAATAACCAGTTGGGGAAACACGGAGACAAAAAAGCGGTCACCGTGATAACTCAAGTGGAAGTGGACAAAAACGACCCGAATTTCGCGCATCCAACCAAGCCGATTGGCGCGTTCTTTAGCGAACAACAGTGCGAGGCGCTAAAAGTGGCGCATCCGGACTGGCAGTTTGTGGAAGATTCCGGGCGTGGTTACCGTCGGGTTGTGGCGTCTCCAGAGCCAAAACGCATTGTTGAAGCTGATGCCATCAGCGCGCTTATCAAACAAGGCTTTGTGGTGATTGGTGCAGGAGGTGGCGGTATTCCGGTGATTCGCAGCGAAGAGGGCGATTATCAGAGCGTGGATGCGGTTATCGATAAAGACCTGTCTACCGCGCTGCTGGCTCGCGAAGTGAACGCTGACATTCTGGTGATCACCACTGGCGTGGAGAAAGTATGTATTCACTTTGGCAAACCAGAACAACGAGCGCTCGATGAAGTCACGGTTGAACAGATGGCGCATTTCAGCGAAGAAGGTCATTTCCCTCCGGGCAGCATGCTGCCAAAAATCACTGCCAGCCTCGCGTTCCTGCGCAATGGCGGCAAACGCGTGATTATCACCACCCCTGAAAAATTACCTGCGGCCCTACGTGGCGAGACGGGCACTCATATTGTTAATGCTTAAGAGTGGGAGAACTCAATGAATAATGCAGAAAAAAGCCGCCGTGAATTTTTAAGCGGTGGCGGTAAAGTGGCTGCTGCCTGCGCACTCTTTGGCGCGACTGGCTCAATGGCGTATGCTGCGAAACCAGCCTCCCTTGCCTGTGAGACGGACAATCGCATGAGCGCCATTAAAGAATCGCATTACTACCTCGACAACGTACTGCTTGAGGCGGGTTTTAGCCGCGACGGGCAGACTATTGTTGGCACGCAAACCGAACTGAAAACGCTGGAAATTAAAGACGGCAAAATTGCGGCACTGCTCGCAAATAAACAGCATCCCGATGCCACCCTTGCCCATTACGATGCGTCAGGGAAACTGCTGCTGCCAGCGATGCGCGATATGCACATCCATCTTGATAAAACCTTCTACGGCGGCCCGTGGCGTGTGCATAACCGCCCGGCGGGAACCACCATTCTGGACATGATTGCCCTTGAGCAAAAATTGCTGCCGGAATTGCAACCGGTCACTCAGGAGCGTGCGGAAAAACTGATTGATTTGATACAGTCGAAAGGCTCGACCATCGCCCGAAGCCATTGCAACGTTGAGCCCGTTTCCGGGCTGAAAAACCTCGAAAATCTGCAAGCGGTTCTGGAACGCCGTAAGTCTGGTTTTAGCTGTGAAATTGTCGCGTTTCCTCAGCATGGTTTGCTGCACTCTAACTCCGTTGCGTTGATGCGCGATGCAATGCAAGCGGGCGCTCACTATGTGGGTGGGCTTGACCCGACTAACGTCGACGGGGCGATGGAAAAATCCTTAGATGCCATGTTCCAGATAGCCATCGACTACAAAAAAGGTGTCGATATCCACCTGCATGAAACCAGCCCAGCCGGGATCGCCGCGGTGAATTACATGGTTGAAACGGTGGAGAAAACCCCTGAGCTGAAAGGCAAATTGACCATCAGCCACGGTTTTGCACTGGCGATGATGAACGAACAAGAAGTTGATGCGATTGCTACGCGTATGGCGGCGCAGCAAATTACTATCGCGTCAACGGTACCGATTGGCACCATGCATATGCCACTCAAGCAGTTGCAAGAGAAGGGGGTGTTTGTGATGACGGGCACCGACAGCGTTATCGACCACTGGTCGCCGTATGGCCTGGGCGACATGCTGGAGAAAGCCAACCTTTATGCGCAGCTCTATATGCGTGTCAGTGAATTGAATCTTTCACGATCCCTTGCGATTGCCACCGGCAACGTGCTGCCGCTTAATGACAAAGGCGAGCGTGTGTGGCCAAAAGCACAGGATGAAGCAAGCTTTGTGCTGGTGGATGCCTCATGTTCTGCCGAAGCAGTGGCACGTATCTCTCCACGAACCGCGACCTTCCATAAAGGGAATCTGGTTTGGGGTGAACTTAGCGTGTAGTGCCTGGTGCTTAGTGAAAAACATCCTGCATAGGGACATTCTGTGCAGGATTTTTTAATGAATGAATTTCTGCATTAAATAGATAGAACTCCATATGTTTTTTAACTCCACGTTATAAAAATCTTCGATTTAACCAAGCTCTTTCCTCGTATTCCTATTGTATCAATATTTTATATAATAAATATTGGATGATAACTAAAATAAACAATCATAATCAATTCCTGTAACACCAATAATAATCTTACCTACCTGCAAATCGCACAGAGGATCTCCTCTTATGTCTATAGAACTCGAAACACGGGTGCTGCGAAAAATAACGCTTCGCATCATTCCCTTTATTATGCTGCTCTATTTTATTGCTTTTCTGGATAGGGTGAATATTGGTTTCGCGGCATTAACAATGAACCAGGAGTTAGGTTTTTCTCCCACTGTTTTTGGTATCGGCGCGGGAATATTTTTCCTCGGTTATTTTTTATTTGAAGTTCCGTCTAACCTTATCTTGAATAAAGTTGGGGCGAGGATTTGGATTGCCCGAGTCATGATTACCTGGGGACTGGTTTCAGGGGCAATGGCTTTTGTTCAGGGCACGACCAGTTTCTATATTTTACGTTTCTTACTTGGTGTGGCTGAAGCCGGATTTTTCCCTGGTATAATTCTGTACTTAAGCTTTTGGTTCCCCATGAAACGACGTGCTCAAGTAACGGCTATTTTCATGGCTGCAGCACCTTTATCGACTGCACTAGGTTCACCCATTTCCGGGGCATTGCTGGAATTACACGGTTTCCTTGGTTGGTCTGGCTGGAAATGGATGTTTGTACTTGAGGCGATCCCCGCAGTGATTTTAGGTTGCGTGGTGTTGTTCTGGCTTACCGATCGCCCTGCTAAAGCAAAATGGTTAACTGATGAAGAGCGCAACTGGCTTATGCAGACTCTTGCTGCTGAACAAAGTACTAAAGCGGGTTCCGCTCATGTGAGTGTCTGGAAAGGTCTGGCAGATAAACGCGTTATTGCCTTGTCGTTGGTCTATTTCGGGACTTCTGCCGGGCTCTATACCCTGGGGATCTGGTCACCGCAGATAATCAAAGCATTTGGCATGAGTTCCTTGCAAGTCGGGCTATTAAACGCCATTCCTGCCATTATTGCGGTGGTCGCGATGGTGCTTTGGGCGCGGCATTCGGATAAAAAAGTGGAACGTACCTGGCATATTATCGGTGCTTGTATGCTGGCGGCAGTAGGGTTGATTTATGCTGGTATGGTTACCACTGTGGTGACAGCAATTATCGCCTTAACTTTGGTTAATGTCGGTATCAGTGCCTCCAAGCCGCCATTGTGGAGTATGCCAACGATGTTTTTGTCAGGCTCTGCAGCAGCGGCAGGGATCGCCACGATAAACTCGATTGGTAATCTGGGCGGGTTCGTCGGACCCGTGATGATTGGGGTGATTAAAGAACACACGGGGAGTTTCACTGGCGGGCTGTTGTTTGTTGCCGCGTTACTGTGTTTGTCATCGATTCTGGTTTGGTTACTGTCAAAGAGTGCCGAGCGGCAGAATAGTGCTTATCAAGCCCCACATTCTAAATCATCGTGAATGCGAAACGGCTACCGACTGAGGTAGCCGTTCTCATTAATCGATTAAATCTCTGATGTTTGAAGCCTATCACAAATACAAACTTTAGCGTCCAGGCTAACTCTCCATATATAAACAGGTATTTTATCTGGATTTCTTCTTAGCTTAAGTGTTAATTACTCTAGCTATATGATCTATCATGCTTTTTTAGAGGCGACTCATATCTGTTAGCATTATTTCATTTTTTTATATAATCACGACTGGATGATTCATCTCGATCGGCAGCGCATATTTCAATGACTGGCCTGTGCTATTTAGACTTATAACAACAGGTGTCCGATTATTTATTAAAATAATGGAAATATGCTATGACTCATTCATTAGAACATCTTACCCTCAAAAAAATAACCTGGCGCATAGTCCCTTTTGTTATGTTTGCCTATTTCATAGCCTTCTTTGACCGAATAAATATTGGTTTTGCAGCATTAACCATGAATCAGGATTTAGGTTTTTCTTCAACTGTATTTGGTGTTGGTGCAGGCATGTTTTTTATTGGTTATTTTCTGACTGATATTCCTTCTAATATAATATTGCAAAAAGTGGGGCCACGGATTTGGCTGGCTCGAATTATGGTGAGTTGGGGAGCGATTGCTGTCTGTATGATGTTTGTCGAGACTGCGACCGGGTTCTATATTTTGCGTTTTCTGTTGGGCGTTGCAGAGGCGGGTTTTTTCTCAGGAATTATTCTCTATTTAAGTACCTGGTTTCCTGTTAAGCGTCGTGCCCAAGTTATCGCATTTTTCATGGCGGCAGCGCCCATATCGGCAATGTTGGGTTCGCCTCTGGCTGGCACTATTTTGAGTTTACATGGCGCGTTAGGTTTGAAAGGTTGGCAACTCATGTTCTTAATTGATGCTGTTGCCGCCATTTTATTGGGTATTTTCACGCTGTTTTATTTGAACGACAGGCCTGAAAAGAATCGTTGGTTAAATCAGAAAGAGACCGATTGGTTGATCACCACCCTGGCCCAGGAACGTAACGCGCAGGGCAGTCAGGCAAAAACCAGCATCTGGAAAGGGTTGACCGATATTCGCGTGTTAACGTTGGCTGTGGTCTATTTTGGGACTTCAGCGGGGTTGTATTCACTTAACATATGGTCGCCGCAGTTTATTAAATCGTTTGGTTTAAGCACGTTTCAAATTGGTTTTGTGAATGCGATTCCGGCAGCGCTTTCAGTGGTTGCGATGATCCTGTGGGCGAAGCATTCTGATAAGACCAAAGAAAGAACCTGGCATGTCGTGAGTGCCTGTTTACTGGCGTGCGTCGGGTTTATTCTTGCCGGTTCGCTTCATTCCTTGCCGCTGGCTATATTTGCCCTGATTTTGGCAAACATTGGTATCTCTTCTTGCAAGCCACCGCTGTGGAGCATTCCGTCGCTATTCCTCAATGGACCTGCTGCTGCTGCTGGACTTGCAGCAATAAATTCTATCGGCAACTTAGGTGGTTTTGCAGGGCCTGCGGTGATTGGCTGGTTGAAAGAGACCACGGGTGACTTTTCACTGGCGCTCTATTGTGTAGCGGGCATGCTGGTGATTTCGGCGTTGCTTACGCTATCTATTGAGATTAACCGCAAACGCAGGGAGTTGAAAAACTCACTGGCTTAAATGTGGGTAAAACAGCGCCTGTATATTGGCGCTGTTTTAATATTTTTGAGAAATAATCGCTAATTCTTGCATGACCACTTTCATCATATTATCGCGAGTTTCATCGCGTGAATCTTTTACCCATACCGCAGATAATGCTAGTTTATGCCTGACATTAATATATTCGTTAGCTAGAGGAATAAATTTTACATTTAATGCAGACATTCTGGACACCCATTTCGGCATAATCGCTGCACCTAATTCAGCAGCCACCATATTAATAATAGTTTGTTTTTCGTCGGCAATTTGCACCAGTTGTGGTTTAAAGCTGGCGTTATCAAATAAATCTAATGTCAAATCATAGCTATGAGGCCGAACACGCCTTTCGGGAACAATCATTGGCACATTAATCAGATCGTTGACATGTATTTCACTGCATTGCGCCAGGCGATGTTTTTCAGAAATTGCCAGCACTACATCTTCATAAAAAAGAAATTGGCTTTCCAGCGCTTCATCCTTTTGCTCGGTAGGGCGAATAAAGATTAAATCCAAGCGGCCAGATTTTAACTTTGGCAGCAGCTTTGATGACTTATCTTCCACAATTTGGATGTCAACTTCAGGCCAATTATCACGGAAAATATGCAGCACATGCGGGACCAGGTTGATGGTGGCGCTGTCGATTGCGCCGATACGCAAACGTCCTGCATTTTGCCGCGCCAGCTTCTTAAAACGTTGCTGGAGTTGATCGGCCATAGAGACAATTTCTTTTGCATCATCAAGGAACAATGCGCCATGCGGCGTTAAAGAAACATTGCGAGTGGAACGTGATAACAGCCGTGTACCGAGATCTTCTTCCAGCAGTTTTATGTATCGGCCTAATGCTGAGGGGAGCATATCCAGCTTTTGCGCCGCATGCCCAAAATGCAGTTCTTCGGCCACGGCAATGAAACATCTCAGCTGATTGAGCTCCACATTTTCCTCTCAGAATTATATCAATTTTTTGCATAAACAGATGCGAGTGATACTAATGGCTTTCTGTGCATAATGATAGTTGTCAGGCGTTAATAATTAATGGGAATCCATCAGATTGTGACGCACATAAAATAATTAAAATATTAACCTGCAAGTTTAATTTTTTTAAATAAAGGCATCATTAGAAAACTAATGGTGCACCTGAATTGACCTAAAATATAATCATTGTAAGGAGTCTTACCTATGCGTAACTACAAAATTGCTGCAATTCCCGCTGATGGTATTGGTACTGAAGTTATTTCTGCTGGCGTTAGTGTTCTTGAATGTCTACAAAAGAAAGTAGGCGATGTGAGTTTCCAAATTGAACATTTTGACTGGGGTTCTGATTATTACAAAAAGAATGGCGTGATGATGCCAGAAAATGGTTTGGAAAAACTGAAAGCATTTGATGCTATTTATTTTGGTGCGGTTGGTGCTCCAGATGTTCCTGACCATATTACCCTTTGGGGGCTTCGTTTACCTATTTGTCAGGGATTTGATCAATATGCCAATGTGCGTCCAACTAAAATTATGTCGGGTATTCAGTCGCCGCTGCGCAATGCTGGGCCTGGCGATCTGGATTGGGTTATTGTTCGCGAGAACTCTGAAGGCGAATATTCAGGTCATGGCGGCCGTGCGCACCGTGGCTTACCGGAAGAAGTGGGTACTGAAGTCGCTATTTTCACCCGTGCAGGTGTCACGCGCATTATGCGTTATGCTTTCAAACTCGCACAATCTCGCCCGCGTAAGCTACTGACTGTAGTAACAAAATCCAATGCTCAACGCCACGGTATGGTGATGTGGGATGAAATTGCTGCGGAAGTGGCAACAGAGTTCCCGGATGTGAGTTGGGATAAAATGCTGGTAGATGCCATGACTGTGCGTATGACGCTGCATCCAAAATCACTGGATACCATTGTGGCAACCAACCTCCATGCTGACATTCTCTCTGACCTTGCAGGTGCGCTGGCCGGGAGTCTGGGTGTTGCGCCTACGGCAAATATCGACCCGGAGCGCCGTTTCCCTTCAATGTTTGAACCTATTCATGGTTCTGCATTTGATATCACCGGCAAAGGCATCGCCAACCCAGTGGCAAGTTTCTGGACAGCGGCACAAATGTTGGACCATCTCGGTGAGCATGATGCATCAGCTTTGTTGATGTCTGCGGTAGAAGAAGTGTGCGCAGCAGGTATTAAAACACCAGATGTCGGCGGTAAAGCAACGACTCGTGAAGTCACCGAGGCGGTTATTGCCGCCATCATGAAGCGCTAAATATCAGGGGGAAGAATGGCTACGTGGACGAACGAAACAGCGAAAAGTGCTTTGCTTGAGATGTTTAGTGCGGCGATTAAAAGTGCAGATCCTCATGCTGCATTGCTTGATGCGTTGCCAGAAAAACCCCTTGGTCGATGTATTGTGGTGGGAGCCGGTAAGGCTTCCGCTGCAATGGCGGCAGCACTCGAGGCCGCATGGCCCGATGTGCCGCTTTCAGGTGTCGTGGTCACCCGCTACGGACATGCGGTTCCCACTCGGCAAGTACGAATTATTGAGGCGGCGCATCCGGTTTCAGATTCGATGAGCGAGGTGGCATCGATGTTGATTCTGGAATCACTCAAAAACCTGAATCCTGATGATTTAGTGATTGCGTTAATTTCTGGTGGCGGCTCTTCCCTGATGGCTCTGCCGCGCACCGGCATCACGCTTGCAGATAAACAAACGGTGAATAAAGCGCTGTTGCGCAGCGGTGCGACGATTCAGGAAATGAATACCGTACGTAAACATTTCTCTGATATTAAAGGTGGGCGACTGGCGCAAGCTGCGCTTCCTGCAAAAGTGGTTACGCTCGTGATCAGCGATGTTCCGGGTGATAACCCGGAAGATATCGCCTCCGGACCTACGATTCCCGATAACAGTACTATTGAACAGGTCAAAGAAATACTTACTCGCTACCACATTGATTTACCCGAACACGTTGCTCAAGTGCTTTCTCAAAAAAGAGAGACAGTGAGCAAGAGTGACATTCAGGTCGATGTGCGCATGATTGCTTCACCGTCCAAATCATTGCTGAATGCAGCGGCTATCGCTGAAAAGATGGGGATTACACCATTGATTCTGGGAGATGCGCTGGAAGGGGAAAGTGCGCAACTGGGCATTATGATGGCCGGTATCGCCCGTTCAGTGAAGTACCATGGTCTGCCGGTTAAAACGCCTGCGGTATTGCTTTCGGGTGGGGAAACAACGGTCACTATTGGCGGTGGTTGTGCAAAGCGTGGAGGGCGAAATACCGAATTTTTACTGAGTCTAGCAAATGCCCTGGCGGGGGAGACAAATATCTGGGCGTTGGCAGGCGACAGCGATGGTATTGATGGAACCGAAGACGCCGCTGGAGCTTTTGTTCTTCCGGATACCCTGCACAGAGCACAGCATGCAGGCATTAACGGCAAGCAGATGTTGGCTGAACACGACAGCTATACTTTTTTTGCCGCGCTTAAAGATCTCATCAAAACAGGACCGACGCTGACGAATGTTAATGATATCCGGGCTATTTTTATTGTTTGATTCTACTAACAGCTGGCTGCCCCGAAAACGCCACTAATTGTTTTAACAGCGCCTCATTTAACGGCAGGCAGCGGCAATCTTCGGTCATTTCCGGCTGCGGCACATTAAGGCTGCTTAAATAGCGTTTGCGAAAATCGGTTGGCGTCATTGAACAGTATTTATTAAAGGCGAATATCAGGTGCTTATGCTCCCGAAAGCCACATATCTGACTGATTTCGGTAATCGGAATATGGGTGCCTTTTAATAATTGCCGCGCTTTGTTGGTTCTGATTAAGGTCAGATATTCTTTGAAATTATGGTTGCTGACTTTCTTGAAGGTACGCGAGAAATGATGGTAACTGACACCCGACTGTTCCGCTAACTGGCCCAGCGTTAAATCCTCTTCGTAGTGCAGGTTAATAAACTCGATACAATCCTTAATCATCACCACATCACGGGCATGAATTTGACTTTGCAGGGTAGGAGAACCGGCTTTTTCAAGCGCATCCAGCAGCAGATAAACGGCGGCGATGCGGCTAAATGGGCTGGCTTGTTGAATCAAATGCGCAACCAATGACGCCAGCGCGCGATAAACGTGGCTGTCACTCGCGTTGAGTGAACTGCGCATGCCGCGATATTCAAGGCGTGGAACAGGGTGTGTTTTATTAAACAATCCAAGGGAAAACTGCACGGTCAGCAGGCTGCTTGCGGTAGCGAGAGCTTCGAGCGAATGCACCTCTTCGGCGTTGATATAGAGCATTTCCCCTGCCGCAAGCTGGTGGGTATCCTGGCTGACCGCAATAGAAAATGAACCTGAAAGTACCAGAATCAACTCCGGTGCCGGGTGCCAGTGCGGCTCGCAATAACGAACTTCTGCGGAGAAAACGTTAAGCTGCTCGGCATCAAACGCAATCAGCTCACAGCCTGACTGGCCGCCCGGTTGCGGCTGTAACTGTGGCGATGATGCAAGCTTGCGGGTGACCGAAAAAGGAAACATTCATTTTGCTCCGGAGTTGTCTGGGCTTTGCCCCATCCCATTTGCAAAGCCCATTCCGTGGATAAACGAGAATATCAGATTTCGTCCAGCGCCGTGTTCAGCTCATCCAGGCTAATTTCCAGCGCCAAAAACTCCGTCAACGTAATGAACAGGCCGAAGATTAAATCGGGCGCCATAACGGTCAGTTTTTCCTGAACCGCCTCCGGTGTTTGCCCATTCTTACTGGCAATAAGGTTTGCGACACGTGCGAAAACAGGTGGGTTTTTGATCAACTGCTGTACCGAACTGTCGTTGCGTATTGGCCATAAAACCGGCTCGCTGATGACCTTAATTTCGCTCTCAAGCGCAATGTCCCTGGAGGATTTGCCGATTTTTATGCGGTATACCCCAGAGTCGATTACCCAACGGCTCAGCACCGGGTTGTAGTAAGCCAAGTCTTCACGGTTAAGGGTTAGCGTGACGGTGCGCGTTTCACCCGCTGCCAATGCGACTTTGCCGAAGGCTTTCAACGCCTGAGGCTCACGCTGTATCTCGCCCTGTGGGGCGCTGAGATACAACTGTACAATCTCTTTGCCCGCCCGTTTCCCGCTGTTAGTCACATCCACGCTGACTTCAAGCTGTGCATCTGTTGCCCATAGTGATTCGGATAAACGCAAATTGCTGTAGTCAAATTGGGTGTAGCTCAAACCAAAGCCGAAGGGAAACAGTGGCGTAATATTGCGCTTGTCGTAATAACGATAGCCGACAAATAACCCTTCGCTGTAGTGATGGCGCAGATTTTCGCCAGGGTAGCTAAGCCAGGCGGGGGTTTCTTCAAGCGAGTTCGGAAGCGTAGTGGTTAATTTGCCACATGGATTGGCATTGCCGAACAGAATATCGGCAACCGCACGCCCCATTCCTTGCCCGGCAAAGAAGGTTTCCAGCAATGCGCCACAGCTTGAAAGCCACGGCATTACCACCGCATCACTGTTAGCCAGAACCACAACCACATTAGGCTGAACTTCAGCCACGGCGCGGATAAGCGCCTCATGTGATGGCAGAATATTGAGATCCTGACGATCGCCATTTTCACCATCTTCACCAATCGCGGTGCTGACAAAAACCACGGCGACATCGGCGGTTCTGGCGGTTTCAATTGCATGGTCCAGCGCTTGTTGGTCAATGGCATTGTCATCCGGTGTGCCGATGGCATAGCGAATCTGGAAGTTATCTCCCGCGACATCAAAGATTTCATCAAGCGGCCTGTCGAGCAAATACGGCACGGTTGTCGCACAGCCTGAACCCTGAATGACCGGCTCTTGCGCCGGTTTACCAAGAATGGCGATGCTGCGGGCGGTGGCTGGCGTTAACGGCAGTAAATCATTTTCATTTTTCAGCAGTACGATAGATTCTGTGGCCAGTTTTTGTGCCAGGCGGTGGTGCTGATTGAAATCGGCGCGAAAACCGGGCCGGCGATTTCGGTGCACTTTATCGAGCAGCTCCAGCATGCGCAGGCAAGCCTGGTCCAGACGTTCGGCTGTGATCTCACCACGGTCAACGGCGGCCTGTAATTGTTGCTTGTCATGCAGGGTTTCAGGCATTGCCAGGTCGTTCCCCGCCAGCAACGAGGCAGGGCGATCTTTGATCCCGTACCAGTCGGACATCACCAACCCATTGTATTGCCACTCATCGCGTAAAACCTGGGTGAGTAAGAAAGGGTCCTGCGAGGTTTGCACCCCGTTCAAACGATTGTAGGAAGACATCACCGTCCAGGGTTGGGATTTATCAATCGCACGTTTAAAGCCCGCAAGGTAGATTTCACGCAGCGCGCGTTCGTCAACGATTGAGTCCATTTCGGTGCGGCGATATTCTGAATTATTACACGCAAAATGCTTAAGGCTGGTACCTACGCCCTCGTCTTGCAGACCGTTGATAAGCGCTGCCGCTGTGTCTCCGCTGATCACCGGGTCTTCGGAATAGTATTCATAGCTGCGCCCGGCAAGCGGCGTGCGGCGAATGTTAATGCCCGGCCCAAGTAAAATTCCGACACCCATTTCCTGGCACTCACGCCCCAGAGCCTGGCCCATTTGATAAACCAAATCTGTATCCCAGCTACAGGCTAGAGTAGAGCCGTTTGGAAAGCAGGTGGCCGGTTTAGAATGGCTAAACAAAGATTCGCTGCCGCCACGGGCCTGGTTTTCAACCGGCGTGGCATCTCCGGCGCTTTGGGATATAACCGAGATAAAATCGGTCATGCTCCATTTTTCGCCCTGCTCAATCTGGCTGGTGCTGTAGCGCACGCCGTAAGTTCCGTCGGTCATCACGATATCTTCAATGCCGTGCTGCGGCAGTGAAGCGGTGCGCCACAACCCTTTACCCGTCAGTAAGGTGACTTTTTCTTCGGCCGACATCGCAGCAATAATCGTTTTAAATTTATTGTTCATATCCGTCATCCTCGGGATTAAAGGGCGTGTTCTTTGCGTTGGGTAATTTTAACGACGATATCGCGATAGGTTTTTTCATCGAGCGAATAGAAGATGATGAATACGGCGGCCAGCGCGAACATGGTTGCGGGGAATAGCGTCATCATAATATTGATGCCTTTTAGCGCATTCGGGCTAATGCTCGCGGCGTTGTAATCAAAATAATCCAGTACCCAACCGGCACAGCCACCACCAATCGCCATGGCTATTTTGGTAATAAAGTTGAAGAAGCCGTAAATCGCGCCTTCGGTACGAACACCATGTTTCCATTCAGCATATTCAACGGTGTCGGCAATCATTGACCACATGGTGACAAAGCCCATGCCTAGCGTAATGCTATACAGACAAACCCCGCCCATAATCAGCCAGATATTGTCGCCAGCAATAAAGAACTGGATCAGCAAGCCAACAATGCCAATCAACATCGCAAGCAAAGAAGTGTTCTTTTTCCCCATCCGGGAAATCAGTTTTTCAGTCACTACCGTGCCAACGATATAAGCCGCAGACTGAATGGCAAAGAATTGCGCAGTGAAGTTTTCATCGCGGATAATATATTTAATGAAATATATCGCGATCGCCATCCAGACCGTATAACCGATATAAACAAATACCGTATACGCCGATAAATGAATTAATGGTGTGTTGCTTGAAACCGCCGCCAGCATCTCTTTGAGCGTTGGCGCTGCCTGGCCGTCGTCCTCGGTTACACGCTCTTTAGTTGTGGCAAAGCAGGCCAGAAAGAAGAAGGTGGCCAGCAATGCAAAGCATGAAACCACAAACACATAGCCCATGTGGTTATCAGTGAAGCGCGAAATTAAGGCATCCGCAGTGGTGGAAACCAACAGATAACCGAAAATCGCCAACACAAAACGGTAGACCGATAAGGATGCTCGTGAACCTTCATGCTGAGTCATCCGGTTAGTCAGCGCGGAGTACGGCGTATTAACGGCTGTGTAGGCCAGGCAATAAAGGGTGTATGAAAGCAGGGCGTACAAGAATTTAAAGTCGCCCTCAACGGTCAGGAAACATAATACCGTCAGCAGGCCAAGTGGAATTGAGCCGTATAATAACCACGGCCTTAATTTCCCGTAACGGCTACGGGTTTTATCCACGGCATAACCAACGAAGATATTAAAAGCCGCATCGGTCACTCGGGCGATAACAAAAATCAAACTGGCCTGAGCCGCTGAAATACCATAAATGTTGGTGTAAAAATAAAGCAGAAACAGAGAAACAAATCCGAAGGATAAGTTAGAAGCAAAGTCGCCAAATCCGTAGCAGATTTTTTCGCGGGTGCCGATTTTCACGTAACTGTCAGAAAGCTTTGTAGGTACAGTTGTCATTATTTTTACCATCTGTTTGGCTGGTGTAGAGCCAGTATACGTTGGCAGTTTTTTTATCACTTTCCGTTATTTTTTTGGTGAATTGCTGTTTTTTGTTGTTTCCGGAGTTTGGCGGGGAAGTGTGAGATGAGTCACGGGGGAGTGCCATACCTATGGTGGGGAGGTGATTTCTTGAATTACCATTCTTGCTACTTTCCGTTCACCTGGACGTGATTCGATCCCGCATATATCAATGAACGGTGAACGTGCCAGGGGGTAACCCCTCGATACGTCCACCGTTTACTGAACTGTGTGGGAGCAGAAAGTTTTAGGGTAAACGAAAAATAGCAATCCTTGCTTATTCACTTTGAAGAGCACAGGTTGCCAACAACATTAGCTCCTCCAGAAAGTCCTCGAAAACAAAATCAACACCGGATAGATCTCCAGTCGACCCAACAACATCGCCGCACACATTAAGTATTTTGCACTATCGCTCAACGTGCCAAATCCTGCGGCAGTTTCGCCAAACCCCAGCCCCATGTTGTTGATACAGGCGGCGACGGTGGCAAAAGATGTGAGCAGGTCATATCCCTGCAAGTTCAGCATCCAGATAAAAAAGCAGGTGCACACGACGTAGAGGAAGAAAAAACTCCACACAGAACGCAAAACTCTGTCGTTAACGGGCGAGTTACCAATCCGAATACTCATGATGGCGCGTGGATGTGCCAGTTGATGTACTTCATGGCGGCTTTGCTTAAATAACACCAGGAAGCGCAGCGCTTTAATCCCACCGCAGGTTGACCCGACGCATCCGCCAAAGAAACTGGCGGACAGCAGCAGAACAATGGTGTGTACCGGCCAGGATGCGTAATCACTGGTTGATAGGCCGTTATCGGTAATCATGGAACTGGTCAGGAAAAAGGCATGAACGAACGAGGCGGGTAGGGCGTACATACCTGCGCGCCAGACTTCCAGTGTGATGATTAAAATCACAATGCTTGCGACCATCAGGAAGAATCTCAACTCCGCACTCTTGAGAAACGGCTTAATGCTGCGACGTGCCAGGGCGACAAAATAGAGGGTGAAGTTGATGGCTGAGAGCAATGAAAAAGCCCCGGCGACAAGCTCAATAGCATAGCTGTTGTAAAAGCCGATACTTTCGGTGCGTGTAGAAAAGCCACCTAATGAGACGGTAGAAAGGCCATGACAAAGCGCATCAAAGAACGGCATGCCGGCGAGTTTGTACGCAATCGTGCAGGCAGCACCTAGCAGCAAATAAGTCAGCCACAAACTTTTAGCTGTGTCTGCAAGACGTGGCGTGAGGCGCTCTTCTTTAAATGGCCCGGGCATTTCGGATTGATAAAGCTTCATTCCCCCAATACCCAGAAGCGGTAATACTGCTACAGCAAGCACAATGACACCGAGGCCGCCGATAAAGTTGAGCTGGGCGCGGTAATAGAGGATTGATTTGGGTAATAGGGAGACATCGTTAAAAACAGTGGCTCCGGTAGTTGTTATACCCGAAACCCCCTCAAACATGGCGTCAGCTAAAGATACGTTATAGCTGTCATCCAGCCACAGCGGCATGGCGCTGATTACTGAAAAAAGCAGCCAAAACAAAACGATGATAATAAATCCATCGCGGGTTTCGAGTTGAATATTAGACCGACCAGTCATCACCCAAGCCAGGCTTCCAAGTGTAAAAGTGATGATAAAGGTATAAAGAAAGCCAAACAGGCTGCGTTCTTTTTCAATTAAAGCCAGCAACATTGGCGGGATCATCGTCAGGCTGTAGAGCACAACCAAAAAAGCGCACAGATGAATCACAATTCTAAAACGGGTTGATATATACATCAGAGAAACCCAGATACCTGTGTTATTCAGGTATATCAATCAGGTAGGGATGGCAAAGTATAGGGTATTTTGGGTAGGAAAGGTTATCTGGCTTTATTGTGAAGGGAAGCATTGTTAAATGGGCAACACAGGGGTTGCCCATTTAGAAGACAGATTACTTCTTGTTATAAACTTCTGCGGTGCCGTGAATTTTATTCTCGGTATCTGCAGAGGTTACAACATAAAACTTGCCACCCAACTCATCGGCTTTCTTGGAGAGTTCGGCTTTGGCATCAGATGGTGACAATTCACCACTGGTGGTGATGGTGCCTACTTTTACATACTGATCTTTATGGTCGTTATAGGCTTCTTTCGTCAACAGTTCTGCTGACAATGCGCTGAATGAAACTGCACCCAAAGTTAATGCTACCAATACACCCTTAGCTATCTTCATGACGAACCTCATCTTTGCTTATGGTAGATAAATTGTTTTCCCTACCTTTAGACTATGGTTCAGAACTGTATTTCTCGCCAGCTTTGGTAAAGAAAAATTTTGTTCAAAAATAGATGCATAAGAGATTGTTCAGTATTGAAAAGCATGATTATTGCTAACCTTATCTGAGAAAAGCAGATGCAGAGTGGATGGGCACCATCCACCCTTCGCCGGGTTTACGAGGTTACTTGCTCTGTTACCGGTGCTACTGAAGCTTCTTTTTGCGATTTATTGGCCTGTTCTTCGCGATATTTCAGGTTATCCCAGATGCGGAAGAACGGGTAATACATCACCAGCGAAATCCCGAGGTTGACGATTTGCAGCACGGAACCAGAAATATGCCCGCCGGTTGCCAGGTATCCGCTGACCACGATCGGTGTAGTGAACGGCAAGGCAATACCCGCAGGTTTGGCGACAAGCCCGGTGGTCATTGCAATATAAGAAACAATCACTAATACAACAGGGGTAAGAATAAACGGCACGACCAGATACGGGTTCATCACAATCGGAATGCCAAATACCATCGGTTCGCTGATATTAAACAGGCTACCGGGGGCGGCGATTTTACCCAATTGTTTCATCTGCGCACTGCGACTGCGGATAAGCATAAATATCACCAGTCCGAGCAGGGCACCGGTGCCGCCAGGGGCAATCCACAAGTCATAAAATTGTTGGGTGATGATATGAGGAATAGGCAAACCGTTCTGGAATGCTTCAAGGTTCTCCGACATGTTGCTCAACCACACCGGGCGGATAAACACCAGTACGATAGTGTCGCCATGCAGGCCCAGCATCCACAAAATACCAATCAGCAATACCGAGATAATCATACCCGGCAGTGAACCGCCAACATGACTCATCGGGATACCAACCAGTTCGGTAATCATCGTATTGATGTCGCCAAATGGTGTTGCCTCAACTAACAGACGCAGCGCCAACACTACCGCTAAAACGCAGAAGCCAGGGATCAACGCCAGGAAGGATTTAGCTACCGCTGGCGGCACGCCTTCCGGCATACGGATAACCAGATTGCGGTTATTGATAAAGCGGTAAATTTCGGTTGAAAGCAGGGCGATAAGAATGGCGACGAACAACCCCTGGCTACCAATTTGCCCCATCGGCATCACGCCCTTCACTAACTGTGCCGCACCGCCCGTAGCGGGTGTAAACATGATGTGCTGCGGAATGGTCATGATAAATGCAACCAGAGACACGGCACCGGCAGTCAACGGATCAATTGTGCGGTACTTTTCCGCCAGGCGATAAGCGATACCAAAGGCGGAGATAATCGCCATGATGTCGTAGGTCGCTTTAACCGGATAGAGCACTTTTTCCTGCCAGGTTGGGCCGAAAAAGTCGCTCATCATTTGTGAATAACCCGGTATCGGCAGATAAGCAAAAATAAGGAAGAACGAACCAATCAACATAAATGGCATGTTCAGAATGATACCGTCACGCACCGATAGCACATGCTTTTGCCCGGCAATTTTTAGTGCGGTTGGCAGTACATATTTTTCGATAATAGATTTGTTCATAGACATAGACACCCCCTGCCCGGATACCCTTCATACTTCAAGCCGCAGGTACGTTGGCGGCACCCGCGCGCCCAGTCACATAGTTATTAGCTATGCTCCTGGGGACTTACGGGCTGGCCGCCTTCCTGCAACTCGAATTATTTTGGGTAGAATTATAATTTTATTTAGTCGTAGGTCGGATTAGCGTAGCGACATCCGACAACACTGGTTTAAACGTTAAACTGCGGCAACCACGCTTTGTTGATACTTAACACTTCATCGACCAGCGCAGACGCCAGATTGACATCAGCAACCAGCGGGTTTGCGACCAGCGCCAGTAACGCTTTTTTCTTATCGCCGTGTACCGCTGCTTCGATGGTCAAACGTTCAAAATCTTTAACTTGCTGAGTCAGGCCGTTCATCAGCAGCGGTAATTTCCCAAAGGCCAGCGGATGTGCGCCAAGGGCGTCAATCAGGCAGTTGGTTTCAATCACTGCGTCGTCTGGTAATCCCTGAATTGCACCGTTGTTAGCGGTATTCACCACCATTTCAATACCGAGATTATTATGTAAGGCGTTAATCAATTGCACCGCGACCTCGGAGTAGAACGAGCCACCGCGCTGGCTAAGTTCTTCCGGTTTTTTATCGAGGTTAGGATCGGCATAGAGTTTAAATAATGACTCTTCTACCTTCATGACGAGCTCGGCACGAGTGCCTTTAGTAGCGGCATCAGAGAGTTCATCTTCCAGCATGGTACGCGTTTGCCAGAAGTAACGGTGGTAAGGGCAGGGAATGGCGCCTAGTGCGCGCAGCAAATCCGCAGGCCACGGAATCGCTTTAATGTTGTTCATGGAAAGGTGCTCCCCATCGCACAACATTTCGATCACTTCATGAGTGGCATCGCGTCCGTTTGCCAACACTTTATGCACCCAAACCATATGATTCAGGCCTGCAAAACGTAGCGAAACTTTGTCGTGAGGCAGTTTCAGCATGTCGGCAATCATATGGTGCATCGTCACCGGCACATTACACAGGCCGATAATCTTGGCCTTGCTGTAGCGCGAAACCGCTTCGGTCACAATGCCGGCCGGATTGGTGAAGTTGATAATCCACGCATCCGGGGCGAGACGCTCCACGCGGTGGGCAATATCGAGCATCACGGGAATGGTGCGCAACGCTTTCGCAAAACCGCCAACCCCCGTCGTTTCCTGGCCGAGAAGCTTGTGGCTTAAACCCAGTCGTTCATCGGCGGCGCGGGCGGGAAGCTGTCCCACGCGCAGCTGCGTTAAGACAAAACTGGAACCTTTGATGGCTTCGTCAGCGTCAAAATGTATGGATACCTTGACGGACTCCAGCCCATTTCTGTCGAGCATGCGACGGGCGAGGGCGGCAATAATATCGACTTTCTCGCGACCCGCTTCTACATCTACCAATGCCAGTTCCGCCATTGGCAGTGAAGCATGGCGTTCAATCAATCCTTCAATCAACTCCGGGGTATAACTGCTTCCCCCGCCAATAAC
Source organism: Buttiauxella gaviniae ATCC 51604 (assembly GCF_001654835.1). Taxonomy (GTDB): domain Bacteria; phylum Pseudomonadota; class Gammaproteobacteria; order Enterobacterales; family Enterobacteriaceae; genus Buttiauxella; species Buttiauxella gaviniae. The sequence goes on from NZ_LXEP01000031.1 coordinate 112,473, forward strand.
GGTAATTTTCATCTTGTTCTCCGCCTGTCTCAGGCCATTAGGGCGAGGGCTTTATCCAGCACGCGATCGCCGCGCATGGTGCCGTAATCCATCATATCTATCACCGCGACAGGTTTCCCCAGCGGTGTGGAAAGCTCAGTCAGGCGCTGTAATTCGTACTGTACTTGTGGGCCAAGCAATACCACGTCGGCATGGCGCAATTGGCCTTCAATTTCGGATACCGGGATGGCATCAATTTCGATTTCCAGAGAACGCTTTGTCGCTTCGGTTCGCATTTTTTGTACCAGCATGCTGGTGGACATCCCCGCAGCACAGCACAACATGATTTTTTTCATTACAACTTTCCCCTCATTTGAAAACATATTTCATACATTAGCTGTTTTAATTAGCATGTATGAAAATTATTTTCATGAGTGTGATCACTGTTGGATTATTTCCAGATGGCACTGAGGCCGGATGAATATGTGATCTCTATAGAAAAATGGAAATTTAGGTCGAGCGTTGTATAGAATAATGTGTACGTGAATGAGATGGATTGAAAAATAATTTCAAACATTTATGATGTTTTTAACGAGCAGTTAATGCCGACATTAGGACGCCTCCTTTTATGGATATTGTTTACCAACTGGTACACGGGTTATCTGGCCTGCCAGCGCAAGAATCTCGTCTGGCACGCTTTTTCCTCGATAACTTCGCGCAAATACCCGAAGCAACGATGGAAGAGTTAGCGGCAAAGGCAGGGGTGAGCTCTGCCACGTTGCAACACTTTGCACGCAGCATTGGCTGTGACGATATCAATGATTTTATCGGCCAGGTGCGCCATCAGCAGCAGGAGAACAATCTGCAAGTCCCCGCAGCTCCTATGCTGGGCGATGCTGCATGGGTAGATCCGGGGGCACTGAAAGCGCTGGCCCTTAACGCTGGTATTGGTAGCGAAATACTCGACAGATTTTCGCACTCCATAGGGCGTGAAAATAACGGCGATATTCTCGGCCAGATCCGCAACCGTCTGAATGACTTCAGCCAGCAAGAATCTCGCGTGGCGCAGACCATTCTTGATGATGTCTCTTTTGCCGCATCGGCCACCATCGACCAGCTTGCGACCGCTGCGGGGGTTAGCCCGGCAACTATTACCCGATTTGCCCGAGCGTCAGGGTGTGACGATATCCGTGATTTGCGCATGAAACTGGCGCAAGCAAGCACACCGGTAGCTGGTGGCGATATAGCTTTGCCGTGGCGTGAAAAACTGAACAGGCTGCAAAATGCCCTAAATTCACAGTTTTGCGAACTGCAACCCGCAGTCATCAATCAGGCAGTTGTTCGTTTGAAACAGGCGAAAGCGGTGCATATTTTCAGCGCCAGTGCGGCAGATACGCCTTTTGCGAGCCTGTTGCAATATCGCCTGCTGACTCAGGGTTATCCGGCCAATATTTGTCAGGACCCAGCGCTGATGAGTATTACTGCATCGATGCTTGGTGCCGGACAAGTGCTGGTGATTTTCGCAGGCTCTGCACCGGAAAATGCACTGATTGCGGCGGCCCATCAGGCGCGTCGGCTGGGTGCTGAAATCATTTTCATTGGCCGGGATAGCGGCTCGTTTATTCACAGCGACGATATTCTGTTGCCGCTAACAGAAGTGCGCTACGGTTCGTTGTTAATTATTGATTTGCTTTGTGAAGGGATTGATAGCTGAGCCGATGGTGTAAATGTCGGGTGTCGCGAATGCTAACCCGACCGGCAAACTATTTGATCAGAAAGCTGTTTCCAACGTTTCGAGAACGTTGTACTGCTCATCAACCAGTAACAGTGCTTTCCATTTGTCGAATGTCAGGCACGGATGGGAAGTGCTGAAGAGCAGAATATCCCCCACCTGCACATCAGCACCGGGTTTGAGTTTCAGCATGGCGTGTTGATCCATAATGCCGGTGGTTTCGATGGTATTAGTAGCCAATTCCCGTGATTTCCCTGCTCGATAATGCGCAACAGGTTGCGGCAAACCTGCGTCAAAAGCGCTGTCTCGTTTGCCAAAATTCACAATCGCGCGGTCGCTTTCCGGTACGGATTGCACCATCGCAACCAGCTCCAGAGCCGAGACTAAATCTCCACCAAGATCACAGGCGACTTTATCGCGAGCTATAAGCTCGTCCTGCGCTTGCTGGTAAATACCGGCATCGTGCGTGATGTAACAACCTGGGCGAATAACAATGCGGCAGTTTGCCGGTTTTTGCGCGGCTAGCCAGACATTACAGACCACGTCATACCAAACAGAACCGGCACCCGTGAGGATAAATTCCCCGTCAACATATTGCTCTAGCTGGCAGGCGAGTGCCGCGGCATCGCGCAGCAATGTTTCCACTTTCGGCTGCGGGTTTTCACCGTGCAGGACGCCTTCATACAGTTCCAGACCACGTAAGCGCAGACCTGAGAGTGTAGAAATTTCTTCGGCCAGGGCTTGCGCCTGTTCAGTAGTACGACACCCACAGCGCCCGCCAGGCACGCCCAATTCAATCAAAATATCAAGCCGTTGGTTATTCGCGCTAAAGAAAGCAGAAAGCGTTTTTGCGTTGGCGAGACTGTCAACGCAACACAGGTAATCGACATCCGGATACTGTGTTTTTAGCTGTGAAACCAGCTGCATATTTGCTTTGCCGACCAACTGGTTAACCATCAACACTCGTTTGATACCGCTAACCATCGCCATGCTTGCTTGCCAGGCGCTGCCGACACCTACCGCCCAGGCTCCGGCTTGCTGCTGCTGTTGAAAAATCCACGGTGTCATGGTGGTTTTCCCGTGAGGGGCCAGAGAGACACCGCGTGTGTCTGCGTAGCGCTGCATCCACTGAATATTGTTCTCCAGCGCGCCTTTTTTGATAACGGCTGCGGGTAAGCAAATGTCTTCGTTGAGGATATTCGCAGGGGTAAACATCAAGGCTGATTTGTGTGGTACGAGGTTACTGTTCTGGTATTTCATAACATTATTCCTTTGTGATTTTCATTTCTTTCAGACAATGTATCATTTGTAATTTAATGAAAAATATATGTTTTATTGAAAATAATGTGATTGATTGAATAAAAGTATCATAAATTCATTGGGGTTTTGAGTAGTCTTCCACTGTTTTTTACGCTTGTAAATGGTTAACTTTAATCCAGAACATAACGGGGGTAAGGAAGACATGAAGTTCGATTACTTGTTCAGGAATGTCACGGTTATCGATGGAAGCGGCGGAGCGCAATATCTTGCTGATGTTGCGGTGCAGGGCGATCGCATTGTGGAAATCGCGCCAATGATCAGCGGCTCGGCACATGAAGAAATTGATGGTAACGGCCGAGTGCTGGCTCCTGGTTTTATTGATGTTCATACCCACGATGACATCAACGTTATCCGGATGCCGGAGTACCTGCCAAAAATTAGCCAGGGTATTACGACAGTGATCGTCGGCAATTGCGGAATCAGTGCCGCCACGGCGACTATGAAGGGTAATGTGCCGGACCCGATGAATTTGCTCGGTGAAGTGGAACACTTCATCTACCCAACGGTTGCCGCCTACGCGCAAGCCGTAGAGCAAGCTAAGCCCGCGGTTAACGTTGGCACATTAATTGGCCACACGGCACTTCGTAACAATCATATGGATGACTTGTTCCGCGCCGCCACAAGCGAAGAAATTAGCGCCATGCGCGCGCAGCTTTGTGAGGCGTTGCAGCAGGGCGGTCTAGGGTTAAGTACTGGTCTTGCCTATGGCAGCGCGTTCCATTCCACAACCGAAGAAGTAATGGCGCTCGCGGAAGAGTTGGCGGCGGGGAAAGGAATTTACACCACCCATCTGCGCTCAGAATTTGAGCCGATTCTTGAGGCGCTCGACGAGGCCTTTCGCATTGGTCGTCATGGCAAAGTGCCTGTTGTTGTTTCACATCATAAGTGCGCTGGAGCAAAGAACTGGGGGCGGACGGTTGAAACATTGAAACTATTCGACAAGGTGCGCCAGCAGCAGGATGTGTCCTGCGACTGTTATCCCTATTCTGCGAGCTCTTCTACGCTGGACCTGAAACAAATTACCGACGAATTCGACATTGTGATTACCTGGTCGGAGCCACATCCTGAAATTGCCGGGCAGTCGCTAAAACAGATCGCGCAAAACTGGTCGATGACGCTGACTGAGGCAGGGAAATTGCTGATGCCGGCAGGGGCGATTTACTACAACATGGACGAACAGGACGTGCGGCGTGTGTTGAGCTACCCGGTCACCATGGTCGGCTCAGACGGCTTGCCAAACGATCCGATGCCGCATCCGCGTTTGTGGGGAGCCTTCCCGCGTGTACTGGGTCACTACAGCCGTGATGAGAAGCTATTTCCGCTGACCGTTGCGGTGCATAAGATGACGGGAATGTCGGCTGCTCGTTTCCAGCTTGATGGGCGTGGACTGGTTAAGTGCGGCTATTATGCTGATTTAGTTATGTTTGATCCTGAAACCGTGCGCGATGTGGCAAGCTTTAGCGAGCCGCAACAACCGGCTGCTGGTATTGAAGCGGTAATGGTTAACGGTGTGATGAGTTATGGTCGGGATCAACAAGTTATCGGGCGTGCCGGGCGGTTCTTACGTCGCTAAAACGCACCTTCATTTCGCCCCTCTTTCGAGAGAATGAAAACAAATAAGGAACAACAATGAGCATTAAACGTTATGGAGTCGGTGGCAGCACTGGAACAGGCGGGCAGCATTTACCCTTCGCAAAAGCGGTAGAAGCGGGTGGTTGGCTTTATGTTTCCGGGCAAACGCCCATGAAAGAGGGTGAAGTCGTTGAAGGTGGCATTATTGAGCAGTCGCGCCTGGCGATTCAGAACTGCGTGGACATCATGGAAAGCGCGGGCTACACCCTGGCCGATGTGGTGCATGTGAAGGTTTATCTTACCGACGCGCGCTATTTCCAGTCGTTTAACAAAGTGTTTGGTGAGTTCTTTGCCGAGCATCCGCCCGCTCGTGTCTGTTGTGTGGCTGACCTGGTGGTGGATTGTAAAGTCGAAGTGGATTTGACCTGTTATCGGGCAGACCGTTAAGGGTTTGCTTACTCCTCCCTCTTCATGAGGGAGGCACCTGGCAAGCCGCTAATCCCCCAGAGGCTGCCTGTCCGCACCACCCCGATGGCTATCCAGAGCAAGTTTAATGCGGCGCAGGCGGTCTTTGGTCTGGTTTTTATTGGCCATAGCAAGCTCCGTGGCCAACACATCTACCATCGCTAACATCGCATAACGCGAGGTGCTGGGCTTAAAAATGTAGTCGTTTTCCCGCACTATCAGCGGCAGCACAATATCGGCGTTTTGCGCCAGCGGTGAGTCTTGCGGGGTGATGGCAATCACTTTTGCGCCGTACTGCCGGGCGATAGCCGCACTTTCAATCACCTCTGGTGTGTAGCCTCCCAGCGATAAAGCCAGTACCACATCGTTGGGTGACACAGCCGAACACATCATTCTTACCAGCAGACCATCGCTCTGGCTGACCACTGGAAGGCCAAGACGGAACAGACGGAATTGTACTTCCTGGGCACAAATTGTGGAGCCACCGCCCATCCCGATAGCCAGAATTTGTCGGCTCTGGCTCAACCATTCCACTGCTTTGTTAAGCGAATCGGTATCGAGCGCCCGGCGATTAATATCCAGCACATTAATGATAGTTTCGTAGATACCTTGCACGCCTTCGAGGTCAGGCACATCCAGAATAAAACGTTGCCCTACCGCCAACGACTGTGCAAGTTTCACTTTTAGCTCGCGCACATCTTTGCAGCCAATCGCGCGTGCAAAACGGGTAATTGATGCCTGGCTGGTATCTGTAAGCCGCGCCATTTCTGAAATCGACAAAGTCGTAGCTGATTGCACATCATCGAGAATAAATTGCGCAATACGCTTTTCTGTCGTGGTCAGCTCCACAAAACGATCGGTGATACAGGAAATAATATCGATGGAAACAGACATGGCACGTCCCTGAAAATGGTTAAAAACTGCTGGTACTTTGTACCACAAAAATCATTTGCTGTGGGATTAGCCTGAGTTCAACTGAGGTTTAAGGGGGATGGTGTTGATGCTCCTCATCACCCGAGGCAAGAATATTATTTTGCCGTTGTTTGATTGCTGCTGCCTGGCTATTGTTTCTCTGGAAATGGTTTGTGTGCTAACAGTAGCCTTGTTTCCAGATATGGACTCATACTCATAATGGCTTGCTATTAATTAGCAGCGCTTTGATAGCTTAATGCCGCACTTATTCTCATTAAGTTGATTCGTGTTTGTTAAAAATAAACAAAAAACCGTTTTGTTATGTGCTAATAAGGCTGGTTTAATACTTGGGTATAACACGAAATAATTACTCTGCAGAAAGAATATCCCCCTCAATGATGTTGGGGGATTGTTGTCATTTCATTCTTTTCTGGTGATGCATTCATTGGTGAGTGAGGTGTTACGAACGCTATCGTGATGTTTTCGATTGCATAGGTGTTTTTTTACAGAGCTAAATTCTGATTTTTTGTTTTTATTTATGCGGAAAATGCTATCGAAAATAGAATGATGTTGTATAGATTTTATTTTTTATGTTTGTTTTTAGATGGTAAGCCGGGCAGTCACCCTCTTTGTGCCATTTTTGCAGTAATGTCTGTTTGTTCTATTATCAAAATAGTTAATAAAAACCAACGGGTTTATATTACTGGGCACAATCTTATCTTTTAAAATGCAATGCCAGCGATCTGCTGTCCCGGTCATTAATGCTTGAGATCTGGATAGTTACGTAGTCACTATCACCTGGAATAACTGCATCATGGAAATTAATGATACCCCCTTAGCTGAGAAAAGACTGGTTGCCAGATTTCTGGATATGTTCATCAAATTTGGTCTCATCCTCGCATTAGCCTCCTTCTGTTTTACTGTCATTTCGCCTTTTATGAATATGCTGCTGTGGGCACTTATTCTGGCAGTGACTCTCTATCCGCTTCATCAACGTTTTGCTGCGCGTATGGGAAATAAACAGGGATGGGCTGCGACCTTGCTGGTGTTGCTGGGAGTGTTGCTAATCGTTGTACCTACCATCGCGATGATTAGCTCCCTGGGTGATAGCGTCAGTATACTTATTACGAAAGTCACCAGCGATAGCCTGGTCATCCCGCAACCTTCAAATCGCCTGGTGGCAATACCGATTGTGGGCGAAAAAATCTATGTCGTGTGGATGAAGGCCGCGACAGATTTACCGGCCTTAGTAAAAAGCTATGGCCCGCAGCTAGGTGAGATTACCCGCCAGGTAATTACCATTCTGGCTAGCATGAGTGGCGGTTTGATTGGCTTTGTATTCTCCTTTATCGTCGCCGGCATCATGATGGCTTGGGGCGCTCCAGGTGCAGCAAGTGCCACGAGTATCGCCACACGTATCACCGATGAAAGAAAAGGTCCTGCCCTGACAAAACTCTGTACCAATACTATTCGAGCAGTAGCGATGGGGGTTATTGGTGTTGCCTTCATTCAGGCGTTGCTGGCCGGTATTGTGATGGCATTCGCCGGTATTCCTGCTGTGGGGATCTTCTTCGTTCTGGCTCTGATTCTGGGTATTGCCCAGGTGCCGGTGATACTGGTTACCGCTCCAGCTATCGCGATTATGTGGATGACGGGTGACAACGGTACGGTGCTGAATATCATTTTCACCATTCTGCTGATTATTGCCGGTATGGCTGACAACGTGCTGAAACCTTTGTTGTTGGGGCGCGGTGTAGATGTGCCAATGCCTGTGGTGCTGTTGGGCGCGTTGGGTGGTATGGCAACCAACGGTATTCTCGGCATGTTTATTGGCGCGACACTGCTTTCTATTGGTTATCGAATCTTCATGGCCTGGGTCAAAGAAGGTCCGTCTGGCCCGACGTTGAGCGGGCAAGATGCTCTGTGAAGACAGATTCAGGCGCCTCCTGATAACGGGGGGCGCAAGCCTGGTCTTGAGCGCATGTACCACTCTGGGACCCGACTATAAAACCCCGCAAGTTCCGGAGCTGACGCAATGGCAGCCGGTGACGAAGAGCATGGCATCTGGCGTATCCCAGAACAGTTATGACCAGTGGTGGATACAGCTTAATGACCCAACACTTACCATGCTCGTCAACGAGGCCTTACGGAAAAACCCTGACGTTAAAATTGCCGGTCTGCGCCTGCTGGAATCACGTGCACAGTTGGGAATTGCAGAAAGCTTACTCTCACCTCAGGCAACCATTGGCGATGGGCAAGTCGTTACTGGCGGTCAACTACATGATGACCGTTACATTGCTAGCACCAACTACGGCGCGGGCTTTAACCTGGGATGGGAGATAGATTTCTGGGGCAAGTTCAAACGTGGTGTTGAATCTGCCGATGCGAGTTACTTCGCAACGCTTGCGCAATATGACGATATTCAGGTGCTGATGGCGGCACAAGTCGCACAGCTGTATGTGAATATCCGTACGCTTGAAGCGCGCCTGCAAATTACCCGCAATAACGCCAAAATTCAGCAGCGTAGCCTGCAAATTACAGAGCGTTTGTTCCTCAGCGGCAACAGTGCTGAGCTGGATGTACAGCAAGCGAGAACCCAATATCTATCAACCCTCTCAAGTATTCCTCAACTGGAAACCAGCCTGCGTCAGAGCCAGAACGCATTGAGCGTGCTACTGGCGCGAAAACCAGGTCCGTTACCCGAAATGGTCGATAGCACAGGGGTTCTTCCGAAGGGCAACCTGGCGCTGGTGTCGGAATTGCCTGCAGATTTGCTGCGTCGCCGACCTGATGTGCGAGCGGCTGAAAGGCAATTAGCGGCACAGTCAGCCTTAATAGGCGTGGCAGAAACTGAACTCTATCCGTCTATTTCTCTTATTGGCAGCGTGGGAATTAGCGCCCGAAATGGCGGTAGTAGCACTCTGTCCTGGGCGGCGGGGCCGACATTTAGCTGGAACTTGCTTGATCAAGGGCGGCTGGGTAACCAGGTGCTGGTACAAGATGCGCGGTTCCTGCAACTGCATGAACGCTACCGGGATACGGTATTTCAGGCTGCACGTGAAGTGGATGATGCAGCCGTTGCTTACGCCAATGACAAACAAGAGATCGATCTGCTGACCCAAACTGGGCAAGCGGCAAACCGTTCTTTGGATATCGCCAACACCCAATATCGTGAAGGTATGGCTGACTTCCAGCGTGTACTGGATTCACAAAGAGCCTTGTTCAATCAACAGGAGCGGCTAGTGAATAGCCGTGGTGCCCTGATGCGTGACTTGATTACGCTCTATAAGGCTCTGGGCGGTGGTTGGGAGAAAGGGCGGGAACGCCCACTGGTTGATAAGCAAACCGATGCTCATTTACGCCAGCGTGATAACTGGGTGCCTTTATTGGATGCCCCTTTGCCATCAGCAACGTTACCCAAAGAAGGTAAACAGCAATGACAGAATCCTCATCTCCGGCGGGGCAAGCCAGTCGACGTGGAGTGATAGGTCTCCTCGTGGTCATCATTTTATTGCTTTGCTGGTATCTGGCGGCGGACCGCCTCACGCCTTATACCTCTCAGGCAAGGATTCAGGCATTTGTTATCCCCATTGCTGCGGAAGTGGGAGGGCAAATCCAAAAGGTCTATGTCCGCGATAATCAGGAGGTCTCGCCGGGCGATAAGCTGTTTGAGCTTGATCCCGAGCCTTATGACATCGCGTTGGCTAAGGCTCGTTCGGACTATGAAACAGTGCTCAGTTCGGTCAAAGCCAATAATGAAACCATTGCCGCGGCCAAAGCGGGTTTACAGGCGGCGACAGCCGCTTATCAAAATGCGGCTAAAGACGCTGAACGTCAGGAGCGTTTGTATCGTGAAGATCCCGGCACCATCTCAGTTCGTCGCCTCGAAGTGGCACAAGCCACGCGGGAAACCGCGCGTAGCCAGATGGCAGCAGCCGCCGCTGATGTGCGTAGAGCGACTGAAGCGGCGGGCGTTTCCGGGGAAAAAAACTCACAACTGCTGAGCGCTCGTTCTGCGGTGCAAAAAGCCGAACTTGACCGGAAAAATACCGTAGTTGTTGCGACTAACCGCGGTCTGGTGACGGATCTGCGGACTGATATCGGCCAGTTTCTTGGCGCAGGGGCACCCGTTATGACGCTGGTGGCGATAAACGATGTCTGGATTAGCGCGGATATGACCGAAAATAACATCGGTAATGTGAATATCGGTGATGAGGTTGCCATTTTGCTCGATAGCATGCCGGGGCATATTTTCAAGGGTCAGGTACGCAGCATCAGTTATGGCGTAAGTGCGACGCAAAGCCAGCCCGCCGGTGTTTTACCTACGGTCGATAATAGCCGCGACTGGCTACGTCAGGCGCAGCGGTTCCCAGTGAAAATTGCCTTTGTTAAAGACGATTTCCCTCCGGTTAAAAACTTGCGGGTCGGTGGGCAGGCGGATGTATTGGTCTATGCCAATGGTGCTGGCGTAATGAGCTTCTTCGGTAGCATCTACATACGACTGATGAGCTGGTTCTCGTATATCTACTGAGGTTGGCCATGCATAACGGGGATCGTGCGGTACTAAGAATTGGAGTGGGATCGGCCATTGCAGCGCTGGTCTGCTACGGCCTTGCGCTACCGATGCCACATTTGGGCTGCATTATGGCCTGGATTGTGTTGTGTCAGGGGAAACCTTTACCCATCAAAAAGGGGATTATTGTTGGCTTAGTGCTAACGATGACCATGGTTGGTGGCGTGCTGATGGTGCCTTTACTGACGCACTACCCATTATCTGCATTGCTGTTTACGGCGCTGCTGCTTTACCTGCTGATGCTGATGGGGCTTAGAGGGAAGGGAACCCAGGCCATGCTACTGACGACGGCCATTACCATCATTCCGATTGCCGGACTCATCGAGCAGTCACTTGCTATTGGTATTGCCCAAATGATGGGGCTTGGCATCATCATTGGTACGGTGGTTAACCGGTTTGCGTTAGTACTGTTCCCCCCGCAGGCCACTCCTTCCTCAGCAGCTAAGGTGCTACTGCCTCCTGAATCTCCACACCAGTTGGCTCTACGTGCGGTGCTTATCGTATTGCCGGTGTGGTTGTTAGCATTAAGCAACCCTGCGTTTTATATCCCGGCAGTGATGAAAACCGTGATGCTGGCACAGCAAACCAACACGCTTGCGGCAAAACAGGTCGGGAAAGAGTTGGTGCTATCGACTCTGATGGGGGCGTTGTTGGCGGTGGTGCTGTGGTTTGGGCTTAGCATCTGGCCTTCATTCCTGATGCTAGTGCTCTGGATGGCTCTCGTTAGCCTTTGGGTTGCGCGACGTTTAGTGCGGCTGGCGGCTAGCCGATTCACCCCCTCTTTCTGGAGTAATGCGTGGGTCACCTGCCTGATTCTGTTTGGCCCTGCCATTCAGGACAGTGCTTCCGGTAAAGATGTCTGGTTGGCATCGCTGATGCGCTGCTCTCTATATGTTGCTGTTGCCCTGTATGGCTGGGCGTGTGTGGTGGTTCTTGAACGCTGGCATCTGGCTGGTCGTCCAGCGGCCGAAACCGATTAAGGGGGTTAAAATGTTGCTGGTCTTGATAACTGGGATGCCTGTCATCCTGTGCAATATGTTGCTGCAATCACTGATGTCTATTTGGTGCATTCGCTTTTACATCAAGCGCTTTCACCAGAGAGAAGGGATGTTGTATGGCGTATTGGCATTGTTTGGCATCATCATCATTGTATTGGTGGGTAACCTGCTGCAAATAATGCTGTGGGGGATTTTGTTTTTGTGGCTGGGGGAGTTTTCCTCACTGCAAGAGGCGGTTTATCACTCCGGTGTCAATTTTGCCACGTTGGGTTATGGCGATATCGTGATGAGTGCAAAATGGAAACTGCTTGGCCCACTGGAAGCGGTGAATGGTGCGCTGATGATTGGGTTGTCTGGGGCCAGCATGCTGGCGGTGCTACAGCACCATATCCGCAAGCAGTTGGGGAATTTAAAGTAATCTTTTTTATCAGGAGCAACGTTTTTCGCTATTGCTGCAATACTGGGTTTCATAGCAGAAGTATTGACGTATTTAAAGCGGTTGAATGTGTTCAAAAGTGGCAAGTTTAAGTAAAGATATTATATACGGCTGGAATGGATAATATTATACAAAAAAGAGAGGTTGATATAATATCCCGCTCACAGGGGAATTCCTTAATAGAAATAATATCTCGCGAAGAATAAATGTTACACTTATGAAAAACATCCAACCTCTTAATTACGACATTATTAAAAATGAGTGGCAGTTGTTAATTAATAATACAAATGCTGCAACTCATCAGACCCTCATGAGCCTTAGTGATGAGGAGGTCAGGCAACTGGTTGATGCGTATTATCAATATATGTTGCAGGATGAGAAGGCGAAGTTATTCCTTAGCACGACCCAGGTTGAAGAGAGACTTAGTGCCAGTATGAACAACTGGTTGCGCAAGGTGCTGGGTAGTTCGTGTGAAGATTTATCAGAGTTAATTGCTCATCAGCGCAAGGTTGGTGAAGTTCATGCGCGTATTGGTCTACCTATCGACCTTGTCGCCCGTGGTGCCAGAAAGCTGAAGTATGAGCTTTTTCAATTACTATTAAATAAACCACAGATCTCAGCAAAAGAAATTAGCGATGCTATCTTTTTTAGTGGCATGGCCATAGATTCAGCAATTGAAGTCATGACGATTGCTTTTACGCCATCACATCAGAAAATGATGCACGATCAAGAACATTTTCGCCTGCTGACTGTATATGATGATATGAACGTTGAGCGTGAACGTCAGTTAGGGGCTTTGAAAGATTGGGAAAATCAGTTTATTTATAATATTGCGACTGAATTGCCATTTGAAGAGCGAGTGCTACTCAGTGATTCTGAATTTGGGCTATGGTTTGCTCATAAAGGCCAGCATATTTTCAGACAGCCAGATTTAATTAAAAAAATCGACTCGTTAATCCAAAAAATAGATAGGATTATTACCACTGAGTTTGCTAATGAATCCTCAGATGCTTTTAGTCGCATTCATCTGTTACGCATGTTAAGGCAAGATGTTGAACAGGTTAATATGATTCTTAGCTCTATTTTCGAAGAGATAGTGAAGAGTGAGAATGGCAAAGATCCAATGACCAAGCTACTTACTCGTCGCTTTATCCCTACGATTATGGGACGTGAGATTGGTTTATCTATTAGGTCCGGTAAGCCTTTTACTATCGCTTTGTTGGACATAGATTACTTCAAAAAAATCAATGATAATTATGGTCACGCCGTTGGTGATAACACACTAAAAAATATTGCGACTTGGTTACATGAGTATGTACGCAGTAGTGATTATGTCTTCCGCTACGGTGGCGAGGAATTTATGTTGTTGCTGGTGGAAACGACACTGTCTCAGGCTCAAGTCCTGACGGAGCGACTGCGCAACCATATTGCCAGCCAGATGATTGAAGTTGATGTAGACACTTCATTTAATGTCACCATCAGTGCAGGTTTGGTCGAATTCGATAACCACCCTGATTACCAGCGGCTTATTAACAAAGCAGACCAAATGTTGTATCAGGCAAAAAATAATGGTCGCAATTGTATTGAGAGTTACCCATTCGGCATGGATAACTCACTTTAATTGCCAGATGAAATAGATAACCCCTGACTGATGAGGTCAGGGATTATTGTACTGGAAGAGTTACTGCCCAATATTACGCAGCTTTTCACCCGCCATAAGTTTCTTCTCGATGTGTTCCAGTGTGACATTTTTCGTTTCTGGAATTAGCCAGAAAGTGACGCCAATAAATGCAATATTAAGCGCGGTATACATCCAGAATGTCGCCGCCGGGCCAACTGCATCTAACAGGCTCAGGAATGTTGCACCAATTATCATGTTCGACACCCAGTTAGTGGTGGTTGAACAGGTAATCCCAAAATCACGGCTTTTCAGCGGCTGAATTTCAGAGCACAGAATCCAAACCACAGGTGCGGCACTCATCGCATAGCCTGCGATACACATCATAGTCATACCGACAGACAGGTAAGACAAACCATCTGAAGCATTGCCATTATCAAACTGCATCAGGCAATAACCCAACACCAGTGTGCCAACAGCCATAACGCTAAAGCCAATCTTCAGCGCCGGTTTACGTCCTGCTTTATCGACCATGAAAATAGCAATGAAGGTGGCGAGCATAAACGTCAGGCCGACAACAATGGTTGCCATCATCTGTTCATGCGTGGTTGTGAAACCCGCCATTTCAAAGATTTTTGGCGCGTAATACATAATGATATTCATGCCGGTGAACTGCTGCATCGCTTGCAACAACATGCCAAGGAATACGGCTCGGCGCACGTTGCTGTTCATTTTGAACAGCTCCCAACCGTGCTGTTTTAACTTGAGGCTTTCACGGATATCCTGCAATTCCTGGCGCGCTTTCTCCGAGGTATCTCGCAATTTACTTAATACTTCTTCGGCTTCAATATGGCGCCCTTTAGCGGCCAACCAGCGTGGGCTATTGGGCAAAAATACGACCAGTATCAGCAGCAGGAATGCCGGAATTGCCAACACGCCAAGCATCATTCGCCAGTCGCCGCTGTAGCTCAGGGCTGTATCTGATAAGAACGCCAGCAAAATACCCAGCGTAACCATCAGCTGATACATGCTGATCATTTTCCCGCGAATATCTTCCGTTGCCATTTCAGATAGATACAGAGGGGCTGTGTATGAAGCAATCCCCACAGCCATCCCAAGGACGACGCGCGAGACCATCAATATTTCAACCGTTGGCGCGAATGCTGAGCCGAGTGAACCGATAATAAATAATATCGCCCCTGCCATAAGACTATATTTGCGACCCAACGCAGATGAGAGCCAGCCGTTTGCGAGTGCACCGATTGCTGCACCTAACATCATGGTACTCACAACCCACTCTTGCTGTTGGCTATTTAAAGTAAAATGTTGAGTAATAAAGGGTAGAGCACCAGAGATCACGCCGATATCAAGTCCAAACAACAGGCCCGCTACCGCCGCAGAAACGGAAACAAACAGTGTCATTCGGCGCGAGTCGCGCGCTCTGGTATTGAGGTGACCGGGGTAACCAGGCAGTACTTCATTAGACATAATAAATCTCCAAAATCCCGCAAGCGCAATGTAGTTCCAGAAAACCAATGACAGCACTTTATAAGATCTTTCCAGAAAACGTCTGACTCCGGGTAGGCAGATATATGGATTATTTTGCTGTGGTGATCATTTGTGTGATGAGTGCGACATAATTGATAAATACAGTGAATAAGAAGTTAATTGCATAAATAACAATAAGATGGGTTGATTTTTTAGATGTTTTTGTGAGGTGCGGTCATAGCAATACAAATAATATGTATGGATAAATTTTGTTCTGCTTTTCGATGTTGTAAGAACCAACTGAATATATTGACGTTTGTGCTGACTATGCAGTTTATGAAAGGTAGTTATTTATCAGGTCTAAAAAATATGATTTAACAACATCAATTGCCTATGAGGAGTTGAGAATGCGCGAATTTAGCAAAATGGTAAGTGGTGAAAATTATAATATTAACGACCCAGAGTTACGTGAAATTCGCTACCGAGTACGCGATATCGTTGATGAATTTAATGCATTGAGTGCCCGTGCCGTTACCGAGAAAGAGAGATTGATTCGCACAATATTTGGCCGTGTTGGCGAGAATGTTCATTTCGAAAAAGGGATGCGTATTGATTACGGCTGTAATACCCATATTGGTAATAATGTATTTATTAATTTCAACTTTGTGCTACTGGATTGTGCGCCAGTGACTATTGGTAATAACGTATTTATTGCTCCTGATGTACAAATTTATACCGCTCAGCATCCGCTGGACCCTGAAACGCGAAACCAACATATTGGCAGCGCACGGCCGATAAATATTGGCGATGATGTATGGATCGGTGGAGGATCTATTATTTTGCCTGGTGTAACTATCGGTAAAGGCAGCACTATTGGTGCTGGAAGCGTAGTGAAACATGATATTCCTGCTGGAGTCATTGCTGCGGGTAACCCATGCCAGGTAAAACGAGTTTGTTTGGCAGATAAATTGCCAGAAACCGTTGAATGAGCCTAATCTCAACAGAGAGATGGAAGACTTTATAACAACGGTGGGTACAGTTTGATGAAAAGAATCGCTATTATAGGCGCGGGTCCTACGGGCATTTACACTCTTTTCTCCCTTCTGAAGAAGCAAGTGCCACTGTCCATTACTATCTATGAGCAGGGCAGTGAGGCAGGGGTTGGTATGCCTTACAGCGATGAAGAAAACTCCCGAATGATGCTGGCCAATATTGCCAGCATCGAAATCCCGCCTATTTTTTCGACCTACATCGACTGGTTGCGCAGCCAAAGTGAAGATCATCTGGCGCGTTATGGTGTTCGCCATGACTCACTTCATATCCGACAGTTTCTACCTCGTATCCTTCTTGGCGAGTACTTCCGCGATCAGTTTCTGGAGTTGGTTGTTCAGGCAAAAGAGCAAGGGTTCCGCGTGGAGGTTCATGAATCTTGCCAGGTCACCGATCTTGAGGCGACTAAAGAGGGAGTAAAACTGTGGGCAGAAGGCGAACCTTCGCCTGCGTTGTTTGATCTCGCCGTGATTGCCACCGGGCACGTATGGCCTGATGAGGAGAAGTCGACTCACACCTTTTTCCCAAGCCCATGGTCAGGGCTGATGGAGGCTAAAATTGCTGCGTGTAAAGTCGGAATTATGGGGACATCGTTGAGTGCTCTGGATGCCGCGATGGCAGTGGTCATCCAGCATGGGGAGTTTGTTGAATCGGAGCGAGAGCAAATCCATTTCAATCTCGATGAGGGGAGTGAAAAGCTTAACATTGTGCTTATGTCCCGATCGGGAATTCTGCCGGAAGCTGATTTCTACTGCCCAATCCCTTACGAGCCATTAACTGTCGTGACGCAAGAGGCGATAAATCACGAAATTTCAGCAGGGGCCGATGGTCTTCTCAATCGAGTTTTCGGCCTTATGGTTGAGGAAATTGAACATGCAGACCCGGCCTGGAGCAAACATCTGGCGCTTAATACGTTGGATGCGGATAGTTTTGCTAAAGCCTGGTTTGCTGACAGGAAAATCAACGACCCGTTTCACTGGGCTGAAGCCAATCTTTATGAAGTTGAACGCAATAAACGCGACAAGCGAACAGTTCCGTGGCGTTACGTGATCCTTCGGTTACATGAAGCCGTCCAACTGATTGTGCCTTATCTGGACGAGCAGGACAGAAAGCGCTTTGACGTGGGCCTTGCACGAGTGTTCATCGACAATTATGCAGCAATACCATCGCAATCTATTCGCCGTTTACTGGCATTACGCGAGGCCGGGATAATCAGCATTCTTACGCTTGGGCCGGATTATAAGATGGATGTAAAAGAGAAACAGACGGCGATTTCCGTCGGGCAAAATGTTTATGAGTTTGACGTATTTATTGATGCCCGTGGGCAGAGGCCGCTTAAGACCAAAGATCTACCGTTTACTACCTTACGAAAACAGCTCGAGTCTGGCGGCGATGATATTCCAGATGTCGGTGAGGACTACATATTATTACAACCGGAATCTGTTCGTGGGCGCATTGCTTTTGGGGCGCTGCCTTATCTGATGCACGATCAACCCTTCGTTCAGGGGCTGACTGTCTGTGCGGAAATTGGAGAAGCTATGGCAAAGGGGATATTTGAGTCAGCACCTCATGTGCGCCGACGATTACCATTTTTAGATTGGTAACTTCAAAGTAAGGGCTGCTATGTTTGCAGCCCCTAATAATTGAATAGTTTATTGTTATTCAAAGCAATTTATAGTGCCTTTAAATATAACTCGGCAATCTCTTCAATCTTCGCTTCGCGAATTATTGGCCGCAACTATTTCGTTATTTGCAGGCTTTATTTGGTGATAAGCCGCAACATAAAGTCAGCCGTATTGATCGCTTCGCATTCTATGAACGAGCGCAGCAGGCATTTGCGATCGTCATCACAGGTGAGACCGCCAAATACGGGAATATTCTGTTAAAAAAAGGGGTTACGCCGTAGTCTCAGACTCCTTGTTTTGCCATGCGCCACCGGCGCATGGTTTTTTCAGGTAGAGGAGAGTGCTTGTGAAAACGGCGCGCCATGCGGCAATAGTAGAACTCATACGACAACATGAAACCCTAACAACTGAAGATCTTGCCGAGCTATTAAAGGTCAGTAAAGAAACCATCCGCCGTGATCTGAATGCACTACAGACGCAGGGGAAAATCATTCGCCAGCATGGGCGAGCTAAAAGCATCAAGCGCGACACTCATGACAGTGGAGACCCATTTAGCGCTCGCCTCAAAAGCCATTTTGCCAGCAAAGCCGACATTGCGCGCCAGACACTACCGTGGATTAGTGGTGGAATGACTATTGCGCTCGATGCGAGTTCAACATGTTGGTATCTGGCAAAACAACTCCCGGATATTGATATCACTGTTTTTACCAATAGTGTGCGTATTTGCCAGGAACTGGCAAAATGGGAAAATATACAGCTCATTAGTTCCGGTGGCTTGCTTCAACGTAAATATGCTTGTTACGTCAATCCTGCAATTATTTCCCAAGTTAAAGAACTGGATATCGATCTGTTTCTTTTTTCTTGTGAGGGAGTTGATAAGGATGGCGTGCTATGGGATTCCAATACTTACAATGCTGAATTTAAATCATTACTCATGAAGCGCGCGGCGCAGTCTTTATTACTTATCGACAAGAGTAAAATAAATAGAACCAGTGAAATAAAAATAGGCTGTGTGGAAGATGTTGTACTAGTTATTTCAAATCAAAATGCCTAGCACAACCACGGGCTGTTAAGACAATTAATGAGATAATCCTACAAAAAAAGCGCAGCTCACCAGACCATGGGTTGTAAATTAATCTATTTTTACAATAAATTAATGCGAGCAACGTGAGTTGGCCTTTAAAACGCTATCTTCATATAAAATAAACATATGTAACAAACACTTACATCACTGTTCGTTTATTGTCCGCTTATTTATTCTATCGTATCTCTTCTCGCGTAATATTTAGAAGTAAATATTCGAATTTAATTTTCCATAATTAAAGACACCACGCGAAATGCGTTAACATTTCCTTAAAACTTAATCATATAACTAAACAAATTGATAGGTTTTATCGATCTATTGTTGGCGAATGATCTATGAGACCTATTGATTAAATCTATCGAAATTAATTTATTGATCGTTTATATCGATCTGTGTTTATATATTAAGCATGCTAATGACTGCCTGACTAACACTGCACTAACAAGCGCGGTTGCGTTGCATCATAAGCGGCAAAATATAAGCATCTTTCCGGCAACACTAATTAATAAGAAAATCTGATGAATTAGAACTCATACCAAAAATTCAACATTTGGAAATATTCGGAATTTTTATAAATATAGTTGTCAGTCAGGCAATAAATGTCCAAAAAAGAGTATTTTTGAGATGAGCACATGGTTTCAGAACACTTTTATTTATCAGCTTAATAACAGCAGGATTTTGTTATTTAATAACCGAATTATAAAATCTATTGTTGCAAGCTCTTTAGCCATTGTTCCCTTTGCCATCATCCGCGCACTACTTCTCATTAGCTCGATTATCTGTGATCAATTGGGGTGGGGGCGTTTTTCTGTACAGCTGTTCCAGCTACAAGAGACGCTTACAGACTTTATGCCAATCGCAATAAATGCCTTTATGGCTTTGCATTGGGCAATTCGTAATCGCTACTCAGTTATCCATTTTCTGACCATTAATTTATGTAGCTTGCTATTTATTAGCCGAGTTATAAGTAATGACAAGCTTTTCTTCTTTGATATCACTGTTCCTTTAGCATTGCTTTCCGGCATCACTGTCAATTTTTTGCTAGAAAAGGCCATCGCTTTGGTCGATTCGATTCATTTCCTGAAAAGCAAAAGCCGGAAAACATCCGCTCTTTTCTTCTGTTCTGTACTCATTATCTCCTTTGCCACCTTGATTATTGGTGTGCTGGCCCATTCACTATACCTTTTAGTTTTCCCAGTAATATCTCAAACGCTACTGCACTCTTACCCTGATAACTTCATCGATGGGTTGATTTATATTGTTCTACGCTGCATACCGTGGTTCTTTGGTATTCATGGGTATTTTATTTGTGCCGATATTGATGCTGGTTTTATTTCCGAAATGAATAGCAATATTGCTGCCTGGCATGCAGGGCAAGCACAGCTAAACATCATTAGCCCTGTTTTTTATAATATCTGGTGCACGATGGGCGGTACAGGAAACACTCTGGGAATGCTGCTGTGTATACTGCTAAATAAAAAATCTCCCCACCGGCATATGCTTGGCTTATCGCTTCCTCTGTCACTGTTTAACGTGAACGAACCCTTGATTTTTGGGTTGCCGATAGTCATGAACCCCTTGCTGATTATCCCCTTTGTTCTGGTGCCAGCTGTGTCCTATACGATAGCGTACACGGCAACTGTCTGGCATCTGGTGCCGCCGGTTTCTGAAGCGGTAAACTGGAGCATTCCACCTATTTTGAGCACCTGGCTAGCCACTGGGGGATCGGTCTGCGCCATTATACTGAATATCGTTATTATTGGCGTAAGCGCGGTTATCTACACACCATTTGTCAGAAAATGGTCTATTAGCAAACTAAAAACCCCTGAGCTGAATTTATTTTTACCACCGACAAATTTAGACCTGGTTCCTGGGCATACGCTTCAGTCCGAAGAAAAATCTTATCTGGATGCACTGAGCAAGGTGCAACATTTACAATCGAGTGGTCATTTCATTCTTTATTTTCAGCCTCAGGTACGGATTTCCGACCGTCGAATTATTGGGGTAGAGGCATTAATCCGCCATCAGGGTGAAGACGGGGAAATTACGCCACCTATTTTCCTACAATACTATGATCGCCTCAAAGCGATGGCAGATATAGATTTTTGGGTTATCGAGCAATCTGTTAATTATCTACATCATCATCTTCAAGAATTTAATGAAATGACTCTGTCGGTCAATATCTCGGCGCAGACACTGCTAGATAAGAGATTATTTAAAGTCATATCCCAAGTGCTGGATAAACCTTTGCCTCCAGGCTGGACTCTTGAGATGGAAATCACAGAGTCGCAAGCTGTTATCGACCCGGTCAATGTGGCCTCGGTGCTGACAAAATTAAAATCAATGGGGATTCGTATTGCTCTCGATGATTTTGGGGCGGGGTACTCAACACTGAATTATCTGACACGATATCCACTCGACAAGATAAAGCTTGATCGTTCACTTGTGCAGGGGCTAGCTGAAAATGGTGGGCTGCAGTTTTTAAAACAAGTAACCAGACTGTGCCGACTCACGCACTGCAATCTTGTTATTGAAGGTGTTGAAACTGAAGATGAGCTGCGCCAGGTTCTTATTGAAGGGATTGAAACAGACCAGGAACTTGCCCAGGTCTGTTCAGTTGGTATCGAACTGGCACAGGGGTTCCTTTTCTGGCGTCCATTACCAGTTGAAAAATTATGCCAGGTCCTGAAAGAAAATCATCATTGCTCTAATAATATTTCAACCTATGAAAAGGAGCTGCAATTAACATCATGATGTTAAAGCGGGGCTTAATCTCACACGGATGTTTTTTTGTACATATTGAAAGATGGAAAGTTGTGTAATGCAAATAAGTACAGAAACCAGAAATACGACTAAATGCATGATTGAAGCTTGTTTCTTGTTGTTTCTGTTTCATTACGTTTTTAGTCTACTAATGAGTAGTGCTGAAGTAGGTGGATATGCTCTGACATTTTATGATCTCAGGCTACCATTGTTTACTGCGCTACTAGTTTTATATGGTGTCAGAGCCATGCCGGCACTCGGGCTGCTTTTTATCTACAGCTTAAACACGCAATCCGTATTGCAAAACCTCACTGTTTACTCACAGTTATTGGCCGCTTCAATCAGTTGCCTGATATATTTTATATCTGTTGGAAGCAAAGGTGCAGTTAGTTTCGGGCGGTACAAATTAACATTTCATCGTATCGGTTGGTTGGTTGTTTTTAACTCTGTAGTGTTTGAGTTTGTCCATCAGTTAATGTTGTTTTTATTCCATTTTGATGAAGTTTTATATGGTGATTTCTTTAGCACCAAAAACTTGATTAACATTCAGTGGATGATGACATCTTGCCTTACTGGTGTACCATTCTGTTATCTTATTCTTAGATGTATCAGCAATACCGCATGGTGTTCGCGTTACCTTAATGAACAAAAGAAAATAATATTTTCAGGTTCGCGAGTAGTCTATCGGATAATATGGTTATGCTCTCTCATTGGTATCATGTATTGCTTACTATCTACTAAGCATATATTTTTATTATTTACAGGGTATGGTTTGTTATTGCTTCTCCCGATAATGGTCTGGGGAACAGTAACTATTGGTCATTCAGTTATTGTTCCCATCTGGAGCGCTATTTTAATTCTGCTCGGATTCCACAGCGATGGTTATATACAATATAATTACGCCATCAGTGAACTTGAAATCCTTGAACCTTTGGCAACCGCCTCTGCCACAATATTAGTTGTGTCCTTCTCTTTAGTTTTATCTGGAGTGCTGGTTTCAAGTAATCGCTCATATATAAAAAAGATAACCAGACTCATGCTAACGGAGTATTATACTGGCTTGCCGAATGTTTATGCGCTCAAGAGATCTCTTGTTGAATATCCAGGGGCAGGGCTCGCTTTAATTCACTGCCCTGAGCTTTGGTCTTTGACTCAAACGCATGGCCTTAGCATTAGATTTATGTTCGTTAAGTCATTGACCGCCTATCTTCTTCCTCATCTCCAGGATAATGAAGATATATATTATCAACCAGGTTACGGGCTTTATATACGACTGGGTACACCTGATAAAGAGCATATTCACAACATCTATTCTTTAGTTAAAGCATACCGTTTCTCGTACGGCAAAAATACATTTGGCATTAATTCTGGTCTGACTTATATGTTGAGCTTGCCAGGAAAATATAATTTATTGATGATTGTTGGAAAGTTGTCTGCTGTCGCCGCGGACTCTATAAATAGTGAAGTTCCGGTGATGGTGACTTGGGATGACAACGAATGTTTAACTGTGGCAAGCAATATAACGAGTAATGACAATATCAGGAGTGAGCTGCAAAGTGCTGTTGATAACCAGTCGTTTGTGCTTATGGCTCAACCTATAATTTCATCGAGTACGGATTCATACTATCATGAAGTTCTGATCCGTATCAGAAACAAAAATGGAAAGCTGTTATATCCTGACTCTTTTCTACCTATTGCAGCGCAAGCAGGTATCCTGGCTCAGTTAGATATGACTGTTATTGAACAAACATTCAGATTTATACAGTCACTTGATGAATCTAAATCTGAAAGTAAATTTAGTATTAATTTAGCCCCGCGGACGCTTCATCATATCTATTTTATTGACCATTTGACGGTGCTATTCAAGAAGTATGAAATATCACCGGACAGAATTATTTTTGAAATTGTCGAAACAGACATTATTGATACTAAAGTAGCCGCTTTAAAGCTTGAAAAAATGCGCAGTCTTGGTTGCAAGATAGCCATTGATGACTTTGGTACCGGTTGCTCTAGCTATTCTCGCCTGGAAGAAATAGAAGCTGATATTCTTAAAATAGATGGTTCATTTATCCGCAAGATTCTTCATGATGACTTAAATCACTTTTTAGTTAGATCTTTCTGCACCGTTGCTAAAATCAAGAAAATGCAGGTCGTTGCAGAATTTGTTGAAAATGAAGAGATCAGGCAAGAGCTAATAAGAATAGGTGTAGATTGGTTACAGGGATACCATACGGGTAAGCCTGTGCCGATTGAGGAAGTAATACTTTAAATTAATCCAGAAGGTATTAATAGGGCACTTATGATATGAACAGTCGAACGGATGTCGCGCGCTCAGTAAAAGTAGTCGGTGAAGAGATAGAAAAATGTAAACATGCATTTTTTGCAGTTAGAAAAAAGGGGCAGCACGTAGAGCTCATTCAGGATAATCAGGTCGCATTCCTTAAATCTGGCGTTGTAACCATTCATCGTATTGAAGATGGGCTACTGACTAACTCTATTAAAGCGCCCGCAGTTATTGGGCTTGGGCATATACGTGATATTGGGCTGACACATTTCATTCAGTGTAAAAGTGAATGTTCTATGTGGATACTTGATTCGAATATTGTTTTTGACTTATTTACAGAGAAAAACTTGTGGCAAGAAGCTTTCTTTATAATTAGAAGCTATTTATATATTTGCATGCCTAAAGGAAAACTAATTCATAAATCATCGGCCAGGGAAATAGTTATTGAACATTTGAAGGAAATTTGGGCTTTAGATGAACCAGAAAGATACACAACATCTGTGTACAATTTTATTCTATCCAGAAATAATATATCGAGGAGTGCCGTTCAGAAGGTTGTAAGAGAGTTAGAAGACTCAGGAGATATAAAATTTTACCGCGGGAAATTGATTGAGTTGAATGAGATGGCTTGATCTTACAACACGTCATCATTTCTATGATGGTTTACAACAAATAGTGGCATGATCCCACCATGGATTATGATTCAGGTCGGTGTAAATAATCGAGAATCCCTGCTTGCTGATCTCTTCTTCCAGCAGTGTAAGAGGCTTTAAGGTTCTCCATGGCCGGCCATTCCTCATTAAATGATAATTATCGGCATCAAAATCTCGTAAATCTTCAGGTTTTTTCGGTTTCCCAGCCATAGTACTGATAACAACCGTACCTTCTGGTTTTATCAGACGTCTTATTTCTGCAAGACACAACTCACGCTGTGAACCAATAAGGCAATGCAAGCAACTTCCATCAAAAATAACATCATATGAATCTGCTTCCAGCTGCTTAAGATGGCAGACATCGCCTTGGGTAAAATGCCCTTTAAGCCCAAGTGTCAAAAATCGCTCTATCGCCCACTCAATTGCAGTTTGTGAAATATCAACACCGGATACTTCGTAGCCACGCTCAGCCATATATTGAGAAGACATTGCACCATTTCCACAGCCTAATTCCAGAAATGAAGCTCCGGGGGAGGGGAGGATACTACGTTGTTTTAATTCTTGCAGAATGACAGCTAATTGTTGATGAGCTCGCTTATAACCTTCACCAGCCCACGCCTGCGCACCATTGTGCTTTAATAGTCGATATTGCTCTTCATAGATATTCATCATAACCACCGTTTTTCCAATTAAAAACAGGATGCGCTGCCGATACTATCCCTAAATTGGCACTCTGTGTACAACGGTGTTCCCTTGAAATTTGATCTGGATTGCTTGGTTTGCGAGTAGTCTGAGAAGGGGGACTTTGGGAGGATAAGAAAGCTAATCCCATGAACCGTATCTGAAAGAAGGTTCCCGGAGTGCAGGCTGTTTGATGGAGGGAGTCTGGTCTTCAGGCATAAAAAAGGACGTCAATTGACGTCTGTTTGCTTCGAAATGGTACGCCCTACAGGGCTCGAACCTGTGACCTACGGCTTAGAAGGCCGTTGCTCTATCCAACTGAGCTAAGGGCGCACTGTATTCCTTTCGGAAGCATTGCGGATTCGGATTATACGGTCAGTACCTTACGAGTCAATGGCTTTTGAACTGCCTGCGCGACAATTGAGCATAAAGGCTTAACAATGCCTGACAGCGAGCCGCGCTTCTGACAAAATAGAAACAATCCCCTCCCTTTTCGATTACAGACGGAATCATCTGACTGATGGCAGCAAAGATTATTGACGGTAAAACGATTGCGCAGCAGGTACGGCTTGAAGTTGCTGAAAAAGTGAAAGCCCGAATTGCCGCTGGAAAACGTGCTCCAGGACTTGCGGTTGTTCTGGTTGGCGAGAATCCTGCTTCGCAAATTTATGTTGGAAGTAAACGTAAGGCATGTGAAGAAGTGGGCTTTATTTCCCGCTCGTATGATTTGCCTGACACGACTTCTGAAGCAGAGCTGCTGGAGCTGATTGATACACTCAACGCAGATAAAGAAATTGACGGTATCCTGGTGCAGTTACCGCTGCCCGCAGGTATCGATAACGTGAAAGTTCTGGAGCGTATTGACCCAGATAAAGATGTTGATGGTTTCCATCCTTACAACATAGGTCGCCTGTGCCAGCGTTCACCGCGTCTGCGCCCTTGTACGCCACGTGGTATCGTGACATTGCTTGAGCGCTACAATATCGACACCTACGGTTTGAACGCGGTAGTGATTGGCGCATCCAACATTGTTGGCCGTCCGATGAGCATGGAGCTGCTGTTGGCCGGTTGCACCACAACCGTCACACACCGCTTCACCAAAAACTTACGTCAACACGTTGAGAACGCCGATCTGGTCATCGTCGCGGTGGGCAAACCAGGCTTTATTCCCGGCGAGTGGATCAAGGAAGGGGCGATTGTGGTGGACGTGGGTATTAACCGTCTGGAGAGCGGTAAAGTGGTCGGTGACGTAAATTATGATGAAGCCGCTGCCAAAGCCTCGTATATTACGCCGGTTCCGGGTGGCGTTGGCCCAATGACCGTCGCCACTCTTATCCAGAATACCTTGCAGGCTTGCGAGGAATATCATGATGTCCATGGAGAATAAAATGGCGACCTTCTCATTAGGTAAACACCCACACGTTGAATTATGCGATCTGCTGAAGCTGGAAGGCTGGTGTGAAAGCGGCGCACAGGCGAAAGCGGTGATTGCAGAAGGGCTGGTGAAAGTAGACGGCGAAGTAGAAACCCGCAAACGCTGCAAAATCGTTGCGGGTCAGACAGTGGTTTTTGAAACACTGAGCATTACGGTCGAAGCTTAAACTTCCCGTTTAACCCTCGCTTTCCAGCGAGGGTTTCCCTTCTGAATTAATTTTCTGCAATTCTATAAATATTTCCGGACCTGCTCAAAGAATGAGGCCTGCCATCAGACCGGCCTCATTGCGGGTGACGATATGACTCAGGCATTGCTCACTGGTTTTTGTTCTGTCTTCACCTGAGCATTTTCCAGCATTTTGCGTACCGGAATAATCAGCACGAACAGTACAGCCGCACAGATCAGTAACGCAATCGAACAACGCGCGAATAGGTCAGGCAGCATATCCAACTGGTCGGCTTTCACGTGACCGCCAATCAGGCCTGCCGCAAGGTTACCCAGCGCGCTGGCGCAGAACCACAGTCCCATCATCTGGCCACGCATTCTTTCTGGAGCCAGCAGCGTCATGGTCGCAAGTCCAATTGGACTCAGGCACAGCTCGCCGAGTGTCAGCATCAGGATGCTTCCCACCAGCCAAAGTGGAGACACACCAGCACCGCCGCTGTTCAGAACGTTTTGTGCTGCCAGCATCATCAAACCAAAGCCTGCAGCGGCGCATAAAATACCGATGATAAACTTGGTGATACTACTTGGGCGGATGTTATTACGTGCAAGGCGCGGCCATGCCCAGCTAAACACCGGTGCCAGTAAAATGATAAACAGCGCATTGATTGACTGGAACCACACTGCAGGGATCTCAAAATCGCCGATCATGCGGTCGGTGTAGTCATTCGCAAACAGGTTGAACGAAGTGGGTTTTTGCTCAAACGCAGACCAGAAGAAGGCCGCAGAAACCAGCAGAATAAAGCAAACCAGCAGCCTGGCGCGCTCTTTGCGGTTAAGTCCCGCGAACATGAACAGATAGATAAAATAGAGCGCTACCGACGCTGCAATCACGTATACCAGCACACTGGCAACTGCAACAGGGTTAATGACGATCACACCTTTTGCAATCAGCGTCACGATAACGGCCACGCCCACCGCCAGTGCCAGCAACCAGCCACCGACACCGTTTTTCTTAGACACCGGGTTGTTCCAGGTTGAATCCAGGCCCACTTCACTGTCGTAGCGTTTCATGGCCGGAACGGCGAACACACGGAAGATAACCAGTGCAACTAGCATTCCGATACCGCCAATACCAAAGCCCCAGTGCCAGCCGTGAGTTTTTATCAGCCACCCGGAGATCAGGGGGGCAATAAACGAACCCATGTTGATGCCCATATAGAACAGCGAGAAACCGCCGTCACGGCGCGCATCGCCTTTTTTATACAGCGTTCCGACCATGACTGAGATGCATGTCTTGAACAGGCCAGAGCCAAGAACGATAAACATCAGGCCGATGAAGAACAGGTTGTTACCCATGAATGCGGAAAGCGCAATCGACAGGTGACCGAGGGCAATGAGAATCGAGCCATACCAAACTGCTCTCTGCTGCCCCAACCAGTTATCAGCAAGCCACCCACCAGGCAGCGCCGCCAGATACATACAACCAGCAAAGATACCGACGATTGCCGATGCGTTTTCACGCGCAAGCCCCATACCGCCGTCGTAAACCGTTGCTGCCATAAACAAAATGAGTAAGGGACGGATCCCGTAAAACGAGAATCGCTCCCACATCTCAGTAAAGAACAGTGAGCCTAACGGGTAAGGATGACCGAAGAAGGTTCGGCTCTCGTTGTTGTTAACCGAGGATTGCATAAATTCTCCAAGAGGGTGTGCGGTTGTGTTTATACGTGGCGAAATGCCTGGCGGCTAGCTGAGTTGCCGCTCTTTAACATTCAGCCATTATTATTAGTTAGCGGGATTTGTCTAATGCCAACCGCAGAACTTTTAGATGAAAAGTCGACAAATGTCTACGTTTACAGATTTTATAGCGGCAGATATGAGATGTCGATTGGCAGATTCTAGTGTGAAGACCCTGCTCTCGAAGCCATAAATTATCACGGTGAAACATTCCCTTTCGCACTGGCAGGTAGAAGGGAAGCAGCGACCAGTTTCGGATGTTTAGCCTGGTTTCTTTTTGTTTATCCTGAGCTATTCTGCTTTTTTCACTCACCAGACAACGCCTTCTATGCCAACTATCATCACTCACGCTGCGGTACCCATTTGTTTAGGATTAGGGCTTGGCAAAAAAATTATTCCTCCACGTCTGCTATTGGGCGGGATCATTCTGGCGATGTTGCCGGATGCCGATGTACTGGCGTTTAAATTTGGCGTGGCGTATGGCAATGCTTTTGGTCACCGTGGGTTCACGCACTCTTTGCTGTTTGCATTTGTGGTGCCGCTACTGTGTCTATTTGGCTATCGTTGGTTCCGCGCAGGTTTTGTTCGCGTCTGGTTATTCCTGACTGTGTCTCTGCTTTCGCATAGCCTGTTGGACTCGGTTACGACTGGCGGCAAGGGTGTTGGCTGGCTATGGCCGTGGTCAGATGAACGATTTTTTGCGCCATGGCAGGTGATTCGTGTCGCACCTTTTCAGCTCTCTCGCTACCTCGAACCCCGTGGTCAGGCGGTAATTTGGTCTGAGCTACAATGGGTTTGGTTGCCGGGCTTGCTGATGGCGTTCTTGCTGTTTGTTGTGCGTAAGAATTTGCGCTAACGGCATCATGTTTTTTGATGGATGACGCGAGCTTATCTGCCTTACAACATCTATTCACTTCTAATAAGCCCCCATAAATTGCAGGTCAAAACCTGCTCAACTTCAAATATTCGATAACAGTATGGCTACAACGCATATTTTAGTTGCCGGACAAAAAACGTTTCGTCAGTATAAGTAGAACGTTCTACTAGAACGTTCTACCAAGCATAAAAACGCGTAAAACCAAAAACGCGTAGGCGGCGTCAACACCGGGGGATTGTTTATGAGTTTGCTATCAAGTGTTACAAAATCGTTATCTAAATTGTCGATGATAGGCCGCGCATTAATGCTGCCTATCTCTTTGTTGCCGGCGGCAGGCTTGTTACTGGCCTTCGGCGATAAATTCCATTTGCCGTTAATGATGAATGCGGGTGGGGTGATTTTCGACAACCTGCCGATGCTGTTTGCGATTGGCTCGGCTGTGGGTTTGGCTGCTGAATCGGGGATTGCTGCACTGTCGGCGGCGGTATCAGTCTTTATTATTAACGTCACGATTGGCACGGTGATGCATATCACGCCAGAAATGGCGGCAGCGGGCGGGAAATATGCCATGGTTGTTGGTATCCCGACCTTGCAGATGGGGGTATTTGGTGGCCTGATTTCCGGCATTCTGGCCGCATGGTGCTATAACAAATTCCACACCATGCAGCTCCCTGAATTCCTTGGTTTCTTCTCGGGTAAACGCTTTGTTGCCATTGCTACCGCGTTTTTATCCTTCCTGCTCGGGATGGCATTGCCATGGATTTGGTCATATATCCAGTCGGGAATTGATGCTCTGTCGGTTATTGTGAATGGTGATAATCAGGCGCTTTCAACCTTTATCTTCGGCCTGGTTGAACGTGCGTTAATTCCGTTGGGACTACACCACATCTGGTATCCGTCATTCTGGTATTCATTTGGTGAGTACACGACTACAGCAGGCCAGGTTATCCACGGTGACCAGACAATCTGGTTCAAGATGCTAGAAGAAGGTGTGAAATCCTTTAGCAGCGACAGCTACCATAATGCAGGCAAATTCATGCAGGGTGAATTCCCACTGATGCTTTTTGCAGTGCCTGCGGCATGTCTGGCGATGTACCACGAAGCGAACACCAAAAATAAGAAAATTGCCTCCGGTATTCTGTTCTCTGCGGCATTGACCTGTTTCCTGACAGGCATTACTGAACCGGTTGAATTTACCTTTATCTTTGTTGCGCCAATCCTGTATGTATTCAACGCAATTATGGCTGGTCTGTCTTACATGTGTATGTACCTGCTGCATGCGCATATCGCCAAGTCTTTCTCGGCGGGGATGATTGACTATATTTCCTTCGGCATTTTGCCGTCGTTCAACGGTTATCAGACTAACTTCTTGTCGGCTGTGATTGTCGGTATACCGATGGCGCTGATTTATTACTTCACTTTCCGTTTTGTTATTCGTCGTTTCGATGTGAAAACACCGGGTCGCGCTGATATTACTGCCAACGCTAATGATAAAACTGACACTGAACTTGCTGGCGATATTATCGGCTTGCTGGGTGGTGCAGAGAACATTAATTCTGTTGGTTCATGTATTACGCGTCTGCGTCTGGAAGTGGAAAAAAGCGACCGTGTAGACAAAGACGGTCTCAATAGTCTCGGCGCGCGCGGCGTAGTGTTTGTTGGCGACTCGGGCATTCAGGTGATATTTGGCGCACGAGCTCAATTTATCGCACAGACGATGTCCACAATGATTGGTAAATAACTTTCCCCGTCATCCTTCAAGCTGCAGATGCGTTGGCTGCATTCACTTACCCCAGTCACTTACTCAAGTAAGTTCCTGGGGCTAAGTTCTTTTGCCGCCTTCCTGCAACTTGAATGCTATAGGGGAAAGAGATGCAAAATAGTTAGCCCCCGGTATGTTTACTGGGGGCTTTATGGTATTGATAACAAGGATATTTGGTGCAAAGGAACGGGATGAAAAAGGTCAATATTATTGATGTAGCCCAACTGGCGGGAGTTTCTGTCTCCACCGTGTCATTGGTGCTGCGCCAAAAAGGTAAGATCTCTGAGGCAACTATTGAAAAGGTTAACGCTGCGATCAAACAGCTTGGCTACGTCCATAACGTTGCGGCGGCGAACCTGCGTTCCAGCACCTCAAATCTTATCGGCCTGGTTATCAGTGATTTCAATGACTCCTTTTGTGTAAACGTTATGGCAAGCGTCGTCCATTATCTGGAAAAACAAGGCTATATGGTTTTTCTGGGTCACCCGCAGGACGATGATCAACAGCTTCAACAGTGTTTAACATCTTTTTCGCAGCAAGGCGTGGCGGGTGTTATTTATCTGGATGCTAACCACCGCTTAGCCTCTATTCCGGCGCTGATTGCACAATGCCCGTTGCCAACAGTCATCATCGCTGAATCGACTGTAAGCAGCCATCGGGATGTCATTGGTCGAGATAATCGCCAGGCCGGAAATCAGGCAACGCGTTACTTGCTTGACCGTGGACACCGAAATATCGCCTATTTGGGTGGAACTGCATCGAACTTGATGCGCGAAGAGCGTTTGCTGGGCTATCGCAATGCACTGGCTCAATACAATTTGCCGTTTCGCGAAGAGTGGGCTCCAGTTTGTGAAAACGACACCGAGAATGCTGCACGTTTAACACGTCAATTGCTTGAGAAAAACAGCAAAATCACCGCAATGCTCTGCCATTCACCATCAGCAATTATTGGCTGCCTCAATGGTATCCAACAGGTTGGGCGCACGGTCGGTAAAGACGTGTTTTTGACTCAGCAGGTTTCGTTAATTGGCTTCGAAGACATGATGCACATTAATCTCACCTCACCGCGCTTTACCTATGTTTCGGCATCCAGCGAAGAAGCAGGCCGACAGGCGGCAACATTGATTGTGAATAAGATTAAAGAGCCGGCGCTGCCTGCTCAGAAGATTATTATTTCAGGAGAGTTGGTGCTAAGGGAATCGGCCTGACAATTATTGTCCCCCTTCAAGAAAAGGGGGACACATCATTTAACGGTGGTACTCGCCAGCGGCTTCCGGCTGGTATTGCAACTCCAGCACTTCCAGATGCGTCTGGTTACCGTTCGGTAACGTCCAATTAATTGTCGCACCAACACGCAAACCCAGCAGTGCTGCGCCAACCGGCGCCATGACTGAGAGTTGATTGTCGCTGTCTGTTAGGTTTACCGGGTAAACCAGCGTGCGAACATGCTCCTCTTTTGAGGAGAGATCGCGGAATTTTACGCGGCTGTTCATCGTAACGACGTCAGCCGGAATATCTTCAGGCTTACACATTTCTGCTCTGTCCAGTTCTGCGTTCAGCACTGTAGCTACCGGCTGGTTAGCAAATTGTGGTTGCTCCAGCAAACGGTCAATACGCTCGGCATCGAGTTCATTAATGATAATGGCTGGTCTGGACATATTTCTCTCCGTGTAAAAAAACAGGCACTCATGTGCCTGATGGGGACCTTACAAAAGAAAACCCTCACCGGTAAGAGTGAGGGTTTGGTCTGCAGTGATAATACTGAGCTTAACGTATAGTTTAAAGTGACCTGAGTCACAAACTGCAGTTAGAGAATAATGCTACCTACTAATGCGAACAGGAAAGCGATAGTACCAATCAGCGTTTCCATCACAGTCCAGGTTTTCAGTGTGGTTTTCTCGTCCATTTCCAGGAAACGGCCAACCAGCCAGAAACCGGAGTCGTTAACGTGAGACAGAACAGTCGCACCACCTGCAATTGCTACCACGATGAAGCACAGATCGAACTGGCTCAAGCCTGGAGTTGCCGCAACCATTGGCGAGATAAGTGCCGCAGTGGTAGTCAGAGCAACGGTCGCAGAACCTTGTGCCACACGCAGAGCGGTAGAGATAACAAACGCGGCTACAATTACCGGCATACCGGTATCAGACAAGATACCCGCAAGTGCATCACCAATGCCGCTGGCACGCAGAACGCCACCGAACATACCACCTGCACCGGTCACCAAAATGATGCCGCAGATTGGGCCAAGCGCGCCATCGCACACTTTTTCCAGGTGCTGGCGGCTATGACGACCACTAAACACAGCAAGAGCAAAGAACACAGTTATCAGTAATGCAATTGGGGTTTTACCCAACATACGCAGGAACTGAACCACGGTATTGTCAGCAGTTACCCAACCGAGCACGGTTGCTGTGTTCAGGCCAGTATCAAGGAAAATCAGCACCAATGGCAGCAGAAGAATCGACAAAACAGTGCCAAAAGATGGTGGCTGGTGGTTTGGATCAGCCTCTACATTGCCGAGGAAAGAAGAAGGCAATGGTACTTCGAATTTCTTGCCAGCATACAGGCCAAACAGATACGCACCGAGATACCAGGTTGGAATCGCGATTACCAGGCCAACAATGACCAGAAGTCCAATGTTCGCGCCCAGCAATTCACTTGCAGCAACCGGACCCGGATGCGGTGGCAAAAGTGCGTGCATCACAGCGAATGCACCCGCGGCAGGCAGCGCATATTTCAGCGTGGAACCACCGAATTGTTTTGCTACGCTGAAAATAATTGGCAGCATTACTACCAGGCCCGCATCGAAGAAGATTGGGAAGCCAAACAGCAAAGATGCAACGCCAAGCGCCAGTGGTGCGCGGTGTGAACCAAATTTCCCGACCAGTGTGTCAGCCAATACTTTGGCACCGCCAGAAATTTCAAGTAAACGACCAATCATGGCACCAAGGCCAACCAGCAGGGCAACGCCTGCCAGGGTACTCCCAAAACCGCCCAAAATCGTTGGGACAATTTTATCGAACGGCACACCGGTGACCAGTGCAACAACAACACTCACAAGAGTTAATGCTAAGAATGCATGCACTTTGAAGCGCATGATGAGAATAAGTAGGAGTACGACTGCACAAGCTGCGATCCCAAGTAGGGTCCCTGCGCCGTAATGTGCTGTTATTTCGGTCATATGTTTGTCCTCTGCGCCGAATTAATAGGCAAGATATGCATTAAGCATAATTCACCATCTCTCTGATACCGGTAACATGATATCGGTAACATGACGTCTTCGGGAATGGAGTGCGCCATGTTTATTAACATTTTGAGAGCAAGTTCAAACTATCGAAAGAAACCGTCCATAAGCCGCATTGATTAATTGCTGACCGTAAATAAACCTGCCATGGGCAAAACTTGCATTACTCTTTATAGGCACGTTTCACTCAGGCCTTGTGCGGTCATCACCTGAACCGGAGATATCATGAGCCATTACGACAAACTCACGTTAAAGGACGGCAGTTCTCTTTACTTTAAGGATTGGGGAGAAGGGCAACCGGTAGTATTCAGCCACGGCTGGCCATTAACGGCGGATGCGTTTGAAGACCAGATGTTTTTCCTTGGGCAGAAGGGATTTCGGGTTATTGCTCATGACAGGCGAGGGCATGGGCGCTCATCGCAAAGTTGGGATGGGAATAACATGGACCAGTACGCCGATGATCTTGCCGAACTGACCGCGCATCTCAATCTCAAGGATGCGGTCCACGTTGGGCATTCAACCGGCGGCGGGGAAGTGGCGCGTTATATTGGCCGCCATGGCACCAGCCGTGTGGCAAAAGCGGTGCTGATAAGTGCCGTTCCACCGATCATGGTCAAAACGGACTTCAACCCAAACGGTGTACCTATTGATGTGTTCGATGGTATCCGCGAAGGCGTGCGTGCGAACCGCGCGGACTTCTTCAAAGAGCTGACTTTGCCGTTCTACGGTTATAACCGCTCGGGGGCTGAAATTTCAGAAGGTGTCAGAGAGAGTTTCGTTGAGCAGGGCATGCAGGGCGGCATCAAAGCGTTGTATGACTGTATCAAAGCGTTCTCGGAAACCGATTTGCGCGAAGACCTGAAGAAAATGACCATTCCGACGCTGGTTATTCATGGCGATGACGATCAGATTGTACCCTTTGAAACCTGCGGTAAGGTGACAGCAGCAACACTGCCAGATGCGACGTTCAAAGTTTATGAAGGTGGCTCACACGGTATTTGCACCACTGAGAAAGACCGGGTAAATACTGATTTGTTGGCGTTTTTGAAAGGTTAGTTGTTGTAGGCGGGTAAGAGACTATTACCCGCCATTCAGCCACTCATTTAAGCGCAACCGGCAACATAATCTCTTTTAAAATTTCATAGCGCTGTTGGGGTGAAAGCCAAATCAAACCCAACAGCTTATGCGCTTTTTCTTCACGTTCGAATTGGGCTTTTAACTGCATTAAAAAACGTTTCGTTGTGTTCATAATTACCTCCGCATTTGATAAACAAAGCATATGCCTGCAAACCCGGAACTAATAGTGAACCGATTGTTTTTTGTCTTCCGTATTTAATTTAACAGCTGTTATTTGCTAATCAAACTCATATCTATCTTCGCCACAATTTTCCTCAGCGCAGCCGGTTCATTTAGCGTTGCCATAGGGCGATGAAGCTCGCCGGGGAAAAGAATCGTCAGGTCCCCCGGTCGTAGTTTTATCAATGTTTCACAGCCCATGTTTTTATAGAACCCGATATCATTTTGCTCATCGAACTCACCGTCTTGTTGCTGCTGCTGATCCACCGGTGCGGCACCGATTATCTCTTCGCCTTCCAGTACGATATGCACGTCGATATAACGGGCATGCAGTTCGGGGCGTTGTTCTTCCAGCAGTTTAGTTTTGCCATCAAACACCGAGAAATAGATAAGTTCGCCTTCAATCGGGTATTTGCCGTTGGCCAATTGCTGCGGACGGTTTGCGATAATTGCTTGTAAAGCATGGCGAATCACAGTTGGGTACACCGGGTTTTGAGCGGCATTCTCAAGTTTATCAATAATCATATTTCCCCCTTAGACCGCAACCAGCATGCCGCCATCAACAAACAGCAGGTGGCCATTCACGAAGTTGGACGCTTTTGACGACAGGAACACCGCAGCACCAATCAACTCCTCAGGATCGCCCCAGCGAGCCGCTGGTGTGCGTTTGCATAGCCACTGGGTGAAAGCTTCGTCGTCGACCAGCGTTTTGGTCATATCTGTTTTGAAGTAACCCGGTGCAATACCGTTAACCTGGATGTTGTAGCGCGCCAGCTCCACGCACATACCACGTGTCAACATTTTCACCGCTCCTTTTGCTGCGGCATATGGCGTAATTGTGTCGCGGCCCAGTTCGCTCTGCATTGAGCAAATATTGATTATTTTCCCGGCCTGGCGTTTTACCATGCGTCGTGAAACAGACTGTGAAACTAAAAATACGGCAGTTTGATTTACTGCAATAATATCGTTCCATTCATTAACCGGAAATTCAGTAAATGGATGGCGGCGCTGGATGCCAGCATTATTAATTAATACATCAATCGGCCCGATCTCTTGCTCGATATTTTCAATCGCAATTTCCACCGCTTCCGGGTCGGTAACATTAAATGCAGCAGTCCAGGCGGTATAACCACTGTCACGTAATTTCATTGCCGCATGTTCGGCGCGTTCAGCAGTAATATCATTGATGATAATTTCAGCGCCATGCTCAGCAAGACCTTGTGCTAATAAAAAGCCTATTCCTTGTGCAGAGCCGGTAATTAACACGCGTTTGTTGTCGAGCGTAAACAAATTCGTCATGGTGAATTCCTGTTATTTTTGCATCGTATTTAATATCCCTTATCAAAGCGGTTCAGAGCGGGTAAAACTGTGAAGTAGATCACTGCGAAAGGTGTTACGCCCGCATGATACCTGGAGTGTGAAGTGTGGTAGCTTTTCTTTTGTTAAGGATGCGAGGCATAATCCTTTTCCCGCGGGTTATCAGGAAAACCAGATGAAGTACCAGCGCATTACATTGCAGGACATTGCCGCCCTTGCGGGGGTGACAAAAATGACCGTCAGCCGTTATTTGCGCACGCCGGATAAAGTCGCCCCGGAAACTGCCGCCCGAATTGCTGAAGTTATGGCGGAAGTCAATTATATGCCTGACCCTGAAAACAGGGCCTTGGCGAGCAATATGCAGCCGCGAATCGGCGTCATTATTCCCTCCTTTAATAACCAGATTTTTGCCGATTTACTGGCAGGTATTGAATCCGTAACAAAGCCGATGGGTTACCAGACGCTGGTGGTTAATTACGATTACGACCGCGAGCGCGAAGAAGAACAAATTGCCACAGTGCTGGGTTTTAACGTTGCGGGACTTATCCTGACGGAAACCGTGCATACGCTGCGGACCGAGAAGTATTTAAGTGCTGCCGGAATCCCTGTGGCTGAAGTGATGGACCTGGTATCAGGTAGCGGGCGCATTAACGTCGGCTTTGATAACTTCCGGGCCGGATTTGATATGACCAATATGCTGATTGCCAGCGGCAAGAAGCGCATTATCTATCTAGGCTCGATGGCCGATGTGCGTGATATCAAGCGGTATGAAGGGTATTGCAAAGCCATGGCTGACGCGGGTTTGACTGACGGACGGCTAATGCCAAATAAAGTTTCTTCTGTGAGCGTAGGAACAGGAATGATGGCGATGGCGCGCCAGATGTACCCGGAGATGGACGGTATTTTATGTACTAATGACGATCTCGCCGCAGGTGTGTTACAAGAATGCCAGGCTGGCAACATTCGTGTGCCGGAACAGATGGGAATAGCTGGTTTTCACGGCCTGGAAATCGGCCAGGTTACGGTTCCAAAACTTGCCAGTGTTGTCACGCCACGCTTTGAGATAGGGAAAGTCGCCACGGAAATTTTATTGAAGAAAATCAATAAACAACCAACAATTGAACAAGTCGATTTGCACTATCGCTTATCTCTTGGCGGCACGCTTTAGTCGCTTAAATGCTGAAGCGATCACGCTAACGGTAACACGGTTTTCTAACATGGATTGGCGTGACCTACGTCGCAAAACCCTGCGCTTAAAAAGGCTTTGATGTTAAGCAGAAATATTGACTTAGCTGACTTAACCGGGGGAACCATGTCGCAACCTACCCAACACGTATTACTTATTGCTCCAGTGATGGATGCACTTCAGCAGCAACTGGAAACTCATTACACCGTTCATCGCCTTTACCAGCAGTCTGACGCTGCGGCCTGGCTTGCTGATAACGGCGCACAAATTGGTGCTGTTGTGACGCGGGGGGATATCGGCGTGACTACCGCCGTGCTGGAAAATCTGCCACAGGTCGGTGTGATTGCCATTTTTGGCGTCGGCACTGATGCGGTGGATCTGGAATATGCCCGCCGTCGCGATATTGCGGTGACCATTACTGCCGGGGCGCTCACTGATGATGTCGCCGACCTGGCTTTCGGTTTGCTGTTGAGTAGCGCTCGTCAACTTTGCCAGGGTGACCGCTTTGTACGAGAAGGGCGTTGGCACCAGGAAAGCCCTGTATTGGCAACCCAGGTGAGCCGTAAACGTATCAGCATCTTTGGGATGGGGAATATTGGCCGTGCCATTGCCCGTCGTGCCATCGGCTTTGATATGGAAATTTATTACACCGATCGCGAAATGGATAGCTCACTGCCGTATCACTGGTGTGAAGATGTATTAAGTCTTGCCCGCAATAGTGACTTCTTTATTGTCGCGGTATCGGGTGGCAAGGCAAGTCACGGCATTGTGAATCGACAAGTATTCGAGGCACTGCCTAAACATGCGTTGGTCATTAATATCGCTCGCGGCAGTATTATCAATGAGCAGGACTTAATTATCGCCTTACAAAATGGTGATATTTCCGGTGCTGGGCTGGACGTTTTTGTGAATGAACCTAATGTACCTGCTGAATTAATCTGTATGGAGAATGTGGTATTACAACCGCATGTTGCCAGCGCCACACATGAAACACGCCAGCTTATGAGTAATATCGTATTTGAAAACGTTGAGGCTTATTTCAATCATAAGGTTCTGCCGCACCGTATTAATTAATTCCCGGAGCCCTTTATTAAAAAGGGCAATGACTTTTATTGTCACGGATAAATACCATGGAAAAGAAAATCCCCGGCACTCGCTGGTGGCGCGTGGTCGCGCCTATTTTAATCGCCTGTATTATTTCTTTTATGGATAGGGTGAATATTAGTTTCGCACTTCCCGGTGGAATGGAGGCTGATTTAGGTATAACCAGCCAAATGGCAGGTCTCACCAGCGGGATATTTTTCATAGGTTATCTTTTCTTGCAGATCCCCGGTGGGCGTGCGGCAGTGAACGGTAGTGGTAAACGGTTTATCGCCTGGTCGCTGGTGGCTTGGGCTATCGTTTCTGTCGCCACAGGTTTTGTCACCAACCACTATCAGGTCTTAGTTCTACGGTTTGTGCTTGGTGTCGCCGAGGGGGGGATGCTGCCCGTCGTGCTGACGATGATCAGCAACTGGTTCCCGGACCGTGAGATTGGGCGGGCTAATGCTTTTGTCATGATGTTCGCGCCCATCGGCGGAATGGTAACAGCGCCAATCTCGGGTGCGATTATTCAGAGTCTGGACTGGCGCTGGCTGTTTATCATCGAAGGCCTGCTGTCGATTGTGGTGTTGGCTGTATGGTGGTGGCTGATTAGTGATCGCCCGCAGGAAGCTCGCTGGTTGCCTGCTGCAGAGCGTGAATACCTGCTGGCGGAATTTGAACGCGACCGTCAGGCGCGAAGCCTGAAGCAGCCGGTAAGTAATGCACCGTTGCGCGACGTATTTCGTAACAGCAGTCTAATGAAGCTGGTGGCACTTAACTTTTTCTACCAAACCGGTGATTACGGCTACACGCTGTGGCTGCCGACCATCCTCAAAAATCTTACCGGCGCGAATATGGCGGGTGTTGGGCTGTTGGCTATAGTGCCGTTTGTCGCGACGATTATCGGTATCTATGTCATTTCAATGCTGAGCGATAAAACAGGTAAACGCCGACTGTGGGTGATGATTTCACTGTTGTGCTTTGCCGCGGCGTTGCTGGCATCGGTAGTTTTACGTCATAACATTATTGCGGCCTACATTGCTTTAGTGGTGTGCGGGTTCTTCCTGAAGGCTGCAACCAGTCCGTTCTGGTCGATTCCGGGTCGAATTGCATCTCCAGAAGTTGCCGGCGGGGCACGTGGTGTAATTAACGGTTTAGGTAACCTGGGGGGCTTCTGCGGCCCATGGTTGGTGGGGATGATGATTTATCTCTACGGGCAGAACATGGCAGTCTGCGCCCTGGCTGGTTCGTTGGTGATTGCTGCACTGATAACCCTGACGTTACCAAAGAACTGCGATCTGACTCCAGATAATGGAAAGCCAGTCGCAGATGAGTCGGCTAAACAACCACACGTTGCTTAACCGTCAGTAACCCACAGCATCCAGGCGGAACTGCTTCGCGCAGTTGCCTGGATTTCTTTGTGTGGCAAACGAGCTTTCATTAAGCGGGCTATTAATTTTTGCCGCTGTCAGCGAGATTTGCATTTCCGTCAGGTATGCAGGGTTACCGTTACAGGTCAGTTTTACCGCCTTCACCGCATCATTACCCCAGCTCTTTTCCAACGCTTTATTGAACGCTTTTCGCGTGACGACTTTGCCGTAGTTTGTTGCCAAAAAATCACCGAAAGCGCTTTGTTTGAATTCATTGTTCAGGCGAACCATGGTGCCGAAATAGGCATTGGGGTTAAAACCAAAACACGCGCCATGTTTTGCGAACTCATAGCGTTCAAGGCACGACTGACCTCCAGCCCCTGGCATGACGCCCGCAAGTTTGCTGGCGATATCTGTTGATAGCGCAGGTGCTGGCGCCTGGCATTTTTGCGAACCGCGAGCTTCGGCCATGTTCGGCACCGGGCGGGTTGAACAGCCGTAGCGCATCCACCGTTTTTCATCCACGCCTCGCGCCGCAACTGATTTTGGCAAACCAGGCCACAGGCCGTGCACGGTTAAGAAAGTGCGCTTGTCATTTTGCTCTTGCTGCGTTTTACATTCGGCAGGTTCGTTGCGGTTACGCTCATGCATGCTCTGGCAAAAACCGGTTTGCCAGGACAGAGCCAACACGTAACGGTCGAAATCGGCATACTGTTTGGCGGTGAGTTCTTCCGCTTGTGACAGATGGCTGGTGGCCAGTAGGGAAGTCAGGATTAGCGTGTTTTGCCACATTAATTTCATCGTTTTCTCGCTCGGGCTTCCAGAAGTCACTTTATTTAAACATAAAAAAAGCGCCTCAATGAGGCGCTTATTGCAAAGCTAAAGATTAAGGCAGAATAGCTGCAGACGGCACCAGAATTTCGGTGGCAATAATCACGACAATCAGACCAACAGCAACGGGTACTGACGTACGTTTTACCACTTCGAATGGAGAGATTTTTGCCATACCCGCAACCGCAACAACCACACCGGAAACCGGAGAAATGGTGCGTCCAAGGTTAGAGGCTTGCAGCATCGGAATCGCCAGGTATGCAGGGTTGATACCAGATGAGTGAGCCAGTTTAGGGATCATCTCAACAAAGGCATAGAACGGTGCGTTACCGGAGCCGGTAGTCATTGCTGCCAGCATGGTGAGTACGACCAGCACCAGCATCAGAATGATACTTGCTGAACCGAACGAGGTAGCAATTGAGATTAGGCTCTGGATAAAGCCGATAGTGCTAAGGCCTTGTGCAAATACACCCGCAGCAACTAACAGCATAACCACGTTTGCGAAGGCATCAGCCATCCCGCGATAGCAGACTTCAAGGCCGGAGAAAACGGTTTGTGCTTTGAAGCTGCGGAAGAATTCAATCACCGCGGCAATCAGAATACAGATCACCAAAATAGAGATGATATGCAGCTGTGGACCCCATTTTCCGTCGAAAATCAGCACGCCGATAATTGGTGTAAACGGCAGGATTGCATAGAAAGAAGGTGCAGTAGTCTGGATTTCGCTGACATCGAGCATTTCGTGGCTGACATTTTCTTTTTTATCCAGGTAGCGCTGCCAGAAGAAGTGGGCAATCGCCATGGCAATAATGGCAGCGATAGAAATTGGCACGGTGGTTTTAAAGGCAAAATCAACCAATGACATTTCTGCAGCTTTTGCCGCCAGCACTACGTCGCCAGAAGTTGGAGACAGGATGATTGCCGCAGGAGAAGCACAAATTGCTGCTGCCGCACCACGACTAATCCCCACGTTCACCATAACCGGGAACAATGTTGCCATCAGCAACACACCCAGGCCGGTTGCAGATGAAACCGCCAGTGACATAAGACAAGCCACGAAATAAGCGGCGATCATCAGAATATAGGGTGAGTTGATTAATTTCAGCGGCTTAGATGCAAGCTTAACCACCATGTCGTTGGCGCCGATATGTGTCATATAAGCTGCAAAACCGCACAGCATCATGATC
Source organism: Buttiauxella gaviniae ATCC 51604 (assembly GCF_001654835.1). Classification (GTDB taxonomy): domain Bacteria; phylum Pseudomonadota; class Gammaproteobacteria; order Enterobacterales; family Enterobacteriaceae; genus Buttiauxella; species Buttiauxella gaviniae. Next base: position 155,199 of record NZ_LXEP01000031.1, read on the forward strand.
ATCATGCCGAGATCGCCACCGCGGCTCATCAGCAGGATTTTGACATATTCAACAATATCGGTTGCGGTATACCCGGTGCTTTCGGCATTGCCAGGTAAAACCTTGTGGCCCATCAGGGCACTTATAATCAGTAATGTTAAACCACCGACGAATAATACGCCGGTCGCGGAGTAGCCTTTGATGATGTAGCGAGCTACACCGACAATAACCACAACCCCAATAAGTAATTCAAGAGTAGTTAGCATTTGAGTCCCCTGTCGCGTTCGGCATCTTTACCCATTGAAGCGGGTGAGTAGTACCTGAACGCAACGCCATGCCAGAAAATAAAAAAATAAGACGCTTTGCAGTCGTCGGCGAAAACGGTGCCAATCTGCCTGAATCGTTCGAGCAGATTTCTGATGAGCATCAAATTTAGTAAGCTTCGTTCTGCTGCTATGACACTTTTGTCGGCAGCCTTGCAATTATGACATTTACTTATTGATTAGCGGTATATATTTATATCGTTTATTGCTCTGTTAATAATCACATGAGGATTATTTAATTAAAATTATATTACATAATTGTTAATTACCCATCTAAATGTAAAACAACCAAAAATCTCTTTAAAATAAAAAGGTCTAATGCTTATACTGCCGCCTCGTATATTTTGGGGTAATCAAGTTGCAATCCACTTTCTGGTCGACAAGCCGTTTACGCTTCCTCAGAAAGCATCTTTTGATGCTGCTGTTGGCGTTTGGCTGGCTGTTTGTCAACAGCCAGGTCGCAGTGGCATCGCATGACTGCCCGGTAGAAATTAGTGCGCCATCCCTTTCCGTTCAGCATAGCGAGCATATGCTGATGAAAAACCATTGGGATATGGTGAAAGCGAAGGGAACGCTGTGTGATAAACACTGCATTCCGGACGTGATGCAAAAAGATAACGGCTACAGTGCTTTGGCCGCATTACCGGTCACCGACACTCTGGCCTTAGTGATCCCCGAATGTACCGAAACGGTTACCTCGGTTGCCTTATTAACCCCGCCTGCAACTGGCCCTCCGGCCACAATACGGTTTTGTCGTTTTAGAGAATAACTCCAGCACTGTCTTGGTTCATCCCTTACGGATTTCATCCTTTGACTTTAGTTCTGGAGATTTTTATGTCTGCTATTTCTGCACGTTTCTTCACAGCCGTTGCGCTGTCTGTATCTACTTTCTTTACCGTGGCTCACGCCACTTCTCACGATATGAATCATGAAATGTCGATGGCTCAGCCAATGGCCGCTGAGGTTTATCACGGCCATGGTGTGGTAAAGAAAGTCACCAACGATTCCATTTCCATCGCCCATCAACCTATCGCGGCCCTTAACTGGCCAGCAATGACCATGACATTCAGCTTGCCTGAAGCGGGAGCATTGCCGGTGGTGAAAGCTGGTGAAACGGTTGACTTCACCTTCAGCCAGCAGTCTGAAGGCTACAAAATCGCTTCGGTTACCCCGACTAAGTAACTGAGGTCATCATGAAACAACATTCCCTGAGCTTGTGGCTCGGCGGGGTGCTGTTTGCTGTGTCTGTCTCTGCCGCAAATGCGGCAGAGTTCAGCCTGCAACAGACCCTGTTCGCTGCTGAAAATTATTCCGCTGAACTGTCCGCTAACCGAAATCAGAGCGATGCGCTGAGTTCAATGGCTGATTCCGCACGCCAGCTACCTGACCCTAAATTGAAATTTGGCATTGAAAATGTCCCGGTGCAGGGCAGCAATAGCCATCGATTTACTCGTGAAGGCATGACCATGCAACGCATTAGCGTCATGCAGGAGTATGTCAGCGAGGATAAACGCGACCGTAAAGCCGAAACTATTTTGGCTCAATCCGCCAGCAGCGCAGCCAAAGCCGAAGTGATTCGGACGACATTACAAAAAACGACTGCTCAGGCCTGGCTTGATCTGGCGTTATCGCAAAAAGTGCTTACAACGGCGCAAAAACTGGTGGGCGAAACCGAGCGCCAGGTGGGTGTGCAAAAAGCGACAGTCGCTAGCGGTAGTTCACCGGCTTCAAGCGTTGTGGATATTCGCATGACGCTCTTAGTGATGGAGGACAAAGTCACGCTCGCGCAGCGTGATGTAGCTCTGGCCCAGACGCGCTTACTGCAATTGACGGGTAAACAGATTGATAAAACTAGCGGTACGTTGCCGCGTTATCAGCGTTTGCCTGCAGATCCGGCATTACTGGAACAAAATGTCGGGCAGCACCCGGAAGTGATTGAGGCGGCACGCGAGGCCGATGTTGCCAAAGCTCGTTCGGCACAGTCAGCGGTGGCGGCGGAACCGAACGTCGGTGTTGAGGTTTTTTATGCTCATCGTGCGGATGATTACGATGACATGGCTGGCGTGATGTTTACCGTCGATTTACCCATGTTTAAACCGCAGCGCCAGGATAAAGACTTGGCGGCAGATGTGTCTCGTTCCATGGAAGCGAGCGACCAATTGACGTTAGCAAACCGCGCGCGCGTAGCACTGGTGCGCACACTGGTTGCGCAGTATCAGGCAGCTCAAACGCTTTGGCTGCGCCAGCAAGATGAAATTTTACCTCTTCAACGCCAGCGCCTCTCGCTGGTTGAAGCGCAATACCGCTCTGGGCAATCGACCCTCTCCGACTTACTCAATGCTCGCCGTACTTTGCTTGATACCGAACTGACCACGCATAGTGCAGAAAAAAATGTGGCTGAAACCTGGGCCGCCATTCGCTATCTGACGCCACAGGAAAACAACCAGTAATGAACACCATGACGAAAATTTCATTGTTAGCGCTCACTATCGCGGCGGCACTTGGCGCTGGGTATTACGCGGGTAAACAAAGCCATTCCACCACAACTACACAAGTTGTTCAGCCAGAACGAAAAGTTCTTTATTGGTACGACCCGATGACGCCAGGTCAGCGCTTTGATAAGCCGGGTAAATCGCCGTTTATGGATATGGACTTAGTACCGCGTTATGCCGATGAAGCTACCGAAGATGGTGGTGTGACGGTAAGCGCTCGCCAACAACAAAACCTCGGAATCAAAACTGCGTTGGTTGAGAAGAAAACCCTGGAATATCAATTTGATGCTTTTGCTACTGTCTCTACAGATGAACGTAGCGTGCAGATTATTCCGGCCAGTGCCAATGGCGTTGTTGAGAAGTTGTTTGTTAATGCGCCGCAGCAATTCGTCAAAGCGGGTGAACCACTTGCGCAGTTGTGGATACCTGAATGGACGGCCGCACAGCAAGAGTATCTGGCGGTGCGTCGTTTGGGAGATGGCGCATTAAGTGCCGCCGCTCGAGAACGTCTGCAACTCCAGTTTATGCCTGCGGAAATAATTCGCCAGGTGGAGAAAACCGGGAAACCGCAAACTCGTGTGACGGTGCGTGCTAAACAAGCAGGCTACATCAATAAGCTAGATACACGCGAGGGTGCGCAGGTCGCGGCAACAGCGCCTTTATTTGAAATTGCCAGCCTCGAATCTGTGTGGATTGTTATTGATTACCCGCAAACCCAGGCCCAGGTGCTGCAAGTGGGGAGTGAAATTCAGGCCGCAAGTGACAGCTGGCCTGGTGAGGTTTTCCATGGGCGAGTGAGTGAGTTGTTACCCAATATGGAAACGACTACCCGAACGCTTAAAGCGCGCATCGTGCTGGACAATCCGCAAATGAAGCTCAAGCCAGGGATGTATCTCAATGTGAAACTAGCCAGGCAGCTTAATCTCCCTCCAGTTCTGGCTATTCCAGAAGAGGCGATGATTGAAACGGGCAGCAATAGCCGGGTGTTAGTCGCTCAGGATGATGGTCATTTCAACCCGGTGAATGTAGTGGTTGGGGCGGCGCAAAATGGCTGGGTTGAGATTAAACAAGGATTGAAAGAGGGCGATAAAGTTGTGACCTCCGGGCAGTTCCTGATTGATTCCGAAGCAAGCCTTCGCAGCGCATTGCCACAGGAGATAGCTGCAACTACTGCCACCCAGGAATACCAAGGCGAGGCAGTGGTGAAAGAAATTACTGATGATGCTGTCACCCTTTCGCATAAGCCTATTGCGGCGTTGAAGTGGGGGGCGATGACCATGGACTTCGCACTGAAATCGGCGGCTGACGCGCAGGGTGTAAAGGTTGGCGACAACGTGATGTTCAGTTTCACAATGGATGACGAACATGGCGCAGTAATCACTCATCTGATGCCGATGGCGGGGGCAATGAAATGATTGCCGCAGTTATTCGCTGGTCACTTAAAAATCGGCTGCTGGTGTTGCTTGCGGCGATCATGATGGCGGCGTGGGGAATTTGGTCGTTGCAACGCGCACCGCTGGATGCGCTGCCAGATCTCTCTGACGTACAGGTGATCATTCGTATTAATTACCCAGGCAAAGCGCCACAAGTTGTTGAGGATCAGGTTACTTATCCGCTTACCACTACCATGCTTTCGGTACCAGGCGCGAAAACTGTGCGCGGTTTTTCGATGTTTGGTGACTCATATGTCTACATTTTGTTTGAAGATGGCACCGATCCGTACTGGGCGCGCTCGCGGGTTCTGGAGTATTTAAGCCAGGTTCAGTCTCAGTTACCCCCTGAAGCTAAAGCTTCGTTAGGGCCGGATGCCACGGGAGTTGGTTGGGTTTATGAATATGCGCTGGTGGACAGAACCGGCAAACATAGCCTGGCAGATTTACGCGCTCTTCAGGATTGGACGCTTAAATTTGAGCTAAAAACTGTGCCGAACGTTTCGGAAGTTGCGAGCGTAGGCGGCATGGTTCGACAGTACCAAATTGTTCTCGATCCACAGCGCATGCGGGCGCTGAACATCACACATGAACAAGTTATTAGTGCAGTGCAAAGTGCTAACCAGGAAGGTGGCGGTTCGGTCATCGAAATGGGTGAAGCCGAATATATGGTGCGCACAGCAGGTTACCTGAAGAACCTGAATGATTTTAAACAGGTAGTGATCACCACACGTGAAGGCGTGCCGGTGTTATTGAGCGATGTAGCAACACTGCGCATGGGGCCTGAAATTCGGCGTGGCGTAGCGGAATTTAATGGTGAAGGTGAGGTTGCGGGCGGCATCATCGTAATGCGCTACGGTAAAAATGCGCTGGATACGATTAATGCGGTAAAAGCGAAGCTCCAGCAAGTTCAGAAGAGTTTGCCTGCGGGTGTCGAAATCGTTCCGGTATATGACCGCTCACATCTGATTGAAAATGCTATTGAAACACTCTCCCACAAGTTGCTGGAAGAGTTCATCGTAGTGGCAATTATCTGCGCACTATTCTTGTTCCATTTCCGTTCCGCACTTGTGGCGATGATAACCCTGCCGCTGGGGATTCTGGGCGCGTTTATCGTCATGCACTACCAGGGGGTGAACGCCAATATTATGTCGCTGGGCGGGATAGCCATTGCGATTGGGGCAATGGTTGATGCCGCGATCGTGATGATTGAAAATATGCATAAAGTGCTGGAACAGTGGCGGCATGACAATCCAGATAAGCAACCTTCTGGTGCTGATTACTGGCGAATTTCTGAGCAGGCAGCGGTGGAAGTGGGGCCGGCATTGTTCTGTAGTTTGCTGATTATCACGCTCTCCTTTATTCCTGTGTTTTCCCTTGAAGCACAAGAAGGGCGCATGTTCTCGCCACTGGCGTTTACTAAAACCTACGCTATGGCTGTTGCTGCGGGGTTGGGTATCACGCTGGTACCGGTGCTGATGGGCTATTTCATTCGCGGAAAAATTCCTGATGAGAAGGCTAACCCTATCAACCGTTGGCTGATAGCCGCCTATGAACCACTGCTGGATAAAGTGCTGGCGCGCCCGAAAACCACGCTGTTGGTTGCAGGGTTAGTATTACTGGCGACGTTATGGCCGCTGAGCCGACTTGGAAGTGAGTTTATGCCGCCGCTTGATGAAGGTGATTTGCTGTATATGCCATCAACGCTGCCGGGTATTTCCGCACGTGAAGCCGGACGTTTACTGCAACAGACAGACCGCTTAATCAAAACCGTACCTGAAGTGGCGACGGTATTTGGTAAAGCTGGGCGCGCAGATACCGCAACCGATCCTGCGCCGCTGACCATGATCGAGACCACTATTCGTTTTAAACCGCGCGATCAATGGCGGCCAGGAATGACGATGGATAAACTGGTTAGTGAACTCGATAGCGTGGTGAAAGTACCGGGGATTGCTAACGTTTGGGTGCCACCTATCCGTAACCGCCTGGACATGTTAGCGACGGGTATCAAAAGCCCGGTAGGCATTAAAGTAAATGGCAATAATATTGCCGCCATTGAGCAGGTGGCTGAGCAAATCGAGCGGGTGGTGAAGCAAGTTCCTGGTGTCACATCCGCTCTTGCGGAACGACTCGGTGGCGGGCGCTATGTTGATATTAATATCGACAGGCTTAAAGCGGCGCGCTATGGCGTCTCAGTCAAAGAGTTACAGTCATTAGTCGCAACGGTGATTGGTGGGCAAAATATCGGTGAAACGATTGAGGGACGTGAACGCTATCCGATCAACGTTCGCTACCCACGCGAAATACGTGACAACGTCCAAAAATTGCAAAACTTGCCGGTAATTACCGCAAATGGTAGCCAGATTGCGCTTTCTGAATTGGCAGACATCAGCATCACTGATGGCCCACCAATGTTGAAAAGTGAAAATGCCCGTTTATCTAATTGGGTTTATGTGGATTTACGTGGACGCGATTTAAAATCAGCAGTGGAAGATATGCAGCGTGCAGTTTCCCAGCAGGTGAAATTACCTGATGGCGTCTCATTATCCTGGTCTGGTCAATTTGAATATTTGGAGCGCGCGAGTGCTAAATTAAGAATAGTCTTACCATTCACCCTGGTTATTATTTTCGTCTTGCTTTATGTAACATTCTCCCGTGTAAGTGATGCGTTGTTAATAATGGGGACTTTACCATTCTCACTCATTGGTGGTGTCTGGTTGCTATATTTGCTGGGATATAATTTATCCGTTGCGGGTGCGGTAGGATTTATTGCATTGGCTGGGGTAGCAGCTGAATTTGGCGTAATAATGGTACTTTATTTAAATCAAGCGATTGCGAGGCATAAAGCGCTAGATCCACAAGGAGGAAAACCCATGCTAATGCGCGCCCTACATGAGGGAGCAGTGCTACGCGTCAGGCCAAAAGTGATGACTGTTGCGACGATAATGGCGGGTTTATTGCCGATTATGTGGGGCGATGGTACTGGGTCAGAAGTGATGCGCCGTATTGCAGCCCCGATGATTGGCGGCATGATTACCGCACCATTGCTATCGATGTTGGTCATCCCAGCAATGTATGTGTTACTAAAAAAACATAAATAATAGTCGGTTGCCCCTGTTGTTTTTTTAGCTTGAAAAAAAACAATAGGGGTGACTTTTTTGGGATGTTCAAATAGGCGTGAAAGGGTTTTTTAGGAGTTGGCCATAGGTTTATTTAGCTTTTATTAATATATAATTTGTTAGGCTGTGTATTGGATTTTGAAGTGGAAATCAATGTGACTCTAACAAATAAAATTATCTTTTCTTTTATTATTTTTGTATCACCATTAATGGTACCGCCTGCTGCAATGGCGAGCCAAAATAATGTATTAGGTGACGCCTGGAATACTTTGTCTGATAACGTTTCACAAACGTGGAACGAGCCGCAACATTATGATTTGTATGTGCCCGCAATAACCTGGCATGCTCGCTTTGCCTACGATAAAGAAAAAACAGATCGCTATAACGAACGGCCTTGGGGTATTGGGTTCGGGCAAACGCGTTGGGATGACAGCGGTAACTGGCATGGTTTATATCTGATGGCGTTCAAAGATTCCTATAACAAATGGGAACCTATCGGTGGCTATGGCTGGGAGAAGATCTGGCGTCCTTTGACTGATGATAACTTCCGTCTTGGTCTGGGCTATACACTGGGGGCAACAGCGCGTGATAACTGGAACTACATTCCGATCCCCGTGATTCTACCTTTGGCATCGGTAGGGTATGGCCCTGCAACGTTCCAGATGACTTATATACCCGGCACGTACAACAACGGTAACGTTTACTTTGCCTGGGTACGCTTCCAATTCTGATGGGCATTGGTAGTCTGGAATCATACAAATCGCGTATTTTTGCTGTCTGGTATTCAAAAATACGGACTGCTGCACAGTTTTTAAAATAGGTAGTAATTTTTATCACTTTTTAGCAATTCTGGGCTGGACAAAATCCATCACAATTGGTGTACTGATGCCCGACACAGCATTTGTGTCGTTTTTCATGTAAAGGTAATTTAGATGTCTAAGATTAAAGGTAACGTTAAGTGGTTTAACGAGTCAAAAGGCTTTGGCTTCATTACTCCGGAAGATGGTAGCAAAGACGTGTTCGTACACTTCTCTGCAATCCAGAGCAATGGTTTCAAAACCCTGGCTGAAGGTCAGCGCGTTGAGTTTGAAATCACTAACGGTGCCAAAGGCCCATCTGCTGCAAACGTAATGCCTATCTAAGGCTTTACCAGTAGAATATAAAAACCCGCTAAGGCGGGTTTTTTTTGCTTTAAATTCAGGGGAAAAGATAAACTTTCACAAAGCACATCACAATCAGCGTGCTCATCAGCACCGCAGTCCATCCAGCAACACGTTCTTTCATAAGTTTGCCTCACACTCATTTTGATCCAGAGTGGCAGACAAAAATTAAGCTAACCTTAACGTGGCTTGAATCAATGACCGTAGGCTAAAGAAACTAACCAAAATGCGACGGCAGTCATGGTGAGTGAACCTGCGAGGTTAATCAGCATATTCAATCCAGCCCAGGCCAGACGCCCATCTTGTAATAAGAAAACAACTTCTGCCGAGAAAGTTGAAAACGTCGTAAGGCCTCCGCAAAAACCTGTGGTGATTAACAGTTTCCAGACAGGGTCGAGGTGAGTCATTCTGGTAAACAGCGCCAGCCCAAGCCCAATAATAAACGCACCGACCAGGTTTGCAGTCAATGTCCCGACGGGAATCGCCGCATGTACTGGGTTGAGCTTCATACTCAATAACCAACGCACAACACTTCCTGTCCCACCGCCAATAAACACGGCTAAAAGCATCTGCAACACGATAGTTTCCTGTTCGTTCTTATTTTAAAGTGCTTGAGTGTAACTTCAGCACGGGAAGTTTCACACCCGGTATACTGAAATTATTCGCAGCCTGTTGAGAGATGACAATGAAAGTTGCAGTAGGGCAATTTGCGGTGAGCAAGGTATGGCAGGAAAATGTACAAACCTGCCAGGAGTTGATGACGCAAGCGCGAGCAGCAGGGGCACAATTGCTGGTATTACCCGAGGCTGTCCTGGCTCGTGATGATAGCGACCCCGATTTATCAGTAAAATCAGCGCAAACCATGGACGACGAATTTATCGATAAGCTTTGCGAGCAGAGTCGTAATGATAATCTGACCACCATACTGACATTGCATATCAAAACCACGGTGGGCCGTGCGGCAAATACTTTGCTGGTAATTCGTGGCGGCGAGGTGATAGCTCGGTATCAGAAACTTCATCTCTATGATGCGTTTAATGTACAAGAATCGCGCCTGGTTGATGCGGGTGATGTATTGCCACCTTTAATTGAGGTCGCAGGTTTTAAAGTGGGGTTAATGACCTGCTACGATCTGCGTTTTCCGGAGATGGCTTTGAGTCTGGCTTTAGCGGGCGCTGATATTTTAGTCTTACCTGCGGCATGGGTACGTGGCCCAAATAAAGAGATGCATTGGTCAACGTTACTGGCGGCTCGTGCGCTTGATACCACATGTTATGTTGTGGCATCAGGTGAATGCGGTAATAAAAACATTGGTCATAGTCGAGTTGTGGATCCGCTCGGCGTTGTCATTGCATCGGCAAATCAGCGACCGGCTTTGATCTATGCTGAGTTGGATAGCGAATATTTAACTGAAGTAAGGGCCATGTTACCTGTCTTGAAAAACCGCCGGTTTGGCTTACCCAAATTGTTATGATGTTTTTTAAGTCGATCTTGATTCAACTTGTTACAGGTTGCTATTGTATCGCGCGAGAAAATGACCGTTAATTGTCTCAGTGTATTGTTCGCCGTATCCACGGCACGCATGATTAAAGAAGGTTGTTATGGGTGAGATTAGTATTACAAAGTTGTTGGTGGTCGGTGCGCTGATTGTTTTGTTATTTGGCACCAAGAAGTTGCGCACCCTGGGTGGTGATCTCGGCTCGGCAATCAAGGGCTTCAAGAAAGCCATGAATGAAGACGAGACTACCGCTAAGTCTGCCAACGATACGGATGCAACAACTGACCGTATTACGCATAAAGACTGATCACGACGCAGCTTTCGACCAGATATAAAAAAACCGGCATCATTTATGCCGGTTTTTTTGTGCTTGGCGCAAATTAAAGGTAACGATTTGTTACATCGTTATTTAACTTCCATACCTTTAGCTTGTAGATCTGCGTGGTATGAAGAGCGAACAAACGGGCCGCAAGCTGCATGGGTAAAGCCCATAGCCAGAGCTTCTGCTTTCATCTCTTCGAACTCGTCAGGGCTTACATAACGCTGCACTGGCAAGTGATGACGGCTTGGCTGTAAATATTGGCCCAGAGTCAACATAGTGACGCCGTGGCGACGTAGGTCGCGCATCACTTCCACAATTTCTGCGTTCGTTTCGCCTAAACCTACCATCAAACCTGACTTGGTTGGGATATCAGGATGCGCTTCTTTAAAACGCTCCAACAATTTCAGCGACCAGTTGTAGTCAGCGCCAGGACGTACTTTGCGATAAATACGCGGTACGTTTTCCAGGTTGTGGTTGAACACATCAGGCGGCGTGGCGGTAAGGATTTCTAGCGCTTTGTCCATTCGTCCACGGAAATCAGGCACTAATGTTTCAATTTTGATGGTCGGGTTTTTTTCGCGAATTGCGCTTATGCAATCGGCAAAATGTTGAGCTCCACCGTCGCGCAGGTCATCACGGTCAACTGATGTGATGACGACATAACGTAATGCCATGTCAGCGATAGTTTGGGCCAATTTGGCTGGTTCATTGGCATCTGGTGCAACAGGGCGACCATGAGCCACATCGCAGAATGGGCAGCGACGAGTGCAGATTGCACCAAGAATCATAAAGGTTGCCGTTCCGTGGTTGAAACATTCCGCCAGATTAGGGCAGGAAGCTTCTTCACACACAGAGTGCAGACCATTTTTACGCATTGCCGCTTTGATACCCTGAATTCGGGTCGAATCAGATGGAAGTTTGATCTTCATCCATTCTGGTTTTCTTAACAGCTCCTGGCGCTCAGTGACCACGTTTTTAACCGGGATCAGAGCCATTTTATCGGCGTCGCGATACTTGACACCGCGTTCCATTACAATAGGTTTACTCATATCGTACGTGTTCCAGTTGCTGAAAAAAATCAGGCTAATCGAATGTTTTATTTATCAACTATTTTTTAATAGCGCCTGAAGTATATCATCACTGAAGGGAATAAATCAGCCTGACAGAGCAGTAAATGGGGAAAGAATTGTAAATGAGTTGTTGGATTGTGCGCTTTTCGAGGTTAACAATTAGCAAATCGACCTCATAGCAACCGCCGGGAGGTCGATGTGACTACGCAGCCTATAATTTGTGCAGGATGCAGTTGTCAGAATAATAAATACTAAGCAGGTAAGTATTTAACCGGCGGATTATTCAATAACTCGATGAATTTATTGATGAGCAATGGTTGTACATCTTCAAGTGACGTTCCAGTACGTAGTGAACTGACCTGTGTCATCTCAAGACCTGCATATCCACAAGGGTTGATTCGCAGAAAAGGGCTGAGATCCATATCAATATTCAATGCCAGCCCGTGAAATGAACAGCCCTTACGAATACGTAAACCCAGAGAGCAAATCTTACGTCCATCAACATAGACACCAGGAGCATCCGCGCGTGGATAAGCTTCTATCTGTAATTCTGCAAGGGTATTGACCACGGTTTGCTCAAGAATGGTGACCAGTTCCCGAACACCGAGCTTACGACGTTTAAGATTAAGCAACACGTACATCACTTGCTGACCTGGTCCATGGTAAGTGACCTGGCCGCCCCGGTCGCTTTGAATCACGGGTATATCACCAGGAACGAGCACGTGCTCCGCTTTACCTGCCTGGCCTTGTGTAAAGACACGCTCGTGTTCTACCAGCCAAATTTCATCGGCGGTCGTTTCATCACGGGTATCGGTAAAATCATGCATCGCCTGAGAAATGGGTTCGTAGGGTTGCAGGCCAAGTTGGCGGATTTGAATAGTATCTTGAGACAAAACATCGTCTCCGGCAGGTTAGAAAGATGAGGGAGTATATATCACCGGGGCAAAAAGCAGTACCCGGCCTATTGGCCGGGTATGAATTACAGCACCATACGAACGATTTCGATCTTGCCGAGCTCTTCGTATAGGGTCTCAACTTGCTCAATGTGAGTCGCTTTAATGGTAACCGATACAGAATGGTAATTACCTTTGCTGCTCGGTTTAACCTGCGGGGTGTAGTCACCAGGTGCGTGGCGCTGCACCACCTCAATGACCAAATCAACCAGCTCGGGTTTCGCCAAACCCATCACTTTGTAAGTAAAGGGAGTCGGGAATTCGAGCAATTCTTTCAGATTGGTTTTCATGGTAGCTCCAGCGTTACGGCATTAAAAATGATAACTCCCGCCAGGAGGGGCGGGAGTTGCTTTGATTCATAGTATATGGGGATGACTTCTATTCTTTCAAGTGTTCAATTATTAACCAAACCAATGATGGAATGTCAGTTTGATGTAATCAATGATACGACTGAAGAAATTACCTTCTGGCATTTCCTGAAGGACAACCAGTGGGCGTTGCTCGATAGTTTTTCCATCGAGTTGGAAATTGATGGTACCAACAACCTGGTTTTTCTGCAGTGGTGCATGCAGTTCAGTGGTGTTAAGTACATAGCTCGCTTTCAGATCTTTCATGCGGCCACGAGGGATTGTCAGATAAACGTCTTTATCAACCCCGAGCGATGCACGGTCGTTATCACCAAACCAGGCTGGCTCAGAAGCAAACTCTTTACCGGCTTTCAGTGGCGAGACAGTTTCAAAGAAACGGAAACCCCAGGTCAGCAGTTTTTTGCTTTCGGTTTCACGACCTTTGTACGTACGTCCACCAAGTACTGCAGAAATCAGGCGCATCTGGCCTTCAGTTGCAGAGGCCACCAGGTTATAACCTGCGGCATCGGTATGACCAGTTTTGATGCCATCAACTTGCAGGCTGGTATCCCACAGCAAGCCGTTACGGTTTGTCTGGCGGATATTGTTGAAGGTGAACTCTTTCTCTTTGTAGATAGCGTATTCGTTCGGCACATCGCGAATCAGCGCCTGGCCAATCAACGCCATATCACGCGCTGAGCTGAATTGGCCTTCGGCATCGAGACCGTGTACGGTCCCGAAATGGGTATTCTTCAGACCCAATGCGGAAACATAGCTATTCATCAGGCCAACAAATGCATCCTGGCTGCCGGCCACGAAATCGGCCATTGCAACACATGCATCGTTACCTGATTGCAGGTTAATACCGCGAATCAGCTGAGATACTGGCACCTGCATGCCTGGTTTCAGGAACATCAATGATGAACCTTTAAATACCGGGTTACCGGTCGCCCATGCATCCTGTCCAACAGTCACAATCGAGCTTTCGTTAAATTTACCGGCTTTCATCGCTTGACCGATGACGTAGCTGGTCATCATTTTGGTCAGGCTTGCAGGATCACGACGAGTATCAGCATTAGACTCGGCCAGTACTTTACCGGAGTTGTAATCGATCAGGATGTACGCTTCCGCATCAATCTGCGGGACGCCTGGGATCATGGTTTTAATGTTCAGGTCGTCAGCGTGTGCGACAGCCATCCCCGAAAGAGTGAGGGCCGTAGTGAGCGCCAAGCGTTTAACAAAACGAAAAGAAGGGGCTGTATTCATGATTAGAACAACGACATCCATGATGGGAATAAAAAAGTGCCTTACTATAGCAAAAGCGATTTTTGCTGGCATCCGTCTTTGCGCATCATTTGTTAATGGAATTTACATTAATTGACGCACGACGGATGCCAGACACAACCACTTACATAGCGGGTGCGTTAGTGATGAAAGATTGCTGCTGGGCTTCGCTCATTAAACGTTGTTGCACAGCAGCAGCTTCGTTCCGACTGCCAAATGGCCCAAGCTGTACACGGAACATAGCACCGTTAGTGGAAACCTTGCCCGGCACGCCAAATTGCTGGCTAAGTTTTTGCTGCCACTGAGTTGCACGAGTCTGATCGCTGACTGCACCGACCTGAACGACATAACGCCCGGAAGCTGTGGCAACTGGAGCTGCTGTCTGTACGTTACCCTGAACTGAGCCTGGCGCGGTAACCGGTGCATTTTGTTGTACAGGTGCTGCCGTTTGAACTGGTGTTGCTGCTACTGCAGGATCCGGGGCAACTACAGGCTGGTCATTTTCAATCACGCCGGGGGCCAGTGGAGTTGCAGCACCTAAGAAACCACTGCTATTTACTGGGGCTCCGGTTGTGTCTTCACTTTTCAGTGAGGAGTTACTAATAGCGCGTACTTCACCTTGCGGAGCTTCTGTTGGCATTCCTGAAGAAGCACTGCCCATTCCACCACTTAAATCAGGGCGAGCGGGGAGGATGTAGGTCTGTTTGGCAACAGTTGTACACACAGTCCCAGGTCCGGACATGGAACCATCCTGGGCAACAATAATTGGGTCGATGCGTACTTTGGTGTTGTTTGAGTTGTTCAAACGGTCGGCTGCGGCGCGTGATAATGAAATGACACGATCATTGCCATAAGGGCCACGATCGTTAATACGCACGACAATCATGCGCCCATTTGCGAGGTTTGTGATACGCGCATAGCTTGGAATAGGAAGTGTTGGATGGGCAGCAGTCAGGGCAGTCGCATCAAATGGCTCGCCTGATGCTGTCAGGTTGCTACCTGGTTCCGCATCATAAATAGCGGCAAAACCTGCCTGGCTAAAGTTTGCCGGATTCTGCACGATTTTGTAGCGTTTACCGTTATTTTCGTAATCCTGATTAGCCGAAGGATTCAACGGTTCAAAGCGCGGTTCCGCACCGCTTATCTCAACCGTCGGTCCATTACACACCGCCGGTTGCGGTTGCTGGTTTACCTGTTGTTGATCACCGTCATCAGACGAGCAGCCAGCCAGTATTGCAGCAACGACACAGATCCCAAGCCAACGCTTAACCATTACGCACCTCATCCACTTACACGCTTTTTGATAACATTTTTCTGTGGGTATGTATCGACATCACGATACCAAACCCGGCCATCAGAACGATCAGGGCCGAGCCCCCGTAGCTCACCAGCGGCAAAGGTACGCCGACCACCGGTAAGATACCACTAACCATACCAATGTTAACAAACACATATACGAATAAAATCAACATCAGCCCACCAGCCATTACTCGACCAAATGTGGTCTGAGCACGAGCGGCAATGATAAGGCCGCGCATAATAAGCAATAGATAGAGCGCCAGTAACACCAGAACACCCACCAAGCCTAGCTCTTCGGCAAGTACTGCAAAGATAAAGTCAGTGTGGCGTTCGGGTAAGAATTCGAGTTGCGACTGTGTTCCGTGTAACCAACCTTTGCCACGTAATCCGCCAGAACCAATAGCAATTTTAGACTGAATAATATGATAGCCAGCACCGAGAGGGTCACTTTCCGGATCAAGCAGCATCATTACGCGTGCACGTTGGTAATCGTGCATCAGGAAGAACCACAGAATCGGAATAAAGGCGGCAACCAATAGCACGGCAACACCGATAAGTTTCCAGCTCATACCGGATAAGAACAGCACGAACAGTCCTGATGCGGCAATGAGAATAGACGTTCCCAGATCGGGCTGAGCGGCAACCAGCAGCGTCGGCATGAAAATGAGTATCAGCGCGATGCCGGTATTCTTCAGTGTTGGTGGGCAGACATCGCGGTTAATAAAGCGCGCCACCATCAGCGGCACGGCAATTTTTGCGATTTCGGACGGCTGGAAACGCACAATACCGAGGTCAAGCCAGCGTTGTGCACCTTTGGATATCGCTCCAAACGCATCCACCGCCACCAATAATATTATGCAGACAATATACAGATAAGGAGCCCAGCCTTCGTACACGCGAGGCGGGATTTGCGCCATCACGATCATCACGATCAGCCCCATCAGGATCTGGCCAATTTTACGCTCCATCATGTCCATGTCCTGGCCACTGGCGCTCCAGATTACCAGCGCACTAAAGATAAGCAGCGCCAGAATGGTCACCAGGAAGAGCGGATCGATGTGGATTTTATCCCAGAACGACTTTTTATTTGGATTATCAGTCATGATTATTGATCCTCTGCACCTGCTGCTGCCGGTGCTTCAGTAGGCAGAACCGTATTGTCGTCCCCGAGCATAATATGGTCGAGGATCTGGCGCATGATGGTGCCTACAGCGGGGCCTGCGCCGCCGTTTTCCAGAATCATGGTGACGGAAACCTGTGGATTATCGTAAGGGGCGAACGCAGTCATCAATTTATGGTCGCGTAAGCGTTCAGCAATTTTATGAGCGTTATAAGTTTCATTAGCTTTCAGACCAAAGACCTGTGCCGTCCCTGATTTCGCAGCAATCTTGTACGGTGCATTGGCAAAGTATTTATGGGCTGTACCGTTAGGGCGGTTGGCTACGCCATACATCCCATCTTTGGCAATTTCCCAGTAACCTGAGTGAATATCGCCAACCGGCGGTTGAACCGGCTGCTGCCACGGCACTTTTTTGCCGTTCTCAACGGTGCTCGACAAAAAATGAGGGACACGAACGATGCCGTCGTTAATCAGGATCATCATTGCTTTGCTCATTTGAATCGGAGTCGCGGTCCAGTAGCCCTGGCCGATACCAACAGGAATTGTGTCACCCTGATACCATGGCTTTTTAAAGCGTTTCTGCTTCCATTCGCGTGTTGGCATGTTGCCGGACCTCTCTTCAGAGAGATCGATACCGGTATAGTGCCCGTAGCCAAACTTACGCATCCACTCGCCCATACGGTCGATGCCCATGTCGTAAGCGACCTGATAGAAATAGGTATCAGCGGATTCTTCAAGCGCTTTGGTGACGTTCAGGCGGCCGTGGCCCCACTTTTTCCAGTCACGATAGCGTTTTTCAGAACCAGGTAACTGCCACCAGCCTGGGTCAAAGAGGGAAGTATTGCGGGTGATTACCCCAGCACTTAACGCGGATACCGCCATATACGGTTTCACCGTGGAAGCCGGAGGGTAAACCCCTTGCGTTGCACGGTTGATAAGCGGCGTGTTCGGGTCATTGAGCAAACCGGAATAGTCTTTGCTTGAGATGCCATCAACGAACAAGTTCGGGTTGTAACTTGGCATCGAAACAAGCGCCAGAATGCCGCCGGTGCGTGGGTCGGTGACCACAACTGCTGCACGGCTTCCTGCTAATAAGGTTTCAATGTAATTCTGTAGCTTAAGGTCGATAGTCAGATAGATATCGTGCCCAGCTTGTGGCGGCACTTCCTTGAGCTGGCGAATGACACGGCCACGGTTGTTGACTTCAACTTCTTCATAACCCGTCTGGCCATGCAAGACATCTTCGTAATAACGTTCAATACCGAGCTTACCGATATCATGCGTTGAGGCGTAGTTTGCCAGCTTGCCGTCTTTATCAAGGCGTTCAACGTCTTTATCGTTAATTTTGGAAACGTAGCCAATGACATGTGTTAGTGCTGAGCCATAGGGGTAGAAACGACGTTTATAGCCCTTAACCTCAACACCCGGGAAACGGTACTGATTCACGGCAAAACGGGCAACCTGCACTTCGGTGAGGTTGGTTTTCACCGGAATAGAGGTGAAGCGATGAGAACGTGCTCGCTCTTTCTTAAAGTTGGCAATATCGTCGTCAGTTAAATCTACGACTGAACGTAACGCTTCAAGCGTCGCCTGCACGTCGTCCACTTTCTCAGGCATCATTTCCACTTGGTAAATGGTGCGGTTGAGGGCGAGTGGTGTGCCGTTGCGATCGTAGATAATGCCGCGGCTAGGCGGAATGGGGACCAGTTTTATGCGGTTTTCATTCGAGCGAGTTTGGTAGTCAGTGAAACGGACGATTTGTAAATTATAAAGGTTGGCGACAAGCACACCGCTTAGCACCAAAATGCCTAGAAACGCGACCAGCGCCCGGCGCACAAAAAGCGCAGACTCAGCTGTATAGTCACGAAAAGAATTCTGTAATTTCATCCGCAGCTTTGTTCTACCTGACGATATCTACTCACGGTGATAAGGATGGTTGGTCGTAATGCTCCACGCACGGTAGAGGCTTTCTGCTACAAGCACCCGAACTAAAGGATGTGGCATTGTCAGAGTGGACAGTGACCAGCTTTGCTCTGCCGCAGCTTTGCATGCTGGAGCGAGTCCTTCTGGACCGCCAATCAGCAAGCTTACATCTCTACCATCCTGTTTCCAGCGTTCAAGCTGCACGGCAAGGTGCGGTGTATCCCAAGGTTGCCCTGGGATATCCAGCGTGACAATTCGGTTGCCCTTGCCGGCTGCAGCCAACATCATTTCGCCTTCTTTTTCGAGAATGCGTTTGATATCGGCATTTTTGCTGCGTTTTCCCGCAGGAATTTCTACCAGTTCGAATGGCATATCCTTGGGAAAACGACGCAGGTACTCGGTAAAGCCGATTTGCACCCAGTCAGGCATTTTGGTGCCAACTGCTACTAATTGCAGCTTCACTCATTAACCCCAGAGCTTTTCCAATTCGTATAGCTGGCGGCTTTCTTCTTGCATCACATGGACGATAATTTCGCCAAGGTCAACAACCACCCAGTCAGTCGCATTCACGCCTTTCACGCCCAAAGCTTCAAAACCGGCTTTGCGAGATGATTCTACGACGTGTTCAGCGATGGACATAACGTGACGGTTAGAGGTGCCGGTACAGATAATCATGCAATCAGTGATGCTTGATTTACCCTGAACATCCAGAGCAATGATGTCCTGGCCTTTGAGGTCGTCGATTTTATCAACGATGAAATCTTGAAATTCTTTACCCTGCAAGTGTTCCCCCTGGGAAAAGTAGAGTGTGTTCGATTTAGCCCGCATGATACCCATAATGGGGCAGCTTTACTGACAATTCGGCAATGCGGCGCTCAAAGCGGGGTATCATCCCACCGAGTGGCCTGGTTTGCATCGCCATTTTTGTAAAACTATTTTGGAAAGTCATGCTTGCGGGCAGGAAATTATGGCAGCGGAGCATAACAGTCTGAGGTGTAGTGTCAATGGTTGACGATACCAGAGACGTTGGCAACTTATTGCACCGGCGGACAAATAGCCCGGTTATTGAGAGTCCTGAGTGTGGTAAACCCCTCTCGAATCTCAATTGAACTCCATGCCCCTTGTTCAATTACAAAGTGCCACAATGACGCGGGCGGCATGTTGAGCAGGGTAGCGATAAGCAGACTCAGTACGCCCTGATGGCTCACAATCAAAACATTTTCATCTTTTGGCAACGTGGATAACGATGCGGAGAATTCGCTGACACGGCGGGAAAAAAGCTGGAAGCCCTCACCATTGCGGGGAATAACGTTCTGCCAGTCGTTGCACCATGCGGCGTAGTTTTCGCTATCCAAACGCTGTAAATCACGGTGATGGCGCATCTCCCAGTCACCAAAATCCATCTCATTAAGTCGTGGTTCGGTAACTACAGGGATTTTACGTTGCTGGAGAATCAATTGAGTGGTGTGTTGCGCCCGGCCCAACTCACTGCAAAGCACCTTCTCAAAAGCAACATGACTTAGCATATCGCCTACCGCTTCGGCCTGGTTGATGCCTTCCGCAGTCAGTGGAGTTTCAGAAATGCCACTGTAAAGACCGTCTAAATTTGCCTGGGTTTGTCCATGGCGCACTAACCATAATTTCATCTCATCCTCGCGCAAACATTGGCTGGCACTGGCATAAGTGTATCATTGCACCTCAAGTTCGAAGTCTGTTTTATTGGGGGACGTATGGCGTTCAGTAGTCAGCACGGCGGCAATATCATTGAAGCTGCAGCTGTTATGGGTGTGGATGCGAATTCACTTATCGATTTTAGTGCCAATATTAACCCATTGGGTATGCCCGATTCATTGAAGCGCGCCATTACCGAAAACCTGGCTATTGCTGAACGTTACCCTGACGTTGAATATCGCGCGCTGCACCAGGCTTTGGCCGAACATCATCAAGTCCCCCAAGAATGGGTATTGGCAGGTAATGGCGAAACGGAGCTGATATTTAATCTAGTACAGCAACTCTTGCCACATAAGGCGCTGTTATTGACGCCGGGTTTTGCTGAATATCGTCGTGCGCTAACGCGAGTTAATTGCGAAATAATTGATTTTCATCTTAGTGAAGAACAAAGCTGGCAACCTGATGAATCATTATTGCAGGCATTAACCCCCGATTTGGATTGCTTGTTTTTATGCACACCGAATAACCCGACTGGTTTGATGCCTGAGAAATCTTTGCTTTTGGCCATTGCGCAGCGTTGCCAGGAAAACCATATTGATTTAATTCTTGATGAAGCCTTCCTCGATTTTTTACCCAATGAGCCAGGCCTGATTCCGCACTTAGCAAAGTTCTCCCGACTTTATGTTCTGCGCTCACTCACCAAATTTTTTGCTATTGCCGGTCTACGACTTGGTTATATGGTGAGTGCCAATACAGAAGTGGTTGGACGTATTCGAAGACAAAGAGAACCATGGACCATTAATGCGTTTGCTGCATTGGCAGGAGAGGTGATTCTCAATGACAGGGCTTATATCGAGGCGAGTTATCGTTGGCTAAGCACCGAACAACCTCGCTTGTTTAAAGGTCTTGGTGAGCTATCGGGAATTAAAGTATGGCCTCCACGGGCGAACTATATTTTTCTACGTTGCGAAATTGAAGGTTTAGATCTGCAACAACGGTTGCTGGAAGAAAATATTTTAATTCGTCACTGTGTAAATTATCCGGGACTAGATTCGCGCTATTACCGTGTGGCGATTAAAAGCCCTGTCGACAACGACAAACTGCTGGCTGCCATGCAGCGCATTCTCAGCAATACAGATGGTGCTGGCGAATAAACTCAGCGACTGCTGGGGGGAGTAGATCATCACAGGTTTGATGCTGCTCTAATCGTTGGCGGATAGCCGTTGCCGAAATGTCATACATTGGCGTTTGCGCGAGGTAAATCTGACCGGCAGACTGGCTATGGAGCTCTTCAACCGAATCGGTTTGATGCGCTTCAAGCCATTGCTGTTCCTCAGGTGTGTTCATCGACAGAGAATATCCGGGACGTTGGCAAACCAGCAGGTGGCATAACGTCAGCAGTGTTTCCCAACGATGCCAGCGTTGCAGGCTAAGCAAGGAGTCCTGTCCCACGATAAACGCCAAAGGTTGTTCAGCTCCAATCTCCGAGCGTAGCTGTTCGAGAGTTTCAACAGTGTACGACGGTGTTTCGCGCTGGAGTTCGCGGTCATCCAGCTTAAACAGGGGGTTCCCGGCAATGGCAATTTCGACCATGGTTTTGCGCTGCTCGCTGTTCGCCAGCGGCTGCGCACGATGTGGAGGAACGTTATTCGGCATGATAGTGACTTGTTGCAGTGCCACCTGTTTTGCCAGTACTTCGACCGGTTTTAAATGCCCGTAATGGATGGGGTCGAATGTTCCGCCATACAGGGCACATAGACGTGAAGTGCTGTTAGCCATCAATGAAAATTTCCGGCAGTGCTTTATGGCACAGCAAAAGAGAAAGCCCTTCCAGCTCGGCCCAGACCGACTGGCCGTAATCTTTTTTCAGCGTCATTTCGATTTGACTAAGCAAACGCACCGCCTGATAAAGCTGTTCTGCAGATAAGCGATTGAGTGCTTCCGTCACCAGCGCACGACGATTCTGCCACACGCGCTGTTGGTCAAATAAAGTACGTAGCGGAGTATGCGCTGACTGGCGTTTGAGATTAACCAGTTGCAGTAGCTCGCGCTGGATTGTTCGCAGCAAAATCACTGGTTCACTGGCTTCCAACCGGAGCTGTTGCAGAATATGCAATGCACGCTTACTTTTCCCTGCCAGAATCGCATCCACCCAATGGAATGGAGTGAAGTGAGCTGCATCGTTTACCGCTTGCTCAACCCGAGGCAAGGTCAACGTACCATCAGGCCAAATCAGCGAAAGACGTTCCAGGGCTTGGGACAGTGCCAGCAGATTTCCTTCATAGCAATAACACAGCAGTTGGTTGGCCGCATCATCGAGTGTGAGATTCATCTGTTTAGCGCGTTGGGCTACCCAGCGAGGCAATTGAGCCTGTTCCGGAGTTTGACAGGTCACAATAACGCAACGTTCGGCCAGCTTACTTAGCCACGCTGCATTTTCTTGAGCTTTGGTGAATTTGTTACCACGCACCAGCAGAAGAATGTCGTCATGCAGCAGGGACACCAGAGATTCTAGTTGGGCATTGATCGCAGCGTTTGGACCATTTTCTGGTAACAGCAACAGAAGTGTCTGGCGACTGGCGAACAGGCTTAAAGCCTGGCAAATCGAGAACAGATCTTGCCAGTCGGTACTGACATCAATCTGAACGGTATGGTGTTCTTCGAAACCCTGGGTGCCAGCCATTTGGCGAATGGCATCCTGGCTCTCCTGGAGTAATAGCGGATCGTTACCGAGTAGCAAATACGCCGCGCGCAGCCCTTCATTGAGCTGCGCGCGAAGTTGTTCAGGGTACAACCTTATCATTGGCTACCAGATGTGGCCGAAAGCGTGGTCGAAGTGCGGCCTGCTGGCGTTGCTGGCGTAGAAGTTGAGGTTGTGCCTTTAACCGGCGTCTCAGCTGCTTCGGTTTCAGCGACATCAGCAACATGCACGGTCATCAGCTTACGAATAAGCTGTTGAGCTGCAGTGGTGTACATCTCTTTGATCAATAAATCTTGCTCGGCATCTTTTTGCAGTGCAGCAAGTGGGTTATCAAAGAATGACTTATACACTCTGGCGTTAATTGGATAAATGTCATGACCCGGAATCAGCACCTGCGCTGAAACTGTCATAACCATTTGATACTCCGCTGTGCGACCATCCTGGAAGACAGATGCAGTATCTTTTCCGAGTGAGCTGCCTAGTAAGCGCAGCGACGGAATATCCTTGCGAACGCCCGTTCCGGTATCGCTGACTATCGTAACGCCGTTAAGGCGCAACTGAGAGCGTACTTCACGCGCTAGTGGGCCGTTCGGATCACCAGAGTTGAAGATCAAGGTTTTCATTTGATCAGGAACCTGCGTGCTGCCACGCAGGTGAAAACCACACCCGGCAGTGACAAGCACCGCCAAAGTAACTAACAAGCTGATAAAGGGATGTCGCACGGTTCCTCCTGCGCTTAGCCCACAACCAAATTGAGCAGTTTGCCCGGAACGTAAATCACTTTACGTACGGTCACACCCTCAAGATATTTCGCAACCAGATGTTCCTGACCTGCGCGTTCCTGCACTTGTTCTTGCGTTGCATCCGCTGGAACAGTGATTTTGCCGCGAACTTTACCGTTCACCTGTACAACCACCAGCAGCGAGTCTTCGACCATCGCTTTTTCATCAGCCTGTGGCCATGGTGCGTTGTCGATATCGCCTTCGCCACCCAGTGACTGCCACATATCGAAGCAAACATGCGGGGTGAAAGGATAAAGCATGCGAACCACAGCAATCAGCGCTTCATTCAGCAGCGCGCGGTCTTGATCGCCGTCCTGTGGTGCTTTCGCCAGTTTGTTCATCAATTCCATGATGGCAGCGATTGCGGTGTTAAAGGTCTGACGACGACCAATATCATCGGTCACTTTCGCGATGGTTTTATGAACATCACGGCGCAATGCTTTTTGATCTTCGCTAAGAGCTGCAACGTCAAGCGCTGGAGCTGCACCGCGGCTGGTGTGCTCGTAAGCCAGTCTCCAGACACGTTTCAGGAAGCGGTTAGCCCCTTCAACGCCAGATTCCTGCCATTCCAGCGTCATATCCGCAGGAGAGGCAAACATCATAAACAGGCGAACAGTATCTGCGCCGTAGCGTTCAACCATGACTTGCGGGTCGATGCCGTTGTTTTTCGACTTCGACATTTTACTCATGCCAGCATAGACCAGTTCATTGCCCTGTGCGTCGCAGGCTTTGATAATACGGCCTTTCTCGTCACGTTCTACAATCGCATCAACCGGAGAAACCCAGTTACGCTCACCGTTAACACCGGTGTAATAGAACGCATCAGCCAGAACCATACCCTGACACAGCAGTTGTTTGGCGGGCTCGTTAGAGGTCACCATGCCTGCATCACGCATCAGTTTGTGGAAGAAGCGGAAGTAGAGCAGGTGCATGATGGCGTGTTCGATGCCACCAATGTAGATATCAACCGGCAGCCAGTAGTTAGCTGCTTTGGAATCCAGCATACCTTTGTCGTACTGCGGGCAGGTGTAACGCGCGTAGTACCAGGAAGATTCCATAAAGGTATCGAAGGTATCGGTTTCACGCAGCGCAGGTTTGCCATCAATAGTGGTTTTTGCCCACTCAGGATCAGCTTTAATTGGGCTGGTGATACCGTCCATTACGACATCTTCAGGCAGGATAACAGGCAGCTGATCTGCAGGCGTTGGCATAACGGTGCCGTCTTCCAGAGTCACCATTGGAATTGGCGCGCCCCAGTAACGCTGACGGGAAACACCCCAGTCGCGCAGACGATAGTTAACTTTACGCTCGCCAACACCTTTGGCTGCCAGTTTGTCGGCAATAGCGTTAAAGCCGTTCTGGAAGTCCAGACCGTCGAACTCACCTGAATTGAACAGAACGCCTTTTTCGGTCATTGCGCAAGCCGTCAAGTCTGGTTCGCTACCATCGGCATTCAGAATAACCGGTTTGATTTGCAGACCGTATTTGGTCGCAAACTCCCAGTCGCGCTGGTCATGACCAGGAACGGCCATTACAGCACCGGTGCCGTATTCCATCAGGACGAAGTTTGCTACCCAAACTGGAACAGACTCACCGGTCAGTGGGTGAATAGCGTTAACGCCAGTCGCAACACCTTTCTTCTCCATCGTTGCCATTTCTGCTTCGGCAACTTTGGTGTTACGGCACTCTTCAACGAACTCAGCCAGCGCTGGGTTGTTCAGTGCGGCTTGCTGCGCGATTGGGTGACCTGCGGCAACGGCCAGATAGGTCACGCCCATAAAGGTGTCCGGACGCGTGGTGTAAACAGTCAGTTTCTCAGCGCTGTTTTCCACATCGAAAGTGATCTCAACACCTTCGGAACGGCCAATCCAGTTACGCTGCATGGTTTTGACCTGCTCAGGCCAATGGTCCAGCGTATCGAGGTCGTTTAATAACTCGTCTGCATAAGCGGTGATTTTGATAAACCACTGTGGGATCTCTTTACGCTCAACTTTGGAGTCACAGCGCCAGCAGCAGCCGTCGATAACCTGCTCGTTAGCCAGAACGGTCTGGTCGTTCGGGCACCAGTTAACCGCGGAGGTCTTTTTATAAACCAGCCCTTTGGTGTACAGCTGAGTAAAGAACTGCTGTTCCCAACGATAGTATTCTGGGGTACAGGTCGCCAGCTCGCGGCTCCAGTCATAACCAAAGCCCAGCGTTTTGAGCTGGTTCTTCATGTAGTTGATGTTGTCGTAAGTCCACGGCGCAGGGGCGGTGTTATTTTTTACCGCGGCACCTTCAGCGGGCAGACCGAACGCATCCCAGCCAATGGGCTGAAGAACGTTTTTGCCAAGCATGCGCTGGTAACGTGCGATAACGTCACCGATGGTGTAGTTACGAACGTGGCCCATGTGTAGTCGGCCAGAAGGATAGGGTAGCATCGAGAGGCAGTAATACTTCTCTTTGCCTTCGTCTTCGGTTACTTCAAAAGTACGCTTCTCTTGCCAGTGAAGCTGTACGTTGGATTCTATCTCTTCCGGGCGATATTGCTCTTGCATGGCAGCCAATGGTCCTGTGATGAAAAACAGCTACAGGTTAGGTTTCATTCCTAACGTGTGATTTGATCCGCATAGCATAGCCGATAAGAGTGCGGCAAAACAGCCTTTCAAGGGCCGTGATCACCATTTCTCATTTGCAGATATTTACCT
Source organism: Buttiauxella gaviniae ATCC 51604 (assembly GCF_001654835.1). Classification (GTDB taxonomy): domain Bacteria; phylum Pseudomonadota; class Gammaproteobacteria; order Enterobacterales; family Enterobacteriaceae; genus Buttiauxella; species Buttiauxella gaviniae. The sequence goes on from NZ_LXEP01000031.1 coordinate 181,359, forward strand.
TGCTTGTGGTCAATCTAACAAAGAGATGCCCGATTAAGGTCTACTATTATAGTCAGTTACATGACACTGAACGCATGAAACTCTTCAAGGAGGCAGGTAGACGATGAACAAGGTTGCTCAATTTTACCGTGAACTGGTGGCCTCACTCACCGAACGGTTACGCAATGGAGAGCGCGATATTGACGAACTGGTCGACAGCGCGCGTAAACGCATGAACGAAACCGGGGAGCTGACTCGTACCGAAGTAGATGAAGTGACGCGTGCAGTCCGCCGTGATTTAGAAGAGTTTGCTCGCAGTTATAACGAAAGCCAGGATGAATTTACCGACAGCGTCTTCATGCGCGTGATTAAAGAGAGTCTTTGGCAGGAACTGGCTGATATCACCGACAAAACGCAGCTCGAATGGCGCGAAGTTTTCCAGGACCTCAACCACCACGGCGTTTATCATAGCGGTGAAGTGGTCGGCCTTGGCAATTTGGTTTGCGAGAACTGCCATTTCCACCTGGCGATTTATACCCCTGATGTGCTGCCCGTTTGCCCGAAATGTGGGCATAACCAGTTTAGCCGTCGCCCATTTGAACCTTAATTTTCACAACGCGAAGGAACCGCAATGCAACGAAAACCCCTGGCCAGAAGAATTCTGGCCGTCTTCCTCACCATGATGCTAATGCCCACCACGGTATCGGCAGTTCAAATCCTGAAATATTCCGACCATGAACCACTGGGCGGAATGCGCACCAGCTTTATCAAGAACATTTTCTTTACCGAAATTGAGAAGGAATCGCACGGCCGCCTGAAGGTTGACGATCACTGGAACAGTGAACTGGCTCGTAGCTATGATGCTCTGGGTGTCGTTAAAGAAGGGAAGGTTGCTGATATGGCAATCGTGGTGCCTGAATATACGGCGAAAGAATTTCCCCTGCAGCAGATCTTCAAAAGTTTCCCTGTTGGTCCAACGGGTGAAAAACAGGTTGAGTTTTTCCGCAAGGCTTACGCCACTATCCCTGAGTTCCAGGCTGAGTTAGCAAAGCAAAATGTGGTTAACATCTTCCTTGCGACCGGCTATCCCGTGGCTTTTTTCAGTACTAAACCCCTGAGCGCATTAGGTGATATCAAAGGAACAAAGTGGCGTTCAGCCAGTTTCTGGCATCAGGATTTCCTGAAAAATAGCGGTGCAATTCCCGTTTCTATGCCGTGGGGCGAGGGAATTTATGACGCGCTGAAAGCGGGAAGTCTGGACGGATTAATGGTTAACGTCGACAGCGGTTATGAGCTCAACGTGCATAAAACGGCTCCTAATGTTTTGATCTCCAAAGATCTGTGGTTGGGCCATGTTTATCCGTTGGTGATGAATAAAGACACCTGGAATAAACTTGCCGATCAAGACAAGCAAGCCATTCAACGCGCCGCTCAAAAAGCGTATCAAACTTTAGGCTCGGTGATGGACAGCAGTTTCGATGTCATGGTGAGTGAGTCGCGTGATAAAGGTGTAAATATTCGCGAGCTGAAACCTGATGAAGTAAAGCATTGGGAAACGGCGACCCATTACCAGGATGTGCAAAGCAAATGGGTGAAGGAGCAAGAGAGTAAAAGCGTGAAGGACGCAGGTCCTGTGATGAATAAAGTCACAGTGTTAATGAACGAGACTATGAAGTAATTTTGCCGCGCAACCACCGCTCGAGAGGGTGATTGCGCGACTTAATACCGAATCAGTGCAGGATTTTCGCCAGGAAGTCTTTCGCACGTTCGGACTGCGGGTTGTTGAAGAAATCCTCTTTATTCGAGTCTTCGACAATCTTCCCTTCATCCATAAAGATCACGCGATTTGCCACTTTACGGGCAAAGCCCATCTCGTGGGTCACCACCATCATAGTCATCCCTTCGTGTGCCAGCTCAACCATAACGTCCAGCACTTCATTGATCATCTCAGGGTCAAGGGCTGAAGTCGGTTCATCAAACAACATGGCAACCGGGTCCATACACAGTGCACGAGCAATCGCCACACGCTGCTGTTGGCCGCCAGAAAGTTGCGCCGGGAATTTATCCGCATGTGCGGTCAACCCAACACGCTCAAGCAGTTTCAGCCCCTTTTTACGCGACTCTTCTTTGTTGCGTTTCAGCACTTTCACCTGCGCTAACGTCAGGTTTTCAATGATCGACAAATGGGGGAACAGCTCAAAGTGTTGGAATACCATACCGACGTGCGAGCGTAACTCAGCCAGATTGGTTTTCTTATTATTCACCTGGGTGCCGTTCACCACGATTTCGCCTTTCTGCACAGGTTCCAGGCCATTCACGGTTTTAATCAGCGTTGATTTACCCGAGCCAGAAGGCCCGCAAACCACAACGACTTCGCCTTTTTTCACTTCGGTTGAGCAGTCGGTTAGCACCTGAAAGTGACCATACCATTTAGAAACATTTTTCAGGGAGATCATTACACTGTCCTTTTCTTCAAATAGCTGACCAAAAGCGAAGCGCTCAAACTGATTGCAAAATACACGGCACCAGCAAACAGGATCATTTCGACCTGTGTTCCGTCGCGCTCGCCAATCGTCGATGCGGTACGGAAGAAATCTGCCAGGCTCAACACATAAACCAGCGACGTATCCTGGAACAGTACGATGCCTTGCGTTAACAGCAACGGCACCATGGCGCGGAAGGCTTGCGGCAGGATGATCAATTTCATTGACTGCCAGTGCGTCATCCCCAAAGCCAGCGCGGCGTTGGACTGCCCACGCGAAACGCTCTGAATACCCGCGCGGATAATCTCTGAATAGTAAGCGGCTTCAAACATAGAAAACGCCACCATCGCGGAAATTAAGCGAATGTCGGTTTGTGGGGAAAGCCCCAATACTTTCTGCAAGAATCCCGGCACCACCAGGTAGAACCACAGCAGAACCATGACGAGCGGAATAGAGCGGAAAACGTTGACGTAAGCGCTGGCAAACCAGGCCACCGGCTTAATCGGTGACAGGCGCATCACTGCGAGCAGTGTTCCCCACACAATACCGAAGATAACCGCTGTCACCGTGATTTTCAGGGTAATGATCAGCCCCTGCATCAGGTAAGGCATAGCGGGAAGAATGGACGTCCAGTCAAAATCGTACATTATTATTTGCCTCCCATATTGCCAGGCAGGCGAACTTTGCGTTCCACCACATACATCACCAACATAATCACGGCGTTAATCAGCACATACGCCAGCGTGATGGCCGTAAAGGATTCATAGGCGTGCGCGGAGTAATCCAGCAATTTACCCGCCTGAGCGGCCATATCGACCAGACCGATAGTTGACGCAATGGCTGAGTTCTTCACCAGGTTCATCATTTCAGATGTCATTGGCGGCACGATAACGCGATAAGCGTTTGGTAACAGTACGTAGCGGTATGCTTGTGGGAGTGTCAGCCCCATCGCCAGTGCGGCATTTTTCTGGCCGCGTGGCAAAGACTGAATGGCTGCACGAACCTGTTCGCATACGCGAGCGGCGGTAAACAGGCCAAGGCAAATCATTGATGACACGAAGAATTGAACATTCGGGTCAAGCTCAGATTTAAACCACATGCCGAGATTTTCAGGCAGTAATTCCGGCACCACTAAGTACCAGGTAAAGAACTGCACGATAAGCGGCACGTTACGGAACAGCTCGACATACAGCGTGCCAAGGCTCGACAGCCATTTATTGGGAACGGTACGTAAAATGCCGAACAGAGAGCCGACGAGGAAAGCGATTATCCATGCACAGATGGACAGGGCGACGGTGACCTGGAAGCCATTCCAAATCCAGCCCAAATAGGTGGTGTTGCCGAACGGGGCGGGCTGTAGAAATATTCCCCAGTTCCAGTCTATAGACATAACATACTCCGAGAAAAAATTGAGGGTAGCGAGTTACGCTACCCTCGAAGATTGATGAGAAGCTTGCACCCTGATTTCAGATCTATGCCTGAGATTTATTGGGGTGCTTTCACGCCGGATGGGGAACGGCCATCCGACGCATAGTCTGTCCGAGCTTCATGTTCGTCAATCGAGAGGGCTGGGTCATCCCGGCCCCTTGTTCTATACCCGCCATCCTTCAAGCTGCAGCCTGGCTGCAACTCGAATGCTAATGGGTATGTTTAGTTCAGTGCTTTATCGTTTGGTTCTTTGAACAGGGCTTTCATGTCGTCAGACAGAGCGAAGTTCATGTTGATGTTTTTCGGTGGAATTGGATTCATGAACCACTTATCAAACCATTTCGCCGCTTCACCAGATGTCTGTGCCTGAGCGATGGTGTCATCCATCAGCTTCTTAAACTCTGGATCGTCTTTACGCAGCATACAGCCGTAAGCTTCGCGGGATTGCGGAGTGCCGAGGATTTCCCAGTTATCTTGTTTCTTCGCTTTAGCACGTTCGCCAGCCAACAGGGCATCATCCATCATAAAGGCAACGGCACGACCGCTTTCCAGGGTACGGAAAGAGTCACCGTGGTCTTTGGCACTGATGATACGCATATCCATTTTCTTCTCTTCATTCAGCTTGTTCAGCAGAACTTCAGAAGTGGTACCAGAAGTCACAACAACTGCTTTGCCTTTCAGGTCAGCGAAGTCCTTAATCGGGCCGCCTTTCTTAACCAGCAGACGGGTACCGACGACGAAGATCGTGTCAGAGAACGATGCTTGTTTCTGGCGTTCCAGGTTGTTGGTGGTAGAGCCACACTCAAAATCGAAGGTGCCGTTTTGCAGCAATGGAATACGGTTTTGTGAAGTAATCGGGATCAACTTAACCTGCAGGTCAGGCTTGTTGAGCTTTTTCTTCACGGCTTCAACGATAGCGTTGGAGTAATCCTGTGAATAGCCGACGACTTTTTGTTGGTTATCGTAGTAAGAAAAAGGAACAGAAGACTCACGGTGACCGACCACAATGACGCCGTTTGCGGCAATCTTATCAAGAGTACTTTGTTGAGCTGCAGGTTTAGCATCTTCGGCGTGTGCGATTCCAGCGCCTAAACCCATAACCAGCAAAGCTGAGGCTAGTTTACGTAATTGCATTACCAACTCCTTTATCTTAATGCCATGAGGCATTGATACCCGTTGTGAGTGTTTTACCTGTCATCCCTCGAGCCGCAGTGGCTGAATGCTGCCAAGTATATTTTTGTTGTTGTGTGTTATTGAATAAGCTTAATTCTTTGTCTTTTTGTTAACACTTAACCTAGCTTAATGTAAAGATTTTGCTATCCAGATGTTTATTTTTGCGAAGCGTGCCGCACCGTTTAGAGGCAAAAATCTTCCGTTGCACTACTTTGGTGCTGGCTTTGTCATCGTTTGGTGCATCTCAATGCTTCATGCTGCTCACAGGGTAGTGATTCAGCATTTTGTATCTTTCTAGTGAGTAATATTTTGCAAAGGTTGTGCCAGAAATGAAAATGACCAGCATGAGCTGGCCATTTTTAGGTAATGCAGAATCAGGATTTGCGGCGTGTGCGCAGTGCCAACAGAACAGAGGCAAAGCCAAAGATGAGTGTTGCGCCCCACAGTGGCCAGTTGCCAAAGCGTGCATATGGCGTAATACCGCGCGTTGGCGTGACCTTCGCTTCCAGAACTTCGCGAGTAAACTGCGGGATCATTGCGTCGATATCACCGTTAGCATTAATCACGGCGGTAATACCGTTGTTCGTGCTGCGCAGAAGCGGACGACCCAGCTCCAGTGAACGCATACGTGCCATCTGGAAATGCTGCCATGGGCCAATCGATTTGCCGAACCATGCATCATTCGAAATAGTCAGCAGGAAGTCAGTATCAGGGCGGAAGTTATCGCGCACCTGCTCTCCCAGGATAATTTCGTAGCAAATCGCAGGTGTCAGCTTAATACCATTGGACTCCAACTGCGGCTGTAAATATGGGCCGCGACTGAATGATGACATTGGCAAATCAAAGAACGGGGCCAGTGGGCGCAGAATCGATTCCAGCGGCACAAACTCGCCAAACGGCACCAGATGGTTTTTGTTGTAACGATCGGCGCTGTTATAGCTGTACTGGTTGCCTTCACCCAATGTGATGATGGTGTTGTATGTGTCGTAGCGGTTCTGCTTATTCAAACGCGCATCAACAATACCGGTAATGAGCGAGCTGTGCTTCGAGCGCAGCAGGTCGTCCATCATCGTCAGGAATTGCTGCTGGTTAATCTCAAGATCCGGGATTGCCGATTCAGGCCAGATAATCAGTTGGGATTTCCCCATCTGTGGCTGCGTTTTATCGAGATAGATCTTCAGAGTATTAAGCAGCTGGTTTTCATCCCATTTCAGGGATTGCGGGATATCACCCTGAACCATCGCGACATCAATCGTGCGTGCAGTTTGTGGCTGATACCACTGAATAGAACGCAATGGCCACGGCAGGAGCAGCAGGGCTGCAGCAATGACCACAGGACGCCAGTTACGTTCGTGCAGTGCAAACACCAGCAGGCCGCTGATAATCATCAGCAGGAAGGTCACGCTTTCAACACCGAGAATCGGGGCGATGCCTTTTAGCGGGCCATCAATCTGGCTATAACCAAATTGCAGCCACGGGAAGCCAGTTAATACCCAGCCACGCAGGAATTCGGTGAGTTGCCACAGCATGGGTGCTGCGATAGCCACGCGCCACCAGGTGGTTTTGGGGCAAAGCTTGCTGAGGAAACCGCCAAACAAACCGGTGTACAGCGACAAGTAAGCCGCAAGCAGCACCACCAGGAAGATATTAACCGGGCCAGGCATTCCGCCAAACTGCGCGATGCTGACATAAACCCAGTTAATGCCCGAGCCAAATAGCCCCAGTCCCCAGAAGAAACCAATCCACGCACTTTGAATAGCGCGTCGATTTAGTGTCAGCCCTTGAAGCCCTGCCAGAGAAACAATCGCGGCAGGCCAAAAATCGTAAGGGGAGAAAGCCAGCGTTCCGCAGGCACCAAAAAGCAGCGCCAGCAGCAGACGCACACGCTGGCGTTGAAGGAGTAGGGCTATAGACATCTTTGAATTAATCTTCCAGTTTCGGTTGTGGCGAGTCGTCCGGAATTCTGACATGAACCTGAATAACACGGCGGCTATCTGCCATCGCGACTTTGAACTGATAACCATCAATTTCGATGGTTTCGCCACGGGCAGGCAAGTGGCCAAAGGCCTGCATTACCAATCCACCAATGGTATCCACTTCGTCATCGTTGAAATGGGTGGCAAAGGTGTCGTTAAAATCTTCGATTGAGGCCAGAGCGCGAACCGTCCAGGTGTGACGGCTTAACTGGCGGAAATCACCATCTTCTTCATCGTCATACTCATCTTCAATTTCCCCAACAATCAGTTCGAGAATATCTTCGATGGTGACAAGTCCGGATACACCGCCAAACTCATCAATCACTATCGCCATGTGGTAGCGCTGCTGACGAAACTCTTTGAGCATTCGGTCAACACGCTTACTTTCCGGCACAACAACTGCCTGACGTAACACTTTTTCCATGCTAAATGGCTCAGTATCGCTGCGCATAAACGGCAGCAGATCTTTAGCCATCAGAATCCCTTCGATATGATCTTTGTCTTCACTGATCACCGGGAAGCGGGAGTGTGCCGATTCGATGATCACATCGAGGCATTCGTCCAGCGTCTGGTTGTGTTTGAGCGTTACCATTTGAGAGCGAGGGATCATGATGTCGCGGACGCGTTGGTCGGCGATATCCATCACGCCTTCAAGCATGTCGCGGGTATCTTGATCGATCAGATCATTTTGCTCAGAATCACGGATGAGTGTCAGCAGATCGTCACGGTTTTTAGGCTCACCGTGGAATAGCTGGTTGAGAATCAGGGAAAAGAATCCCTTCTTACTGGCAGGTGTGTCACTGTTTTGGGAATTGTCGTCGCTCATGGCGTTAGGTTTGTGGCCCCTCGGTTAATTAATAGATAGCAGGCAGTTAATGGCTCGCTGCCTGCACCTGATGCGTTACGGTAATCATTTACCGTAGCGACTATTCTTTCTCGGCAATGTACGGATCAGCATACCCAAGAGCAAGCATTATCTCTGTTTCCAGGGATTCCATCTCTTCGGCTTCTTCATCTTCAATATGATCATAACCAAGCAGATGCAAACTGCCGTGGATGACCATATGTGCCCAGTGCGCATCCAGTGGTTTTTGCTGCTCTTTTGCTTCTTGTTCCACAACCTGACGGCAAATAATCAGGTCGCCCAATAGTGGCAGTTCAATACCTGGAGGGGCTTCAAACGGGAACGAAAGCACATTTGTGGATTTATCTTTCCCACGGTAAGTGAGGTTCAAATCGTGACTTTCTGCATCATCCACCAGGCGAATCGTGACTTCTGACTCTTCCTGAAATTGTGGGATGACCGCATCAAGCCATGCCTGAAATTGTTCTTCCGTCGGCAGGCCGTTTGCATCTTCACACGCGACCTGTAAATCCAGTATAACCTGACTCATTTACTCTCCTGAGCGGCGGCATTAATAGCCATCGCTTCTCGCTTGCGCTCTGCTGCGAGTTCATCTTTACGAACCTGTTCCGCGTTTTCCCACGCTTCATAGGCATTCACAATACGTGCCACAACCGGGTGGCGGACAACGTCTTCACTATTAAGGAAGTTAAAGCTGATTTCATCGACTTCGGCCAGTACGTCGATTGCATGACGTAAGCCCGATTTCAGATTTTTTGGCAGGTCAATTTGCGTGACATCGCCGGTAATCACGGCTTTTGAGTTAAAGCCTATGCGCGTCAGGAACATTTTCATCTGTTCGATGGTGGTGTTCTGGCTTTCATCCAGAATGATGAATGCATCGTTTAACGTGCGGCCACGCATATAGGCGAGTGGCGCGACTTCAATAACGTTGCGCTCTATCAGCTTCTCAACACGCTCAAAGCCGAGCATTTCAAACAGCGCGTCGTACAACGGGCGCAGGTAAGGGTCCACTTTCTGGCTTAAATCGCCTGGCAAGAAGCCGAGCTTTTCACCCGCTTCGACGGCCGGACGGGTCAGCAGAATGCGGCGGATATCCTGGCGTTCCAGTGCATCGACTGCTGCTGCAACCGCAAGATAAGTTTTACCGGTCCCTGCTGGGCCGACACCAAAGGTGATGTCGTGGTCGAGAATATTGGCGATGTACTGCGCCTGGTTTGGTGTACGTGGTTTGATGACGCCACGTTTGGTCTTGATGTTGACCGCTTTGCCGTACTCTGGAACGCTTTCGGCAGACTGTTCCAGCACGCGAATTTCTTTAATGGCGAGGTGGATTTGTTCCGGTGTTATATCCTGAATTTCACCACGCATCGGCGCAGTATCGACATACAGGTTACGCAGAATATCTGCGGCAGCATTGACCAGAATCGGGCGGCCCGTGAGCTTGAAGTGATAGTCACGACGATTGATTTCGATCCCCAGCCGACGTTCAAGCTGCTTGATGTTGTCATCAAATGGGCCACACAGGCTTAGCAGACGCGCATTGTCTGCGGGTTCTAGCGTAATTTCACGTGTTTCGATATTCAAACTTATCCTCGCAGGGCCAGTAGAATGTATTGCTGCATTAATGCAGGCCATAAAAATGATTATTTACGGCGTGGGCGGATGGCGCAAGCCTGCTTTTTGATATTTGGGTGGATGCTTCCGAATGCAAGTGCAACAAATGAAAATGCCCATCGCCCTTCATAATGCAGGGTTGTTGGCTGCTCTCATTCACCCGAATCACTTACTTGAGTAAGCTCATTGGGATTCATTCGATTGCCGCCTACCTGCATATTGAAGTAGCTCGGGCATTTAGGGGGGGCTAAGGCTGATAGAACCCTACGCCTATCTCATTCTCTTTACGTGTGCGAGCAATTACTGACTCCGGAGACTCGGCAATACGCAGCCCCATCTCATCTTCGGTACGAACGACTTTACCGCGCAGTGAGTTGTTAGTGGCCACTTCAGTAATTTCGACATCGACAAATTTACCGACCATGTCCGGGGTGCCCGCAAAGTTGACGCCACGATTGTGTTCGGAACGTCCGGTCAGCTCCATAATGTTTCTGCGTGAGGTGCCTTCGACAAGGACACGCTGCGTGGTGCCAACCATCTTACGGCTAAATTCCATGGCCTGCTGGTTGATACGCTCTTGCAAAATATAGAGGCGCTGCAATTTCTCTTTTTCTGGCACGTCATCCACCATATCGGCGGCGGGTGTGCCCGGGCGGGAAGAGAAGACGAAGCTGTAGCTCACGTCAAAATTCACATCGCCAATGACCTTCATGGTTTGCTCGAAGTCCTGCTGGGTTTCACCAGGGAAGCCAACAATGAAATCAGAACTAATTTGAATGTCAGGACGTACGGCGCGCAGTTTGCGAATAATGGATTTGTATTCCAGCGCGGTATGGGTACGGCCCATCAGGTTGAGCACACGGTCTGAGCCACATTGAATCGGCAGGTGCAGGAAACTCACCAGCTCAGGTGTGTCGCGATAAACCTCGATGATATCGTCGGTGAATTCAATCGGGTGGCTGGTGGTGAAACGAATACGGTCAATACCGTCAATTGCAGCCACCAGGCGCAGCAGTTCAGCGAATGAACAGATACCGCCATCGAAAGTCGGCCCGCGGTAAGCATTCACGTTCTGGCCGAGCAGATTCACTTCACGCACGCCTTGCGCTGCGAGCTGTGCGATTTCAAACAGCACATCATCACACGGGCGGTTCACTTCCTCACCGCGGGTATAAGGCACCACGCAGTAAGTACAATACTTGTTACAGCCTTCCATAATAGAAACGAAAGCTGTCGGGCCATCGGCTTTTGGCTCTGGCAGACGGTCAAACTTTTCGATTTCCGGGAAGCTGACGTCAACGATTGGGCTACGGTTGCCACTCACTTTGTTGATCATTTCAGGCAGGCGATGCAGCGTTTGCGGCCCGAAAACAATATCAACATAGTGTGCACGGCTACGAATCAGCTTACCTTCCTGTGAAGCAACGCAGCCGCCAACGCCAATAATGATATTGGGATTTTTACGCTTTAAGAGTTTCCAGCGGCCAAGCAGATGGAACACTTTTTCCTGGGCTTTTTCACGGATCGAGCAGGTATTGAGTAGCAATACGTCCGCTTCTTTTGGGTTGTCCGTAAGCGTATAGCCATGTGTGCTATTCAGCAGATCGGCCATCTTCGATGAATCGTATTCGTTCATCTGACAGCCCCAGGTTTTGATATGGAGTTTTTTTGTCATCGACTTGCCATTGCTCAGTTAAAGCCAGGAATTCAGGCGGCGTATTGTAATGCTTTGGCCTTGATGTGACCAGCCTACGAAACTGGCGTAAAAATCCGGTAGAATCAACATAGACAATTTAAGGACAAAATCATCATGTTGAATGAGTCAATTGATGTTGCGGTAGTGGGCGGGGGGATGGTCGGTGCGGCTGCAGCCCTTGGCCTCGCGCAAAATGGTTTTCAGGTCGCGGTGATTGAGCATCAGGCTCCGGCAGCTTTTGATGCCGCAAGCCCACCTGATGTACGCATCTCGGCCATCAGCAGCGCCTCAGTTGCGTTGCTGAAATCCCTTGGTGTGTGGGGTACCATTCGGGCAATGCGTAGCCATGCGTATCGCCAGCTCGAAACCTGGGAGTGGGAAAGTGCGCACGTTAGCTTTAATGCGCAGGAGCTTGGGCTACCAGAACTCGGTTATATGGTGGAAAACCAGGTTTTACAACTCGCGCTATGGCAGGCGTTAGAAGCCCATCCAAATGTCAGATTGCTGTGTCCCGCGCGCATTGACAGCATGCACCAGCAGGCAGGGCGTTGGACGCTCCATTTTGCCGATGAGCAGACCTTAACGGTGCCGATGGTGATTGGTGCGGATGGAGCAAATTCGCAGGTACGACGTTGGGCAGGAATTGGTATTCATGCCTGGCAGTATCGTCAATCGTGCATGCTAATTACGGTTAAGTGCGAACAAACGCCGGGCGACAGCACCTGGCAGCATTTCACCCCGGCAGGGCCGCACGCGTTTTTACCCCTCTTTGATAACTGGGCTTCGCTGGTGTGGTACGACTCTCCGGCCCGTATTCGCCAGTTGCAGAATATGACCATGCCGCAGCTGCAAAAGGCGATTGAAGCGAATTTCCCGGAACGATTAGGTCAGGTAACACCTGTCGCCAGCGGTGCATTCCCACTGACTCGCCGCCATGCGTTGCAATACACCCAACAAGGGCTGGCACTGATCGGCGATGCGGCACATACCATCCACCCGTTAGCCGGGCAGGGCGTGAATCTTGGCTATCGTGATGTGGATGCGTTGCTGGATGTCATGCTTAAAGCACGTAGCTACGGTGAAAACTGGGCAGATGCACGTATTTTGAAGCGCTACCAGACACGCAGGCAGGCGGATAATTTCCTGATGCAAAGCGGTATGGATCTGTTCTACGCAGGTTTTAGCAATACTTTAGGGCCGTTACGCGTGATCCGAAACTTAGGGCTGATGGCGGCAGAACGCGGCGGCGTGCTAAAACGGCAGGCGCTGAAGTATGCGTTAGGGTTATAAGTCGATAGTCTTTTGTGGGTCGGATTAGCGTTAGCGACATCCGACTTATATTCTGACGAGATTATCCAAATGCAGAAAAGCAAAAAGCTCGCCGAAGCGAGCTTTTCATTTTTGGCTGGGGTACGAGGATTCGAACCTCGGAATGCTGGTATCAGAAACCAGAGCCTTACCGCTTGGCGATACCCCAAAAATATGGTGGCTACTACGGGAATCGAACCTGTGACCCCATCATTATGAGTGATGTGCTCTAACCAGCTGAGCTAAGTAGCCTAATTTTAAAACTTTATTCTTTGACTGGCTGGGGTACCTGGATTCGAACCAGGGAATGCCGGTATCAAAAACCGGTGCCTTACCGCTTGGCGATACCCCAACTATGGGCGCACAAAACTAATGTGCTATGTCAAAAAATTGGCTGGGGTACCTGGATTCGAACCAGGGAATGCCGGTATCAAAAACCGGTGCCTTACCGCTTGGCGATACCCCAACTATGCAACGCTTTAAAATGGTGCGGGAGGCGAGACTTGAACTCGCACACCTTGCGGCGCCAGAACCTAAATCTGGTGCGTCTACCAATTTCGCCACTCCCGCGCTAAAAAAAGAATAATGGTGGCTACTACGGGAATCGAACCTGTGACCCCATCATTATGAGTGATGTGCTCTAACCAGCTGAGCTAAGTAGCCTTCTTTTTTCTGCGTAACCTTATCGGCGTTGCGGGGCGCATTATGCGTAGTTGGCCTTCTAGCGTCAACAATTTTTTCCCGAAAATTGGCGTAAATTGTCTGTTTGATTAGCTTACGAACAGCTTGATGCAATATTCGTCAAAAATCGGTTATTTCGTGGTTTTATGTGAGGGAAAAGCCCAGATAAGAGGTGAGGTATATTGCAGAAACAAAAACGGGCCCGTAGGCCCGTGTGTTTCATTTTGCTCAATTATTTGTAAGCGGACTGGTGAACGCCTACTGCACGGCCTGATGGATCATTCATTGTTTTGAATGCTTCATCCCATTCGATGGCCTTAGCTGAAGAACAGGCAACAGACGGGCCGCCTGGAACGCACTGCGCAGCGCTTGGCAGTGGGAATAACTCTTCAAAGATTTCACGATACAAATAAGCTTCTTTAGAGCCTGGTGTATTGTACGGGAAGCGATAGCTTGCGGTTTCCAACTGTTGGTCGGTGACCTGGCCCGCCGCAACTTCTTTCAGCGTGTCTATCCAGCTGTAACCTACCCCATCAGAGAATTGCTCTTTCTGACGCCATGCAACGCTTGCTGGCAGGTAAGATTCAAAACATTCACGCAGGATATGTTTTTCCATCTTGCCGTTGCCGCACATTTTGTCTTTCGGGTTGATGCGCATCGCTACATCAAGGAATTTCTTGTCCAGGAACGGTACGCGAGCTTCAACGCCCCAGGCTGACATCGCTTTGTTAGCGCGGGCACAGTCAAACATATGCAGAGCTTGCAGCTTGCGAACGGTCTCTTCATGCAGCTCTTTATCGTTTGGCGCTTTATGGAAGTACAGGTAGCCGCCAAACACTTCATCAGAACCTTCACCAGACAGGACCATCTTGATGCCCATTGCTTTGATTTTGCGTGACATCAAATACATTGGGGTAGAGGCACGAATGGTTGTCACATCGTAAGTTTCAATGTGATAGATAACATCGCGAATCGCATCCAGGCCTTCTTGCACGGTGAAATGAATTTCGTGGTGCACAGTACCTAAGTGGTTTGCCACTTCTTGCGCTGCTATCAGGTCAGGAGAACCGACCAGGCCAACCGCAAAGGAGTGCAGTTGTGGCCACCAGGCTTCTGAACGCTCTTCATCTTCTACGCGTCGTGCAGCAAATTTCTTAGTAATTGCTGAAATAACAGATGAATCCAGACCACCGGACAGCAACACGCCGTATGGTACGTCAGACATCAGGTGGCTTTTTACGGAATCTTCCAGCGCCTGACGCAATTCGTCTTTGTCAGTCACGTTATCTTTTACTGCATCATATTCGAACCAGTCACGCTGGTAGTAACTGCGGATTTCACCGTCTTTACTCCACAGATAACTGCCTGCCGGGAACTCTTTAATAGTGCGGCAAACAGGAACCAGCGCTTTCATTTCGGAAGCAACGTACATGTTGCCGTGTTCGTCATAACCCATATACAAAGGGATGATACCGATATGGTCACGGCCAATCAGGTAGGCGTCTTGTTTTTCGTCATACAGAATGAAGGCAAACATACCTTGCAGATCGTCAAGGAATTCAGGGCCTTTTTCCTGGTAAAGCGCGAGGATAACTTCACAGTCAGAGCCTGTCTGGAATTCGTAACGGTCGCCATATTCTGCACGCAGAGCCTGATGGTTGTAGATTTCGCCGTTCACAGCCAGAGCGTGAGTTTTTTCTTTGTTGTATAACGGCTGGGCGCCAGCGTTAACGTCAACAATGGAGAGACGTTCATGGGAAAGAATGGCTTTATCGTTAGCGTAAACACCAGACCAGTCTGGGCCGCGATGGCGCATCAGGCGAGATAACTCGAGTGCTTTCTTACGCAATTCGACCGCATCGGTCTTGATATCCAGAACACCAAAAATTGAACACATAGAACTCTCTCCGTAATGCTTCTTTGAGCCATTAAATAGTTATGCTGCATCGCATGACTATGAAAATGCGCAATCATTGATGTGAAAGCAAGTCCTTTAGCCCTGGAGGGATAAATAGTTCAATGGTGATTATTGATTACTGAAAAATGATGAGAAAATGAGCGGAATAATTAGCGGATCAGCAATTATTGGTGAAATCGCCAGGCTGGCATTCAGTGAAAGATAAAATGATTGTTGAATCGATAAAACGCCCGGCAAAAACCGGGCGAATCAAGAATTAGATAATATCGACTTCAGCGACTGACGGGTAAATCCAGGAAGGGCGGAACGGCATAGCATCAATGTCGTTTAGCGTCGAAACACCCGACAGTACCAGAATGGTTTCTAAACCAGCCTGGAAGCCTGCGAGGATATCAGTACGCAAGTTATCGCCAACAATAACGGTATGCTCTGAATGCGCCTGCATCTTGTTAAGTGCTGCGCGGATAATCCACGGGCTTGGTTTTCCAACACAGAATGGTTTGCGGCCAGAAATTTTCTCGATACCCGCGCAAAGCGCACCACAGGCTGGATAGTAACCACGGCCATGTGTATCTGGGTTAGTCGCAATAAAGCGCGCACCGTTTGCTACGAAGTAGGCGGCCTTATGCATCATTTCCCAGTTATAAGAACGGGTTTCACCGACAATTACAAAGTCAGGGTTGATATCGGTGATAGTAAAGCCTGCTTTATAAAGCTCATGAATCAATGCGCCTTCACCAACAACGTACGCTTTTTTTCCTTCCTGACGGCGCAGGAAATCCGCGGTTGCCATTGCGGAGGTATAAAAGACGCTGTCCGGCACATCAATACCCGCGGATGCAAAACGGTTCGCGAGATCCTGACCTGTCTGCGACGGGTAGTTAGTCAGCAGAACCAGCGGCATACCCTTTTCCATGATGCGGGCTAAGAATTCATTAGCACCCGGTACGGCGACGTTATCGTGCATCAGCACGCCGTCAATATCACAAATTACATTCTGAATGGTCATTAACAGCTCATGCTCACATTTCTGGAGGGCGTAAAGAAGGCGTAACTATAGCGTAAAAAAGCGTGTGACTGGATTAACTTTCCAGCAAACGTTGAAGCAGAACGCCATTCAGCATCGAACGTTTTACCAAAGCAAAGGCACCAATGGCTGAACGGTCATCGAGTTTTGAGCACACGACGGGTAGGTTCTTACGGAATGCTTTCAATACCTGAGTATTGATGCAGGCTTCGATAGCGGGAAGAAGCACTTTTTCGGCTTCGATGATTTCCCCAGCAATGACTACTTTTTGCGGATTAAACAGGTTAATCGCGATGGAAATAGCTTTGCCTAAGTGGCGACCAACATGTTCAATCACTTCGCAGGCCAAGGAATCGCCCTTGTTCGCAGCTTTACAAATCGCGGTAATATCGCAGTCTTCAAGTGTCAGGCGGCTGTTATAACCTTGCTCAAGTAAATGGCGCACACGGTGTTCAATAGCAGCATTGGCGGCGATAGTTTCCAGGCAGCCAAAGTTCCCGCAGTGGCAGCGCTCGCCTAATGGGTCAACCTGAATATGGCCAATTTCACCAACGTTGCCGTTGCGGCCAATAAAAATACGTCCATTAGACAAAATCCCCGCACCTGTACCACGGTGGACTCGCACCAAAATGGAGTCATCGCAATCGTGCGTTGCACCAAAGTAGTGCTCGGCAAGAGCCAGGCTACGGATATCGTGACCCACATAACAGGTCACTTTGAACTGTTTTTCCAGGCTATCGACTAACGACCAGTTATTCACCTGGATATGCGGCATGTAACGAATCACACCGCTTTCAGGATCGACCAGGCCTGGCAGGATTACGGAAATCGCAATCAGCTCACGCATTTTACGTGTGTTTTGTTCGATAAATTGGGCAATAGCGTTTAGCAGTGCATGCTCGAGCGTTTCCTGAGTTCGTTCAGGAAGAGAATAATGCTCTTCGGCAATCGGTTTAGCGCTAAGGTCAAATAGCGTGATGGTTGCATCGTGGCGGCCAAGACGTACGCCAATAGCATGGAAATTGCGGGTTTCTGTGATAATTGAGATAGCGCGGCGGCCCCCGGTGGAAGCCTGTTGATCAACTTCTTTGATCAGTCCGCGCTCAATTAACTGGCGAGTAATTTTCGTGACGCTGGCAGGTGCTAGCTGGCTCTGTTCGGCAATCTGAATGCGAGAGATTGGCCCATGTTGGTCAATCAGGCGATATACCGCCGCGCTATTCAGTTGTTTTACCAGATCGACATTACCAATTTGAGCCTGTCCGCCAGTCGTCATGCCTTAATTACTCAGTTACGACCTCGTTACCATTAACAAAGGTCTTGGTGATTTTAAAATCGCGGGTAAAGGTCGTCAGGTTGGCGACTTTCCCTGCTTCAATAGTACCTAATTGCTGCTCTACACCCATTGCACGGGCAGGGTAGAGGGTAGCCATACGTAAGACTTCGTCTAATGCGATGCCCGCATGCTCAACTAGGTTACACACCCCTTCAATCATCGTCAGGGCTGAACCGCTCAGCGTACCGTTCTCATCTACGCATAAACCATCACGGTAGTATATTGTTTTTCCTGCGAAAATGAACTCATCGATATTTGCGCCTGCCGGAGCAGTTGCATCAGTCACCAGGCACAGCTTATCGCCCTTGACCTTTTTCGCAGTACGAATATTGGCATAGTCCACATGTAAACCATCGGCAATGATACCGCAGTAAACATCTGGCTCATCAAAAATGGCCCCAGCAAGACCCGGTTCGCGGCCAGTAATATACGGCATTGCGTTGAAAAGGTGGGTTGCGAAGGTGATGCCTGCACGGAAGCCGACTTTAGCTTCTTTTACAGTGGCATTGGAATGCCCGGCTGAAACGATAATGCCGGAAGCAACCAGTTTACTAATCACTTCAGGCCCAACCATTTCTGGTGCCAAAGTGACTTTAGTGATCACCTCTGCGTTTTGGCACAGGAAATCAACTAGTTCTGCATCAGGTTTACGCACGAAGCTTGGATTGTGCGTTCCTTTTTTCACCATGTTTAACCATGGGCCTTCAAGATGCAGACCGAGAGCCTGGTGCTGATATTTCGCCAGGTATTCGCGCATCACTTTCACGCCTTGCTTCATCAGCTCATCGCTGCTGGTGATCAGTGTCGGTAAGTAGCTGGTACAGCCAGAACGCTCGTTGGCTTTCTGCATGATTTCCAGCGTTTCAACGGTAACCGCATCTGCGGAATCGTTGAACTGAACGCCACCACAACCATTAAGCTGCACATCAATAAAACCGGGGGCGATGATTGCACCGCCCACATCGCGAGTCTCAATACCCGCAGGGAGATCTGAGCGCGGGCAAACGCGTTCAATCAGGCCGTTCGCGATAATAACCGCGTGATCATCAAGAATTTCATGGCCGGTATAAATCCGACCGTGAGTTAATGCAAACATAGGTACCCCCGGTTATACCCTTCATACTTCAAGTTGCAGGGATGTTGGCTGCAACTCGAATTATTTAGGGTATAAGTTAGTATTTAAAGATCTTTGATGTTTTCTGCTTCTAATTCGTTGAAGTACTTCAGCGTCTTAACTTTGAGTTCCATGGTGGATGGCTCATCACACACGACGACTGCTTTAGGGTGCAGTTGCAGACAGCTAATAGTCCACATGTGATTCACGTTGCCTTCCACTGCTGCTTGCAGAGCTTGCGCTTTCAGATGACCAATTACCAAAATCATCACTTCTTCTGCATCAAGCAGAGTGCCCACGCCCACAGTCAGCGCAAATTTTGGAACCTGAGTAACATCGCCATCAAAGAAACGGGAGTTTGCAACACGGGTGTCATGAGTCAGCGTTTTGATACGAGTACGTGAAGCCAGAGAAGAAGCCGGTTCGTTGAACGCGATGTGACCATCGTTGCCCACGCCACCCATAAACAGGTGAATTTTACCGTATGAACGAATTTTTTCTTCATAACGACGGCACTCTGCGTCAACATCATCAGCATTGCCATTCAGCAGGTTGATATTTTCCGCTGGAATATCAACATGATCAAAGAAATTGCGGTGCATGAACGTATGATAGCTTTCTGGATGCTCTTTTGGCAGACCAACGTACTCATCCATATTAAAGGTGACGACGTTTTTAAAGCTAACCTGGCCCGCTTTGTGCATCTCTACCAGCGCTTTATATGCTTCAAGTGGAGTACCACCGGTTGGCAGGCCGAGCACGAAAGGACGATCTGCTGTCGGATTAAACGCATTGATACGCTTAACGATATGGCGTGCTGCCCATTTGCCAACTTGAGCTGGGGTAGCCAGGGGAATCAGTCTCATCATTCACCTCATAAGTTAATAGAAAGTAGCTTTAGCCAGATTGTTATCCGAACCCTCTAAGGGTAAACCAGTTTAGAACCAGTTATTACGGGATCAATCCGTCTTGATTTTTCGGATGATAAAATAAGTTTTAGTCGATAGCTAGCCAAAGGGGAGTGGAATAACAATATTTGGTGATTTTAATCACAAAAAAAGGGTGTTTAATTTGCGATACGAATTAATTTTTCACACACTCTGAAAGTTGGCGAATCTTCGTCATGCTTTCAAGGTTTGTTACACAATAATAAAACTGCTTTGAACGAGCCTTAACGGGGTCTCATAGGGGGAATTAACGTGAGTATTCTAGGTTATATGCAAAAGGTTGGCCGTGCGCTGATGGTGCCGGTAGCCACGCTACCAGCCGCAGCCATTTTAATGGGTGTTGGTTACTGGATTGACCCGGTTAGCTGGGGTGGTGATAGCGCATTAGCTGCGTTGTTCATCAAATCTGGTGCTGCAATCATTGACCACATGGGAGTGCTGTTTGCCATTGGTGTGGCTTACGGTATGTCCAAAGATAAAGATGGTGCTGCTGCACTAACCGGTTTTGTCGGTTTCCTGGTTTTGACGACTCTCTGTTCGCCAGCCGCTGTTTCCATGATCAAACACATTCCGTTGGATCAGGTTCCATTGGCGTTCACTAAAATTGAAAACCAATTTGTGGGCATCATGGTGGGGATCATCTCCGCAGAGTTGTACAACCGTTTCAGCAGCGTCGAGTTGCCGAAAGCGTTGTCCTTCTTCAGCGGTCGTCGCCTGGTTCCAATTCTTACCTCATTTGTGATGATTGCTGTTGCCTTCATCATGATGTTTATCTGGCCAATCGTTTTCAGCGGCCTGGTGAACTTTGGTGAGCACATCCAGAAAATGGGTTCAATTGGCGCAGGTGTTTATGCGTTCTTTAACCGTCTTCTGATTCCAGTTGGCCTGCATCACGCTTTGAACTCCGTGTTCTGGTTTGACGTTGCAGGTATTAACGATATTCCTAAATTCCTTGGCGGTGCTAAATCTATCGCTGAAGGTACTGGTATCGTTGGTATTACTGGTCGCTATCAGGCTGGCTTCTTCCCAATCATGATGTTTGGCCTTCCTGGTGCTGCATTGGCAATTTACCACTGCGCGCGCCCTGAAAATAAAGCCAAAGTATTGGGTATTATGATGGCGGGTGCGTTTGCTGCCTTCTTTACTGGTATCACCGAACCGTTAGAATTCTCCTTCATGTTCGTGGCTCCAGTTCTGTATCTGATTCACGCAGTGCTGACCGGTATCTCTGTATTTATCGCAGCAAGCATGCATTGGATTGCTGGTTTCGGCTTCAGTGCTGGTCTGGTGGATATGGTGCTTTCTACCCGTAACCCACTGGCGACACATTGGTACATGCTGATTCCGCAAGGCATCGTGTTCTTCGTGATTTACTACGTTGTGTTCCGTTTCACTATCCTCAAATTCAATCTGTTGACTCCAGGTCGTGAACTGGCTGTTGCAGGTGATGAAACTGATGGTCAGGACGTGAATGTCAGCGGCAATACCAATCAAGATGTTAATGAGTTGGCTCGTCAGTACATCGCAGCGGTAGGTGGTTCAGCTAACCTTACTGGTATTGATGCATGTATCACTCGTCTGCGTCTGAACGTGAAAGACTCTTCATTGGTTAATGAAGCGTTGGCGAAACGTCTGGGTGCAACCGGTGTTATCCGTCTGAACAAAACCAGCGTGCAAATTATTGTTGGCTTCGTAGCTGAGAAAATCGCCAACTCTATGAAGACTGTAGGTGAAGTTGCTGCTGCTCCTGTGAGTACAGCTGCCGCGGCGCCAGTGGCTGCTGCTAAACCACAAGCAGTTCCAAATGCTGTAACCATCGCTGCTCTGGTTTCACCAGTGACAGGTGATGTGGTTGCGCTGGATCAGGTTCCTGATGAAGCCTTCGCCAGCAAAGCTGTTGGTGATGGTGTTGCTGTTAAGCCAACTGGAAAAACAGTTGTCGCTCCAGCTGCCGGTACTATCGTAAAAATCTTTAATACCAACCATGCGTTCTGCCTGGAAACCGAGAAAGGTGCAGAAATCGTTGTCCATATGGGCATTGATACTGTCGCACTGAACGGCCAGGGCTTTACTCGTTTGGTAGAAGAGGGTGCTGAAGTGGTTGCTGGCCAGCCGATTCTGGAAATGGATCTTGATTTCCTGAATGCTAATGCCCGCTCCATGATTAGCCCAGTAGTTTGTAGCAACATCGACGACTACAGTGGTCTGGTACTCCAGGCACAAGGTTCTGTTGTTGCGGGGCAAACACCTCTGTACGAAATTAAAGGCAAATAATCGCTCCTGAGTTATGTACCCAAAATAATGCGAGTTGCATCGCGGCGGCAAGAGAACGAGTCCCGATGAGCTTAGTGTACTAAGTTGATTACTCGGCCCATCCATGGGCCTCACCCCTTCGGGGCGCTACTCACAGCGTTCAAATTTGCTCCTGGCAGATTTGTCGGGTGAGTGAACGTAGCCAACAAAGATGCAACTTGAAGTATGAAGGGTAAGATTGTGCCTTTAGCGGCTGGAGAGTCTTTTCTCCAGCCGCTTTTTTATGCCCTCCCGTCCGTCCTTCCCGATACCCTTATTTATGCAACTAAAGGTTGTTTCCGACGCTTGCTTATAAGATCATGTGTCGATAACTAAAGTTTTTGCACAGAGGAACCCGCGATGAGTGAGGCAGAAGCCCGCCCAACTAACTTTATTCGCCAGATTATTGATGAAGATTTGGCCAATGGTAAGCACGACAGTATTTGCACCCGTTTTCCGCCAGAGCCAAATGGTTATCTGCATATCGGTCATGCAAAATCCATCTGCCTGAATTTTGGTATCGCGCAAGATTATCAAGGCCAGTGCAACCTGCGTTTCGATGACACCAACCCAGTAAAAGAAGACATCGAATTCGTAGACTCAATTAAGCACGACGTTGAATGGCTTGGTTTTCATTGGTCTGGCAATGTGCGTTATTCTTCAGATTATTTCGATCAGTTGTTCAACTATGCGGTTGAGCTGATCAATAAAGGTCTGGCGTATGTTGACGAACTGACTCCGGAGCAGATTCGTGAATATCGCGGCTCATTGACTTCGCCTGGGAAAAACAGCCCATATCGCGACCGTACGGTTGAAGAGAACCTCGCGCTGTTCGAGAAGATGCGTAACGGTGAGTTCGCTGAAGGGACTGCGTGCCTGCGTGCGAAAATCGATATGGCTTCGCCATTTATCGTGATGCGTGATCCGGTGATTTATCGTATTAAATTTGCCGAACACCACCAGACTGGTAATAAGTGGTGCATCTACCCGATGTACGACTTCACCCACTGCATTTCCGATGCGCTGGAAGGCATTACACACTCGCTGTGTACGCTGGAATTCCAGGACAACCGTCGTTTGTACGACTGGGTGTTGGATAACATCACAATTCCTGCGCATCCGCGTCAGTACGAGTTCTCTCGCCTGAATCTCGAGTACGCCATCATGTCTAAGCGTAAGCTTAACCTGCTGGTGACTGAGAAGGTTGTAGAGGGTTGGGATGACCCACGTATGCCGACCATCTCTGGTTTGCGTCGTCGTGGTTATACCGCCGCTTCTATTCGCGAGTTCTGTAAGCGCATTGGTGTGACCAAGCAAGACAACACCGTTGAAATGGCATCTCTGGAATCTTGTATTCGTGATGACCTGAATGAGAACGCACCACGCGCTATGGCTGTTCTCGACCCGGTTAAAGTTATCATCGAAAACTTCCCTCAGGGTGAAGTTGAAATGGTAACGATGCCTAACCATCCTAACAAACCAGAGATGGGTAGCCGTCAGGTGCCGTTTAGCCGTGAGATCTATATCGATCGTGCTGACTTCCGTGAAGAAGCCAACAAGCAATATAAGCGTCTGGTGTTGGGCAAAGAAGTACGCCTGCGTAATGCATATGTGATTAAAGCCGATAGCGTTGAGAAAGATGATGCAGGGAATATCACCACGCTGCATTGCTCCTACGATCCGGACACATTAAGCAAAGACCCAGCTGATGGTCGTAAAGTTAAAGGTGTGATTCATTGGGTGAGTGCAGAACATGCATTGCCTGTTGAGATTCGCCTTTATGACCGCCTTTTCAGTGTTGCAAACCCAGGGGCTGCAGAAGATTTCCTTGCAACGATTAACCCGGAATCACTGGTTATCAAACAAGGCTTCGTCGAACCAAGTCTGCAAAATGCCGAAAAAGGCAAAGCATATCAGTTCGAGCGCGAAGGTTATTTCTGCCTGGACAGCCGTTATGCAACTGCCGAAAAACTGGTATTTAACCGTACCGTTGGCTTGCGTGATACTTGGGCGAAAATGGGCGAATAGTCCCTTTTTACTAGGTCAATATCTGACAAAAACGCCGCAAATTGCGGCGTTTTTTTTCGCTTTATAATCATTTGCTTAAATATATCTTCACATTCGCGTTGCGAATTAATGTTATTTACACTTCTTCCTCTCTACTTTTTATGGTCAACCTCGGAACATTAAAAATTCTTCTTTTAATTATGTGAGCGCTCTCATATAGAGTTTTGTATTTTATAAATAGCAATTATCAAGATAAAACGCTTGTGTCGTTATTTGTTACAAATGCTCATAAATTATGTGCTCTCTGTCATAATATCGGAATGAACTCTTACAAAGTCATTGATAATTCGCGTCGCGAAAAATAGTCTTAAGGGCAGCAGTAATGCGGGCAAATATTCATAACCGCTTTAGCCGTTAGGCATTTTTACTTTTTTTCGCCATAAGGCGTCTTTTAACGTCCGGCGATTATTGATACGTCAAAGAGGAATAATATATGCGTACGTTTAGTGGCAAACGTAGTGCACTGGCGCTTGCAATTGCAGGTGTCACAGCTCTTTCAGGACTTGTAGTCATCCCTCAGGCAAGCGCAGCAGGCTTTGTTGATGACTCGACTCTGACCGGTGGTGTTTATTACTGGCAGCGTGAGCGTGACCGTAAAGATGTTACGACTGATAAATATGAAACTAACCTTGCGCATTCCACCTGGAACGCCAACCTGGACTTCCAGTCTGGTTTCGCCGCTGACATGTTCGGTCTGGATATTGCGGCCTTTACTGCTATCGAAATGGCAGAAAATGGTAACAGCGGTCACCCGAACGAAATCGCATTCTCCTCTGTAAACAAAGCTTACGACGAAGATTACTCAGGTGATAAGAGCGGTATTAGCCTCTATAAAGCTGCAGCTAAATTCAAATACGGCCCGGTTTGGGCACGTGGCGGTTACATTCAGCCAACCGGGCAAACCTTGCTCGCACCACACTGGAGTTTCATGCCTGGTACTTACCAGGGCGCTGAAGCCGGTGCAAATTTTGACTACGGCGATTCTGGTGCGCTGAGCTTCTCCTACATGTGGACCAACGAGTATAAAGCTCCATGGCACCTGGAAATGGACAAGTTCTATCAGAACGACAAAAACACCAAAGTTGAATATTTACACTCTCTTGGCGCGAAGTATGACTTCAAAAATGATTTCATTCTCGAAGCGGCATTTGGGCAGGCTGAAGGCTACGTTGATCAGTATTTCACCAAAGCAAGCTATAAGTTTGATATCGCGGGCAGCCCGTTAACAACCAGCTACCAGTTCTACGGTACGCGTGACAAAGTTTCTGATGGCAGCGTTAACGATCTGTACGACGGCACTGCATGGTTGCAGGCATTGACTCTCGGATACAGAGTTGGCCAGGTTGATTTGCGTCTTGAAGGAACTATTGTTAAGGCCGATGGCCAGCAAGGTTACTTCCTGCAGCGTATGACCCCAACTTATGCATCTTCAAACGGTCGTCTTGATGTGTGGTGGGATAACCGCTCTGACTTCAACGCCAACGGTGAAAAAGCAGTATTTGCAGGCGCGATGTATGACCTGAGCAATTGGAACCTGGCAGGTTGGGCAGTGGGTGCTTCTTATGTGTACGCATGGGATGCTAAACCAAGCTCTAAACCAACCACTGACGGTTACTACGATGCTGATAATCGTCTGAAAGAATCCGCGTACAGCCTTGATGCGTTGTACACCGTTCAGGATGGTCGTGCGAAAGGCACGCTGTTCAAACTGCACTTCACTCAGTACGACAACCATTCAGACATCCCAAGCTGGGGCGGTGGTTACGGCAACATCTTCCAGGATGAGCGCGACGTGAAATTCATCGTCATCGCACCGTTCACCATCTTCTGATTCGAATCCGGGCGTGAAAACGCCCGGTTTTCTTAAGGATATCAAGCATGAAAAAAAACGTTCTGACTGTGGTGATGGCGTTAGGTTTAAGTGCGTGTGCGCAGCAACAACCAAAAACGGCTCCGGAAGACACAAAACTAAAACATGCGTATAGCGCCTGTATTAACACCGCAGAAGGCAATCCGGATAAAATTCAGGCCTGCCAAAGCGTATTGAATGTGTTGGCTCAGGAGAAGGAACACCAGGAGTTTGCGAAGAAAGAAACGGTTCGTACCCTGGATTACCAGAACTGCATTCAGGCAACACGTACCGGTAATGACCAGGCCGTGAAAGCAAAATGCGATAAAATCTGGCAAGAGATCCGCGCCAACAATAAGTAATCGCTGTATTCAGGCAATAAAAAAACCGGTGAGCTTCCTCACCGGTTTTTTTATACCCGGCACCCAACTCTGGGTGCCGGAGGTGCAGATTACTTTTCGCTGATTTCGTGTGCGTTTTCGTCGGTACGGCAATCACCTTCAGCACAATGACCATAAAGGTACAGGCTGTGGTTAGTCAGACGAATACCATGACGTGATGCGATTTCACGCTGGCGGGCTTCGATTGAATCATCGCTGAATTCAATTACTTTGCCGCAGTCCAGGCAAATCAGGTGGTCATGGTGATGTTGCTGTGTCAGTTCGAATACGGATTTGCCGCCTTCGAAGTTATGGCGCGTCACAATGCCTGCATCATCAAACTGGTTTAGTACACGATAAACGGTGGCGAGACCAATCTCTTCGCCCATATCAATCAGACGTTTATATAAGTCTTCCGCACTGACGTGGTGGTTCACCGGCCCCTGCAGCACTTCAAGGATTTTTAATCGAGGAAGCGTGACTTTCAGGCCGGCCTTCTTTAATGCGGTATTATTGTCAGTCATGCGGAAATTGTCCTGTTGCTTAACGATTCGCTCGGAGTCAGGGTGAGCGTTAAGATGAATGCGTCTCATTATAGAACTGCCCCTTCTAAATGGGAACCGCAAGTATTATGCATAACCAAGTTAAAAAATTGCGGTTGAGTCGCGATTTGATGGCCTTGATAGCTATTTGTCAGGAGTTCATTGTACAGGGACAAGCTGAAAAGTTAAAAATTTGTAGCAATTATTTTAATCGGAAATAACTATCAATGTGGCGAAACCCAATAGTCTCGCCACATTGATGCCCATCGCCCTTGAATATGCAGGTTTATTGCCAGCCTGCATCTTAAAGTAGCCTGGGTTTAGAATCAGGCGTTGATGATATCAGCCAGGTTGAGCTCATCAGAAACTTGTTTAACCCATTTCTGAACGCGTTCAGCAGTCAGTTCTGGTTGACGGTCTTCGTCAATCGCCAGGCCAACAAAGTGGTCATCGTCTGCAAGACCTTTAGATGCTTCGAAATGGTAACCCGCAGTCGGCCAGTGACCGACGATAGCTGCACCGCGCGGCTCAATGATGTCGCGGATAGTGCCTAATGCGTCACAGAAGTATTCTGCGTAGTCTTCCTGGTCACCGCAACCAAACAACGCTACCAGTTTGCCATTGAAATCAACTTCTTCCAGAGTTGGGAAGAAATCGTCCCAATCACACTGGGCTTCGCCGTAGTACCAGGTTGGAATGCCGAGAAGCAGAATGTCGAAGCCTTCCAGGTCTTCTTTGCTGCTCTTAGCAATGTCATGCACCTCAGCAACATCTTTACCGAGCTGTTTTTGAATCATTTTCGCGATATTTTCGGTGTTACCAGTGTCGCTGCCGAAAAAAATGCCTACGATTGCCATGAGTAAAATAACCTCTTGATACTTAATGGTATGGTGGCTGCTATTTGGCCACAGATAGGGCAATCATAGCAGAACACTTCGTGGTGCGGAAACTGCTATCGCCCCGGTGTGCACAGACTGCAAAATCGCATACCAGGACATAGCACTAAAACTAACTGAGGTGTTGCTTCAGTTGTTCGAGAAGTATCTCTTCAATCAATTCACTACGACTGATATTGCGCGCTTCAGCCAGCTGATTGAGAGCATCTACCGCATCGTTATTGAGCTTTAGCTCTACTCGCTTCAGGCCGCGTACTTTATCGCGCTTGAGTTGGTTACGTTTGTTGATACGCAATTGCTCATCACGCGTTAGCGGATTGGTTTTTGGTCGCCCCGGGCGACGCTCGTCCGCGAACAGATCTAATGTAGTACGGTCCGTTTGTTCTTTTGCCATGATTAGACTACTGACAGGGAATTCAGGTGGCACGGAGCGGGGTGCTCTGGCGCAATTTAGCGCGCAATCATACATCAGCATGGCTTGCGCGCCAACGCGTTAGCCACATCTTGTGGCCAGTCGGTTTGTTTTTAATCAGTTTGCCGCTGTTGTGTCGATAAAACGATGGATTGCGCGCAAAACAGCATCAGGTTTTTCTGCGTGAACCCAGTGTCCGGCACCTGCAACCACATGAGCACGCGCCTGAGGGAACTGTGAAAGCAACTGGCTACGATGCGATTCATTAACATAAGGAGATGCGCCGCCGCGAATAAATAGCGAGGGTTCATTCCATGCAGGAATGTTTTCCCAGCCGACAATATTCTCATATTGCTCCCACAGCACCGGCACGTTGAATTTCCATTCGCCATCGGCAAAGGATTTTAGCAAGAACTGAATAACACCTTCTTCATCAAGATGCTCGCGCATCACGGTCGCGGCCTGCTGCCGTGTTTTAACGCAAGCGGCGCTAACGGCATTTATTGCAGTGAAAATTTCATCGTGGCGGCGCACCTGATAATCCACCGGTGCAATATCAATCAGTACTAATTTGTCGATACGCTCTGGGGCAATCGCCGTCAAAGCCATCGCCACTTTGCCACCCATTGAATGGCCAATAATAATGGCCTTCTCAAAGTCATATTCATCGAGCGTTTCGACGACATCCTGCGCCATAGCAGGGTAGTTCATCTCAGAGCTTTGTGGTGATAAACCGTGGTTGCGCAGATCGATTTGCAGCAACGTATGATCCTGCCCAAGGTCACGGGCCAGCACGCCCAGGTTATCAAGGCTACCAAAAAGACCGTGAATAAGGACGATGGGGGAATTACTAGTCGATTGTTGCGCAGTTTGCAGGCGAGCATTCAATTTCATGGCAAAGTTCTTTTTTTTACTTCGTGCGGTTAGGGTATCATAACGGCATCCTGCCGCACTGCCGCAAATTTCCAGTTTAGTCTGACTTTGTGGTGTGACAAAAGCTTGGCGCTACCCGAGGTTGGGATTTGTCCTTATAATCCCAATTACTTGCATTCAGAAAAGATATCGCACTGGATTAAGATGAAAACAATTGAAGTTGATGACGAGCTCTATCGCTATATTGCCAGCCACACGCAGCACATTGGTGAAAGCGCGTCCGATATTTTACGGCGTATGTTGAAATTTACCGCCGGCCAAACTCCAGCTACACCTGCAACTACCGGCCAGACAGGGGCAACTGCTACACCTGCTTCGGAAGCCAAACCCGTAAATAAAGCACGCGATCGCGTTCGTGCGGTTCGTGAATTATTGCTGTCCGATGAATATGCGGAGCAAAAGAAAGCGGTTAACCGTTTCATGATGGTGCTTTCAACTCTGTATACACTTGATGCTCAAGCTTTTGGTGAAGCGACTGAATCGCTGCATGGTCGTACACGTGTCTATTTTGCAGGTAATGAACAGACGTTGCTGCAAAACGGAAACCAGACCAAACCTAAGCATGTTCCAGGAACGCCATACTGGGTTATTACTAACACCAATACTGGTCGTAAATGCAGCATGGTCGAACACATCATGCAATCAATGCAGTTCCCGGCGGAATTGATTGAAAAGGTTTGCGGCACAATTTAACACCTCGCGTCAGAAGGAAAGGCCAATGGCTAACCACCCTCGTGCAGGACAACCGGCACAACAGAGCGATTTGATTAACGTAGCCCAACTGACGGCTCAGTATTATGTACTGAAGCCCGAAGTGGGGAATAGCGAACATGCGGTGAAGTTCGGAACATCCGGTCACCGTGGTAGTGCGGCACGTCAAAACTTTAACGAGCCTCACATTCTCGCAATTGCTCAGGCGATTGCAGAAGATCGTGCAAAAAATGGCATTACCGGGCCGTGCTATGTGGGTAAAGATACCCACGCGCTGTCTGAACCTGCGTTTATCTCCGTACTTGAAGTGCTGGCTGCGAACGGTGTGGATGTTATTGTGCAGCAGGCGAACGGCTACACGCCAACGCCAGCTATCTCTCACGCCATTCTGACGCATAACAAAAAGGGTGGCGCACAGGCTGATGGCATCGTTATTACGCCTTCGCACAACCCACCGGATGACGGCGGTATCAAATACAATCCACCTAACGGTGGCCCGGCTGATACCAACGTCACCAAAGTCGTAGAAGATCGCGCTAATGCATTGCTGGCCGCAGATCTGAAAGACGTGAAACGTATCTCTCTTGATCAGGCGTGGAAAAGTGGCCACGTACAAGAGCAAGATCTAGTGCAGCCGTTTATTGAAGGGCTGGTGGATATCGTAGATATGGCCGCCATCCAGAAAGCAGGCCTGAAACTGGGTGTTGATCCACTCGGTGGTTCCGGTATCGAATACTGGCAGCGTATCGCGAAGCACTACAATCTGGATCTGACGATTGTTAACGATCACGTTGATCAGACCTTCCGCTTTATGCACCTCGACAAAGATGGCGCGATCCGTATGGATTGCTCGTCCGAATGTGCGATGGGAGGCCTGTTAGCGCTGCGCGATAAATTCGACCTGGCTTTCGCCAATGACCCGGATTACGACCGCCACGGTATCGTCACGCCAGCTGGCCTGATGAACCCGAACCATTACCTGGCTGTTGCGATTAACTACCTGTTCCAGCATCGCCCGCAGTGGGGCAAAGATGTTGCAGTGGGTAAAACACTGGTTTCTTCTGCAATGATTGACCGTGTAGTGAACGATTTGGGGCGTAAACTGGTAGAAGTACCGGTTGGTTTCAAATGGTTTGTCGATGGTTTATTCGATGGCAGCTTTGGTTTTGGTGGCGAAGAGAGTGCTGGGGCATCGTTCCTACGTTTCGACGGCACACCGTGGTCTACCGATAAAGACGGCATCATCATGTGCCTGCTGGCGGCAGAAATCACTGCCGTTACCGGTAAGAACCCGCAGCAGCATTACGACGAACTGGCTGCTCGCTTCGGTGCGCCAAGCTATAACCGTCTGCAAGCCTCTGCCACTTCTGCGCAGAAAGCGGCACTTTCTAAACTTTCCCCGGAAATGGTTAGCGCAAGTACCCTGGCGGGTGATCCAATCACCGCACGCTTAACTGCGGCTCCGGGTAACGGCGCCTCCATCGGCGGCCTGAAAGTCATGACTGAAAATGGTTGGTTTGCTGCACGTCCTTCCGGTACGGAAGATGCGTACAAAATCTATTGTGAAAGTTTCTTAGGTGCAGAGCATCGCCTGCAAATTGAGAAAGAAGCGGTAGAGATTGTCAGCGAAGTGCTGAAAAACGCGAAGTAAGATGTGAATCTGAAAAGGCGCCGGAAGGCGCCTTTTTTACGTCTGTTGTGTCGGATGTCGCTACGCTAATCCGACCTACGAAATTCAGATTCAAAGCATAAAACGGTAGCCAATTCCGGTTTCGGTAAGCAGATGAGTGGGTCGAGCCGGGTCGTTTTCCAACTTCTGACGTAAATGCCCCATATAAATCCGCAAATAATGGCTGTGCTCCACGGCGTTTGGCCCCCAGACCTGGTTTAGCAACTGGCGTTGTGTCAGAACTTTTCCATGGTTATTGATAAGGGTGGCAAGCAGGCGAAATTCGATCGGTGTGAGGTGGATCTCCGTGCCATCGCGGGTAATGCGGCGGTTCGCGAGATCAACGCTGATATTTGTAAACTGATAAACCGGATCGGGTTGCGCAAGGCTTGCATGGCGACGTAAGACTACACGCAGTCGCGCTTGCAGCTCACCAATACCAAAGGGTTTGCTGAGATAGTCATCGGCGCCGGCATCCAGCGCGTCAATCTTCACTTGCTCATCGCTACGGGCAGAAAGCACCACAATCGGGGTCTGGCTCCACTGGCGAAAATCGCGGATGAAATCAATACCATCGCCATCGGGCAAACCGAGATCGAGAATCACTATATCGGGTTTACGCGTGGCGGCTTCCAGCAAACCACGTTGCAATGTTTCTGCTTCATGTACGCGCAGCGATTCAGCTTCCAGCGCGGTACGCAGAAAACGACGGATCTCTTTTTCGTCTTCAACAATCAGAACTGATATCACATAACCTCGTTCATCTCAGCCAGCTCAGGTGGTGGGGGCAGAGGTAAAATAACATGAAAACTGGCGCCACCTTCTGGTCGATTGGCTGCAGCAATTTTCCCATCGTGAACTTCGACAATCGCCCGGCAAATTGCTAGCCCCAATCCGACTCCAGGGATGGCTGACTCTTTGTTGCCTCGGGAAAATTTATCAAAAATCTTCTGTTCTTGCCCAACAGGAATGCCAGGACCACTATCCCAGACTTCAAGATCGAGTTTATCAGCCAATGGGTGCGCGCGGATGCCTATGTTTGCCTGAAAGCCTGCGTACTTCGCCGCATTTTCCAGCAAGTTTATCAGCACACGTTCAAACAACGGGCCGTCGACATGAATCAGCATCAGCGGGTCAGGCAAATCCAACGCAATATGCCGCCCACCCAAACCCGGCTCAAGCATCTTCAACGCGCTGCCTACCACTTCTTCCAGCGTTAACCACTCTTTGCGCAGATTAAACCCGCCGGACTGAATACGCGCCATATCCAGTAAGTTGTTCACCAGGCGCGTGGTATTGAGGACGTGCTGGCGAATATCGTTTGCTTGCGGAGCGTGTTTCGAACCTTCAGAGGCTAGATCTAACGTCAGAATTTCTGCCTGACCAAACAGCACTGTCAGTGGTGTGCGCAAGTCGTGTGAAAGTGCTGCAAGCAACGAGTTGCGCACTTGTTCTCGCTCACTGGAAAGCCGGGCTTGTTCTTCGCTGGCGGTCAGTAACAATCGCTCCAGTGCAGTCGCCGCCAGTAACGTGAAGGTCTCCAGTAACCGTTGCTGCTCGGGGATCATTAACTGGCGCAAATTACTGGGTTCGACAATCAACAGGCCGAGAGTTTTTTCCGGCGTTTTTAGCGGCAGAATTTGATACGGCACGCCGGGCAGTGTATCTGTGCCGGCACCGGCTGGTTGGCCTTTATCAAAGCTCCAACGCGCGATAGCTTCGTCCCAGTTTTGAGGTTCGCCCCTGGCATTTACCCGCTCTAATTGGCCATTTTCGTTGGGCAGCAACAACTGTGTACGGGCATTGAAACTGTTATTGATAAATAGCTCGCTGGTGGCAGCAATATCTTGCGGAGTACGTTCTGCGGCGAGAGCTTTCGACATCTCATAAAGATGACGAGTGCGCTGTTCGCGATAACGGGCAATTCGTGCCTGATAACGCACACCTGCGGTGAGATTACCGATAACGAGGCCGACCGTTAGCATTACGGCAAACGTTAGCAGGTACTGAATATCAGAAACCGCCAGCGTGCCGTGGGGGGCAATAAAAAAGAGATCAAAACTAAGAACGCTAATCACAGTTGCCAGCACCGAAGGCCAACGCCCGTAGAATAGCGCGACGATAACGACACCTAGCAAATAGAGCATCACCAGGTTGGCGGCATCGAAGTCCATCAGCCACTGATTGGCAATAAACGTTGTGATGGCACACAAAGCAATCGCCACCCCGCAGCCGCGTAATTGTACGCGCCATTTTTCCGCAAAGCTGCGCGAGTCCAGGGCCGATGGTGATGCTGACGTAGGTTTATCGTCGAGGGCGACGATCACTAAATCGAGGTCTGGGGCACGGCGGGCTAAACGGTCGGCAAAGGATTCCCTGCTCCAGAAGCGACGCGTGGTGCGCCTGCCGATAATAATTTTGCCGAGGTTATGCTCGCGCGCGTAACGCAAAATCGCTTTATCTTCTGCCGGGTCGGCAAGTGTGGTGGTCTCTGCCCCCAACTCTTGAGCGAGTCGAAGCGAAGCTAAAATAGCGCGACGTTGATGTTCAGGTAAACGGTGAAGCTGTGGCGTTTCGACATACACAGCATGCCAGATGCTACCTAGTTTTGCTGCCAGGCGTGCGGCGGTACGAACCAGTTTCTCATTGCCAGAACTGTGGCCGATACACAACAAAATGGCATCACGCGTGTGCCAGACTTTCTCTTCACCCTGATTATCACGCCAGGCCCGCATTTGGTCGTCAACGCGATCGGCGGTGCGGCGCAGTGCCAGTTCACGCAGCGCAATCAAATTCCCTTTACGGAAGAAGTGTTCAATGGCGCGTTCAGCCTGGCCTGCGATATAAACTTTGCCTTCGTGCAGGCGCTGGCGTAAATCATCAGGCGGCAAATCGACCAGCACGATTTCATCGGCCGCATCGAAGATGGGGTCGGGAACCGTTTCGCGCACCTGAATACCAGTCACTCCGCCGACAATGTCGTTGAGGCTTTCAAGATGCTGCACGTTGACGGTGGTGAACACATCAATACCGGCGTCCAGCAACTCTTCCACATCCTGCCAACGCTTAGGGTGACGAGAACCTGGCGCATTGCTGTGCGCCAGTTCGTCCATCAGAATCAGGGCCGGGTTACGCGCCAGTGCAGCGTCGAGGTCGAACTCATGAACCCAGCGTCCACGATGGTGCGTGCGCTTGGCGGGCAGCAGATCCAGCCCGTCAAGCAACGCAGCCGTCTCTTTACGCCCGTGAGTTTCCACCACGCCAATCAGAATACCTAGCCCTTGTGCGCGCAGGCGCTGCGCCTCCTGGAGCATGGCATAGGTTTTCCCTACACCCGCACAGGCACCGAAAAATATTTTCAGCTTCCCGCGTGTTGGGCGGCTAACCTGCTCTAGCAGCTTATCTGGATCGGGGCGCTGTGGTTCCTGTGTCATAACAACTCCTTTGAACCTGACTTGGGTAGATGTCGCTTACGGTGCCTGCAAAGCATCCAACGCCACGTTAACCAACAACACATTCACCACCGGTTTACCGAGAAAACCGACCAAAGGCTGAGTGGTTTTTTCGGCTATCAACCGTTGGATTTGTTCAACCGGCAGATTGCGTGCTTTAGCGATACGCGGGATTTGCCAGGCTGCCGCTTGCGGGGAAATTTGCCCGTCCAGGCCGCTGGCTGATGCGGTCACCAGTTCAACGGGAACCGCCGGATTAGCCTGCGGATTTGCCGCGCGTAACGCCGCAATACGTGTCGCGACCACCTTATCCAGCTCTGGGTTACTTCCCGCCAGGTTGCTACCGCCTGAAGCCATGGGATTATAGGGCGTTTCAGCCGTAGCAGAAGGGCGGCCTTGTAAATACTTCGCCTCGGTGAAGTTTTGCCCAATCAACTTCGAGCCACGTACCACCGTGGTATCAATAATCAATGAACCATTGGCTTGCGCCGGGAACCACCACTGGGCTAGCAGCGTTGTCATTAGTGGGTACAGCCCCCCTGTAATCAGGGTGAGCAAAATCAGTAACAGTATAGCGGGACGTAAGGTAGACATTTGTTTTTCCTCTTAAACCAGGCCGCAAACGGTTAGCAGCAAGTCGATAGCTTTGATACCAATAAACGGCACAATTAACCCGCCGAGGCCATAAATCCACAGATTGCGGCGTAACATCGCTGCGGCACTGAGCGGTTTGTAGCTCACGCCGCGTAACGCCAGTGGAATCAAAAAGATGATGATTAACGCGTTAAAAATTACCGCACTTAAAATCGCCGACGCAGGGGAGTGCAGGTGCATCACGTTTAGCGCATTAAGCTGCGGGTAAGTCGCGGCAAACGCGGCAGGGATAATCGCGAAGTATTTCGCTACGTCGTTGGCAATACTGAAGGTGGTCAGCGAGCCACGGGTCATCAGCATCTGTTTACCGATATGCACCACTTCAATCAACTTGGTAGGGTTAGAATCCAAATCCACCATGTTTCCCGCTTCTTTTGCCGCTTGCGTGCCGGAGTTCATGGCCACCGCCACATCCGCCTGCGCCAGCGCCGGGGCATCATTGGTGCCATCACCGGTCATTGCCACTAAACGGCCTTCCGCCTGATACTGGCGAATTAGCGCCAGCTTGGCTTCTGGTGTTGCTTCCGCGAGAAAATCATCAACACCCGCTTCGGCAGCAATCGCTGCCGCCGTCAGACGGTTATCCCCGGTGATCATCACCGTTTTAATCCCCATCTGGCGCAGTTGTGCAAAGCGCTCCTTAATACCGCCTTTCACGATATCCTTCAGGGCGATAACACCGAGCACATTGGCACCTTCTGCCACCACCAGCGGTGTTCCGCCAGTGCGGGCTACACCTTCTACCAGAGTGTCGACCTGCGGCGGGAAGTGTCCGCCGTTCGCCTCAACGTGGCGACGAATAGCATCCACCGAACCTTTGCGAATCATGCGGTCCTGAATATTGATGCCACTCATGCGGGTTTGCGCGGTAAACGGCACAAAGGTGGCATGCAGGTTTTGCACGTCGCGTTCGCGTAGGTTAAAGCGTTGTTTTGCCAGCACCACAATGCTGCGGCCTTCCGGCGTTTCATCAGCAAGAGACGAAAGTTGTGCCGCGTCGGCCAGAGTTTTTTCATCAATACCGGGTGCAGGCAGGAAATCAGAAGCCTGACGGTTACCAAGTGTTATGGTGCCGGTTTTATCCAGCAGCAATACATCGACATCGCCCGCTGCTTCAACGGCACGCCCGCTGGTGGCAATCACGTTTGCACCCAGCATACGGCTCATCCCGGCAACACCAATCGCTGAAAGCAGCCCGCCGATGGTGGTGGGAATCAAACAGACCAGCAGGGCAATCAGCACTGTAACGCTAACTGCCACACCACCGTATTGCGAGAAGGGCCACAGCGTGGCGGTTGCCAGTAAAAAGACGATAGTCAGCGCCACCAGTAAAATCGTCAGCGCGATTTCGTTCGGTGTTTTACGGCGTTGCGCACTTTCCACCATCGCAATCATGCGGTCGAGGAAGGTTTCACCCGGATTCACGCTGCACTGAATCACCAGCCAGTCGGAAAGGATACGCGTCCCGCCAGTCACCGAGGCAAAGTCGCCACCCGATTCACGGATAACCGGTGCGGATTCGCCGGTAATCGCGCTTTCATCGACCGACGCACCTCCTTCCAGCACTTCACCATCACAAGGGATAATGTCGCCCGCTTCAACCAGCACAATGTCGCCTTTACGCAGATCTGCGGCGGGTATGTGGTCCATTTGCGCGTCATGGTGAGGAGCGCGTAATTTGCGCGCCCAACTGGTTTTCTTCACCCCTTTCAGGCTATTGGCTTGCGCCTTGCTACGGCCTTCAGCCAGCGCTTCGGCAAAGTTTGCGAACAGTACGGTAAACCACAGCCAGATGCTGATGGCTAAGGTAAACGGTGCATCGCCCTGAAGTTTTCCACTGAACATGGCAATGGCCAGAAGCGTAGTCATCACGCTGCCCACCCAGACGATAAACATCACCGGGTTACGCCATTGCACCTGCGGGGTAAGTTTTTTAAAGGAATCTATTAGCGCCTGACGAATCAGTGCTGGTTCAAATAGCGCCTGTTGCTTGCGACTCATGGAAGCCTCTTAATCACAAATTCACGAAGGAAAGGTGTTCCGCAACCGGGCCTAATGCGAGGGCGGGAATAAAGGTCAGTGCTCCAACTAACAATACGGTACCAATCAGCAGGCCAATAAATAGCGGGCCGTGAGTCGGCAGCGTACCGACGCCTGCGGTTTGCGACTTTTTAGTGACAAGCGTTCCGGCAATCGCCAGCACCGGCACAATCACCGCAAAGCGGCCGAACCACATGCACACAGCGAGAAGCACGTTCCAGAAAGGCGTGTTGGCGCTAAGTCCTGCAAATGCGCTGCCGTTGTTATTAGCAGCAGATGAGACGGCGTAAAGCACTTCGCTAAAGCCGTGGATGCCCGAGTTGAATATCCCGGCTCGACCAGCCTCAGTCATCATCGCAAGGGCGGTACCGAGCAGTACCAACGTCGGAGTGACGAGGATTGCCATCGCAGTCATTTTCATCTCCGCAACGTCGATTTTTTTACCGAGATATTCCGGCGTGCGGCCAATCATCAATCCGGCGATAAACACCGTCAGCAAGACAAACAACAACATGCCGTATAGCCCGGAGCCGACGCCGCCAAACACCACTTCACCAATCTGCATCAGCCACATTGGGATCATGCCGCCTAAAGCCGTGAAGGAGTCATGCATGGCATTAACAGCGCCACAAGATGCTGCAGTGGTAATCACCGAAAACAGGCTACTGGCCAGAATGCCAAAGCGGCTCTCTTTACCTTCCATATTGATATTGCTATCCGCGCCAAGCTGCATGAAATGCGGATTACCTTGTGTTTCAGCCCACATCACCACCACAACGCAGATAACAAAAATGATACCCATCGCCCACAAAATGGCGCGCCCCTGGCGTTTGTCGCCCACTGCTTCACCAAACGCAAAACACAGAGCGGTTGGGATCAGGAAGATCGCCAGCATCTGCACAAAGTTGGTCAGCGCCGTTGGGTTTTCGAACGGGTGAGAGGAGTTAGCGTTAAAGAAACCGCCGCCGTTGGTACCGAGCATTTTGATAGCTTCTTGCGAAGCCACCGGTCCCATCGGCAAGACATGCTGCACACCTTCAAGCGAGGTGAACGGCTGATATGCGGCGATGTTCTGCAAGGTTCCCTGGCTAACAAAGAACAGTGCAATCAACAGTGAAATCGGCAGCAGGATGTAAAATGTGATGCGAGTTAAATCGACCCACGCGTTACCCAGCGTAGTGGCGCTATGGCGGGAAAATGCGCGAATAAGCGCAAACACCACGGCAATACCCGTTGCGGCGGAAAGGAAGTTTTGCACCGTCAAGCCAACCATCTGGCTGAAATAACTCAGCGTGGTTTCGCCACTGTAGGATTGCCAGTTGGTATTGGAGACAAAACTAACAGCGGTGTTTAACGCCAGATGCCAGGAAAGGCCAGGCAATTGCTGCGGGTTAAGCGGCAAACTCCCTTGCGTCATTAAGATGAGGAAAAGCAGTAGTAGACCTAAAACGTTGAAGGCCAGGATCGCGGCAAGATAGCGTTCCCAGCTCATTTCAGCCGTTTCGCTTCCCAGCACTTTCCACATCACCGACTCAACACGACCCACGCCCGGCAGCGGTTCTCCTTCAATTAACCGTGCCAGCACGCTACCCAGCGGTTTTGCCAGTGCAAAAAGTACCAGCAGGAAGCTGGCAATTAATAAGAATGCAGAAGCGGCCATTAGAACGCCTCCGCATTAATCAGGGCATAAATTAAGTATCCCAACAGCATAAATACCAGCACTACACCTGCAATTAGTCCTGCGCTCACAGTCCACCCCCAGTTGCCCGTCATACTTCGCGTTGCAGGTGTGTTGGCTCTTCTCGTTCACCCTTAAGTCATTCATCGGG
Organism: Buttiauxella gaviniae ATCC 51604; assembly: GCF_001654835.1. GTDB lineage: Bacteria > Pseudomonadota > Gammaproteobacteria > Enterobacterales > Enterobacteriaceae > Buttiauxella > Buttiauxella gaviniae. Next base: position 220,633 of record NZ_LXEP01000031.1, read on the forward strand.
ATTCGCTCGATTGCCGCGTTACTCGGCAGAGCCTCGCCCCATAGGGGCCAGCGCAAGCGCTGTTCAAAAGGATTAAGCCTTTTGTCCTGCAATTCGAATTATTTAGGGCTGATAAGTAATTGGAATGAGTGTGAAAGTTTCGGTGCAAAGATGTCGTAAAAGTCTGAGGGCGAGGTGTAAAAAAAGTATAAAAATGCCATATACCCGTCGCCCTTCAAGATGCAGGAGGGATTTGGTACAAAGCCATTAATTAACTAATGGTTAGTATTTATTTAACTATTTTGTAACTTTATTACACTAGGAAATGTAAATTAGTGGCAAAAAGTGTCCTTTAGTGGTCGGATGAGTAGTAAACTTTCAGCCAATGCGATACTATTTTGGCCAGATAACAAGTTCCAACTTCCCGGTTTTTGCTACCGGTCACAATTTAAGGGAGAAGCCTATGACTCTATATAAAGACTATCCATTGCATCAGGTCATCCTGCGTCGCACTTTTGTACTTGTAGCAGGTGTTCTGGCTTTGCCAGTGATGCTGTTCTGGAAAGATCGCGCCCGTTTCTACAGCTACCTGCACCGCGTCTGGTCTAAAACCAGCGAAAAACCAGTTTGGATGGCTCAGGCTGAAGCCGCATCCGCTGATTTTTACTAAGCTGCTGAGAAGTCATTACTACGGATACAAAACATCAAAGCCCCATCAGTTCACAACTGATGGGGCTTTTTTACGGCTGATGGATGCGGATTAATGTGCCAGCTCTTTCCAGTTATAAATCTGATTGGTGGTATCCATTACGGGCGCTTTTCCTGCCAGCCTGTTAGCGATGTGTTGCACTGTTTCTTCAGGCCTATCTCCAGGTAGTAAAATCCCCATCCAGCGACGCATTAATTTATCGTTATTGGCGGTTGAATAAATATCCTCTACCGTTCCGGTATCCGGGTTATTAACCTGCGGGCTGTACCAGATAAACATGGGCACTTCAAAAGCGTGCTGGCTTGGTTTTACCCCACCATGATGGTAAACCACGCTTTGTATCGGTTCGCGTTCCAGTGCATGATCGGAAAAATAAGCGACAGAAGCTCGCCTGTCTTTCAGCAGCGCGTAAATATTACCCAGTAGCTTATCAGTGAAGCGGATTGAGTTGTCATAACAGGCATCAATACCATCGCTTTGCGGCGTGAATAGTGCGTCAGTTGCTGGGAAACGTGTACATTCCGGTTCATGGCTACCATAAATATGCAGCACAATGAGCTGTTTACCTTGATGGTTTAATGCCTTGCGCAAGTCAGGTAATAACGCATCATCATAGCCATCTTTAACCCAGTGTTTATGGGCGGCATTCATCGCGATACCGGTAATCGCGTTATTGTAGTCACCCAGCATCCCTTGCTTGCTAAACCACGATGTATCAAAACCCGCCTGATTAGCCAGATTAATAATATTGTCCGAATAGTGCTGGATATTGTGGTTTATCACGGTATCGGCTGTGATCGCCAGCGGCACAGCGGTAATGGTGATAGGTGCTCCGCTAATGGCATGATTCCACAGTAGCAGATGGCTGCGTTCAGCTTCTAATTGCGGTGTAGTGGGTTGCGGGTAGCCATAAATACTCATGTTTTCGCTACGTGCGGACTCCCCGATAACCAACACATAAGTGTCAATCCCGGTTTCCTGGGTTTGCAGGGAGTAATCGGGAATCTGGCTTGCGATCTGCTTAATTAAATGTTGATCGCTCCATGCCTGCAGAAAATATTTAGTATTACTTATGGGTAAATAGTTCATGACACGCGCGGTGATACTTCCCTGACTGTTTTTCTTAATATGATGGACAGTCGCTTGCACAATATTACTGATGAGTAAAATGACTAATAAATAAAACGGGTATTTTGCCAGCCATTTACTGCCAGCAGCAGGCATCATCGCAACGCTGCCTAATAACAAAATGACCAGCGCCAGAAAACCTAAACAGTATTTTTGGTATAACCACAACATCGCGCTGATTTCGTGGCTATCGCTATCCAGAATGCTCATCGCAAAGCCATAGCTAAACGCGGAGCCAAAGGTGCCTCGCGCATAGAACGTCAGTGTGACATCCCATGCCACCCACAATATTGGCAACAGTGCGGCTAATAAGCGGACGAGTTTATTTTTAATTAAACTCAAAGATAACATTAACAATACAAATATTATCAATCTTTGAAACATAACATGTGCCGGAGCAAACAAAACATTAGCTACAGCCACAATCAATATACCTATCCCCAAAGGAATAAATTGGCGTGCTCTACTTAACATATAAATAACACCCGCGCAGAATTACCGTTTTAAACGGTTTTATTAAATTTGCTATCAACGGGGATTAATATACTTAAAGGCATCAATAAGCATAGATATATTCATTTGATGAATTGTTTCTTTGACATGCGTCAGTAAGTCATCTGAACAACAACGCCCTCGGCACTGTTATTTATCGCGCAAAATGTGTGAAGATAAGGCACTACTCATCGAAATCATTGGGGCAGCAGCATGTTGATTTGGCAGGATTTACACCATTCAGAATTGAGCGTAACCGATCTCTACACGCTTCTGGCGCTACGCAATGAAGTGTTTGTCGTCGAGCAGAATTGCCCCTACCAGGACATTGATGGTGATGATCTGGTGGGTGAGAACCGCCATATTCTTGGTTGGAAGGGCGGGAAATTGGTGGCCTATGCCCGTATCCTGAAAAGCGACAGCGAGTTTGAACCGGTAGTGATTGGCCGTGTCATTGTCGATAAAAGCGTGCGTGGCGAAAAACTGGGTTACCAGTTGATGGAACAGGCGATGGCTTCGTGCCAGCAGTATTGGCCAGAGAAAACAGTCTATTTAGGCGCTCAGGCTCATCTGCAATCTTTCTACGCCCACTTCGGGTTTACCCCAGTTACTGACGTGTATGACGAAGACGGTATTCCCCATATCGGTATGGCAAATCGTTAATGACAGATTAATCTCCAGGTAAAAAGCACTAGTGTTGTCTATAGTTAGCGGACGAGTATTTTTTAAACACGGAGAACAGTGATGCAACCGTATGAATCTCGTCTTGATGATGATTTAACTCTGCTTAGTGAAACGTTAGAAGAAGTGCTGCGTTCCTCAGGCGATCCTGCTGACCAAAAATACATTGAGCTGAAAGCACGTGCAGAAGCGGCGCTCAGCGAAGTCAAAGCCCGGGTCAGTAGTGCGTCGGACAATTATTACTATCGTGCAAAAAAAGCCGTTTATCGCGCCGATGATTATGTGCGTGAAAAACCATGGCAAGGAGTTGGCGTTGGCGCTGCCGCTGGTCTGGTACTAGGGCTTTTATTAGCCAGACGCTAGATACCCTTCGCCCTTCAAGTTGCAGGGGCGTTGGCTGCTCTCGTGCACCCGAATCACTTGACTTCAGTAAGCTCATCGGGATTTACTCGATTGCCGCCTACCTGCATCTCGAAGTAACTTGGGTATAATAATTGCGTCGAGTGCCAGCAGAAAAATCTTACCCATTGGGTGGGATTTTTTTTTGCCGCCATGACCACGTATAATCAGGGGTTTTCAGGGAAGGTGAGGTAAACGTGAATTCAGTTGTCGTCGCGCTGCAACAGTTACAGCTTGCATTGAACGCAGAATTTGCGGATGCACCGGGCTTACAGCAATTATCTTGTGCTGTCACCCTAAGTGATGCCTCTGATGCACTCGCATGGTTGGCCAGCCAGCGTCTTTATCCCCAGTTTTACTGGCAACAGCGCAATGGCGATGACGAAATTGCCGCCCTCGGTGCTGTGCGCCTGTTCGATACCTTAGATGCCGCCGGGACATTTATTGATGACTATGCCGACCAGCCAGCTGTTCGTATTACTGGCGTAAATGCATTTTCACCCACCAGCAGTTTTTTATTCCTCCCACGCCTCGAATGGCGGCGCATCGGTGGCGATGCTTTTCTCTACCTTAATATTTATAGCGAAACTTCCCTGCAAGATGATGCGCGGGTAGCCCTTCAATTCCTTGAAAAAATGCTGCCTGCAAAGCAATTGCCATTGCAGCGTTTAAATTGCGTCGGTGAGCAACATATTCCAACGCAATCAGAATGGAATCAGTTAGTTGACCGTGCAATATCTGCCATTGAGCAGCATGAGCTCGATAAAGTCGTCCTGGCGAGAGCCACCGATCTGCAATTTACTACCGCAGTTTCCGCAGCCGGGTTTATGGCGGCCAGTCGCCGGGTGAACCTGAATTGCTATCATTTCTTGATGGTGTTTGATGGCAGCCATGCGTTCCTTGGCTCGAGCCCAGAGCGCTTGTGGCGGCGCATTGATAGTGCTTTGCGCACCGAAGCGCTAGCCGGAACGGTCGCTAACCATCCCGACGATCATCGAGCCTGGTCTTTGGGGCAGTGGTTGCTTAAAGACGATAAAAACCAACGTGAAAACATGTTGGTCGTTGAAGATATTTGCCAGCGTTTGCAAAAAACGGTGGGGGCTATTGATGTATTGCCGCCGCAGGTGGTGCGCCTGAGAAAGGTACAACATTTGCGCCGTTGCATCTGGACCGATTTGGCTCAGCCTGACGATGCTGTATGTCTTGCAATGTTGCAACCTACTGCCGCTGTAGCCGGGTTGCCACGTGATGTGGCGCGCGGGTTTATCGCCCATAATGAACCGTTTGAGCGTGAATGGTATGCGGGTTCGGCGGGTTATATCTCGCAACGGCAGAGTGAGTTCTGCGTTGCTTTACGCTCGGCAAAAGTAATCAATAATATGGTGCGCTTATACGCCGGAGCTGGAATTGTCGCAGGTTCTGATGCGGCGGAAGAATGGCAGGAAATAGAAAATAAAGCCGCCGGGTTGCGAACGTTGCTAACAAAATCAACGTTCTAAATTATAGGCATGTCTGAGACAATTCGGACTTCATCGTGCTTGTTACCAACAAAAATGCAGTTTGAAGGGTATTACCGACCCATATCAAAATAACCGTTCCAGCAATAATTATAATGAGTCAGCAAAATTGACTCAGGACTGAATCATGTCGATAAGCTCGTTTAACCGCCGTTGGGCTACGGTAATCCTTGAAGCGCTGACTCGCCACGGTGTGCGCCACGTCTGCATCGCTCCCGGTTCGCGTTCTACACCTCTGACCCTTGGGGCGGCTGAAAATCGGGCTTTTATTTGTCATACCCATTTTGACGAACGTGGTTTAGGTCACCTGGCATTAGGTCTGGCAAAAGCAAGCCAGGCTCCAGTCGCTATTATCGTGACTTCGGGTACAGCGGTGGCCAACCTCTATCCGGCAATTATTGAAGCCGGTTTGACGGGCGAAAAACTGGTGGTTCTTACCGCTGACCGCCCACCGGAACTTATTGATTGCGGCGCCAATCAGGCGATTCGCCAGCCTGGGATTTTTAGCACCCATCCTACTCAATCGATTAATTTACCTCGCCCAACGCAGGATATTCCTGCTCGCTGGTTAGTTTCGACTATCGATAACGCGTTGGGCCAGCAGATGGCTGGTGCGGTTCACATCAATTGCCCATTCGCCGAGCCGCTGTATGGCGAGCCTGATGAAACTGGCATGAGTTGGCAACAGGCATTGGGCGACTGGTGGCAAGGTGATAAACCCTGGTTACGTACGGGCCTGACTCAGGAAGTGCTTAAACAGCGTGACTGGTTCTTCTGGCGTCAAAAACGTGGCGTTGTAGTTGCCGGGCGTTTGAATTCTGAAGAAGGAAAACAGGTCGCTGCATGGGCGAAAATGCTCGGTTGGCCGTTAATTGGCGATGTGCTATCGCAAACTGGGCAGCCGTTGCCATGTGCAGATTTATGGCTGAGCAACAGCCAGGCAGTGACAGAACTTGCCGAAGCACAAATTATTATTCAGTTTGGCAGTAGCCTGACCGGAAAACGCGTTCTGCAATGGCAAGCGAGCTGTGAGCCTGAAGAGTACTGGCTGGTGGATAATCTCCCAGGCCGGCTTGATCCCGCGAATCATCGTGGCCGTCGCTTGTGTTGCGATATTACACAATGGCTGGAACTTCACCCCGCTGAAAAGCGCGTGGCGTGGGATGAGAAATTAACTACGCTTGCAAAAATAGCTCAGCAGGCGGTGAAAAAGGGCACTCTTGAATTCGGCGAAGCCCAGGTCGCGGCGCGACTGGCTGAATTATTACCGGAAGCCGGGCAGCTGTTTGTCGGCAATAGCCTGATTGTTCGTCTGGTCGATGCTTTTGCGCAATTGCCAGCGGGTTATCCGGTATTTAGCAATCGTGGTGCGAGCGGTATCGACGGCTTACTTTCAACAGCTGCCGGCGTGCAACGAGCCACCGCGCGCTCGACGCTGGCGATTGTTGGCGATCTCTCGGCACTTTACGACATCAACTCACTGGCATTATTACGCCAGGTTTCCGCTCCCTTCATTTTGCTGATCGTCAATAATAATGGCGGGCAAATATTCTCGCTGTTACCAACGCCGGCAGACGAACGCGAACGCTTCTATACCATGCCGCAAAACGTCAATTTTGCCCACGCAGCAGCGATGTTCAGCCTCTCCTATAACAATCCGACAAGCTGGGATGAGTTGCAGGAAGCCGTGACCCATGCCTGGCGTTCTCCTCATGCGACCATCATTGAGCTCACCGTTAGTGAAACTGACGGTGCGCAAACCTTGCAGCATTTGCTCGCACAGGTTAGTCAGGCATGATTCTGCATGCTGTTTTTCATGAAGGCCGCGATGCCAACTTGCCGTGCCTGGTCTGGCTGCACGGCTTTTTAGGCAACCGGAAGGAGTGGGAAACCTTCAGCGAACATTTCACCGATTGGCCGCAACTCTTCATCGACTTGCCCGGTCACGGGAAATCAGCCGATATTACGGCTGAAGGGTTTGTTCAAGTCGATAAATTACTGCGAAATACGCTTCTTAGTTACAACATCCTAAAATACTGGCTAGTTGGCTACTCTCTTGGTGGACGAGTGGCGATGTATCATGCTTGTCAGCTTGAGAATTCCGGTTTGTGCGGCTTGATTGTTGAGGGGAGCCATCCTGGACTTACGGATGAGACTGCCCGCCGAGAAAGAAAAAGTAGCGACCAGCAATGGGCGCAGCGGTTACGCATACAACCACTAAAAGAGGTGCTGAACGACTGGTATCATCAAGCTGTTTTCCAGACGCTCAATGATCAGCAACGCGCTTCGCTTATCGCACAACGCAGCCAGAATAATGCCCAAAGCCTTGCCGCAATGCTTGAGGCGACGTCTCTTGGCAACCAACCAGATTTAAAGGCTACGCTCAAACAATTGCCGTTGCCTTTTTACTATTTTTGCGGTGAGCGGGATGAAAAATTCCGCGCCGTGGCAACCAGCCTGGAATTGTCACCGCAGCTTATTACTGCCGCAGGCCATAATGCACATCGGGAAAACCCAATTGCTTTCACAGCCTGCCTGCTCAATTTATTGCGAAAACCTATCGAGGAAACACCATGATTTATCCAGATGAAGAAATGCTTTATGCGCCAGTTGAATGGCAGGATTGCTCGGAAGGTTACACCGATATTCGCTATCACAAATCAGCTGACGGTATCGCTAAAATCACGATCAACCGCCCTGAAGTGCGTAACGCATTCCGCCCGTTGACCGTAAAAGAGATGATTAATGCGCTGGCTGATGCCCGTTACGACGACAACATTGGCACCATCATCCTGACCGGCGAAGGCGAAAAAGCTTTCTGCGCAGGCGGCGATCAAAAAGTACGTGGCGATTACGGCGGCTACCAGGATGCAAGCGGCACCCATCACCTGAATGTACTGGATTTCCAGCGCCAGATTCGCACCTGTCCAAAACCAGTTGTGGCGATGGTTGCGGGTTATTCCATCGGTGGTGGTCATGTACTGCATATGATGTGCGACCTGACAATTGCTGCTGAAAACGCGGTATTCGGCCAGACTGGCCCGAAAGTGGGTTCATTTGACGGTGGCTGGGGTGCTTCTTATATGGCTCGTATCGTCGGCCAGAAAAAAGCGCGTGAAATCTGGTTCCTGTGCCGCCAGTACGACGCAAAAGAAGCGTTGGATATGGGCCTGGTGAACACCGTTGTGCCGAATGCAGATCTCGAAAAAGAGACCGTGCGCTGGTGCCGCGAAATGCTGCAAAACAGCCCAATGGCGTTGCGTTGCCTGAAGGCTGCTCTAAATGCCGACTGCGACGGTCAGGCAGGTTTACAGGAACTGGCTGGCAACGCCACCATGCTGTTCTACATGACTGAAGAGGGTCAGGAAGGTCGCAACGCGTTCAACCAAAAACGCCAGCCGGACTTCAGCAAATTTAAACGGAATCCGTAATGCGTAGCGTCGAACTGTGGCGCTTTCAGGTGCCGATGGATGCGGGTGTGGTGCTGCGTGAGCGGCGCCTGAAATCACGCGACGGGCTGTTAGTGTGCCTGACAGATGGCGAAAAACAGGGCTTCGGCGAGATCTCACCGTTGCCTGGTTTTAGCGTAGAAACTGTCGATGACGCATTGAACGTGGCACAAACCTGGTTGCAAGCCTGGCAAACAGGCGCGGAAATCGACTTGCCAGAAATGCCATCGGTGGCATTTGGCCTGAGTTGTGCGCTGGCCGAAATCAGCGGTGAATTGCCTCAGGCGGCGGATTACCGCGCGGCGCCCTTGTGCACCGGTGACCCGGACGAACTGTTTGCCATGCTGGCTGCTATTCCCGGTGAGAAAATTGCCAAGGTGAAAGTGGGTTTGTATGAAGCTGTGCGCGACGGAATGGTGGTCAATCTTCTGCTGGAAGCGATGCCAGATTTGCGTCTGCGTCTTGATGCCAACCGTGGCTGGACACCGATCAAAGCGCAGCAGTTCGCCAAATACGTTAATCCTGATTTCCGAGCGCGCATTGCGTTTATCGAAGAGCCGTGCAAAACCCGTGAGCAATCCAGTGAGTTTGCCCGTGAAACGGGAATTGCGATCGCTTGGGATGAAAGCCTGCGTGAGCCTGATTTTGAGTTTGCCGCCGAACCTGGTTTGAGTGCGGTGGTTATCAAGCCGACCTTAACCGGTAGTCTTGAGAAAGTACGTCAACAGGTTGAGCAGGCCCATGCCCTGGGATTGACAGCGGTTATCAGTTCTTCGATTGAATCGAGCCTCGGCTTAACACAATTGGCGCGTATTGCCGCGTGGCTGACGCCGCAAACGTTGCCTGGCCTCGATACGCTGTCGTTGATGCAGGCACAATTGGTGCGCGAATGGCCTGGCAGCCCATTGCCGTGCTGGTCACTGGAATCTCTTGAGCGAGTGTTATGAGTTTTCAAGATTTTCCCTGGCAGTATTGGGCACAAATTCGTGGTGACCAACCAGCACTTACGTTAGGCCATGAAAGCCTGAACTGGTGCGAGCTATGCCAGCGCGTTGATGCGCTGGCAGGGGGCTTCCGCCAGCAGGGTGTGCTTGAAGGGCAAGGCGTTGCGCTACGTGCGAAAAACAGCCCGGAAATGGTTTTCGCACTGCTTGCGTTGTTGCAATGTGGGGCGCGTGTATTGCCGCTTAACCCACAGTTGCCTGCACCTGTGCTCGAACACTTACTTCCCACGCTGACTATCAGCCATGCCTTGACCTTTGATGCGCCGCTTACAGTTGCCGATATCAACCCGTTAACTCTGCTGGAAAGCGAACCTTTCAAGGTTGAGTGGCAGCCTGCAAGGTTTGCATCGATGACGCTTACCTCCGGCTCAACGGGCTTACCCAAAGCGGCGGTTCATACCAGTGATGCTCATCTTGCTAGTGCTGCAGGTGTGCTGGCGGTGATGAACTACGGCGCGAATGACAGTTGGTTGTTATCACTACCTCTGTTTCATGTCTCCGGCCAAGGCATTTTGTGGCGCTGGCTGCTGGTGGGTGGTTGCATGGTAGTGCGCGATTTATATCCTTTGAGTGATGCGCTGCAAGGCTGTACGCATGCGTCACTGGTGCCGACCCAGCTCTGGCGCATGCTTGAGCAATCTCCTCCGGAATCCTTGCGTGAGGTGTTGTTGGGTGGTGCGGCAATTCCTGTTGAGCTCACGCAAGCGGCGCAAGAAAAAGGCATCAATTGCTGGTGTGGTTATGGGTTAACGGAGCTGGCCTCAACGGTCTGCGCCAAACGTGCTGATGGGTTGCCTGATGTGGGTGAAGCTCTGCCAGGCCGGGAAGTGAAAATCGTTGACCAAGAAGTGTGGATTCGTGCCGATAGCCTGGCATCAGGCTACTGGAAAGAGGGTGTTGTCGTGCCGCTGGTTAATTCCCAGGGCTGGTTTGCAACACGCGATCGCGGTGTTCTGAATGCGCACCGTCTAACGCTTATTGGCCGGCTCGATAATCTGTTTTTCAGTGGTGGGGAAGGTATCCAACCAGAAGAAGTTGAGCGCGTGATTGCAGTTCATCCCGCGGTGAAACAGGTTTTTGTCGTACCAATCGATGATCCCGAATTTGGCCAGCGCCCGGTTGCGGTGGTTGAAGCCGACGAGGATTTTGACCTGTCGCTATTGTCTGAGTGGTTGCCGGGAAAAGTAGCCCGTTTTCAGCATCCGGTGCGTTGGTTACGCTTGCCTGATGAATTCAAGCAGGGGGGGATTAAGATTTCGCGAGTGCAGTTAAAGTTATGGGTAAAGCGGGAGGCTACAATTTAATGCCACCCCCGTTTTAATGTCGGGTGTCGTTAACGCTAATCCGACTTACATACCTGACTCTAATACTGATTTCTGCCGCTCTGTTCGAGCGGCTTTTTTATTGGCAATCCATATAAACCAGATAAAAATATTGCAAACCGCTTCGCTAGCAAGTTAATGAACCTAAAACTATACTTGGGTTGCAGTAAAGTTCTGCAATCACTGAGGAATGAGTTATGAAAACACTAAACATGAACGTTTCCAAAGAGCAGCCTAAAAACCCAGATAAAGCACCTAAGAACGATGAGAAAAAGCCAAAGCAAAATCAAAAATAAGCTTTGTTCCATTTGTAGGTTTTAAATGCTCTTACGTTGGAGGTTCTTATGTCTAACCATCCAAACTTGGTCGACCCGGTACCTATCGATGAACCGCTGCCCGGAGATACGGTACCAGATGTTCCAGACCCCATTGAGCCGCTTGATCCTGACTTACCCTTGGACCCGGTAAGATGAAGAGGGAAATGAAACCGCCTAAGGGCGGTTTTTTGTTGCCTTAACTACCATAAATGCCGTCTCGCTTACACTTAAACTCGCCTATTTTTCTACTGCTGCAACTTGTGGCGGGGATTGGTGAGAGTAAAGCTGGCGGCTGTTTAACAGGGCGTTTTTTCATTTTCTTACAAACGAATGAAGAAAAGCATTTCTAACGCATTGATTACCTCACCCCTGGCTGTAAAATCGGCGTTTTTTCAGGGACATCCCTTTTTACTGCTCAGGATTGAAAGCATGAACAAATTACTTTTGGCTGGCTTTGCCGGTTTAGCACTCGTATCTGCATCTGCAAGCGCTATTAGCGTTAGCGGCCAGGCGGGTGAAAAATATACAAACATCGCAGTAGGCTTCGGCCAGGATTCTGCCGGTCTGACCATGAACGGTAACTACGCGCATAATGATGACGACGGTGATACCGCAGGTCTGGGACTCGGTCTGAATGTGCCATTGGGTCCATTTATGGGTACAGTTGGTGGCCGTGCGGTTTATCTGAATCCGAAAGATGGTGATGAAGGTTATGCGTTGGCAGTGGGTGGTGGTTTGAGCTGGCAGGTATTTGATAGCATCTCCGTATTCGGTGATTACTACTACTCTCCAGACTCTCTTTCCAGTGGCGTGAAAGATTACCAGGAAGCCAGTGCGGGTGCTCGTTGGACTGTGATTCGCCCAATCACTGTTGAAGCTGGTTATCGCTATATCGGTGTTAACGGTAAAGATGGCAGCCGTGATAACGCTATCGCCGATGGTCCGTATGTGGGCGTGAGCGCAGGCTTCTAAACCCTTCGTCTTTCGCGTTGCAGGTACGTTTGCTGCGTTCGCTTACCCGAATCACTTAGTTTACTAAGCGATTCGGGATTCGTTCTCTTGCTGCCCTCCTGCAACGTGAAGTCTATCGTGGATTATCATTTCTGATTCCCTCTCTATACCTAAAATGATTTGCGCTATAGTGAACCGTTTTCTTCCCGCGGAGCACAACAATGATAAAAGTGGAAATGCTGTCTACCGGCGACGAAGTGCTGCATGGTCAAATTATTGATACCAACGCAGCCTGGCTTGCTGATTATTTCTTTAACCAGGGTTTACCAATGTCGCGCCGTAATACGGTGGGCGATAGTCTTGACGATTTAATCGCGGTGCTCAAAGAGCGCAGCGAACATGCCGATGTCCTGATTGTGAACGGTGGCCTTGGGCCAACCAGCGATGACCTCAGTGCGCAGGCAGCCGCTACTGCCGCAGGCGTTGAACTGGTTATGCACCAGCAATGGCTTGAGCATATGGAACGATTCTTTGCCGAACGCGGGCGTGAAATGGCACCGAGCAACCGCAAACAAGCGCTTATTCCGGCTACCAGCGAAATGGTCGATAACCCAGTCGGCACCGCATGCGGGTTTGCTCTACAACTCAACCGCTGCCTGATGTTCTTCACCCCAGGCGTTCCTTCCGAATTTAAAGTGATGGTTGATCAACAAATCATGCCGCGCCTGCGTGAGCGTTTTGTGTTGCCTGAGCCGCCAGTTTGCCTGCGCCTGACGACCTTCGGGCGTTCTGAAAGTGAGTTGGCGCAAAGCCTTGAACCTCTGTCATTACCTGAAGGCGCGGTAATGGGCTATCGCTCATCAATGCCGATTATCGAGCTGAAACTGACCGGGCCTGCCACTCAGCGGGTGGAAATGGAAGCTGTCTGGCCGCAAGTGCAACGTGTGGCGGGAGAAAGCGCTATCTTTGAGGGCACGGATGGTTTGCCTGCACAGTTAGCGGAACGCCTGCGCGAGCAGTCACACAATATTGCCGTCAGTGAACAATTCACCGCCGGGCTGTTGTGCCTGCAACTCGCCAGTGCGCAAGCGCCATTGGGTAATAGTGAAGTGCTTTCTGCACGCCCTGAAACACTGCAGCAGATAACTGAGCGTGCAAAAACTTTCGCGCTGCAAGCGGGTAGTGCTCTGGCGCTGGTGGTGGGGTGCCTTGATGATGAGCATCTTCATTTCGCATTGCACACGCCAAAAGGGACTTATGGCCTGCAAGTGAAATTCAACGTTACCCGCTATGCCCTGCGTACACGCCAGGAAGTCTGCGCGATGATGGCCCTCAACATGCTGCGCCGCTGGCTCAACGGCTGGGATGTCGCCGCTGAGCATGGCTGGGTGAATGTTGTCGACTCACTAGAAATCTAAAAATTATGCGAGTGCCCGAGCCAAAAGCGTAATCGGGTGCTCGCATTTCTTGCTGGTGGACATCTCAATCTGCCATTTGCAGGTTTCGCAATCTGTGACCACCAAATCGACGCCGCTCTCCTCAATCTGCTGGAATAACGGTGCGCCAATGCTTTGTGAAAATTGGTAGTTTTCCTTTTTAAACCCGTACGTGCCTGCAATTCCACAGCACTGGGATTCGAGCATTATCAACTCCACACCCGGCAAGCGCCGCAGTAAATCTAGCGTATAGAGTGACCAGCCCATTTTCTCCATATGACATGGCGTGTGGTAAGCAATACGCAGTGGTAATGCTTTCAGTTTCAACTCCCGCCCGTCTTCGAGCTGCTTCCAGATAAAGCGAGTCGCCAGTTCAATATGGTCACGCATTGGGCGCGTGTCGATATCCAACACCTGCGGGTATTCATCGCGCAATGTAAACGTGCAGGTGGAGGACGTCGCGATAACCGGCAGCCCTTGCTCGAGTACGGCTTTGCCCAAAGAAGCCGCGTTAATTGCCGCCTGCTTTTTCGCTTTGTCGATAAAACCGTTAGCAATTAACGGTACGCCGCAGCACTTTTCACGTTCCAGCAGTTGTACGCCAAAGCCCATGGCATTCATCACGCTGACCAGATCTTTGCCCAACTGCGGGTGGTTGTAATTCACATAGCAACCGTGGAAAAATGCCACTTGCTCAGCAAAGGATTTTTGCGCCGTGGCATGTTTGCGATACCACTGACGAAATGTTCCCGAGGAGTATTTCGGTAATGTGCGGTGGCTGTCGATGCCGAGCGTTTTATCAAGCAAGTTTCGCACCGGCATAAGAGATGTCGCGGTATTCACCAGCGGTGCAAATGGCGTCGAAAGGGTGCCCATCAAATCGGTATGGCTGAGAATGGCATCTCTTAATTTAAAGGGTGTTTTGCCATAACGCGCTTTAGCACGCTGGATAATATCGCCAATTTTCACATCAGATGGGCAGGCGACTTCGCAGCGTTTGCAGTTAGTGCAAAATTTAAGGGCGTCGTCATAAAGTGCGGCATCTTTCAGGCGCAGGCGCTCTCCGTCAGGCCCGGACTGCTTAGGACCGGGGTAGTCTGGGTTAACCCGGCTGACCGGGCAGACAGTAGTGCAGACAGTGCATTTAATGCAGTTTTCAAAACTGGTTTCATCAAGCAGATTCATGCGCTGCCCCCTGCGATTCAAGAATGCGTTGTGCGACATGCAGTGCGCCAGTCATTGACACACCCGCGCCGCAACCTTGTTGCAGCGGGTCGAACCCGGCCAGTACCGAACCGATGGCGTAAAGGTTTTCGATACGTTGCCCGGCGCGGGCAGGGTGGAAATGCTTATCAACGGCAACACCTGCCTGCAAATACGGCTGCGGGCTGAAAAAGTCCTCTTTGCACCACGCTTCACGCTCGGCTGGGGCGCAGATATCGAGGCCAAAAACGGGTTCGCGTATGCCGCTGAATTTTGCCTCAAGGCCGTTACTGAAAAAGCTGCCGCTGGCGAGGACATAATGGTTTGCCCGCAGCGGGACTTCTGCGTGGTTGCGGGTGAAAATCGCACTGATATTTTGCAGCTGTGTTTCCGTCCTCACCACGGCGTCACCGGGCATCATTATCCCGTTGAGCTGCTGAAAACGGCGGCGCAACTGGTGATACAACCGCATACCGAGCACCGAAGGGGGAAGTGTGGGTAACAGGCGAATCGGGCAGGGTAATTCACGGCTTACCGCCTGCCAGGCTTTATCATCTTCACTCCCGAGGCATGCCGGAAGGAACAGGGCATCAGTGTCATGCGCCAGCGTTTTAAGCTCATCAATAAGCAGGCGTTGTTGTTCTGGCATATCCAGTACGCGGGCGATATTGGCAGCGCGGAACTCGCTGGGGTTATTGCGTAACGTGTCCAGTGCGGGAAGTGTCAGTTCCGCGGTTTTCACATTGATGTGGTTTTCTGCCAGTGAACCAGCGACAAGTTCTGGCTGAAAATCGAGAAAACCGGCAATACCGACTACCGTGATGTGTTTCCACGGAAGGGGTGCTACGGGGATTTCCATTGGGCTAAGCCACGTTGCACGTTCAATTCCAAGCGGCGTAATACGCTGGTGGTTCTGCTTATAGCTGCCCGTAAGTGTGATATGGCAACGGGCCAGCAGCGCTTCACTCTCCATCGCGAAACGCTGTACGTTTTGCGCCCCCATCAGACTATAAGGATGTTCTGGTGCCTGCAGTTTTAATGCTGCCAGTGCATCCAGGGGAGAGTTTACCGGAGTGCCATCGGGCAACTCCGCCAGTAAATCCAGCGATCCTGACGAAAAATGAAGTGCGCTTTGCCCGCGACTGACGATAGCGCAACGCAGCCCCGCTTCCGCCAGACGGATACCGCACACCAGTCCGGCGAGTCCACCGCCAATAATCAGGCTGTCGAATTTCATTGTGGCGTTCCTTTTTTTAGCCCGCACAACCCCTGGTACACCCAAGCGGTAAATTCGCTTTCTCGCAGCGCATCATCCCAGGCAATAGGGCGGATCCCTTTCCAGCGTTCATTGAGAAAAAGCGATAACTGGTCGAGCGATTGCGCAGGCGATGACGTGCCAAAACGTTGTAATAAACCGGCGGCGCGACAGGCGCATAACTCACCCTGGCAGGTACCCATTCCTACGCGGGTTCGACGGCGTAAATCGCCAAGATTGGCGACAGCCAGTTTATTGACCGCGTAGCGAACTTCACCGGCCGTTACCGCTTCACATTCGCAAACCAGGCTGTTGCTCAGGCGGTCGCCCGCCAGAAGTTGTTCAGCACGATCGCCGTGGCGCCAGACAGCAGAGCGGCGGATGGTTGGCGGTAGCGAAATGACTTTACTGAGTGTCTCTTCTTGCGAGCTTCCTGAACCAGGAAGCGGGACGGTTGCGGTGGTGCAGGGGCTGGAATGACCGAGTTTTTCGCACACCGCATTGGTGGCCCATTCAGCCATCAGGCGATAGGTCATGAGTTTGCCGCCAGTGATGGTGATAAAGCCGTCCATTCCGTCACGCTTTGCGTGATCCATCAATACGATCCCCCGGCTGGCGTTGCGCCCGCTCGGATCGTTATCGCTGGCAACCAGTGGGCGAACGCCAGCATAGGCACGCAAAATGCGGGTGGCTGCGAGTTTGGGCGCAAGTTTAGACCCTTCACGAATCAGGATATCGACCTCTTGCGGTGTGACGCGCATATTGTCGATTTGGTCGTACTCAACAGGTGTTGACGTGGTACCAATCAGCGAAATGGTATCGCCGGGCACCAGAATATCGGCATCAGCAGGTTTGCGGCAGCGGTTGATCACCATATTGTTGATGCGATGCCCGAGTATCAGCAACGAGCCTTTTGCAGGCAGCATACGAATACTTAAATCAGCATATTCAGCGATACGCTGCCCCCAGATCCCGGCAGCATTCACGACGATATTTGCATATAAATCGTGGCGTTGATGGCTCTGGTGGTTGTAGACCCTGACACCCGTTACGCGACTGCCCTGGCGAATCAACCCGGTAACCTCCTGCCCGGTAAGAATTTCTGCGCCATGTTCTCTGGCATCGAGCATATTGGCGGCGGTCAGGCGGAAGGGGTCGACAGTTCCATCCGGCACGCGAACCGCACCGATAAGCGCAGGATTGGCCGCAGGTTCTATCCGTAATGCTTCTTTAGGATCGAGCTGTTGAGCATTGATTCCGGCGTCCTGGCACGCAGCAATAAACATGCTCTGCAAGGCTAAATCATCTTCAGGAAGGGTGATAAACAACCCGTCTGTGCGCTCAATACAGTGGCGAGCAATGCGTTTAAGGATGCGGTTTTCTTCAATACACTCGCGGGCTGATTCGCTATCTGTCATGGCGTATCGCGCACCGCTGTGGAGTAAGCCATGGTTTCGGCCTGTCGCACCGGTGGCGATATCATGCCTTTCCAGTAGTAGCGTGCGTAACCCGCGTCGCGCACAGTCGCGGGCAATCCCGGCACCCGTTGCACCTCCACCAATAATAATGACATCCCTTTCTTTGCTATCCGCGTTCATGCGCTTCTCCTGGAAAGAACCTCTTGAACGCTATTCAGCCACAGAAAAGATTATCAATGTTTGATATCGAGCAAATTCGAGCATAAATCGAAAGTGAAGTGTGATGTCATGCACTATTTCGATAGTTTGTAATAAAAATGTAATAATTTGCGGGGTGTTTCACACTAACCAGACGGGATAATTCTTACCATGCGCTCGCAAAAGAACATTGCCTGATAAAACCTGCCACGGAGGCATTTATGCTGAGCATTTTCAAACCTACCGCCCATCAGCCACGGCTGAAAAGCGAGCACATAGATCCAACTTATAAACGCCTGCGCTGGCAAATCTTTATGGGTATTTTCTTCGGTTACGCGGCCTACTATCTGGTGCGTAAAAACTTCACCCTGGCGATGCCCTACTTGATTGAGCAAGGTTTCTCGCGAGGGGATTTAGGATTCGCGCTTTCTGGTATTTCTATCGCCTACGGCTTTTCAAAATTCATCATGGGGTCGGTTTCTGACCGCTCTAATCCGCGAGTTTTCTTACCCGCCGGTTTAATTCTGGCGTCGTTAGTCATGCTATTCATGGGATTTGTGCCATGGGCGACATCGAGCATCGCAGTTATGTTTGTGCTGCTGTTCTTATGTGGCTGGTTCCAGGGCATGGGCTGGCCGCCGTGTGGGCGCACCATGGTGCACTGGTGGTCCAAGAAAGAGCGTGGCGGAATTGTTTCTGTCTGGAACTGCGCACATAACGTGGGTGGGGGTTTGCCGCCGTTGCTGTTCTTACTCGGGATGGCGTGGTTTAACGACTGGCATGCGGCACTTTATATGCCAGCCTTTGCGGCGATTCTGGTGGCATTGATTGCCTTTGCATTAATGCGCGATACCCCGCAATCCTGCGGCTTGCCGCCAATCGAAGAGTACAAAAACGATTACCCGGACGACTACAACGACAAAACGGAAGAGGAACTGACGGCTAAACAGATCTTCATGCAGTACGTTTTCCCTAACCGCCTGCTGTGGTACATCGCCATTGCTAACGTTTTTGTCTACTTGCTGCGTTACGGCATTCTCGACTGGTCGCCAACGTATTTGAAAGAAGTGAAGCACTTCGCGCTGGATAAATCATCCTGGGCTTATTTCCTTTATGAATACGCTGGGATCCCTGGCACGCTGCTGTGTGGCTGGATGTCGGACAAAGTGTTCAGAGGCAACCGCGGTGCTACTGGTGTGTTCTTTATGATTCTGGTGACGATTGCGACCATTGTGTACTGGCTGAACCCGCCGGGAAATCCGGGCGTGGATATGGCATGTATGATTGTGATTGGCTTCCTGATCTACGGACCGGTGATGCTGATTGGCCTGCACGCGCTGGAACTGGCACCGAAAAAAGCCGCGGGAACGGCAGCGGGCTTCACTGGCTTGTTCGGCTACCTCGGTGGGTCGGTCGCCGCGAGTGCCATTGTCGGATATACCGTTGATTTCTTCGGCTGGGACGGCGGCTTTATGGTGATGATAGGCGGCAGTATTATGGCCGTGATTCTACTGCTGGTGGTGATGGTGGGTGAAAACAAACATCACCAGGAAATGAAAGCGCGGGAAGGTCAGTAATCCCAGAAAATAAAAAACCTCCAGCGGGAGGTTTTTTTACAGCTCTATCTCAATATCGCCCTGCGCCTGGCAGCAGCAGGGCAGTATTTCACCGGGCTGGATAAACGCCAGCGGTTCGGTAAGCCACTTCACTTCGCCTGCCGTCAGACGGATGCGGCAGGAGCCGCAATAACCTTCCCGGCACTGATATTCCACGGCGACCTGGTGGGATTCCAGTGTCGCCAGCAAAGAAGGATGTTCTTCTTCACACAGGAGTTGTGCTCCGGTGATTCGTAGCGTAATGCGGCTCATAAATTACAGCTGGAAATCGCTTAAATCGTCGGTGTTAACGTTCGAATCAATCTGACCTACCAGATAAGAACTCACTTCTACTTCTTGCGGTGCGACCTGCACGTTGTCAGAAACCAACCATGCGTTAATCCATGGGATTGGGTTTGAACGCGTCTTGAATGGCAAATCCAGGCCGACTGCCTGCATACGGATGTTGGTAATGTAATCAACATACTGGCATAGAATATCTTTGTTCAGACCGATCATCGAACCGTCGCGGAACAGGTAGCTTGCCCACTCTTTCTCTTGCTCGGCGGCCAGTACGAACAGGTCATAGCATTCCTGGCGGCATTCCTGGGCGATTTCTGCCATTTCAGGATCGTCTTCACCGGAGCGCATCAGGTTCAGCATATGCTGAGTCCCGGTCAGGTGCAGCGCTTCGTCACGGGCAATCAGTTTGATGATTTTCGCGTTGCCTTCCATCAGTTCGCGCTCGGCGAATGCGAAGGAACAAGCGAAGCTGACGTAGAAGCGAATCGCTTCCAGCGCATTCACGCTCATCAGGCACAAATAGAGTTGGCGCTTGAGCGCACGCAGGTTCACGGTCACGGTTTTGCCGTTAACGTTGTGCGTACCTTCACCCAGCAGATGCCAGTAGCTTGTCATCTCAATCAGACGGTCGTAGTAACCGGAGATATCTTTTGCGCG
Source organism: Buttiauxella gaviniae ATCC 51604 (assembly GCF_001654835.1). GTDB lineage: Bacteria > Pseudomonadota > Gammaproteobacteria > Enterobacterales > Enterobacteriaceae > Buttiauxella > Buttiauxella gaviniae. The sequence goes on from NZ_LXEP01000031.1 coordinate 240,646, forward strand.
CTTTAAGATTTCCTGGTTAGTGACGATATCGTCAAACACAATCGCCGGATCGTTAACGATATTACGGATGATGTGGGTGTAAGAGCGTGAGTGGATAGTTTCGGAAAACGCCCACGTTTCAACCCAGGTTTCCAGCTCAGGAATGGAGATCAGCGGCAGCAGAGCCACGTTCGGGCTGCGGCCCTGAATGGAGTCCAGCAGAGTCTGGTATTTCAGGTTGCTGATGAAAATGTGTTTTTCGTGATCGGGCAGCGCCTGATAGTCGATACGGTCACGGGAAACGTCCACTTCTTCCGGACGCCAGAAGAAGGAGAGTTGCTTTTCAATCAGCTTTTCGAAGATGTCATATTTTTGCTGATCGTAGCGAGCCACGTTAACCGACTGGCCAAAGAACATCGGTTCTGCAAGCTGATCGTTTTTCGTCTGTGAAAAAGTGGTGTAAGCCATGAGGTTAAATCCTGTAATGCGTCGAAAAAATCCCCTCAGCTAGGTGAGGGGATTTTAAGTTAGATTTTACATGCGCCGCTTTCGCAGCCATCGTCCTGGATTGAAGGCGCCAGGTCGTCTTGCGCATCTTCCGCACCGTCGCGGGTGTTCTGATAATAAAGCGTTTTAACACCGAATTTATAAGCAGTGAGCAAATCTTTCAGCAACTGCTGCATCGGCACTTTACCAGACGCGAAGCGCGTTGGGTCGTAGTTGGTGTTTGCAGAGATCGATTGGTCGATAAACTTCTGCATCAGACCCACTAATTGCAGGTAACCGTCATTATTCGGCAGGTCCCATAGCAGCTCATAGTTGTCTTTCAGCGTTTCGTAATCTGGCACAACCTGGCGCAGGATACCGTCTTTTGACGCTTTAATGCTGATATGGCCGCGCGGTGGTTCGATACCATTGGTAGCGTTAGAAATCTGTGAAGAGGTTTCAGACGGCATCAAAGCAGAAAGTGTTGAGTTACGCAGGCCGTGGGTCTTGATTGACTCACGAAGCGCTTCCCAATCCAGATGCAGCGGCTCATTGCTGATCACATCCAGGTCTTTCTTATAGGTGTCGATTGGCAGAATGCCTTTTGCGTAGGTGGTTTCGTTGAACCACAGGCAAGGGCCTTGCTCTTTCGCCAGTTCGTTTGAGGCTTTCAGCAGGTAATACTGAATCGCTTCGAAGGTTTTGTGCGTCAGGTTGTTGGCGCTGCCGTCGGAGTAACGAACGCCATTCTTCGCCAGGTAGTAAGCGAAGTTAATCACGCCCACACCCAGAGTACGGCGACCCATCGCACCGCGTTTAGCGGCAATGATTGGGTAGTCCTGGTAATCCAGCAGCGCATCCAGAGCACGCACAGCCAGAATCGCTAATTCTTCCAGCTCATCCAGGCTTTCGATAGCACCCAGGTTGAATGCAGATAGCGTACACAGTGCAATTTCACCGTCTTCGTCGTTGATGTCATTCAGTGGTTTGGTCGGCAGCGCGATTTCCAGGCACAGGTTAGACTGGCGAACTGGCGCGATAGCCGGGTCAAACGGGCTGTGGGTGTTGCAGTGGTCAACGTTCTGAATGTAGATACGGCCAGTTGAGGCACGCTCTTGCATCATCAGTGAGAACAGCTCAACCGCTTTCACACGTTGCTTACGGATGCTGTCGTCTTTTTCGTATTTGGTGTACAGCTGCTCGAACTTTTCCTGGTCGGCAAAGAATGCGTCATACAGACCTGGAACGTCAGACGGGCTGAACAGTGTGATGTCTTCGCCTTTGAGCAAACGGGTGTACATCAGTTTGTTGATTTGCACACCGTAGTCCATATGACGGACGCGGTTGCCTTCAACACCACGGTTGTTTTTCAGTACCAGCAGGCTTTCAACTTCCAGGTGCCACATTGGGTAGAACAGTGTCGCAGCACCGCCACGCACGCCGCCCTGAGAACAGGATTTCACTGCGGTCTGGAAGTGTTTGTAGAACGGGATACAGCCAGTGTGGAACGCTTCACCGCCGCGAATTGGGCTACCCAGCGCACGGATACGACCGGCGTTGATGCCGATGCCTGCTCGTTGGGAAACATACTTCACAATCGCGCTGGAAGTGGCGTTGATGGAGTCCAGACTGTCGCCGCACTCGATCAGTACACAAGAGCTGAACTGGCGAGTAGGGGTGCGCACGCCTGACATAATTGGCGTAGGCAGAGAAATTTTGAACAAGGAAACCGCATCGTAAAAACGTTTCACGTAGCTCAGACGGGTTTCACGCGGATAGCCGGAGAACAGACACGCGGCAACCAGAATATAAAGGAACTGTGCACTTTCGTAGATTTCGCCGGTGACACGGTTCTGAACCAGATACTTACCTTCGAGCTGTTTTACAGCCGCGTAGGAGAAGCTCATGTCGCGCTCATGGTCGATGTAATCGTCCATCTGCTTGAACTCTTCTTCCGTGTAGTCTTCCAGCAGATGTTGATCGTATTTGCCCATCTCTACCATTTTCACGACATGGTTATAGAGTTTAGGCGGCTCGAACTCACCGTAAGCTTTTTTGCGCAGATGGAACACAGCCAGGCGCGCAGCCAGATACTGGTAATCAGGCGCTTCGCGAGAGATTAAATCGGCCGCTGCTTTGATGATGGTTTCATGAATGTCAGAGGTTTTGATGCCGTCATAAAACTGGATGTGCGAGCGCAGTTCAACCTGTGATACGGATACGTTATTTAAGCCTTCGGCGGCCCAATCCAGAACTCGATGGATTTTATCCAGATCGATACGCTCAGTGCGACCGTCACGTTTTGTAACCAGCAGACTCTGATTCATGTGCGTTTGTACCTGTCCGTGAAATGAAAAATGCCCCGTTTATCCACAGTTGGCCTCTAGTGGCTAACCTTGTGGATAAATACTATATGTAGGGGGTTGTGGATTACTTGATCACTATATGGTGAGTATTCTAGTAACTAATCGGCTGAGAACAAGTATTGATTTCGAGACGGATTTAAGGTTGTGACAAGCGGAATTTCGCTAAGTCCACGTCACATAAGGCCTGTGACAATTGTCAATGGGATGCAAAAAAAATGATATTTTTGATCGAGTGCTGATTTCTTAAACTTCATTGATAAGTGCGCGGTTTGATACCGCGCAATTTTCATCAATCTGGCTTATGGATACAAATCATTTTTCAGCTTTTGTATGCAGCATGTAATTAACATCGACACCTGGTGCAAGTTTGAACGTATTGGTCAGCGGGTTGAAATGTAACCCTGTGATGTGGCGTTCGCGCAGTGGGGTGTCGTCAACCCAAGAGAGTAATTCCGCAGGCTTGATGAATTTCTTAATGTCGTGCGTGCCTTTTGGCACCATGCGCAGGATGTATTCAGCACCTACCACCGCCATCAACCAGGATTTGCCATTACGGTTAAGAGTGGAGAAAAAGACGTGGCCACCCGGTTTTACTAATTTCGCGCAGGCAGTGACGACAGATTTCGGATCCGGCACGTGCTCGAGCATTTCCATACAGGTGACGACGTCATACTTCCCGGCAAATTTTTCCGCGTGCTGCTCAACGGTTTCCTGAACGTAATCCACCTTAATACCGCTTTCCAGCGCATGGAGCTTAGCAACCTGTAATGGCTCGAAACCCATATCCAACCCGGTCACATTAGCGCCTTCGCGCGCCATGCTCTCTGCCAGAATCCCACCGCCACAGCCGACATCAAGCACCGTTTTACCAAACAACCCATCTGCGCGTTGGCTGATATAACCCAAACGCAGCGGGTTGATGCGATGGAGAGGCTTAAATTCGCCTTCAAGATCCCACCAGCGTGAAGCTACGGCTTCGAATTTGGCGATTTCATCATGGTCGACGTTCTGGATAACCGGCTGGTTTTCGGCATTCATGGGGCTACTCACTCCTTGTTCGTTTCGTGGCGGGAGTATATCAGTCAATGTCTGTGAATAAACCATTCGGCAACCATGTTGTGGTTTCCCCAAAGTAGGGCGATTGTGTTATAATTTGCGACCTTTGAATCCGGGACACAGTAGAGGGATAGCGGATACATGAGCGACCTTGCCAGAGAAATTACACCGGTCAACATTGAGGAAGAGCTAAAGAGCTCATATCTGGATTACGCGATGTCGGTTATTGTCGGCCGCGCACTGCCAGATGTCCGCGATGGACTCAAGCCGGTACACCGTCGCGTACTTTACGCCATGAACGTATTGGGCAATGACTGGAATAAAGCGTACAAAAAATCCGCCCGTGTTGTTGGTGACGTAATCGGTAAATATCACCCTCATGGTGATACCGCTGTCTATGACACTATCGTGCGTATGGCGCAGCCATTCTCATTGCGTTACATGTTGGTAGATGGCCAGGGTAACTTTGGTTCTGTGGACGGTGACTCCGCCGCGGCGATGCGTTATACGGAAATCCGTATGTCGAAAATCGCTCACGAACTGATGGCCGATCTCGAAAAAGACACGGTAGATTTCGTCGATAACTACGACGGAACCGAGCGCATTCCTGATGTTATGCCGACCAAAATTCCTAACTTGCTGGTTAACGGTTCATCCGGTATCGCAGTAGGCATGGCAACTAACATCCCGCCTCATAACATCACTGAAGTTATCAACGGCTGTCTGGCGTTTATTGAAGACGAAGAGATTACCGTTGAAGGGTTGATGGAACACATCCCAGGCCCAGACTTCCCAACTGCCGCTATCATCAATGGCCGTCGTGGCATTGAAGAAGCGTACCGCACCGGCCGTGGCAAAATTTACATTCGCGCCCGTGCAGAAGTTGAAGCAGATGCGAAAACAGGTCGTGAGACCATCATCGTTCATGAAATTCCATACCAGGTTAACAAAGCACGCCTGATTGAGAAAATCGCTGAACTGGTGAAAGACAAACGCGTTGAGGGCATTAGCGCTCTGCGTGACGAGTCTGATAAAGACGGTATGCGCATTGTTATCGAAATCAAACGCGATGCAGTGGGCGAAGTGGTTCTGAATAACCTTTATTCTCAGACTCAACTGCAAACGTCCTTCGGTATCAACATGGTTGCGCTGCACCAGGGCCAGCCGAAGATCATGAACCTGAAAGATATTCTTTCTGCGTTCGTGCGTCACCGTCGTGAGGTTGTTACTCGTCGTACTATTTTCGAACTGCGCAAAGCACGCGACCGTGCACACATCCTTGAAGGTCTGGCGATCGCTCTGGCGAACATCGACCCGATTATCGAACTGATTCGTCATTCTCCGAATGCAGCAGAAGCGAAAGCTGGCCTGATTGCCCGTTCATGGGCGCTGGGCAATGTTTCTGCCATGCTGGAACGTGCAGGCGATGATGCTGCGCGCCCTGAGTGGCTGGAGCCAGAATTCGGTATTCGTGATGGTCAATATTTCCTGACCGAGCAACAAGCTCAGGCAATTCTGGATCTGCGTTTGCAGAAACTGACTGGCCTTGAGCACGAAAAACTGCTTGACGAGTACAAAGAGCTGCTGGAGCAGATCGCTGAGTTGCTGCACATTTTGGGCAGCGCTGAACGTCTGATGGAAGTGATCACCGAAGAGCTGGTTGCCATGCGCGATCAGTTCGGCGACAAACGTCGTACTGAGATCACTGCAAATACCTCTGATATCAACATTGAAGATTTGATCAACCGCGAAGATGTGGTTGTGACTCTGTCCCACCAGGGCTATGTGAAATATCAACCGCTGACCGACTACGAAGCACAACGTCGTGGTGGCAAAGGTAAGTCCGCAGCACGAATTAAAGAAGAAGATTTCATCGACCGTCTGTTGGTTGCCAATACTCACGACACCATCTTGCTGTTCTCCAGCCGTGGTCGTCTGTATTGGATGAAGGTTTATCAGTTGCCGGAAGCGAGCCGTGGTGCGCGTGGCCGTCCAATTGTGAACCTGCTGCCACTGGAAGCGAACGAACGTATTACCGCGATCCTGCCGGTACGTGAGTATGCCGAAGGCGTTAACGTGTTCATGGCGACCGCTAGCGGTACCGTCAAGAAAACTGCGTTGACCGACTTCAGCCGTCCACGCTCTGCGGGCATCATCGCCGTCAACCTCAACGAGGGTGATGAGCTGATTGGTGTTGATTTGACCGACGGTAGTAACGAAGCGATGTTGTTCTCGGCTGCGGGTAAAGTGGTGCGCTTCAAAGAAGACGCCGTTCGTACCATGGGCCGTACTGCTACAGGTGTTCGCGGTATTAAGCTTGCGGGTGAAGACAAAGTCGTTTCCCTGATCATTCCGCGCGGCGAAGGTTCTATCCTGACCGTGACGCAGAATGGTTATGGTAAACGTACCGCGGCTGATGAGTATCCGACTAAGTCACGTGCGACTCAGGGCGTTATTTCCATCAAAGTGACCGAGCGTAACGGCAGTGTTGTTGGCGCGGTACAGGTGGAAGATACTGACCAGATTATGATGATTACCGATGCTGGTACTCTGGTTCGTACTCGCGTTTCTGAAGTGAGTGTCGTTGGCCGTAACACACAGGGCGTTATTCTTATCCGTACTGCGGATGATGAAAACGTGGTGGGCCTGCAACGTGTTGCAGAACCGGTTGATGAAGAAGAACTGGATGCTATCGACGGTACCGTTGCGGAAGGTGATGACGAAATCGCACCTGAAGCAGACGTTGATGACAACGCTTCTGATGAAGCAGACGACGAAGCAGACGAATAATCTGAATTTTGTTGTTTGATATGACTCATAACGCCCGATGCATTTATTGCATCGGGCGTTTTTTATTTTAATATCAAGTTAGGCTTGGTTTAACTCATAAGGTAATTCAATGGCTATTCCTGAGAAGTATGAAGATGTAGAACGCTGGGCGTTTGGTGATACAGAAAAACAGGCGGACGAACTGGTTAAATTAGTGCTCGATGGCGTGAAAACAGCCACCTGCGCTAATCTGGATGGCGAGGGTATTGCCCAGCCAGGCGATATCTTTGTGGTGGTAGATGGCAAGAATAAGCCGGTTTGCGCGATTGAACTGACCACCACGGAAATGACTACTTTTGAACAGGTGGGCGAAGCCCACGCTCTGGCAGAAGGTGAAGGTGACCGCACGCTGGCGTACTGGCGTAACGAGCATAAACGCTTTTTTGAAGAGTACGATCTGTTCTCTCCGGATATGACACTGGTGTTGATGCACTTCAAGGTTATCGAAAAGTTCTGAAAGTAATACCTCGCGATCGGATAAATACAGGCGCCCGCCACGGCAATTTGTAGGTATCGATCGCGATAAACCTTACCGGTTTGCCGTTGCGGGCTGCCATTTTTGCGGCTACCTTAACGGCATCCAAAGTTTTGCTATTTCCACGACCAGGCTCAATTTGAAATATCTTGTCTCCTTTCGCGCCACACTAAAAGTCTCCCGCTACCTGTTTCGGGCACTGGCTTTATTGCTTTGGCTGCTGATTGCGCTCTTTTCGGTGTTCTACATCATGAATGCCCTACACGAAAAAGAGTCAGAAATTCGCCAGGAATTTAATATCAGCTTTGACCAGGCTCAGCGTTATATCCAGCGTACGTCTGATGTGGTGAAAGAGCTCAAGTACATTGCGGAAAATCGTCTGACCGCCGCTAATGGCGTGTTGCCGTCGGTGGAAAATGATGACAACAGAGTCGACCCACCGAGTTTCATGCCGTTGTTCCCCGACTCTGACTGTTCAGCTGTCAGCTCAACCTGGCGTTCATCTTTGCAATCCCTGGCGTGGTTTTTACGCTATTGGCGAGACAATTTCTCGGCGGCCTACGATCTCAATCGCGTCTTTTTAATTGGCGGTGACAATCTTTGCATGGCGGATTTCGGCCTACGTGAAATGCCCCTTGAGCGTGAAAAAGCGTTGAAAACGCTGCATGAGCGCATCATGAAATATCGCAATGCACCACAGGATGAGCGCAGCAATAGTATTTACTGGATTGGTCAGGGTTCACGCCCAGGAGTCGGGTATTTCTATACTCTTACGCCGGTGTATCTGGCTAACCGCTTGCAGGCTCTGTTGGGGGTTGAGCAAACCATTCGTATGGAGAACTTCCTTTCACCGGGTTCAATGCCAATTGGCGTGACAATTCTCGATGAAAATAGCCATCCATTGATTTCACTTACCGGCCCGGAAGCAAACATTCAGCCTGATGAAAAATGGCTTCAGGAACGTTCCTGGTTTGGCTATACCGCCGGATATAAGCAATTTATTCTCAAGAAAAACTTGCCGCCGTCATCGATGAGCGTGGTGTACTCCGTACCTGTGGATATGGTGCTGGAACGCATTCGCATGTTGATTCTCAATGCGGTGCTGCTGAATATCCTGGTTGGAGTTGTGCTGTTTACTCTGGCGCGTATGTATGAAAAACGGATCTTTATTCCGGCGGAAAATGATGCCCTGCGCCTCGAAGAGCACGAGCAGTTCAACCGTAAAATTGTCGCCTCAGCGCCGGTCGGTATCTGTATTTTGCGCACTCAGGATGGGACAAACATTCTGAGTAACGAACTGGCGCACAATTATCTCAATATGCTGACACATGAAGACCGACAGCGGTTAACGCAAATTATCTGTGGCCAGCAGGTTAACTTTGTCGATGTGTTGACCAGTAGCCACACCAACTTGCAGATTAGCTTTGTCCATTCGCGTTATCGTAATGAAAACGTCGCAATTTGTGTGCTGGTGGATGTCAGTGCGCGCGTCAAGATGGAAGAGTCGCTCCAGGAAATGGCACAAGCCTCAGAGCAGGCGAGCCAGTCAAAATCTATGTTCTTAGCCACCGTGAGCCACGAACTGCGCACACCGCTATATGGCATCATCGGTAACCTGGATTTATTGCAGACTAAAGAGCTACCGAAAGGGGTCGATCGCCTGGTGACGGCGATGAACAACTCATCGAGCCTGTTGCTGAAAATCATCAGCGATATTCTCGACTTCTCAAAAATTGAATCAGAGCAGTTAAAAATAGAGCCGCATGAGTTCTCACCACGTGAAGTGATGAGCCATATCACCGCAAACTACCTGCCGCTAGTGGTGCGTAAACAGCTCGGACTGTACTGTTTTATCGAACCGGATGTGCCGTTAACGCTGCAAGGCGACCCAATGCGTTTGCAGCAGGTCATTTCCAACTTGCTCAGTAACGCCATCAAATTTACCGATATTGGCTGTATTGTTCTTCACGTCAGTGTGGAAGGGGACTACCTCTCCTGGCGTGTGCGTGATACCGGCGTGGGTATCCCGGCTAAAGAAGTCACGCGCTTATTTGACCCATTCTTCCAGGTGGGCACAGGCGTGCAGCACAACTTCCAGGGTACAGGGCTTGGGCTGGCCATCTGCGAGAAGCTAATTAGCATGATGGATGGTGATATTGCCGTAGATACTGAAGTGGGGATGGGTAGCCAGTTTACGATCCGTATTCCTTTATACGCTGCAAAATACGCCGAGCAATCCCAGGTCGAAGGGTTGGTTAATAAACGCTGCTGGCTGGCGGTGCGTAATGCTTCGCTGAGTAAATATCTCGAGTCTGTGCTTGCTCGAAACCAAATCGATGTTCGGCAGTATCAGGGTCAGAGGCCGGATAACGACGATATTTTAATAACCGATGATGAGCTGGAAAAAGCCTGGGAAGGGCGCGGCGCCATTATCTTCTGCCGTCGCCATATCGGGATCCCAATTGAAGCCTCACCGGGTTGCTGGTTACATAGCCTCGCAGCACCCCATGATTTATTGCTGCTCCTTGGGCGCATTTACAGCATTACGGTTAATCTGCCAGGGACCGACTCCACCCAACCGGTAGCCGTTGATAGCAATGAAAAAAATGACGATATGATGATTCTTGTTGTCGATGATCATCCTATCAACCGACGTTTGCTGGCAGATCAGTTGGGATCGTTGGGTTATCAATGTAAAACGGCAAACGACGGTGTCGATGCATTGAATGTGTTGAGTAAAAATCACATTGATATTGTGCTGAGCGACGTCAACATGCCGAATATGGATGGTTATCGTCTGACACAACGGATTCGTCAGCTCGGTTTGACTTTGCCGGTGGTGGGGGTGACGGCAAATGCGCTGGCAGAAGAGAAACAACGCTGTATTGAGTCGGGAATGGATAGCTGCCTGTCGAAACCGGTCACGCTGGATATTCTGAAAACGACGGTCGATCTGTATGCTGCAAGGGTGCGTAGCGGCAGATAAAAAAATGGTGGATGTCGCTTACGCTAATCCACCCTACGATTGCTTTCTTGTCGGTCGGATAAGCGCAGCGTCATCCGACATTGAATTAGTCTTTGTCGGCCGGAGACAGACTTACCGACGAAAGATAGTTCAGCAACGCAATGTCATTTTCCACACCCAGTTTCATCATTGCTGATTTCTTCTGGCTACTGATGGTTTTGATGCTGCGGTTCAGTTTGCGGGCAATCTCAGTCACCAGGAAACCTTCGGCGAACAGACGTAAAACTTCGCTCTCTTTCGGAGACAAACGCTTGTCACCGTAACCGCCGGCGCTGATTTTTTCCAGCAGGCGAGATACGCTTTCCGGTGTGAATTTTTTGCCTTTCTGCAGTGCTGCCAGCGCTTTTGGTAAATCAGTTGGCGCGCCTTGCTTGAGCACAATTCCTTCGATATCCAGTTCTAACACCGCGCTCAAAATGGCTGGGTTGTTATTCATCGTCAAAACGATGATAGAAATGCTAGGGAAGTGACGCTTGATGTACTTGATAAGCGTAATGCCGTCGCCGTATTTATCGCCAGGCATTGAGAGATCGGTTATCAAAACATGAGCATCAAGTTTTGGCAGGTTATTGATAAGCGCTGTGGAATCTTCAAACTCACCGACAACATTCACCCACTCGATCTGCTCGAGTGATTTACGAATGCCGAACAGGACAATCGGATGGTCGTCGGCAATAATTACGTTCATACTGTTCATGTAATAGGCTACCTTGCTACAGCAAACTCTTGACGTAAGCGTCAATATCGCTGGTATATTTTTGTATGTTGGTAGCATCACTTTCACGAATGTGATGCTCTAACGTTTCACATAACTGCTTGCCGGGTACCAGATTGAGCATTGCAAACACTCCCTTCAGGCGGTGAGCTGTTTGTGCTAATGCTGCGAAATCGTGCGCCGCTGATTCAGTATACAATCTCCTAACATCTTCCGGTACTGTGTCGACAAACAGCGCGTAATAGCCGCTGGCATGAAGTTGTGCATTTTCATCGCCACCCAATGGTGATTCTGAAATACCTTCTTGCGCCAGTTGCTCTTCTATCAGCTGCAGCACCGCATCCTGCATAGCATTACTGATATTAAAGTTAACTCGGAACTGGCCTGGGCCTAGCTTCCGCATTCCGTTCTCATCATCGCTTAAAAGCAAACCCGAAGATGTAAGATTAGACGGATTATCTGTCAGGAAGATATCAAACTCTTGACTTGCCAGTCTTTCATCCGGAGTGATGCACTGCGCGCCCCAGTTTTCCAGCAGGCGAGTGACAATATTTCGGACTTCATTGGAGGTGATATCAATCATCGCCACCACATCATCGAGCAGTTTCTCTTCCTGCTCTTCCTGCTGCGGTTCGGCTGTCATTCTGATGTGCAAATTGTAACGTGTACCAATTTCCTCACGGGTCTTGATATTCAGATGCCCGCCGAGTTTGCGTGAAAGCTGATCGCATAAATAGAATGTTAATCCATTAGCATGCCCGTAACGATCTTCACTGGTTTCGTTGAGGAAAGGGAAGTGGAGATTATCGACTTCACCACTACTGATGCCTTCACCGGTATCCAAAATACGGAATAGTAGACGGTCAGGCCCGGACTCTTCTTCACTAATATCCAGGGTGATTTTGCCAATTTGGGTAGTCGTTACCGAATAATGCAGCAATAACTGCAGCACTTTACGTAGTGCTTCCCGGTCGCCATGACGCTCTTCATCTGCTGCCAGATGGTTGTTAATCAGCAGCTGCAAACCTTTACGCTTGATAATGGGCAACATCTCAAGTGCAACTTCATCAATCAATGGTTGGATTGCGAACAGCGTTGCATTAGTTTTCCAGGTATCGGTTTCCAGCATGTTCAGCAACTGAATCTCATCCACCAGGCGCACAATGCTTTGGGCTTCATTGGCAACTGCATGCCCCTCTGGAGTATTTAGTGCACTGGCGTGTTCGGCGATATTTTTCACCGGTAGCTGTAGCGCTTCACCAATATGCTGCATGAACGTAATTCGTCCCTGCTGGTTTTTTTCATATAAACGCTGAGCTTGCTTGAGTTTTTTGTTAACCAGAATTTCGCGGTCCTGGTCGCGAATCACAAATATCTGCGTGCGCGGCGCAATCTGGCTGCGAAACTGGCGAATCTCATACAGTTCATTATTGATAGTTGCCTGAATTACACCTTGATGCTGATCGGCCATCGCAATGATGTTTTGCAAATTAAGGTGTGGCAACAAATGGTCGGCAATTTTATTGCTGATAACTGTGCGATTTGAATCCAGGTCATGTACCAATAGGCCTAGTGGCAATTGCGAGACAATTTCTTCGTTAAGTGCACGTAAAATTTGTAATTCGCCGTTGCCGTTTTGCACTTCTACGGGACGGGCTGCCTGTTGGCGGAAAGTGGTGAAGCCGAACAGCGCCAGCGCCAGCAGGCCGATATTGAGTAGCAGAGGTAATATAATATTCTGCAAGGTGTCCATCAGCAGAGTGCCGAGAGGAACCTGCCAGACCAGCCGCATATGGGTTGTAGCAAGCGGGGAAGCTATTTCAATCTTCGCGCCATTAAAATTAATGGAGATGCTATCCGGATCTTCTTTTTCTATGCCGTTAGCCGCCATTGGAGCATCGTTATTTTCCAGACGGAAGCTGTCTAGTGACATCCCTGGTGGAATCAAATCGTTGATGGGTAAATCAAACGCTACGACCGTTGCCAGGTGGCCTGGCTGGTTAAAGGTTGTTCGCAGGGTAAAGTAATAACCGTTTTGCCACGCAAGATGGCGTAGTTGAGAGAAGCTTTCGCGCTCATCCAGTGCGTTTGCTTGCTGAAGCATTTCAGCGCGGCGTGAATCGACTATGGAACCGACGCCGCTTTCTTTAAGACCGGAAGAAAGATCTTTAAGTGGCAAGGTCGAGACCAGGATCATGCTGTTATCCTGGCCATTTAAATAGTACATCGACCATGGGCTGTTTTCAGCACCCCACAACGTATCAAGATAAGTAGAGATACGTTGTGTCATATCCAGTGTTGAGCTGTCATGTGAGCCAAAAATCAGGGCTTCGGTTTTACGACGCGGCTTCTCTAAATAATACACATCCTGGCGTAGACGCGTTTCTTGCAGGCCGTCGCTTGCTGGCGCCGTTGAGACGGCGATGTTGTCATAGATTTGCCAGGTAGCGTAACGGTAGGTATCGACCCTTTTGTGAAGCGCATGGGTGATGTCGACAATCTGATAGCTTTTATCTTTGAGCCAAGTGTTGACGGCACTTTGCACCATGACCCCCATGGCAACCAGTAGCACGACTATCAATAGCAGGAAGAAGCGCGTGATATTGCTGGGGATAAGCGAAAATTTATTAGGGATCATTCGGTCTGACTGACTCATTGTTAGCGCGCAACCCGGCGAGCATTCGCCACTTAAAAAAATCCACTGCTCTGCAAGGCAAGCCAGCAGGCGTTATAGCTGTTAGTAAGTAAACCAACATATCCAGATTAAGAATACCTGCAACAGGCGTTGGCGTCATCGTCTGTGTCTTAAAACTCAACGAGTATAATTCGAAATCGTGATATTTCCAGGCTGTTGATAATTAGCCGAAATAACGCCATTAAACGGAGTGTATTTTAACCAATCTTTTGCGGTGTTTTTGTACAAATTAATTTCATTTGTACAATTATTTAATATGAAATGATTGTCTATTTAGGTTTTCTTTTTTGAGAAAGTTCCCGCATGAGAAGTGAGATTTGTCTCTAAGCGAAGCGGCAATTTGTTAATAGACGTTATTTTTTGAAGGGAGTAGCACAAAATGATTAAAGTTACGTAAAGAAGCGTAAAAAAAACCGGATGCAAGCATCCGGTCCAAAATACTAGTAAACAGACATTCAAAGCTGAATGACGGTAATAAATAAAGTTAATGATGATAGCGGGAGCTATTTTATATATAAATATTGAGTGTGTTTTATCATTCAGTGCTACGTATATTTATTTAATCCATCAAATTGATTTTGTTTATTATTTTAATTTTTTTGACGATTAGTGCTTATATTATTGTCTTTTTGTGCGGAAAAAAGTTCCATCATATTTACATTTTGAAACACGTATATAGACAAATGAAACATCTCTGTGGTTTTAGTATCATATTCGGATTGGATTAATCTGTATTTGTTTTGGAGAATGGGTTAGCCGACTGATTAGTAAATTAATCAGTAAGCAGTGGCATATAAAAAGGCATATAACAGAGGGTTAATAACATGAAAGTTAAAGTACTGTCCCTCCTGGTTCCAGCATTGCTGGTAGCAGGCACCGCTCATGCGGCCGAAATTTATAACAAAGATGGCAACAAATTAGATCTGTACGGTAAAGTAGATGGCTTACATTACTTCTCCGACGACAAAAGCGCTGACGGTGATCAGACCTATATGCGTCTGGGCTTCAAAGGCGAAACTCAGGTAAATGACCAACTGACCGGTTACGGCCAGTGGGAATACCAGATTCAGGGCAACACCTCTGAAAGCGAAAACAATGCATGGACTCGTGTGGCGTTTGCTGGTCTGCGCGTTAGCGATTATGGTTCCTTCGACTATGGTCGTAACTACGGCGTAGTTTACGATGTAACATCCTGGACCGACGTTCTGCCAGAATTTGGCGGCGACACTTATGGTGCAGATAACTTCCTGCAATCCCGTGCTAACGGCGTTGCAACTTACCGCAACACCGATTTCTTCGGTCTGGTTGATGGCCTGAACTTTGCTCTGCAATACCAGGGTAAAAACGGTAGCACCAGCGGTGAAGACTTTGGCGGCCGCAGCGTTCTGAAACAGAACGGTGATGCTTACGGTATGTCTGTAACTTACGATCTGGGTTCAGGTTTCGGTGCTGGTGCAGCGATGTCTTCTTCCAAACGTACTGCTGACCAGAACAGCGAAGCTGGTATCTATGGTAACGGCGACCGTGCTGAGACTTATACCGGTGGCCTGAAATATGATGCCAACAATGTCTACCTGGCTGCACAGTACACCCAGACTTATAACGCAACTCGTTTCGGCGGCAGCTCTGACTCCGACGCTTACGGTTTTGCTGATAAAGCACAGAACTTCGAAGTAGTTGCACAGTACCAGTTCGACTTCGGTCTGCGTCCATCCATTGCTTACCTGCAATCTAAAGGTAAGGACATCAACAATGGCGCCACCAACTACGGCGACCAGGACCTGCTGAAATATGTTGATGTTGGCGCGACTTACTACTTCAACAAAAACATGTCCACCTATGTTGATTACAAAATCAACCTGTTGGACGAGAACGAGTTCACCAAAGCCGCTGGCATTGGTACTGACGATATCGTAGGTGTTGGTCTGGTTTACCAGTTCTAATTCCTGCTTTCGCAGTGTTCGTTATAAAAGGCGCCTTAGGGCGCCTTTTTTATGTCTGAACTCTCAACAATCCTTCACTTTTAATCCAATTCTTTGCCAGTTGGTGTACCCTTTTGCGCTCAAACAGGAGAGAGAAACAATGGACTTACGATTATTACGCTATGGCCTGTTTGCCATAGTTTTGGGTGCTTTGGCAGGCTGCGATAACCCAGCAGCAAAAGGTAATACTGGCATGGTGCTGGAAGGCAAAACCATGGGGACATACTGGCGTGCAAGTCTCGCGGGTGTGGATAATGCAAGACAGACTGAGCTGCGGGAAAAAATTCAGACACAGCTAGATGGTGACGATCGCCTCTTGTCGACCTACAAAAAAGATTCTGCCTTATCGCGCTTTAACCAGTCCTCTTCGACGGAACCTTACCCCGTTGCTGAAGCAATGAGCGATATTGTGACTATGGCTTTGCGCATTGGCGCGAAGACCGATGGCGCGATGGATATCACCGTCGGTCCGTTGGTGAATCTGTGGGGATTTGGCCCAGATAAACAACCGATAAAAACGCCTAATCAGGCACAGATTGATGCTGCGAAAGCGCTGACCGGTTTGCATCATCTCACGGTGATAAACCAGGCCGGGAAACAGTGGTTACAGAAAGATCTTGTGGGTTTGTATGTTGATCTTTCCACGATGGGTGAGGGTTATGCTGCCGATCATCTGGCGCGTTTAATGGAACAAAATGGCATCAGCCGTTATTTAGTTTCCGTTGGTGGGGCGGTGGTCACGCGTGGCACGAATGCCGATGGCAAAGCCTGGCGCGTCGCCATTCAGAAACCGACCGATCGCGAAAACGCGGTGCAGGCGGTGGTTGATCTCAACGGGCACGGGATAAGCACCTCCGGCAGCTATCGCAATTATTATGAACTTGATGGCAAGCGTTTGTCCCATGTGATTGACCCACAAACAGGCCAACCGATTCAGCATAAATTAGTTTCCGCGACGGTGATTTCACCAACGGCGATGGAAGCCGACGGTTGGGATACTGGTTTGATGGTGCTTGGAACTGAAAAAGCCAAACAGGTGGCTGAAAAAGAGGGGCTGGCGGTTTATTTAATAACCAAAGAGGGCGATAGTTTCACCACCTGGATGTCTCCTCAGTTTAAAACCTTCTTACTTAGCGAGTAAAATTAGAAAGCAAGATTGCGGGTTTCCCAGCGTCCTCAAACTGTCAAAGTCATACCATGACAGCAAAATACAGGAGCCAGTCATGAATCATTTTTTTGATAAAGCCAACGATGAAAGCCGCTGGCAGGCTGTGGAAACCCGTGATAGTCGCGCTGATGGGCAGTTTGTCTTTGCGGTGAAAACTACCGGGATCTGCTGCCGTCCTTCTTGCAGCGCGCGTCATCCGTTACGTAAAAATGTGCTGTTCTTTGAAAGCGTTGACGCCGCCGTTGATGCCGGTTTTCGCCCGTGCAAACGCTGCCAGCCGGACAAACAAGCGCCTGAGCAACAACGTATTGACCGCATCACGCAGGCCTGCCGAATCCTTGAAGCCAGCAACGATTCAATCGTTCTTGCCGACTTAGCTTCGCAAGTAGCAATGAGCCCGTTCCATTTTCATCGTCTGTTTAAACAAGTCACCGGGCTAACGCCTCACGCGTGGCAAAAGGCGTTGCGGGCAAAACGGTTACGTGCGCAGTTGGCCCAGGGTGAGCCAGTCACACGGGCTGTTTTAGACGCTGGTTTTCAGTCAGGAAGCAACTATTACCAGCAGGCGGATAAAGTCTTAGGGATGACGGCGAAACAATACCGCCATGGAGGTGACCGCACCGTGATTCAATTTGTGGTGGGGTCATGTCGTTTGGGGGCGTTTCTGGTCGCGCAGAGCGAGCGAGGTATTTGCGCCATACTGTTAGGTAACGAGGCCAAAACGCTGATTGCCGAACTGGAAACGCTGTTCCCGCACTCTGCATTAATGGCAGGCGACGAACTCTTTGCGCAAAATGTCGCGCAGGTGGTGAGTTTACTAGAGCGCCCAGGCCAGCAGTTTGATTTGCCATTGGATATTCAGGGCACCGCATTTCAGCAACAAGTTTGGCAGGCGTTGCGTGACATCCCTGCTGGGCAGACTGCGAGCTATCGCGACATTGCCGAACGCATCGGCAAGCCGCAGGCAGTACGTGCAGTGGCCGGAGCATGCGCCGCAAACAAACTGGCGGTCATTATTCCATGCCACCGTGTTGTGCGTAATGACGGTGCGATTTCTGGCTACCGTTGGGGCGTTGAGCGTAAACGCCAACTTCTTAAGATCGAAGCCGAACAGCAGGGGAGTGAGTGATGCTCGATTTATTTGCCGATGAAGCACCGTGGCTAGAGCCGTTGGCTGATGGCGCGGTTATTTTGCGCCGCTTTGCCTGCGCGGATGCACGGCTGCTTATCGCGCAAATTGAGGAAGTTGCTGCATTTTCCCCCTTTCGCCAGATGGTCACGCCAGGCGGGTACACGATGTCGGTGGCGATGACCAACTGCGGCGAAGTCGGCTGGACGACTAACGCTCACGGCTACCTCTATTCCCCGATTGACCCGCTGACGTCACAACACTGGCCCGCGATACCGACCGTTTTTCGCCAGTTGTCCGATGCCGCATCAAAGGCTGCGGGGTATCCTGATTTTAATCCTGATGCCTGCCTGGTTAACCGCTACGCACCGGGCGCTAAACTTTCGCTGCATCAGGATAAAGATGAGCTAAATCTGCAACAGCCAATTGTTTCGGTGTCGCTTGGGTTACCCGCCGTGTTTCAGTTTGGTGGGCTTAAGCGCAATGACCCGCTGAAAAGAGTGATGCTCGAACACGGTGATGTCGTGGTTTGGGGCGGGTCATCAAGGCTGTTTTATCATGGTATTTTACCGCTTAAACCGGGCCATCATCCTGCTACTGACGAGTTTCGCTACAATCTCACTTTCCGCCGCACCCGGTAACACGAATATAAATAAGAATTATTCTTGCTGTACAGTAATTGCCGTTTAAACTGCTCGCTGTTTTCGATTTTGGGTAGTGAGTGATGGAACTTTTACGTGTGGTTTACCGGCAGTATCGCTGGCCTTTCTTGACAGTAATGGCATTAAGCCTGCTCAGCGCGGCGTTAGGTATCGGCTTAATTGCCTTTATTAATTTGCGGCTGATTGAAACGCCCGATCTCTCTCTTTCGGTGCTACCCGAATTTCTTGGCTTATTACTGCTATTAATGGCAGTCACATTAGGCTCGCAGCTGGCGTTGACCACACTCGGCCATCATTTTGTGTTCCGCCTGCGTAGTGAATTTATTAAACGCCTGATGGACACGCACGTGGAACGGGTTGAACAACTCGGCAATGCGGCACTGCTGGCGGGTTTAACCAGTGATGTGCGCAATATTACCATTGCCTTTGTGCGCCTGCCGGAACTAGTGCAGGGCATTATTTTGACCTTTGGTTCAGCGGCATATCTGGCCTGGCTGTCACCAAAAATGCTGGGTGTCACGGCGATTTGGGTCGCTGTAACCATCTATGGCGGCTATGTGTTGGTGGCGCGAGTTTACAAGCACCTTGCGCAACTGCGCGAAATTGAAGACCAGCTTTACAACGATTACCAGACCGTGATTGAAGGGCGCAAAGAACTGGCTTTAAACCGCGAACGTGCTGAACGCGTCTATGAAGACACTTATATTCCTCATGCTAACGATTATCGCAGCCATATTATTCGCGCGGATACCTACCATCTGAGTGCGGTGAACTGGTCGAATATTATGATGCTCGGCGTGATTGGCCTGGTGTTCTGGATGGCAAACAGCCTCGGTTGGTCTGATACCAATGTTGCCGCCACGTTTTCTCTGACACTTCTGTTCTTACGCACGCCGATGTTGTCGGCGATTGGCGCATTACCGACGTTACTTACCGCTCAGGTGGCATTCAACAAACTGAACAAATTCCATCTTGCACCTTACGATGCCGCATTCCCACGAAGCCTTGAACCTGCCCACTGGCAAACCCTCGAAATGCGCGATGTGGTGTTCCAGTACGGTGACAACAGCTTCTCCGTTGGGCCGCTGAATCTCAAAATTGAACGTGGCGAATTGTTGTTCCTCATTGGCGGCAACGGTAGCGGAAAATCGACCATGGCGATGCTGCTGACCGGGCTTTATCAGCCAGTATCTGGCGCTATTTATCTGGACGGTAAAAAGATTGATGCCGGTAATCAGGACGATTATCGCAAGCTGTTTTCTGCGGTGTTCACCGATGTCTGGTTGTTTGACCGCCTGCTCGGGCCGCAGGGTGAACAGGCTAACCCAGAGTTGGTTACGCAATGGATTGAGCGCCTGAAAATGAGCGACAAGCTCGAGCTGGAAAACGGCACTATTCTCAATTTGAAACTGTCGAAAGGGCAGAAAAAACGCGTGGCCTTACTGCTGGCGTTAGCGGAAGAGCGCGACATTATTTTGTTAGATGAATGGGCCGCCGACCAGGACCCGCATTTCCGTCGCGAGTTCTACCAGACGCTATTGCCGCTAATGCAGCAAATGGGCAAAACCATTTTTGCCATCAGTCATGACGATCACTATTTTGTTCATGCGGATCGGTTACTGGAAATGCGCCACGGGCAACTCGGTGAGTTAACCGGCCACGAGCGAGAGCATGCTTCGCGCGATGCCGTCGCGCGAACGGTCAACTGATCAATAAAACCAGCCTTAATCGGCTGGTTTTTTGTTTTATGGGCTTGAAAGGACTATAACTTAGCTCGTCGTTCTCAGGGAATATTGCCAGATGTCTGTCACTCCAAAGTACAGCACTAAACAACGTGCGCAAGACCGAGCCCGCATCCTCCAAATTCTATTAACCAATAAAGCCGTTGCCACAGGCATTCTGGGCAGGTTGCCGCAACCTGATGCCCACACTCCCGAACAGGATATTTCAGAGGTAGCCACGCTTGTGGCAAGACTGCCCGCGGCCGATCTTGCTGACGTCCTGGAAGCCTTACCGACGGAAGAACGCCATGCGTTATGGCGACTGCTCAAAGATGATCAGCGCGGCAAGATATTAATTGAAGCCTCGGAAACTGTTTGGGATGACCTGATTGAAGGGATGAGCGATAAAGCGCTGCTCAATATCATTCGCCCATTGGATATCGACGACCAAATTTACCTTGCGCAATATCTGCCTCGCGACTTGATGGGGCGTTTGCTGGCGACCATGCCACAGGAACAACGCGTCCGTGTCAGGCAAGTGTTGCACTACGAAAAGCACAGTGTTGGCGCGATTATGGATTTCGAAGTGATCACCGTACGGGCGGATGTAACGCTTGCGGTGGTACAACGATTCCTGCGTTTACGCGGCAAAGTGCCGCAAAACACGGATAAAGTTTTTGTCACCACGCGGGATAAAACGCTGCTTGGGGAGCTGGGGTTAACCACCATCTTACTGCATGCTCCGCAGACGCTGGTCATGAACGTGATGGACGACAACCCAACCTGCTTTGCTCCCGAAGACAATGACGAAGTTGCGGCGCGTACCTTTGAACGTGATGACTTAGTCAGTGCGGCGGTCATCGACAGCAGCGGCAAACTGATTGGTCGCCTGACGATTGATGAGATCGTTGATGTGGTTTACGAAGAAACCGACAATGATTTGCGCCGTATGGGTGGCTTAAGCGCAGAAGAAGATGTGTTTGCCCCGGTGAGTAAAGCGGTTAAAGCGCGCTGGGCGTGGCTGGCAATAAATTTGTGTACCGCGTTTGTCGCCTCACGCGTTATCGGCTTGTTTGAACACACCATTTCCCAACTGGTGGCACTGGCTTCTCTGATGCCGATTGTTGCAGGTATCGGCGGTAATACCGGTAACCAGACTATCACCATGATTGTGCGGGCGCTGGCGCTGCAACATATCCAGCCGGGGAACTTCTCCTTTTTAGTGTTACGTGAACTGGGCGTTGCCTTGTTTAACGGGATTATCTGGGGCGGTGTAATGGGATGTGTGACCTGGCTGCTCTACGACGATATGGCGTTGGGCGGTGTGATGACGCTTGCGATGGTACTCAATCTGCTGGTGGCATCGCTAATGGGCGTGCTGATCCCGATGATCATGATGCGTCTGGGCAAAGACCCGGCTGTCGGTTCAAGCGTGCTGATTACCGCTATCACCGACACCGGTGGTTTCTTTATATTCCTGGGGCTGGCGACAATATTTTTATTGTAGCCACAGCCACTTGAACTTCTCCTGTGGGTAAACTTTCCGCCCATCTTGCCGATAAGATCTGTAAATTCCGCCTTAGCATCGTTATATTATGCGCTACATAACGAAACCAAGTGGAGTAACAAATGGCTAAGCAATGGGTACGTCTGGCATTAGGTGCCGCGTTGAGCGTCACAATGGCAGGGCAGGCATTTGCCGATAACAGCAAAATTACCGTTTTCGCCGCGGCATCCTTAACCAATGCGATGCAGGATATTGCTACGCAATATCAGAAAGGTAAGACTGTTGAAATCGCATCTTCTTTCGCCTCATCTTCAACGCTTGCGCGCCAGATTGAAGCGGGTGCTCCTGCTGATTTATTCATTTCTGCTGACCAGAAATGGATGGATTACGCAGTAAGCAAAGATGCTATCAAAACTGACACCCGCGAAACGCTGCTCGGCAACAGCCTTGTGGTCGTTGCACCGAAAGCCAGTAAAATTGGTGATGTAGCCATTAACGCGAAAACCGATTGGGCTTCATTACTGAAAGGTGGCCGTCTTGCTGTAGGCGATCCTGACCATGTTCCTGCTGGCATTTACGCTAAAGAAGCGCTGCAAAAATTAGGTGCGTGGGATACCCTATCGCCAAAATTAGCTCCGGCAGAAGATGTTCGTGGCGCACTGGCTCTGGTTGAGCGTGATGAAGCACCACTTGGTATCGTTTACGGTTCCGATGCGGTTGCCAGCAAAGGCGTGAAAGTTGTGGGCACTTTCCCGGAAGACTCCCACAAGAAAGTTGAATACCCAATTGCCATTGTAAAAGGCCACGACAACCCAACCGTTAGCGCTTTTTACACCTATCTGAAAGGACCGGAAGCGGCGGCTATCTTCCAACGTTACGGATTTACGACTATCAAATGATATTGACCGATCCCGAATGGCAGGCGGTACTGCTGAGCCTGAAAGTCTCCACCCTTGCGGTGCTATTTAGTCTTCCTTTTGGGATCTTCTTTGCCTGGGTGCTGGTGCGTTGCCGGTTCCCGGGTAAAGCTTTACTCGACAGTATTATCCATCTCCCATTAGTTCTCCCCCCTGTAGTCGTTGGTTATTTATTGCTGATTGCGATGGGTAGACGTGGCGTGATTGGCGCCTGGATTTACGATGTTTTCGGTATCACCTTCGCGTTTAGTTGGCGCGGTGCGGTGCTTGCCGCAGCGGTGATGTCCTTCCCGCTGATGGTGCGAGCGATTCGCCTTGCGCTTGAAGGTGTAGATATGAAACTCGAACAGGCTGCTCGCACATTAGGTGCCGGGCGCTGGCGAGTGTTCTGCACCATTACGCTCCCTCTGACGTTACCCGGCATTATTGCCGGAACTGTGCTGGCATTTGCGCGTTCACTCGGTGAATTCGGTGCCACTATTACTTTCGTTTCCAATATTCCGGGTGAAACCCGTACCATTCCTTCGGCGATGTACACCCTGATTCAAACCCCTGGCGGCGAAAATGCGGCTGCACGACTGTGCGTGATTTCCATCGTGCTGGCGCTGGTTTCTTTGCTGGTGGCCGAATGGTTAGCGCGCCAGAGCCGTAAACGGATAGGGGCACTTTAATGCTGGAGCTGAATTTTGTTCAGACGCTGGGCGACCATCGTCTGGCGATTAACGAAACCTTGCCGGGACAGGGGATTACTGCGGTATTTGGCGTTTCAGGCGCGGGGAAAACCTCACTGATTAACGCCATTAGCGGCCTGACTCGCCCGCAAGAGGGGCGAATCGTTCTTAATGACCGCGTGTTAAGTGATGCCGAAAACAAGCGTTTCCTGGCTCCTGAAAAACGTCGCATTGGCTATGTTTTTCAGGATGCGCGTTTGTTCCCGCACTACCGTGTGCGCGGCAATTTGAAATACGGTATGCACCGATCCGCCGCCGGGCAGTTTGATAAATTAGTCGCTTTACTGGGTATTGAACCTTTACTGGAGCGCTTTCCGTGGAGTTTGTCTGGTGGCGAGAAACAGCGTGTAGCGATTGGCCGCGCTCTGTTGACATCACCAGAGTTGCTGCTGCTGGATGAACCGCTCGCCTCGTTGGACATCCCGCGTAAGCGCGAGTTGCTGCCGTATCTGCAACGCCTGGCGCGTGAAATTAACATTCCGATGCTATATGTCAGCCACTCGCTGGAAGAGATCCTTCATCTGGCGGATAAAGTACTGGTGCTCGACGGCGGTGAAGTGAAAGCGTTTGGCAATCTGGAGGAGGTATGGGGTAGCAGTGTTATGCACCCATGGTTGCCAAAAGAGCAGCAAAGTAGCGTGCTGAAAGTGACAGTGTTGGAACATCATCCGCATTACGCGATGACCGCGTTGGCGCTGGGCGACCAGCATTTATGGGTGAATAAACTGGAAAGCCCATTGCAGGCAACATTGCGCATTCGCATTCAGGCGTCAGATGTTTCATTGATTCTCCAGCCGCCGGTCAACAGCAGTATTCGTAACGTGCTGCGTGCCAGGGTTGCACAGTGCTACGACGATGAGGGGCAGGTTGAAGTGCAGTTGGAAGTGGGTTCAAGAACACTTTGGGCGCGTATTAGCCCGTGGGCGCGGGATGAGTTAATGATTAAGCCAGGCCAGTGGTTGTACGCGCAAATTAAGAGTGTTTCGATAACCGCGTGATTTTGTCGAATGACGAGACTGTTTTGTAGGGTGGATAAGCGAAAGGGTCATCCACCCTTTTCATAAAACTAAATCAAATGCTTATAAATCGTCTCGGCAATGCCTGTTTCCAGGTTAGTACCAATCACCAAATCCGCGCGTGCTTTAATCGCGTCATCAGCGTTACCCATCGCCACACCCAAACCTGCGCTTTCCAGCATGCTCAGGTCGTTAAAGTTGTCACCAAAAGCCATCACCTGACTCATAGATAAACCTTGTGATTCAACCCATTTCGCCAGGCGATTGCCTTTACTGTTACCGTTTTGCGCCACATCGACTTGATCGTGCCATGACCATTCGCACGTCAGTCCAAGCTGCTGCTCAACGACCTGGGTAAAGTTTTGCAGTTTCACCGTATCTTCATCGGTAAGAGCAAATTTCCAGATTGCGTCAACTTCATAAGCCGCTTCGCGCAGTGAATTCACATGGCGGAACACAGGACGTTGCGATTCAGGTAAAGATTTTGCCCAGTTTTCGGCACGCAAAACGTGGCCGGTTGGCTCTTGATACAGCATGGCATCATCAACATACATCAGCCCATGAACGTTGTGGGTATCCAGTAAGTCAATCAACTGATTGGCCTGCTGCGGTTGTAATGGATCGGACTCAAGAACCTTTTTCGCATGATAATCATACAAATAAGTGCCATTACAGCAAATTGCAGGTGTATCCAGGGTCAGTGCCTGATAAAAAGGATGGATGGCAACGTGATGACGGCCCGTCACGATGACAACTTTCACGCCAGCGTCACGTGCGCGTTGTAAAGCTGTCAGTGATTCAGGAAGAATGGTTTTTTGCGGTGTCAGCAATGTGCCGTCAAGATCAAGGGCGATTACACGATAAGACATTTAGGGTTCCAGTCAAATTCAGAATCATAAGGCTTGTGTCGATGTTACACCGCTTGCCGCGTTGTTCAAAATGGCAACACGCACTACCCTTGTGACTATTACTCAAGACGTTGGGAGGAGAGAGATTTCATGAAACAAACAGTCTATACCGCCAGCCCGGAAAGCCAGCAAATTCACGTCTGGCAGCTTAACCCAGGTGGTGAGCTTACGCTTGTGCAGGTCGTTGATGTCCCAGGCCAGGTTCAGCCAATGGTTATTAGCCCTGACAAACGTTACCTGTACGTGGGTGTGCGCCCTGAGTTTCGCGTTATCGCCTATCGTATTACACCAGATGACGGCTCGCTCACCGAGGCGGGTGTCACTGCCATTCCAGGCAGCCCAACGCATATTTCTACCGACCACCAGGGCCGCTACCTGTTCAGCGCTTCTTATAATTCAGGCAGCGTGAGCGTTGTTAGTCTTGCCAATGATGGCCTGCCAGGTGAAGTTGTTGATGTAATGGAAGGGCTGGAAGGTTGCCACTCAGCCAATATCACCCCTGATAACCGCACACTTTGGGTTCCGGCACTGAAACAAGATCGCATTTGCCAGTTTACCTTGTCTGACGATGGCCATCTGGTGGCGCAGACCCCGGCAGAAGTCACCACCGTGGAAGGGGCTGGTCCGCGCCATATGGCGTTCCATCCAAATCAAAAATATGCTTATTGCGTCAATGAGCTCAATGGTTCTGTTGATGTCTGGGAACTGAAAAACGCTAACGGTAAAATTGAATGCGTGCAGACGTTGGACATGATGCCTCCGGGCTTCTCAGATACGCGCTGGGGCGCAGATATCCACATTACACCAGATGGTCGCCATCTCTACACTTGTGACCGTACTGCCAGCATCATCACGGTATTTAGCGTGTCAGAAGATGGTAGCGTTCTTGCGGTGGAAGGCTATCAGCCGACTGAAACGCAACCACGTGGCTTCAATGTAGATCACAGTGGTAAATATCTGATTGCAGCAGGCCAGAAATCGCATCACATCGCGGTTTATCAAATTACCGGTGAACAAGGTTTACTGGAAGAGAAAGGCCGTTATGCAGTAGGGCAAGGGCCGATGTGGGTTGTGGTAAACGCAGTATAAATTTTTAATTATGCTGATAAAAAAAACCTCGCGATTGCGAGGTTTTTTATTTTGTGCACAGCGCTGATTTTACTCGGCAACCACCGAGCTACCTACGCCACGGTTGTTGAACTCCCATAGACGGTTAGCATTCGCATCATTCAAATCGCGTTGGATTTCGCCTTTCTCGCCTTTAGTACCGATATTGCCAGCGAATGGACGCTTAGAACCAGCGGCATCGCCCCAAGGTTTTGCACTGTTAAAACCTTCATTAATCACGCTGTCACGGATAACAACCTGACCGTTAGAGGTCTGGCCTGCGGTATAACCATTTTCACTTGCTTCAACATCCCAGGCGCGGCCCAGTTGTGCGACGTTATCGCCTGCTGCAGTGAAGCGGCTATTGATCGCCAGGAAACCGTAATAAATATTCGGCAGTGTAGCTGGCGCAAACACGGTCCCTTCTTTTGTACGGCTGTTAACCAGACGGAAGTCGGTATTTTCGAACACCACAGCACCACGACCTGCAACCACATCCACATCACCTTCAATGTAGCTGTTAGTCACTAATGTGCGTGTCTGGCGGTCATTTAACAGGCGGTTTTGCACATCGCTGTTAGTGACGAAGAAGGTATTCTGGCGGCCCAACAGGTGAACATTGTTCAACTGTACTTTATCGCCATCAGTACGCAGTGCTACAGCCTGATGATTACCGGCATCTACGCTGTCACCCAGAGTGTTAGCGATAGTCAGGTTTTGCATCTGCAAGCCGCTGTTCTGAGACCAGACAGCAGCAGAACACATAATACCTACGGTGGCATTACGCTTGTTCTGGCAGCTATCAAACATGTACCAGGCAGGTTTACCCGGCATATATTTACCACCTGGGTTAACTGCACGACGCCAGGTATTCGCATCGATTTCAGAATCCAGTGGCATAGTGATTTTCACATCACTTGCATTATCGGTGGTGCCGTACAGCGTTACGCTGCCAGAAGCGGCCGGAATATAAACTGTGCCAACATACTCACCTGGCTGAATAGCGATGTATTGACGGGTGTTGCTATGTTTCATGATGGCTGCATCAACGGCAGCCTGGACAGATGTATGGGTCACACCTTCGCCACCGGCTGCACCAACAACAAAGTCAGGCTGCTGCGGAATACGAATGGATGACGGAGTCCAGGGGGTTTCATTTTTATTTTTAGATGAGAAGTAACGTGCCTGAACAAAGTTCTGGGCTTCATCGGACGATAAAACTGGACGAGATTGGGTGCCTGGTGCCACTTGCGTGGACGGTTTATCTTCTGGCGGTGTAGAGCTACAAGCCGATAGCGCCACAGCAAAAGCGAGCACAGCTGCCCGACGAGAAACAGAGAAGGTGTTCAAGGGTTGCTCCTTGCAGTGCAAATTTAAAAGGGGATCTTAAAGCCTGCTTTTTTATACTAAGTTGGGGGAAACTGGAAGCCGATTGTGCAAATCGGCTTCATATACCCGTCATTCTTCGAGTTGCAGGGTTGTTGGCTACGCTCAATGGCCCGAATCACTTACTCAAGTAAGCTCATCGGGACTCTTTCTCTTGCCGTCTACCTGCAACTCGAATTATTTGGGTATAAAAAGATAGGGTTAATTAAACTTCGCGGTGATTGAAGCGCTGCCTAATGAATGGAAATGGACGTTGTAGCCCACCATTGCCCCGGATGCATTTTCCGTCACCTCTAGCTTTTCAACATCAAGCGCGTGAACTGTGAAAATATAGCGGTGTACTTCACCCTTCGGTGGTGCTGCACCACCATAACCCGGTTTACCAAAGTCGGTGAGTGTCTCCACAGCAGGTTCTGGCAGTTCAGACAGGCCTGAACCTGCACCTTGCGGCAGAACGCGTGTATCGGCTGGCAAATTGATTACCACCCAATGCCACCAACCTGAACCAGTTGGTGCGTCAGGATCGTAGCAGGTCACGACAAAGCTTTTGGTTCCCGTAGGAACATCATCCCACGCTAAGTGAGGCGAAATATTATTGCCATCGTAACCCATTCCATTAAGTACCTGACGCCATGGGAGTTTATCCCCATCGTTGAAATCCTGACTGACCAGTTTCATCTCAACTCCTCGCGTTTAGATATTCAGTAACTTCAGCAACTCTTCGGCCGCAATCGCAGAAGATGCCGGGTTTTGCCCGGTAACTAAGTGCCCGTCGACTACAGCATACTCGCCCCAGTCATCGGTGCGCTCATATAAGCCACCTGCTTTCTTCAGTTCATCTTCTACCAGGAAGGGCACCACTGAGGTTAAACCTACACCTTCTTCTTCGCTATTGGTAAAGCCGGTGACCCGTTTGCCTTTGACCAACGGTGAGCCGTCGGGTTTTGTTACTTTGCGCAAAACCCCAGGGGCATGGCACACCGCAGCAACGGGTTTGCCAGCGGCCCAAAATTGCTCAATCAGTTTGATGGAATGGCCATCTTCTGCGAGATCCCACAACGGGCCGTGGCCGCCAGGATAAAACACCGCGTCAAAATCATCTGCATGGATGTTTTCAAGCTTTTCGGTGTTGGCTAACAGTTTTTGTGCGGCGGTGTCGCTGCGAAAACGGCGCGTGTCGTCGGTTTGCGCATCCGGTTCATCGCTTTTGGGATCAAGCGGCGGTTGCCCACCTTTTGGTGAAGCAAGGGTGATTTTCAACCCGGCATCGTGAAAGACATAATACGGCGCGGCAAACTCCTCAAGCCAAAAGCCTGTGGGTTTACCGGTGTTGCCGAGCTGATTGTGCGAGGTTAAAACCATGAGGATTTTCATCTGAATCTCCCTGTTTGGGACGTGAAAAGATCCTCGAAGTGTAGTGCATACCCGTAAGGCTTGCTGGCTCTCAGCTTCTGAAAAATGCCGGATTTTGTACCGCAAGCGTTACGGCTTGGATCAATTTATCCAGTTGCTCAGGGTTGATAACGTACGGCGGCATCAGGTAAATCAGCCTGCCGAACGGGCGAATCCAGACACCTTGTTCAACAAAGAATGCCTGAAGGGCCGCCATATCTACCGGATGAAGAGTTTCTACCACGCCAATGGCGCCAAGCACGCGAACATCTGCCACCAGTTCACAGTCGCGTAAAGGTTTCAGCCCTTCCAGCAACTGCTCTTCAAGCGCTTTGACCTGCTGCTGCCAGTGGCCATCTTCGAGTAACGCAAGGCTTTCGGTCGCAACAGCACAGGCCAGTGGGTTGCCCATAAACGTTGGGCCATGCATAAAGCATCCGGCCTCACCGTCGCTAATGGTTTCTGCGACCAGGCGGGTAGTGATAGTTGCAGAAAGTGTCATTGTGCCGCCCGTCAGCGCTTTGCCGAGGCACATAATATCCGGTGAAATTCCCGCGTGTTCACAGGCAAACAGCTTGCCTGTACGGCCAAAGCCGGTCGCAATCTCATCGGCAATCAGCAAAATGCCTTCGCGATCGCACATGCGGCGAATACGCTTTAGCCATTCCGGGTGATAGAACCGCATACCGCCAGCCCCCTGAACAATAGGCTCAAGGATCACTGCTGCAATTTCCTGGCGATGAGCGGCCATTAAACGTGCAAATGGCACGATGTCCATCTCATCCCATTCATCGTCAAAACGGCAATTTGGCGCGGGAGCAAACAGGTGCTCAGGCAGGTAACCTTGCCAAAGGCTGTGCATCGAATTATCCGGATCGCACACCGACATGGCACCAAAAGTATCGCCGTGATAACCGTTGCGGAAAGTGAGGAAACGCTGACGAGGTTCGCCTTTGGCGTGCCAGTACTGCAATGCCATCTTCATTGCGACTTCTACGGCGACAGAACCGGAGTCTGCAAGAAATACGCATTCGAGGTTTTCCGGCGTCATGGCGATCAGTTTACGACACAGTGCCACTGCGGGTGGGTGCGTGATCCCGCCAAACATGACGTGCGACATCTGGTCAATCTGGTCTTTCATTGCCTGATTTAAGCGCGGGTGATTGTAGCCATGAATTGCCGCCCACCAGGACGACATCCCGTCAACAAGGGCTTTACCATCAGCAAGTTGTAGTTCGCAGCCTGTTGCCGCCACAACCGGATAAACCGGTAACGGTTTAGTCATGGAGGTGTAAGGGTGCCAGATATGTTGTTGGTCGAACGCTAAATCAGCAGGGGTCATAGGGTGACTTGTAAACCATTTGAAAAAGATTTAGGTTTACAAGTATAACGTCAATCAATGGCTAACAACACCCTTTTTGGAGACGCCCCATGGCTCACCACGCACGCTGGTCAATGTCGCAGGTCACTGCTTTATTTGAAAAACCTTTCCTCGAACTGATGTTTGAAGCACAAACGGTGCATCGTCAGCACTTCGATCCCCGCCACGTTCAGGTCAGTACGCTGCTGTCGATTAAAACTGGCGCATGCCCAGAAGACTGCAAATATTGCCCGCAAAGTGCGCGATACAAAACCGGGCTGGCTTCCGAGCGCTTGATGGAAGTTGAGCAAGTGTTGGACTCCGCACGTAAAGCGTTAAATGCGGGTTCTACTCGTTTCTGCATGGGCGCTGCCTGGAAAAACCCTAACGATCGCGATATGCCGTACCTTGAACAAATGGTGCAGGGCGTGCGCGAGATGGGGCTTGAAACCTGTATGACGCTCGGCACATTAACCGATACGCAGGCACATCGCCTGGCGGCAGCAGGGCTTGATTACTACAACCATAATCTCGACACCTCGCCAGAATTCTACGGCAATATCATCACTACGCGTACTTATCAGGAACGTCTTGATACGCTCGATAAAGTGCGTGATGCCGGGATTAAAGTCTGCTCGGGCGGAATTGTCGGTTTGGGTGAAACGGTAACCGATCGTGCCGGGTTGCTGCTGCAATTAGCCAATTTGCCAACGCCACCAGAAAGCGTGCCAATCAACATGCTGGTGAAAGTCAAAGGTACCCCGATGGCAGATAACGAGGACGTCGATGCATTTGATTTTATTCGCACTATTGCTGTCGCGCGTATCATGATGCCGACCTCTTTCGTACGGCTTTCTGCCGGGCGTGAACAGATGAGCGAGCAGACTCAAGCCATGTGCTTTATGGCTGGTGCAAACTCGATTTTCTATGGCTGCAAATTACTGACTACGCCAAACCCGGAAGAAGACAAAGACCTGCAATTGTTCCGCAAGCTTGGGCTTAATCCGCAGCAAACAACCACTCATGCAGGCGACAACGAGCAGCAACAACAACTAACCGATCAATTGCTCAACGCGGATACGGAGAATTACTACAACGCGGCGGCTGTATGACCTGGCAGCAACGCATTGATAGCGCGCTTGCCAGGCGGCGGGAAAACAACAGTTTTCGCACCAGGCAGGCCAACCAACAAGGTAGCGGGCGCTACCTTGTTCAAAACGATATCCGTTATCTAAATTTTTCCAGTAACGATTATCTGGGAATCAGTCACCATGCTGAAGTGGTTAATGCCTGGCAGCAGGGTGCTGAGATTTACGGTATTGGGAGTGGTGGTTCCGGGCATGTCACCGGGTATCACGAAGCCCATCAGCGATTTGAACAGCAGTTAGCTGACTGGCTGGGTTATCCGCGCGCATTACTGTTTATTTCAGGTTTCGCGGCTAACCAGGCGCTTATCGCGGCACTGACTGAAAAATCAGACCGGATTGTTGCCGATAAACTTAGCCATGCTTCACTTCTGGAAGCCGCAATGCACAGTCCAGCGCAGTTACGGCGTTTTGCCCATAACGATATCGCATCGTTGCAAACGCTGTTGGCCTCGCAAACTGACGGTCAACAACTGGTTATTACCGAAGGAATTTTCAGCATGGACGGAGATGCCGCTCCGTTGGCTGGAATTGCGCAGGCTACCCGGGAAGCACAGGGCTTGTTGATGGTTGACGATGCCCATGGTATTGGCGTGATAGGTGAGGAAGGGCGCGGTAGCTGCTACCAGCAACACGTCAAACCAGACTTGCTGGTCGTAACGTTCGGCAAGGCATTTGGTGCAAGTGGGGCCGCAGTTCTGTGTAGTGAATCGATGGCTGATTATCTGCTGCAATCCGCCCGGCATCTTATTTACAGCACCTCTATGCCACCTGCACAGGCGTGTGCGTTATCGGCAGCATTGAATGTTATCCGCCGTGAGGATTCCCTGCGTGCTCAATTACACGCCAATATTGCCCATTTCCGTGCGGGAGCCGCACAACTACCGCTGCAATTAATGGCCTCACAAACTGCCATCCAGCCATTGATCGTGGGGGAAAATCAGCCTGCGGTGAACCTTGCCACTACCTTACGCGAACGCGGATTCTGGCTAACAGCCATTCGTCCACCAACCGTGCCACCTGGTACGGCGCGGTTGCGTGTGACGCTTACTGCAAGCCACACCAGCGAAGACATCAACAAGCTTTTGGAGGCGCTGTATGACGCGACTCGTTGATAAAGCGGCTATTGCCGCAGCATTTGGCCGCGCGGCAAGCACCTACGACAGCCACGCCGAATTGCAACGCACCAGCGGAGACTTGCTGCTGGGAATGCTTGAAGGCCGTCAAATCAGCAACGTGTTGGATGCTGGATGCGGTACGGGTTGGTATAGCCGCGCCTGGCGTGAAAAAGGCTGCCATGTTACGGCGCTGGATCTCTCCCCCGCGATGCTGAACCATGCTGCACTTCAAGGTTCAGCTGATAACTATCTCGAAGGCGATATTGAAGCCATCAACCTTGCCGACCAGCAGGTGGATCTTGCATGGAGTAACCTCGCGGTGCAGTGGTGCAATGATTTGCGCAGTGGTTTAAGTGAGCTTTACCGTGTCACTCGCTCGGGCGGTTGCCTGGCATTTACTACGCTTGCGGCAAATTCACTTTGCGAACTGCATACCGCCTGGCAGGTGATAGATGAACGGTCTCATGCCAACCGATTTATGACATTTGAGCAGATTCAGGATGCGTGCGAAGGGTGGCGCTACAGTCTAGAAATTCATGAAATCAGCCAGTCTTACGATAGCGTATTGAGTGCCATGCAATCGCTAAAAGGTATTGGTGCGACACATCTTCATGATGGACGTAAAGCATCGCTGATGACCCGCCAACAATTACAAAAATTAAGTCTCGCCTGGCCACAGAAACAGGGTCAATTCCCTCTGACCTGGCAACTCGTTTGTGGAGTGATTGAACGTGATTAAAAAATGGTTTGTAACCGGAACGGATACGGAAGTGGGTAAAACTATTGCCAGCTGTGCTTTGCTTCAGGCCGCAGGAGATGCGGGTTACCGTACTGCAGGATATAAGCCGGTGGCCTCTGGTAGTGAAATGACTGCTCAGGGTATTCGTAACGGTGATGCGCTTGCCCTACAGCGCAACAGTAACGTCAAATTAAGCTATGCACAGGTCAACCCGTTTGCGTTTTTGGAGCCAACATCGCCGCATATTGTTAGTGCGGAAGCATTGCAGCCCATCGAATTTTCGCAGATGTCAGCAGGCCTTGAAGCGCTTGCTTCTCAGGTCGACTGGTTACAGGTTGAAGGGGCGGGAGGTTGGTTTACACCACTTTCAGCAACAACAACTTTTGCAGATTGGGCAATACAAGAGCAGTTGCCTGTAATTTTGGTCGTGGGGGTAAAACTCGGCTGTATCAACCATGCCATGTTAACTGCGCATGCAGTGCAAAATGCGGGTCTGCGCCTGGCGGGCTGGATTGCTAATGATGTTCAACCTACCGGGAAGCGCCATGCTGAGTATCTCGCAACGTTACGTGATGTTTTAAAAGCCCCCATGTTAGGTGAAATCCCGTTCTATCCGCATATAGACGATGAAACCTCGCTCGGTCGTCACCTGGATATCTCCCTTCTTTCACAGTAA
The DNA here is from genome assembly GCF_001654835.1 of Buttiauxella gaviniae ATCC 51604. Taxonomy (GTDB): domain Bacteria; phylum Pseudomonadota; class Gammaproteobacteria; order Enterobacterales; family Enterobacteriaceae; genus Buttiauxella; species Buttiauxella gaviniae. The sequence continues at coordinate 274,936 of NZ_LXEP01000031.1, forward strand.
TTCGCAAATCCACAGCTCATTTTTGTAACGCCCGATAAATCTTGCGGGCGCTCTTCCAGATACCGCTAATTTTCAAATCTTCTCCTTGAAGAAAAATACCTCGCAGGTAAATTGTTTCTCAATTTAAAGTTGTCACATGACAACTTATTTGCGAATATGGACAGGAGGTTTTATGAAGCGGCGTATACACCCCAATAAGGACATTGAAGCAGCATTAAGTTATGCCGAATGTCAGGGCTGGCAAGTGCGGCCCGGTGGGGCACATTGTTGGGGGAAAATGTATTGTCCGTGGAACGACAAAGCCTGCCGCTGCGGTGAGTTTTGCATTAGCTGCATCTGGAGCACACCGCACAGTGCTTATAACCATGCAAGGCAGATACGTCGTGTCGTCGATAACTGTAGCCAGCAAGGCTCGCCACCTGCCATCAGACATTAATTTTCAAGGAGCAGAATATGTCAGAATTTAGCTTCACGTTGATTTTCACCCTGCCAGAAAATGGCCAGAATCCGGAACAATGGATTGAAGCTTTGGGTGCGCAAGGTTGCGATGACGCGCTGGTTGGTGTGGGTGTCACAGGGCGAATTGCACTGAATTTCATCCGCGAAGCATCGGATGCAAAACTAGCCGTTGTTTCAGCGATTCAGGATGTAAAACGCATTATTCCAGGTACTGCGTTGGTCGAAGTGATGCCAGATCTGGTTGGGTTAACAGATATTGCTGAGTTGCTGGGGTTTTCACGGCAGTATATTCGCAAAGTGATGGTAAGCCGCGAGGCTTTTCCGCAACCAGTACATGACGGTAAAACCGCTATCTGGCATTTGGAACCGGTGCTGCGTTGGATGCGTGAAACAGGAGTTTCAAAAGTACCTTTGCCACTGGTGGAGTTATCTGCTGTAACCCGGCAATGCAACTTACAACGGGAGCTCGCCAGTCTTGATAGAAATATGCAGAAGCAACTTGGTAAGTTGTGACGGCAGAACCTGAGAGGCTGTTCATGCCGTCGTTCGGCGCACCATCATGGATCTATCCAACTGGATACCAGCTTATCATCCAGAAGCGCGACATTTCCCTGAGCAACATTACGGCCCCGGTGTAGTAAGCAGAAACGGTCCGCCACACGGCGAATGAACGATAAGCGTTGCTCTACCAGCAATATTGTCAGGCCAAAATCACGGCTCAGACGGCGGATAATATTGCCCAGCTCATTGATAAAACGTTGGCCGCTGCCAAAAGTGGGTTCATCAAGAATCAGCAGTTTTGGTTCTGTCACTAGCGCTCTTGCCAATGCCAGTTGCTGCTGAAGATCGCTTGATAGCTCCCCACCGCGCATGTGCCTTAAGCTGTACAGTTCAGGGAACAGTTCATAGATCATGCCTGGAATGCTACGGGAACGCACGCGAGCAGCCAATAGCGCAATTTGCAGGTTTTCCTCAACGCTTAGTTGCGAGAATATTCGGCGGTCATGCGCGACATAACTCATTCCCAGTGCGACTCGGCCTTCTATAGGTTGGGTGAGAAGATCCTGTGGTGGATGGCCTGCTTCAAGCCAGGTCATACTGCCACTTTGTACTGGCAAGTAACCCGTAATACAGTTTACAAGCGTTGTTTTCCCCATCCCTGGTGCGCCAAGAACACAGGTGCACTCTCCAGGTGCCAGCTCAAGATCCAGATTCCACAGGATATGGCTTTCACCGTAAAACTGATTAACAGCACGCAGGCTCAACATCGACATTCTCCTTCTGGCAGGGTTAACGACCCAGGCTGCTTCTGCAACACGAAGCAAGAGTTACAAACTTTGCAATTACCTTGCCATTAACTCGTTTGCTGACCAGAACAATGCAACTTTGAGAAAAGCCTCATGAAAATGGTTGAATAAGCCTTCGGCTTCTACGACTCGGAAATCAGAATGCACTTTGTCGGTGCCTGATTTTTGGTGTGTTTGGTGCAACACCAGACTACTGCTCCATAGAAATGCGCAATTCGTGAGCAGGATCATAAGAAATGGCAGGCATCAGGTAAGTCCAAAAAGAGTAAAAATAATGATGAAAAATATTTTTGGGCCCCGGCACAGAGAATTTATGGTTTTTTGCGGTGTGCGCTGCAAAAGGGCTGAGAGCACTTATCCACTATTCCTGTGGATAACCATGTGCATTAGAGTTAGAAAACTTGTGGTAAGCGAGAGCCGGCGTGGGTTGCGCATGAATTGGCGCGAAACCAGACTTTCTTAAATAACTGCTTTAAATCAATCAGTTGAATAAAATCAATCGTTGCAATAAAAGTGCCACAGATGTTCCTTACGCTTTTATGACACTGCTTGACAAATGTTAAAAGGTAAAAAAAATCTGGGGATAACCATTTTGGTCAGCTGAAATATCTGTGAGTAGAGTATTTTACCGGCAAACCAGACGGTAAAGCGGGGAAGTATCTTAAACGCGCTAGTGAGGAACTGGTTTTTCATCCAGTATTATTTTCTGGCAAAATTTTCTGTGCCGAGTAAAATTATCCTCCGGCCCGCTCGTTTCTTCATCAGGTAGCCTCTTCATGAGTAAAGCGTTCAAATTAAATTCAGCATTTAAACCTTCTGGCGATCAGCCAGAGGCCATTCGTCGCCTTAAAGAAGGTCTGGAAGACGGGCTTGCCCATCAGACTTTATTGGGTGTGACGGGCTCTGGTAAAACCTTTACCGTGGCAAATGTGATTGCTGATTTACAACGCCCCACTATGGTGTTGGCTCCTAACAAAACGCTGGCCGCGCAGCTGTATGGTGAGATGAAAGAGTTCTTTCCGGATAACGCGGTAGAGTTCTTCGTCTCTTATTACGACTACTACCAGCCAGAAGCCTACGTCCCAAGTTCCGATACATTTATCGAGAAAGACTCTTCGGTTAACGAACATATTGAGCAGATGCGGTTATCGGCAACCAAAGCATTGCTTGAGAGGCGGGATGTGATTGTGGTGGCGTCTGTGTCGGCAATTTACGGCCTGGGCGACCCGGATTTATATCTGAAGATGATGCTTCACCTGACCAAAGGGATGATCATCGATCAGCGCTCTATAATACGTCGCCTGACTGAACTGCAATATACCCGCAACGACCAGGCATTCCAGCGTGGTACTTTCCGTGTGCGCGGTGAAGTGGTTGATATCTTCCCGGCTGAATCAGACGACCTGGCATTGCGCGTGGAACTATTCGATGAAGAAGTAGAACGGTTGTCGCTGTTTGACCCCCTGACCGGGCAGGTTGACCAGGCCATCCAGCGTTTCACAGTCTATCCAAAATCGCACTACGTCACACCGCGTGAACGTATTCTGCAAGCCATGGAAGAGATCAAAGTTGAGCTTGCAGATCGTAGAAAAGTGCTGCTGGCGAATAACAAATTGCTTGAGGAGCAACGCCTCTCGCAACGTACCCAGTTTGATTTAGAGATGATGAACGAGCTGGGATACTGTTCTGGTGTCGAAAACTATTCGCGGTTCCTTTCCGGGCGCGGTCCTGGCGAGCCACCTCCTACGCTTTTCGATTACCTGCCAGCAGATGGTTTGCTAATTGTTGACGAGTCCCACGTGACAATTCCGCAAATCGGCGGAATGTACAAAGGTGACCGTTCACGCAAAGAAACACTGGTGGAGTATGGCTTCCGTTTGCCATCAGCACTTGATAACCGCCCGCTGAGATTTGAAGAGTTTGAAGCTCTGGCACCGCAAACAATTTATGTTTCGGCAACACCAAGCCATTACGAGTTAGAAAAATCGGGCGGCGATGTTGTCGATCAGGTCGTCAGACCAACTGGCTTATTAGACCCGATTATCGAAGTTCGCCCGGTCGGTACTCAGGTTGACGATCTACTTTCTGAGATTCGCAAACGCGTTGAGGTTAACGAACGCGTGTTGGTCACCACGCTTACCAAGCGCATGGCCGAAGACTTAACCGAATATCTCGAAGAGCACGGCTCGCGGGTGCGTTACCTGCACTCAGATATCGATACCGTAGAGCGTATGGAAATCATCCGTGATTTGCGCCTTGGCGAGTTCGACGTGCTGGTGGGCATCAACTTGCTGCGTGAGGGGTTGGATATGCCTGAAGTGTCGCTGGTAGCGATTCTGGATGCCGATAAAGAGGGCTTCCTGCGTTCCGAGCGTTCGCTGATTCAGACCATTGGCCGTGCGGCACGTAATATCAACGGGAAAGCGATTCTGTACGGCGACAAAATCACAGCATCAATGGCTAAGGCTATCGGTGAAACTGAACGTCGCCGTGAAAAACAGCAGCGTTACAACGAAGAAAACGGTATTACGCCGCAAGGGCTGAACAAGAAAGTCGTCGATGTCCTTCAGCTTGGTGAAGGCATGGCGAAAACCAAAGGCCGGATGAAGAGTAAAGCTCGCAGCGTGATTGAAGATGATGAAATCATCCTGACGCCAAAAGCCTTGCAGCAGAAAATTCACCAGTTGGAAGGGAAGATGCTGGAGCATGCGCAAAACCTGGAATTTGAAGAGGCCGCGCAGATCCGTGACCAGCTCCATCAGTTGCGGCAGTTGTTTATTGCAACGTCGTAGTAAAAACGCCTTCGTGAAGAAGGCGTTGTTTTATCCGAGCTGCTGAATAGCTTTTTCCAACGCCTGGCGTAGCAGATGCCGGTCGTGGCGATAACGAATATCAACCGCTTCCAGCGGCTCTTGAATGACTAGACGATCGGTAATTTCAGATACGTCGGTCTGCGGGCCAACTACCACCGCATCAACAATACGTTTCCCGATGCGCTGCTCCATGATGTCCAGTGTCTGCCCAAGCGACAGGCTGGCGGCCGCGGTGCTTAGTTCTTTACCCAGATTGCCGATAAACACTACTGGTGCAGGAGTCCTGCGCAATGCTTGATCCATATCTTCCAGCAAAAGTATCGGCATTAAGCTTGTGTAAAAACTACCGGGGCCAATCAGAATAAGATCTGCTTCGGAGATAGCCTGAACAGCTTCGCGGGTAGCATGCGCTTTTGGGTATAGCGATAACTCCTGGGGAGGTGAAGAAAGCTGGTCAATATTCACTTCACCATAAATAAAATGGCCATCTGCGTCTGTTGCCATCAAATCCACAGGGTGTTCAGACATCGGGATTAGAAACGCATCCACTTTTAGCAGGTTACGAATTAAATTAATGGCTTCTAAAGGCCTTACGCTTAGGTGATCCAATGCCTTTAACATCAAGTTTCCGAGGTTATGCCCGGAAAGTTCACCATTACCACCAAAACGGTACTCAAACATAGCAGAAGCAACGCTTTGTTCAGTAATTAACTGATTTAAACAGTTGCGCATATCGCCCCAGGCAATGCCTCCCTCAGAGCGCCTGATACGACCTGTCGAGCCACCATTATCGGTTGTGGTAACAATGCCGGTTAAGCGTGAACCAAGAGAGGATAGGGATGACATAACCCTGCCCAGACCGTGCCCACCGCCAAGGGCGACCACCCGGTCTAAATCCGCAAACGTACGATTGCGCATAACTATTCCTTATGACGAACTATCGAAATAAGGTAGCGCAAAAGAGTGCGGAATACGATTCAGCCTCGGAGGATAATGATGTATATCAAAGCAAAAGTTCACTTTTCGCGTAGTCTGTGGCGAAATTGAACGATTAGCTCGCTATATATAGATTTATATAACGAAAGCTGCTATGGCGAATAATTTCCCCACGCGCTACTATCGTTCTAAACACACTAAGCCTCTGGACCTAAGTCGAAAGATACGGTGCTTTGGCCGTGACCTTGAGTCACCAGGGTGCAGAAAGAAATGACTGCATCTCCCGTATTTGGAAGGTGTACATGGCTACCCAACTTACCGATGCATTCGCTCGTAAGTTTTTTTACCTGCGTCTATCTATTACCGACGTTTGCAATTTTCGTTGCAACTATTGCCTGCCAGATGGCTACAAGCCTCATGGTGTGGCGAACAAAAGTTTCCTCAACGTCGATGAAATTCGCCGTGTAACCCGCGCTTTTGCCGCCCTGGGTACTGAAAAAGTACGCCTGACAGGTGGTGAACCCTCTTTGCGTAAAGACTTCACTGACATTATCGCCGCTGTGCGTGAAAACCCCGGTATTCGCCAGATTGCGATGACCACAAATGGTTATCGCCTTGCGCGTGATATTCAGCAGTGGCGTGATGCCGGACTGACTGCGGTGAATGTTAGCGTTGATAGCCTCGATGCCCGCCAGTTTCACGCCATTACCGGGCAGGATAAATTCCGCCAGGTGATGGATGGCATTGATGCCGCTTTTGCAGCAGGTTTTGAACGTGTAAAAGTGAACACCGTGCTAATGCGCGATGTAAATCATCACGAACTCGATACCTTCCTTGCGTGGATCAAATCCCGTCCAATCCAGCTACGCTTTATCGAGCTGATGGAAACCGGCGACGGCGGTGATCTGTTTCGCAAACACCACATTTCGGGCAAAACCATTCGCGACCAGCTTCTGGCTCGCGGCTGGGTTCACCAGCTTCGCAGCCGCAACGATGGACCGGCGCAGGTCTTTTGCCATCCGGATTATCAGGGCGAAATTGGCCTGATCATGCCGTATGAAAAAGATTTCTGTGCCAGCTGCAACCGTCTGCGTGTGTCATCGGTCGGCAATTTGCATCTGTGTTTGTTTGGCGAACAGGGCATTTCCCTGCGCGACCTATTAGCGGATGACGGGCAAATCGACGAGCTTGAGGCGCGCATCGCTGAAGCTTTAACGCACAAGAAACAGACCCATTTCCTGCATGACGGTGATACCGGCATCACTCAAAACCTGTCTTATATCGGCGGCTAAAACCCGCTGTAGCCCAATAATTTTGGGTATAAAAAGGAAGATAACAATGAGCCAGATAAGTAGCGAATTTGTCCCGGTAAATATTGCCATTCTGACCGTCTCAAGCCGCCGTGGCGAAGAAGACGACACCTCCGGCCATTATCTGCGTGAAGCGGCAACTGACGCGGGCCACCACATTGTTGCCAAAGCGATTGTGAAAGAAAACCGTTACGCGATTCGCGCTCAGGTTTCCCAGTGGATTGCTGATGATGAAGTTCAGGTGGTGTTGATTAACGGTGGCACTGGTTTTACCGATGGTGACCAGGCTCCAGAAGCATTACTGCCGCTGTTTGACCGCGAAATCGAAGGTTTTGGTGAAGTGTTCCGCATGCTCTCTTTTGAAGAAATCGGCACCTCAACGCTGCAATCGCGCGCGCTGGCAGGCATCGCGAACCGTACGCTGATTTTTGCTATGCCAGGTTCAACCAAAGCATGTCATACCGCGTGGGAAAATATCATTCAGCCACAGCTGGATGCCCGCGTGCGCCCTTGTAATTTCCACCCACATCTCAAGAAATAAACTATGTCGCAACTGACTCATATTAATGCGCAAGGCGAAGCGCACATGGTTGATGTTTCCGCCAAAACTGAAACGGTGCGCGAAGCACGTGCTGAAGCGTTTATCACTATGGAAGCTGCAACGCTCTCCATGATTATTGAAGGTAGTCACCACAAAGGTGATGTATTTGCCACGGCGCGTATTGCCGGGATTCAGGCTGCGAAGCGCACCTGGGATTTAATCCCCCTTTGCCACCCGCTGATGCTCAGCAAAGTCGAAGTGAATTTAGCCGCTGAACCAGAACATAACCGCGTGCGCATTGAATCTGTATGCCGTTTGACGGGTAAAACCGGCGTGGAAATGGAAGCGCTGACTGCCGCATCGGTCGCTGCGTTAACCATCTACGATATGTGCAAAGCCGTGCAAAAAGATATGGTGATTGGCCCGGTGCGTTTGCTGGCAAAAAGTGGCGGCAAGTCTGGCGACTTTAAGGTTGAGAGCAATGATTAAGGTCCTGTTTTTTGCCCAGGTGCGTGAATTGGTCGATTGTGACCAACTGCAGCTAGACGCCACTTTTGGCGATGTTGAACAGCTGCGTGAGAGCCTTGCAGCCAAAAGCGAACGCTGGGCGCTGGCGCTGGAGTCGGGGAAATTACTCGCCGCCGTGAACCAGACGCTGGTGAGTTTCGACCATCCACTTACCGACGGTGATGAAGTCGCTTTCTTCCCGCCGGTTACTGGAGGCTGAAATGGAAAACACCCGAATCCGCGTAAGCCATGAAAACTTCAACGTTGGCGACGAGTACCAATGGCTTGCTCAGTGCGATGAAGATGGTGCGGTAGTGACCTTCACCGGCAAAGTGCGCAATCATAATCTTGGCGATAGCGTGAGTGCGTTAACTCTCGAACACTATCCGGGTATGACGGAAAAAGCGCTGGCTGAAATTATCGAAGAAGCGCGCCTTCGCTGGCCGCTGCAACGCGTAAGCGTGATTCACCGCATCGGGGAATTATGGCCTGGCGACGAAATTGTTTTTGTTGGTGTGACCGGAGCTCATCGCAGCTCAACGTTTGAATCTGCACAATTCATTATGGATTATCTGAAGACGCGAGCGCCGTTCTGGAAGCGTGAAGCCACAGTTGACGGCGATCGTTGGGTCGAAGCGCGTGAGACTGACAAGCAAGCGGCAAAACGCTGGTAACAGGCACCTTCGCGCAGTTGTGTTAATCTTAAGGCACAGGCTTTAAAGCCTGAAATTCGGTCAACGTAATTCACTTAAGGAAGCATCATGGATCGATTCCCACGCTCCAATGACACCATCGTGCAGCAGGCCCGTACCGGCTTGCAGGCATATATGGCACAAGTTTATGGCTGGATGACCTGCGGCCTGTTACTGACGGCATTTGTCGCCTGGTATGCGGCGAATACCCCAGCAGTAATGGAATTCGTCTTTTCCAGTAAAATCACTTTCTTCGGGCTTATCATCGTGCAGTTGGGTTTAGTGTTTGTGCTCTCGGGCATGGTGCATAAGCTCAGCGCAGGTATGGCAACCAGCTTGTTCATGCTCTATTCGGCATTAACGGGCCTGACGCTTTCCAGCATTTTTATCGTCTATACCTACTCGTCCATTGCCAGCACCTTCGTCGTCGCAGGCGGGATGTTCGGGGCCATGAGCCTGTACGGTTACACCACCAAGCGTGATCTCAGCGGTTTTGGCAATATGCTGTTTATGGCGCTGATCGGTATTGTGTTGGCTTCACTGGTGAACATGTGGCTGAAAAGCACGGCGCTGATGTGGGCTGTAACCTATATCGGCGTGATTGTCTTTGTTGGTCTGACGGCTTATGACACCCAGAAGCTGAAAAATATCGGTGAACAAATTGATACCCGTGATACGCAAACTATGCGCAAATATTCAATTCTTGGCGCATTGACCCTGTATCTCGACTTCATCAACTTGTTCTTGATGTTGTTGCGTATTTTCGGCAACCGCCGTTAATTTCGATGATTATGTAGGGTGGATGCGCGTAAGCGACATCCACCCTAATTCTTACGAACTCTCCTGAATATTCTTCTCGTTCTTCACTCGCATCTTCTTCGCCCGACTCTCAAGCCCTAAATAGCAAACAATCGCCAGCAGCAGTGGTGCGATAAAATAGAGCATTCGATAGGCGAGCAGGGCGGCAATAATAGTGCCGTTGCTAACATGCTCCCCTGCCAGTAGCGCGATAAACACCGCCTCTAGCACGCCGATCCCGGCAGGAATATGCACAATTACCCCGGCAATACTGCTGACCAAAAGCACGCCTAACACGAAGAAGTAATTCACATCCTGACCAAGCAATAGCCAGATAATCGCGCCCATAACCATCCAGTTGGCACCTGAAATTGCCAGTTGCAACAGAGCAAACTTAAATGATGGCAGCACCAGGCGCTGGCCTTTTATCGTCATATGGCGATGTTTAGCAAAGGCGCAGAACCACAAATACACCGCGATGATCGCCAGTAGAACGGCACCTAAAATCCGTAATGTCGTCTCATCGATGTACCAGTGCTCCGGTAGTTGCACCACGCCGACCGTAAAAATCATGCCGGCCAGCAGAATATAACCGAGCCAGTTAGTCGAAATACTTAACGAAAAAATGCGCGTAATAGTGGCACTGGGCAGACCAAGCCGTGAATAGAGCCGGTAGCGCATGCCAATGCCGCCAACCCAGGTGCTCAACGTTAAGTTAAAGGCATAACAGATAAAAGATACCAACATCACCTGGCGCTTTGCCAGTTTATGCCCGCAATACGACCGCGCCAGTAAATCGTAACAGCCGTAAATCAGGTAGCTCAAAATGACCAGACCGACTGCGCTAAACAGTGCCAGGCGGTTGTAGTTGCGGATAACCTTCCAGACTTCCTCCCAGTCAACCTTCGTTGCATACACCGTCAGTAGCACGATAACGGCGATGAAAAATAGCCAAGTGAGTATCTTCTTCGCTTTGCGCCATTTGGGATGCGAGTGCGACATCAGTATTTCACCCCCGGATTATCTGTCTCAACCCGATCCTGCGTTTCCATATGTGGTTGCGCTGGTGGCATCACTTGCGCAAGTTTTGGCGTATGTGCGGGTAACCAACCGACCATCGCCGGGAAGTGGCGCAAGAAGTGGAATGCCAGCACGCTCTTACCCAAATTCCACCAGGTGCGTTTTGGCAGCATCGACTCAACAACCGGGTGGCAATCTTTGGCAATCAACCCGGTTAGATTGGCACGCAGCGTGTCATTGAATGTGCGGTCGTGAATAATCAAATTCGCTTCAAGATTTAGCGACAAACTCAGCGGGTCAAGGTTGCTGGAGCCGACCGTTGCCCAATGGTCATCCATGATGGCGACTTTGCCGTGCAGGGGGCGGCGGTGATATTCAAAGATTTTCACACCGGAACGCACTAAGTAGTTGTACAGCAGGCGTGCGCCGACTTTGACAATCGGCATGTCAGGCTCGCCCTGCACAATCAATTTCACCGAAACGCCACGACGAGATGCAGTTCGCATTGCGTGAAGCAGCCTGTAGCCTGGGAAGAAATAGGCGTTGGCAATAATCACTTCACGCTTCGCTTTACTGAGCATTTTCAGGTAATAACGCTCGATATCATCGCGATGCTGGTTGTTATCACGCCAGACAAACAACGCTTGTGCTTCACCGGGCGTCAGGTTTTCTTGTGCCGGATTACGGCGGCGTCGCCACCAGTGGCGTTTATTGTCGTGGCCGGGCAGGTTAGAAATCACGTACTGGTGAATATCATCCACCACCGGTCCTTCAACTTTGACCGAGTAATCTTGCTTCGCCTCCGGGCCGTAATCACTCATCTGTTCCGCGGAATAATTAATACCGCCGACAAATGCAATGATGCCATCCACGACCACGATTTTGCGGTGCATACGACGGAACAAATTAGTACGCATGCCAAACACCAACGGGCGCGGATCGTAATAGCGGAACATCACTCCGGCGGTAGTCAGTTGGCTGACAAAATCATCGCTTAAATCTGGCGAACCATAGCCATCAAGCAAGACTTCGACACTCACGCCACGACGGGCAGCAGTAAGCAAAACTTCATGTAATTGCTTTCCAACATCATCTTCAAACCAGATGAATGTCTCGAGGATCACTTTGCTGCGTGCATTTTCGATGGCTTTAAATACCGCCGGGAAAAACTGGTCACCGTTTTCGAGTAATGTAATTCGGTTCCCGTCACGCCAGTTATTTTTCATATATGAATCTCCACGGCTAATGGCGCATGGTCGGAGAGATGCCGCCACTGTCGCAATGGCAGCGCCGTTGGTTCACTCGCGGACGCATTTTTCACATAAATTCTATCGAGGCGAAGTAGCGGAAAGCGGGCAGGGAAGGTGCGTGCCGGGCGGCCAGATGCGCGGGTAAATACCTCATCCAATCCGGTTTGCTTTAATTGCCGGTTAGCGCGTTGCTGCCAGTCGTTAAAATCGCCAGCCACTATTACTGGCTCGCCTTCTGGCAGTTCATTCACCAGTTGGCAGAGCATATTGAGTTGCGCCTGGCGGTGAGCGTCATGCAAACCGAGATGCACACAAATAACATGCGCACGAATATTGGCACCCGGTAGGTTTATCTGGCAGTGCAGCATGCCGCGCTTTTCGTGGCCTTCTACAGAAATATCGCGATTTTCATACTGGCTGATAGGGAAGCGAGATAATACGGCATTGCCGTGATGGCCTTCGGGATAGACCGCGTTGCGACCATAGGCAAAATCGCTCCACATCGTATCGGCGAGATATTCGTAGTGGCTGGTATCCGGCCAGTTATCAACATGCAGTGAGTGTGCTTCGTGAGCCCCCATCACCTCCTGCAAACAGACAATGTCAGCAGAAACTGCACGTACTGCATCACGCAACTCCGGCAAAATGAAACGCCGGTTGAGTGCGGTGAAGCCTTTGTGTGTATTAATTGTGAGCACTTTAAAGGATAGGTGCTGAGACTTATTACTCATGCTTCTCCCGGCATTGTTAACATCCTGATGAAAATAAAGTGTAGTCTCTGTCACAAATAGGTGCCGGGTTACGGAATTTTCCGCATACTGCGGTACTCTGAATGACAGGAAATAGCGGCCAGGAGAGAAATAATGAAATGGCAACAACGTGTACAAGTGACAACAGGCCTAAGCTGCTGGCAGATAATGCTGCATCTTTCTGTGCTTTGTTTACTGCTCGTTGGCTGGAAAACTGCCTCCCTCATACCGGTCGGGATTGGCTTATGTTTGCTGTATGCAGCAACAGTAATTTTAATGTTCGCCCTCCAGCGTGTACGCTCTGGGCGGTTACGTGACATTGGTGATTTTCTTGAAGAGCTGACTACCACCTGGTATTTCGGCAATGCGATGATCGTGCTGTGGCTATTATCACGCGTGGTCGAAAACAAATTTCTGCTGGCAGGCGCAGGCCTGGCAATGATTGCCGGGCCGATTATTTATTCACTGCTGGTTAAAGATAAGGCATCAGGCGATTTTGCGCCGAAACATCCAGTACGCCGCTGAACCCGTTGTGGCCGCTATAACCAATAGTGGCCACACACTTCCCCACACAATGTCAAAACTCGCGTTCTTCAAATAAATCTGCTTAGTGATATCGGTGAAATGCCGTATCGGATTTACCCATGTCAGATTCTGCAACCACACTGGCATATTCTCGACAGGCGACACATAGCCTGACAACAAAATCGCCGGCATCATAAAGACAAATACCCCGATAAATGCCTGCTGTTGTGTTGAGCACAGGGACGAGATAAGCAAACCAAACCCCACCAACGACAAGCCATAAATCAGCATCGTGAAGTAAAACAGCAGCAGCGAGCCGGAAAACGGAATGTGATAACCCCATATCCCAACCCCTAGCACGATGGTTGCCTGGCCAATCGCCACAATTTGCGCAGGCACCGCTTTGCCGACAAATATTTGCCAGGTCGCCAGTGGAGAAACCAGCAGTTGGTCAAGCGTGCCTTGTTCACGTTCGCGAGCCACGGAAAGCGAGGTAACAATCATCACGCCGATGGTAGTGATCATCGCAATCAGCGACGGCACCACGAACCATTTGTAATCCAGATTAGGGTTGTACCAATTGCGAACCACCAATTCGCTGTTATTCGGTTTTGGCTGCCCGGAGACCAGTTCCTGTTGGTAATTCTTGACGATCTGTTGCAGGTAATTTGCCGCAATCTGCGCGCTATTGGAGTTACGCCCATCGAGAATAATTTGTAGTTTTGCCGGTTGCTGGCTGGCGATATCGCGTGAAAACTCTGCCGGGAAACGAATCAGCAGCAGCGCTTTTTGGTTGTCGATTGTCGGCTGGATCTCCTGCGGGCTTTTAAGCAGCAATACATGGCTAAATGCTTTAGCACGGGCAAAGCGTTGGGTGAGTTCAACCGAATGGCTGCCGTTATCTTCGTTATAAATCGCGATAGTAGCGTTAGTGACTTCAAGCGTTGCGGCAAACGGGAACAGTACGACCTGCAATACCACAGGCAAAATCAAGATCGCCCGCGTTTGCGGTTCGCGTAGCAGGGATTGCAGTTCTTTGCGAATCAGTGTCCAGAGTCGATATAGCATCACTTTCCCCATTAACAGGCTATTTTATTTGCCATTTTGGGTTTGATCAGTGCTCGGAATCCTCACGTACTTCATGTACGCTCCGGTTCCTCCGCGCTGTCCGCGCCCAAACTGGCTGCAACAATTACGCCTTTAGTCAGTTGTACCTAATCAAGGCGGCGCTTGGTTTTAAGTGCCGTCAGGCCGATAAACATCACCGCCGAGGCAATTAAAAACAACACGTTGATGACTAACACGGTCGTAATATTTCCCGCCAGAAAGAGGCTTTGCAGCGTACTGACGAAATAGCGCGCCGGAATGATATAAGTCACCGCGCGGATAATCGCCGGCATACTGTCAATCTGGAAGATAAAGCCAGACAGCATAATCGACGGTAGAAACGCGGCGTTTAATGCGACCTGCGCTGCATTAAACTGGTTGCGAGTAATCGTGGAAATCAGCAGCCCCATGCCAAGCGTGCTCAGTAAAAATAGGCTGGTGATAAAGAACAGAATCAGCAGCGAACCGCGAAAAGGCACGCCAAGAATAAACACCGATACCAACATACACAGCAGCATCGCCAGCATACCCAGCACGTAATAAGGCAGCAGTTTGCACAGCAGCAACTCGGTGCGCGTCACTTGGGTTGAGAGTAGCGCTTCCATAGTGCCGCGCTCCCATTCGCGCGCTACCACCAGCGAGGTCAGGATCGCACCGATCACCGTCATGATGATTGTAATGGCTCCAGGAATAATAAAATGCTGACTGATAGCCGCCGGGTTAAACCAATAACGTAGTTGCACGTCAATTAACGGCTCAAACTTTTCACCGCGATCTTCCGCCCGCTGTTGCTGCCAAATTTGCCAAATCCCCTCCATGTATCCCTGCACGAAGTTGGCAGTATTGGGCTCGCTTCCGTCGGTAATCACTTGCACAGGTGCCGTAGCCCCAGCTCGTGCCATGTTCTGCGCAAAATCAGTAGGGATAACCACCAGACCGCGAATTTTCCCTGCCTGCATCAGTTGAATAAGATGCTGGCGGTTGTCGCTAATGGTTGGGTCGATATAGGGTGAGGCCGTAATGGTATGGGCGAAATCCAGCGCTTCTTCGCTTTGCTGCTCCAGCAGCACACCAACGCGCAGACGGCTGGAGTCGAGGTTGATGCCATAGCCAAAAATAAACAGCAACAACAGTGGGATAACCACTGCAATCAGCCAACTGCTTGGGTCACGCACGATTTGGCGTGTTTCTTTCACGCACAGAGCGCGTACGCGCCGCCAGGAAACGGCTTGATTATGCTCGCTCATTTTCGTGCTCCTTATCCCATTGATGGATAAGCGTAATAAATGCCTGCTCCATAGTTGGGTCAGTTTGCTCGTCGTCGGCGGCTTGTTCTTTCAGGTCATCCGGTGTGCCGCTGGCTATTAACTTACCGCGATACACCAGCCCGATGCGGTCACAGTATTCGGCTTCATCCATAAAGTGCGTGGTCACCATAACGGTCACGCCTTTTTCCACCATGCTATTGATATGCAGCCAGAACTCACGGCGGGTGATTGGGTCAACGCCCGATGTTGGTTCATCAAGGAACAAAATATCTGGCTCGTGCATCAGCGAACAGGCCAACGCCAGACGCTGCTTAAAGCCGAGGGGTAGCGCATCTGTTGAGCTGTTCATGATGGGTTTTAGACTGAAAGCTTCACTCATACGGTTAATTTTTTCCTCCTGAGCTTTGCCGCGCAGGCCATACACGCCGGAGAAAAATCGCAGGTTTTGTTCCACGGTAAGGTTGCCGTATAACGAAAATTTCTGTGCCATATAGCCAAGATGCTGGCGTGCTTTTCCTGAGCTAGTTTTTAAGTCCATATCCAGCACCAGAGCTTTGCCTGAAGTTGGCACCAGCAGGCCACACATCATTTTAAAAGTGGTGGATTTTCCAGCACCGTTTGGCCCTAACAGGCCAAAAATTTCCCCGCGCTGGACGGTGAAATCAACGTTATCCGTGGCAGCAAAATCACCGAATTTTTTGGTGAGTGATTCGGCTTTGATAACGGTTTCCCCAGCCTTTCCTTCCACAGTATGCAGAATTTTCCCTAGCGGAGATTCCTGGGTTGCCGCGCCGCCTAGCAGGTCGATAAACGCATCTTCAAAGCGTGGCTCGGTTTGTGAAATATTTTCTGGCGGCACATTCAGCGCCTGGGTGAGTTCTTCAACGGAGGCGTCTTTGGCGAGTATCAGACGCACCGACCGCCCCTGAATCACGCCATCGCTGACCTGCGGCAATTTCAGCGCACGTTGCAGCAACTTACGGTTGTTCTCATCACTATGAGTTACCAGCAGCGAGCGTCCAGCCATTTGCTGCGTCAGTTCTTTAGGGGCTCCGTGATACAACAGCTCGCCTTCGTTCATCAGTAGCACGTCGCGGCACTGTTCGGCTTCGTCGAGGTACGAGGTACTCCAAAGAATCAGCATGCCGTCGCCTGCCAGTTCATGCACCATTTGCCACAATTCACGGCGCGAAATCGGGTCGACGCCAACGCCGGGTTCATCAAGCAGTAGCACTTTTGGCTGGCCGACAAGTGTGCAGGCGAGGCCGAGTTTTTGCTTCATCCCGCCGGAGAGCTTCCCGGCAAGCCGCGTGGTAAAAGGGCCAAGGGCTGTAAATTCCAGCAGCCGCTTAAAGGTTTTTTCGCGTTCCTCCCCCGTTACGCCACGCAAGTCGGCGTACAGCGTCAGGTTTTCCATCACGGTTAAATCTTCATACAGGCCAAATTTTTGCGGCATGTATCCCAGAACCGCATGTAACGCGCGGTCATCTTCTATGGGATCGAGGCCGATTACGCTGGCATTCCCTTCGCTTGGTTTTAACAGCCCCGCCAGCATGCGCATCAGCGTGGTTTTCCCCGCGCCATCCGGGCCGACCAGACCTGTCACTGAACCGGTATGAATCTCGCACTCAAGGCGTGCCACAGCTGGTTTTTCCTGACCGGGGAACTGCTTCATTAGCCCTTGCAGGCGAATGATACCTTCCTGGCTACTCATGCGCTTTCTCGTCATTGAATTTCACGGTGACCGGCATTCCCTGGCGCAGCGCGTCGTCGGCATCGGTGACAATAATTCGCAGGCGATAAACCAGGTCGGTGCGTAAATCAGGTGTTTCGACAGTTTTCGGAGTGAATTCAGCAGTTGGCGAGACAAAGCCAATCTTGCCGTGGTACGGCTTATCCGGGCGACCATCGGTGTAAACCAGCAGTTCTGTGCCTGGTTTTGCCTGATTCAGACTCACCTCGTTGACGTAAGCCCGCACCCAAACCGGGCGGGTGAGGGAGAGGGTTAACACGGTGCTTCCGGCGTTCAACATGGTGCCAGGTTCAACCGCGCGGGTCAGCAGCGTGCCGTCAGATGGCGCGATGAGTGTGGTGTCTTGTAAATCCAGTTGCGCCTGGGCGAGCTGCGCTTTCGCCTGTTGCAAGCTGGCTTGTGCCTGGGCAATTTCCTGTGGGCGGTTACCGGTGCGGTACTGGCTTAACTTATCGCGCGCGGCTTTCAGCGTCGCTTTCGCCTGGTCGCTTGATGAACGGGCATTTTCAAGTTCGTTGGCAGAAATAACCCGGCGCGCCCACAAACCTTGCTGGCGCTGATAAAAGTTTTGCGCGTAATCAAAAGCGGCCTGTGCCTGGTTTACCTGCGCTGCGGCCTGAGCTATTTCTTCGTCACGGTAACCGGCGATGATCAAATCAAATTTTGCCTGGGATGCTGCGACATTCGCCTGCGCTTGCAGCAATGAGTTTTGATACGGCCCTTGATCCAACTCGCCCAGCGTTTCCCCGGCTTTGATTGCATCACCTTCGTCAACCTGTAACGCCGCAAGACGCCCGCCAACGCGGAAGCTCAAATTAACGGTGCGAATATCCACGTTTCCATACAGTGTCAGGCCTTGGTCTTGCTGGCTTTTGTACCAGTACCAACCGCCAAGTCCCGCCGCGATAAGCGCCACCAGCGCCACAATAATTATTGGCATTTTACTTTTCATTGCTGGCATTTCCTCGTTCCGTTGATAACCCCTGCAAAATGAAATCGATATGGCTGCGTACCACATCGCTGATTTGTTTCACGTTCTCTTTATCAAACGTTGGCCACCCGGCGCGCAGCAGAATGGTTTCTCGCCCGAGTCGAAAAGCCAGTATCTGTCCGAGCAGCGCATGGGTATGGAGAATTGTTTCAGTATCATCCGGGTGGCGCCCGGTATATCGCCCGACCAGGCATGTCAGATGCGTATGCATTGGTGCAATCACTTGGTCGTGAATCAGTTGATAAGCGGGAGTCGGCGAGAGCTGTTCGCGGGAAATAAACTTGCTGAGGTTTAGTGTTTCATCGGCGGTCAGCAGGACAATCATATGTTCGCAAGCTGTATGAATGAGCTCGCGAATTTGTGATTTATCGGGTTGTGGCTGGTTGAGAATAGCCTCGGCGCGTTCGACATGAGGCTTGAAATTTTGCGTGATAAAATCGGCTATCCATTGCGCGGATGCCATATACAGCTCTTCTTTTGAACCAAAATAGTAGGTGATGGCGGCAATGTTTTGCCCGGCAAGGGCGGCAATATCGCGAGTGGTGGCGTGTAGACCATACTCACCAAACTGGGCGATAGCGGAAGCAATCAGCGTATTTTTTGCGTGCTCGCCGCGGGAAGTTGCAGGCGTCGGTGTTGCATTCATACCGACCTCTTAAGAAGTTAATCAATCGATTGATTAAGAGTAGGCGCGTGATACCCAAGTGTCCAGTTCCCAACAATTATCTTGTGAATGCGTCGAAAAATAGAATTTGTGCGCAAAGTCACAAAACCTGTTACACTGCGCGGCTTACGGCACCGTGGTTTGTGCCCCTCTCTCGCGCCAGAATGACTGGCGTCATATGAACCCCTGGAAACTACACCGCACCTCGCGGTCAGGGCGATTCTGGAGTACCTATGTCTTTTGATTCTCTCGGCCTGAACGCCGATATTCTGCGTGCAGTGGAAGAGCAGGGCTATCGTGAGCCTACCCCTATTCAACGCCAGGCGATCCCGGTCGTCTTAGCAGGTCGTGACCTGATGGCCAGTGCCCAAACCGGCACCGGTAAAACAGCTGGCTTTACCTTGCCGCTCTTGCAGCGCCTGGTCGACAATCAGCCGCATGCCAAAGGTCGTCGCCCGGTTCGTGCGCTCATCCTGACGCCAACTCGTGAGCTTGCCGCTCAGATTGGCGAAAACGTGAGTGACTACAGCAAGTATTTAGATATCCGTTCGCTGGTGGTTTTCGGCGGCGTGAGCATTAACCCGCAGATGATGAAACTGCGCAGCGGTGTAGATGTACTGGTGGCAACACCTGGCCGTCTGTTAGATCTGGAACACCAGAACGCTGTGAAACTCGATCAGGTAGAAATCCTGGTGCTGGATGAAGCTGACCGCATGCTGGACATGGGCTTTATCCACGATATCCGTCGTGTGCTGGCTAAATTGCCTGCGCGTCGCCAGAACTTGCTGTTCTCCGCGACCTTCTCTGATGAGATTAAGGGCCTTGCTGAAAAGCTGCTGCATAATCCAGAAGAAGTGTCCGTTGCGCGTCGTAACACCGCATCCGAGCAAGTGACTCAACACGTTCATTTCGTTGATAAGAAACGTAAAAGAGAACTGCTGTCTCAGATGATTGGTGAAGGTAACTGGCAGCAAGTGCTGGTGTTTACCCGTACCAAACATGGTGCAAACCACCTGGCAGAACAGCTGGGCAAAGACGGTATCACCGCTGCGGCTATTCACGGTAATAAGAGCCAGGGCGCGCGTACACGTGCATTGGCTGACTTCAAAAACGGTGGCATTCGTGTGCTGGTGGCAACTGACATTGCCGCGCGTGGTCTTGATATCGAAGAACTGCCACATGTTGTGAACTACGAACTGCCAAACGTACCGGAAGATTACGTGCACCGTATTGGCCGTACTGGCCGTGCAGCAGCAACGGGTGAAGCGCTGTCTCTGGTTTGTGTTGATGAACACAAACTGTTGCGTGATATCGAACGCGTGCTTAAACGTGAAGTTCCGCGTATGGCGCTGCCAGGTTATGAAGTTGACCCATCAATTCCTGCTGAGCCGATTGTTAACGGTCGCCAGCAGCAACGTGGTGGCGGTCGTGGCAACGGCGGTGGTCAGGGCCAGGGGCAACGTCGTGGTGGCAATGGTGGCGCATCTTCTGAGCGCAGCAATGCACCGCGTCGTCCATCTCGCCCACAAGGTGATGGTGCTGCGAAACCGGCTGGGGCGAACGCTCGTCGTCGTCCGGCGCGTAAGCCTGCATCCGCATAATTAATTAGGCTTTGCCAACTCAAACAGAGGCGCTAACATAGCGCCTCTTTTTTTACCGGAAAAACGCTATGCGTGTACTGCTTGCGCCAATGGAAGGGGTTCTCGACTCGTTGGTTCGTGAACTGCTGACAGAGGTCAATGACTACGACTTGTGTATCACCGAGTTCTTGCGTGTGGTCGACCAGCTTTTGCCGGCAAAATCCTTCCATAAACTTTGCCCGGAACTTCATCAGTCGAGCCGTACATCATCCGGTACGTTAGTGCGTATTCAACTCCTGGGGCAACATCCACAATGGCTGGCTGAAAACGCTGCGCGTGCGGTGGAGCTAGGTTCCTGGGGTGTTGATCTTAACTGCGGCTGCCCATCCAAACTGGTGAATGGTAGCGGCGGCGGTGCCACACTGCTCAAAGACCCCGATCTGATTTACCGTGGTGCGAAAGCGATGCGTGAGGCCGTGCCTGCGCACCTACCCGTAACCGTTAAGATTCGACTCGGATGGGACAGCGATGCGCGGCAGTTTGAAATTGCTGATGCGGTGCAGCAGGCCGGTGCTACTGAACTTGTTGTTCACGGACGTACCAAAGAGGATGGCTACAAAGCTGAGCGTATTAACTGGGCAGCAATTGGTGAAATCCGCAAACGGTTATCGATTCCGGTGATTGCCAACGGTGAAATCTGGGATTGGCAAAGTGCGCAGGATTGTATGGCGGCAACGGGCTGTGATGCAGTGATGATCGGCCGCGGCGCGTTAAATATCCCCAATTTAAGCCGCGTGATTAAATACAACGAGCCGCGTATGCCATGGCCGAATGTAGTCAAACTTCTGCAAAAATATAGCCAGCTCGAAAAGCAGGGCGATACCGGTATGTATCACGTTGCGCGCATCAAGCAGTGGCTGGGGTATTTGCGTAAAGAATATGTTGAAGCGACGGATGTTTTTGCTGAAATTCGCACATTGAAAACATCGAAAGATATTGCATCATCTATTCAACGGCTTTGATTTGTATTTGAAGTATCCAGCATAATTGTGACTAGCATTGCAGACCCTGGAAAACGAAATGTTTATGGCATTAACGCTTTGGTGTCATCACCAGAATTAATCGGCTAATAAGGTTTAAAGGCATTGCATTGTTCGGCATGGGTGTCGGCATCGACTATGCTCAGTTTTGTTAGACCTGAGCATAGTGCGGGTACTGTTGCATCACAAAAATGGTAGCAATGTCTACAGCACAATCTCTCGCTGAAGTTTCTGCAACGCGGATCGTTATTCATGATGATATTCCCGCTTAATTGGCATTGACCTTTAGTTCCATCAATCGGGCAAAAGTGATTGCAGTGGGTATGGTTAAGCTTGCTCATGGTTAATACCTTTATTTGCAATGAATTTTCCATGCAGAAAGATAATCAAGGGCATACAGCATGAAATTTCCTATAGCCTGGGAGAGTTGGTTAGCTCTTAGTGATGAATATAAATTAAGGGTTTTCATAATCAATAATTCCGCATATTAAAAACGGAATTATCCCGGTGCATAAAACTAATACGTTCGGCAATGAAACTTTCTGTAATAAAATTGAAATTGCGAATGACTCCATACTGCACACCCATCAACAATAATATTCTGTCACCGGTTAATATAGTTCACACCAACGCCAAAGGGTTCGGGTAAGTCATAACCTTTAACTCGCGTATTACCACCACAAATAGGTAAAAATTCAGCGGGTTTATTTGTAGAGAGTGAGTTGTAAAAAAAGTACAGGGAGAGAAATCTTACCCCAGGGATTAATATTAAAAATGCTGGATTTTTCTTTATCAATGAAAGTATTAAATAATGTTGTCATTATAATAAGGTGAAGAGAGTGATTCAGATTTATCACTATAATTATGGAGCGCATTGATATCGTAAGGATCATCAGTGTGCGGAATAACCATTTCTCCCTCGTTACTTTGGGAGGCGTTAAAGTTATTGGGTTGTTCCGCCAGAATGTTATTCGATGTCAGTAGAAGAATGACAAACAAAACAAAACTTTTCATAACCCCTCGTTCTATCTACCGCTTAAGCGATGGAATGCATTGAATGTGGTATGCGGAGGAAATACATTTCCTCTGCGCGTTCTACGTGCGCAATACGGTATCTGTGCGGTGGTACGGAAAAAAAGTTTTTGAAGGCACGCGTGAGAGATTGTTGTGATTCAAACCCATAAAGATAGGCTAAATGGATAATTGACCCATCGTTTTGTTTGAGTCTGCGGGCTATCTCCGTCAGTTTACGGTTGCGGATGTATTGGCCTAATGAATAGCCAATCTCTTTTTTAAACATCCTTTGCAAGTGCCACTTCGAATAGCCTGAACGATCTGAAACCCTTTCAATTGACATTGAAGCTTCCAGGTTCTCTTCTATCCAATCCAAAATGCAATCAATTGTCATTGCATCGTTGTTTCGTCTGGACATCACTACAACTCCAGTCAAGCTAAAAATCGCTTTTTCTATTTGATTAGCTGGCTTCTAATTTGATAGTGATATCATTACCACGCTAACCATTTGTCAATGTTATGAATGCTCTGACAAAAACAAAGCTTAAGATCTGATATACCGTGTTCCTACAGGGAGGCATTAAGCCGCGATCTTCGTCACGATTTTCAATACATTCATTTGAGTGATATTTCGAAGCTGATAGAGTGTCCCAGTTGGATTGTTACTGCTGCGGCAGGCAAAACCTGATTTTCTGGCTCCTGCCGGATGTCAGGTTTTTTTGTTTCTGGGGTACTGATGAAAATCGCCAAAATACTCAATAACAATGTAGTGGTGATTCTTGACGAACACGGACGTGAACAAGTGGTTATGGGGCGTGGCCTTGGCTTTCAGAAGCATATTGGCGACACCCTGGAAAACGACAAGATCGAGAAAGTGTTTGCCCTGAAAAGTGATGAACTGGTAGCGCGTTTAGGTGAGCTGTTAAGCCAAATCCCGCTGGAAGTGATGACTACCTGTGATCGTATTATCGAGCTTTCTCGCCAGAAGTTGGGGAAGTTACAAGATAGTCTCTACATCACGTTGACCGACCACTGCCATTTTGCCATCGAGCGGCAAAAGAAGGGGGTGGCAATCCGTAACGTGCTGCTTTGGGAAATTAAGCGCCTTTACCCTAAAGAGTTTCTGCTGGGTCAGGAAGCCGTAGAGCTGATTAGAAAACGGCTTAATGTGCAGCTCGCTGAAGATGAGGCCGGGTTTATCGCGCTGCATCTGGTCACCGCGCAGTTAAACAGCGAAATGCCCGAAGTGATGCATGTTACCCGGGTGATGCAGGAGATTTTGCAAATCGTAAAGTACCAGCTACGGTTTGAGTATGATGAAGATAGTTTGAGTTATCAGCGCTTTGTTACCCATCTTAAGTTTTTCGCCCAGCGGATGCTAAGTCGTAATGTGGTGGCAGATGATGACTTAACGCTCCATGCGGCGGTGAAAGATAATTATCCCCACGCATGGTGCTGTGCTGAAAAAATTAGCCGTCATTTGGTGAGTGAATACCAGCGCGAACTGACGACGGAAGAGATTATGTTTCTCGCTATTCACATTGAGCGAGTGCGTAAAGAGAGTCTTAAAGCTTCATAAATGCGCGTCGTGAGACGTGTGATAAAAACGGATTGTTACTGCTGCGGCAGGCAAAACCTGAGCACTGGCTTCCCTTCACGGGAGGCTGGTCTCAGGTTTTTTTTTACTCAAGACACACATGCCGAAAGGTGGAAGGAAAGCATTATGGGATATCAAGAGGTTGCCAGAGACATTCTGACCCATGTTGGTGGGCGCGAGAATATAGCAAGCCTGGTGCATTGCGCTACACGGCTGCGTTTTAAGTTAAAAGACCCGAAAAAAGCCGCAGCGGAGACGCTCAAAAAAAATCCGGGCGTCATTATGGTGGTGGAAAGCGGCGGGCAATTCCAGGTGGTGATTGGTAACCACGTCCATGATGTTTACAACGCCGTTTGTGCTGAAGCGGGGATTACGGAAGATACAGCCCAACAAGAACAGGAAACAGGTGAAAAAGTCAGTCTGCTCAGCCGATTGATTGATATTGTCTCGGCAGTTTTCACCCCTTTTATTGGTGTGATGGCGGCCTCGGGTATTCTCAAAGGCTTACTGGCTATGGCGGTGGTGTTCGGCTGGTTGGCGACCGATAGCGGTACTTACAAGCTATGGTTTGCGGCAAGTGACGCACTGTTTTATTTCTTCCCGCTGGTGCTCGGTTATACGGCAGGCAAGAAATTTGGTGGAAATCCATTTATTACCATGGCTATTGGTGGAGCGTTAACCCACCCGGTGGTGATGCAGGCATTAGATGCGGGCGCTGCGACTGAATATTTCCTCGGCATACCCATTACTTTTATTAACTACAGCTCATCGGTTATCCCCATTATTTTTGCTGCATGGGTAAGTTGTTGGGTGGAAAAGCAGGGCAATAAGTTGCTGCCTTCTGCGGTGCGTAATTTCTTTACCCCACTGTTTTGCCTCGCGATTACCGTACCGTTGACTTTCCTGTTGATTGGCCCGGCGGCAACCTGGCTTAGCCAGATGCTGGCGCATGGATATCAGGCGATTTACACCTTTGCACCCTGGCTTGCAGGTGCCGTGATGGGTGCTATCTGGCAGGTTTGCGTTATCTTCGGCCTGCACTGGGGCATGGTGCCGCTGATGATTAACAATTTATCGGTATTTGGGCACGACACACTGTTGCCGCTGCTGCTTCCGGCGATTATGGGTCAAGTTGGTGCCTGTCTCGGGGTCTTCCTGCGAACTCGTGATACACGCTTGAAAATGCTGGCAGGGTCGGCGGTGAGTGCCGGGATCTTTGGTATCACTGAACCCGCCGTTTATGGCGTCACATTACCGAATCGTCGTCCGTTTATTTTCGGATGTGTAGCAGGGGCGTTTGGTGGTGCCATCGTGGGGTTCAGCCACAGTAACGTTTATTCATTTGGCTTTGCCAATATCTTCACCATCGCGCAAATGATTCCGCCAGGCGGTATTGATGCCAGCGTGTGGGGCGCGGTAATTGGGATGGTTCTGGCG
The DNA here is from genome assembly GCF_001654835.1 of Buttiauxella gaviniae ATCC 51604. Taxonomy (GTDB): domain Bacteria; phylum Pseudomonadota; class Gammaproteobacteria; order Enterobacterales; family Enterobacteriaceae; genus Buttiauxella; species Buttiauxella gaviniae. The sequence continues at coordinate 300,294 of NZ_LXEP01000031.1, forward strand.
TTGGTGCTGGCTTGCGCGCTGACCTATATCGCGGGATTACCTCGCAGCGAAGCCACAGAGAATGTCGAGACGAACACGAATGAAAACGACATTCTTGCGCCAATGAGTGGCACCGTTCTGGCGATGGATCAGGTCCCTGATTCTACCTTCGCCAGTGGTTTGCTCGGTGAGGGGGCGGCAATCATTCCACTTACTGGCAAAGTTATCGCACCTTTCTATGGCGAAGTAGCTTCGTTATTCCAGACACGCCATGCCATTGGTTTACTTAGTAATAGCGGCATTGAAGTACTGATTCACATTGGTATTGATACGGTAAAACTGAATGGTCAGCACTTCACGACCCATGTGAAAGTGGGGGACAAAATTAAACCAGGCGACCTGCTCATTGAATTCGACAGACAGGCTATCCTGGATGCTGGATACGACCTGGCCACGCCGGTGATTATCAGCAATAGCGATGAATACACAGCAGTGACACGCTTAACTAATGGCCATTCAATTGATTCGGGTATGCCGTTCCTGACGGCCACTCGCTAAACAAAGGAGAAGTAGATGAAAGCATTTCCTGAGAAGTTTCTGTGGGGCGGCGCGATTGCCGCAAATCAGGTAGAAGGCGCGTGGCAGGAAGACGGGAAGGGGATTTCAACGTCCGACGTTCAGCCGCATGGTGTATTTGGTGATGTCGCCGAACGCAAACCAGGTGATTTTGGCATTAAAGACGTCGCCATTGATTTCTACCACCGCTATCCAGAGGATATCGCGCTATTCGCAGAAATGGGCTTTAGCTGCCTGCGCGTCTCTATTGCCTGGACGCGTATTTTCCCGCAAGGGGACGAAACTCAGCCAAATGAAGCGGGCCTTGCCTATTACGACCGTTTGTTTGATGAATTGGCAAAACATAACATCACGCCAATGGTGACGCTGTCCCACTATGAAATGCCGTGGGGCCTGGTGAAAAATTATGGCGGTTGGGGCAATCGTGAAGTCATCACATTCTTTGAGCGTTACGCCCGTACCGTGTTCACGCGTTATAAAAACAAAGTGAAACTGTGGCTGACGTTTAACGAAATCAACATGTCACTGCATGCGCCAATGACGGGTGTTGGGCTAAGTGAAAGCAGCAGCAAAGCAGAAATTTACCAGGCGATTCACCATCAACTGGTTGCCAGTGCGTTGGCCGTGAAAGCCTGCCACGAAATCATTCCTGATGCGCGTATCGGTAACATGCTGCTTGGTGGCCTGGTTTATCCACTGAGCTGTAAGCCAGAAGACGTGCTGGAAACCATGCAGGAAAACCGCAACTGGTTGTTCTTTGGTGATGTGCAGTGCCGGGGGGAGTACCCGGGCTATATGCTGCGTTACTTCCGTGATAACGGCATTAAGCTTGAGATCTCAGATAGCGACCGCGAAGCGCTGAAAACCACAATCGACTTTATTTCGTTCAGCTATTACATGACGGGTTGTGTCACTTCTGATGAAGCTCTGAATGAGAAGGCGCGTGGCAATATCCTCAACATGGTGCCAAACCCGCACCTGCCGAGTTCTGAGTGGGGCTGGCAAATTGACCCAGTTGGCCTACGTATATTGCTCAACAAGCTGTGGGATCGTTATCAGAAACCGCTGTTTATTGTTGAAAACGGCCTCGGTGCTAAAGACAAACTCGAAGCCGATGGCACAGTGCATGACGACTACCGCATTAGCTACCTCAACGACCATCTGGTGCAGGTGCGTGAAGCAATTGAAGATGGCGTGGAAGTGCTGGGCTACACCTGTTGGGGCCCAATTGACCTGGTGAGCGCATCGAAAGCCGAGTTATCTAAGCGCTATGGCTTTATCTATGTCGATCGCGACGACCAGGGCAACGGTACCCTTGAGCGCCGCCGTAAGAAAAGCTTCAACTGGTATAAAGAAGTGATTGCCAGTAATGGGGCAAGTCTGAAGTAGGCCGGATAAGCTAGTGCCATCCGACATTTGGCGGATGGCACTTATTTTAAATAAGCTTAACCTACCAGGCGCTTAATAAACCCACGAACCCACATCAGCGCCGCGTCACTGTTATGGCGCTGATGCCATAGCAATGCCACATCAAACGGGGCCATCTCCAACGGAACTGGGCTGCTGCATAATCCCCATGTTTTCTGCCAACTATCACAAAGCCCCTGCGGCACGGTCGCAAGCACAGGCATCATGCTTAACAAACCCGGTAATGCGGAGAAATGTGGCGTGGTGTAGCTAATTTCACGTTTTAGACCCTGCCTGGCTAACAATGTGTCGATGTGGCTACTGGAGGCTTCACGGTAACTCACCAGAACATGTTGCTGCGCGGCATATGTCTCAGCGCTTAGCGGTTCCTCAAGCTGTAGCTGAGTGGGATTCCAGAGAGTGACAAACTCCATTGCACTCAACTGTTCACGCTCCATCCAGCGCGCTGATTGATTCGCCACGCTGATGATCATATCCACTTCGCCACCTTCCAGACGCTGTGCATCAGTGAAAGGATCGCTTGCCACCACGTTAAGGCGCACACCCGGGGCATGCTCGCGCAACGCAGGAACCAGTTGCGGCATCAGCCACATCTCTACCCAATCGTTCATGCCGATGGTAACGGTTGCTTTCGCATGCGCAGGGTTGAACTCTGCCTGTTGGAACAGTGCGCTCTGCAATTGCTCCAGCAATGGCATCAGCTCGGTGTGCAGTTCTGTGGCCCGTGCAGTTGGTTGCATGCGATGCCCGCTACGAATAAATAGTGGGTCGTCAAACATCTCACGTAGACGAGCGAGCGAGCCGCTCACCGCAGGCTGCCCCAGGTGCAGCTTATCAGCCGCCAGCGAGACACTTTGTTCGCGAAATAAAACCGCGAAGGCAATCAGCAGGTTGAGGTCAATTTTGCGAAAATCACTTTCTTTGATAGTCATTATTTCTCCAATCAATTGGAGTGATAATAATGCTTCGCCACCAGAGTTCGCAAGTGCGGGGGATTTAAATCGAAGGAAGGGATAAGCAAAGGGGTGCCACCATGGTGGCACCCGCAGATATCAGAAAATCATTTTAAACACGCCAGTCACTACCAGTAAGCCAATAATAAAGATAATCAAAACTGCCCATAGAATAATTTTCATCAATGCTTCCTATTTTATGACTAGTGTTTAAAGAGTATAGGCAAGGATGGAAAACGCGGGGGGAGCGACCTCCCCTTGAGCGGAAAATGAGAATAGTTGAAGGCAATTAGATAAGTGGTTTACGCGCCGCCAGCAGAAAAATCATCGGGCGCTCTTTTTCTTCATCAAGCGCTGGGTTTTGCGCGATTTGCTCGGCACTCGGGCCCCACTCATCAAGTTTCTCGATGACAAACCCACTAGCAATGAGTGCGTTTATCCAGCTCGAAAGTTTGCGATGCTGCTTTTTAACACCGTCGGCAAACCAGTTACTAATGCGCTCGCCTTCTTGCTGATAGTGATTCACCGGCCAGGATTTTTGCCCGGTCTGGTCAGCCAGCCAACCCTGTTGCATTGGTGCGGTATAAATTGGATGTTCTGCTGAAAACACCAGCATGCCACCGGGCACCAGCGCCTGATGAAGCGTTGCAAACAGCGCGTCTATATTTTCCAGGTAATGCAGGGCAAGTGAGCTGTAAAACAGATCGACACTTTGTGGCTCAAGCTGCAACTGTTCGAGATCTTCACGGCGATACACAATACCTTCGCCAGTTGTCATCTCCCGAGCCTTCTCCAGCATTTTTACGGAGACATCCAGCCCCAGTACTTTTGCGGCACCCTGGTCATGTGCGTAACGGCAAAACCAGCCGTAACCGCAACCTAAATCGACCACCGATTTGCTTTGCAGTTCAGGTAACAGTATTTGCATTGCTGCCCATTCAGGTGCGCCATCCAAACCTTTAATCGAGCGTTCGAGCGTGGCGTATCCTTCAAAAAATGCCGGGTTATCATAGATATTTTGTGTCATTGCAACTCCTGTTCGCAAAGCCGTGATTGGCAGGCTATCAGCAGGTAGAAGTCTGCGTTGCTGAGCTGATAGTGAGACATTGGACTGCTCAAATTATATCTTTAGAAAATCCATGCCTCTGGCTGTAATTTCATTCTTTCTGTGACCATAACCAGAATAGCAAAGCTGCCGCACTGATTCCTGCACCTAACGCGCATACTGCGTACCAACCCCAAAGTGAGTAAAACTGGGTTGAGGCGATGGCGCCCAGTGCGCTGCCCAAAGAATAAAAGCACATATAGGCCCCGACCAGGCTGCTGTGTGCATTAGGTATTGCGGAAAATATAAGACTCTGGTTTGTCACATGTACCGCTTGTACGGCGAAATCCAGAACTATGACACCAACAATTAGTAACAGGAGGGATCTTTCGGCGAATGCAATGGGTAACCAGGAAAGCAGCAATAAGATCAGTGATAACCCCGTAGTACGTTGTCCCATGCCCCGATCGGCCCACTTCCCGGCTTTTGACGCAGCTAATGCCCCAGCAATACCTGCCAGGCCAAACATACCTATTTGAGTATGTGAGAGCGATTGCGCGCTTAGCGGTAATACCATGGATGTCCACAATACGCTGAAAGCGGCAAAAATAAGCAGGGCAAATATCCCTCTGGCTCTTAGCGTTGGTTCAGTTATAAAAAGCATAAATACTGACTTTATCAGCACCCAATAAGAACTCTTAACCCGTGGCTGTGGCAAGGAGGGGATTGCTTTGTAAAGTACACCAGCCATCATTAGCATGAGGCAGGCAGAGCTCAAATACACGGCTCGCCACCCAGCAAGGTCGGCAATGACACCTGATGTAAAACGAGCCAGGAGAATGCCCAGTACCACGCCACTTGTCACAGTACCGACGGCTTTTCCTCTCTGATGTGCTGCCGCCAGCGAAGCCGTATAGACCACGACTATCTGAACGACCACTGCCATTAGTCCGACAAAAACCATCGCCCCCAGAAATGTTGCCCAGTTTTGAGAGAAACCAGCAATGAATAATGCTGTCGCTAAAAGCACCATCTGGGTAATGACGAGATATTTACGATTAACGATATCGCCAAGGGGAACGATAAAAAGTAGGCCAGCCCCATATCCGACCTGAGTCATTGTCACAACCATACCGATCGCAGCTGACTGTACGCTGAAACTTTTTGCCATAGATTCGAGGAGAGGCTGCGCAAAATAAACATTCGCGACGGCAAGCGCAGACGTCAATGAAAAGAGAAATGTTAGAGCTGGTGTTAACAAAGGAGCAGCCAGCGCGTGATTTTGACTATTATTTTTTGTTTTAGAAACAGTACTGCCAGCTGTTATTTCTTTTTTAATGACTGATACGACTGGTTTCATATTCATAGCTAGTTCCCAGTGACATTGTAGTTGCTTTTAGCAACCAGATTATTTGTTTTTATCAGTGGTGGTTTTATTTTGCAACCAGTTTATTATGCGATTATGCTCTCGAAATATAAGTACGCGATTAAAAGGAAGCTCAAATGGCTAAACAGGAATCACTCACAGGCAGCGAATGCCCTGTCGCAAGGACTTTAGAGGCGATTGGCGAGCGATGGTGTTTGATGATAATTCGCGAGGCATTTGACGATGTTCGCCGGTTCAGCGAGTTTCAGAAAAACCTGGGTCTGGCAAAAAATATTCTGGCTGCACGGTTGAAGCAGTTGGTCGAACTTGGGGTGCTTGAGATACGTCCAGCTTCAGACGGTAGTGCCTATAAAGAATATGTGCTCACAGAATGCGGACGTTCCGTCTTTCCTATCGTTGTCGCTATGCGCCAGTGGGGCGAGCGTTACATGTTCGAAAAAGGAGAGACGCACTCTGTGTTGCTGGATAACGAGCTTGAGCAGACCATTTTGCCACTAGAAGTACGTTCCGCTCGGGGGAAAAAACTTGAGGCGGGAGACTGCCACAGACGCCTGGTGGTCAAAACCGCAGACAGCGCATAAAGAAGATGTAGTAACTATAATTATATTTAGCATGGTAATAATAAGTGACATAAATCAATTTCAAATTGTATCCCTTATTAACCTTATGTGTATTGCCACTGATACCTAAACTTTTCATTCCCGGAATACGTAACCTGAGCCCTTTCTATTACTCTGTGGCTAATTATGACTTCCTCACGTTTCCCTCTCGCGGCGACTGGCGTCGCGTTAATGCTCGTTTTGTCTGGCTGCGCGCCAATGCATGATGACGATGCACCTCTCGCTCAAAAAACTCCTCCACAACAGCTAGATACCAAACTTCCGCCTGAGTTGGCTCACGGCTGGCCGGGCAGCGATTGGTGGCGTGGTTACCACGATAGCCAGATAGACAGTTTGGTAGAACGCTCACTCAAAGACTCACCAGACCTCGCCGTCGTGCAACAGCGCATTAAACTTGCCCAGGCTCAGACGCAAATGCAGGAGGCAAGCGACGGGCCGCAGATGGATTTCTCAGCCAACATTGAGCGCCAGAAAATGTCTCAGGAGGGGGTGATGGGGCCATTTGCCCTGACTGATCCCGCCGCGGGTACTACAGGCCCGTACTACACCAACGGTAACTTTGGGTTGACCGCCAGTTGGGATCTGGACTTGTGGGGTAAGAACCGCTCGGAAGTGGAAGCTAAAGTGGGGGTTATGAGGGCGAAACAGGCGGAACTGGCCCAGGCGAAACAGGTTATTTCGGCAAATGTCGTGCGTTTGTATTGGGATATGCAGACCCTGTTGGCATTAAAAGATGTGAAACAACAAACGCTTGCTGCGCAGAAGAAGATAGTAGATGTAGAAACAAGTCTGTATGCCGAAGGGATTAACTCACCTGTGGACGGCGTAGAACCCAATATCGATTTTGTGAAAACTCAGCAGCAGATTGATGAAATAGATGGGCGTCTCAACATGGCTAAAGCGCAGCTCGCCGCAATTACTGGTGATACCCATGCCGCATCAAATATTAAACGTGTATCGTTGCCGAGCGTGAAAAGCCAGGTACCTGATCACATGGGTTATGAATTGTTAGCACGTCGCCCAGATCTTCAGGAGGCGCACTGGTACATCGAATCCTCACTGAGTAGTGTTGATGCCGCAAAAGCCGCTTTCTACCCGGATGTAAACCTGAGTGCCTTCTTGCAAAATGATGCTCTGCACTTGAGTGATTTGTTCCGCGGTTCCGCTCAGCAAATGGGTGTGATAGGGGGCTTTACGCTGCCAATCTTCGACAGCGGCCGTCTCAATGCCAACCTCGATATTGTGCGCGCGGAAAGTAATTTGTCGATTGCCAGCTACAACAAAGCTGTTGTTGGAGCGGTAAACGATGTGGAGAAAGCAGCCAGCCAATTAAATGCTATTGCAGCTGAAAACCAGCATCAGGTTACCGTTTTGCAAGACACGCAAAAACTCAAGACGCTAGCTCAAGCTCGTTATAAAGCCGGTATTATTTCCGGTGCGAAGATGAGTGCCGCGTTGCTTCCAGACCTCTCCGAGCAGGCCAAAGCCATACAACTCCACGGCCAGTGGCTGAACGCTGATGTGCAGTTAGTCTCTGCATTAGGTGGTGGTTATCGAGCAGGAAAAGCGTAACGAACACAGATTTTTCACCACCTCCTATAATTACGTACAGGTCAAAAAGTAGTCTGGAGGTGGTGATGTCTGGGGCTAATAAAGTCGTTATCGTCACGGCGTCGGATTCAGGAATTGGCAAAAAATGCGCGTTGCTTCTCGCGCAGCAGGGCTATGACGTGGGTATTACCTGGCATTCCGATGAACAAGGTGCGCAAGAAACAGCAGACCAGGTCAGAGGTTTCGGGCAACGAGCCGAAACGGTGCAGCTTGATTTAGCCAACCTCCCGCACGGAGCCGCAGGTATTGATGAGCTGATTAGCCGCTTCGGACGTGTCGACGCGCTGGTGAATAATGCGGGAGCGATGAGCAAAAATCCTTTCCTTGATGTCACTCTCGAAGAGTGGCGTAAGCTTTTTACTGTCGATGTAGACGGCGCATTTCTCTGCTCGCAAAAAGTGGCACGGGCGATGATTTCGCAAGGTGAGGGTGGGCGAATCGTGAATATCACCTCTGTTCACGAGCACACGCCGCTTCCTGAAGCCTGCGCGTACACGGCGGCAAAACATGCGTTGGGTGGGTTAACTAAATCAATGGCAATGGAGCTGGTGCACCATAACATTCTGGTCAATGCCGTGGCGCCCGGGGCTGTCGCCACGCCGATGAACGACATGAAAGAAGGCGACGGCGCGGGGAGCAAAATCCCGGAAATCCCGCTGGGGCGAGCGGGGGATACCGAAGAAATCGCCAGCCTTGTCGCGTGGCTTTGTTCAGAAAGTGCCAGCTACACGACCGGGCAATCGTTTATCGTCGACGGTGGTTTTATGTTTGCCAACCCGCATTTTAAACCGAAAGGTTAGTCTTGCTGTTTATTCTCGCGGTGTTTAAACCACAATCGCACCAGCCACACTAAGGCGACCACGCCGAGCAGCCAAATCCAGTGCTTAATATGTTGGTCCAGGTTATGCAGCCATGGGCCAACAACTTCACCGCCCACGTAACCCAGGGTGGTGAAAAGCGTTGCCCAAATTAATGCGCCAACAATATTAAGAGGCAGGAAAATTTTCGGGGGAAGGCGGCTGGCTCCGATTAAAATCGGCCCAATCACACGAAAACCGTACATAAAGCGCGAACCTATCACAAACCAGTAAGGGTGGCGGTTAATCAGCTTCTGCGCCTTAGTGATTTTCTTCTGATGCTTTTTAAAACGCTGTGAAATTGAGCCACCAAAACGCCTGCCAACCAGATACAGCAGTTGATCACCAATCATGCCGCCGAGTGCGACAGACAGCACCACAAGTGGGAATTTGAGCAGCCCCTGGTGTGCTACAACACCGCCTAGCAGCGTAATTGTTTCCCCTTCCGCCATGCTACCCACAACCAGTGCGGCATAGCCGTAATGCTCAATCAGATTATTAATATCCACAATGATGAATCTAACTCCTTGTTCTTTTACAACATCAGTATATACCCGTCATACTTCAAGTTGCAGGTGCGTTGGTATTACTCGGCCCGTCCCAGGGCCTCGCCCCTTTGGGGCCGCAGCAAGCTGCGTTCAAATCTGCTCCCGGCAGATTTGTCTTTGCTCACCCCAGTCACTTACTGGAGTAAGCTCCCGGGGATTAATGAGAGACTCCTGTCTCTCACCGGAGGCCAGCCTTTGGCTGGTCAAATTCGTTCCCGACGAATTTGTCACTGCGTCGCCGCCTTCCTGCAACTCGAATTATTTTGGGTATAGCGGTTGTTACGACACTTCTGTGTGCTTTCTCGCTTATTGCTGCTCAGATCGGAAATTTACCGACTTTTGTTTTAGCCAACGCTCGCCTAAAGAAAGCATAACAATCAATACAAACCCCGTTCCGCTGAATAAATACAGTGAATAAACCACGCCAAAATACTGCGCACAGTAACCTGCACCTATGGAAACCAATGCCGTTACCATCATTTGTAACCGGTAACTTTTTGCCATTGCGGCCGAGATATGAACCTCATCAAACTTCTTCAGGATGGTATAAATCGCCAATGAAAACACCACGTTTGAGAACAGGTGAGCCATAAAAATGAACGCCAGCGCCAGATATTTTGACGGTGAAAAGGGGACTAAACCGTAGCAGGTGATAAAGGCGAACAGACAACTGACCATCAGCACATTACTGTTACTTTTTTTCTCAAATTTCTCAGGATTTAAGATTAATGGGCCCGCTAACTGCCCGAGACTACGGGCGAAAAGTAACGCCAGTGCCATGCTTTGCGCTTCAGAACCTGAAAATGTTGGTGGAACCAGTGCGGGTAGCAGTGCCATGGCAGGGGCTGCAGCTAACGCCAGCAGGGGTAAAAGTAAAATCCCACGCCGCTGTACGCCTGACAATGTTCGCCAATTAATCTGCGCTTGTGAGGGGGAAACTTTAATGAAGGTTTTAGCGAAACGTGACTGCGACAATCTTAATAATATTAGTGCGATGACAAAGCTTGAAGCATCGAGAACCAGCAGTGACATTACGCTGATATGCCCTAGCAGCAACAGACCCAGGCAAACGCCAAAAATCACATAGCAGGCGAAAATGATGGTTTCGAGTGTGGTGGCAACCGGCAGTTCTTTCTCGGTCAGTCCCGTTTTAAAAATCTTACTGATTGCCGGGAATGTCATCCCGATAGTGAATGCTGAGGCGGTCTGAGCAATGAGAAACATCGGAATAGAACCCGTCATTACAGCGCTGAGTGGCGCGAGAAGACCTAGCATACCCAAACATTCCCCCACTATCAGAATCTTGAAGGGGTTTGCACTTTGGCAGTAGCGCTCGCCTATTTTGCTGCCAATTAAACCAGGAACGGTAGAAAGAACGTAGGCGAGGGCTAGTGAGGTTGTCGGTGCCGCCAGGCGAATGAGTTCGCTAAAAATGACGATGTAGGTTATGCCATTTCCGATAGATGAAACAACAAAAGAGAACCCAAGAAGTAGTAGCCACGGTTTGTCAGCCAGGGCCTGGTATAGTGCTTTTAGCATGATTGTTTCCGTAATAATCCAATAAGTGCACATTTCTCAACAGAGGTGAGAAATGACAAAGTCATCGTGTAGATACAGGCTTATTGGTTACGGAATTACATTGGGGAGCTGTCCTGATAAAGCATTATTGGGCGGTGTTATTTAAATATGACTCTTTCGCCGTTTCGTCAACGTGGCGGCATAAATTTTGCTATTTGCAGCATGCAGATATTTTCAGATGATTAAAAAACAATCAAGCCGCTGTGCATTATACTTTGACTGTGCTCAATCGATTTTTTTGACATGTCAGGAGGCGTTATGAGTCATGTCTGGGGGCTTTTTTCCCATCCTAATCGTGAAATGCAGGACATAAAACGCGAGAACGAAACGGTAACGCATCACTACACTCACCATGTATTAATCATGGCGGCCATTCCGGTTATCTGTGCGTTTATCGGCACAACCCAAATTGGCTGGAATTTTGGTGATGGTACCTTCGTTCAATTATCGATGTTTAACGGCTTCTATCTAGGAGTACTGTTTTATGCCCTGATGCTGGCTGGTGTGGCCGTCATGGGGCGGGTCATCTGGTGGATGGCGCGTAACTACCCGCATCGTCCGTCGCTTGCTCGTTGCATGGTGTTTGCAGGTTACGTTGCAACCCCGCTGTTTATCAGCGGCTTAGTCGCATTGTATCCATTGGTGTGGTTGTGCGTGCTGGTAGGGGCCGCAGCCCTTATTTATACCGGATACCTATTGTATGTAGGGGTGCCTGAGTTCCTTGGCATCAACAAAGAAGAGGGGATGAGCTTTTCCAGCTCAACACTCGCCATTGGCGTGCTGGTGCTTGAGGTACTGTTAGCCCTGAGTGTTATTCTTTGGGGTTATGGCTACCGTCTATTTTGATACTTGTTTACGAATCAATAGTGGCAGTTTTCAGGGGCGTCAGCGTATTATGCTGGCGCCTCATCTATTCATACGCGCTGTGAAGAGATTCGAAGGACACATTATTTTTTTGAATAATTACAGAAGTGTCACCATGCCGACAAAAATCCGTCTATCGTTGCTCAGCCTTGCGCTGATGATTGCCGTACCATTCGCTTCCCAGGCTGCGAATAAAACCACCGTACAACAGGTCAGTGCCGGGCAAGAGATCGCCTCTGGCAGTGCCATGATCGTCGATCTGCAAACTAATAAAGTTCTCTATTCCAGCCATCCTGATTTGGTACGCCCGATTGCCTCAATTACCAAATTGATGACGGCAATGGTAGTGCTTGATGCGAAGTTACCGATGGATGAAATGCTGAGTGTCGATATTAGCCAAACGCCGGAAATGAAAGGAATTTATTCCCGCGTGCGCCTGAATAGTAAAATCGACCGTAAAGACATGATGCTATTGGCATTAATGTCTTCAGAAAACCGTGCGGCAGCGAGCCTGGCACACCATTATCCTGGTGGCTATAACGCATTTATTCGTGCGATGAATGCTAAAGCGAAATCTCTTGGCATGACACATACACGTTATGTTGAGCCGACCGGGCTTTCGATTCACAACGTCTCTACGGCACGTGACTTGTCTAAGCTGCTGATTGCCTCTAAGCAATATCCGATGCTCGGCCAGTTGAGCACCACTAAAGAAGATATGGCTACTTTCAGCAATCCGCCATACACGCTGCCATTCCGTAATACCAACCATTTGGTTTATAACAATAAATGGAATATCCAGCTGACCAAAACCGGCTTTACCAACAATGCCGGACATTGTTTAGTGATGCGCACCATGATTAACAATCGCCCGGTGGCGCTGGTAGTATTGGATGCGTTTGGGAAATATACCCACTTTGCGGATGCAAACCGTCTGCGTTCCTACCTGGAAACTGGCAAGGTGACCCCAGTTCCAGGCTCGGCATTAGCGTATAAAAAGCAAAAGGCTGCGCAGATGGCGAGTAACAGTATTCAAGGCAACGCGATCGACGATTAAGGCATTTAAAATCATTCCCTAAATAGTTCGAGTTGCGGCGAGGCGGCAAGTGAAAGAGTCCCAATGAGCTTAGTTAACTAAGTGATTTGGGCGAATGAACGCAGCCAACGCAGTTGCAGCTTGAACTATGAAGGGAATTTCGGCTGCGTCCTGTCTCCTGCATTGAGCGGACGCTGCATAATTATCGTATCCCGCCATCCGCCAAGCTTAAACCCCACACTACGTAATTGACCGACCACTTCGAAACCGAGTTGACTGTGCAGGCGACATGAACCGGTATTGTTCTCGCCATCGCCAATTACCGCCACCATTTGCCGCCACGGCCCATTTTCACAACGCTCTATAAGATGGCTTAAGAGTTCGCGTCCAATACCTTGCCCGGTCATGCTGGCGTCGATATACACCGAATCCTCAATTGTGAAACGATACGCCGGACGAGGGCGATAGGCAGTTGCGTAGCAATAACCCACCACAATTCCGCTATACAGTGCCACCAGCCAGGGAAGTTCCTGCTTGCGTATGGCTTGCAAACGTTCTTCCATTTGGCTGAATGTTGGAGGGGACTCCTCAAAAGATCCCCGACCGTGCAGGACGTGCCATTCATAAATAGCAGTGATGGATGGGATATCATCGTTAGTGGCATCACGAATCTGTATCCGAGCGGACGGCATTGTTTCGAGGACAGACATTTCTCGCTCCTGTACGTAAAAAATCAAAGTGGCATGAGGTCACACCACTTTTCGTATTTTAATTTAGTACGAAAAACAAGCGAAAAACAGCGCGAGTTCTGGCAGTTGACAGCTTCACTTAATGGGGATCGTGGTGAAGCGTATGGCTACAAGCCTGCTCTTCCCACCACTTGTGCTTTGTAGTTTTACCAATCCCTGGGTTCATGCTGTTGGTCGGGTCATTCGCCTTATAAAATTGTTTTAAACTTTCAGGTGCTTCATACAAATGTCCGACATTATGTTCTGCCGGATATTGCGCACCACGTGTACGCAGCAACTCAAGCATCTGCTCCTTCAATGCATGAGCATCAACCCCTTTCTTAACAATGTAATCCTGATGGAAAACATGGCACATAAAGTGGCCGTAATAGAGGCTGTGGCTTATCTGGCTGCTGATTTCTGGCGGTAGATGCTCAAACCAATCCTGGTCGTTACGACGCAGGGCAATATCGAGTGCCAGAATGTCTTCCACTTCATTGGCGTGCACTGCGTGATAACGCACGGCGGCACCGGCGGCGGCAAAACGATGTAAAAAGGCTTTCGCCCCTTCGGTTGGTGTGCAGACGAAAAAGCCACCTTCAGCCTGCTCGAAATAGCTCTCCAGCCAGTTACGGGCCTCGGCAATGCCTTCCCCAGACATTTTCAATAACAGGTGGTGTTCGTATTTACCGCGCCACTCTTTCATACGTGGAGGTAAGTGGCTTGGGCTCCAGCCGCTCAGGCGTTGCAATACGCGGTCAGTGAAGTGGGGTTTTATAAACGGAACTTTTTCAATCCACGCATCGGTGCGGCCTTTCAGGGTGAAGAACAGCGGCATTTTATCGGTGCCGAGTTTGTCGATCATCATGAAGGTGTCTTTGCCATACACTTCGGCAATATCGTAAATATCGCGGTGCATGTACTCGCCCGCCACCGGCAGGTTTTCAAAATTAGCCAGGATGTGGCGGCGTATTTCAGTCAGCACTTCTGGTTTATTGGAGCCGATGTAGAACACCTCATTTTGTTTTTCTGCCACAAAAGTATCGAGACGCACAGCAAATACCGCGAGCTTTCCGGCGCAGCCTGAGGCTTCAAACAGGCGGCTTGGGTCGGCGTTAAAGCGCGATGGGGTATCAGCGTCTACATCACGTACACGCTCGGCATAATCCTTATCGGAGGCCTGGCGCTGGTCATGGAGCACATTTTCAGGTTTTACGCGCTCGTCATCGAGCTTGCCGAGAATCTGTTCGGGCGTCACACCCAAATCGATACCCAGATGGTTCACCAGCGTTAATTTGCCTTGTTCATCAATACGGGCATATAGCGCCATCTCGGTATATGCCGGGCCACGTTTGACCAGTGAACCACCGGAGTTATTACAAATCCCGCCAATTACCGACGCGCCAATGCACGATGAACCAATCACTGAATGGGGCTCACGACCTAATGGTTTTAGGGCTTTTTCTAGTTGATAGAGCGTACTTCCAGGGAAGGCCAGCACCTGCTTTCCGCCATCTAACAGCTGCAATTTATCCAGGCGCAACGTGCTGATAATGACAATTTCGCGGTCGTAATCGTTGCCGTTCGGCGTTGAGCCTTCGGTCAGGCCAGTATTAGCGGCTTGCATCAGAATAATTTTATCGGTACTGACGCAAATGCTTAGAACACGCCATAACTCAAGTAGTGTTCCGGGGAACACTACTGCCAGCGCATCGCCCTGGCCTGAACGAAAACCCTTACGATAACGTGCCGTTTTTGCCGCATCGGTTAATACATGTTGGCTGCCCACCAGACGGTTCAGCTCATTTATAAATGTTTGTTTTTGGGATGGCGTAGGGTTAGACATTTATCCGCTCCTTGGGAAAATATTGACGACTACAAGCATAGCTCGCAAATCGATAATGAATCGTCTTAAAGGTTCGAAAAATCAGCACATAACACCGAAGCGACACTTCTTACAGCAGTAACCTTGTGGCACACTGCTCGTCTTATCACTTCGTGCGGCCCTCTGTGGCGGCTTGAGCAAGAGAGTAATGTCGATGAAATGGCTCTGTTCTGTAAGTATTGCAGTTAGCCTTGCGCTGCAACCCGCGCTGGCTAACGAAATGTTTGGTCCACACCCGTTAACACCTGAGGCGCGTGACGCATTCGTCACTGATTTGCTGAAGAAAATGACCACCGACGAGAAAATCGGCCAGTTGCGGTTAATCAGCGTTGGGCCGGATAACCCGAAAGAAGCCATTCGCGAGATGATCAAAAACGAGCAGGTGGGGGCGATTTTTAACACCGTCACCCGCCAGGATATCCGCGCGATGCAAGATCAGGTGATGAGTCTTAGCCGCCTGAAAATCCCATTATTCTTTGCCTACGATGTGGTTCACGGCCAACGTACTGTTTTCCCAATCAGCCTTGGTTTAGCTTCTTCTTTCAATCTTGACGCCGTGAAAACGGTGGGTCGCGTCTCTGCTTATGAAGCTGCAGATGATGGCCTGAACATGACATGGGCACCAATGGTGGATGTGTCGCGCGACCCACGCTGGGGCCGTGTCTCCGAAGGTTTTGGTGAAGATACTTACCTGACTTCCATCATGGGTCGCACCATGGTTGAAGCGATGCAGGGCAAAAGCCCGGCAGACCGTTATTCGGTCATGACCAGCGTGAAACACTTCGCGGCCTATGGCGCAGTTGAAGGCGGCAAAGAGTACAACACCGTTGATATGAGCCCGCAGCGACTGTTCAACGATTATATGCCGCCATACAAAGCCGCACTGGATGCTGGCAGTGGTGGTGTGATGGTGGCGCTCAATTCCCTTAACGGCACTCCGGCCTCTTCCGACTCATGGCTGCTGAAAGATTTGCTGCGCGATGAGTGGAAATTTAAAGGCATTACCATTTCAGACCACGGTGCCATTAAAGAGCTGATTAAACACGGTGTGGCGAGCGATCCGAAAGACGCAGTGCGCATAGCATTGAATTCCGGCATCAACATGAGTATGAGCGATGAGTACTACAGCAAGTACTTGCCGGAGCTGGTGAAAAGCGGTGATGTGCCAATGGCTGAACTTGATGATGCCACGCGCCATGTGCTTAACGTGAAATATGATATGGGGCTATTCAACGACCCATACAGCCACTTAGGGCCGAAAGAATCTGACCCTGAAGACACCAACGCTGAAAGCCGCCTGCACCGTAAAGATGCTCGCGAAGTTGCACGTGAAAGCATGGTGTTGCTGAAAAACCGTCTGGACGTATTGCCACTGAAAAAATCCGGCACCATTGCCGTGGTTGGCCCGTTGGCTGACAGCAAACGTGACATGATGGGGAGTTGGTCAGCTGCTGGTGTTGCCGATCAAACCATCACAGTACTTCAGGGCATCAAAAGTGCCGTGGGTGACAAAGCCAAAATCGTGGTTGCCAAAGGCGCTAACGTCACTGATGAAAAAGGCATTGTTGATTTCCTAAACCAGTACGAACCAGCCGTTACGGTTGATACCCGTTCTGCACAGGCGATGATCGATGAAGCGGTTAATACTGCGAAATCTGCTGATGTTGTTGTTGCTGTTGTTGGTGAAGCTCAGGGGATGGCGCACGAAGCCTCAAGCCGTACCGATCTGGTGCTGCCACAAAGCCAGCGTGATTTAATTGCCGCTTTGAAAGCGACCGGTAAACCGCTAGTGCTGGTGTTGATGAACGGCCGCCCTCTGGCATTGGTGAAAGAAAATCAACAGGCTGATGCGCTGCTGGAAGCCTGGTATAGCGGCACTGAAGGCGGGAACGCGGTGGCCGATATCCTGTTTGGCGATTACAACCCGTCAGGCAAATTGCCGATGTCCTTCCCACGTTCTGTCGGGCAGATCCCAACCTATTACAGCCACCTGAATACAGGGCGTCCGTACAATCCGGAAAAACCAAACAAATATACATCTCGCTACTTTGATGAAGCGAACGGCCCGCTGTTCCCATTCGGTTATGGCCTGAGCTACACCACTTTCAGCGTGTCTGATGTGAAAATGTCTGCACCATCAATGAAAGCGGATGGCAAAGTCGAAGCTTCTGTCGAAGTGAAAAACACCGGTGATCGTGAAGGTGAAACTGTCGTACAGATGTATTTGCAGGACGTCACCGCATCGATGAGCCGCCCGGTTAAAGAGCTGAAAGGCTTTAAGAAAGTTTCACTCAAACCTGGTGAAACGCAGACTGTAAGCTTCCCGATTGATGTTGAAGCGCTGAAGTTCTGGAACGCGCAGATGAAACATGTTGCCGAGCCTGGCAAGTTTAATGTGTTTATCGGTCTGGATTCTGCCCGTGTGAAACAGAGCGAGTTTGAACTCAAGTAATTACCCTTCATATTTGAAGCTGCACCTGCGTTGGCTGCGCCCATTCGCCCCAGTCACATAGTTATCTATGCTTCTGGGGACTTATGGACTTATGGACTTGCCGCCTTGCCGCAACTCCAACTATTTTGGGTAATGGCTATAACACCCCCCCATCAAGAGCCGGTTTTCCGGCTCTTTTCTTATTCTGCACCTCATCCCTCACCAACCTGTCAATTCTCGTCTAAACTTTTGCGAGTTCATGATTTTTAAGCAAAGAAAAACAGTGAGGAAGCACGATGAACGTATCAGCGCGTTGGGGTATGGCGGGGTTAGTCTTACTGGCTGCAGGGACACAAGCTGCGGAGCCGGTGAAAGTTGGTTCAAAAATTGATACCGAAGGCTCACTGCTCGGCAATATCATTTTGCAGGTACTGGACAGCCACGGTGTCAAAACGGTCAATAAAGTGCAATTAGGCACCACCCCGGTCGTGCGTGGCGCGATTACGGCGGGCGAACTGGATATTTACCCGGAATACACCGGTAACGGGGCATTTTTCTTTAAAGATGAAAAAGATGCTGCATGGAAAAATGCGCAACAGGGCTATGAGAAAGTTAAAAAACTCGACGCTGAAAAAAATCATCTCGTGTGGCTGACACCTGCTCCGGCAAACAACACCTGGACCATCGCGGTGCGCAAAGATTTGGCTGAGAAAAACAAACTCACCTCGCTTGACGATCTCAGCGCGTACCTGAAAAAAGGCGGTGAGTTTAAGCTTGCTGCTTCCGCTGAATTTATCGAACGCTCTGACGCGCTTCCTGCCTTTGAAAAAGCCTATGGCTTTAAACTTGAACAGCCGCAACTGCTCTCGCTGGCTGGCGGCGACACGGCTGTGACCATAAAAGCTGCGGCGCAGCAAACCTCTGGTGTGAATGCGGCAATGGCTTACGGAACGGATGGCCCGGTGGCGGCACTTGGCCTGCAAACGCTGAGCGATCCGAAAGGTGTGCAGCCAATTTATGCGCCAACGCCTGTTGTGCGTGAAGCAGTGCTAAAGGCTTATCCGCAGATGGACGAATGGCTTAAACCGGTGTTTGCATCACTTGATGAGAAAACACTGCAACAGCTTAACGCCAGCATTGCGGTGGAAGGGCTGGATGCCAAAAAAGTGGCTGCTGATTACCTGAAACAAAAAGGCTTTGTGAAGTAGGTTACTGAACGACTGGTGGATGGGCTGGTGCCTATCCACCCTGGAATGGCTTTAACCCCGGTCGGACACGCGTAATGCTTTCCTACCACGATAAAAACAACAGGATGTCTGTTTGCTCAAAATTCATAATCGCGTCCTGCTGCTTCTGGTGATATTGCTGGTGGTGGCAGGCGCGGCTTTGCCGTTTATCAACTTTGCACCCAACCGCCTGGTTTCCGGGGAGCCTGTCGCGCTTAGCCAACTCCCCGCACACGCTGGGCTCCTGCTTACCCTTCCGGTGTTGATACTGGCTTTCCTGGTGCTACTGCCTTGCCGCTCATTTCCACTGTTTATCACGCTCATTATCGGTGAACTGCTGTTTATCACCATTCTGTGGGTGATGGGGCTGACGGCGACGCAATTTGCGCAGCAGGGAAGCACGCTTGCGCGAACATCGCCGGGCAGCGGGTCATGGCTGTCGCTGACCTTATGTCTGTTGTTGTGCGCAGATGCCATCAACCGCCTGACGCCCAAAGCGCTCTGGCGTTTATTGGTGAATCTACAGATCTGGATTGTGCCCGTCGCGCTGCTCTGGAGTGGTTATTTTTCCGACCTTTCACTGCTCAAAGAGTACGCCAACCGCCAGGATGTTTTTGATGATGCACTCACGCGCCATCTGGCTTTGTTGCTCGGTACCTTGTTCCCTGCGTTAGTGATTGGCGTGCCGCTGGGGGTGTTTTGTTATGCCCGCCCTGGCTGGCAGTCTTCGGTATTTTCGGTACTCAACATTATTCAGACGGTGCCGTCAGTGGCGTTGTTTGGCCTGTTGATTGCACCACTTGCGGGACTGGTGAAGTTTTTACCGTGGTTAGGCTCAATGGGCGTAAGCGGAATTGGTGTGGCTCCGGCGATCATCGCGCTGGTGCTGTATGCACTGCTGCCGCTGGTGCGCGGTGTCGTCGCAGGTTTGCAGCATGTCCCGCGCAATATCATTGAAAGTGCCGAAGGTATGGGCATGTCACGATGGCAGATTTTCTGGCAGGCCGAAGTGCCGCTGGCGTTGCCGGTTTTGCTGCGCAGCCTGCGCGTGGTTTGTGTTCAGACCATTGGTATGACGGTGATTGCCGCGCTCATTGGCGCCGGAGGTTTCGGTGCGATTATCTTCCAGGGGCTACTCAGCAGCGCGCTGGATCTGGTGTTGCTCGGCGTGATCCCGGTGATCGCCCTGGCGGTGATTCTGGATGCATTTTTTAAACTGTTTATCTCATTGCTTGAGGAAAAACAGCCATGATCGAATTTGAAAATGTCAGCAAATCCTTTCAGGGGGCGGCGGCGGTTAAGGATTTATCGCTGAACATCAAAGAGGGTGAATTTACGGTGCTGATTGGTACTTCCGGTTCCGGTAAATCCACCACGCTGAAAATGATTAACCGCCTGGTGGAACATGATAGCGGGCGTATCCGCTTTGCCGGCGAAGAGATACGTAATTTTGACGCCAAAGCGTTGCGCCGCCGCATGGGGTACGCGATTCAGTCCATCGGCCTGTTTCCCCACTGGAGCGTGGCGCAGAATATCGCCACCGTACCGCAACTGCTGAAATGGCCGAAAGCGCGAATCAATGCGCGTATCGACGAATTGCTGGATCTGCTTGGTCTTGATGCCGCGCAATTCCGTGACCGCTACCCGCATCAGCTTTCCGGTGGGCAACAGCAGCGTGTTGGCGTGGCACGTGCACTGGCCGCCGATCCGGAAGTGTTGCTGATGGATGAGCCATTTGGTGCGCTGGACCCGGTCACGCGCGGGGCGCTTCAGCAGGAGATTATTCGCATCCACCAACTGCTTGGACGCACCATCGTGCTGGTGACGCACGATATCGATGAGGCACTGACGCTGGCTGACCGCATTGTGCTAATGGACGGGGGAAAGGTGATTCAACAAGGTACACCGCTGGAGTTGCTAACTCACCCAGCGACAGACTTTGTGCGTGATTTCTTTGGTCGTAGCGAACTGGGCGTGCGGTTGTTGTCACTCCGCCACGTCGCCGATCGCGTGCGTTCACATGAACGCTTAGCGGGTGAGCCGATAAGCGAAATGTTAAGTTTGCGCGAGGCGTTATCGCTGTTTGTTGATCGCCAGTGCCAGCAGTTGCCGGTAGTTAATCAGCAGGGCGAACTGTGCGGCGTTTTGCATTTCAGCGATTTAGTTCGGGGTGAAAATGCGCTTGATTCGTGACCCTCTGTTGTGGCTGATTGCGTTTTTCATCGCACTTCTGGTGGTGATGCCTTACAGCAGCCCCTTGTTTAGCTGGTTGTTTCCGGAGCTGGAAAGGCCGCTCTACCAGCAAGACAGTTTTATCGCCCTGGCACTAAAACACTTCATGCTGGTGGGTATTTCAAGCCTGGTGGCGGTGGTGATTGGTATGGGGCTGGGGATTGCTGTCACACGCCCGGCGGGCCTGGAATTTCGCTCGTTGGTCGAAACTATCGCCGCCGCCGGGCAAACATTCCCGCCGGTAGCGGTACTGGCCATTGCGGTACCGGTGATGGGGTTTGGCCCGAAGCCCGCGATTATCGCGCTGGTGATTTACGGTTTGCTGCCGATTTTACAGGGGACACTCGCCGGAATGGGGACGGTGCCGGACGCGACAAAAGAGATTGCGCTGGGGGCCGGAATGAGCCGCTGGCAGATGCTGCGAAAAGTGGAGTTACCGCTGGCGGCACCGGTCATTCTGGCGGGAATTCGTACGTCGGTGATTATTAATATTGGTACTGCGGCGATTGCATCCACCGTGGGGGCCAGCACGTTGGGATCACCGATCATCATCGGCTTGAGCGGTTTTAACACCGCTTATGTGATTCAGGGGGCTCTGCTGGTCGCGATGGCGGCAATTGTTATTGACCGCCTGTTTGAGCGTCTTTTGCGCTACATCACGCGTTATGAAGAATGACGATATAACCCATCAGCATCACGCCGCCAATTCCGCCGATAGCCATTACCAGCATGCCGCCTACCAAGGCTATTTTACTTAGTTTCATCTTTATGTCCGCTCCATACGTTACGCAGGCGATTATAAGATGAAGCGGGCTTGTTAATGAACTATTAACTTTGCCTTATGCGCGTTCAGTCGACTGCCCGTTGCTCATGAGTGGGAAAATTTGCATTCCTGCACAGCGCCAAAGCTCCAGTTGTTCGAGCTGATTGGTGGTCGGCGTATCACCACACCACACTAGCAATGTCTGTTGAGCAAAAAGCTCAGGTCGCAGTTGATGTAGCGGGTGCGCCAGCACATCAATCCGCCAGCCCTGCTGGATTGCCATCCACGCAGCCATCCACAAGCGTGTGGTATCGGGCGTGTCCCAACCTACAAGTAACGCATCTTTTCCGCTGCGTTTGCGCGCTGAGGCAAGGCATAGTGCAATGTAGTTGATCAGTGCGCCATCCAGTAGGCTAAGTAAGGTATTCAATGTGACTTGATGGCATTGCAGGCGGCGACGAAGGGGAGTGTAAAGCTGGTGGACGAGGGTTTCTGCGGGGTAATCACGGCCAATGTCAGCCATCCAGGTACGCAATCGGTTCGGGCTGCCGCTTTGCAAATGGTGGAGCAGCAGTTCCTGGCGCTCACGCCAACCACTTTCCAGATCCTGGCGCTCGCCGCCCAATAAGACTTTCACCTTGCCGACCTGAACGCCATTTTCAATCCAGCGTTTGATTTCACGGATACGTTCGATGTCGTCATCATCAAACAAGCGATGCCCGCCATCCGTACGCTGAGGTTTTAATAACCCGTAACGTCGTTGCCAGGCACGCAATGTCACGGGGTTAATATCGCAAAGCACAGCCACTTCACCGATGGTATAAAGCGCCATGTTAAATCCACTGTCTGCCCGGGAAGCCCCCGTATAACTGTAGTCAGTGGACCCAGGTTTGCAGGATTATTTAGTCGTCGAAATACCAGTAGCCCTGATTAACCAGCTCAGTCAATACGTTAACAAATTCCGGGTTCTCTAACGCATCGCCCAGCTCTGTTTGACCAAGTGTGGTGTAACGGCACAATGCGTCCGCTGCTGCCGGAACAGGTGCTTCCATTGCTTCGCTATTCACGAAGAACTCACCGTCAACATTCAGCACTCGTAAACCGCTCAGACGTGTCAGGCTTTCACCGCCCAGTAACGCATCAAGGATTTCATCTTGCTGATATGGCGGCTCTGCTGGAGCAACATCCAGTTCGTGGCGCGGTGTGGTAACAAAGCGGCCGAACCACTGTTTGAAATCTTCAGGCTGGCTGATGACTTCCATCATCATGTCACGCAGGCGATTAAGCTCGTAGCCTTCAACTTTGCCAGGATGTTCGCGGACGGTTAAGTCAGGATCGCTATAGTGCTCGCCACCCAGATCGTTTTCCAACGCGTAATCAGCAAAGCTGCTGATCAAATCACGGCCATTTGGGCCACGGAAACCAACGGAATAGTTGAGTGCAGTTTCGTGAGTGAAGCCATCGTGTGGGAAGCCCGGTGGAATGTACAGAATGTCTCCACGTTCCAGGTCTTGATCAATGATTGGCTCGAACGGATCAACGTGCAGCAACGCGGGATGTGGGCAGAACTGGCGCATTGGCAGTTTGTCACCCACGCGCCAGCGACGGCTACCCATGCCCTGAATAATAAACACATCGTACTGATCGATATGTGGACCAACACCGCCACCAGGTACGGAGAAAGAGATCATCAGGTCGTCTAAACGCCAGTCTGGCAATACGCGGAATGGGCGCACCAGTTCAGCAGAAGGCGCATGCCAGTGGTTCACGGCTTGCGCCAGTAATGACCAACCGGTATCACCGAGATTGTCAAAATTCTCGAAAGGACCGTTGGCTGCCTGCCATTGACCATTGGTATGGCTAACCAGTCGGCTATCCACCTCTGCTTCCATCGCAAGACCGGCTAATTCATCCGGGGTAATCGGATCGACAAAATCAGGAAACGCATTTTTTAAGATGACCGGCTTTTTTTGCCAGTATTTCTCTAAGAACTCAGGCCAGTCTAAATTAAGTTGATAATCCATTTTTTGATACCAGTGGAGGATAAACGGGCTCGATTATAGAGAAGAGCGGCTACAGGCCGCCTTGTCATGAGTCAAGGCAAGCGGTAAGAGGGCTTAGAAAAAACAATACAGCCTCACGGTAAAAAGTGGGACAATAGTGGCTGTTTATACAGTAGAAGTGGTTTTTATGGCCTTGTCCTCCGCTCAAAAAGAGCAAATCGCCGCCTGGTATAAGGCGCTACAACAGCAGATCCCAGACTTCATTCCGCGCCCACCGCAACGGCAAATGATTGCCGAAGTGGCAAAAACGCTTGCGGGTGAAGCGGGGCGACATCTGGCGATCGAGGCTCCCACTGGCGTGGGGAAAACGCTTTCATATCTGATTCCCGGTATCGCTATTGCGCGCGGCGAGCAAAAAACCCTGGTGGTCAGTACGGCAAACGTTGCCCTTCAGGATCAAATATTCAGCAAAGATTTGCCGCTGCTGCGCAAAATCATTCCCGATCTGAAATTTACCGCCGCGTTTGGCCGTGGGCGTTACGTTTGCCCGCGCAACCTTGCCGCTTTGGCGACAGACAACGCCTCACAGGGCGATTTGCTGGCTTTTCTTGAAGATGAGATGGCACCGACCAGCAAAGACGAACAGCAGCGTTGCGTAAAACTGAAAACCGACCTTGATGCCTATAAATGGGACGGGTTGCGTGACCACACTTCGCAAAATATTGAAGACGATCTCTGGCGGCGCCTAAGCACTGACAAGGCCAGTTGCCTGGGGCGCAATTGCCACTGGTATCGTGAATGCCCGTTCTTTGTGGCTCGCCGTGAAATAGACGACGCCGAAGTGGTGGTCGCCAACCACGCGCTGGTGATGGCCGCGATGGAAAGTGATGCGGTGCTGCCTGAAGCCAAAAACCTGCTGCTGATTTTAGATGAAGGCCACCATCTGCCGGATGTGGCGCGTGACGCGCTGGAAATGAGTGCCGAAGTTACGCCGGGTTATAGCCGTTTGCAGTTCGATCTCTTCACCAAATTGGTCGAAACCTGCATGGCGCAGTTCCGCCCAAAAAGTCCACCGCCGCTGACTAATCCAGAGCGTTTGACCAACCATTGTGACGAAATTTTTGAGCTGCTCAGCTCATTTAACTGCATTGTTTCATTGTGGTTGCCGGGCGAAAAAGAGGCTGAGCATCGTTTTGAAATGGGCGTGCTGCCCGAAGAAATTATGGTGATTTGTAAGCGACTGGCGAAGCTGATGGAAGGGCTGCGCAGCCTGTCAGAGGCCTTGCTTAACGATCTTGGCGAAAAAACCGGAACGCACGATATTGTGCGTTTGCACCGTTCACTGCTGCACATGAACCGGGCATTAGGCTATTTCGAAACGCAGAGCAAATTGTGGCGGCTTTCGGCAATGGAAAAGGCATCGGGAGCGCCGGTGTCGAAGTGGGTGACGCGTGAAATCCGCGAAGGACAGCCACATCTGTATTTCCATTGTGTGGGCATTCGTGTTTGCGATCAGTTAGAAAAACTGGTCTGGCGTAACGTTCCACATGTGATTGTCACTTCTGCAACGTTGCGTTCGCTCAATAAATTCGACCGCCTGCAAGAGATGAGTGGGTTGGATGAAGATGCGGGCGATCGGTTTATTGCGCTGGATTCCCCATTTAACCATGTCGAGCAGGGCAAGCTGGTTATCCCGCAGTTAACCGTTGAGCCAACGATGGAAAACGAAGCTCAACATCTGGCTGAAATGGCGGCGTTCTTCCGTGCTGAGCTGGCGAAAGGTGAACATAAAGGCATGCTGGTGCTGTTTGCCAGCAACCGCGCGATGCAGGTGTTCCTGACGCATGTCACCGATTTGCGTCTCACATTACTGGTGCAAGGGGATATGCCACGTTACAGGCTGGTGGAACTGCATCGTAAACGTGTTGAACAGGGCGAAACCAGCGTGCTGGTTGGTTTACAATCCTTCGCTGAAGGGCTTGATTTAAAGGGTGATTTACTCAGTCAGGTACACATCCATAAAATCGCTTTCCCACCTATCGACAGCCCAGTGGTGCTGACTGAGGGGGAATGGTTAAAAACCCTGAAACGCTATCCTTTTGAAGTACAGAGTTTACCAAGTGCTTCATTTAATCTTATCCAACAAGTTGGGCGTTTAATTCGTAGCCATGGCTGTTATGGTGAGGTAGTGATTTATGACCGCCGCCTGTTGACCAAAAATTATGGTCAACGTTTACTGGGTGCGTTACCGGTGTTTCCGATCAGTCAACCCGAGGCGCCAGCAGCTAAACTGATTGATACAACGCCGAAAAAGACGGTGCGGCGCAAACGTGTGAGCAAGAAATAGAAAGGAGAATCTGAGTGGATTACCGTAAGATCATTAAAGAAGTCGGGCGCGGTAAGAACCATGCTCGCGATTTGGATTTTGACACCGCTCGTGGCTTATATGCCCATATGCTCAGAGGTGAAGTACCAGAACTGGAGCTGGGTGGAGTGCTGATTGCATTGCGCATCAAAGGGGAAGGCGAGGCGGAAATGCTCGGTTTCTATGACGCGATGAAGCACCACATGATTTCACTTACGCCTCCTGCCAACAAACCGATGCCAATTGTTATTCCTTCTTACAATGGTGCGCGCAAACAAGCTAACCTCACGCCATTGCTGGCTATTTTGCTTAATCGCCTTGGATTTCCGGTGGTTGTACACGGCGTTAGCCACGATCCAACTCGTGTATTAACAGAAACCATTTTTACACTGATGGGCATTGAACCAACGTTACATGCGGGTCAGGCGCAAGCCAAACTGGATTTACATCACCCGGTTTATATTCCTGTCAGTGCGCTTTGCCCACCGATGGAAGATCAACTCGCGATGCGCTGGCGTATGGGTGTACGTAACAGCGCGCATACACTTGCCAAACTCGCGACACCCTTTGAAGAAGACGCCGCATTACGTCTTGCCAGCGTTTCTCATCCTGAATATGTCCCGAAAGTAGCAAAATTCTTTGCCGATATTGGCGGCCGTGGCTTGCTGATGCACGGTACAGAAGGGGAAGTGTATGCCAACCCGCAACGTTGCCCGCAGATTACGCTTATCGACAGCCTCGGCTCGCGCGTAGTGAGTGAGCGTCAGACGGAAGTCAGCGACGAAGAAGTGATGCTGCCTGCTGGGAAAGACCCGGAACTGACCGCCCGCTGGATTGAACGTTGCGTTGCAGGCGTTGAACCCGTACCACAGTCATTAAAAACACAAATGGCATGTTGTCTTGTGGCAACGGGTGAAGCTGTGACATATGAGGAAGGCTTAACCCGCGTTAATCAGGTCTTCTGATTCATGGTTGTTTGACAGAAAAAAGACAAAAAAAAGCCCGCGATAAATGGTCGCGGGCAACAAGGGTCATAACAGAGTCAAACAGGGTGGAGCAGAGCTCCAAAATGAGGGTGTATCAGGGCAATACAGCAGTCTTACTTGTAGATAACCGCAGTACCGCTCATTTTGCCGTTAGTGTTAGCTGAAGTGATGGAATACGCACTTGCACCAGCTTCTTGTGCTTTTGCAGCCAGTTTTGCTTCCAGGCCATCCAGTGTTGTTGCGCCAACCGCTGAAACCACACCCACTTTATTTAAGTTCTGAGCTTCAGATGGGT
This sequence comes from Buttiauxella gaviniae ATCC 51604, assembly GCF_001654835.1. Lineage (GTDB taxonomy): Bacteria > Pseudomonadota > Gammaproteobacteria > Enterobacterales > Enterobacteriaceae > Buttiauxella > Buttiauxella gaviniae. The sequence goes on from NZ_LXEP01000031.1 coordinate 327,690, forward strand.
TGATGGATTGTGCAGCGAAAGCACCGAAAGAGAGAGTAGAAAGGGCGATGGCCGCTACAGCATATTTGATGGTTTTCATAATTAATTCTCGCAGGTTATTCTGTTTAAGGTGACGTTGTTCCGTCGATGTGATTATGGTCACACTTTTGAGCAGAATAATAAATCGAATAGAATTGACCACCTTATTCAAAATTTTTGAAGCTAAGCTAACTCATTGAAATGAGTAATGATTAGCATGCGAATTATCATCCGTGTTTATGTGACACAAATCCCGCTTCGCTTTTCGCATCTTTTGCTACTCTTTTTTGCCATCACGCGTCTGGTCTAGCCTGCAATCGCTTGCGTACTATTTTTCCGGACGAAGAAATAAAAAACGGCCCGAAAGCCGTTTTTTATCGAGGGGTTACATCAATCCCAGAAGTTTAGGAATAAACAAGGAAATTTCCGGGATGTAGGTAATCATCATCAGTGAGACGAATAGGGCAGCGTAGAAGGGTAACAGCGGTTTAATGAGGTTCTGAATTTTAACCCCAGTGATGGAGCAACCGACAAACAGCGCACTACCCACTGGCGGTGTCAACAGCCCGACACAAAGGTTTGCCACCATCATGATACCGAAATGAACGGGGTCCATACCCAACTCTTGGGCAATCGGCAGGAAGATTGGTGTGAAAATCAATACCGCAGGGGTCATGTCCATAAAGATGCCGACAATCAGCAGGACGATGTTGATAAGCAGCAGAATAATCAGTGGATTATCTGAAATACCCATTAGCGTGTCGCTAATCATGTACGGGATATCGGCGTTGGTCATCGCCCAGGACATGCCGACGGAGAAGCCAATCAGTAACAGCACAATTGATGTCGTGACGACGGAATCAAGAATGAGTTTCGGTAAATCGCGCCATTTCACTTCACGGTAGATAAGAACCGAAAGCACAAAGGTGTAAACCACCGCGATTGCCGATGCTTCTGTAGCGGTGAAAATACCTCCGAGAATGCCGCCCATCACAATAATGACCAGCAATAAACTTGGCAAAGCATCGAGGAAGGCTATCGCCGCTTGCTTGCAAGTTGGGCGTTCTGATACCGGATAACCGCGTTTTTTAGCAATAATCCAGCATACCACCATGATAGACAAACCCATCAGGATGCCAGGCAGGTAACCTGCCATAAACAGTGATGCTACTGAAACACCGCCGGCAGTCAACGAGAAAACAATCAGCACGTTAGAAGGTGGAATTAGCAAACCGGTAATACAAGATGAAACGTTAACTGCCGTTGAAAATGCCGGATCGTAACCCTCTCTTTTCTGAATCGGCGAAAGTGTGCCGCCAACAGCTGCGGCTGCTGCCACCGCTGAGCCAGAAATGGAACCGAACATCATATTAGCTAACACATTCACGTGGCCTAACGATCCAGGCACACGGCCAACCATAATCTGGGCCAGATTAATTAAGCGTATCGCTATTCCCCCGCTGTTCATCAGTGTTCCGGCAAAGATAAAGAACGGAATTGCAAGCAGCGCGAAGCTATCCAGACCGTTTGCCAGGCGTTGCGACACGGTAATGATGGCAACATCCCACGGGAACATCAGAAGCATCGAGGCAACAGTCGCAATACCGATGGCGAAGGAGATTGGTAGGCCAATAAATACCAGTACGAAGAATGCACCAAAGAGGGTGAGGGCAATGTAACTTTCCATTATTTGACCCCTTTGCCAGCTAATGTCTGGACGTCGCTACAGATAAAGTACAATGAATAAAACATCATGATGGCTCCGCTCAAAGGCAGCACGATGTAGACATATCCCATCGGAATTTGCATGGCGGCGGAAAGTTGCGCGGTCGCCAATGTCTTATCAATCAGTTTCAGCCCGCCATTAACAATTACCAGACCTGCAAAAAGCAAAATCAGGGTATTGATAAGAATATTCAACAGTGGCTTTTTCCCATCAGGAAGCATCATGTTGAGGAAATCGATGGACAAATGGCGCTGCGCCCCCACGGTATAGGACGCGCCTAATAACCCGACCCAAATCATCAGAAAACGGGCGAGTTCATCGGTCAGTGTGCTGGGTTGGCTGAGGACATAACGGCTAAAAACTTGCCAGACTACGCATACCACCAGGGCTATCATCACCAACACTGAAAAAGTGGCAATAGTCCGGTCTACCGCAAGCTTTATGGGCTTAAGTATCATTTTGGGTTACCTGAAAACGAGCTTTTGGTTATGCCGGGCGCGTACTGCACGCCCGACATGTTCAAACTAAAAACTTAAGGGTTATTGTGCGGCGGCTTCAAATTTCTCGAGCAGCGCAGCCTGTTTCGGATCTTTCGCAAAGTCGTCATACAGCGGCTTCACAACGGCACGGAACGGGGCTTTATCGACACTGATGATGGTGGCACCCATGGCTTTGGCCTGAGCACGTGAATCGCTGTCCACTTTTTCCCAAAGTTTTTGCTGATAGGCTTCTGAATCTTTGGCGGCTTTCATCAGAATTTGCTGCTGGTCTGGCGTGAGTTTGTTCCAGGTTTTGGTGGAGATCACCAGGAAGTCCGGAATGGAGGTATGTTCGTCTTCAGAAAACACTTTGGCAATTTCAATATGACGGGTCTGAACCCATGATGGCACGTTATTTTCTGCGCCATCGACAACGCCTTGTTGCATAGCGGTGTACACTTCGCCAAATGAAATTGGTGTCGGGGAGCCGCCCATTAACTCAACCATTTTCAGTGTGGTTGGACTCGCCTGAACACGAATTTTCAGCCCTTTTAAATCTTCTGGTTTGGTAATAGGTTTTTTTGCATAGAAACTACGCGTGCCGGCAACATATGCGGAAATAGCAAAGAAACCTTTCTCCTTGGTGGATTCCATAATTTCTTTTCCGACTTCACCGAAGACCACTCGATTAAAATGTGCCTGGTCTTTAAAGAGGTACGGTAAATTATAAATCGCGTAAGTATTATCGAATGATTCCAGATCGCTTGCTGAACCTTTGGTCATATCCAAAGCGCCGTTCTGTAACAGTTCCAGAGTTTCTCGGGCGCTGCCCATTTGGCTACTTGGATATATCCGAACGCGCATATTGCCGTTTGAAAGCTGTTGGACCTCTTTTGCCATTTCTTCAAAAGCTTGATGGACGACATGGCTGCGGTCCAGGTTGTGAGCGAGTTTTAAGGTCACTTTTTCAGCGGCAATAGCGCCACTTGCGCACAGTGTTAATAATGAAGCACCCAGTAGATGGCGAGATAATGATGACAATTTCATAACAAATAGCTCCCTGCAAAATTGAAATGATGAATGTAGTCGTTACATGCATTGCTGTATGACAGCTTATTGTATTTGTCCGATATCTATGAAGGACTGACTTCACACTTTTGATTTTTATATGCGAATAATCCTGTTTTTGTGTTCTGACGCATTAATTTATTAAGCATGCTAATAATTACAAGGAAATGGTATTTGTGAGGGTGTGTGATTATCGTCCAAAAGCAAGGAATGCTCGAATGGAATGCTCGGAAATAGTTGTGTATTTATTAATGGCTGGGGAAAGGCGAATAGTAATTGCACTAAAATAATAACGGCTTCCTGTAAAGGAAACCGTTATTGAACATATCCCGGAGATAATCGTTTGGGCTATTTATAAATAGTTGCGCTACCAAACATCTTATTTTGACCGCTAGCTGAGTTAACAACAAAGCCTTTTGCCCCTTCTTCTTTCGCTTTCTCTCCAAGCTTGGTTTGTAGATCGTCAAGGTTGCTTGCACCGGTAACAGTGACTGTTCCTGCGGGGCGAAGCTGACCAGTGTTTCCCGCAGACAATTCCTGGGCTGCCATGGTTGCAAACGGTAATGCCGCAAGGGTGACAACCGCAGAAAAATACAGAAATTTTTTCATAATCACATCCTCATCGCTTTTGGGGGCCGATTTAAAAACCATCGGCACTAAAAGTGTAGGTGCAATGTGGTAAACAATAGCCGCAAAAAACTGATGGACTTGTGCTTGTTTTTTGAACAACAAAACTTGACGAAATACTTACAGATCAGTGAGATACAGGTTCATGATTTTGCTGATTTTATCGCGCGTCAGGGCGAATCATATCGAAGCGGTGAGACTCATCAATCATGTAATAAGCTGATGGTCCGCCCGCTCGTAGCACGGGTTTTGCCAGCGCGGTCTGGTAAATGCCATCTTTAAGCAGTGATTCATCAATATGAACCGCGACCACTTCACCAAGTACCAGCCAGGTATCAATTGCCGTACCGTCGGCAGCTGTAAGCTGAATGCACTGCGACAAACGGCATTCAAAGTTGACCGGGCTTTCGGCAACGAGGCTTGCTTTGACTTTACGCCCTGCAACGGCGGTTAGCCCTGCGCGGAGAAACTCATCTTCCCCGTGGGGTACTGAGGCAGAAGTTTCATTCATCTGCTCTGCCAGTTCACGCGTGGCGAGGTTCCAGACGAACTCTTTTGTCTCAACGATATTGCGCACGCTGTCTTTCCAGCCGCTGCTGGCAAAACCGATAATCGGTGGACGATAATTAAAACAGTTAAAGAAACTGTACGGTGCAAGATTGCGCACGCCCTGCTGGTTGTATGAAGCAATCCAGCCGATAGGGCGTGGGCCGATAATGGCGTTAAGCGGGTCATGTGGCAAACCGTGCCCAACGGCAGGTTCGTAGTAATAGCGTTTAGACATAGCGCACCTTATGTTGATTTATCTCAGGCGAAAATCACGCGGCGTATTTACCCCGCAGGGTTCACAGAGTATCTTACGCGCCCACACAAGGAGAAGCCGCAATGAAAACCCCTGCCACCATTAAACCTGGTTTGCACCCACGCAACCGTCACCGTGACCGTTATGATTTCCCCGCGCTGACACAAAGCAGCCCGGCACTCGGCGCGTTTTTACGCCCCGGCCCTCACGGTGAAACCACGGTTGATTTTGCCGATCCTCTGGCGGTGAAAGCGCTGAATCAGGCGCTGCTGGCGCATTTCTATGGTGTGAAACAGTGGGATATTCCTGAAGGTTTTCTTTGCCCTCCCGTTCCAGGCCGTGCTGATTACATTCACCATCTGGCTGATTTGCTGGCTGACAGTAATGGCGGTGTGGTGCCTTCTCAGGCTTCAGTGCTGGACGTGGGTGTTGGCGCAAACTGTATTTATCCGCTGATTGGTCAACACGAATACGGCTGGCGTTTCACCGGAACAGATGTGGATCCTGAAGCGCTGACCAATTCAACGGCAATTATTGATGCCAACCCAGGGCTTACACGCCTGATTCGTTTGCGTCGCCAGAAAACCCCAGGCGCCATTTTGCCAGGTGTGATTCATAAGAATGAAATGTTTGATGCCACATTGTGTAACCCGCCGTTCCACGATTCCGCGCAGGCGGCACGCAGTGGCAGCGAACGTAAACGCGTCAACCTTGGCCAGGCTAAAGATGGCGCGCTGAACTTTGGTGGCCGCGAGCAAGAGCTGTGGTGTGAAGGCGGCGAAGTGGCATTCGTCAATCAGATGGTTGACGAAAGCAAAGCATTTGCTCGCCAGGTTCAATGGTTCACCTCGCTGGTTTCTCGCGGCGAAAACCTGCCGTTGATTTATCGTGCGTTGCAGGAAGCAGGTGTTGAGAAAGTTGTGAAGAAAGAGATGGCCCAGGGTCAGAAGCAAAGCCGCTTCGTCGCCTGGACCTTTATGAATGACGCACAACGCGCTCGTTGGGCTGCTACGCGTTACAAGTAGTCAAATTGTGGGGTTGGCAGGCGGCAGCATCCCCGCCGCTGCCTGTGACTCCTGAAGCGCCTGAGCGGCATCGCCGCCAGGCTGTTTCACTTGCACGGTTTGCACGGGCGGGCGAATCCCCGCCGCATCGAAGTGCTTTTTCACCATCCCATCTAACGCAAATCTTACCGTCCACTGTTTCAGTGGTTGGGTGGTAAACGATACGCGCACCGTAAAGGCCTGGTTGGTCAGCCCGACAATACCCGCAAATGACGGCTCTCCAATCACCAGCATACGAATCTCATCCTGCTTCATCAGCTCATCAACGGCTTCTTTCAAAATACGATTGGCTTTATCGACATCTTCTTGCCTGTCGACATCATAGTTCGCGACAAACGAACCGATACCTCGCACAAAGTTGGCGAAAGTGGTTATCGAGGACCACGGAATGATGTGATAAGCACCGGTATCCTGGCGCACGCCTACTGAGCGAATTGACATACGTTCAACGGAACCGGTAATCGGCCCGATGGTGACTAAGTCACCGGTATTCATCCCATTCTCAAACTGTATGAAGACGCCGGTAATAATATCTTTCACCAGGGTTTGCGCACCGAAACTGATGGCTAAACCCAATGCGCCAGCCCCGGCTAGTAATGGGGCAATATTCACTCCAATCTCTGAAAGCAAAATCATGATAGTGATGGTGCTGATAACCACCGCCAGAGCGTTGCGGAACAGGGTTAACAGCGTGCGGGTACGCGCGCTGGGCATCGGGCGGCCATGAATATCCGACGCCAGACGGTTTTCAATCAGGCTTGCCAGCAATGTCCAGCCAACGGCTGAAAACAGTAAGATGAGCACGATACGAATCATAATATCGATAGTTTTCTCACCGGTATCGTTGGCAATCCACGCCCAGAAATCAAACAGCCCCCAGGCGTTGAGCAGCAACATTACCGCCACGCAAACCGTCAGCACTCGCGCCAGTTTCAGCGAGGCAGATATCCAGCCGTTGAGGCGTTTTTGCAGCTCAGGGTAGTTGCGCTGCACTTGTGGTGACAGCGTGATGGTTTTCGCCAGCCAGCGCGAAAGCATGCCAGAGACAAAGGCGGCGATGCTGATAATGGCGAGGCTATGAAGTGACGCCGCCATCATCCATTTCAGGCTGTTTCCCGGGTCGAATAACGAAAAGAAAAACAACGCTACAAAGTAGGCACTTGCCAGCCAGTGCCACACCAGCGCGAAGGCTCGAATAAACAGACTAAAAAACGCCATTGAGCGGTCGGCCAACTGGATCAGGTTTTGTTGGATCTGGCGTTTATTATGGAAAATCAGATACAGCGCCCAGAGCGTGATGCACAGCATGATCCCCACATTGGCGATTGCACCTGCCTGCACATTCACCTGGTTGGAGATAATCGGCACCGCGACCAGAATGCCGTAACCAATCAGGCTGCTTAAGCCCGCGAGGCGAATATTCCAGTATTTTGCGCTTTGGTCGGTCACCGGGAATGGGCGCAGGTCGGGGAAGCGTGGGCAGAAAATCAAACGCAGCGTCGCTTTAAAGAACTCGATCAGCGCAAAAGCATTCAGAAACAGCCCTTGCTGACGGGCGATGGTGCGATTGCCCGCGTTCATCATGTCGCTAAATATTTGCCCGACGAAAAGAGTCAGCGCCAGTAATAACAAATCAATAATAAACGCGCCGATGATCATGAGCGGCAGATGGAACCAGCTTGAGCGGTCGCGATTCTTTTTGCGCCCCCATTTCCCCATACGCGCCCAGACTGGCGTCATGCAGGCGCGAATCAGCAGGTAAAAGGCAAAGACCGAGACAACCAGCATCGTAAAGTGGGTCAGGGCGTTATAAAAAGTTTGCGGGTTAAATGTTTTGTGCGGGGCGCCTGCGATATTGCGATGCAGCTGAGCGAAGCGTTGGGCAAGCTCACCGCCGTAATAGCGGCTTACATCGGTCACATTTTCGAGAACGGTTTTGTCTTCACTCAGTTGTTCTGGTGGAACGATAGCGGGCACCGGTTCAGGCGGTGGCGTGGCGGCCACTTTGCGCAATTGCCCAATCAGTTCATCACGCGACTGCGAGTTATCCAGCACATCGGCCAGGGCTGAATAGGCTCTCTTTTTTTCTTCGAGATTGGGTTCAGCGGGCGGGGTGGTCGCGTTCTGTTGAGCAGACGCAGCAACTGCCGCAGCCGGTAGAGTGACGGCCTGCGTTTGAAAGCTAAACATGCACAGCAGTAGCAAGAGTAGCGGCACGGCGTTCCTCCGAACTGAAAAGTCAGACAAAGGAATAAGTATAGAGCGCGGGGGTTTGTGGTCGGGAAAACAGGAATTATCTGGAGGGTCGCCCCTCACCCCGGCCCTCTCCTGGGGGAGAGGGTTAGGGTGAGGGAGAAAACTCAGGAAACGTGCTGCAAGAATTCCTGCAAACGCTGGCTTGGCGGGTTATCAATCAGCTCTTGCGGATTGCCATCCTCAGCGATGCGGCCTTTATCAATGAAGATCAGGCGTGAAGCAACTTTGGCGGCAAAGCCCACTTCGTGAGTCACGATAACCATCGTCATACCTTCTTCAGCCAGATCCTGCATAACCTTCAGCACTTCGTGACGAAGTTCAGGGTCAAGGGCTGAGGTTGGCTCATCAAACAGCATCATTTTTGGCTTAACTGCCAGCGCACGAGCAATCGCTACACGCTGTTGCTGTCCACCGGAAAGCTCTGATGGATAGTGATGTGCACGCTCTGCGAGACCCACTTTTGCCAGCAACTCTTTCGCCAGTTTATCGGCGGCATCTTTACTTAAGCCACGCACACGAATCGGGCCAAAGGCGACGTTTTCAAGCGCAGTCAGGTGTGGGAACAGGTAGAACTGTTGGAACACCATTCCTGCTTCCTGACGAATCAGGCGCTCATCAACTTTCGGATCGTTGACCTTAAGGCCATCAACAAACAGGTCACCGCTAGTGATGTCTTCAAGTTTGTTGATGCAACGCAGCAGCGTAGATTTACCTGAGCCTGACGGCCCGATAATGACAACTACTTCGCCCTGTTTGATATCGAGATCGATGTTATGTAGCACCTGGGTTTTGCCAAAGTGCTTAGAGACGTTTTTAAATTCAATCATAGGATTTTCATCCTTCTTTCGAGGCGACGCAGCACGAAGCTCAGCACCAAAGTAATAATCAGATAGAAGACCGCAACGGCGCTCCAGATCTCCAGCGCACGGAAGTTCCCGGCAATGATTTCTTGCCCCTGACGGGTCAGCTCAGCTACACCAATAACGATGAACAGCGAGGTATCTTTAATGCTGATAATCCACTGGTTACCCAATGGCGGCAGCATACGGCGCAGCGCCAGCGGCATAATCACGTGGCGAATGGTTTCACGCTTAGACAAGCCCAATGCCAGGCCTGCTTCCTGAAAACCTTTATGAATCGACAGCACCGCGCCACGGGTAATTTCCGCAATGTAGGCACCGGAGTTGATCATAATGGTGACAACCGCTGCGCTGAACGGGTCGATGCGCAAGTCGGGGATGGCCATTGGCAGGGCGAAGTAGATAAACATCACCTGCACCACAATTGGCGTGCCGCGAATCACTTCAATGAAAACTAATGCGATGTGGTTGGCAATCCAGCCGCCGTAAGTACGGGCGAAACCAGCGACCAGACCAATTATCAGACCGCCAAACAACCCGATGACCGAAATCAGCAAAGTCATTTTGGCGCCTTCAATCAAAAGCGGGATTGCAGGCCAAATGGCACTCCAGTCGAACTCCATGATTCTTTCCTATTGTTAACCCTTCATACTTCAAGCTGCCACTTTGTTGGCTGCAATCACTCACCCGAATCACTTACTTATGTAAGCTCATCGGGACTCGCTCTTTTGCCGCCGCGATGCAACTCGAATTATTTGGGTTGTTATACCGTGGTTCAAAAATAGCAGGGGCGAAAATGGTCGCCCCTGAGTTACTCATAAAACTTTAGAATTATTATTTTGGCTCAGTGCCGAACCATTTTTTGTAGATTTCGTTGTACTTGCCGTTCTCTTTCAGCGTTTTCAATGCACCGTTAACTTTCACACGCAGGTCGTCGCTGCCTTTAGGGAAGGCGATACCATATTGCTGTGCTTCCAGAGACTCACCAACAGCTTTGAATTTGCCCTGGCCTGCAGTTTTGATGAAGTACAGGATGTTTGGCGTGTCATGCAGAACTGCATCAGCACGGTTGGTGCCCAGTTCCATATATGCGTTGTCGATGTTCGGGAACTGACGCAGGTCTTTAGTTTTGATGTTGGCTTTCGCGTAATCAACAGAACCGGTGCCGCCCTTCACTGCAACCACTTTACCGTCGAGATCTTTGACGCTTTTAACAGTGTTGTTGTCAGCTTTAACCATCACTAACAGGCCGCTTTTGTAGTAGCCGTCAGAGAATTCGATCGCTTTTTTACGTTCTTCAGTGATGGTGATACCCGCCAGCGCCAGGTCAATATTTTTAGTTTGCAGCGCAGGAATGATGCCGCTGAAATCCATTGGCTTGAGGGTGTAATCAAGTTTTAATTCTTTTGCTACTGCATCCCATAAATCGATATCAAAACCGACGTATTTGTCGCCTTGTTTAAATTCGAAAGGAACGAATGCGGTGTCGGTCGCAACGACCAGTTGCTTCTCAGCAGCGTGGGAAGACACCGCAAAAGCCAGGGTGAGTGCAGCCAGTGAAACTTTCAAAATCGACTTCATAGCATTTCCTTGTTTATCCATGGGGCAATCCCCTGCATCAGTAAGCCGCAACATGGAAAAATCATGCCAGGTTTTCAACCTACTGTTTTTGCAAGGATGTGAATATGTAACATTGCACAATAAGGGTTGCAAGCGGGTTGCAGTGCACCGTAATGGTGCCCAATTATGGTGCGTGAAGTATTGCGAGAGGGCGAAGTGTAGTTTTACCGCATATTAAGGCGGCAAAACAATCGCCCGTTAACGATTGTGTGAAGTGATTATTACAATTGAGTAACTTATGCGGCAGGGATAAACAATTTCATGCGCTAAAATAGTGCAACCATCCTCCTTGAAAAAGGAGGATGGAGTAACAAACTGCTAGCAATTATTCGATATTTGACTCGATAAACCACAGGAACTTATCCAAATCGCGCGATGCGGCAGTCAGAATATCGGCAGTATCTTCGTCTTTCGCTTCACTAATTGCCTTACGCACATCGTTTGCCACAATCGCGTAACGGTCAGCCAACTCTTTCAGGTGATCTTGCACGCTGTGAATATCCAGCGGATAGCTCTTCAGCGGGGTTTTGCTGTTAATGACCTGTGTGGTACCCAGTGCGACACCACCGAGCTGAACAGCGCGTTCTGCCATGGTATCAAGGTGGTCTGTGAGTGCTGTACGGAAGCCGTCGAGCATTTCATGAACGGCAATAAAGTTAGCACCACGCATGTTCCAGTGCGCTTGCTTGGTAATTAACGACAAATCAATGAACTGAATGACCTGGCGATTAAGCAGCTCAACGGTAGCTTTCTTTTCGCTGTCTGCAACATCATTACGGGTATGCAGTAGGTTAGTAGATTTGGTTTTTACCAGTTTAGCGGTAGTCATAATCTTTCTTCCTCTTGATGTTATGTCTAATTGAATTACCGGAAATAAGTATAGCACCGGATTTTGATTTTAATGGAGCAGGTTATACCTATCAGACAAATAGCATTTTCAGGATGGATTTTAGTAACTGATTGTTAGTAGTGGATTTTAAATTTATTGTTGCGAGGCGTTACTTAAATAAACAAAGCGTGATTATTAAATGGGAATAATTTTTGTTTGTATCTAAGAATAAGTCTAAATATTAATGCTTGATTGCGGGAGAATATTTACCGTGGTCACAATAACCACGGTATATAATATGGGTAATTAATTTACGTCAACGCTGGTAATCTGAGCTTCACGTTTGATGGTCAGTGTTGAACCGATGGACGCTGCGATAATTGACAGTAGTGCAAGCCATTGTACAAGCGTCAGATGTTCACCAAGGAAGAGCATGCCAGACAGCGCCGCAAGTCCAGGCTCCATGCTCATCAACGTACCAAAAGTGCGTGTGGGTAAGCGTGTAAGAGCGATCATTTCCAGAGAGTAGGGCAGAGCCGTCGATAAAATCGCGACACCCAGACCGAGCGGTATTAGTGACCAGTGCCAAAGCGCTTCACCCGCCTGCCAGGCGCCAATTGGGACAAAAATAACAGCCGCGATTAACGACCCGAAAGCCACTGTTGCCGGGCCGTGATCGGCCCCCGCTTTTTGGCCAAATAGAATGTAAATCGCCCAGCAAGCACCTGCACCCAAAGCAAAAGCGGCCCCCGCTAAATCAACGCTCGAAATCGACTGCCCGAGCGGCAGCAGGAACCACAAACCCAACACCGCAAGAATTACCCAGACAAAATCAACGGCACGGCGCGAAGCAAACAACGCTACGGCAAGCGGGCCGGTGAACTCCAGGGCGACGGCAATACCCAAGGGAACAGTCTGAATAGATAAATAGAAGAGGTAGTTCATTCCACCAAGAGCCAGGCCATACATCAGCAAGGGGAAACGTTGCTCTGCTTTAAAACGCAAACGCCATGGTTTGAAAATCACCACCAAAATTAGCGTACCCAAGGCAAGACGCAGTGCTGTAACACCTGGCGCACCAACCAATGGGAACAAAGATTTCGCAAGTGAAGCGCCACTTTGAATTGAGGTCATAGCAATTAAAAGAACGACGATGGGTAACCAAACTGGGGTTTTACGTGGCGATAGCGGCATCCTGCTTCCTGTCAGTCAGTGTCTAATTCGGTCAAGAAAATAAAAGTAACCCCAGTGTAAATGAATAAGTTATGGCTGGTTGAGAATTCATTGAAAAAAATAATTGTCTGATGCAGTACCATAACAGCCTGATTGCGTAAGTTTTGTTCAGGTGAGTTTAAGAATTATCTGGATGACGATGTTGCGATTCATGCCAATAATTAGCGCGTTTTTGGTTAAAAGCGCTGCAAATTGAAGGGACTACGATGTAATGGAAATGTTCTGTTACAGGAAAGGAATCGTTAGACAACGTAAATGTCGCAGAGTTTCTTACACAATTTTGATATATTAAAAACTTAGAAGTTACTTGAAGCACATTTGAGGTGGATTATGAAAAAAATTGCATGTCTTTCAGCACTGGCTTGTGTTCTGGCCGTTTCCGTTGGTACCGCATCTGCAGCTAGCACCGTAACTGGTGGCTACGCACAAAGCGATATGCAGGGCAAAGCTAACAAAGCTGGCGGTTTCAACCTGAAATACCGTTATGAAAACGACACCCCGCTGGGTTACATCGGTTCTTTCACTTACACCGAGAAAAACCGCAGCGAAGCTGACGTTTATAACAAATCACAATACTACGGCATCACTGCTGGTCCAGCTTACCGCATCAATGATTGGGCAAGCATCTACGGTGTAGTCGGTGTTGGTTACGGTAAATTCCAGACTACTGGCGCAACTGATACAAACACCAGCGACTACGGTTTCTCCTACGGCGCAGGTATGCAGTTCAACCCAATTGAAAACGTTGCTCTGGACGTTTCCTACGAGCAGAGCCGCATCCGTAATGTTGATGTTGGCACCTGGATCGCAGGCGTGGGTTACCGCTTCTAATTTCACTTTAACTAGTGAAAATAAAAATCCGCCCATAGTGGCGGATTTTTTTATCTCTGCAATTTGAGTTAGCGCGTTTTAGTTTCAAATACATCCGTCTGCAAATGAGTATAGTCCACCTTCTTAAGCTTAAAGTTGGTGATGTAGACAGGCCCCGCGTTCTGCTCAGAAATGAACTTGTACTTTGGCGTTAACTCTTTGGTTTTAATCCCCGTCCAGGCTGAGAAGAAATTCAGGAAATCGTTCGCTGAACGCCGTGCTTTTATCTGGCGATGTTCTTTATCATCACTTGATAGCACCATAAACGGCACCTGGAAGTTTTGCTGGAACTCATCATCATGCGCCAGATATTGCACCTTGGTGCCGCGTTCTTTGATGGCAAGACCGTGATCGGAGAAGTAAGCCATCGAGAAACTTTCACCGCTATTTTGCAGCTGCTGATAGAGTTGTTTTAGCAGGTCGTCGGTTTGCGTCATGCTGTAGATATAACAAGAGGTCTCTTTCGACTGAACGAAATCTTTATATTTACCCTGAGTACGGTCGCAAGCCTGTGGGTGTGAACCCATCAAATGCAACACAATCAGCTGTGGAGTGGTGCGCGGGGTGGCAAATACTTGTGCCGTCATCTTAAGCAGCGCTTCGTCACGGGTGTTTTTATCCGCTTCAAAATCCCCACTTTTCAGGAACTGTACTTCATCAGCACGCTTGGCGATGCTGGCGATGGCAGTGTCGTATTCACCAATTTGCCCCTGGTTTGAGAACCACCAGGTCTGGAAACCAGCACGGTTTGCCAGCGTAATAATGTTGTCCTGATATTGCGGTTTGCCATCAATGACGCGGTTAAGCGTCATGCCCAGCGATTTCTGTGTGGAACCACTGGCCGATACATAATCCATGAAGATATTGCCATTCACCTTGCTTGCGAACGGGGTGTTATCCCAGTGACCGCCGAATGCACCTAACGCATCGCGACGCGCGCTTTCACCAATCACCACTACATAAATTTGGTACTTTGGTTTAACCGCCAGCACATTCCAGGTGTCCTTCATTTGTGAGAAGGCCTGCATACGAGTTTGTTCGTCAATGACTTCCTGGTTGTTAACCACCACATCTTTAACAAAGCGGAATACTGGATAACCAGAGTCTTTGATTTTGAACACGCCACCGTAAGCCAGGTTTTGTACTGGTGCGACAAAGAAGCAGACCACGCTCACCACCAGACATAAACTGTCGAAATGGCACCATGATCTTTTTTTCGGTGTGACTTTGCGCCGTACGGCGATAACACCGAGCACCAGAATAAACACCGACACCAAATAGCTGTACCACGGGAAAATAGTCATCAATTCCGTGGATTCTTCGAAGTTGGTCGAATGCAGGGCAAGCAGGGTATTAAAGTTCGGCGAGCCGTAGGCCTGACCAAAAGGGAAATACATTGCAGCAATCAGGCTGCAAATCGCCAGCAAACCTTTTTGTAATTTGGGCGCGCTGCGCCACAACAGCATTAATACGCAACTAAATGCGACTGCGTAGAGAATGCTAAATTCATAACCGAGTGCGAAGTTAATCAGTAATGACTGCAGGAAATAAAAGCCAGTCCACGGATTGAGCGCAATTGCGCGGGTCGTCAGGGTATCTTTAACCGTTAAATTCATGTTTATCGAGATCTACTAAACGCCATGCGAAAACCCTGGCGACGAGGGTAAGAACCTGCCTGACAGACGGAAAAGAAAGGAAACTGGACCGCATCTGCGGGCCGCTTCATGTTCAGGGCTGCAAGAAGATAGAGCGGTACGATAAGAAGATCAACTGATAAGCGAAATGTGTTTTGCGAAGCCGGTAACAAATCCGACAAATGATAGGGTTAAAGCCCGAAAACGCGGGATACTCACTGAATCTATTTAAATGAAAAATGACAAACAGGCGAAAGAAACCATTCAGAGAGACTGAAGGAGAAGAAGGCAGGGCGACTGCCTACGACTTCGGTTTTTCGCCCTGCTGTGGTTTCCCGGAAACCCAATCACACAACATATTGAGCAGCATTAGCCGCACTTGAAACGGGGAATGTGTAAACACGCTCATACACCTCTTAAATTCGTTCATTTTTTCCTCCTCTTAACATCTGCTGCCCTTAGATCCTTTAAAGGCTGACTGCATTACATACAGATATAGCATAGGCTATATTGTATAGCTATTGCTAATTCGTTAAATTTTTGTGCTTCCGAGCTGCTGGTTTACAATGGGGCCAAATGTCGTCATTGGACGATGCCGTGCCACTGTTAGAGGAAGCATCATGAGCCGTACTACGGGCCAAAAAAATAAACAGAAAGTGATGCCGTTGGTAAATGTTGAAGAGCATGTTGAAGGCTTTAGGCAGGTGCGGGAAGCGCATCGCCGTGAATTAATTGATGATTATGTTGAGCTGATTTCTGATTTAATTCGCGAGGTTGGAGAGGTGCGCCAGGTTGATATGGCCGCACGTCTGGGAGTCTCCCAACCTACGGTTGCAAAAATGTTAAAAAGACTCGCCTCGGTTGGGCTTATTGAACAAATTCCATGGCGCGGTGTGTTTCTGACTCCGGAAGGGGAGAAACTGGCGCAAATGAGTCGTGAACGTCATCAGATCGTCGAAAACTTTTTCCTCGCGCTGGGTATTAGTGCAGAAACTGCAAGAATTGACGCCGAAGGTGTTGAGCACCACGTTAGTGAAGAGACGTTGGAAGCATTTCGCCTGTTTAGTGAGAAGCGAGGGTTCACGCAGTAATGTTGCTCAACCTGGTTCGTCCCTTTGCGCGCGACCGCTTTCTTCATCTATTGCTGCTTGTCGGTGTGGCGCTGAGTTTTGTTGCGCCATTTCAGCCGAAGAGTTGGGTCCATGCTATCGACTGGCACACCATCATTACGCTCGCAGGTTTAATGATGTTGACCAAAGGCGTGGAGCTAAGCGGTTATTTCGATGTGCTGGGCCGCCGCATGGTGAAGCGTTTTGATAACGAACGAACCCTGGCGATGTTTTTGGTCAGCGCAGCGGCTCTGCTTTCTACATTTCTGACTAACGATGTCGCTCTGTTTATTATTGTTCCGTTGACCATTACGTTGAAGAAACTATGTGCGATACCGACCAGTCGGCTCATCATATTTGAAGCCCTGGCGGTGAATGCCGGGTCGCTGCTCACACCGATTGGCAATCCGCAGAATATTTTGTTGTGGGGGCGGTCGGGTTTATCGTTTGGCGAATTCACCTGGCAAATGGCCCCGCTGGCGCTGGCGATAATGGCCAGTTTGCTTGTGTTGTGCTGGTTCTGCTTCCCCACTAAAAAGCTTATCTATCAGACTCACGATAAACGCCATGACTGGCAGCCGCGATTAGTGCTGAGCTGCTTGGTACTTTACGTTGTATTTATTGTTTCACTGGAGTTAAAGCAGGAGATCTGGGGACTGGCTGTGGTGGCTGTAGGCTTTTTGCTACTGGCGCGCCGGGTGTTACTGAGTATCGACTGGAGTTTGCTGCTGGTGTTTATGGTGATGTTTATCGACGTTTACCTGATAACGCAGTTGCCGGTGTTACAGCATGCGCTGGCGGGGATTAATCAGCTTTCAAGCGGCGGGTTGTTTGCTCTGGGCATAGGTTTATCGCAATTTATTAGCAATGTTCCATCGACCATTTTACTGCTCAATTACGTTCCGGCCTCGGTGTTACTCGCTTTTGCGGTAAACATCGGCGGTTTTGGCCTACTACCGGGCTCGCTGGCAAATCTGATAGCTCTGCGCATGGCTAACGATCGCCGCATCTGGATACGCTTTCACTACTATTCATTGCCGATGCTGTTGTGGGCGGCTGCGGTAGGTTACGGTCTGCTGGTGCTACTAAAACAACTGTAGGGCGGCAGAGGAGAGGGGCTTTACCGCCCCTCGCTTCGTATTACGCGTTAAACGGCGCTTCTTTCTTCAACACTTTTTCAATCACATCCAGCACACCTTGCTGGTTGCAATGCCCAGCCTGAAAAGAGGCAATTTGTTTGATTTTTTCAGGGGCATTTGCCATCGCAAAACCATATTTGGCCTGGCGCAGCATTTCTATATCGTTGCCGCCGTCGCCAAAGGTCACGACTTCGCTGTCATCAATACCCCATTTTTCCTGCAATATCCGCAAGCCATTGGCTTTATGAATACCTGGAATAATCAGATCAATCGAGCCGTGACCGCTGGTGACTGGGACCATCACACCATCAAGAATTTCAGACAGGGAGTTCATGGTGTCATCTAATAGGCTATCAGGCAGATTCAGCGCGAACTTAAAGAACACATCGTCCAGATTCGCGAAGTTTTCTACCAGCTCCAGGCGGTGATAGTAGCTACGCGCCATGGTGATAAAGGCATCGTCATAGCTTTTCAGGGTATAGCCGTTACGTTTGCCACAGGCGATGATATCCACATGCGGCAGTGTCAGCAGGTGGTCAATAACCGTATTGAATTGTTGCTTTGTTAGCTCGCCATTGAAGGTGTCTTTTTCTTCACTCACTACCCAGCCGCCATTATCGGCAACGAACGAGATCTCGTGGGCAATCTCCGGGAAAAATGAAATCAACTGGAAATACTGGTTGCCACTAGCGACCACAAAACGAATCCCTTGCTCTTTCATCTGTGCATAAAGTTCAGCAAAGCGTGCGCGGTTGTACTCTTTGTTATCGTTCAGGAACGTACCATCCATGTCGACGGCAATTAATTTCACACTCATCGAACTCTCCCTTCAAGCGAGTTAGTAACAAGGTCTGTAGGTTTTGCGACCGCTTTCGCGACCAGGGCTGCGACGACCATCAAACTTAATACGACTAACATGGCAAGGCGCAGGCCGTAATGCTCACCGAGGAAGCCAAGCAGCGGTGGCCCCACCAGGAATGCAATATAACCCGATGCAGCAACCACGCTTACGCGAGTCGCCGGATCTGGGCCGGTATCGCCTGCGGCCGAAATGGTTAATGGGAAACCGAGCGAGGTGCCCAATCCCCACAAAATGACAGAAATACCCGCCACAAAGGCGTTATCGACAAAGATGATTAGACCAATACCCAAAATGCCCATCAACGCGCAGGCTCGCACTACCGTCACGCGGCTATAACGGTCAATAAACCAGCCGCCTGTAAAACGCCCGACTGTCATGCCCAGAGTAAAGCCGACATAAATCATCGAGCCAGATGTTGGGTTAAAGCCATGGCCATCCACCATCAAAAGCGGCAGCCAGTCATTCGCTGAGCCTTCGGCAAACGCCATCGCCAGCACAATGGTGCCGATTAATATCAGTTGGAGATCTTTATAAAAGGGCGGGTGGGGCTCGTGCGGGTTTTCTGCATCTACGGCAGCGTTGCTCTTACCTACTCCATGCGGAATGGCGGTAATGGCAATAACAATTGGCGCAATGACGAGCAGGCCAATGACCAATAAGTGCCCATAGGCGCTGAAATTGATGGCAGTTAAACTCATGCCGATACCCGCGCCTACAAGAGTGCCGAGGCTATAGAAACCATGCATCATCGGTAACACGGTCTTTTTCAGCAACCCTTCAACAATGGCACCTTCGACGTTCATCGCCACTTCCGCTGAACCAAGTCCGGCTCCCAAAATGGCTAAGCCCAGAGCAAATAGCACCGGTGAGGAAAGGTATAGCGCAATGCCCATAACCAGCATGCCGGTTACCATTAATGTCATACCACTGCGGATGATATTGCGAGTCCCAAAACGCTTAACCAGCCAGCCGGAGCATAAAATTCCGCTCATCGAGCCCACCGATAGGCCAAACAGCACAATCCCCATACCCGCAGTCGAAACACTTAACGTGTCGCGAATGGCTGGAGTTCGTGTGGCCCAGGAGGCCATAACCAGACCGGGCAGAAAGAAGAAGGCGAACAGCGCCCAGGTGCGAAGTTGAGTGGCTTTGCGATGGCTAATGGCGGCGGACATAGAAATACCGGTTGGCGGTGAATACAAATTACACTAGCAAGTTTGTGTACATTTGTACATATTGCCTGGTAAACTC
Organism: Buttiauxella gaviniae ATCC 51604; assembly: GCF_001654835.1. GTDB lineage: Bacteria > Pseudomonadota > Gammaproteobacteria > Enterobacterales > Enterobacteriaceae > Buttiauxella > Buttiauxella gaviniae. Next base: position 347,137 of record NZ_LXEP01000031.1, read on the forward strand.
TTTTAGTTAGTTATTACCGAGCGAAAATGATGAGCAAAGCCCCAAGGCGCAACGATCCAGACCGGCGAGCCCGCATTGTGGAAGCCACGCTGGATATGCTGGTAGAACACGGTATTAGCCATATCACGCACCGTAAAATTGCCGAAGCAGCGGGCGTTTCTTTAGGGTCAATGACCTATTATTTTGACGGCATCGAATCGCTACTGAGTGAAGCGTTTACGCAGTTTGCATATCAGATGTCGGACGATTACCGTCACCGCATGGAACAAGCCCGCAATCGTGATGAAGCCTGCGAGGCGATAGTCGATATGATTTGCGGGGAGAAAATTGCCACTTCGTACAACATGCATGTCATGTATCAGCTTTACGCTTACGCCAACCGCAACCCGGCGCTAAAAATCATCATGCAGGACTGGATGTGCCGCAGCCAACAAGTGTTGGAAGCCTTCTTTGACCCGATTACCGCGCGCGCGTTGGATGCTTTTATCGAAGGTATGACGCTACATTATGTGACCGACAGGAATCCGCTGAGTCGTGAAGACCTCAGAAGAATGCTGGCGAAAATTGTAGGCTAGAGTTTGAATTTCAAACCCGTTATGTCGTTGTTGTGCCCGCCGTCATGTTGATCACCGTTGCTGTCATTGCACCTGCATGATCTGACGCCAGAAAAGCCATAAGTTCCGCTACTTGTGAAAGCGTTGGCAGGCGTTTCAACATGGTGCTTTGCGCCGCACCTCCCACCCACTGCTCCACGGTTAACCCCATTGCTTGCGCCTTAGAAGCGAACACTTCGTTGGTGTAGGAACCTGCCTCAACCGCGCCGACAAGCGCATGCGAACGCACGCAGAGAACTCGAATATTTTTGGGAGCAAGTTCGCAGGCAAGAGCTTTGACAAACGCTTCAATACCCGCGCAGCCGACAATATGGCCAGAGTGACCCGCAATCACCATTACGCCTGCGGGAGGGACAACCGTCAGGATACTTCCCGCTCGTTCGCCACCCATATGCGGAGCAACTGCTTTTGAAATGTTGAATTGAGCTGTGAGGAACGGGTCAAACCCTTGTCTAAATTGCGCCAGGGATAATTCAATAACACTCTTTCCCTGGTCATGCACAAAACCGGTTGTGTTTATCACCACATCAAAGCCACCGGTCTGCTGGGCCAGTTGTGCAATTCGCTCGATAGTTGATTGTTCATCGAGCACGTCGATATTGAATGTTTCGGCGCTACCTCCCGCTGCGCGGATATCATCAGCAATCTGGTGCAACCTTTCCTGGCTGCGTGCGCCCAAATATACATGCGCCCCCTCGCGCGCTATTACATGCGCAACCGCTCTGCCGATGGCACCACTACCACCGAAGATCACCACGATTTTGTTTTTAAGTAGCATCACGAATCCTCGCTCATCAACTCTCAATCTTCAAATTATGAACGATGGATTTAGATTTGGTGGTGATTAAAGCGTGAATGGAACAGAGGATGGTAAGAAATTGATTTGAAAGAGAACTCAAATTTCAGGCAATAAAAAACCCATCAACCTTGAACCAAAGAGGCGGGGTTGATGGGCTCCACAAATTGGGGACATCAAAGAAAAGCAGTGGCACTAATTAAGACTTTGCCCCAGGCAAAAAGTTCGCACTGTCATAAAAAAATCTTGTTTCTTTGTCTGCGGCACCGATCACAAACCGGGCCATATGATTACGATAAGCGTCCCCGCCAGCGTTAACAACACGTTAGCGATAGCGTAAGTCCCGGCGTACCCAAGTGCTGGAATGTTGCTGCGCGCAGTGTCGCTGATGATTTCCATCGCTGGTGCGCAGGTACGTGCACCCATCATTGCCCCAAATAGCAATGCGCGGTTCATACGTAAAACATATGCACCGAACAGGAAGCAGATAACAACGGGCACCAGGCTTACGATAAGTCCAGCAATCAACATTTGCCCGCCAACGGCACCCAGGCCGTTGCCAATGCCGCTACCGGCGCTTAGGCCGACGCCGGCCATAAACACCATCAGGCCAAACTCTTTCACCATATTCAGCGCACCTTGCGGGATATAGCCGAATGTCGGGTGGTTGGCTCGCAGGAAGCCAAGCATGATACCTGCGAATAGCAAGCCTGCGGCGTTGCCGACGCCAAAACTGAACGAGCTGAACTGGAAGGTGATCATGCCAATCATTAGGCCAATAATGAAGAAGGCACAGAAGGCGAGCAGGTCAGTTATCTGGCTGTGAATCGAGATAAAGCCAATACGTTCAGCAACGGTTTTCACGCGACGGGCATCACCGCTGACCTGTAAAACATCACCTTTGTTCAGCACGATATTATCGTCTATTGGCATTTCAATCTGGCTGCGGATAACACGGTTCAGGAAGCAGCCGTGGTCGGTCAGCTTTAATTGCCCAAGACGGCGGCCGACAGCATTGTGGTTCTTCACCACAATCTCTTCAGTAACGATGCGCATATCCAGCAGGTCGCGGTCGAAAACCTCTTTACCATTACGGAAACTTGGATCGAGGCGTGAATGCGCATCCGGGTAACCTACCAGTGCGATTTCATCACCCTTTTGCAGCACGGCGTCACCATCCGGGTTTGCCAGGATGCCGTTACGGCGGATACGTTCGATGTAGCAACCGGTCTGGCGATAAATTCCCAGCTCACGCAGGTTTTTACCATCAGCCCATGCAACCAACTCAGAACCTACGCGATAGGCGCGAATAACAGGAAGGTAAACTTTACGTGCGGCATCGGTGTCCAGGCCACGTTCGCGAGCAATTTGCTGCGCGCTGGTCTGCAAATCCTGGTGCTGGAGTTTTGGCAGGTAGCGTGCGCCAACAATCAGACTCACCAGGCCGATAAGATAGGTCAGTGCGTAGCCGAGGCTCAAGTTGTCGAGCGATGTGGCTAACTGGGCTCCGGCAGCACCGGAATGGCGCAAGGTATCACCTGCACCTACCAACACTGGCGTTGAGGTCATTGAGCCTGCGAGCATCCCCGCCGTGAGGCCAATATCCCAGCCAAAGAGTTTCCCCAACCCTAAGGCAAGCAACATGGCGGTTCCCACCATCACCAGTGCCAGCATCAAGTAATTTTTGCCATCGCGGAAGAAAATTGAAAAAAAGTTTGGCCCAGCTTCCACTCCGACACAAAAAATGAACAGCATAAAACCCAGATTTAGGGCGTCTGTGTTAATGGAAAAATGTTGTTGGCCGAGTAATAAAGAGACTACTAAAACACCAATGGAATTACCCAGTTGGACTGGACCAAGGCGTAATTTACCCAGGCATAAACCTAAGGTCAGAACAACAAATAATAACAGGATGTAATTCCCGCTTAACAAATCTGCGACGTTTATATTCACGAAGGATAACTTCTTGTTTACTAGTAACTTGTTGAAAGAAATGGTTTTTTGCGTTAGGGTTTCTACTAATTACGACGCAATTTAATGTATTTCTAGTGCATTAAAATATCCAGTGCGCAGACCTGATAATAGCCGTTAGTTTAATCTTTATGAAGTTTTACGGCTAGTAAGAATATTGTGCTAATTACACTATCTATTTTTTTAGCAGGGATGGCTGAGACTTTATCTGACTGGGGCAAGGTTCGGCGTGCGGAGCTGAAAATTTAAGTTCGATACAAGCGATCGTCAGGGGGATGTGTGTTCATGCGTGGACAACGTTGGTTTGGAGTCATTTGCTGCTTCGTGTTGTTTGTTGGCGTATTTCTCTCGCAGAAACTAAGTGCTGCCAGCAGCTACCCGGGTGACAGACATTCCGAGTGGGGATTGTTATTTTTTATCCTGCCGGGTGTCATTGCTAGCGTGTTTTCACGCCATGGCCGAGTGATCAAACCGCTGATGGGCGCAGTGCTGGCTTCACCATTTTGTCTGTTAATCATTCATTTTTGGTTGTCGCCAACGCGAACGTTCTGGCAAGAAATGGCCTGGATGTTTAGTGCTGTGTTTTGGTGTGCTCTTGGAGCATTGTGCTACTTATTTGTACGTAGTGTGCTCCGCCGTCAGCGGCGATAAAAAAACCGGCTCATTGAGCCGGTTTTTTTATATCTAAATTTTTTCAGCTTATTGCGCGTTCTGGAACAAGCTTAGGTGTTCTTTAGCATACGCTTCAAAATCAGTGCAACCGCCAATGTGTTTCTGGTCGAGGAAAATCTGCGGTACGGTTTCAACAGGTTTACCAACAGTTTTTTCCAGGTCGGCTTTGCTGATGCCTTCAGCATGGATATCAACATAACGGAAGTTGAAGTCGTCACGCTCAGCGGTCAATTTCTCAGCCAACTCTTTAGCACGAACACAATATGGGCAGCCAGGGCGACCAAAGATTACTGCAAACATGGAATCTCCTTTATTTTTTGTGGCCGATACGTACCGGCGAATGGCAACTATAATGCCGCTAACTGTTGCGAATGGAAAGAAGGTCTTACCTGTTAGTCTGATATTCCTCGCCTATATACCCGTCATACTTCAAGCTGCTGGTGCGTTGGCTGTCCTCGCTCACCACGGTCACTTACTTGAGTAAGCTCCCGTGGATTCCCTGCGTTGCCGCCTGCCCGCATCGTGAATTATTTAGGGTATAAAATGTAGATTACAAAGATGCAGCCTGAAATATGTCGGGTATATAATGAATCGATAATTGCTTTGGAGACAAGTGGATGCGTTCACTCGGTGCGTTACCGAAACCTGTGTTAATCCTCGAAGTTATCGGTATCGCTTTTTTACTGCTGTCATATCTTTCCCTGAACAGCTACGTGACTTTACCCGCACCCTTTGGGAATGCCACGGCGGCTATCATCATGGTATTTTTAGGCATTGCGCTGATGCTCCCGGCGGCAGCATTTATGGTTTGGGCGATGGCTCAAAACGTTGCGCCGCTGCTGACCAAACGCCAGGCCCCACTCGATAAATCTCATTCAAACAAGCCAAAGGATAAACGCGATGACGCCGACCATTGATCTGCTGCGTTCACACCGTTCCATTCGTCGCTTCACCGACGAGCCGATTACAGACGAGCAGCGTGCAGCGATTGTTGCCAGTGCCCAGGCGGCCTCGAGTTCCAGTTTTTTACAGTGCACGTCGATTATTCGCATCACGGATAAGTCGCTGCGTGAGCAACTTGTTCCGCTGACCGGTGGCCAACAGCATGTGGCACAAGCGGCAGAGTTTTGGGTATTTTGCGCCGACTTTAACCGCCATTTGCAAATTTGCCCCGAAGCGCAGCTCGGCCTTGCAGAGCAGTTGCTGCTTGGCGTTGTTGATACAGCAATGCTTGCACAAAACGCGTTTACTGCAGCTGAGTCGCTGGGTTTAGGTGGCGTTTACATTGGTGGTATTCGTAACGGCATTGAAGCCGTAACGGAATTACTGGCTTTGCCAAAGCACGTGCTGCCGCTATTCGGCCTGTGTCTTGGCTGGCCTGATGAAGATCACGGTATCAAACCGCGTATGCCAGCCGCGATGCTAATGCATGAGAACAGCTATCAACCAGTGGATGAAAACGTTCTGGCTCAGTACGACGAAGAGATGGCGCAGTATTATCTCTCACGTGGCAGTAACACGCGCCGCGACACGTGGAGTGACCATATTCGTCGCACCATCATTAAAGAAAGCCGTCCTTTCATTCTCGATTATCTGCATAAGCAGGGTTGGGCAACGCGCTAGATCATTAAGCGGTGGCACCTGCCACCGCTAATCAATACATTTTCACTATCAATCAGCCGCCTAAACGGTATTGGTTGAGGGTACTTATCAGTCGGTATAACAGTTTCAGAATTTTTACTCTGTTACTTCGACCTTCTGATAAGGAACTCCCGATGCCGATGACAACACTTGATAACTCCCCGTATTACGCCGCAGATATTATTCGTTCTCGTATTAACGGGCTTGTGCCACGCGTGGCTTTCATTCTGGGTTCTGGCCTTGGCGAGCTGGCTGAGAAAATCGAACAGGCGGTTGTGTTCCCATACGATGAGTTGCCTGGTTTCCCGGTTAGCACCGTGCATGGCCATGCGGGTGAGCTGGTTGTCGGTACGCTGGCGGGTGTTCCTGTCGCTTGCATGAAGGGGCGCGGTCACTTCTACGAAGGGCGCGGTATGTCGGTGATGACCAACGCGATTCGTACATTCAAACTGCTCGGTTGTGAAATTCTGTTCTCCACTAACGCCGCCGGTTCATTACGCCCTGAAGTTGGCCCTGGTCAACTGGTGGCGCTGAACGACCATATCAACACCATGCCTGGCACACCGATGGTTGGTCCGAACGATGACCGCTTTGGTGAGCGCTTCTTCTCGCTGGCGAATGCTTATGACGCGGACTACCGTGGTGTTTTGCAAAGCGTGGCAAAAGAGCAGGGCTTCCCGTTGACTGAGGGTGTGTTTGTTTCTTACCCTGGCCCGAACTTTGAAACAGCAGCAGAAATTCGCATGATGCAAATCATCGGAGGCGATGTGGTCGGTATGTCTGTGGTGCCTGAGGTTATCAGCGCGCGCCATTGCGGCCTGAAAGTTGTTGCGGTTTCGGCAATTACTAACCTCGCTGAAGGCCTTGGCAGTGTGCAGCTCTCCCACGCGCAAACACTGGCGGCGGCGGCACTATCACGCCAGAACTTTATCAATCTGATTTGCGGTTTCCTGGGCAAACTCGCCTGAGGCACTTCCAACACACCGGGTAAAACACATGGCTATTAACTCTATGGCGATTAAACATCGCTTGAAAATCATGTTGTTTTTGCAGTACTTCATTTGGGGGGCCTGGCTGGTCACGCTGGGTTCGTACATGATTAATACCCTCGGGTTCCGAGGGGCTGATGTGGGCATGGTGTATAGCACCAAGGGTATTGCTGCGCTATTAATGCCAGGTATTGTCGGTATTATTGCCGACAAATGGCTGCCCGCGAATCGTGTCTATGCTCTATGCCACCTGGTGTGTGCGCTAATGCTTGCCTGGGCGGCCAGCATTAATCAGCCGGGGTTGATGTTCTGGGTTATGTTGGGCAACGCCATGGCGTTTATGCCAACAATTGCACTGTCGAATACTATTTCTTATGCCAGCCTCGAAAAAGCAGGGCTGGATACTGTCAGCCATTTCCCACCGATCCGCGTCTTTGGCACTATTGGGTTTATTGCGGCAATGTGGACCGTGAGTCTGATGCGCTTTGAACTTAGCAATATTCAGCTTTATATCGCAGCTGGGGCGTCATTAGCGCTGGCTCTCTACTCACTAACTTTGCCAACTATTCCAGTGGTGAAAGGTGGGATCTCTCGTACTTGGGTAAGCCGTCTGGGGCTTGATGCTTTTGTATTGTTCAAGAACCCGCGCATGGCTGTTTTCTTCTTATTCGCCATGTTGTTAGGTGCGGTACTACAGATAACGAACACTTTCGGCAATCCGTTCCTGCATGATTTCGCCCGCAACCCTGAGTTTGCCAATAGTTTCGTGGTGCAATATCCGTCGATTCTGTTGTCTGTTTCTCAGATGTCGGAAGTGGCATTTATCCTGACCATTCCGTTCTTCCTGCGCCGTTTTGGTATCAAGCAGGTGATGTTGATGAGTATGGTGGCCTGGGTGCTGCGTTTTGCACTCTTTGCCTGGGGTGACCCATCGGCGTTTGGTTTTGTATTACTGCTGCTTTCGATGGTGGTGTACGGCTGTGCCTTCGATTTCTTCAATATCTCCGGTTCTGTGTTTGTAGAACAAGAAGTGGATTCGCGCATACGTGCTAGTGCTCAGGGGCTGTTTATGACAATGGTCAACGGAATTGGCGCCTATCTCGGTGCGATTCTCAGCGGATATGTCGTCGACTACTTCAGCGTTGATGGAGTCAAAGACTGGACCACAATCTGGTTGGTGTTTGCCGGATATGCGTTAGTACTGGCGGTTATCTTCCACTTTAGTTTCCAGTATCGCCATAACCCAACGCTTAAGGCTTCGGCACCGGTCGCACATTAACAGTCGGCCGGATTACATCGAGCAGCAGGAGTGATAACGTATGGGGCTGCCAGAACATAGGGAGCCCCATGACTATTTCACAGCGAACTTACCGTACCGACTTAAAACTTCTGCGCTATTTCCAGGCAGTGGCGGAAGAGTTGCACTTTGGCAAAGCGGCCTTGCGGCTAAACATGTCCCAGCCACCACTGAGTTTTCATATCAAAGAGCTTGAGTCTCAACTCGGTACCGTTTTGTTTATTCGTCATTCACGGAGTGTTGCGTTGACACATGCGGGAGAAATCTTGCTTGAAGAGACCCGTCGATTGCTCGACAGCGCAAACCTTGCATTGGCCCGGGTAGAACAAATTGGGCGTGGTGAAGGCGGGCGCATTCATCTGGGAATTGTTGGTACGGCGATTTGGGGTGGATTACGTCTTGGGTTACAACAGTTTATCGCCGATTTTCCGGCCATTGATATTCTATTTCGCGAGAAGTCGCCGGGAGATCAAATCTCCTTGATTGAGCGTCACGAAATTGATGCCGGTATCTGGCGTATGGAAACCAATCCTCCCCCGGGTCTACGAAGTGAAAAACTACATGACGCTACGTTCCTCGTTGCTTTGCCAGAAAAACATCCGCTGACGAAACAATCCGCCATTGATATTGAGTCACTGCGTCATGAGCCATTTGTCACTATGACTGCGGTGCATTCTGACTGGACTTTTTTGCAAGGTGTCTGTCGCGAAGCGGGTTTTTCGCCTCGTATTGTCAGAGAAGCTGTTGAGCCGCAGACCGTACTGGCGCTGGTCAGCATCGGCATAGGGCTGACTATTATGGCCGATAGTTATGCGCAGATGAGTTGGCCGGGCGTCACCTTCCGTCCGCTTACAAAAGCGATCCCGGCAGATCTTTATGTGGTGTACGATCCGCATCATTTGGCATCTACAACGCGTCATTTAATCGACGTGTTAAAGCAGTCGCCAGACACATTGCCCGTTCGTTGAAACCAGATGGCAGTGATATGATAGTTGCGCTGTCATTATTGGACTGGAAACGCTGAGGTGCAGGGTGAAAATCGCCATTTTATCCCGGGATGGAACGCTTTATTCTTGTAAACGCCTACGTGAAGCGGCGTCACGCCGTGGTCATGCAGTCGAAATTATCGATCCCCTTTCTTGTTACATGAACATCAATCCGTCTGCACCATCAGTGCACTATAAAGGTCGCCAGCTTCCTCATTACGATGCGGTAATTCCACGTATCGGCTCCGCGATCACTTTCTACGGCACGGCGGTATTGCGCCAGTTTGAGATGTTAGGTAGTTACCCGCTCAACGAATCAGTTGCCATTACGCGCGCGCGTGACAAGTTGCGATCGTTGCAGTTGATGGCGCGTCAGGGGATTGACCTGCCGGTCACAGGCTTTGCTCACTCTCCAGATGACACCAGCGATTTAATTGACATGGTAGGCGGTGCGCCGCTGGTGGTGAAACTGGTGGAAGGCACCCAGGGAATTGGTGTGGTGTTAGCCGAAACGCGCCAGGCGGCGGAAAGTGTAATAGACGCGTTTCGCGGTCTGAATGCCCATATTCTGGTGCAAGAATATATAAAAGAAGCGCAAGGCAGGGATATTCGTTGCCTGGTAGTGGGTAATAAAGTCGTTGCCGCAATTGAACGCCAGGCAAAACCGGGAGATTTCCGCTCCAATTTGCACCGTGGTGGGGTAGCGAATCAGGTCTCAATTACGGAACGTGAGCGAGAAATCGCCTTACATGCGGCGGCGACCCTGGGTCTGGATGTCGCAGGGGTGGATATTTTACGTGCTGAACGTGGCCCGCTGGTGATGGAAGTCAACGCTTCACCGGGTCTTGAAGGCATTGAAAAAACCAGTGGCGTGGATATCGCGACGCTGATGATCAAGTGGATTGAGCAGCAAGCACAGCCAGGATTTTGCCTGAAAACTGGCGGCTAAATTCGAGCGAATGCGCCATTGGGCGCATAAAATTAGTATGAGCCGCCATTTTTGCGTAAGCTATGGCGCGACTTAATCACTCCCTTTAAAGAGGCTACGGCATTTATGGATTCACTCGTTGTCCCTACTCTGGACATCTTACGCCGCTGGCTTGATGAAATCGGTGTGACCATTTTCGAGTGCGATACTTGCCAGGCGCTCCATCTGCCGCATATGCAGAATTTCGATGGTGTCTATGATGCCAAAATCGATCTGGTCGACGATATCGTTTTGTTTTCAGCGTTGGCTGAAGTAAAGCCATCTGCTTTACTGCCACTGGCATCCGATCTGTCATCAATTAACGCAAGCTCGCTAACCGTGAAAGCGTTTTTAGATATTCAGGATGATAACCTGCCAAAATTAGTGGTTTGCCAGTCATTGCAGGCGTCGGTGGGAATTACCCGCGAACAGTTTGCGGCTTTTGTGAAACAGAGCGAAGAGCAAATCTCGATGGTGATTCTGGAAGCCTGCGCAAACCAGCTGCTCTATATCTCTGAAGAAGAAGAGCAAGACGGCACCATTATTCAAACTCACTTTCTTCACTAATTGTTTCATTCTTAACCGCAGCGGCTACTATACCCGCTGCGTTCCACGTTTTTTTATTCTGCCTTCTTAGCCTCCGACCAGAATTATTCTCGCCACTCCTGCCAGTTTTGCGCCATACCATAGATGTTTTATGGTTAAAAAATTGATAAAAGTCACTTTTCTGCTTGGGCTATAGTCTCGAAGTCTGGCTACAGTTATTCTTGCGGGACGCTACAAGCGTGCAACATCTGCAGCAAGGCGTCTGTACTTTTTTACTGCAGTTTGCATAGAGATGCATGATTCTTGCATGTGCCAGAAGCGAGAAAAAAATGCGTAAAAGTATGATTGAGTAAATTATGCTCGCGAAAGCGGGAATTAGACTTTTTCAGAAGGAATCACATATGTTTACCCAACGTAAAAAATTGTTGTCGGGTGTGGTGGCAGGTGCGCTGATGACAGCGCTAATGGCTGTTTCTGCTACCACATTTGCTGCGGAACAAAAGACGCTGCACGTTTATAACTGGTCTGATTATATTGCGCCGGATACGCTGGCAAACTTCACCAAAGAAACTGGCATTAAAGTGGTTTACGACGTTTTCGATTCTAACGAAGTGCTGGAAGGGAAGTTGATGGCGGGGAGCACCGGTTACGACTTAGTGGTACCGTCTTCGCAATTCCTCGAGCGCCAGGCTCAGGCCGGTATTTTCCAGCCTCTCGATAAGAGCAAACTGCCGAACTATAAAAACCTCGATCCGGAAATGCTCAAGCTGGTGGCCCATAACGACCACGACAATAAATACGGCATTCCGTACATGATGGTAACCACAGGTATCGGCTATAACGTCGAGAAAGTGAAAGCGGCATTAGGCAAAGACGCTCCGGTTAATAGCTGGGATCTTATCCTGAAACCAGAAAACCTTGAGAAGCTGAAAAGCTGCGGCGTTTCCTTCCTTGACGCACCAAGCGAAGTTTACGCATCCGTGTTGCATTACCTGGGCAAAGATCCTAACAGCACCGATCCGAAAGATTACACCGGTGCGGCGAATGATCTGCTGCTGAAACTTCGCCCGTCTATTCGTTATTTCCACTCATCTCAATATATCAATGACCTGGCTAACGGCGATATCTGTGTAGCGATCGGTTGGTCCGGCGATATTCTCCAGGCAGCAAACCGCGCCAAAGAAGCAAAAAATGGCGTGAATATTGCTTATACCATTCCTAAAGAAGGGGCGATGGTGTACTTCGATATGTTCGCAATGACGGCTGATGCGAAAAACAAAGACGAAGCGTACCAGTTCCTGAACTATCTGATGCGCCCGGATGTGGTGGCGAATATCAGTAACCACGTTTATTACGCGAACGCGAATAAAGAGTCGCTGCCATTGCTGAACGCGGAGATTCGTGACAACCCAGGGATTTACCCACCGGCTGATGTGCGCGCCAAGCTGTTTACTCAGGGCGTGCAATCACCAAAAGTTGATCGTGTAATTACCCGCGCGTGGACTAAGGTTAAGACAGGCAAATAATACCCGTCATACTTCAAGCCGCAGATGCGTTGACTGCACCCGTGCACCCCAGTCACATAGTTATCTATGTTCCTGGGGACTTACGGCCTGGTCGCCTTTGGGCAACTCGAATTATTTTGGGTATAAGTGTTATCTAATTAGATTTGCAACGCAGCGGCGCACCGAAATAGTGCATGCGCCCCAACACGGACAGAGGCACAAGCCTCTGTCACGTCATTGGTACGGCAACCGGGTCGTACATCTTTTTGTTTATGCCGGAGAGCAACATAATTGAACGACGCAACCCCTCGTCCGCATGCGAAAACGCGTAAAGCGCTCACCCCGCTGCTTGAAGTTCGCAACCTCACTAAGTCCTTTGACGGGCAACATGCCGTTGATGATGTCAATCTCACTATTTATAAAGGCGAAATTTTTGCACTGCTCGGGCCGTCTGGTTGTGGCAAATCCACGTTGTTACGCATGCTGGCAGGTTTTGAACAGCCAAGTGCCGGGCAAATCATGCTCGATGGCGTGGATTTATCGCACGTGCCGCCGTACCAGCGTCCGATCAATATGATGTTCCAGTCGTATGCGCTTTTCCCACATATGACCGTGGAGCAGAACATTGCGTTTGGCCTCAAGCAAGACAAACTCCCGAAAAGTGAAATCACTCAGCGCGTACAGGAAATGCTGGCGCTGGTGCATATGCAAGAGTACGCGAAACGTAAACCACACCAGCTTTCTGGCGGGCAGCGCCAGCGTGTGGCGCTGGCAAGGAGCCTTGCAAAACGGCCAAAACTCTTGCTGCTTGATGAGCCAATGGGCGCACTGGATAAAAAATTACGCGACCGTATGCAACTCGAAGTGGTGGATATTCTTGAGCGCGTGGGGGCAACTTGCGTCATGGTAACCCACGATCAGGAAGAAGCGATGACCATGGCGGGGCGTATTGCTATCATGAATCGCGGCAAGTTCGAGCAAATTGGCGAACCGGAAGAAGTGTATGAGTACCCGGCAACCCGCTACAGCGCTGAATTTATCGGCTCGGTGAACGTCTTTGAAGGGTTGCTTAAAGAACGCCAGGACGATGGTCTGGTGATTGATAGCCCAGGGCTTGTACATCCGCTAAAAGTTGACCCTGATATTTCTGTTGTCGATGGCGTGCCGGTCTACGTCGCCCTGCGCCCGGAAAAGGTCATGCTGTGCGAAGAACCGCCAGCCGACGGTTTCAACTTCGCGGTCGGTGAAGTGGTACACATTGCTTATCTTGGCGATCTGTCGATTTATCATGTGCGCCTGAAAAGCGGCCAGATGATCAGCGCACAGTTACAAAACGAGAACCGCAATCGTAGAGGGATGCCAACATGGGGCGATGAAGTTCGCCTGTGTTGGGATGCTGAAAGTTGTGTCGTTCTGACTGTTTAAGGGGGCGAAATGAGCACGATCACGGAACGCCCGGCTGAGCCACCGGCAAGCAGTTTTAAATTGTGGCTGGGGAAATTGCAGATGCGCCATGGCCGCAAGCTGGTTATCGCTTTGCCTTATCTCTGGCTGATTTTGTTGTTTATGCTGCCATTCTTGATTGTCTTCAAGATTAGCTTTGGTGAAATAGCCCGTTCAATTCCACCCTATACCGACTTAATCACCTGGGCTGACGATCAGATAACCTTCGTACTTAATCTGGCGAACTATCTCCAGTTAACCGACGATCCGCTCTATGCCGAAGCCTATTTGCAGTCGCTGCAAGTGGCAGGTGTTTCTACCATTTGTTGTTTGCTAATGGGCTATCCTTTGGCATGGGCGGTGGCCCACAGTAAGCCATCAACCCGCAATATTCTGTTGCTGCTGGTTATTTTACCTTCATGGACATCGTTCTTGATCCGCGTTTACGCATGGATGGGGATCCTGAAAAATAACGGTGTCCTGAACAATGTGTTGATGTGGTTAGGCGTTATCGATCAACCGTTGGTGATTCTGCATACCAATCTGGCGGTTTACATCGGTATCGTTTATGCCTACTTACCATTTATGGTATTGCCGATTTATACCGCGCTGACACGACTCGATTATTCATTAGTGGAAGCCTCCTTGGATCTGGGCGCACGTCCGTTGAAAACGTTCTTCAGCGTCATCGTACCTCTGACTAAAGGCGGCATTATTGCCGGTTCGATGCTGGTATTTATCCCGGCGGTAGGCGAGTTTGTTATCCCAGAACTGCTCGGAGGGCCAGATAGCATCATGATTGGTCGCGTATTGTGGCAGGAGTTCTTCAATAACCGCGACTGGCCGGTGGCGTCAGCGGTGGCGATCACCATGCTTATCTTGCTGATTGTGCCGATTATGTGGTTCCACAAATACCAGAATAAAACGGCGGGGGACCACGCATGAACAATTTACCGATAGTGCGCTCACCCTGGCGCATTTTGATTTTGGTGATCGGCTTCACCTTCCTTTACGCGCCGATGCTGATGCTTGTGATCTACTCATTCAACAGCTCAAAACTGGTGACGGTATGGGCGGGATGGTCAACGCGTTGGTATGTTGAGTTGTTCCAGGACTCAGCAATGATGAGCGCCGTTGGGCTTAGTTTGACCATTGCGGCGGCTGCGGCCACGGCGGCGGTTATTCTCGGAACAATTGCGGCAGTGGTAATGGTGCGTTTTGGTAAATTCCGTGGCTCGACGGGGTTTGCTTTCATGCTCACGGCACCGTTGGTAATGCCTGATGTCATCACCGGTCTTTCATTGCTGCTGCTGTTTGTGGCATTGGGTCACGCTATTGGTTGGCCAAGCGATCGGGGCATGCTAACCATCTGGCTTGCGCATGTTACCTTCTGTACCGCGTATGTTTCGGTGGTGATAAGCTCGCGTTTAAGAGAGCTGGACCACTCTATCGAAGAAGCAGCGATGGATTTAGGGGCGACACCGCTGAAAGTTTTCTTTGTGATAACCGTTCCGATGATAGCTCCAGCGATTATCTCTGGTTGGTTGTTGGCATTCACTTTATCCCTTGATGACTTGGTTATTGCCAGTTTTGTTTCTGGGCCAGGGGCAACAACCTTGCCGATGCTGGTATTCTCAAGCGTAAGAATGGGAGTGAATCCTGAAATTAACGCATTGGCGTCTATAATTTTGGGAGTCGTCGGGGTTATTGGTTTAATAGCCTGGTGGTTTATGGCTCGAGCAGAAAAGCAACGTCTGCGTGATATCCAGCGTGCAAGGCGTACAGCTTAGATAATTCGGGTTGCAGCCAGCACCCTTGCAACTTAAAATCTGCAGCGATAATTCCCATAGTGCCGCGTCAGACGCGGCACTATGTCGTATGGAACACGAGGTTTGCGGAAATTCTCAGGAAACGAAGTCAAACACAAGCTAAATTGAACGCTCCCACTTTAGTGCTGGTGGCGGCAATTGCTATTCTTTCAACGCGGGTGCTCGATCTTATGTTGCTTTTCAACATGCTCGGGGTTCGTGGCGTTATTGATTTTGTTCACCGCAGTGTGCAAACGTGGAACTTGACGCTGATTTTTCTCGGCAGTCTGGTGATGCTGTGTATCGAATTACGTTGTGCGTTTGTCATTATGAAAGGGCGTAATTGGGGGCGCTGGGTATTTCTTGCCACGCAAGTTATTGCAGTTGGATATCTGTGGTCGGCGTCGCTTGGTTGGGGGTACCCCGAGCTATTCAGTATCCCTGGTGAATCAAAGCGTGAAATATTCCGTTCGTTGATGACGCAAAAACTTCCCGACCTGTTAGTGCTATTTCTGCTGTTTATCCCCACGCGGAGCCGGCTTTTTTTTAAACTTCAATAACCGCGTAGTGCTACAATCTGTGCCCCCGGTTTCCAGGACTTAATTATGTATTGCGCGCTCTATCAGGCAAATCGCTGCCGCTCTTGTCAGTGGATTGAACAGCCGATTTCCGAACAGCTCACCGCCAAAATGAACGAACTTCAGCACCTGCTGGAGGGTATTGTGGTGCATGACTGGCGTGAGCCGATGAGTGGCCCTGAACAGGCATTTCGCAATAAAGCCAAAATGGTGGTCAGCGGCAGCGTAGAAAAACCCTTGCTGGGGATGCTGCATCGCGATGGAACACCGGAAGATTTAACCGAGTGCCCGCTTTATCCTGCTTCATTCCAGACGGTGTTTGCCGTACTGAAGCCTTTTATCGCCCGTGCTGGCTTGACGCCTTATAACGTGTCGCGCAAACGTGGCGAGTTGAAATACCTGTTGCTGACTGAAAGCCAAATAGATGGTGGCATGATGCTGCGTTTTGTTCTGCGATCAGAAGCTAAGCTGGAACAACTGCGTGCAGCGATACCCTGGTTACAACAGCAGCTTCCGCAGCTCAAAGTGATTTCTGCCAACATCCAGCCAGTGCATATGGCGATTCTGGAAGGCGAGCAGGAGATCCCATTTACTGAGCAGCAGGCGCTGGAAGAACAATTCAACGGCGTGCCGCTGTTTATCCGTCCGCAAAGTTTCTTCCAGACCAACCCGGCCGTTGCTGCTTCATTGTATGCAACTGCACGTGACTGGGTGCGCGAATTGCCAGTCAAACATATGTGGGATTTGTTCTGTGGAGTAGGCGGGTTTGGCCTGCATTGCGCCACGCCGGAAATGAAACTAACGGGTATTGAAATTGCGCCAGAAGCGATTGCTTGTGCGCGCCAGTCGGCGGAAAAACTCGGGTTAACGGATATTCATTTTCAGGCGCTGGATTCAACGAAATTTGCCACCGAGCAGCAAGATATTCCTGACCTGGTCTTAGTGAACCCGCCAAGGCGCGGTATCGGTCAGGCGCTGTGTTATTTCCTCAATAACATGGCCCCGAAATACATTATCTATTCAAGTTGTAATGCGCAGACCATGGCGCAAGATATCTCGTCACTGGCGGGTTATCGTGTAGAGCGCGTGCAGTTATTCGATATGTTCCCGCACACGGCGCATTACGAGGTTTTGACGTTGCTGGTGCGCGGGTAGTTTTCCCCTCACCCTAACCCTCTCCCCAGGGAGAGGGAACTGTCTGGTATCTCCCTCTCCTGTGGGAGAGGGCAGGGTAAGGGCAATATTTACTGCGGGAACCACTGATCACTAATCTTCTGATAAGTCCCGTCAGCTTTAATCGCTGCCAGCGCGGTATTCAATTTGGTCAACAAAGCCTGGTTGTCAGGGCGTACAGCAATACCCAAACCTGTGCCAAAGTATTCTGCATCAGTAACATGCTCGCCAACTGTGCCTAATTGCGGGTTTGTTTTCAGCCACTCGTTTACCACTGCAGTGTCACCAAATACCCCATCAATACGGCCGTTTTTCAGGTCAATAATCGCATTCTGGTAGCTATCGTAAGAGACGGTTTTAATTTCCGGATGTTTGTCCTGGAGATATTTTTGGTGCGTGGTCCCATTTTCCATACCTATACGTTTGCCTTTAAGCTCTTCAAAGGATTTGAATGCACCTTTTTTGGCAATGACGACGGCTGAATTAGCGTAGTACGGCGTGGTGAAAGAAACTTGTTTGCTACGCTCAGGCGTAATATCCATACCTGAAATTACCGCGTCATATTTACGGAATTTCAGCGACGGAATCAAACTGTCAAATGCATGGTTAGTGAAGGTGCATTCTGCCTGCATTTGTTTGCATAAAGCTTTAGCCAAATCGATATCGAAACCTACAATCTGATTGTTGGCATCAAGTGATTCAAATGGCGGATAAGTGGCCGAAGAACCAAAGTTGATTTTGTCTGCGGCAGCCACGTTGAATGCGGCTGTAGCGAACATTGCGGCCAAAATAAACTTCTTCATGTGTGTTGCTCCCGTCTGTCATGTTTTGTTGTATTCGCCGTTTCCCGGCGTCAAAAAAGCATGCCATCAAGTGAATTTATATGCAATAAAAATGTATAATTATATTTATGCGGGCGTAAAAAAGGCGGGAAAGTCCCCGCCTGATTCGACTGATTTTTACGTTTTAGTTACGGCGTTCAAATGCCAGCGCACGGCGTTCTATCACACGCATCAACAACGTTAATAGTCCGTTAACCACCAGATAAACCAAGCCCGCAGCCCCGAACACCATCACATCGTAAGTGCGACCATATAGCAGTTGCCCGTGGCCCATCACTTCCATCAGCGTAATGGTGTACGCCAGTGAGGTACTTTTAAACACCAGAACCACTTCATTCGAATAAGAAGAAAGTGCGCGTTTAAATGCATAAGGAAGCAAAATGGCGAGCGTATCTTTCTTACTCATCCCTAATGCACCGCATGACTGCCACTGGCCTTCAGGAATGGCACGGATTGCTCCGTAAAACAGTTGAGTGGTGTATGCCGCACTGTTTAACGACAGCGCAATCAACGCACATAGCCATGGCTCAGAAAGCAGATGCCACAGAACAGGGTAGTTCTGAATGGACGGGAACTGACCCGGGCCGTAGTAAATCAGGAAGATTTGCACCAGCAACGGCGTACCGGTAAAGAGAGTGATATAGGCACGCACAATGTAAACCAGTACCGGTGTTTTCAGCGTCAAAACGATGGTGAAAAGCAGCGATAAAACCAACGCGACCACAATAGATGCCGCGGTGAGTGTCAGACTGGTATGCAGGCCTTTAAACAGCTCCGGTAAATACTCGAGCATCAGCCGGGTCTCCGTTCAAAACGCGTCGCTCTCAGGTCAATACGTTTGAGAACATACTGGCTTATGAGGGTGATCACGAGGTAGATCGCGGCGGCAACCACATACCAGGTAAACGGCTCCTGAGTACGAGTGGCAATACTCTTGGTCTGTAGCATCAAATCGTTAACGCTTATCAGCGATACCAACGCGGTATCTTTGAGCAATACCAACCACTGATTACCTAAACCTGGCAGCGCATGGCGCCACATTTGCGGCATCACCAGGCGGAAGAAAATGGCCGCCTTCGACATGCCTAATGCCTGGCCAGACTCCCATTGCCCAACTGGCACGGCTTTAAGTGCGCCACGCAAAGTTTGTGAGGCGTAAGCCGAGTAGAGCAGGGAAAGGGCAATGACGCCGCACAGGAACGGGCTGACATCGAAATTCTCAATCTGCAATTGGATAGGAATTTGTGCAAAACCGAGGTTGAGGACAAAACCATCTGAAAGAATCAGCAATAACTGGGAGGAGCCGAAATAAATAAACAGCACCACCAGGATTTCAGGCAGACCGCGTAGCACCGTAACCAAAGCTGAACCCAGCCAGGCTATCGGACGCCATTTCGCAGACTCCCATACGGCAAAAATCATCGCCAGAGCCAGGCCGATGATCAGCGCACAAACGGCAAGGCCGACGGTCATCCCGGCGGCGCTCGCTAAAGGAAACATTTCGTTCATTCAGATTACTTCTGGAACCATTTTTCGTAGATGGTCTGGTATGTACCATCTTTCTTCACTTTTTCCAGCGCGGTATTGAACTTCGCCTGCAAATCAGTGTTGCCCTGACGAACCGCGATGCCCAAACCGGTACCGAAGTAGCCTTTGTCTGTCACTTTGTCGCCAATCGCGGCCAGTTTAGGTTCTGCTTTCAGCCACTCAGTCACCACAGCTGTATCACCAAATACCGCATCGATACGACCATTTTGCAGGTCCAGCTTCGCGTTCTGGTAGCTATCGTAAGGAACTACGGTGATTTCTGGATGTTTATCCATGATGAATTTCTGGTGCGTAGTACCGTTCTGCACGCCAACTTTCTTGCCTTTAAGGGCAGCGATATCAGCCACTTTGCCTTTCTGACCGACAAACAGAGCTGAGTTATCGTAGTAAGGGTTGCTGAATAGAACTTGTTTTTCACGCTCAGGAGTGATGTCCATACCCGCCATGATTGCGTCGATACGACGGAATTTCAGGCTTGGGATCAGGCTATCAAAAGACTGGTTGGAGAATGTGCAAGTAGCATCAATCTCTTTACACAGCGCATTAGCCAAATCGACATCAAAACCAACGATCTTGTTGCTGGCATCCATAGATTCAAACGGAGGGTAAGAAGCTTCCGTTGCGAAACGAATAGTTTGTGCAGCCGTCGCGGAAAGGCTCAGGCTGGCTAATAATGTGGCAAGCAGAACTTTTTTCATGGTTATTTTCCCGGATACATCAGTGTGACAGATAGAATTTAAACGCTTCGGTCTGTGGTTTTGCGAAGCAACTCGCATCACCTTGTTCGACGATGTGGCCATTTTCCATATACACCACGCGACTTGCGGTTTTACGCGCAACTTCCACTTCGTGGGTAACGATGACCTGAGTGATGTTGGTTTCAGCCAACTCACGAATAATGCTGACGATTTGTGCGGTGATTTCCGGGTCCAGTGCTGCGGTCGGTTCATCAAACAGCAGAATCTGTGGTTCCATCATCAATGCTCGTGCAATCGCGACACGCTGCTGCTGACCACCAGAAAGGTGGAGCGGGAAACGGTCCTGATAAGGTTTCAGGCGTAAACGCTCAAGCAGTTTGTCGGCACGAAGGCGTGCTTCATCTTTGCTGATACCCAGGACACGACAAGGCGCTTCCATCAGGTTTTGCAACACAGTGAGATGAGGCCAAAGATTATATTGCTGGAACACCATGCCAACGTTGCGACGTAATTCGCGAATGGCTTTATCGCCAGGCGCTTTTGCAAAGTCAAAATGGTTGTCTGCAATGGTGAGTTGCCCAGAGCGCGGCATCTCAAGCAAATTGAGTACGCGCAGAAGCGAGCTTTTACCTGCGCCACTTGGACCAAGCAGCACCAGCGTTTCGCCCTGTGGGCAACTAAGGGTGATATCGAACAGCGCCTGATGAGCGCCATAAAAACAATTAATGCCGTTTAGTTGAATACTCATGCGCATAAGTTGAATAGCAATTGAAGCCGCAAAGGGTACCTTTAACAGAATAGTTATGCAATCTTTGTGCGTTAAAACCTAAAAATAACTACTCCCATGCATTAAAGGTAGCACAATATAGCGAGGCGGGAGGGAGGCAAGAATAAATGTCGGAGTTATGCAAAAATTCCAGACTATTTACAAGGGTTACCTTTCCCGCCAGATGGTGAATGTAAATATTAGTTTGTTTCTATCGCCTGACGCAGACTGCCTGAAGGCGCATGGCTGTTCTCGCCTAAGTAACGCACGTCATCAACTGCCCAACATTGGCCCTCACGAATCATCAGCACTTCGTCTTGCCAGCTTTGACTGCCTTTCGTGAGTTTTACACGCAGCGGAATATTGCGTGCATCAGTATTAAGAATGGTTGATGCGGAGGCAACTTCGGCACTGTCTGCGCCATCGGCATTGCTGGTGAACATATTGCTTCGCATAAACTCATTCTGCGCGTTCGGTGAGGCGCTGGCTTTTTGCATTTGTTGTGCCAACGCGTCACTCATATAAGGACGTAAGCCGGTAATCGCGCTGCTGCCCTGGGTTTTATGGCTAATTTGGTAATCGTAAAACTGTTGCGCCACGCTATCCGGGCCACCATCAATACAAGGGCCGCTGCGGGTGCCAATATCTTTAAAAGCGGGAGTGACGCTGGTGGTACAGGCCGTGAGTAACATCGCGCACGGAAGAAGAACCAAAACTGAGCTGCGCATTTTTATTTCCTTATCTTCTCAGGAGGACTAACTTAGCATAGCGTATCGCTGTCAAAATGCGTGGCGGGTTTATGCGCTAAGATGTTGATACAAAGAGAGGAGAAGCTTATGCAATTTACAACAACCCCTACGCTTGAAGGGCAGAGCATCACGGAATATTGTGGCGTGGTGACTGGGGAAGCGATTCTGGGTGCCAATATTTTCCGTGATTTTTTTGCTGGCGTGCGCGATATCGTCGGTGGCCGTTCCGGTGCTTACGAAAAAGAGTTGCGCAAAGCGCGTGAGATAGCGTTTAGAGAATTGCAGGAGCAGGCAGAAAGCCTGGGAGCTAACGCCGTGGTGGGTATTGATATCGACTACGAAACAGTGGGCAAAGATGGCAGCATGTTGATGGTAAGCGTCACCGGCACTGCGGTGAAAACGAGTCGATGAAAGGTTGCCTAGCCGCATTTTTAATCGCGCTTTTGCTCGCGGGGTGTGCCAGCAAGCCTGAAGTTGCTGAAAAAACCGTTGTCGACAACGGCGATTTTAAAGTCGACACCAGCCACACTGCACGGGCTGCCTACCCACGTGTGAAAGTGTTGGTTATTCACTATACGGCAGATGATTTTGCCGGTTCGTTATCCACTTTGACTGACCAAAATGTCAGTTCCCACTACTTGATCCCCGATACACCACCCACCTCCGGCGGCAAACCGGTTATCTGGCAACTGGTGCCTGAAAGTGAGTTAGCCTGGCATGCCGGGGTGAGTTTCTGGCGTGGCGCGACGCGGATTAATGACACGTCGATTGGTATTGAACTGGAGAATAAAGGTTTTACGCGCCAGGGCCGCGTAAAGCAGTTTTATCCGTTCAACCCGGCGCAGATCTCGGCGCTGGAGAGATTGGCGAAAGTGATTATCGCTCGTTATCAAATCCAACCGCAAAACGTGGTCGCACATGCGGATATTGCCCCGCAGCGTAAAGTTGATCCTGGCCCACTATTCCCGTGGCAAGAACTGGCGCAGCAGGGTGTAGGTGCCTGGCCGGATGCTAACAGAGTGGCCTTTTATCTGAATGGCCGTGGACCATACCAGCCTGTGGATAAGCGAGGTTTGCTCGATTTGCTATCGCGTTATGGTTATCAGGTGACGCCTGAAATGTCGTCGGAACAGCAAAAAAGAGTGATTCAGGCTTTCCAGATGCACTTCCGGCCAAAAGAATATTCGGGCCTGCCGGATGCGCAAACTGAATCCATTGCACAAGCGTTGCTCGAGAAATACGGCTAGGGTTAGTCCCTGGCAGCAACTCGAAGAATGGTGGATCTAGCGGTGCAGCGTACCGTGGTCACGTAACCAAAGCGCCGTACGACGAATACCTTCATCAAGGGTGACAATCGGTTTATAGCCTAGTTCGGTTTCAGCTCGACTCGTATCCAGCGTTAAATCAAAATTCAGCTTCGACACACCGTAGTGAGTCAGCACCGGTTCTTTTGCTGACTTGCTACCCAGACGCTCCATGCTGCGGGCAATGACATCTAGCATAGGGTAGGGCACAGAACGAATCCGGCACTTAATCTCTAACTCATCAATCAGTTTCTGCACGATAACGCGTAGCGGGCGAGCTTCCATATTCGTGATGTTGTACGCCCTGCCTGACGGTTGCGTTTCGCACTGCGTGGCAAGCCACATCGCATGCACCGCATTTTCGATATAAGTCATATCGACCATCGCTTCGCCGCCGCGTGGCAACAGTACGCTGCCGTAGTGGCGCATCATCTGCACCAGGCGTGGGAAAAAGACTTTATCATGCGGGCCAAATAAGCTTTGCGGGCGCAGAATCGTGAAACGTGTATGGGGGTTTGACTGCGCTAACAGTTGAATCACTTCTTCGCTGGCGGCTTTGCTGCGCGCAAATTCGTTAGCAAAACGCACCGGACGAAACTCTTCGCTGATATTGCGATGGTGATGGTAATCAAAATAGAGCGACGGCGAGGAGATATGCACGAAGTTGCGCACGCCCCAGGCAACGGCCCATTCACCTAAACGGCGAGTGGCGCGGACATTGGCGAGATCGAATGCTTCCTGCGTTCCCCACGGAGAAGTAAAGCTTGAACAGTGCCAAAGCGTATCGACATCGGCCAGCATCAATTTGGCTTGCGAAGAAACCAGATCGGTTAGGTCTGCATGAACAAACTCTGCACCCATTTTTTCCAGCAGTTTGCCCATGGCCTCATTACGACCAGTTGCCCGGACGCTGATGCCTTTTGCGCGAAGAAATTCGACCGCGTTTCGGCCTAAACCGCTGGTGGCGCCCGTTACCAGTACCTTCATGTCGACCAACTCATGATAATTGAGATTTACGCTGCGCATTTTTCCGTGAAATGGCGGCGCTTGCAATGGGGAAAGCCAAAGATTAGGAGGAGTTAACGATGTTTCTCTGACAATTGTTCGCAAACCTGGCAAATCCGGCGGGCCATACCCCGAAAAATGAACAGATGAGCGGGGATCATTATCAACCAGTAGAACAAACCTGCGCTTCCATGGGGGTGCCACCAGGCACGAACATCCAGAGTTCGATACTTACCGTGGTCACGCAGCGTGAAGGAAAGCCGCCCAAGTCCTGGCGCTTTCATACCAAACAGCAATGTAAGCTCTTTTTGTGGCTCAACAATAATCACTTTCCAGCTATCTACATGGTCGCCTACTTCAAGCATTGGCCGCTCAGGGCGACCCTTTGCCAGCCTGTGGCCCACCAGCAGGTCCATATAGCCGCGCGTTTTCCACAGAGCGTTGCCGAAGAAATACCCCTCTTTTCCACCTATCTGATTAACTACTTGCCACAAATCTGCCAACTCAGCGCTTGTTTTTAGCGTGCAGCCCGCTTGCTTGGGGAAGTAACCGTAATCTGGTCGCCAACGCGCAAATGCCTGGGCGTCATAACCCCAGTCCTGCGAGTTAGCGAGTTTGTGTTCATCTTCAAGCGTTGCACGAACGGCATCATCAAAGGTAAGTAGCTTTTGCGGGATCAACGCGCGAAGTTCACGATCGTCGGCCAGAAGATCGTGCTTCAACCCTTGGATCAGCGCTTTAGCAATCGTTGGTGGCACCGAGGTGATCATGTTGAGGAACCACGCTGAGATCCAACTGGTGGGTAACGGAATAGGGATAAGTGGGCGATGTTTACCGCTAATTGCCATAAAGCGCTCGAACTGCTGCTGATAGCTCAGTACTTCCGGACCCGCGGCTTCGAAAACACGATTTTCCTGTGATGGATGATTGAGCAGTTCAGTTAAATAATGCAGCAAGTTTACGAGTGCGATTGGTGTGGTGCGTGAGCGTACCCAGCGTGGGGGCGTGAGTACCGGTAGGTTATAAACCATATCGCGCATGACTTCGAAGGCGGCAGAACCTGCGCCAACAATAATGCCAGCCCGAACTTCAGTTACCGGAACTCCTGCATCACGCAGAATATCGGCGGTGAGCTGGCGAGCACGAAGGTGTGCAGAATCACCGTCACCTTCGGCAGCCTGCAGTGAACTCAGAAAGATAAGCTGTTTTACCGGATGTTCTCGTAGTGCATCACGCAAATTGAGCGCAGTCTGGCGTTCATGGGCAACAAAATCAGCGCCGTCGCCCATGCTATGTACCAGGTAGTAAAGGGTATCGATGTTTTCCAGAAGTGCGGGAAGCGTTCCTGGCCACTGTAAATCGACATGGCGACAAACGACCCCCGGCCAGGGTTGTTTCTCCAGCCACTCGACACGTCTTGCCGCAGCAGTAACATGATGCCCGGCAGCGGCAAGCTTTGGCACCAGATGTTGGCCTATGTAGCCGCTAGCACCGAGCACCAGAATGTTTTGTGGCTGTGTCATCGTCCGTGACCTCTGTTTAGCGTTGTAAAAAAGTCTGCCAGTGAGAAACCACTTCGGCCAACTGATCACGGTTCACATCTAGGTGAATCACCAGGCGAGTTACCGGGCCTGCACTCATCAAAACACCGCGTTCTTTCATGAATTTACCGAGGCTTTCTGCTTGTTCAACCGGCACGCGTACAAACACCATATTGGTATCCTGACGAGAGACATCAACACCGATTTCACGCAACTCGCCTGCCAGCCAATGGGCGTTGTCGTGATCCTCTTTCAGGCGCTGCACGTTATTCTCCAGCGCGTATAAACCCGCTGCCGCCAGAATTCCAGCCTGACGCATGCCGCCACCGACCATTTTACGCCAGCGCGTCGCACGCTTAATGTACTCATGGCTGCCGACTAACAGCGAACCAACCGGTGTTCCCAGACCTTTAGAGAGGCAAATCGTGAAGGTGTCGCAATAGCGCACCACTTCTTCAAGCGTGCAGCCATATTCCACCACGGCGTTAAAGATACGCGCACCGTCAACGTGCAAAGCCAGGTTGTGATTGCGGCTAAATTCCCAGGCCTGCTTCAAATACTCACGCGGCAAAACTTTGCCGTTATGGGTGTTTTCGAGGCTAAGCAATTTGGTGCGCGCAAAGTGGATATCGTCAGGTTTGATTTTCGCGGCCACTTTATCAAGCGGCAGCGAACCGTCCGGGTTGGCATCAATAGGCTGCGGCTGAATACTGCCTAAAACCGCAGCACCACCGGCTTCGTAGAGATAATTGTGCGCAAGTTGCCCAACAATATACTCTTCACCACGTTCGCAATGGCTCAGCAGCGCCACCAGGTTTGCCTGAGTGCCGGTTGGCAGAAATAGCGCGGCTTCTTTGCCGCTGAGTTTGGCGGCGTAATCTTGTAGTTCGTTGACCGTTGGGTCATCACCGTAGACGTCATCGCCAGTGGGTGCTGCCATCATGCGTTTGAGCATTTCTTCGCTCGGGCGGGTTACGGTGTCGCTGCGCAAGTCAATCACGGTGGATCCTTATTATTGTTCAAAATTATCCTTACTTTTACCGGAACCAGTTCGTTTTCGCCAGTTCGATAACTTCATCCCCACGCCCGCTAATGATAGCGCGCAGCATATACAGACTGAACCCTTTGGCCTGTTCAAGTTTGATTTGCGGTGGAATCGCCAGCTCATCTTTCGCCACCACGACATCCACCAACACCGGGCCATCAATACTTAAAGCGCGTTGCAGGGCGTTGTCGAGATCGGCGGCTTTTTCCACCCGAATACCAGTGATTCCGCAGGCATTGGCGATACTGGCAAAGTTAGTATCGTGAAGTTCCGTGCCGTCTGTCAGGTAACCGCCAGCTTTCATTTCCATTGCCACAAAACCCAGCACGCTATTGTTAA
This sequence comes from Buttiauxella gaviniae ATCC 51604, assembly GCF_001654835.1. Lineage (GTDB taxonomy): Bacteria > Pseudomonadota > Gammaproteobacteria > Enterobacterales > Enterobacteriaceae > Buttiauxella > Buttiauxella gaviniae. Next base: position 373,960 of record NZ_LXEP01000031.1, read on the forward strand.
ACACCACAATTTTGATGGGCAGTTTCATCTGCACGACCGAGAGAAAATCCCCCATCAACATGCTGAAACCGCCATCGCCGCACATGGCGATAACTTGCCGGTCGGGTGCCGTCGCTTTTGCGCCCAGCGCTTGTGGCATGGCGTTCGCCATTGAACCGTGGGTAAACGAACCAATCAGGCGGCGTTTACCGTTCATTTTCAGATATCGCGCAGCCCACACGGTGGGTGTGCCGACATCGCAGGTGAAAATGGCATCTTCATCAGCATACCGGCTGATTTGCTGCGCGACATATTGGGGATGGATGACGTTGCCGTCACCGGGTTGAGCCAGTTCATCGAGGCTTTCACGCGCTTCGCGATAATTATCCAGCGCTTTATCAAGGAAACTGCGGTCGGTTTTTTCTTCCAGTAGCGGAATGAGTGCCGCAAGGGTGGCTTTAATATCGCCGACCAGCGCCATATCCACTTTACTGTGCGCGCCGATACTGCCGGGGTTGATATCAATCTGAATGATTTTTGCATCGGTCGGGTAGAAGGCGCGATAGGGGAATTGGGTACCGAGCAGGATCAGCGTGTCGGCGTTCATCATGGTATGGAAACCTGACGAAAAACCGATTAGCCCGGTCATGCCAACATCGTAAGGGTTATCGTATTCAACGTGTTCTTTGCCACGCAGCGCGTGAACAATCGGCGCTTTAAGCGTGGCCGCAAACTGCACCAGTTCTTCATGCGCACCCGCACAACCGCTGCCGCACATCAGCGCGATGTTGTCGTTATAACGCAGCAGCTGTGCCAGTTTTTTGAGTTCGTCATGTGGTGGCACAATAATCGGCTGCGGTGCCGGGTACCAGTGGGTACTGGCGGTTTCCGGGGCAGGTTTAAGCGCCACATCGCCGGGTAAAACCACGACCGAAACGCCACGGTTCAATACCGCTTTACGCATCGCAATCGCCAGTACCTGTGGAATTTGTTCCGGGGATGACACTAGCTCGCAATAATGACTGCATTCGCGGAATAACTCTTCGGGGTGGGTTTCCTGGAAATAGCCACTACCAATTTCGCTTGATGGAATATGCGCTGCAATAGCCAGTACCGGAACGCGATTTCGATGGCAGTCGAACAGGCCATTGATTAAATGCAGATTACCGGGGCCACAGGAACCCGCACACACCGCCAGTTCACCTGATAGATGGGCTTCTGCGCCTGCGGCAAAAGCGGCGACTTCTTCATGTCGTGTCGGCATCCATTGAATAGTGCCCATGCGGTTCAGACTGTCGCTTAGTCCGTTGAGGGAGTCGCCCGTGACGCCCCAGATTCGTTTTACGCCTGCACTTTCAAGTGTTTTTGCCAGGTAAGCTGCTACGGTCTGTTTCATTGGTTCTCCTTGTCACGATTCAGTTAACGTAAACAAGCTTAGTCAAGGAAACAGAAGAGGCTGGGCAGAAAGTGCCACTCAGAGTCTGAGTGGCATGAGTGGATCAAGCGAGAACTAAGTCCCCTTGCGGGTGGCAGCAACAAGCCAGCACATAACCGTTGGCAACTTCTGCGTCGGTCAATGTCATGGTGCTGCTGACGATGTAATCACCGGACTCAACTTTGGTTTTACAGCTGCCGCACACACCAGCACGACAAGCTGCATTCACTTGCACTTTATTGCTTTCCATTACCGCCAGCAGCGAGCTGCCCACCGGCGCGTAGAACTCGCGCAGCGGTTTTAGCGTCGTGAACTTCAATCCACTTTCGACAGGTGCGGCGACCGGCGTAAAGAATTTCTCCGCATAAAACGCGCTCACGCCCAATGCCTGAACTTCTTTTTCCACCCATTCCATATACGGAGCAGGGCCGCAGGTCATGACGGTGCGCGAGGTAATATCCGGCACGCAAGCCAGAATTTCGCGAGTGATGCGCCCGGAAATGAAACCGTGCGTCGCGTTATTCTCGGCCACCAGTGTCACCGGGTAATCACGCCATTCATCGGCAAAAATCACATCTTCTGGCGTTCGAACGTTATAAATAACCTGCACGTCGGCTTGTGGACGGTGCTTTGCCAGCCAGCGGCGCATCGACATAATTGGCGTTACGCCACAACCAGCAGCCATCAACAGATAGTGGTCTGTCGGCAGGTTTTCGCAGGTAAATTCCCCTTGTCCTTCTGACAGCCACAGGTAGTCGCCAGGTTTTACATCCTGGGTCAGCCATTGCGAACCAACGCCATTTTCGATACGGCGGATAGTCAGCGTGACGAATGGGCTGAGTCCTGGCGTGGATGAAATGGTGTAAGCCCGTAGCGTTTCATCGCTATCACGAATACTCACCAGCGCATATTGCCCGGCCTTGTAAGGATAAAAGTCGTGATTGATCAGCGACAGCGTCCAGACATCCGACGTTTCCTGATGAATATGATGCACCTGCATGCGGTACGGGCACAGTGGCGTTGGCATTGTCATGACTTCTCCTTATGCGCCCATCAGCTGTTTAATATCGTCTTCAACGGTGGTAATGGCGCGCAGGCCAAACTTCTCATTGAGCACAGCCAACAGATTTGGCGTCAGGAAGGCCGGTGTAGTAGGGCCGGCGACAATATTGGTCACACCGAGCGACAGCAGGGTCAGCAGGATAACAATCGCTTTTTGCTCAAACCAGGAAAGCACCAGGCTCAGCGGCAGGTCGTTCACGCCACAACCGAGTTTTTCAGCAAGCGTTACAGCAAGAATGATTGCTGAGTATGCATCGTTGCACTGACCGGCATCGATCAGGCGCGGCAGGCCTTCGATATCGCCGAAGTCCAGTTTATTAAAGCGGTATTTACCGCAGGCAAGCGTCAGGATCAGGCAGTCTTTTGGCACGCTGGTGGCGAAATCGGTGAAGTAGCTACGCTCGCCGCGTTCACCGTCGCAACCCCCTACCAGGAAGATGTGGCGCAGTTTTTCACGGCTGACCAGGTCAATCAGGGTATCGGCAGCGCCCAGTAAAGTCTGGCGACCAAAGCCCACGGTGATCAGATGTTCGATTTCGCTGTATGGGAAGCCCGCCATTTGCGTAGCCTGGGTGATGACTGATGTGAAATCATCGCCTTCGAGGTGGCTTACACCCGGCCAGCCGACAATGCTACGCGTCCAGATGCGATCAGTGTAGGAGCCGACTTCCGGATTGATGATGCAGTTTGAGGTCATCACGATTGGGCCAGGGAAGCGGGCGAATTCGCTTTGCTGGTTCTGCCAGCCGCTGCCGTAGTTGCCGACCAAATGTTTGAATTTACGCAGTTCCGGGTAACCATGGGCTGGCAGCATTTCGCCATGGGTATAGACGTTTACGCCGGTACCTTCAGTTTGTTCCAGCAGGTTATACAGATCTTTCAGATCGTGGCCGGAAATCAAAACACATTTGCCTGCGACCGGGCGCACGTTAACTTGCGTAGGTGTTGGGTGACCGTATTTCTCGGTTTCCCCCCGGTCCAGAATGCTCATCACTTTGAAGTTCATCTGGCCGATTTCCATGGAGCACTCAAGCAGTGCGCCCATGTCCGCAGGCCAGGTGCCGAGCCACGCCATAATTTTGTGGTATTGCGCGTAGATGTCGTTGTCGTACTGGCCGAGAACGTGGGCGTGTTCCATATAGGCAGCAGCACCTTTCAGGCCGTACAGGCACAGCAAGCGCAGGCCGAGAATATCGTCACCAATTTCTGCTTTGTCGCGGTTTGGCGCGAACTCAGCCGCCTGGCGTTGCAGGTCGCCCAAATCGTTGCTGACAAGTTGCAGTTCAGCCATTGGATTGGTGACGGTAATGTTTGGGTTAATCGCGAGGGTGCTAGCTTTCAGGCTTTCGCGCGCGATTATGGCTTCGCGGGCATAGCCAACGATGCGTGGGGAATCGAAGTTGACGTTGGTCAGTGTTGAGAAAAAGGCACGCGGTGCAAAGTGATCAATTTCATGACTGATAATGCCAACTTCACGTGCGGCCACTGCCCATGCGGATAAACCCTGAAGTGTTGCGATCAACAAATCTTGTAGGTCTGATGTTTCAGCCGTTTTCCCGCACATGCCCTGAGCATAAGAGCAGCCGTTGCCCGCAGGGGTGCGGATTGTTTGTTCACATTGCACACAAAACATGATCGTACCTTTTAAAGTTATATTTGATATACATGTTTAAGGTTATGCTCAGTGCAACACAGGGAAAAGGTATTTCTTATACAACTTAAAAGGAGATTGATTTAGCGCAAATTTGGCGGCAGAAACCTACCGCCAATGAGGTATCAGGAGGCGAAAAATGCCATGAGAAGCGGGGTCAGTAAGCTGAGGATGAACCCGTGAACAATCGCCGCTGGAACAATTTCCAGCCCTCCGCTGCGCTGTAAAACAGGCAGGGTGAAGTCCATCGACGTTGCGCCAGACAACCCGAGGGCGGTTGAGCGGCTACGGCGTACCAGTCCGGGAATCAACATGATGGCAATTAGTTCTCGCGCCAGGTCATTAAAGAATGCTGCACTACCAATTACTGGCCCGTAGGATTCCGTCATCAAAATACCCGACAGTGAATACCAGCCGAATCCCGATGCCATCGCTAAACCAGTTTTAATCGGTAGGTCGAGAATAAAGGCGTTGATAACACCACCGGCAAGTGAGCTCAATGCCACGACTACAGCCACGATCATACCGCGCCGATTAAGCACAATCTGTTTTAACGTCATGCCGCTATTACGCAGTTGGATACCGACCAGCAGCAACAGGAATATAAGGGTGTATTCACTGGCGTCGGTCGCGTGATGCAGAATTGGCCAGCCAGTCAGGCCAAGCAGAAAACCAGCTATCACCACGAAGCATAGTTTTAGTGATTCCAGCGCCATCGCAATTCGTGAAGGGAGTTTTTCTTGCTCGTGATTGTGTCGCCATGGCATGGAACGCTCAAGCCAAAGCAGTGCAGCAGCATTGCAGAGCAATAACACCACAACAGTGACCGCAGCGTAATGAAGGATTGCCAGCAGGTTACTTGCCAGGTTATCGAGAAATGCGAGGCTGATGCCCATGAAAAATAAAATCACATACACAATCCAGCTCAATAGGCGATTAATGAGCTTTAACAGACTGGTTTGTTTCAGAGGAATCAGATAACCGATAATCAGCGGCACTAAGATAATTAACAATCCCGAAAACATGGTGCGGACAATCCTTGCGATAGAAGTAACGGCGTATGTCACACTACCCAAAGAAAGAGAATGAGTAAAGCTACGAAAAAAAAGGATTTTTATGCAGGTTGAGAATTTGGAGTAGGGCAAGTAAATACAGCGCCACCAGCCAAATTGAAGCCGGTGACGCTTGAATCAAATTAGTTACGTTTTTCCAGCAATGTCCGGTAGATAACACCACCCAGGATACCGCCAATGATTGGCATCACCCAGAACAGCCACAGTTGCTGTAATGCCCAACCGCCCTGGAAGATAGCAACGGCAGTACTACGTGCTGGGTTCACAGAGGTATTGGTGACTGGGATGCTAATCAGGTGAATCAAGGTTAACGCAAGGCCAATAGCAATAGGTGCAAAGCCCGCTGGTGCAAACTTATCAGTTGCGCCATGGATCACAATCAAGAAGCCGCAGGTCAAGACGATTTCAATAATGATTGCTGACAGCATGGAATAATGGTCTGGCGAATGTTCACCATATCCATTAGAAGCAAAACCGCTTGCCGCTGCATCAAAGCCACTTTTGCCGCTGGCAACTAAATAAAGAATACCGGCTGCAACAATACCGCCAATCACTTGCGCCACAATATAACCAATAACATCTTTAGCTGGGAAACGACCGCCAGCCCACAAGCCCAGAGTGACTGCTGGGTTAAAGTGGCCGCCGGAAATATGACCTACGGCATAAGCCATAGTTAATACGGTTAAACCAAATGCTAATGCCACACCGACAAAACCAATCCCTAGCTCAGGATATGCCGCTGCCAACACTGCACTCCCACAACCACCGAATACCAACCAGAATGTGCCAAAGAATTCTGCCGCTAATTTCCTAAACATAACCACCTCTGCATTTCAAAAACAGTGAATCCCGGGTGATGTAAATAAAGGCATCTACCCGATTATTGTTTGTTACAACCGTTTAAGACGTAACGTAAATAATAAAAGAGCAGCAATGTTAATGATTTCACTTAGTTAGAGCCACACTATAAAATCCTAAAAAATTGATTTAGGGCAATGAGATGGCATTCCTTTCAAGAATAAACACGTTGGAAGTATAGAAGAGTTTTTAATAAAGTAAGAATTGTCTTGTATTAAACGCACTTTTTATCAGTTGGTGGAATTACAAGTGATAGCAATAAAATTATTTGTTTATTTTTGGAGCGAATAAAAATGGAAAAATTAATACTATCCTGCTACGCCACAAATAACTCGATGGGCTAACCTGTCGCCAGAGGGGGAAGGGTATATACTCGAGCTATGCAGGCTGTGGCGTGTAGCTAAAGGAAAGCATTAACCAATCTGGAGGGATTATGTTTCTCGAGCGTGTAGAAATTGTCGGATTCAGGGGTATTAACCGTCTATCGTTAATGCTTGAGCAAAATAACGTGTTGATTGGCGAAAACGCATGGGGTAAATCCAGCTTGCTGGATGCGCTCACTTTGTTGTTGTCACCGCACGAAAATCTCTATCACTTCGGTCGTGACGATTTCTATTTCCCTCCGGGCGATTTACAAGGCCGGGAACACCATTTACATATTGTGCTGACCTTTCGGGAAACAGCACCTGGTCATCATCTCGGACGGCGTTACCGCTCTCTGGCGCCTGTATGGGTGGAAGGGAATGATGGCTTCCATCGCATCATGTATCGTCTGGTCGGTGAGCTTGCTGAAGATGGCACAATTCTGACGCTACGCAGCTTCCTTGATAACAACGGCCACTCCGTTGAGCTTGATGATATTGATACGCTTGCCCGGCAAATTATCCGTCTTAACCCCGTGTTACGCTTGCGTGATGCGCGATTTATGCGCCGCCTGCGCAACGATAGCATCCCGGTAATGCCAGACACTGAGATGACGGCCCGTCAGCTTGATTTCCTCGCTCGTGAACTGGTGTCTCGCCCGCAAAATCTCACAGATGCACAGTTGCGCCAGGGGTTGTCGGCCATGGTGCAATTGCTTGAACACTATTTTTCCGAGCAGGGTGCTGCCGCACATCAGCGCCTGTTACGACGTCGCTCGCACGATGAGCAACGAAGCTGGCGTTATCTGGATGTCATCAACCGCATGATAGACAAACCCAATAGTCGTGCTCATCGCATGATATTACTGGGAATGTTTTCAACACTTCTGCAAGCAAAAGGTACCGTAGCGCTGGATAAAGACGCGCGGCCCCTGTTGCTGGTGGAAGATCCCGAAACGCGACTGCACCCTATTATGTTGTCAGTGGCCTGGCATTTATTAAACCTGCTGCCGCTGCAAAAAATCACCACCACCAATTCTGGTGAATTGTTATCACTCACCCCGGTTGAGAATGTCTGTCGCCTGGTGCGTGAATCTTCGAAAGTTGCCGCCTGGCGGCTCGGTCCTGGCGGAATGAATGCTGAAGATAGCCGCCGCATTGCGTTTCACATCCGTTTTAATCGGGCCTCATCACTGTTTGCTCGCTGCTGGTTGTTAGTCGAAGGGGAAACAGAGGTGTGGGTGATGAACGAACTGGCGCGCCAGTGTGGGCACCATTTTGACGCCGAAGGGGTGAAGGTCATTGAGTTTGCAAAGTCTGGCCTGCGCCCATTGATTAAATTTGCGAGGCGTATGGGTATTGAATGGCACGTGCTGGTTGATGGCGATGAAGCGGGCAAAAAATATGCGTCTGTGGTGCGCGGCATTCTTGAAAATGATCGTGATCAGGAACGCGACCATCTGACGACATTGCCTGCGATGGACATGGAGCATTTTATGTACCGCCAGGGGTTTGCTGATGTTTTTCACCGTGTGGCACAGCTTCCGGAAAACGTGCCGATGAATATGCGGCGCATTATTGTAAAAGCCATCCACCGTTCTTCTAAGCCTGATTTAGCTATTGAAGTGGCGATGGAGGCGGGCAGGCGTGGCGTTGATGCCGTGCCGTCGTTGTTGCGAAAAATGTTCTCACGCGTGTTATGGCTGGCACGTGGCCGGGCTGATTAGCCCGGCAGTTGCTTAATAAAACTGCTGCTCAATATGCGTTGTCATCTCATCTAACAAGCTGTAGCGGCGGCGATACTCCGCGCGTTTTTTGCTGGCGATATCCTCAAGGGGTTTGCGCGCCACGCTCAAAGGCATGCTAAAGAAACCTTCTGGCAATAACTCACCGCTCATTGATTGCCAGAAGCTGTCGTAATCAGCATGGATTTTATCTTTCTTCTTTTTCGCATAACGCCATGAGCGATAGATATGCGAGCTGTTGCTCACCGCCAGGATTTTTTCCGCTCCCAAATGGCGTGCCAGTTGGCAGGCAGCTTCAAGAACCAGGCGTTTTGGGAACAATCCGTGACACGCTTTCGTGGCGACCTGGATATATTCATGGGGTATGTCGCTTTGGGCGCCCTGCAATCCGCCGATAAACAGTGTCTTTTGGCCCTGATGCTGGCACAAAGTGAAGGTTAATCCAGCAAGCGCAATCCCATCCTGACGGGTGAAAGTCAACGTCGCTTCACCTTCTTTGTCGAGATTGGCGATGGCGCAAAAATTCAGGTAGTAGAAGCATTCATCTTTACCCGTTATGGTTGCCAGGTGGGCCCCTTTTTCTGAAAAGTGCTGCTGTAGTAGGGTTACAGGCAAGGCATTGGTTAGCTCGTTGTAGTGGAAAGACAATGCATTCGCCACAGCCTTGCGGTTAAAATTCGTTGTTAAATAAGGGCGATGGGTTCGGCAGGGTAAACCAGGCTGCACGTTAAGCAGTTTTTCAAGCCAGGGCTGATGAGATAAATCGCTCAGTAAACGTGCCGTAGCCCATGGATTTACCAGCAACCGCAGGACAAACTTGCGGCGGTAAGCCGGATTTTTCCACGCGCTACCAGGCGTCCACTGTCCCTTTGCCAGACAAAGAAATAGCTGCCATCCACTAAGTTGCGGTGTTGAAATAAGTTCGTCTACGGTAATTGGCGACATGATTGAAACCTGGTTGATAAAGAATGGTGTAATTTCACCACTCTTAAGTTCAATGAATGTTCAATCAGTAGCCATAGAGCCGTAGACTCGCGGTTTTTGTTGAGACTTTATTTAATTAGCCAGTCAGTTTGCAGGATACCTATGAGATTCAAGGGAAAAATAAAAAAACGTTATTGGCTTCTGGGCCTGTTGGTATTGCTGTTCGTCATTTGGCTCTGGAAATTTCTGAATGCGCCAGCGCCGGTTTATCAGACCATGATTGTGCGCAAAGGCGAGCTGCAACAAAGTGTGCTGGCAACGGGTAAACTCGATGCTTTGCGTAAAGTTGACGTGGGTGCTCAGGTGAGTGGGCAGCTCAAAACGTTGTCGGTAAATATCGGCGATAAAGTGAAGAAAGATCAGCTGTTGGGAGTTATCGATCCCGAACAAGCACAAAACCAAATTAAAGAAGTAGAAGCGACGTTAATGGAACTGCGTGCTCAGCGTCGCCAGGCACAGGCGCAGGCTAAACTCGCACAAGTGACGTTAAGCCGCCAGCAGGCACTGGCCAAAACACAGGCAATATCACAACAGGATTTGGACACCGCCGCGACCGATCTGGAAGTCAGGCAGGCACAAATCGGCACTATTGATGCGCAAATTAAACGTAATCAGGCCTCATTAGATACGGCAAAAACTAACCTTGATTACACGCAAATAGTGGCGCCAATGGCGGGTGAAGTGACGGAAATCACCACTAAGCAAGGTCAGACGGTGATTGCTGCTCAACAAGCGCCGAACATTCTGACACTTGCCGATCTCGGCACAATGCTGGTGAAAGCTCAGGTTTCTGAAGCTGACGTGATTCACCTGAAGCCCGGCCAAAAAGCGTGGTTTACCGTGATTGGCGATCCGCTAACGCGCTATGAAGGGCTGTTAATTGATATTTTGCCGACGCCGGTTAAGGTCAACGACGCGATCTTTTATAACGCCCGTTTTGAAGTCCCGAACCCTAAAGGTGTGCTGCGTCTGGAAATGACGGCGCAGGTGCATATTCAGCTTGGTGGCGTGAAAGACGTGTTAACCATTCCACTTGCCGCACTAGGCGAGCCGGTTGGCGATAACCGCTATAAAGTTTCGGTTTTACGTAATGGCGAAACCCGTGACCGCGAAATTACCCTCGGTATGCGTAATGACACCCAGGCGCAGGTTGCCACAGGCCTCACCGAAGGTGAAGAAGTTGTGATCGGCAAAAGCACCGCCGGGAGTGCGCCATGACAGCACTGCTTGAGCTACGGGATATTCGCCGTAGCTATCCGTCGGGAGACGAACAAGTTGAAGTGCTTAAGGGCATCAATATCACTATTGAAGCCGGTGAGATGGTGGCGATTGTCGGGGCATCAGGCTCTGGCAAATCCACGCTGATGAACATTCTTGGTTGCCTCGATAAACCCAGCAGTGGCAGCTACACAGTGGCCGGGCAGGATGTCGCGCTGCTTGATAGCGACGCACTTGCCACATTACGCCGTGAGCACTTTGGTTTTATCTTCCAGCGCTACCATTTGCTCTCGCATCTTAATGCGACCCAAAACGTCGAAGTGCCAGCGGTGTATGCCGGTACGGCGCGGGTTTATCGCCAGCAACGCGCACGAGCGTTACTGATGCGTCTGGGGCTTGCTGAGCGCGTTGACTACCTACCTTCCCAGCTTTCAGGCGGACAACAGCAGCGCGTCAGTATCGCCCGTGCGCTGATGAATGGCGGGCAAGTTATTCTTGCTGATGAACCAACTGGTGCACTCGATAGCCATTCGGGTGAAGAAGTGATGGCGACGCTCAAGCAACTGCGTGAGCAGGGGCATACGGTCATTATTGTGACCCATGACCCGACGATAGCCGCGCAAGCACAGCGTGTTATCGAAATTCGTGATGGGGAGATTATCAGCAATCCACTATCTGTGGTTCAACAGGCAGGCGCGCCGAAAGAGGTGAAACCTCAGCCTGTAAACTCGGCATTTCAGCAAACGCTAAGTAGTTTCCGTGAAGCATTTACCATGGCCTGGCTTGCGCTGGCGGCGAACAAAATGCGCACGCTGTTGACGATGCTTGGGATCATTATCGGCATCGCTTCGGTGGTGTCGATTGTGATTGTCGGGGATGCGGCAAAGCAGATGGTGTTGCAGGACATTCGTTCGATAGGCACCAATACGATTGATATCTATCCTGGTAAAGATTTTGGCGACGATGACCCGCAATATCAGCAGGCGCTGAAATATGACGATCTGGCAGCAATAAGCCAGCAACCGTGGGTCAGCTCAGCCACACCTGCGCTTTCAAGCAACTTACGTTTACGTTATGGCAATGTTGATGCTGCCGCCAGCGTGAACGGTGTCAGCAGCCAGTATTTTAACGTCTACGGCATGACTTTCAGTGAAGGTAACACCTTTAACGAAGAGCAGCTGGCAGGGCGCGCACAGGTGGTGGTGCTCGACAGCAACACCAAACGTCAGTTGTTCCCCGATAAAGCCAAAGTGGTGGGTGAAATCGTGCTGGTGGGGAATATGCCCGCGACGGTAATTGGTGTAGCGCAAGAGAAGCAGTCGATGTTTGGCAGCAGTAAAATTCTGCGTGTCTGGCTGCCGTATAACACCATGGCCGGGCGAGTGATGGGGCAAAGCTGGCTCAACTCTATCACGGTGCGCGTCAAGGAAGGCTACAACAGCCATGAAGCTGAGCAGCAGCTCAATCGTTTGTTGCAGTTACGTCACGGTAAGAAGGATTTCTTTACCTACAATATGGACGGCCTATTGAAAACGGCGGAAAAGACCACACGTACTCTTCAGATGTTCCTGACTTTGGTGGCGGTCATTTCGTTGTTGGTAGGTGGTATTGGCGTGATGAACATCATGCTGGTGTCGGTAACCGAACGCACCAAAGAGATTGGTATTCGCATGGCGGTTGGCGCACGAGCCAGCGATGTATTGCAGCAGTTCCTGATTGAAGCGGTGCTGGTGTGTCTGGTGGGCGGTGCGTTAGGGATTTCGTTATCTCTGCTGATTGCCTTTACGCTGCAACTGGTGTTACCGGGCTGGGAAATTGGTTTCTCGCCGATGGCATTGTTAACCGCATTTGCCTGTTCGACTGCGACGGGAATTATTTTTGGCTGGCTGCCAGCGAGAAATGCCGCAAGATTGAACCCGATTGATGCGCTGGCGCGTGAATGATTTTAATCTGAGGTATTACGTTTGGTTATAAAAATGCCAGCGTACAAGCTGGCATTTTGATTTAGGCATGTACACAATGAAACAAAAGGTCAGGCGACCGCGGCTTCGAGCTCCAGAGGTACAATCAAGCTAGCGTGATTGCCTTTTGGCCCCTGATGTACATCAAACCTGACTGTTTGCCCGGCTTTAAGCGTTCTGTAACCATCCATCTGAATGGTGGAGTAATGAGCGAAGATATCTTCGCCGCCGCCTTCAGGGCAGATAAAACCGAACCCTTTGGCGTTATTGAACCATTTAACTGTACCCGTCTCCATGCTTCTACATCCTTCGAAAATCTTATAAGTGAGATGGAATGAACCGGTGGGTGAGGGCGGGCTGTTCAAAACCTCGCCAACTCACGCTTGTACAATGTAGATAATTTAACCATGTCGTCAAGCGTTGCACGGGTGGGATCGATTGAAAATGAATCAAAAATTTGAAGCAGTTAACGCTATTGTGATTAATGTGACACAGCTCTCGATCACGATTTACTGTCCCTTTTGAACTCAATGAGTCACGTTAACTGAAAGCGTATTACACTCAACCTATGGGCTTCGCCTTAATGATAACGGGCGATTTAACATGATGACGATTTGCAATGGGTAAGACGAACGATTGGTTGGATTTTGACCAGCTAGTGGGTGATAAACTGCGCGAAGCGCTTAAACCACCCTCCATGTATAAAGTAATGTTAATGAACGATGACTACACGCCGATGGAATTTGTTATTGACGTGCTGCAAAAGTTCTTTTCTTATGATGTAGAACGTGCGACGCAATTGATGCTCACTGTGCACTATCAGGGTAAAGCTATCTGTGGCATTTTTACTGCAGAAGTAGCGGAAACCAAAGTCGCGTTAGTGAACCAGTATGCAAGGGAGCATGAGCATCCGCTGCTGTGTACGCTAGAAAAAGCCTGAAGAAGGCAAAATTTGGGGGAGGTGCCTATGCTCAATCAAGAACTGGAACTCAGTTTAAACATGGCTTTCGCCAGAGCGCGCGAGCACCGACATGAGTTTATGACTGTCGAGCATCTGTTACTGGCTTTGCTCAGTAACCCATCGGCTCGTGAAGCGCTGGAAGCGTGTAGCGTAGATCTGGTGGCGCTGCGACAGGAACTCGAGGCCTTCATCGAACAAACCACACCGGTTCTGCCAGCCAGTGAAGAAGAGCGTGACACTCAACCTACGCTTAGCTTCCAGCGCGTGCTGCAACGTGCGGTGTTCCACGTCCAGTCTTCTGGTCGCAGTGAAGTGACTGGCGCAAACGTGCTGGTGGCTATCTTTAGCGAGCAGGAATCCCAGGCAGCGTACTTGCTGCGTAAACATGAAGTCAGCCGCCTTGATGTGGTGAACTTCATCTCTCACGGTACACGTAAAGACGAACCTAATCAGGCACCCGGTGCAGAAAATCCGGTCAATGAAGAGCAAGCAGGCGGGGAGGAACGTATGGAAAACTTCACCACCAATCTCAACCAGCTTGCACGCGTGGGAGGGATCGATCCGCTGATTGGTCGCGATAAAGAGCTCGAGCGCGCCATTCAGGTTCTGTGTCGTCGTCGTAAAAACAACCCGCTGTTAGTGGGTGAATCGGGTGTCGGTAAAACCGCGATTGCCGAAGGGCTTGCCTGGCGTATTGTGCAGGGCGATGTTCCGGAAGTGATTGCCGATTGCACCATTTACTCGCTGGATATCGGTTCGCTGCTGGCGGGCACAAAATACCGTGGTGACTTTGAAAAACGTTTCAAAGCGCTGCTTAAACAGCTTGAGCAGGATCAGAACAGCATCCTGTTTATTGATGAGATTCATACCATCATCGGTGCGGGTGCTGCATCGGGTGGGCAGGTTGACGCCGCAAACCTGATTAAGCCGCTGCTCTCGAGTGGCAAGATCCGCGTTATCGGTTCTACCACTTATCAGGAGTTCAGCAATATCTTCGAAAAAGACCGTGCTTTGGCGCGTCGCTTCCAGAAAATTGATATTACTGAGCCAAGCGTTGAAGAAACCGTTCAGATTATTAACGGCCTGAAACCGAAGTACGAAGCGCACCACGACGTGCGTTATACCGCAAAAGCGATTCGTGCCGCGGTGGAACTGGCGGTGAAATATATCAACGATCGTCATTTGCCAGATAAAGCCATTGACGTTATCGACGAAGCGGGTGCTCGCAGCCGCCTGATGCCGGTGAGCAAGCGTAAGAAAACGGTCAATGTTGCTGATATCGAAACCGTGGTCGCCCGTATTGCGCGTATTCCGGAGAAGAGTGTTTCAGCAAGCGATCGTGACACACTGCGAAGCCTTGACGATCGCCTGAAAATGCTGGTGTTTGGCCAGGATAAAGCCATTGAGGCGTTAACCGAAGCCATCAAAATGAGCCGTGCCGGTTTAGGGCATGATCATAAGCCAGTGGGTTCATTCCTGTTTGCCGGGCCTACGGGTGTCGGTAAAACCGAAGTGACCGTTCAGTTGGCGAAATCGCTTGGTATTGAGCTGCTGCGCTTTGATATGTCGGAATACATGGAACGCCATACGGTGAGCCGTTTGATTGGTGCACCTCCAGGATACGTTGGTTTCGACCAGGGCGGCCTGCTGACGGATGCGGTCATTAAACATCCTCACTCTGTGTTGTTGCTTGATGAAATCGAAAAAGCGCACCCGGATGTATTTAACCTGTTATTGCAGGTGATGGATAACGGTACGCTGACAGATAACAACGGGCGTAAAGCGGATTTCCGTAACGTGATTCTGGTGATGACCACCAACGCCGGTGTGCGTGAAACCGAGCGTAAGTCTATTGGCCTGATTCGTCAGGACAACAGCACTGATGCAATGGAAGAGATCAAAAAGATCTTTACCCCGGAATTCCGTAACCGTCTGGACAACATTATTTGGTTCAACCATCTGTCTACCGATGTGATCCACCAGGTTGTCGACAAGTTTATTGTTGAGCTACAGGTGCAGTTGGATCAGAAAGGTGTCTCTCTGGAAGTGAGCCAGGAAGCGCGCGATTGGCTGGCAGAAAAAGGCTACGACCGTGCAATGGGCGCTCGTCCAATGACGCGTGTTATTCAGGACAACCTGAAAAAACCACTCGCTAACGAACTGTTATTTGGTTCACTGGTGGATGGGGGCCAGGTATCTGTGGCACTGGATAAAGAGAATCAGAAACTGATTTATAATTTCCATAGTGCGCAGAAACATAAACCGGAAGCGGCTCATTAATTTATCCGTATGACGGAATAAAAAAAGGCCAGGTCATCGACCTGGCCTTTCTATTACTAATTTGTACTTAATTGTTCACGCCGCCTGTTGTTGCCGCAGCGCTAAATAAAACTATCAGCGACTACGGAAGACAATGCGGCCTTTGCTCAGGTCGTACGGGGTCAGCTCTACAGTGACTTTGTCACCCGTCAGGATGCGGATATAGTTTTTACGCATTTTACCGGAGATATGAGCGGTAACCACGTGCCCGTTTTCCAGCTCAACGCGGAACATGGTGTTAGGTAACGTATCAAGTACGGTACCCTGCATTTCAATATTGTCTTCTTTGGCCATCTAATCCTCGAGGGTATCACTACCATAGTTTTGAACCGGCAAGATAATGCCCAAGTTCACGTATCATGTAAAGAATTGTTGGTGAAATCACCAGCGAAAGTGCAATTTGCGCATTACCCAAAACCCACTCAAAAGCTGCACTAATGGCGCTTAGGATGAGGGCTGCGAAGAGATAAACGATGGGTTGTCCCTGTTAAAGCTAATCCCAAACGGCGGCGGGGTAATGAGCAGAGCTCACTCTGCGGGGCTAATTATAACACTCTTAACAGTAATGTGCCGTAAACATTATCGTTACGACAGGATTTGTGGCACCCAACAATAAGATGCAAGTTGTTGTGGACGAAATATGGACAGATGTTCCAGATATTCACGGCGAGGAATTTCAATTGCTCCTAGCGATGCGGTATGGGCATTAAGTACCTGGCAATCTATAAGTTTGCCGCCATAACTTAGAAAGTGTTGGCAGAACACCAGCAGCGCCGTTTTTGATGCATTTTCCCGGCGACTGAACATTGACTCTCCACAAAACAGAGAGCCTTGCGCTACACCATATACTCCACCCACCAATTCTTTATCTTCCCAGACTTCTATCGAATGAGCATGGCCCAGTTCATGGAGTCGTTTATAGGCGTCGATGATTTCAGGTGTAATCCAGGTTCCTTCGTCGCGATCGTCTGCGCACTCGGCGATAACACGCTCGAATGCGTGGTTCAGCGTCACTCGGTACGGGGAGTTGCGGTGGAAACGCTTCATGCTGCGACTCAGGTGAAACTGATCCGGGAAAAGCACCGCGCGCGGGTCTGGCGACCACCATAAAATAGGGTCGCCTGGTGAAAACCAGGGAAAGATGCCCCGCTGGTAAGCCATCAACAAACGAGCCGGGCTCAAATCGCCCCCGAGCGCCAGTAACCCATTAGGTTCACGCAACGCGCCTTCCGGTGAAGGGAAGGCGATTGAGTCACGGGAAAGCTGAATAAGGCGCATGACTTGTGAACTCCGCAGTACAGCAATAATTATTGATAATAGACTAAGTGCTCATCCCATTAGGGCTATTTAATTTGCCATTTTGAAACTAGGCTGTGCTCAGAATGTTCCTGCGCGCTGTCCCTGTTCAAACTGACTGCAACAATAACGCCTATTGGGATGGCATTCATTACATAGCCTACAAACGCTGATGGAAATGATAATAACGCCCACCGCTGGCCATCAAATCCGGGTGATTACCTTGCTCAATAATTTGCCCGTTATCCATCACAATTATGCTGTCGAAATTGGCCAGCCCGCGCAGGCGATGCGTCACCATCAGCACGGTTTTTTCTTTAGTCACTTCAGTCAGCAAATCAAGAATCTGGCGTTCAGTTTCCGCATCTAAACCTTCGGTCGGCTCGTCGAGTAAAAACAGCGGGGCATCATGCAGCAAGGCTCGGGCAATCGCCAGACGGCGCAATTCACCACCTGATAACTGCCTGCCACCTTCGCCAAGCCAGTTATTCAGGCCCGCGTCGTCTAACAACTTCTCAAGACCTACACGCGTCAGGACACGACTCAGTTGTTCATCGCTTGCCTGGGGGGCAGCGAGCAAAAGGTTGTCGCGCAGCGTGGCACTAAATAGATGGACTCGCTGAGAGACGACGCTAGTAGCCGAACGCAAAGCCGTTTCATCAAACTGGCTTAACGCTTCGCCATTAAGATTGATCTCGCCTTGTTGTGGTTCCCATGCACGGGTAAGCAACTGAAGCAGCGTTGATTTACCACAGCCTGTGCGCCCGAGAATCGCGACATGTTGCCCAGCCTTGATTCTGAGAGAAATGTCTCGCAACGCCATTTGAGACTGTTCAGGATAGGCAAAGCTAACGTTGTTAATATCCAAAGCTACGCTTTCAGGGATGGAGTGAGGTTGTTCGGTGAAAACGACTTCTGGTTTTTGACTGGTGATTTCAGTTACGCGTAACGCGGATGCGATAACCTGACCTAAATGTTGAAACGCTCCGGTCACCGGGGCCAGTGCCTCAAAGGCGGCCAGGGCACAGAACACAAACAACGCAATAAGCGCACCAGGTGTTGTATTTCCACCTACACCAGCCGCAGCCATCCACAGCATCAATATGACGGCAACACCGCTGATAAGCAGCATAACGGCTTGTGAAAGAGCTGTAAGCTCCGCCTGGCGGCGCTGTGCTTCTTGCCAACTGTCTTCAGTCGCTTCGAGTTGCTGGCGATAGCGCTGGGTAGCACCAAAAATGGTTAATTCTGCGTGGCCCTGTAGCCATGCTGTGAGTTGCTGACGGTATTGTCCACGTTGGACGGTAATCGCCTCACCGGTTGATTTTCCCGCGTAATAAAATAAGGGCGGTAATATGAGTAATGTCGCAAGCAAAACACCGCCGAGCGTTAGAGCTAACTGCACATCCAGGAAGCTCAAACCAAACGTGACAACGGCAATGACGACAAATGCACCGACCATCGGCGAAATCACGCGCAGGTAAAGGTGATCAAGGGTGTCGACATCCGCAACTAGGCGATTAAGCAATTCACCCTGACGAAAATGAGCAAGCCCAGCAGGGGAGAGTGGAAGCAGTTTGCTAAAAGTGGAAACGCGCAGATGCTGAAGCACGCGGAACGTCGCATCGTGGCTGACTAAGCGTTCAAAATAGCGCCCTGCGGTACGCGTAATTGCGCCACCACGTACACCCGCGGCAGGCAACATATAGTTAAAACTATAAATACCGGCAACGCCGACCACAGCCGACGCGGAGAGGAACCAGCCTGAAAGCGTAAGCAGCCCAATGCTTGCCAGCAGTGTGATAATCGCCAGCACCACGCCAAGTGTCAGTAGCCATTTATGACGGCAATAAAGCGCCAGATAGGGCAGTAAAGCGCGCATTAAATCTCCTCCTGGCGATGAGCCAGTAACGTAGCAAACGGGCCTTCCTGAGAGGCAAGCGTTGCGTAATTTCCTTGTTGCACGATACGACCCTCACGCATCACCCACACCTCATCCCAGTCTCTGATGTAGTCCAATTGGTGCGTTACCATTAACGTCGTTTGTTGGCGGGAAGCGTCACTCAAAGCATCCATCACTCGCTGCTCGCTGTGAGCGTCCAGGCTTGCGGCTGGTTCATCCAGCAGTAACAATCCGCATGGCATCAGCAAGGCTCGTGCTACGGCAACACGTTGTGCCTGGCCGACCGATAAGCGCGCTGCGGCTTCGCCAAGCGGTGTATCAATACCTTGCGGTAACAACGGCAGGAATTCGCTGATAGAGGCTTTTTCCAGTGCAGTAGCTAATTGTTCAGAGCTCGCATCTGGAGCACTCAACAGCACGTTTTCACGGATGGTTAGAGCCGGAAGTTGTGGGTTTTGCCCAACCCAACTGAGTTGTTCGCGCCACCATTTAGGGTCAAGCTCTGAAAGCTCAACACCGTTGATTAGCAAGTGCCCTTGATAAGGTAAAAAACCAGATAACACATTGAGCAGTGAGCTTTTACCAGCACCACTTTGCCCAACCAAAACGACGCGTTGGTTGGCTGAAAGGGTGAAATTCAGAGGCCCTGCAAGAACTTTTTCTTCGGTCGACAGGATAACTAAATCACGCGCTTCAATGCAGATTGGCTCGTTGCAATTAAATTGCGCACTGCCTTTTTTACGTTCCTGCAATGGCGCATCGAGGAATGTCATCAGACTATCAGCTGCTCCCACGGCTTGTGCTTTAGCGTGATAGAAAGTGCCTAAGTCGCGTAGCGGCTGGAAAAATTCAGGTGCCAGAATCAGCGCCAGGAAACCCGCAAACAGCGACACGCCAGTACTATAATGGCCAAAGTTCAGCTCGCCAAGGTAGGAGAAACCAAAGTAAACCGCGACCACGGCAATAGACAGCGAGGCGAAAAACTCCAGCACGCCGGAGGAGAGGAACGCAAGGCGTAATACTTCCATTGTCCGCTGGCGGAAATCCTGCGAAGCAACGCGGATATTCTCTGTTTCTGCATGGCCTCGGTTAAACAAACGCAAGGTTTCCATGCCGCGAAGGCGGTCAAGGAAATGGCCACTAAGGCGAGCCAGCGCATGGAAGTTACGGCGGTTCGCATCAGCAGCGCCCATACCTACCATCGCCATAAACAGCGGGATTAGCGGTGCGGTGCAGAGCAAAATCAATGCGGCGACCCAGTTAAATGGGAAAATTACGATTAAAATTAGTACCGGAACCATCACTGCAAGCGACATTTGCGGCAGGTAACGGGCGTAATAATCGTGCATATCTTCAATCTGTTCGAGAACCATCGTTGCCCAACTGCCGACAGGTTTACCCTGAATCCAGGCAGGCCCTGCTTCGTGAACGCGATCGAGCACTTTACGGCGTATTTCCTGCCGAATGTGCAGCCCGGCATAGAAACCGACCTTTTCACGCAGCCATACGACCCAGGCTCGTAATACAAAAATCAGAATCAGGATAACGAACAACAGAAGCAAAGCTTCACGCGGTATGTTTTCCATAATCATATGCTGCAACATCCTGGCTAAAATCCAGGCCTGTGCAACGATCAACAGCCCACTGACCAAACCCAAAAAACGGGAAAGCCCCAGCCAGCGGCGCGAGATAATGCTTTGTGTTTTTAGCCAGCGGCTAAGTTCTTGTTGACGGGTTTTATTCATGGTTGCCAGTGCAGGTAAATGATGAATTATCAGGCAAAATTTGCGGGCAATGTTACAACGCAGGCAAAAGAAAGGCGACTTATTCAGTCGCCTTTACGTATCTTCAAACTGTCGCTATGGGTTACGAGAGTTACTTATTCTGTTCAGCGAGTCCGTCCAGGTAACGCTCAGCATCTAATGCAGCCATACATCCTGTGCCTGCTGAGGTAATTGCCTGGCGGTAGATATGGTCCATAACATCACCAGCTGCAAATACACCAGGGATGCTGGTTTGCGTGGCATTACCGTGGATACCGGACTGCACTTTGATGTAACCATTCTCCAACTCTAGCTGACCGTCAAAAATCCCAGTGTTCGGGCTGTGACCGATAGCAACAAACAGACCCGCAACTTCTAACTCTTCCGTCTGGTCAGTATTATGCGCATCGCGCAGACGCAAACCACTAACACCCATTTGATCGCCAGTTACTTCATCCAGCGTGCGGTTAGTGTGAAGTACGATATTGCCGTTCTTCACCTTATCCATCAGTCGATTAATCAGGATTTTCTCAGCCCGGAAGCTGTCACGGCGGTGAATTAAATGCACTTCAGAGGCAATGTTTGCCAGATAAAGCGCTTCTTCAACTGCGGTGTTACCACCACCGATGACCGCCACTTTTTGATTGCGATAGAAGAAACCATCACAGGTAGCACAGGCAGAAACACCACGGCCTTTAAATGCCTCTTCTGAAGGCAGACCCAGGTAACGTGCTGAGGCGCCGGTTGCGATGATCAATGCATCACAGGTGTATTCACCGCTGTCACCCGTCAGTCGGAATGGACGATTCTGAAGATCAACTTTAGAGATGTGATCAAACAGAATTTCGGTTTCAAATTTGGTTGCGTGCTCGTGCATGCGCTCCATCAGAGCTGGGCCAGTCAGGTCATTTGGATCACCCGGCCAGTTCTCGACTTCAGTCGTAGTGGTCAATTGGCCACCTTTTTCCATCCCGGTAATTAAAACGGGCTTGAGGTTGGCGCGCGCCGCGTAGACTGCTGCGGTGTAGCCCGCAGGGCCGGAGCCAAGAATTAGCAATTTACTGTGTTTAGCGGTGCCCATGAGATCCTCATTGTTCGTTGGCAGACAATCGAGGGATTGTAGGGAATTTGGCGGGGTAAAAAAAGGGTGCAGCGATTTTGTTAACTATATGTGCAATAGCTGTACTCAATCAGCCGTAGAACAATTCACTGAAAGCGCATAAAAATCCATCTGAATAGGGTAATTAGTCACGCAGGTAAAGTGATGAATAATCGTCAACTGTCCCGGATATATGGCACGTTCCACTAAATTTCGATGTTTTGCTTTGACAATCCGCTAAGCATTTGCGAAAACATTCGAGGAAGAAAAACATTTGGTATGAGAGCTGCAAAATAATCACGCATACCTGATGCAATTTTACCGGGTTATTGAAATCTACTCATGGCGTGGACAGACGCCATAAGTGATGTCGATGGCGGCCATTGGGCACCGGTCTTCTCACGTACACTCGGAACATTGACGTTGCCCGGGTTATGGCAGGTGAAGGAAGGAACACAGAGAGACAATAATAATGGTAGATAGTAAGAAGCGCCCTGGCAAAGATCTCGACCGCATCGATCGTAACATTCTAAACGAGCTGCAGAAGGATGGACGTATTTCCAACGTCGAGCTTTCGAAGCGAGTAGGGCTTTCACCGACTCCGTGCCTTGAGCGCGTGCGTCGCCTGGAACGACAGGGTTTCATTCAGGGCTACACAGCTCTGCTGAACCCGCATTATCTGGATGCATCACTTCTGGTTTTTGTTGAGATTACTCTGAATCGTGGCGCACCAGATGTGTTTGAGCAATTTAACGCCGCTGTTCAAAAACTTGAAGAAATTCAAGAATGTCATTTGGTATCCGGTGATTTCGACTACCTGTTGAAAACCCGCGTACCTGATATGTCAGCGTACCGCAAATTACTAGGCGAAACCTTGTTGCGACTGCCGGGTGTGAACGATACCCGTACCTATGTGGTCATGGAAGAGGTCAAACAGAGCAATCGTCTGGTTATTAAGACCCGTTAACACGGGCCAGGTGCAAAATCTGCGTATTTTGGTTACACTCCTGGTAATTCATACAGCAACAGTGCCGGGAATGCCCGGCACTGTTGCTCTCCATAGTTATTAAGGACCTGGAGAGTCTTACTTGAGCCAGGAATACACCGAAGAAAAAGAAGTTACATTGAGGAAACTCAGCAGCGGGCGTCGGGCATTAGAAGCCTTACTGCTCCTTGTTGCCATTTTTGCCGTCTATTTGATGGTGGCGTTGCTCAGTTTTAATCCTTCCGATCCCAGTTGGTCACAAACCGCATGGCATGAACCTATCCATAATTTAGGTGGGATGCCAGGTGCGTGGTTGGCCGATACACTGCTGTTTATTTTTGGCGTAATGGCCTACACCATCCCGGTTATCATTATCGGTGCGTGTTGGTTTACTTTCCGCAATCGGGATAACGAAGAGTTTATTGATTATTTTGCCGTTTCCTTACGCCTGATAGGCGTGTTGGCTATGGTTCTTACCGCCTGCGGCCTTGCTTCAATTAACGCCGATGATATTTGGTATTTTGCCTCCGGTGGGGTAATTGGTAGCTTGCTGAGTACAGCAATGATGCCATTGCTTAACAGCAGTGGCGGCACTATTGCACTGTTGTGCGTGTGGGCGGCAGGGTTAACGTTGTTTACTGGTTGGTCTTGGGTCGGGATCGCTGAGAAAATTGGTAGCGCGACTTTAAGCGTGCTGACGTTTGCCAGCAACCGCACTCGTCGGGATAACACCTGGCAGGACGATGATTACGACGACGAAGAAGAAAATGATGACGAACACGCGCCAGCAGTAGAAAAGCGTGAGTCTCGTCGTGCGCGTATTTTGCGTGGCGCACTGGCCCGCAAGCAACGCATCTCAGAAAAATTCGCTAATCCAAACGCACGCAAAACAGATTCAGCGCTGTTTTCTGGTAAGCGTATGGATGATGCCGAGGATGATGTTCTGTTCTCGTCCAACAAAGCCACTCAGCCGGAAGATGACGTACTGTTCTCTGGTAATAAAGCAACGCTGCCGGAAAGCGATGAGTACGATCCGTTATTACACGGGCAGTCTATCGTTGCGCCAGTCGCTGCTGCGGCCGCTATGGCGAACCCAGCTTACGCCGCCCCGGTGATGCCGACAGGTACCGTATCTCCTGTTGCTACGCCTGCGCCGGAAGTAGTAGAGACTCCGGCTATTGCCTGGCAGCCGGCACCGACTACGGTAACACCTGAGCCTGTGCTTGCGCCGACACCTGAAAGTTATCAAGCGCCTCGCGCCGCGGAACAATACAACCCTCAACAGGTGACCAGCCATTGGTCAGAGCCAGAAATGGTGCAGCCAGTTGTTGAACAAGCTCCGGTTCAGCCAATTTATTATGATCCAACCCCAGCGCAACCAATTGTTGAGCCTGAGCCGGTTGAAGAGATAAAACCGGCCGTTCGCCCGCCTCTCTATCATTTTGAAGAAGTCGAAGCGAAACGTGCTCGTGAGCGTGAACAACTAGCTGCCTGGTATCAACCGGTTAATGAGCCAAAACCTGATCCTTACGGTTATGACAGCTCTCCTGCTTTTGCCTCAACGTCTGTAACCGATTCTTCACGCTTTGAAGCGACAGCTATTCCTCAGGGCTTCTCTGGCGTTTTGCCTGAGATTCCTGTTGTAGCGGCTCCACCTGTTCCTCAAAGTGTCAAAGATGCGGCAAAAGTTGCGAGTGCTGTGGCTGCCTTTAGTCCGGTATTCAGCATTGCCAGCGATGCGCCGCGCCCTCAGATTAAAGAGGGGATTGGCCCTCAGTTACCACGTCCAAATCGTGTACGTGTGCCGACACGTCGTGAACTCGCCTCTTACGGAATTAAGTTGCCGTCGCAGCGTATGGCTGAAGAAGAAGCGCGTCGCCAGAATGGTATGGATATTGAAGAAGACTATGCTGACGATGCCGAAGAAATGGAACAGCATGAACTTGCTCGCCAGTTTGCAGCCCAGCAACAACAGCGTTACGGCGAAGAGTATGAAGACGACTCTTTGCAGCAAGACGAAGATGAGGCTGAGCAGGTTGAATTAGCGCGCCAGTTCGCTGCACAACAGCAACAGCGTTATTCAGCACCCCAGCAGCAACCGAATCAACAACAGCCAAATAATGTTCCGTTCTCATTGGATGATTTTGATTTCTCGCCAATGAAAACGTTAGTGAACGATGGACCTAGTGAGCCATTGTTTACGCCGGGTCACGTTGAAGAACCGGTTCCTGTGCAGCAATCGCAAAATTGGCAGGCTGTTCCGCAGCCGCATGTCCAACAACAACCGACACCTGCACCAGTTACCGCCCCGTCATTCAAAGAGAGTTTGATCCATCCTTTCTTGATGCGTAATGGTGATGACCGTCCGTTGCAGCGCCCAACCACGCCGTTGCCATCTCTGGACTTGCTGACGTCTCCACCTGCGGAAATTGAGCCAGTAGATACCTTTGCTCTTGAGCAAATGGCGCGTCTGGTTGAAGCTCGTCTTGCGGATTATCGTATTAAAGCCGATGTGGTGGATTACTCTCCAGGCCCTGTAATCACGCGCTTTGAACTTGATTTAGCGCCGGGAGTTAAAGCTGCACGTATTTCTAACCTGTCTCGTGACCTGGCGCGTTCGTTGTCGACTGTCGCGGTGCGTGTTGTAGAGGTTATTCCGGGTAAACCATACGTGGGCCTGGAATTACCAAACAAAAAGCGCCAGACCGTTTACCTACGCGAAGTGCTCGATTGTGCCAAATTCCGTGAAAGTACTTCGCCGCTAACAGTGGTGTTGGGCAAAGACATCGGCGGCGAGCCGGTGATTGCCGATCTTGCAAAAATGCCTCACTTGCTGGTAGCTGGTACGACCGGTTCCGGTAAGTCCGTTGGCGTTAATGCCATGATCCTCAGCATGTTGTATAAAGCCACACCTGACGAAGTGCGCTTTATTATGATCGACCCGAAAATGCTTGAGTTGTCAGTGTATGAAGGCATTCCACATCTGTTAACTGAAGTCGTAACAGATATGAAAGATGCTGCCAATGCATTGCGCTGGAGCGTTAACGAAATGGAACGTCGTTACAAGCTGATGTCCGCGCTAGGCGTGCGAAATCTGGCGGGTTATAACGAACGCGTGCTGGAAGCTGAACGTATGGGTCGCCCAATCCCAGATCCATTCTGGAAGCCGGGCGACAGCATGGAAGTTTCTCATCCAATGCTTGAGAAACTGCCGTATATCGTCGTGCTGGTAGATGAGTTTGCCGACCTGATGATGACGGTCGGCAAGAAAGTGGAAGAGTTGATCGCTCGTTTGGCGCAGAAAGCGCGTGCTGCGGGTATTCACTTAGTGCTGGCTACTCAGCGCCCATCTGTAGACGTGATTACCGGCTTGATTAAGGCCAATATTCCTACGCGTGTGGCGTTTACCGTGTCGAGCAAAATTGACTCCCGCACTATTCTTGACCAGGCCGGTGCTGAGTCACTGCTGGGGATGGGCGATATGCTCTATTCCGGGCCAAACTCTACGCTGCCAGTGCGTGTGCATGGTGCGTTTGTTCGTGATCAGGAAGTGCATGCAGTTGTTCAGGACTGGAAAGCACGTGGCCGCCCACAATATATCACCGGTATTACTTCAGATACCGAAAGTGAAGGCGGTGCAGGTGGCGGTCTTGACGGTGATGAAGAACTCGACCCGTTATTTGATCAGGCTGTCGCGTTTGTGGTTGAAAAGCGTAAAGCTTCAATTTCTGGTGTTCAGCGCCAGTTCCGCATTGGTTATAACCGTGCGGCGCGAATTGTTGAGCAGATGGAAGCGCAGGGTATCGTGAGTCCACAGGGGCATAATGGTAACCGCGAAGTGCTTGCGCCACCGCCATTTGAGTAACCCTGTGCAAAAGAGTCGTGATTGAGACTCTTTTGCAAAGATGGGTAAATTACCGGAAAATCAGCTTATTCTTCTGTTGCTACAGAATGGCTCTCGACTAGAGTGGGCAGCAGAAATGCCACTGTGTATTCGTTTTGTGGTGCGTGTATTTAAAGGGATCATAATGAAAAAAATCGCTATTACTTGTGCTTTGTTGACCGCTCTTACCGCAACCGCTGCCTGGGCTGATGCCGCAGGCGACCTGAAAACGCGTCTGGATAAGGTCAGCAGCTTCCACGCCAGCTTCACGCAGAAAGTGACCGATGGTAGTGGCGCGGCTGTTCAGGAAGGCCAGGGGGATTTGTGGGTTAAACGTCCAAACCTTTTTAACTGGCACATGACTCAACCTGATGAAAGTATTCTGGTCTCTGACGGCAAAACATTGTGGTTCTACAACCCGTTTGTTGAGCAAGTCAGTGCGACCTGGCTGAAAGATGCCACCGGTAATACACCGTTTATGTTGATTGCGCGCAACCAGAGCAGTGACTGGCAGCAATACAACATTAAACAAAGCGGTGATGATTTTGTACTGACTCCAAAAACCAGCGCCGGCAATCTCAAGCAATTCACTATTAATGTCGGAAGCGATGGCACTATCCATCAATTCAGCGCGATTGAGCAAGACGATCAACGCAGCAGCTATGCGCTGAAAACCCAGCAAAATGGTGCGGTTGATATGAGCAAGTTTACGTTTACCCCGCCTGCTGGTGTGACGGTGGACGACCAACGTAAGTAGAGGTATGAGTGAGCAACCTGTCGCTCGATTTTTCTGAGAATACCTTCAAACCTCTGGCTGCGCGTATGCGGCCAGAGAACCTCGCGCAATACATCGGCCAACAACATCTGCTCGCTCCAGGCAAACCGCTTCCTAAAGCAATCGAAGCGGGGCATCTCCATTCTATGATTTTATGGGGACCTCCAGGTACGGGCAAAACTACGCTTGCTGAAGTGATTGCTCACTATGCTGACGCCGATGTAGAACGCATTTCGGCTGTCACTTCAGGCGTCAAAGAAATCCGCGAAGCCATAGAGCGTGCGCGCCAGAATCGCAACGCGGGGCGGCGAACGATTCTATTTGTCGACGAAGTCCATCGCTTCAACAAAAGCCAGCAAGATGCTTTTTTGCCGCACATTGAAGACGGCACGATTACGTTTATCGGCGCAACCACAGAAAACCCGTCATTTGAACTGAACTCAGCACTGCTTTCGCGTGCACGCGTTTATTTGCTTAAATCGCTGACCACTGAAGACATTGAAAAAGTCTTGAGCCAGGCGATGAGCGATTCTGCGCGTGGGTATGGCGGGCAAAACATTGTCCTGCCCGATGACACGCGTCTTGCTATTGCAGAACTGGTCAACGGTGATGCCCGGCGTGCATTGAACACGCTGGAAATGATGGCTGATATGGCTGAAACCGATGCGAGCGGCAACCGCGTTCTACAAATTGCGCTTTTGACCGAAATTGCTGGTGAACGCAGTGCGCGATTTGATAATAAAGGCGACCGTTTTTACGATCTTATCTCCGCCTTACACAAGTCGGTGCGGGGTTCTTCACCTGATGCAGCTCTGTACTGGTATGCGCGTATTATCACCGCGGGTGGCGACCCTTTATATGTCGCTCGCCGTTTGCTGGCGATTGCCTCGGAAGATGTCGGTAATGCTGACCCTCGTGGCATGCAGGTCGCTATTTCTGCCTGGGATTGCTTTACCCGCGTAGGCCCTGCCGAAGGTGAGCGTGCTATCGCTCAGGCAATTGTTTATCTGGCCTGTGCGCCGAAAAGTAATGCGGTTTATACAGCATTCAAGGCGGCCATGGCGGATGCCCGTGAACGCCCGGATTATGACGTTCCTGTCCATCTTCGCAATGCACCAACCAAGCTGATGAAAGAGATGGGGTACGGTCAGGAGTATCGTTATGCTCACGACGAAACCAATGCCTATGCTTCCGGCGAGGTCTACTTCCCGCAGGAAATGGCACAAACGCGCTATTATCGGCCGACAAACAGAGGTCTTGAAGGCAAGATTGGCGAAAAGCTGGCCTGGCTTGCTGAACAGGATCAAAATAGCCCGACAAAACGCTACCGCTAAAGCAGACGTTGCGGTAAGGTTAGGAAAACTATCACTGTGGTTGCAATCTGTGGCCGCATCCCCTTCATTTAATTCGATAAGCACAGGATAAGCATGCTCGATCCCAATCTACTGCGTACAGAGCCAGACGCAGTCGCTGAAAAACTGGCACGCCGAGGCTTCAAGCTGGATGTAGAAACGCTGCGCTCTTTAGAAGAGCGTCGTAAAGTATTGCAGGTGAAAACTGAAAATCTGCAAGCTGAACGTAACTCGCGATCGAAATCCATTGGCCAGGCGAAAGCGCGTGGAGAAGATATAGAGCCGTTGCGTTTGCAAGTCAACCAGTTGGGTGAAGAGCTGGATGCAGCGAAAACTGAACTTGATATCCTGCTTGCAGAGATCCGCGACATCGCGCTGACGTTGCCTAACATCCCGGACGATTGCGTGCCGATGGGTAAAGATGACAGCGAAAACGTTGAAATCTGCCGCTGGGGTGAGCCGCGTAAATTCGATTTTGAAGTGCGTGACCACGTGACGCTGGGCGAAATGGCTAAAGGTCTGGATTTCGCATCTGCTGTTAAACTGACCGGTGCTCGTTTTGTTGTGATGCAAGGGCAAATTGCTCGTCTGCACCGCGCCCTGAGCCAGTTCATGCTTGACCTGCATACTGAGCAGCATGGTTATATTGAGAACTATGTTCCGTATCTCGTAAACCACGACACGCTTTATGGTACAGGCCAATTGCCTAAATTTGCTGGTGACTTGTTCCATACTCGTCCGCTGGAAGAAGAAGCTGATGCAAGCAACTACGCGTTGATCCCAACCGCAGAAGTGCCGTTGACCAACTTGGTGCGTGATGAAATTCTCGATGAAGATGCTCTGCCGCTGAAAATGACCGCACATACCCCATGCTTCCGTTCTGAAGCGGGTACTTACGGTCGTGACACGCGTGGTCTTATCCGTCAGCACCAGTTCGATAAAGTTGAGATGGTGCAGATTGTGCGTCCGGAAGACTCTATGGAAGCACTGGAAGAGTTGACCAGCCACGCGGAGAAAGTGCTGGAGTTATTGAATCTGCCATACCGCAAAGTGTTGTTGTGTTCTGGTGATATGGGCTTTGGCGCGGTCAAAACTTATGATCTGGAAGTGTGGTTGCCTGGGCAGGATACTTACCGTGAAATCTCCTCTTGCTCCAACTGCGGAGATTTCCAGGCGCGTCGTTTGCAGGCTCGCTGCCGCAGCAAATCAGATAAGAAAACTCGTTTGGTGCATACCCTGAACGGTTCTGGTCTGGCTGTAGGTCGTACACTGGTTGCGGTACTTGAAAACTACCAGCAAGCAGATGGTCGTATCGAAGTTCCGGAAGTGCTGCGTCCTTACATGAAAGGGCTTGAGTACATCGGCTAATGTATTAGTGCTATTTAATTGCTTAAAAGCGCCTGCGGGCGCTTTTTTTATGCCGTAAATATTCTCATTCCCATAGATAATCTGCCTTTATTGACACCAGACAATAACAAATACCCCTATATGAGTATTATCTCTCCCAGAAAGAGAGTGGTGATTATTAATACAATTCATTCGGCGTCCTTATCAATTGATGGTTTCAGATTACATGATGTAACTGGACTACCAATTGTGGCCCTGACATAAACCAATACACTCCTTTCTCTTTTGGGCTGAGCAATGGATACGCATGCCGCAATTTAGTCAGCAACCGTTGCCAGCTTGTTTAAATGTGAGCACTAAACAAGTGGGTCATTATGAAAGAGAAAACTTCTAATGCGGTCCTTACCGCACAAGTGAGTCGCCGTAAGCTGGTGAAAACTACAGCTATCGGTGGTCTTGCCGCTGCGAGTGGAGCATTAACACTTCCCTTTAGCCGCCTGGCTTTTGCACAGACTGCCGCTGATACACAAACAGATGCTGAAAAAGTTATCTGGAGCGCCTGTACAGTAAACTGCGGTAGCCGTTGCCCACTTCGTATGCATGTGGCGGATGGCGAAATCAAATATGTTGAGACAGACAACACCGGTGATGATAACTACGAAGGGTTGCATCAGGTCCGCGCGTGCCTGCGTGGTCGTTCAATGCGTCGTCGCGTCTATAATGCCGACCGCCTGAAATATCCGATGAAGCGTGTTGGTGCGCGTGGAGAAGGGAAGTTTGAGCAAATCAGTTGGGATGAAGCCTACGATACCATCGCCAATAGCATGAAAGGCATTATCAAAGAGTACGGCAACGAAGCTATTTACCTGAATTACGGCACCGGTACGCTGGGTGGCACCATGACCCGCTCCTGGCCACCAGGGTCAACATTAATCGCCCGTTTGATGAACTGCTGTGGCGGTTATCTCAACCATTATGGCGACTATTCAACTGCACAAATTGCCGCTGGCCTGAACTATACCTACGGCGGTTGGGCGGATGGCAATAGCCCATCTGATATTGAAAACAGCAAATTAGTCGTGCTGTTTGGCAATAACCCTGGCGAAACGCGTATGAGTGGCGGCGGGGTGACTTACTATCTTGAGCAGGCTCGCGAAAAATCTAATGCTCGCATGATTATCATCGATCCTCGTTACACCGATACCGGTGCCGGGCGTGAAGATGAGTGGATTCCAATTCGTCCGGGTACTGATACCGCCCTTATCTCAGCTTTAGCATGGGTAATGATCACTGAAAATCTGGTTGATCAGCCATTCCTCGATACATACTGTGTCGGTTACGACGAAAAAACTCTTCCAAAAACGGCTCCTGCTAACGGACATTACAAAGCCTATATTCTTGGCGAAGGAGCCGATGGCCAGGCCAAAACGCCACAATGGGCGGCCCAAATTACCGGTATTCCTGCCGACCGCATTATTAAACTTGCTCGTGAAATCGCCACCGCGAGACCTGCTTTTATTAGCCAGGGCTGGGGGCCACAACGCCACTCAAACGGTGAACTGGTTTCACGTGCCATCGCCATGTTGTCGATCCTGACGGGTAATGTGGGAATCAATGGCGGTAATAGCGGCGCACGCGAAGGCTCTTATAGCCTGCCATTTGTGCGTATGCCGACGCTGGAAAATCCGGTGCAAACCAGTATTTCGATGTTCTTGTGGACGGATGCCATCGAGCGCGGCCCAGAAATGACCGCAACTCGTGACGGTGTGCGCGGCAAAGATAATCTCGATGTGCCAATCAAAATGGTCTGGAACTATGCCAGTAACTGCCTGATTAACCAGCACTCAGAAATTAACCGTACTCACGATATCCTACAAGACGACAAGAAATGCGAAATGATTGTGGTGATCGATAACCACATGACTTCCTCTGCTAAATACGCAGATATATTGCTGCCTGATTGCACCGCATCTGAGCAGATGGACTTCTGCCTCGATGCGTCATGCGGCAACATGGCTTATGTGATTTTTGCCGATCAGGTGATTAAACCTCGTTTTGAGTGCAAAACTATTTATGAGATGACTACTGAACTGGCAAAACGCATGGGGGTTGAGCAACAGTTCACAGAAGGGCGCACGCAAGAAGGCTGGATGCGTCATCTCTATCAGCAGTCTCAGGAAGCGATTCCTGACCTACCGAGTTTTGATGAATTCCGAAAAGTTGGCATCTTCAAGCAGCGTGACCCTGAAGGCCACCACGTGGCGTATAAAGCCTTCCGTGAAGACCCAGCGGCGAATCCACTGACGACACCATCAGGGAAAATTGAAATCTATTCTGAACAGTTAGCCGAAATTGCAGCCACCTGGCAACTTAATGAAGGAGACGTCATCGATCCGCTACCAGTTTACAGTGCGGGCTTTGAAAACTTTGGCGATCCGCTGGCCGAGAAATGGCCATTGCAGATGACGGGCTTCCATTACAAAGCGCGTACCCACTCAACCTACGGCAATGTGGATGTGTTGAAAGCAGCCTGTCGTCAGGAAATGTGGATCAACCCAATTGATGCACAGCAACGTGGGATTAAGAACGGCGACATAGTGCGTATCTTCAATGGGCGTGGGGAAGTTCAAATCAATGCGAAAGTGACACCGCGCATAATCCCTGGCGTTGTCGCGATGGGGGAAGGGGCCTGGTATAGCCCGGATGCCAATAAAGTTGACCACTCGGGTAGCATTAACGTGTTAACCACGCAGCGGCCGTCGCCACTGGCAAAAGGCAACCCATCCCACAGTAACCTCGTCCAGGTCGAGAAGGCGTAAGGAATAGCTGATGACTACCCAATACGGATTTTATATAGACTCGAGCCGCTGCACTGGTTGTAAGACCTGCGAGCTGGCTTGTAAAGATTACAAAAATTTAGGCCCGGACGTCAGCTTCCGTCGCATTTATGAATATGCTGGCGGTGACTGGCAACAAGACAACGGGGTTTGGCAGCAAAACGTCTTCGCCTACTATCTGTCGATTGCTTGTAACCATTGTGAAGATCCGGCTTGTACCAAGGTCTGCCCAAGCGGTGCGATGCATAAGCGTGAAGACGGTTTTGTGGTCGTTAATGAAGATGTTTGTATTGGCTGCCGCTATTGCCATATGGCCTGCCCATACGGCGCACCACAGTACAACGCTGAAAAAGGTCACATGACTAAGTGTGATGGCTGTCATGAGCGTATTGCTGAGGGCAAGAAGCCTGTCTGTGTCGAATCCTGCCCATTACGTGCGCTAGATATGGCACCGATTGCTGAACTACGCGCGAAGTATGGTGAACAGGCAGCCATTGCTCCGCTGCCATCAGCACATTTCACTAAGCCAAATATTGTCATTAAACCTAACGCCAACAGCCGCCCATGTGGGGATAAAACCGGTTATCTGGCAAACCCGAAGGAGGTGTGAGATGGGTAACGGATGGCATGAATGGCCACTAATGGTCTTTACGGTTTTAGGGCAGTGCGTCGCGGGTGGTTTTATTGTTATGGCATTAGCATTGCTGACCGGTGTTTCCGACCGTGTACAGCAAAAGCGTGTGCATTGGGCAATGATCGTGCTGTGGGTGTTGATGGGCATTGGTTTTATGGCCTCAGTACTGCATCTCGGCTCACCACTACGCGCCTTCAACTCGCTTAATCGCATCGGGGAATCAGCACTCAGTAATGAAATTGCCAGCGGCTCAGTCTTCTTCGCGGTGGGTGGTTTCTGGTGGCTGGTTACCGTGCTGGGCAAAATGCCGCAGGCACTGGGTAAAATCTGGATGATGCTGACGATGATTCTGGGCGTGTTCTTTGTCTGGATGATGTGTAAGGTCTACCTGATTGATACCGTACCAACCTGGTATAGTGTTTATACTCCGCTCAGTTTCTTCCTGACGATGTTTATAGGTGGGCCGCTGCTCGGTTACTTACTGCTACGCGTTGCAGGCGTAACGGGTTGGGGAATGCGTCTTCTTCCTGCAATTTCATTGCTGGCTGTTGTAATAAGTACCGTGGTTGTGATGTTACAGGGTATGGATTTAGCGACAATCCACAGCTCAATCATGCAGGCATCTGCACTGGTTCCTGAATATGGTGCATTGATGTCATGGCGCTTGTTGGTGCTGGCGCTTGCATTAGCTTGTTGGATTATCCCGCAACTTAAAGGTGGCCAGGCAAACCCTGCAGTTCTGACATTCGCCTTCGTGTTGGTTATTGTTGGTGAGCTAATCGGCCGCGGTGTGTTCTACGGTCTGCATATGACGGTTGGTATGGCTATCGCAAGTTAATGCCATCGCGATTAAATGCGCTTTCGGGCGCATTTAATCTTTTCGGATAAAAAATATCATGCAATTTACCATGAAATTTTTCATCCAACCCGCTTCGATTCCCAATACCTGATCCCATCAAAAACAGAGAGATAGCATTTCGTCTATATGCTTTGCTCACAAGTAAGATAAGTTTTTCAAATCGACAGTTTTCAAATCGTGCCAGGCCCCGTCAGCACTCGATTGACAATCATTTTTCCAGTGGCATGATGCGCACAAATTATTCTCTTCCTCGCGGTTTCTACATGTCCACCTATACCCGGCCAGTGATGCTTTTGCTCTGTGGTCTGATGCTTTTGACCCTGGCGATAGCGGTTTTAAATACGCTGGTTCCACTTTGGTTAGCTCACGAAAATCTTCCAACCTGGCAAGTCGGGATGGTGGGTTCATCGTACTTTACTGGAAACTTGGTGGGTACTTTGCTGACCGGATGGCTAATTAAACGTCAGGGTTTCAACCGTAGCTACTATCTTGCCTCGCTGATTTTTGCTGCGGGTTGTGCAGGATTGGGGCTGATGACCGGTTTCTGGAGTTGGATGATGTGGCGTTTCATCGCGGGTATCGGCTGTGCGATGATTTGGGTGGTGGTTGAAAGCGCCTTGATGTGCAGCGGCACTTCTCACAA
Source organism: Buttiauxella gaviniae ATCC 51604 (assembly GCF_001654835.1). GTDB lineage: Bacteria > Pseudomonadota > Gammaproteobacteria > Enterobacterales > Enterobacteriaceae > Buttiauxella > Buttiauxella gaviniae. Next base: position 408,944 of record NZ_LXEP01000031.1, read on the forward strand.
TCGTGGGCGCTTGCTGGCAGCCTACATGATGGTTTATTACGTTGGCACGGTGTTAGGCCAATTGATGATCAGCAAAATGCCGACCGATTTAGCCAGCGTCCTACCATGGGTGACGGCGCTTATTTTAACCGCGATTCTTCCGCTGTTGTTTACTCGCATTGTGAATGATCGGAGTGAAAACCAGGAAGTGACGCCTGTCTGGCCAATGCTGCGCCTGCGACATGCACGTCTTGGCGTGAACGGCTGCATTATTTCCGGGATCGTACTCGGCTCCCTTTATGGGTTGATGCCGCTGTATCTAAACCATCAGGGCGTCAGCGATGCCGGTATTGGTTTCTGGATGGCGGTGATGGTCAGTGCAGGTATTGTCGGACAGTGGCCGGTAGGGCGCCTGGCAGATCGTTTTGGCCGTTTACTGGTGCTGCGTGTTCAGGTATTTATTGTGATTCTGGGTTGCTTGGCAATGCTAAGCAATGCGGCGATGGGGCCTACGTTGTTTGTGCTAGGCGCGGCAGGGTTTACTCTTTATCCAGTAGCAATGGCTTGGGCCTGTGAGAAAGTTGAGCACCATCAGTTGGTAGCAATGAACCAGGCTCTCCTGCTCAGCTATACCGTAGGTAGCTTGCTTGGCCCAACGTTTACCTCAATGTTGATGCAAAATTTCTCGGACAATTTGCTGTTCGTTATGATAGCAGGCGTCGCGTTTGTCTACTTACTCATGCTGCTACGCAAAGCAGGGCCTCATTCAACACCAGTTGCCCACGCCTGAAATTGAAGATACAAAAAAGCCCCTCGAAGGGGCTTTTTGCATTGAGCGACGAATCGGATATCTAAAACTTAGTACATCACCTTGTGACCATACTGTTCCAGAATGCCTTTTACGCGTTCCATTGTCTCTTTCTTCGGCGGGTGTACGCCATCAAGTTTGTACTCTTCACCCATCGCCACCCATTTGTGTTTACCCAGCTCGTGGTAAGGCAGTAATTCGATCTTCTCTACATTACCCATATCACGTGTGAACTCACCCAGTCGATGTGCTGAGTCGTCATCGTCAGACCAGCCCGGTACCACAACATAGCGAATCCAGACGTTAACGTTCTTATCAGAAAGGTAGCGTGCAAATTCCAGCGTACGATGATTAGAGACGCCAACCAGATTCTGGTGAATTTCGTCGTTCATCTGTTTTAAATCGAGCATGACCAGATCGGTCACTTCCAGCAATTCATCAATTACCGGATCGTAGCGGCGCACAAAACCGTTGGTATCAAGACAGGTATGAATCCCTTCTTTACGGCAGGCCCGGAACCAGTCACGTACGAATTCTGCTTGCAGAATAGCTTCGCCGCCTGAGGCCGTTACACCACCACCAGATGCATTCATAAAGTGGCGATAGGTCACCACTTCTTTCATCAGTTCTTCAACACTGACCTCTTTGCCACCATGCGTATCCCATGTATCACGATTGTGGCAATACAGGCAGCGCATCAGGCAGCCCTGGAAAAAGGTAATAAAACGAATACCGGGACCATCCACGGTACCGCAGGATTCAAAGGAATGAATTCGGCCAATTACTGACATTGCGGTGTTCTCTCCAGTATTGGTCCATGCCTTAAAAGCAGGAACCAGGTTGAGCGCGGTCGAATAGAGTCTTGCCGCGTCGAATCAATTTTGCGAGATAACCTAAACGTAGCAGTTATCTTGCAAAACTGGTTCTGACATAAGAAAAGGCCCCACCGAGGTGGAGCCTTCATTGTACGCCTTTTCAGACAAACCGTGAATTACATGGTTTGAGTGAAGGTACGGGTAATAACGTCCTGCTGTTGTTCTTTAGTCAGGGAGTTAAAACGTACAGCGTAACCAGAAACACGAATGGTCAGCTGAGGATATTTCTCAGGGTGTTCCATCGCATCCAGCAGCATTTCACGGTTCATTACGTTCACGTTCAGGTGTTGACCACCTTCGATGGACGCTTCGTGATGGAAGTAACCATCCATCAGACCCGCGAGGTTAGTTTTACGAACTTCGTCGTCTTTACCCAGTGCGTTAGGAACGATAGAGAAGGTGTAAGAGATACCATCTTTAGCGTAAGCAAACGGCAGTTTAGCAACGGAAGTCAGAGAGGCAACAGCACCTTTCTGGTCGCGACCGTGCATTGGGTTAGCACCTGGACCGAATGGAGCGCCAGCGCGACGACCGTCTGGGGTGTTACCGGTTTTCTTACCATAAACCACGTTAGAGGTGATGGTCAGAACAGACTGAGTCGGGATAGCGTTACGGTAAGTAGTCAGTTTCTGAATTTTCTTCATGAAACGTTCTACCAGGTCAACAGCGATATCATCTACGCGAGAATCGTTGTTACCGAACATTGGGTATTCGCCTTCGATTTCGAAGTCTACAGCCAGGCCGTCTTCGTCACGAACAGGTTTAACTTTCGCGTATTTGATTGCAGACAGGGAGTCAGCTGCAACAGACAGACCCGCGATACCACAAGCCATGGTGCGAACAACGTCACGGTCATGCAGAGCCATCAGAGACGCTTCGTAGCTGTATTTATCATGCATGTAGTGAATGATGTTCAGCGCGGTGACGTACTGTTTAGCCAACCAGTCCATGAAGTGATCAAGACGGTCAAGAACGTTATCGTAGTCCAGAACGTCAGCCATGATTGGCGCTTCTTTAGGACCGATCTGAATTTTCAGTTTTTCATCAACGCCGCCGTTGATTGCATACAGCATGGTTTTCGCGAGGTTAGCGCGAGCACCGAAGAACTGCATTTGCTTACCAACAATCATTGGGCTTACGCAACATGCGATTGCGTAGTCATCGTTGTTGAAGTCAGGGCGCATCAGATCATCGTTCTCGTATTGCAGAGAAGAGGTATCGATGGAAACTTTAGCTGCGAACTTCTTGAAGTTCAGTGGCAGTTTTTCAGACCACAGAATAGTGATGTTCGGCTCCGGAGACGGCCCCATGGTGTACAGGGTGTTCAGGAAACGGAAGCTAGATTTGGTAACCAGAGTACGGCCATCTACACCCATACCGGCGATAGATTCAGTCGCCCAGATTGGGTCACCAGAGAACAGCTCATCATACTCAGGGGTACGCAGGAAGCGAACCATACGCAGTTTCATGACCAGGTGGTCAATCATTTCCTGTGCTTCAAGCTCAGTAATTTTGCCTGCTTTCAGGTCACGTTCGATGAATGCATCCAGGAAGGTGGAAACACGACCGAAGGACATTGCAGCGCCGTTCTGAGATTTAACCGCAGCCAGGTAGCCGAAGTAAGTCCACTGAATTGCTTCTTGAGCATTTTTAGCAGGACCAGAGATATCGCAGCCATATTTAGCAGCCATTTCTTTGATCTGACCCAGAGCACGGTGCTGTTCAGAGATTTCTTCACGCAGACGGATTGTTGCTTCCAGATCTTCTCCGTTTTCCAGTTTGCTCTGCAGAGAGTTGAACTGAGCGAATTTGTCTTTCATCAGGAAGTCGATACCGTACAGTGCTACGCGACGGTAGTCACCAATGATACGACCACGACCGTAAGCATCTGGCAGACCGGTGATTACGCCTGATTTACGGCAGTTCAGGATGTCTTTGGTATAAACGTCAAACACACCCTGGTTGTGAGTTTTGCGGTATTCGGTGAAGATCTTCTTAAGCATTGGGTCAAGTTCACGACCGTATACTTTGCAAGAACCTTCAACCATTTTGATGCCACCAAACGGAATAATTGCACGTTTCAGTGGAGCATCAGTTTGCAGGCCGACGATAGTTTCGAGGGACTTGTTGATGTAACCAGCATCGTGGGAGGTGATGGTGGATGCGAGGTCAGTGTCGAAGTCAACAGGCGCGTGAGTGCGGTTTTCCTGTTTAACGCCTTCCATAACGTTGTCCCACAGAGCGGTAGTTGCATCTGTAGCACCTGCCAGGAAGGACTCGTCGCCCTCGTAAGGGGTGTAGTTTTTCTGAATAAAGTCACGCACGTTGACTTCATTCTGCCAGTCGCCTTTAGCAAAACCTTCCCAAGCGGTGGCTAACTTTTCATTAAGTTCGGACATTTAACACCTACCTTCTAATGTGGATTTCTTATTCCCTACACGACAGTTAGCACTTAGTGCTTATCGCCACCGCGCAGATAAATTACCCAGTACGTCAACCCAACCAGTAAACCACCACCGATGATGTTCCCGATAGTTACGGGGATTAAGTTATCGGTGATGAAGTTCAACACGGTCAAGTGTGTGAAATTGTCCGGAGACGACCCAACTGCGGTCCAGAATTCCGGGCTTGCAAAGTTGCGTACTACGATACCCATAGGGATCATGAACATGTTTGCGATACTGTGCTCAAAACCACTAGCAACAAACATGGCGACCGGGAGGATCATAGCAAACATCTTGTCCATCAAACTGCGACCGGAGTAGCTCATCCAGACAGCCAGACAGACCATCAGGTTAGCTAAAATACCGAGGCACACAGCTTCAATAAAGGTGTGATGCATTTTGTGGTCCGCGGTTTGAAGCACATTCAGACCCCACGCACCATTTGCTGTCATATACATGCCTGACAACCAAATCAACACCACAAACATCAAAGCGCCGCACAGGTTACCGATATAAACGTTAACCCAGTTCTTGGCTAACTGACCCCAAGTGATACGTCCACTGGCTTTAGCAACAACGATTAACACTGTAGAAGTGAAAAGGTCTGCACCGCAGATGACACACAGGATAAGTCCTAAGGAGAAGCAAGTACCGCCAATCAGTTTTGCAATACCAAACGGAATTGTTGCAGTACCGGTAGTAGCAGTGATGTAAAAGACAAAGGCAATCGAGATGAACATACCCGCGGTTATCGCTAAATAAAACGTGGTTAGCGGGTGTTTTGTTGCTTTATAGACGCCAGCATCTTCGGCAACTTTCGCCATAGCAGCTGGGAGCAATAGATCAAAAGGGTTGTCAGCTTTCACACTAACTCTCTCTTATTTAATTCGGCGACGAGATACTAACAAAGCATTATAGAGTAAAATTTGATATGGATCATATCTCGCCAAGCTTATAGGCCTGAAAAAAGCAGGTGTTTAGCTATTTTTCAGTTCAGATTATTGATTTTTATGATAAAAATAAAGTTTAAAGTTTATAGTGTAATTTGATATTTAACCTCGAAGCTCCTGTGTTTGATTAATTAGAATGGAGTATTTCAGTAATTTGGCAACATTATTTGTAGTTTCACTTAATAATATTTCACCAATATTTAACTATTGAGTCACAAGTGAAATTATTACGCTGCCAATAAATACACGGGGCGATAAAAATCGCCCCGTAATATAGCGTAAACATTATGGTTTACGCACCTTTGAGTTTCTTTTTGTTACTTTATTTCCAAAATGCCGCTTTTGCGCGTTGCAATTTTTCATACGCGCTTAACAGCGCCTGATGAGCAGGGAAGGCTTTTAAATCGCTATCTACAGCTTGCAGGCCATAGAATGCAGCTTCGCCACTCAGGGCAGCACTCGCCGCTTCAACAGTTTCTGCACCGTACATGCGTACGAAGGCATTCAGGTATTGCAGCGGCTGGCGGTCTTCTTCCATTGCCAAAAGCAGTAATGTTTGCAGGCAGCGGTAATAGTTTGCACGTTCGGCGCTGAAAATAGACGCATTGAATTCCATTGTCCATTCAGTCCAGATAAGCGCTTGTTCGGTATCGCCGCCAGCCAGAGCCAGCATGGCTTTTAACTCGCCAATACGCAGCGTGTACCAACCGTTATCTTTACCTGTCGCCAGACCCAGCAATTCGCGCACACGGGTGAAGTCATCGTGGCCTTCTTCATCTAACTGAGAAATCAGGCCCAGATAATCTTGTTTCTCCCACTCGCTACCCGGCAGAGCCAAAATCGTATCGCGCAGGTGATAGCCCATATTGTTGTTTGCGAGCAGCAGGTCTTCAGCCGGGTAAATATCGGACATGCCTGGCACGATGATGCGGCAAGCATAAACATCCAGATGCTGATAATCAGCGATGTAGACTTCCTGGTCTTCTGCATCAAAAATTGCCATCAACGTGGCGAACTCTTCTTCTGTTGTGCCGGAGAAGCTCCAGTCAACAAATGGATAGTCAGCATCTTGCTTGAACATATCCCAGGAGATCAGACCGCTGGAATCAATGAAGTGAGTTTCCAGGTTTGCATGCTCAGCCACTTCTTCGTCGTCAAAGGTTGGTGGAGTAAACACATCCAGGTCTTTCAGACCGCGGCCCTGAAGCAGTTCTGTCACGGTACGTTCCAGCGCAACACCAAAATCAGGGTGAGCACCAAACGATGCAAAGCAAGTGCCGTTAGCTGGGTTGAACAATACCACACAGATAACGGGGTATTTGCCGCCTAATGAACCGTCATACGCGAAGATTGGGAAACCTTCGGCTTCAAGGGTAGCAATTGACTCAACCACGCCCGGATAACGAGCCAGCACTTCTTGTGGAATTTCTGGCAGGCTGATGCTTTCGGCAATAATACGGTTCTTGATGTGGCGCTCGAACACTTCGGAAAGTGCCTGAACGCGCGCTTCATTGGCAGTGTTACCTGCGGACATTCCGTTTGATACGTACAGGTTGCCGATAATGTTCATCGGAATGTAAACGGTTTCTTGATCTGACTGGCGGGTGAATGGCAGCGCGCAAATCCCACGCTCTTCATTACCTGATTGCAGGTCGATAAGCATACCTGCAGTCACTTCGTTTTCTGGATCGTAAAACGCGCGCAGGCGATCGTCGAGAATACCTTCCGGCAGTTGCTCATCTTCTGGGATTGGGAACCACTTCTCGTTTGGATAATGCACAAATGGGCCATTAGCGATGGTTTTGCCCAACCAGAAATCAGCAAAGAAATAGTTAGTCGAGAGACGTTCGAAATATTCACCCAGTGCTGAAGCTAAAGCAGCTTTTTTAGTTGCACCTTTACCATTGGTAAAGCACAGCGCGCTGTCTTTATCACGGATATGCACTGACCAGACGTTCGGTACAGGGTTTAACCAGGAGGCTTCTTCTATATTAAAGCCAAGATCGGCGAGTTTGGTCTGAAAGCGAGCGATGGAGTCTTCCAGAGCGGCATCTTTGCCAGGAATAAAGGTTTGAGTCATGAGGTTTCACTTTTGTCGTACGCAAAGCGCGCAATGATACGGGTTTTAGCAGACTGACGCCATCGTCAGCAGCATGCAGGCGGTTCTAGCATAACAGGCTATGCTTATTGTCAGTAACCTACTGTTATGGCGGTATAAATGAAGTCCTTTGATCTCCAGCGGATGGCATTAAATGACGTTCCCCTCGATTTTCTTTGGGAAGTCGCTTTACGCAGTCTCTACACCTTTATATTGGTATTTCTATTTTTGAAGATAACGGGGCGGCGCGGTGTTCGGCAGATGTCGCTATTTGAAGTATTGATCATTCTGACACTCGGCTCTGCGGCAGGCGATGTGGCGTTTTATCATGATGTCCCCATGTTGCCCGTCTTGATTGTGTTCGTCACGCTGGGGCTGCTTTATCGCCTGGTGATGTGGTTGATGAGCCACAGCGAAAAACTTGAAAACCTGCTTGAAGGCAAACCTTCGGTTCTGATTGAAGAAGGCGAGTTTGCCTGGGAAAAAATGAAGTCGCAAAACATGACTGAATTTGAGTTCTTTATGGAACTACGATTGGTGGGTGTTGAACATCTTGGGCAGGTACGGCTAGCCATACTGGAAACTAACGGTCAAATCAGCGTCTACTTTTTCCCCGATAAACTCGTCAGGCCGGGGTTACCTATTTTACCCGAACCCTGCTGCGAACGGTTTCTTAAAGTCCCTGAAGATGCAGATTACGCCTGTATTCACTGCAGCGAAGTGGTGACACTTAATGCCGGGGATGAAACGCCTTGCCCACGTTGTGAACACAAGTTCTGGGTCAAAGCCTGTACCGCCACGCGAGTGACGTGACGGGCGGTTATCGGGCATTTAATTCAGCCACTAGTTGATTATGTTGTGTGATTTTGCGCACATTACCCAGCCATGCCTGATTAACCGTTGCAGCCTCTGCATCTGAGTGATAAAACCGATAGCGTGATAAAACTTATTGCTTTAAGCGTGGTGAGGGGAAATGGCTCAGGTATACAATTTTAGTTCCGGCCCGGCAATGCTGCCGGCTGAAGTGCTTCGTCGTGCGCAACTTGAACTCTGCGACTGGCAAGGCTTAGGCACCTCCGTAATGGAGATTAGCCATCGTGGTAAAGAGTTTATTGAGGTCGCTGAAGAAGCTGAAAAAGATTTTCGTGATCTCCTGCAAATCCCCTCAAACTACAAAGTTTTGTTCTGTCACGGCGGTGGTCGCGGCCAATTTGCTGGTGTACCGTTAAACCTGCTGGGCGACAAAACTACCGCTGATTATGTTGATGGCGGTTACTGGGCGAGCAGTGCTGTAAAAGAAGCTCATAAATACTGCACTCCGAATGTTATTGATGCCAAAGTTACCATCGACGGCCTGCGTGCCATCAAACCGATGAGCGAGTGGCAGGTTTCTGAAAACAGTGCCTACCTGCACTATTGCCCGAATGAAACTATTGACGGTATCGCGACTCATGAAACGCCGAATTTCGGCGATAAAGTCGTGGTAGCTGACTACTCATCCTCTATTTTGTCGCATCCAATGGATGTCAGCCGCTTTGGTGTGATTTACGCAGGCGCGCAGAAAAACATTGGTCCTGCGGGTTTGACGTTAGTTATTGTGCGTGAAGATTTGCTCGGCAAGGCGCATAAAGCGTGTCCGTCAATTCTTGACTACACCGTGCTAAACGAAAACGACTCCATGTTTAACACCCCACCTACGTTTGCCTGGTATCTTTCCGGCCTGGTATTTAAGTGGCTGAAAGAGCAGGGTGGCGTCGAAGTAATGGACAAAATCAACAAAGCAAAAGCTGAGTTGTTATATGGTGTTATCGATAAAAGCGACTTCTACCGTAACGATGTTGCTTCAGCTAACCGTTCGCGCATGAACATTCCGTTCCAGTTAGCTGATAGCGCACTTGATAAAGTCTTCCTGGAAGAGTCGTTTGCCGCTGGTCTGCATGCATTGAAGGGCCACCGTGTTGTGGGTGGAATGCGCGCATCCATCTACAATGCGATGCCGCTCGAAGGCGTACAAGCGTTAACCAATTTTATGGTCGACTTCGAACGTCGCCACGGTTAATCGTTGCTCGTTGTTATTCTCCCCGCGACTTGCTTCGCGGGGTTTTTATTCTGTTTGAGTTGAGAGTATTTTCCCCATGCTGGAATCCCTGACGTTACAACCCATCGCCCTTGTCGACGGCACAATTAATCTTCCTGGTTCAAAAAGTGTCTCTAACCGAGCTCTGTTGCTGGCAGCGCTGGCTAATGGCACCACTGAACTGACTAATTTGCTGGATAGCGACGATGTGCGTCATATGCTTAACGCGCTGAAAGCACTGGGCGTGAGCTATACGCTTTCTGCTGACCGCACGCGTTGCGAAGTGACTGGCATGGGTGGTCCACTGCAAGCGTCAGGCGAGCTGGAACTGTTCTTAGGAAACGCAGGTACGGCGATGCGTCCACTGGCGGCGGCACTGTGTCTGGGCAGCAATAACATCGTGCTGACGGGTGAACCGCGCATGAAAGAACGTCCAATTGGTCATCTGGTTGATGCATTACGTCAGGGTGGTGCTCAGATTGATTATCTGGAGCAGGAGAATTACCCGCCGCTGCGTTTGCGTGGCGGTTTTAGCGGCGGCCAGGTTTCGGTTGATGGTAGTGTATCCAGCCAGTTCCTGACGGCGCTGTTAATGACTGCTCCACTGGCGGCAAGCGACACCGAAATCACCATTAAAGGTGAGCTGGTATCGAAACCGTATATCGATATCACCCTACACCTGATGAAAACTTTTGGTGTAGAAGTCGAAAACCGTGATTACCGCAGCTTTGTTATTCGTGGCGGCCAGCAGTACATTTCACCGGGCGCGTATCTGGTGGAAGGCGATGCCTCTTCTGCTTCTTACTTCCTCGCGGCTGGTGCAATTAAAGGCGGTACGGTAAAAGTCACGGGTATTGGCCGTAACAGCGTACAAGGCGATATCCGCTTTGCTGATGTGCTGGAAAAAATGGGTGCAAAAATTACCTGGGGCGATGATTTCATCTCCTGTGAGCGCGGGGAACTTAACGCCATTGATATGGATATGAACCATATTCCAGATGCTGCGATGACAATCGCAACGGCGGCCTTGTTTGCCAGAGGCACTACCACGCTGCGTAATATTTATAACTGGCGTGTGAAAGAGACTGACCGCCTGAGCGCGATGGCAACAGAGTTGCGTAAAGTCGGAGCGGTGGTGGAAGAGGGCGAAGATTACATTACTGTGACGCCACCTGCTCAGCTCCAAGTTGCTGAAATCGGCACTTATAACGATCACCGTATGGCGATGTGTTTCTCGCTGGTGGCGTTGTCAGACACACCAGTAACTATCCTTGACCCGAAATGTACCGCGAAAACTTTTCCGGACTATTTTGAGCAGTTAGCGCGTATTAGCACCCTCAAGTAATGCACCACCATTTGCTCCGGTAACGTTGAGTGCCGGAGTAAATTCTCAATATCCCGCATAAGATCAACTCCGTTTTCGTACCTCCGCTTTTATTGCACCTGCTTGTACCACTGTTAATCTCACGTCCGATTTGATCAACAAATCGATGATTTGTTTCATGTATAGCTCATCAACGGAAGATAACTATGAAGACTTTCAAAAAGGTAGTATTGGCAGTGTTAATGGTGGGATCTTTGGTAGCGTGTAAGAACATGAATGGCGATAAACTGGTATCGTCCGGAATGTCGGCCTTCAAAGCCGCAACACTCAGCGATGCGGATGTTAAGGCAGTGGCAAACCAGTCCTGTAAACAAGCAGATAGTGAAAACCAACTCGCGGGTAAATCCAGCAAATATGCCAAACGCTTGAACAAAATTGCCAAGGCCCTTGGGGATCAGGTCGACGGTACACCAGTAAATTATAAAGTGTATTTGACCAGCGATATAAATGCCTGGGCGATGGCCAACGGCTGTGTACGTGTCTACAGCGGCTTAATGGACATGATGACCGATAACGAAGTTGAAGGTGTTCTTGGTCATGAAATGGGTCACGTAGCCTTGGGTCATTCAAAGGAAAAACTGCAAACAGCCTATGCCACTATGGCGGCCAAGGACGCAGTTTCTGCAACCAGCGGAGTGGCATCACAGTTATCTCAGTCACAACTTGGTGATTTAGCCGAAGCGGCGGTTAATGCGACGTTCTCGCGCAGTGAAGAGTCAGAGGCTGATGATTTCTCATATGATCTCCTAAAAAAACGCAAAATCAATACTCAAGGACTGGCAAGCAGTTTTGCTAAGCTTGCAACGCTTGATGGTGGTACATCGAAGTCTATGTTTGATTCACATCCACCATCAGCTGAACGTGCGCAAAATGTCCGTGACCGCATAGCAGCAGATAAAAAATAAACTACCTCTCTGAATTTGGGGCTGGTTTTTTCCAGCCCCACCTCAAGTTGCGCAATTCTTCTACACTCAGCCTCATTAACTACGATAATTGGCAGGAAAGATAACGGTCAGTAATCTGGCGGCGTATAATATGCGGCGTTGATATTTTAGATCCGCAATTCCAGCGAGAGGAGAGTACGATGACGGCACCCGCCCCGGTAATAACGATTGATGGCCCAAGCGGCGCAGGAAAAGGCACGCTTTGTAAGGCCATGGCGGAAGCGTTGCAATGGCATCTTCTTGATTCTGGAGCCATTTATCGAGTTCTGGCATTAGCGGCTTTGCATCACCAGGTTGACGTTACATCTGAAGATGCCCTGGTTCCACTGGCGGCACATCTTGATGTGCGCTTTGTTGCCAACAATGGCGAGCTGGAAGTCATTCTTGAAGGAGAAGACGTCAGCGCGGAAATCCGTACGCAGGACGTGGCAAATGCAGCTTCTCAGGTTGCCGCTTTTCCTCGTGTACGTGAGGCGTTGTTACGCCGTCAGCGTGCGTTCAGAGAGGCTCCTGGCCTGATTGCTGATGGACGTGATATGGGAACAGTCGTTTTCCCTGATGCACCGGTAAAAATCTTCCTTGATGCCTCATCTGAAGAGCGTGCCCAAAGGCGTATGCTGCAGTTGCAGGAGAAGGGCTTTAGTGTTAACTTTGAGCGCCTTTTGGCAGAAATTAAAGAACGTGATGATCGTGACCGTAACCGTGCAGTAGCACCGTTAGTGCCAGCCGCAGATGCGTTGGTGCTGGATTCAACCAGCATGTCAATTGACGAAGTCATCAAACAAGCGCTGACATACGCGCAGAAAATTTTAACACCAGCTCAATAGTCAATATTGTGCTGGTGTCTGTTTTGTCATATTTGTCATGATATTGCCATAGTGGTATCCTGACATATCGGGTAGATTTTTACCCCTGTAACCTAAACCCTGTCGGCATGGAGCCAATGGCGGGGTATGTGAAACAACCCCATTCGGCGGGATGCTAAATGGACGTTAAACTAAAGAACCTTGAAGATTAACAACATGACTGAATCTTTCGCTCAACTCTTTGAAGAATCCCTTAAAACAATCGAAACCCGTCCGGGTTCCATCGTTCGCGGTGTTGTAGTTTCTATCGATAAAGACGTAGTACTGGTTGACGCCGGTCTGAAATCTGAATCTGCAATTCCGATTGAGCAGTTCAAAAATGCTGCTGGCGAACTGGAAATCCAGGTTGGTGACGAAGTTGATGTTGCTCTGGACGCTGTTGAAGATGGCTTTGGCGAAACTCTGCTGTCCCGTGAAAAAGCTAAGCGTCACGAAGCTTGGATCACGCTGGAAAAAGCTTACGAAGAAGCTGAAACTGTGGTCGGTATCATCAACGGCAAAGTTAAGGGTGGCTTCACTGTAGAGCTGAACGGTATTCGTGCGTTCCTGCCAGGTTCACTGGTAGATGTTCGTCCGGTACGTGACACTCTGCACCTGGAAGGCAAAGAGCTTGAGTTCAAAGTCATCAAGCTGGACCAGAAGCGTAACAACGTTGTTGTTTCTCGTCGTGCAGTTATCGAATCCGAAAACAGCGCAGAACGTGATCAACTGCTGGAAAACCTGCAAGAAGGCATGGAAGTTAAAGGTATCGTTAAGAACCTTACTGACTACGGTGCATTCGTTGATCTGGGCGGCGTTGACGGCCTGCTGCACATCACTGATATGGCATGGAAACGCGTTAAGCATCCAAGCGAAATCGTGAATGTTGGCGATGAAATTACCGTTAAAGTACTGAAGTTCGACCGTGAGCGTACTCGTGTGTCTCTGGGTCTGAAACAACTGGGCGAAGATCCATGGGTCGCAATCGCTAAGCGTTATCCAGAAGGTACCAAACTGACTGGTCGCGTGACTAACCTGACTGATTACGGCTGCTTCGTAGAAATCGAAGAAGGCGTTGAAGGCCTGGTTCACGTTTCCGAAATGGATTGGACCAACAAAAACATCCACCCATCCAAAGTTGTTAACGTTGGTGATGTAGTGGAAGTTATGGTTCTGGATATCGACGAAGAACGTCGTCGTATCTCCCTGGGTCTGAAGCAGTGCAAATCTAACCCATGGCAGCTGTTCGCTGAAACCCACAACAAGGGCGACCGCGTTGAAGGTAAAATCAAGTCTATCACTGACTTCGGTATCTTCATCGGCCTGGACGGTGGCATCGACGGCCTGGTTCACCTGTCTGATATCTCCTGGAACGTTGCAGGCGAAGAAGCAGTTCGTGAATACAAGAAAGGCGACGAAATCGCGGCTGTGGTTCTGCAAGTTGACGCAGAACGTGAGCGTATCTCCCTGGGTGTTAAACAACTCGCAGAAGATCCGTTCAACAACTACGTTGCACTGAACAAGAAAGGTACTATCGTTACTGGTAAAGTAACAGCAGTTGACGCGAAAGGTGCTACAGTTGAATTAGCAGATGGCGTAGAAGGCTACCTGCGTGCTTCTGAAGCTTCCCGTGACCGCGTTGAAGATGCAACTCTGGTTCTGAGCGTAGGCGACGACGTTGAAGCTAAATTCACCGGCGTTGACCGTAAAAACCGTGTTGTGAGCCTGTCTGTTCGTGCTAAAGACGAAGCTGACGAGAAAGATGCAATCGCTACTGTTAACAACAAACAGGAAGATGCACCGAACTTCTCTAACGCTATGGCTGAAGCATTCAAAGCAGCTAAAGGCGAGTAATCGTCCGAGCACTAAATCAGGGCGGCTACGGCCGCCCTTGTTCGATTGATAGGTGTAAGTTAATTTTCCTGAAAGGAAACCGGAGGAATCATGACCAAGTCAGAATTGATAGAAAGACTTGCAACTCAGCAATCTCACATCCCGGCGAAAGCTGTAGAAGATGCAGTTAAAGAGATGCTGGAGCATATGGCCTCTACTCTCGCCCAAGGTGAGCGTATTGAAATCCGGGGTTTCGGCAGTTTTTCCTTACACTATCGCGCACCTCGCACCGGACGTAACCCTAAAACTGGCGATAAAGTGGATCTGGAAGGCAAATACGTTCCGCACTTTAAACCAGGTAAAGAATTACGTGACCGCGCCAACATTTACGGCAATTAAATCTTCGGATTTGATTCTTAAGAACGGCACCTTCGGGTGCCGTTTTTTTATATCTGAATGGGCTGTTTTCGAGGCCACTCGCAAAACTCTGTAATATTTTTTCATCCAGCATTAAAGCTCTGGAACCCTTCTCGTAGAGTTAAGAACCCCCTACAGACGCCAATACCAGGATGCCTCAAACTCCTTGTAACAAGGAGGTGCATGTGAGGAATCTAACAGGGTTCTGCTTTTGCTCAATTATCGGCATCGCGCCATTAATGTGGTTAGCCGCTATCCCACAATTTCCAGTTATAGCCGCGCTGCTCGCTGCCTCTTTATGCATTGCCTTTATTCCGTACCGCTTAGCGCGTTATGTCGCGTTTATTCTGCTGTGCTTTTGCTGGGCGCTAATCAATGCAAAAGAAAGCCTGGCACCCTTCGAAAAGTGGACAGGCAAACCCGTAACTGTGGAGGCGGTTATGGACCGCAGCGATGGCAAAGAGAATCATGAGTTGAGAATAGTATCGTTGGAAGGGCTAAGAGTTTTCCCATCTGTTGGTATTCGAGTTCGGGGAGAATACTTCCCGAATAGCACATGCGCAGGACAGCGCTGGCGCATGAAAGTGCATCTGCGCCCTGTGCACGGGCAACTCAATGTTGGGGGTTTTGATAGTCAACGCTATGCGCTTGCTCAGCGCCAACCGCTCAGTGCGCGTATTATCTCGGCCCAAAGCGTGACAGGAAGCTGTAATTTGCGTGCCCGTTGGCTTGCTCATGTCACCGCCATAACCCAGTCGTTGCCTTATCAGGGCATCATTCTGGCGCTGGTATTTGGAGAGCGGTCTGGAATGAGCGACGAGCAAAAGAACCTGTTGCGCCAGACGGGAACCGCACATCTGATGGCTATTTCAGGGATGCATATTTCACTGGCAGCGATGATGGGGTGGTTAGTTGCACGTTTAGTGCAACTGAGTTTCCCGGCGCACCGTATTCATTTCAGGTTACCGTTAATCGCCAGTGTTTTCGCCGCAGGGATTTATACCTGGCTTGCAGGAGGAAACCCACCCGCGATAAGGGCATTCATTGGCGTAATAATATGGCTATTGCTCCGGCTAAAAGGCAGAAACTGGTCTGGTTGGGAGGTCTGGCTCTGCTGCATAAGCGGGATTTTGATATCCGACCCACTGACGGTTTTGTCAGATAGCTTTTGGTTATCGGCACTGGCCGTAGCCGCACTGATTTTTTGGTATCAGTGGATACCACTACCTAGAAGCCTGAAGACCGCAAAATGGTTTTATCGATATCCATTAGCCTTATTGCATCTGCAAATTGGCATCATGTTTTTACTGATGCCGCTGCAGATATTAATTTTCCATGGGATGAGTCTTAGCGCATTGATCGCGAACCTATTCGTAGTGCCACTGATTTCATTTGCCGTGGTCCCAGCGTTGCTGGCAGGCCTGGTCATTACCGATATTCCGTGGGCAGGAGAATATCTCTGGTGGGGCGTCGATCGCTTGCTGGCTCTACTTTTCAAGGCTCTTTCTCTGCTGCCTGAAGGTTGGCTGGACGTTGATAAACGGTTTCAGGTTCTGAGTTTGAGTGGTTGGCTAGCTGTTGTTATTCATCGTTTAGCCTTGTGGCGCAGTTCGTGCCTGTCAATAATGGCTCTGATGGTGTCATTGGTTATGCCCACTTTGCGAACAGAAGAAAAAGATGGTTCGTGGCAAGTCACTATGCTGGACGTAGGGCATGGGCTGGCAATTGCTATTGTCCGGCAGGGAAAAGTATTTCTGTACGATACCGGCAACGCCTGGCCTGACGGTGACGTAGGCCAGCAAATTATTATTCCCTGGTTGCGCTGGCACCATTTATCGCTCGAACAAGTGGTCATCAGTCATGAACATCTTGACCACCGTGGTGGTTTGCCCAGTTTGCAACGTGCATGGCCAGCACTAAAAATTCGCAGCCCGCTGCGCTGGGAAGGGCATCACTCATGTTTTCAAGGGGATCAATGGCAATGGCAGGGTTTACAATTTACCGTCCAGTGGCCTCCTGCACAGCCAGCCATGAAAGGTAATAATGGTTCATGCGTGGTGATGGTCAGTGACGGTAACGTTCGCATTTTATTAACCGGAGATGTGGAAGCGGAAGCGGAATTAGCTATGCTGAAGAGGCGATGGGGTACCTTATATGCTGATATTATTCAGGTCCCTCATCATGGTAGCCGTACATCTTCGAGTGCACCTTTGTTACGTGCCGTCGCTGGAAGTGCTGCGTTATCTTCTTCATCGCGCTATAACGCCTGGCATTTGCCATCTGCAAAAGTAGTTCAACGTTACCAGTCGCAGGGGTACAAATGGTATGACACCGCGCAATCGGGCCAACTCACTATCGACATAAATAGTGATAAATGGCAAATCAATAGCTTCAGAGCACAAATTTCACCCCGTTGGTATCATCAGTGGTTTGGTGTATCTCGGGATAATGGGTAGAATATGCGGCTATTTCATCAAATGCTGGTTCGACTTAATGCAGAACGATAAAGATCTCTCCACATTGCAGACCTTCCGCCGTCTATGGCCGATGATTGCGCCTTTTAAAGCTGGTCTGATCGTGGCTGGGATTGCGTTAATCCTCAACGCAGCCAGCGATACGTTTATGTTATCGCTGCTCAAACCGTTACTGGATGATGGTTTTGGTAAAACGGATAAATCCGTTTTGTTATGGATGCCACTGGTTGTCATCGGGCTTATGGTGATGCGCGGTATCACAAGCTATGTCTCAAGCTATTGCATTTCCTGGGTTTCAGGGCAGGTAGTAATGAACATGCGTCGTCGCTTGTTCAGCCATATGATGGGAATGCCAGTTTCGTTCTTTGATCAACAGTCCACAGGTACACTGCTTTCCCGTATTACCTACGACTCTGAACAAGTTGCGTCATCTTCATCTAGCGCATTGATAACAGTTGTACGTGAAGGCGCCTCCATCATTGGCCTATTCGTGCTGATGTTCTGGTATAGCTGGCAGCTTTCGCTGATCCTGATAGTCCTTGCGCCTATCGTTTCCTTTGCTATTCGCATGGTCTCCAAACGTTTCCGTAATATCAGCAAAAATATGCAAAACACGATGGGGCAGGTAACGACCAGTGCAGAGCAGATGCTGAAAGGCCACAAAGAAGTATTGATTTTTGGCGGTCAGGAAGTGGAAACCGAGCGTTTCAACAAAGTCAGTAACCGTATGCGTCGCCAGGGTATGAAACTGGTATCTGCTTCGTCTATTTCTGACCCGATTATTCAGCTGATTGCATCTCTGGCGCTGGCGTTCGTGATTTATGCGGCAAGCTTCCCAAGTGTCATGGAAACGCTGACAGCGGGTACTATCACCGTTGTGTTCTCTTCTATGATTGCCCTGATGCGCCCACTGAAATCGCTGACTAACGTCAACGCCCAGTTCCAGCGCGGTATGGCGGCATGCCAGACTCTGTTCTCAATTCTCGATTCCGAGCAAGAGAAAGACGAAGGAACTCGCGTCATTGAACGTGCGAAAGGTGATGTTGCATTCCGTGACGTGACCTTTACCTATCCTGGTCGTGAAATACCTGCTCTGCGTAAAATCGACCTGACCATTCCAGCTGGTAAAACAGTGGCACTGGTGGGGCGTTCCGGCTCAGGTAAATCAACCATCGCCAGCCTGATGACGCGTTTTTACGATATTCAGGAAGGTAGCATTACCATTGATGGCGTAGATATTCGTGAATACACCTTATCTTCTTTGCGTAACCAGGTTGCTCTGGTTTCACAAAACGTCCATTTGTTTAATGACACGATTGCCAACAACATTGCTTACGCACGTACTGAACAGTATAGCCGTAGCGATATCGAGAATGCCGCGCGCATGGCCTACGCCATGGACTTCATCAATAAAATGGAAAATGGCCTCGATACTGTCATTGGTGAAAATGGCGTGTTGCTTTCAGGTGGTCAGCGTCAGCGCATCGCTATTGCCCGTGCATTGTTGCGTGATAGCCCAATCCTGATTCTGGATGAAGCGACCTCTGCGCTGGATACTGAATCAGAACGTGCTATTCAGGCGGCACTTGATGAACTCCAGAAAAACCGTACTTCGCTGGTTATTGCTCACCGCCTATCAACCATCGAACAGGCTGATGAGATCGTGGTTGTTGAAGATGGCCGTATCGTGGAACGTGGCCCACACGCAGAACTGATTGAGCATCGCGGTGTTTACGCGCAATTGCACAGGATGCAATTCGGCCAATGATAGAGCGCATTTGGTCGGGGAAATCTCCTCTCTACCTTTTGCTCTTACCGCTCTCCTGGCTTTATGGCCTGGTGAGCGGTGCTATTCGTCTTAGTTATCGATTAGGTTTTAAAAAAACCTGGTGTGCGCCGGTACCTGTGGTGGTCGTGGGTAACCTGACTGCCGGAGGTAACGGTAAAACGCCGGTTGTTATCTGGCTTGTCGAACAGCTACAGGAGCGCGGAGTTCGCGTTGGTGTTGTTTCTCGCGGTTATGGCGGTAAATCTGAGCATTATCCGTTGTTACTTGACCAGAACACGACGACGTTGCAGGCAGGCGATGAACCCGTCCTTATTTATCAACGCACTGGTGCTGCTGTAGCGGTTGCGCCCCGTCGAAATGATGCTGTGCAAATGCTGGTGGAAAAAGTACAGCCACAGCTGATTATTACAGATGACGGCTTGCAGCATTACGCCCTCGGGCGTGATAAAGAAATTGTGGTTGTTGATGGTGTCAGGCGGTTCGGTAACGGCTGGTGGCTTCCTGCCGGTCCAATGCGTGAGAGAACGGGGCGCCTTGCTTCTGTCGATGCAATTATCACCAATGGTGGCAATGCTCAGGCTGGTGAAATAGCCATGACGCTGCGCCCGGGCGATGCGGTTAATTTACTTACTGGTGAGCACCGACCTGTACACACACTGGAAAACGTGGTCGCCATGGCAGGAATTGGCCATCCGCCTCGTTTTTTTGCTACTTTGCAGCAATGTGGCGTGACTCCAGTTAATACGGTTAGCCTCGCAGACCATCAGGCTCTGAGTGAAAGTGATGTGGTTAAATTAGTCCAGCCGGGGCAAACCTTACTGATGACTGAAAAAGATGCAGTTAAATGCCGTGTTTTCGTTACAGGGCACGATAACTGGTGGTATTTGCCGGTCGACGCACATCTTGCACAACCCCAGGCCGACGAATTATTGCAGTTACTATTGGCGCTGGTGCGATAAGTCTACGTTACTGCATCAGCATTTGAGTTTGCTGACGACAGGTATCCTCCATGTCTGTACCGCAACTGACTTTACGTGCCGCACGTCATCTGCACCTTGCGGCACAAGGCTTATTAGTAAAGCCTCGTCGCCGTGCTAAACCCGCCGATGTTGTTGCCACTATTTCCCGCATGTCCCTTCTGCAAATTGATACCATCAATATTGTTGCGCGCAGCCCTTACCTGGTGCTGTTCAGCCGATTAGGCAGTTACCCACAAACCTGGCTTGATGATGCGCTGGTGAATGGTTATTTGATGGAGTATTGGGCGCATGAAGCCTGTTTTTTACCGAGAAAAGATTTTTCGCTGATACGCCACCGCATGCTCAATCCCGAAAAAATGGGCTGGAAATACCGCGCGGAATGGATGGTGGTGCACGCCGATGAGATCGAAAAACTCTTAACACACATCGAGATCAATGGCCCGGTGCGTTCTGTCGATTTTGAGCACCCTCGCAAAGGTGCCAGCGGCTGGTGGGAATGGAAACCGCATAAAAAGCATCTTGAAGGCCTGTTTACCGCAGGGAAAGTGATGGTGGTCGAGCGCCGCAATTTCCAGCGTGTATACGATCTTACCTCACGGGTGATGCCGAACTGGAATGACGATTTGCACCTCATACAGCAAGCCGATGCCGAACAGCAAATGCTGGAAAACAGCGCGCGCAGCCTTGGCATTTTTCGTACTGAATGGCTGGCTGATTATTATCGCCTGAAGCATGTCTCAATCAAGCCACTGCTAGCTCAATGGCAGGTAAAGGGCATCGTCATTCCCGTTGATGTCGAGGGAATTGGCGAAATGTGGTTGCACCGCGATCTATGGCCTTTGCTGGAAAAAGCTGAGAAAAATACCCTGCGTGCCACTCATAGTGCGGTGCTATCGCCGTTCGATCCTGTCGTCTGGGACCGCAAGCGTGCAGAAGTGCTGTTTAACTTCTCTTATCGCCTCGAATGTTATACCCCGGCGATTAAGCGCAAGTTCGGATATTTTGTCCTGCCGCTGTTACATCAAGGCGCGTTGGTGGGAAGAATGGACGCCAAAATGCATCGCAAGAGTGACGAGCTGGAAATTATCAGTCTCTATCTTGAAGAAGGTATTAAGCCTGAGCAATCATTGATTAACGGCTTACACAAGGCACTAAACGATTTTGCTCATTGGCAGGGTGCAACCTTGATTCGCCTCGGGAATATTCCCGCCACGTTAGCGGCATCCTGGGGTGAAGGCTGGGAAATTAGCCCGGAGAGCGAGTAAGTTATGTTATTCTGCTGCCTTTGATGGCAGCCATTCTGGAGTAACCATGGATCATCGATTACTTGAAATCATTGCTTGTCCTGTTTGTAACGGCAAGCTCTACTTTAATCAGGAAAAGCAGGAGCTTATCTGCAAACCTGATCATCTGGCGTTTCCACTGCGCGATGGTATTCCAGTGCTGCTGGAGACTGAAGCTCGAGTTCTGACCTCTGACGAGAAAAATCCATGAGTTTTGTGGCCATAATTCCTGCTCGCTACGCGTCTACACGCTTGCCGGGCAAACCGCTAAAAGATATCAATGGCAAACCGATGGTCGTTCACGTTATGGAACGTGCTCGCGAATCGGGTGCTGAACGTATCATTGTGGCAACCGATCATGAGGATGTTGCTCGTGCAGTGGAAGCCGCGGGCGGCGAAGTTTGTATGACTCGCGCTGATCATCAGTCCGGCACCGAGCGTCTTGCTGAAGTCATTGAAAAATGCGGTTTTAGCGATGACACCGTGATTGTGAATGTGCAGGGCGATGAGCCAATGATCCCACCGGCGATCATTAGCCAGGTTGCCAGCAATCTTGCGAACAGTCAGGCGGGTATGGCAACGCTTGCTGTGCCAATCGACTCCGCTGAAGAAGCGTTTAACCCGAATGCAGTAAAAGTGGTGATGGATGCGCAGGGTTACGCGCTCTATTTCTCTCGTGCGACCATTCCATGGGACAGAGACCGCTTTGCACAATCGCGTGAACAGATCGGTGATTCCCTTTTACGTCACATCGGTATCTACGGCTATCGCGCAGGTTTCATCCGCCGCTACGTGACTTGGGAGCCAAGCCAGCTTGAGCAAATCGAAATGCTCGAACAGTTGCGCGTACTGTGGAATGGTGAAAAAATCCATGTTGCGGTTGCGAAAGAAGTCCCGAGTATTGGTGTTGATACGCCGGAAGATTTAGAACGTGTACGACAAGCGATGATTTAATCTGCAGGTATCAATGCTTAGAAAAAAACCGGTGCTGAGCGCCGGTTTTTTATTATCTGAAGGCATATTGATCTGAGGTGATGACAACTTTCGTGCGCAGGCTCATTATAAAACCACCAGTGTTGTCAGGGGTAATGAGTCATGGAGTTGCTACGCAAGGAATTGAGTCATCTGCTGGGTGAAAAACTAAGCCGGATTGAATGTATCAATGAACAGCCAAATAGCACCTTGTGGTCGCTGTATGACAGTGACGGCAATGCGATGTCATTGCTGGCTAAAAGTTTTAGTACTCCGGGGCTCGCAGCTCAGCTAGCCTGGAAAATATCCATGCTAGCGCGTTCCGGAACGATTCGCATGCCTGTGGTTTATGGCGTGGTGACTCATGACGAGACGCCGGGGCCAGATGTGCTGTTAATGGAGCGTCTACGGGGTGTTCCTGTTGAAGCGCCAACTCGCACCCCCGATCGTTGGGATCATCTAAAAGATCAAATTGTTGAAGGGCTTCTCGCCTGGCATCGCGTCGATAGCCGTGGATGTGTCGGCAACGTCGACAACACACAAGAAAATATCTGGCCATCATGGTATCGGCAGCATGTTGAAACATTGTGGGCAACCATCAATCAATACCCCAATAATGGCCTGACGATGCAAGACAGGCGCATTTTATTCCGCACCCGCGAGTGTTTGCCGCGTTTATTCGAAGACTTTAACGACAACTGTGTACTGGTGCATGGCAACTTTACGCTTAGCAGTATGTTAAAAGATGGGCGTAGCGATCAGCTTCTGGCGATCGTCAATCCTGGAACCATGCTTTGGGCGCCGCGTGAATATGAAATATTTCGTTTGTTTGAGCCCGGCCAGTCAGAAAGCCTGCTGTGGCATTATTTACAACGAGCTCCGGTTGCGGAGTCATTTCTGTGGCGACGTTGGTTGTATATTCTGTGGGATGGCGTAGCGCAATTACTACAGACGGGCCGACTTAATCGACCCGCCTTCGATGTGGCTGCGAAAAACTTACTTCCCTGGATCGCCTGACGGCCCTTTCAACCACTGCCATATGCGACCGAGGGTTTCGTAGCCAACACGGTCGCTATGCATTAACCAAATTGGCGATGGAATTATGCGCTCCCAAGGATTTAGCGGTGATTCAATTGCCAATTGGTTAGCTGGTGCAGGAATAGGGTGCAAACCGGCATTGCGGAAGAAAATCATCGCCCTTGGTAGGTGGGAAGCTGAAGTCACCAATAAGAATGGTTGCTGGCCAATCGTTTTTGCCACCGCAGCGGCTTCTTCCTCAGTATCTTTTGGTTCATCAAGGGTAATTATTTGCGAGCGCGGTACACCTAAACTTTCGGCAACTCGCGCACCCGCTTCAGCGGTACTCACCGGGTTGGTCATTGCTCTGGCGCCCGTGAAGATCATTTTCGCACCTGGATTTGCCTGCCATAAGCGCACCCCTTCGGCCAGACGAGGCAAACTATTGCTAATGAGATTGGAACTTGGTGCCCATTCTGGGTTCCATGTATAGCCGCCGCCGAGTACCACGATATAGTCCACTTTCTCAGAACCACGCCAGGTTGGGTAGGTATCTTCTATGGGTTTGAGCATTTTGTCGGCCACCGGTTGCAGGCTAATTAGCAGTAAAACTAACCAGCTCACGCTTAATAGCGCTTTGGCGCTTTTTTGCCAACGAGTGAACCACAACAAGCAAAGTGCCACCCCCATCATCAATAATAAAAAAGGGAGAGGCAGCAGTAGCCCACCAATAAATTTTTTCAGGATAAAAAGCATGAATTATGGGTCCTTTTTAGCCATATAGTAGGCAAACGCTGGTGATATTACACCAGACGGGTTCATTCCTGGCGCAGCTGTGCCAAAATACCCACTTTCTCGTATGAACCCTTTTCCCCCATGGAGCCGTACCCGTGCGTGACCGCAATTTTGATGATATTGCTGAGAAGTTCTCACGCAACATTTACGGTACAACCAAAGGACAGCTCCGCCAAGCCATCTTATGGCAAGACCTTGATGCTTTGCTGGCAACCATGCCTGAAAAAATCCGCGTTTTGGATGCGGGTGGCGGCGAAGGGCAAACGGCGTGTGGTCTTGCGCAGCGGGGCCACGAAGTTCTGCTTTGTGATGTTTCCGCTGAGATGATTTCCCGGGCTCAGGCTCAGGCCGAAGAGAAAGGTGTGAGCGACAACATGCATTTCGTTCATTCCTCCGCTCAAGATATTGGCCAACATTTGGAAAAACCGGTTGATCTGATATTGTTTCACGCGGTGCTGGAATGGGTCGTAGATCCGCAAGCCGTACTCAAAACATTATGGGATTGCCTTGCACCCGGCGGTGCATTATCCCTGATGTTCTACAATGCTAACGGCTTGCTGATGCGGAACATGTTTGTCGGCAACTTTGAATATGTTCTTCAGGGTATGAAAAAGAACAAACGGAAAACGCTTTCGCCTGACAATCCGCTACAGCCAGAACAGGTCTATCACTGGCTGGAGCAAATTGGCTGGCAGATTACCGGTAAAACCGGTGTGCGAGTATTCCACGATTACTTGCGTGATAAGCATAAACAACACGATGGTTTTGAGAATTTGCTTGAACTGGAAACGCGTTATTGCCGCCAGGAACCTTTTGTTAGCCTCGGCCGTTATATCCACGTGACAGCAATCAAGCCGCTTGAGCCAAGGAAAAATTATGAGTGATGTTTCCCAGACAGTGCCGGAGCTGGTTGCCTGGGCCAGGAAAAATGACTACTCGATTTCGCTACCTACAGAGCGTCTGACGTTTCTGTTGGCGATCGCGACCCTAAACGGTGAGCGGCTAGACGGCGAAATGAGTGAAGGCGAGCTGATTGACGCTTTCCGTTACGTGAGCGAAGGCTTTGATCAGACCAGCGAAACAATTAACGTTCGTGCCAACAACGCCATCAATGACATGGTGCGCCAGCGTTTGATCAACCGTTTCGTCAGTGAAATCAATGAAGGCAATGCCATTTATCGCCTTACGCCCCTCGGTATTGGCATTACCGATTACTACATCCGCCAGCGTGAGTTTTCAACGCTGCGTTTATCTATGCAATTGTCGATAGTTGCAGGCGAATTGAAACGTGCAGCCGACTCTGCGGATGAAGGCGGTGATGAGTTCCACTGGCACCGCAACGTTTTCGCGCCATTGAAATATTCCGTCGCCGAGATTTTTGACAGCATCGATCTCACACAGCGCATCATGGATGAACACCAGCAACAGGTTAAAGATGATATCGCGCAACTGCTGAACAAAGACTGGCGTGCGGCCATCTCCAGCTGCGAAATGCTGTTGTCGGAAACTTCTGGCACGTTGCGTGAGTTGCAGGACACCCTGGAAGCTGCGGGCGATAAATTGCAGGCAAATTTATTGCGTATTCAAGATTCGATTCTGGGCCGCGACGATCTGCACTTTGTTGACCGTCTGGTGTTTGATCTGCAAAGCAAACTCGACCGCATCGTCAGTTGGGGCCAGCAGGCTATCGACCTGTGGATTGGCTATGACCGCCATGTTCATAAATTCATTCGTACCGCCATCGATATGGATAAAAACCGCGTCTTTGCGCAACGCCTGCGTGTGTCGGTTCAAAACTATTTCGATGCGCCATGGGCTCTGACCTACGCTAACGCCGATCGTCTGCTGGATATGCGCGATGAAGAAATGACGTTGCGTGACGATGAAGTTATGGGCGAACTGCCAAGTGATCTGGAATTTGAAGAGTTCAATGAAATCCGTGAACAACTCGCCGCAATGATCGAGGCTGCACTTCAGGTCTACAAAACCAGACAAGTGCCACTAGATTTAGGCGTTGTCATGCGGGACTATCTGGCGCAATACCCACGCGCACGCCA
The DNA here is from genome assembly GCF_001654835.1 of Buttiauxella gaviniae ATCC 51604. Taxonomy (GTDB): domain Bacteria; phylum Pseudomonadota; class Gammaproteobacteria; order Enterobacterales; family Enterobacteriaceae; genus Buttiauxella; species Buttiauxella gaviniae. The sequence goes on from NZ_LXEP01000031.1 coordinate 434,965, forward strand.
TTTTGATGTGGCGAGAATCGTAGTCGACCAGGCAGTACGTCTGGGTGTGGCTGAAGCAGACTTTACTGGCTTGCCGCCACAGTGGCAGGCAATTAACGATTACGGAGCCAAGGTACAGGCGCATGTCATCAACAAATATTGAAAAAGTGATGCCAGTAAAACTGGCACAGGCGTTGGCCAATCCGTTATTTCCAGCACTCGATAGCCAACTGCGCGCAGGTCGCCATGTTGGGCTCGATGAACTGGATAATCATGCTTATTTGATGGACTTCCAGGATGAACTGGAAGAGTTCTATACCCGTTATAACGTGGAGTTGATTCGCGCGCCGGAAGGTTTCTTCTATTTGCGTCCGCGCTCCACCACATTGATCCCGCGCTCAGTGCTATCTGAGCTGGACATGATGGTGGGTAAGATTCTCTGTTACCTCTATTTGAGTCCGGAACGTCTGGCGAACGAAGGTATTTTTACGCAGGCTGAGCTGTACGATGAGCTGCTGACGCTTGCGGATGAAAACAAGCTGCTTAAGCTTGTGAATAACCGTTCTACTGGCTCAGATCTTGACCGTCAAAAGCTGCAAGAAAAAGTCCGTGCCTCATTAACGCGTTTACGCCGTCTTGGTATGATCTGGTTTATGGGCCATGACAGCAGCAAATTCCGCATTACCGAATCAGTATTCCGCTTTGGTGCCGATGTACGTGCTGGCGACGATGCGCGTGAAGCGCAACTCCGCATGATCCGTGATGGTGAAGCGATGCCGGTAGAGACTCGTTTGCAACTCAATGATGAAACTGAAGAGTCGCAATTGGCTTCAGATAACGCGGAGGATGAACAGGAATGATTGAACGCGGTAAGTTTCGCTCACTAACGCTGATTAACTGGAACGGTTTCTTCGCGCGTACTTTTGATTTAGATGAACTGGTGACCACGCTTTCTGGCGGTAATGGTGCCGGTAAATCCACTACTATGGCGGCGTTTGTAACTGCGCTAATCCCGGACTTAACACTGTTGCACTTCCGTAACACCACCGAAGCGGGGGCTACATCAGGTTCACGTGATAAAGGTCTGCACGGCAAGTTAAAAGCTGGTGTCTGCTACTCCTTGCTCGATGTGGTCAACTCACGTAATCAGCGTGTTGTGGTCGGTGTGCGTCTGCAACAAGTGGCTGGCCGCGACCGTAAAGTCGATATTAAGCCGTTTGCGATTCAAGGTTTACCGTCCTCTATTCAGCCGACTCAGTTGCTGACGGAAACGCTAAACGAACGTCAGGCTCGCGTTCTGAGTCTGCAAGAACTGAAAGATAAAGTGGAAGCCATCGAAGGCGTTCAATTTAAACAGTTCAACTCGATTACTGATTACCACTCGCTGATGTTCGATTTGGGTATTGTCGCGCGTCGTCTGCGCAGTGCCTCGGACCGTAGCAAGTACTATCGCCTGATTGAAGCCTCGCTGTATGGCGGGATTTCCAGTGCCATTACTCGTTCACTGCGCGACTACCTGTTGCCAGAAAACGGCGGTGTGCGTAAAGCCTTCCAGGATATGGAAGCGGCTTTGCGTGAAAACCGTATGACGCTTGAAGCGATTCGCGTCACCCAGTCTGACCGTGACCTGTTTAAGCATTTGATTTCTGAAGCCACCAACTATGTGGCTGCGGACTACATGCGTCATGCCAACGAACGCCGCATTCATTTAGATAAGGCGCTCGAATTCCGCCGTGAATTGTTGACCAGCCGTAAGCAACTGGCTGCTGAACAATACAAACATGTCGAGATGGCGCGTGAGCTTGCTGAACACAGCGGCTCGGAAGGGGATCTGGAAACAGATTACCAGGCGGCCAGTGACCACCTGAATCTGGTGCAAACGGCGATTCGCCAGCAGGAAAAAATCGAGCGTTACGAAGCTGATCTCGATGAACTGCAGATGCGCCTCGAAGAACAAAATGAAATTGTTGCCGAAGCCTCAGAGCAGCAAGAAGAGAACGAAGCCCGCGTGGAAGCTGCCGAGCTGGAAGTCGACGAGCTGAAAAACCAACTGGCCGATTACCAGCAAGCACTTGATGTGCAGCAGACGCGTGCTATTCAATACCAGCAAGCATTGCAAGCACTTGAACGCGCGCGTGCGCTTTGTCACTTGCCAGATTTGACTGCTGAAAGCGCGGAAGAGTGGCTGGAAACATTCCAGGCGAAAGAGCAGGAAACAACTGAAAAACTTCTGACACTTGAGCAGAAAATGAGTGTGGCACAAACGGCGCATAGCCAGTTTGAGCATGCTTATCAGCTAGTCACTGCTATTAATGGTCCAGTGAGCCGTAGTGAAGCCTGGAATGTTGCGCGTGAATTACTACGTGACAGCAATAACCAGCGTCACCTGATGGAACAAGTTCAGCCGCTCAGAGCGCGCCTTAATGAACTTGAACAACGCCTGCGCGAACAGCAAGAAGCCGAACGCATGTTTGCTGAGTTCTGCAAGCGTCAGGGCAAACACTTCGATCCTGAAGATTTGGAAGTGTTGCACGAAGAACTTTCTGAACGCATCGAGACATTACAGCAACGCGTTTCAGACGCCAGCGACCAGCGTGCCAACTTGCGTCAGGAACAAGAGCAGATTCAGTCTCGTATTAAACGCCTCCAAAGCCGCGCGCCAATCTGGCTTGTGGCACAAACCAGCCTCACACAGTTGTGCGAGCAGAGCCATGAGCAGTTTGAAAGCAGCCAGCAAGTTACTGAATACATGCAGCAACTGCTTGAGCGTGAGCGTGAAGTTACGGTTGAGCGTGATGAAGTTGGTGCGCGTAAACGTGCTATCGACGATGAAATTGAACGTCTTAGCCAACCTGGTGGCGCTGAAGATCCACGTTTAAATGCCTTGGCTGAACGCTTTGGCGGCGTGTTGTTGTCAGAGATTTATGACGACATTAGCATCGATGACGCACCGTACTTCTCTGCGTTGTATGGCCCATCGCGTCACGCAATCGTGGTGCCAGATTTGTCACTGGTTCGTGATCAACTGGATAATCTCGAAGATTGCCCGGAAGACCTGTATCTGATTGAAGGGGACCCATCTTCATTCGATGACAGCGTGTTTACCGTTGAAGAGCTTAATGCTGCTGTTCTGGTAAAAACTGCCGAGCGCCAGTGGCGTTATTCTCGTTTGCCAGTGTTGCCTCTGTTTGGCCGTGCAGCACGTGAGAATCGCCTTGAAAACCTCCATGCCGAGCGTGAAACCCTGGCGGAACGTTTCGCGACTTTGTCGTTTGATGTTCAGAAATCTCAGCGTTTACACCAGTCATTTAGCCGCTTTATTGGGCAACATTTGGGTGTGGCATTTGATGATGATCCAGAAGTGGAAATTCGTCAGCTCAACACTCGTCGTGGTGAAGTTGAACGCGCTATCAACAACCACGAAAATGAAAATCAGCAACAGCGTCAGCAATTTGAACAGGCTAAAGAAGGGGTTGATCAACTTAACCGTCTGTTGCCTCGTATCAGTTTGCTCAATGACGAAACTCTGGCCGATCGCTGTGACGAAATTCGTGAACGTCTGGATGAAGCAGATGAAGCTGCGCGTTTCCTCCATCAGTTCGGTAATCAGTTGGTTAAACTCGAAGCTGTGGCTTCGGTATTGCAAAGTGACCCTGAGCAGTTCGAACAGCTAAAAGAAGATTATCAGTACGCGCAACAAGTTCAGCGCGATGCGCGCCAGCAGGCGTTCGCACTGACCGAAGTGGTGCAGCGTCGTGCGCACTTTGGTTACTCTGACTCAGCCGCTATGCTCGATGGCAATAGCGATTTGAATGAAAAACTGCGTAACCGCCTTGAGCATGCTGAAGCTGAGCGTACCCGTTCGCGTGAGGCACTGCGTAGCCATGCACAGCAACTGAGTCAGTTCAGCCAGTTAATGGCGTCGTTGAAAAGCTCCTTTGACACCAAAAAAGAGCTGTTAACCGACCTGCATAAAGAGCTGCAGGATATCGGCGTTCGTGCGGATATCGGGGCAGAAGAACGTGCACGCGCCCGCCGAGATGAACTGCACACGGCGTTGAGCAATAACCGTTCACGCCGTAATCAGCTCGAAAAAGCGCTGACCATGTGTGAAGCGGAAATGAACAACCTGATCCGCAAGCTCAAGCAACTTGAGCGCAGCTATTTCGAAATGCGTGAGCATGTTGTCACCGCGAAAGCAGGCTGGTGTGCCGTGATGCGCATGGTGAAAGAAAATGGCGTAGAGCGTCGTTTGCATCGCCGCGAGTTGGCCTATGTCACCGGCGACGAGCTTCGTTCAATCTCGGATAAAGCGTTGGGTGCTTTGCGCCTTGCTGTTGCGGATAACGAACACCTGCGCGATGTGCTTCGTATGTCAGAAGATCCAAAACGACCTGAGCGCAAAATTCAGTTCTTTGTCGCGGTTTATCAGCATCTGCGCGAACGTATTCGTCAGGATATTATCCGTACCGATGATCCTGTCGAAGCTATTGAGCAGATGGAAATTGAGCTGAGCCGTCTGACGGAAGAATTGACCTCTCGTGAGCAAAAACTGGCAATCAGTTCGCGCAGTGCGGCGAACATCATTCGCAAGACGATTCAGCGCGAGCAGAACCGTATCCGTATGCTTAACCAAGGGTTGCAAAGCGTCTCCTTTGGCCAGGTAAACAGCGTGCGTTTAAATGTGAACGTGCGTGAAACGCATGCAACATTACTGGATGTACTGTCAGAACAGCATGAGCAACATCAGGATCTGTTTAACAGCAACCGTCTGACCTTCTCGGAAGCATTAGCGAAACTGTATCAACGCCTGAATCCGCAAATTGATATGGGCCAGCGGACGCCACAAACTATTGGTGAAGAGCTGCTCGATTATCGCAATTACCTGGAAATGGAAGTTGAAGTAAACCGTGGTTCAGATGGCTGGTTGCGTGCGGAAAGTGGCGCATTGTCGACCGGTGAAGCTATCGGTACCGGTATGTCTATACTGGTAATGGTTGTTCAGAGTTGGGAAGAAGAGTCGCGCCGACTGCGTGGTAAAGATATCTCCCCATGCCGTTTACTGTTCCTCGATGAGGCGGCACGACTGGATGCGAAGTCAATTGCTACGTTGTTTGAGCTGTGTGAGCGACTTGAAATGCAACTGATCATTGCAGCGCCAGAGAACATCAGCCCGGAAAAAGGCACCACCTACAAGTTGGTACGTAAGGTTGTTCAGAATCATGAACACGTCCATGTTGTAGGACTCAGGGGCTTTGCACCACCGCCTCCCGAGCCGGTTGCCGGCACAATAGAGGCATCATAAAAATCGCGGGCTACGGCCCGCGTTTTCTTTTCTCAGAATTCTTAATCTTTAATTTTATTTACATTTATACGGGCAAATAATATTCGCTGTTTATATACTGATTATTAAAACCCAGCGACAAAAGCTGGGTGATGTAAAAACAGGTATAAACAGGGGGCAAGGGATGTTGCTAACAAAATTGCACGGTTTTAAGCTGTCAGCGCTCGGTTACGGGCTGGCACTGAGTTTCGCTCCACTGTTTATGGCGCAGGCCGATGAGCCAGCGGTCGTTCCTTCTGACAGCTCTGCTGTGAGCATTGAACCTACCAGCTCGCCAGACCAACCATTACCGCAATCTGCTGCTACCGCTACCATGGTGGGAGTGTTGCCGCTAAATTCTACCGGCATGTCTGCCGCACAAAGCCGTTCTCAGCTCGTGGCGCATTTACCTGCGGGCTACACCCCGGTTTATCTAAATGCGTTGTCTGCATTTTACGCTGCCCGCGAGATGAAACCGATGTGGGAGAATCGCGATGCCGTGAAGGCCTTCCAGCAGCAACTTGCCGAAGTTGCCATTTCTGGCATCCAACCACAGTTTACTACTTGGGTAGAACTGCTTACCGATCCGTCTGTCACGGGGTTATCGCGCGATATTGTATTGTCTGATGCGATGATGGGTTATTTGCAATTTGTTTATGGCATTCCGACGGAAGGCAATCGCTGGTTGTACAGCGCTAAGCCTTACAAGCTGCAAACCCCGCCTATCTCGGTAATTAACCAATGGCAAGTGGCGGTAGATCAAGGGACGCTAGTCAGTTTTGTTGAAACGCTAGCCCCTCAGCATCCGCAATACGCCAAGCTGCACCAGTCGTTGGTGCACTTACTCACTGACTCGCGCCCATGGCCTCAATTGACCAGCGCTGAAACTCTGCGTCCCGGCCAGTGGAGCAATGATGTTCCAGCGCTACGGGAAATACTCGCGCGTACTGGCATGTTGCAGGCCGAACCTTCGATTCCCCTTCCTGAGCGCGACAGTGCTTCTAAGAATGCGGTTGCCGTTAGCCCGTCAGCTATTCAGATAGACGGCGAGCAAACCACGCAACAGACGCCAGATGCAGTGGCTGGGAAGAAAAAGAAATCAACTCCAGCGGTACGAAGTGCCTACAGCAAAGAGCTGGTTGAAGGTGTAAAACGTTTCCAGAAGTGGCAAGGCTTGGGTGTTGATGGCTCAATCGGGCAATTAACACGCGACTGGCTGAACGTCACACCGCAACAACGTGCGTCGCTGGTGGCGTTAAATATTCAACGTTTGCGCTTACTTCCGAAGAAACTCGATACTGGCATTATGGTCAATATTCCTAACTATTCGTTGAGCTATTACCTTAACGGTAGTGAAGTATTGGCTTCGCGGGTGATTGTTGGGCGACCTGATCGCAAAACGCCAATGATGAGCAGTGCGCTTAATAATGTGGTCGTTAACCCGCCGTGGAATGTTCCACCAACACTTGCACGCAACGATATTTTGCCCAAAGTGCGCCAGGACCCAGGCTATCTCGACCGTCATGGTTACAGTGTGCTTCGCGGTTGGAGTAATAATGCAGAAGCAATCGACCCATGGCATGTTGATTGGGAAACTATTACTGCCAGCAACTTGCCTTTCCGCTTCCAGCAAAAACCTGGGGTACAGAACTCGTTAGGGCGTTACAAGTTTAATATGCCGAGTTCTGATGCTATCTATTTGCATGATACGCCAAACCACACCTTGTTCCAGAAAGATGCGCGAGCGTTGAGTTCAGGTTGTGTACGAGTCAACAAAGCCTCTGAGCTGGCAAGCATGTTGTTGCAAGACGCAGGATGGAACGATGCCCGGATTTCAAGTCAACTGAAAGATGGCAATACTAAATACGTGAATATTCGTCAAACCATCCCGGTGAGTCTCTATTACCTGACTGCTTTTGTTGGTGACGACGGACGCACACAGTTCCGTACAGATATTTACAATTATGATCTCACCGCGCGATCAGGCGCACAAATCCTTTCAAAAGCTGAACTATTAATACGCTAAATGCAGTAATTCTAATGAATTAGCGGTCGTAATAATTGCTTAGCCCTTCCGGGTCCTCTACAGGGCCCGGTTTTACTGGGTTTTGCACGCCTTGACTCGCTTTGTTTTGGCGGTTAAGGTGCCCAGCAGTGCGCCCAAAGTGCATATTATTCGATCGTTTTTTACCTGTAGACCTGGACATCATGGACAAATTTGACGCAAACCGCCGCAAGCTGCTGGCGTTGGGTGGCGTGGCTTTAGGCGCCTCGCTGTTACCAACACAAGCGTTTGCCATGCTATCAACACCGCGCCCACGCATTCTGACTCTTAATAACCTGCATACCGGGGAGTCATTGAAGGCTGAATTTTTCGATGGTAAAGGCTATATTCAGGATGAATTAGCAAGGCTTAATCATTTCTTCCGTGATTATCGCGCAAACAAAATCAAATCCATCGACCCTAAATTATTTGACCAGCTTTATCGCCTGCAAGGTTTGTTAGGAACCAACAAACCGGTGCAACTGGTATCTGGTTATCGCTCCCTGGACACGAACAATGAGTTACGTGCCCACAGCCGAGGTGTAGCTAAAAAGAGCTATCACACCAAAGGCCAAGCAATGGATTTTCATATTGAAGGGATTTCGTTAAGCAATGTTCGCAAAGCAGCATTATCTATGCGCGCTGGTGGTGTAGGATACTACCCAAGCAGCAACTTTGTGCATATTGATACCGGGCCACTAAGGAACTGGTAAAACAACGGAATCCGGCGAGTGTTGCCGGTATTGGAGCGTCATGAACTATCACATTATTCCGGTCACCGCATTCGCCCAAAACTGTTCTCTGATTTGGTGCGAAGAAACTCAGCAGGCAGCATTGGTTGATCCAGGCGGTGAAGCCGAAAAGATCAAACAGCAAGTTACTGCGAAAGGCGTGACAATTACGCAGATCCTGTTAACTCATGGCCATCTTGATCATGTTGGAGCCGCTGCTGAACTGGCTGAGCATTATGGTGTTCCTGTGGTTGGGCCGGAAAAAGAAGACGAATTCTGGTTGCAGGGTTTGCCGGCACAAAGCCAAATGTTTGGCCTCGAAGAGTGTTTGCCGCTGACGCCAGATCGCTGGCTGAACGAAGGCGACACGGTGTCGGTAGGGAATGTGTCCCTCCAGGTTCTGCATTGCCCGGGCCATACACCTGGCCACGTTGTTTTCTTTGATGCTCAATCCCAGTTACTGATTTCCGGTGATGTGATTTTCAAAGGTGGAGTGGGGCGTAGCGATTTCCCGCAGGGCAATCATGCAGCACTCATCGACTCAATTAAACGTAAGCTATTGCCACTGGGCGATGATGTGACGTTTATTCCCGGTCATGGGCCATTATCGACACTCGGTTACGAACGCCTGCACAACCCCTTCTTGCAAGACGAATTACCTGTCTGGTAAATCAGGCCGGAGAAATAGAAAGAGCCGCATTGCGCGGCTCTTTTTTTATCTATTCTGGCTTACAGCACAGCGACAATCGCTTCGCACAGTGGCGCCATGTTGTCTGGCGTCATACCTGCTACGTTTACTCGGCCGGATGCTACTGCATACACACCAAACTCTTCACGTAAACGCAGTACCTGCTCTTTAGTCAGGCCGCTGAACGAGAACATGCCGTTCTGGTTGATGATGAAGCTGAAGTCGCGATTAGCGCCTTTCTCTTGCAGGGTATTTACAAACAGGTGACGCATACGCTGAATACGCTGGCGCATGTCGGACAGCTCTTGTTCCCAAAGTGTACGCAGGGCATCGTTGCTAAGAATCGTTGCTACAACCGATGCACCGTGAGCTGGTGGGTTAGAGTAGTTCGCACGAATTACAGATTTCATCTGGCTGAATGCACGGTCAACGGTATCTGCATCAGCAGCAACCAGCGTACAGGCACCTACACGCTCATTGTAGAGGCCGAAGTTCTTAGAGTAGGAACTCGCCACAATCAGCTCTTGATGGCTTGCTGCGAAGATACGCAGGCCTTCTGCATCTTCTTCCAGACCACGGGCAAAGCCCTGGTATGCAAAGTCAAACAGCGGTAACCATCCTTTGGCCAGAGACATCTCTGCCAGGACTTTCCATTGCTCAGCTGTTGGGTCGATACCGGTCGGGTTATGGCAGCAACCGTGGAACAAAACTACGTCGCCCGCTTGTGCAGCTTGCAGGCTGTTGACCAGGCCATCGAAATTCAGAGAGTGGTTCTGTGCATCGTAATAATCATACTCGCACACTTCCAGGCCGGCGGAGTTAAAGACGCTTTTGTGGTTCGGCCAGCTTGGGTTGCTCACCCACACACGTTTGGTTGTGGTGTTTTTAGCGAGGAAGTCAGCGGCAACACGCAGCGCGCCAGTACCACCAGGGGTTTGTGCCGTACGAGCGCGCTTGTTAGCACTCAGAGCATTGTTTTTCCCGAACAGCAATTCCTGGGTGCAGCTACCAAACTCTGGAATACCGTCGATGCCGAGGTAGTTCTTGGTGTTCTCATTTTCCAGCAGATACTGCTCCGCCTTCTTAACACAGGTTAAAACCGGAGTTTTACCCGTTTCATCCTTATAAACACCAATGCCGAGGTTAATTTTTGTCGGACGGTCATCGGCGCGAAACAGATCGGCCAAACCAAGAATTGGATCAGCTGGAGCAGCGGTAATGTTCTCAAACATGACGGGTTTCCATTGTGATATCGAGGGAGTAACGCTCTCAGGTTAACTGCTGTTTTAGCAAATGCCAACCGTTTGCAACAAAAAGAAACAGCCCCCGTCACAAGATAAGTTTTTCTACTTTTCAGGCATAAAAAAACAGGGCCGAAGCCCTGTTTTTAAATCATCCTTGCAACAAATTTGCCGGATAATTAGAACTGGTAAACGATACCAACTGCTGCGGTGTTGTCAGAAGCTACACCCAGTTTATTGTTGTCATCGATCTGATTGATGATGTAATCAACATAGGTAGACATGTTTTTGTTGAAGTAGTAAGTAGCGCCAACTTCAATGTAGTTGATGTAAGTTTCGCTACCGATACCTTCAACATCTTTCGCTTTTGATTTGTAGTAAGCGACGGATGGACGCAGACCGAAATCGAACTGGTACTGTGCTACAACAGAGAAGTCCTGAGTTTTGTTAGCAAAACCGTCAGTGATACGGGTTGCGTTACGGGTTTCACCGTAAAGTGCTGCCAGGTAGATGTTGTTCGCATCGTATTTCAGACCAGTTGCCCACTGCTCAGCGGTAGAACCTTTACCACGAGCCAGTGCTTCCTGTGCGTTGGTACGGTCTGCTGCGCCGTAACCACCAACAATGCCGAAGCCTTCGAAGTCATAGCTCAGAGAAGTCGCCCAACCGTCACCGTTTGAACGGCTTGCATCGGTACGCTCATTTTTGCCCAAGTACTGAACACCGAAGTTCAGACCGTCAACCAGACCGAAGAAGTCGCTGTTACGGTATGTAGCCAGACCGCCGTTACGACCAGAGAAGAAGTTGTCGCTGTTGCCGGTATCACCACCGAACTCTGGCAGCATATCGGTAACACCGATTGCGTCATAAACCAGACCGTAGTTACGACCGTAGTCGAAAGAGCCTGCATCGCCGAATTTCAGACCAGCGAAGGCCAGACGGGTTTTGTTGCCTGCCTGAGCGTCAGCACCTTCAGAGTTGTTACCCTGGAAGTTGTATTCCCATTGGCCGAAACCGGTCAGTTGGTCGTTGATTTTGGTTTCGCCTTTGAAGCCAAGACGTGCGTAGGTTTTGTCGCCGTTGCCGCCGTAGCTATTATCACCGTTGTTTTTGGAGAAATAATGCAGGCCTACCGCTTTACCGTATAAATCAACTTTGTTGCCGTCTTTGTTATAGATTTCTGCAGCGTTAGCTGCACCGGCTACCAGCAGAGCAGGGATTACCACTGCCAGAATATTGCGCTTCATCATTATTTATTACCCTCATTAGGTTTTTTTGTAACACCTGCCACTGCCGTCAATAATTCTATACGGAACTATTGATGAGAGTTTGGTGTCTTTCTGTATCTGTCAGGCATCTTTCCATCCATGAAACCGTTTCGCTAGTCTGAAAGTGCTACAAACATCGAGAGTGAGTTACAATAAGAAACTATGTGTAACTAAATGTGTATTTCATGGAACTTTGTGAACTAACTCAAACTTCTTAGCCGCTTCGTATGAAATTCGACCTCTCCATTCCTATATATATGAATTACTTATGTTTAATCCGTATAAGGAGAAACTTAGTGAATTCTTCGCTTACATTTGCACATTTCTCGAGTGTTTTTTGGATGTCCAGACGCCTGTGTAAATTTTGGCCGAATGTGCTAAGTCAAACATCAGACTGAGGATGCAAGCGGAAAGTAAGGTTATTTTGTGTTTGTCTGTTTCATGGACACAATTGATAACGGGCAAGTTGCAGGAAGGGGTTGAAATTGACGTTTGTTTAACTTTCGTTGAAGAAAAAAGACGTTTGTACGACAGGCAGAAAAAAGGCCAGCAATGCTGGCCTTAGAAAAACGACTACTTAGAAGCTTGCGTTACGCGGTGTACGTGGGAATGGAATCACGTCACGAACGTTCTGAACACCGGTTACATAGGCAATCAGGCGCTCAAAACCAAGACCGAAGCCCGAATGTGGAACGGTGCCGTAACGACGCAGGTCGCGGTACCACCAGTAGTCTTCTTTATTCAGACCCATCTCAGCCATGCGCGCATCCAGCACATCCAGACGCTCTTCACGCTGAGAACCACCGATGATCTCACCAATGCCCGGAGCTAATACGTCCATTGCGGCAACGGTTTTACCGTCTTCGTTAAGGCGCATATAGAACGCTTTAATATCTTTCGGGTAGTTTTTCACAACTACTGGCGCTTTGAAGTGTTGTTCAGCAAGGTAACGTTCATGCTCGGAAGAAAGGTCAACACCCCAGTAAACTGGGTTTTCGAATTTCTGGCCACAATTCTCGAGAATTGTAACAGCGTCGGTGTAATCAACCTGGGCAAAGTCAGCATCGATGAAACGCTGTAAACGTTCTACTGCATCTTTGTCAACGCGCTCTGCGAAGAACTCCATGTCATCCATGCGCTCATCAAGCACCGCTTTGAAGACATATTTCAGCATGGCTTCAGCCAGACCTGCTACGTCGTCCAGATTTGCGAAAGCGACTTCCGGTTCTAACATCCAGAACTCAGCCAGGTGACGGCTGGTGTTAGAGTTTTCAGCACGGAAGGTTGGGCCGAAGGTATAAACCTTGGACAACGCGCACGCATAGGTTTCACCGTTCAACTGACCCGATACGGTCAGGAACGCTTCTTTACCAAAGAAGTCTTTATCGAAATCGACTTTGCCTGCGTCAGTGCGTGGCAGGTTTTCCATATCCAGCGTAGACACGCGGAACATCTCGCCTGCGCCTTCGGTGTCTGAGGCAGTAATCAGTGGTGTAGAAACCCAAAAATATCCTTGCTCATGGAAGAAGCGATGCAGCGCCTGGGCCAGAGTATGACGAACGCGTGCAACAGCACCGATCATGTTGGTACGCGGACGCAAATGGGCAACTTCACGCAGATACTCAATACTGTGGCGTTTTGCCGCCATCGGGTATGTATCAGGATCGTCAACCCAACCGGTCACTTCAACTTCAGTTGCCTGAATTTCAAAGCTCTGACCCTGACCGAGAGACTCTACAACTTTACCTGTGACAACGACTGAACAGCCAGTGGTCAGGCGCAGTACGTCTTCATTGTAATTAGGCAGAGTATTATTAATGACGGCCTGTACAGGAGAGAAGCAGGAACCGTCATAGACGGCAAGGAAGGAGATACCAGCTTTTGAATCTCTACGAGTACGCACCCATCCGCGCACGGTGACTTCTTGGTCAACGGCTACACGGCCCTGGAGTACGTCGGCTACAGGCACAACGCTCATATTTTTCTCTCTATTAAATAGTCAGTGGCAAAAAATAATTACCCACAAACGGGGGGTTATCTATGTTACCTGTAGCGAGCCTACAGACAAGCAGAAAAATCAAAGGAGATGAAGAAATACAATAAAGAAAGGAACCCATAAACAAGTTGAATATTGTTTATGGGTTTTATCAGGACTAACTGGCTTTCTTAACCTGTGGCAAATCGAAGGCTTTACGCAATGCGCGGACGAACGCTTTATCATGGCAAATCGTTTTGCCCGGGCTGTCAGAAAGTTTCGCCACCGGCTTGCCGTTACACTCCACCAGCTTGATAACAATATTCAGCGGCTTCACCTGTGGAATATCGCAGGTCAGGCGAGTACCGATACCAAAACTTAAATTGATGCGCGCATCGAAGTGGCGATACAACTCAATAGCTTTTGGCAAATCCAAATTATCAGAGAACACCAATACTTTGGTTTTAGGATCGATACCCAGTTTCTGATAATGAGCGATAGCTTTTTCGCCCCATTCGACCGGATCCCCGGAGTCGTGGCGCAATCCCTGGTACTGGCTGGCAAACGAGAGGTCAAAGTCGCGCAAGAAGGCATCCATAGTGATGCAATCCGTTAATGCGATACCGAGTTTGTCAGGGTACTCGTCAAGCCATGCCTGAAGTGCTGCACGTTGACTGTTCGCCAGCGTCGGGCTTATTTGCTGATGTGCCTGGAACCACTCATGTGCCTGAGTACCCATTGGGGTTAAATCCAGGCGGTGAGCCAGATCGTAATTGCTGGTGCCCACAAACCACGCTTCTTGTTGCAGACGGCTGACGATAGCCTCCTGCACTTCACGCGAGAAGCGGCGGCGGGTCCCAAAATCCATCAGACGGAATGTGGAAAGGTCGATATCCGCTGTCAGTTCTTTGAATTGAACCAGCTTACTTTCCAGACTCTCCAGCGCCATTTGCGGCGTGACGCCAGGTGAACGGTGTTGATGCACCACCTCACTGATCACGGCCAGCAGCGGCACTTCCCACATAATCACTTCCAGCCAGGTGCCGGTCAGACGAATGTCTAAATGACCATTGTTATTGCGGATATGGACTGTCGAGGGGTCGTAGCGAAAAGTACGCAGCCACGCAAGATAATCTGCTTTAAAGAACGGCAGACTTTCCAGGAAGGTAAATTCCTCGTCGCTCAGCGCGAGGTGCTGCATTAAATCAACCTGTTCACGGATGTCATCTGCATAAATGCCCAGCAGATCGTCACCGCGGCAACGGAACTCGGCCGCGACGCTCACGTCGTGATAACGGTGGAAAACCGCCTGCTGCATATGAAGCTTATAGGCGTCAGTATCCAGAAGCGTTTGCAAAATCGGGGAAGCGTATCGTGTCATGGCGCGTTGCAGCATCCTCTCACAGGAGCGTTTCCATCAAGGGCTAAGCAGATAAAAGACGCAGGAGTATACCCTGATTATCTGTTTATTAAACCTGGATCACAACATACGCTGGGAATCTGGTCGATGGCGATTCGTGCCACTTGTTATATATATGTAGCAATTCGAGTGAATTGCCCAGAAAAGTTGAAGATTCTGCATAGCAACATTCAGGCAACAGGGTATAGACTGAACACCGCAAACTTACGGATGATGTATAAGGTTTTTTATGACACAACAGCCACAAGCCAAATACCGCCACGACTACCGTGCGCCGGATTACACGATTACCGATATCGATTTGACCTTTGACCTTGATGCCACAAAAACCCTGGTCACTGCCATTAGCCAGATTACCCGCCAGGGCGCCGCTGGTGCGCCGCTGCGTCTTGATGGTGAAGATCTGACGCTGGTTTCAATTGATGTCAATGGTGCTACCTGGGACGATTATCGCCAGGAAGAGGGCGCATTGATTCTTGAATCGCTGCCAGAAGCCTTCACGCTGACCATCGTTAATGAAATCAGCCCGGCAACTAATACCGCGCTCGAAGGGCTTTATCTTTCAGGCGATGCGCTTTGCACTCAGTGTGAAGCTGAAGGTTTCCGCCACATTACCTGGTATCTCGACCGACCAGACGTTCTGGCACGTTTCACCACCAAAATCATTGCCGATAAATCCAAATATCCTTTCCTTTTATCTAACGGCAACCGCATTGCCGAAGGTGAACTGGATAACGGCCGCCATTGGGTTCAGTGGCAAGATCCATTCCCGAAACCGTGCTACCTGTTTGCGCTGGTGGCGGGTGATTTCGATGTATTACGTGATTCCTTTAAAACGCGTTCTGGCCGCGATGTCGCGCTGGAGTTGTTCGTCGATCGCGGCAATCTCGACCGTGCAAGCTGGGCGATGACCTCGCTCAAAGCATCGATGAAATGGGATGAAACCCGTTTCGGTCTCGAATACGACCTCGACATCTATATGATTGTTGCTGTCGACTTCTTCAATATGGGCGCAATGGAGAACAAAGGGCTTAACGTCTTTAACTCCAAATATGTGCTGGCACGTGCTGAAACGGCGACCGATAAAGACTACCTCGATATCGAACGTGTTATTGGCCACGAATACTTCCATAACTGGACCGGCAACCGCGTGACCTGCCGCGACTGGTTCCAGCTAAGCCTGAAAGAAGGGCTGACTGTTTTCCGCGATCAAGAATTTAGTTCTGACCTTGGTTCACGTGCAGTAAACCGCATTCAGAATGTGCGCACCATGCGTGCTGCGCAGTTTGCTGAAGACGCAAGCCCGATGGCGCATCCGATTCGCCCGGACAAAGTCATTGAAATGAACAATTTCTACACACTGACGGTGTACGAGAAGGGTTCAGAAGTTATCCGTATGCTGCACACCTTGCTGGGTGAAGAGAACTTCCAGAAAGGGATGCTGCTGTATTTTGAACGCCATGATGGCAGCGCAGCAACCTGTGATGATTTCGTGCAGGCGATGGAAGATGCGTCGAACGTTGACCTATCGCACTTCCGCCGTTGGTACAGCCAGGCCGGTACGCCAGTAGTCACCGTGCATGATGATTACGACCCGGAAAACGAGCTGTATACACTGACCATCAACCAGACTACGCCGCCAACTGCTGAGCAGCAGGAAAAGCACCCGTTACATATTCCGTTCGACATTGAACTGTATGACAACGAAGGCAAAGTGATTCCGTTGCAGAAAAATGGTCACCCGATTCACCATGTGCTGAATGTGACTCAGGCAGAGCAGACATTTGTTTTCGATAACGTCTATTTCCAGCCGGTTCCGTCTTTGCTGCGTGAGTTTTCAGCGCCAGTGAAACTGGAATACAAATGGAGCGACCAGCAGCTGACGTTCCTGATGCGCCATGCGCGTAACGATTTCTCTCGTTGGGATGCTGCGCAAAGTCTGCTGGCGACGTACATCAAGCTGAACGTCAATCGTAGCCAACAGGGCCAGCCGTTGTCGCTGCCGCTGCATGTTGCTGATGCGTTCCGTGCGATTTTGCTGGATGAGAAAATCGACCCGGCACTGGCGGCAGAGATTCTGACGCTGCCATCACAGAATGAAATTGCCGAACTGTTCCAGAAAATCGACCCGCAGGCGATTGCCGCCGTGCATGAAGCCTTAACGCGCACGCTGGCAAATGAGCTGGCTGATGAGTTCCTGGCAGTTTATAACGCCAACAAACTTGATGCTTATCGCGTAGAACATGCGGATATCGGCAAACGCGCGCTGCGTAATACTTGCCTGCGTTATCTGGCTTTCGGCGAGAAACAGCTTGCTGAGCAACTGGTGCGTAACCAGTTCGCAAGCGCTGATAACATGACGGACTCTATTGCTGCTTTATCTGCATCGGTTGCGGCGCAATTGCCTTGCCGTGTAGAACTGCTGGCCGCATTTGATGAGAGATGGCATCAGGACGGTCTGGTGATGGATAAATGGTTTGTGTTGCAAGCCACAAGCCCGGCAGTAGACACGTTAAGCAAAGTGCGTGAGTTACTGAACCACCGTTCGTTTAGCATGGGTAACCCGAACCGGGTCCGTTCTCTGATTGGTGCATTTGCTGCGGGCAACCCGGCTGCGTTCCATGCACTGGATGGTAGCGGCTATCAGTTTATGGTGGAAATGCTCAGCGAGCTTAACCACCGTAACCCGCAGGTTGCGTCACGCCTGATTGAGCCGTTGATTCGACTGAAGCGTTACGATGCAAAACGTCAGGAAATGATGCGTGCGGCGCTGGAACAGCTGAAAGGGCTGGAGAATTTGTCAGGCGATCTGTTCGAGAAGATTTCTAAAGCGTTAGCTTAATATCGCTTTTATAAGGTGGATGTCGCTTACCGCTAATCCACCCTACAAAAGTTTGAGTAGGTCGGATTAGCGTAAGCGACATCCGACATAATTTAACCGGTGCGCACCACGCGTGCCGGTTCTTCTATAACCTGCCGTTTCATCACTCGCTCTAACACCTGAGCTTCCAGTTCAGCCAGCCGGACAGAGCCGAGCTTACGGGGACGTGGCAAATCAACCGTCAGATCCAAACCGATCTTTCCTTCTTCAATCAGTAACACTCGATCTGCCATCGCAACGGCTTCGCTAACATCGTGCGTCACCAGCAATACCGTAAAGCCATGTTCCTGCCACAAAGAGACAATCAACTCCTGCATTTCGATACGCGTCAGGGCATCCAGCGCACCCAATGGTTCATCAAGCAATAACAGGCGTGGGCGATGAATTAGCGCTCGAGCCAGCGCCACGCGTTGTTTCTGGCCGCCGGACAGGGCAGCCGGCCATTCGGTAGCGCGATTGGCAAGGCCAACGGCTTCCAGCGCTTTCATTGCCGATTCTTTCCAGTTTCCTTTCAGACCCAGACCGACATTGTTAATCACCGACTTCCACGGTAACAGTCGCGCATCCTGGAACATTAAGCGCGTTTCATCCTGGCTTTCGCGCAGTGGTGCGTTTCCGGCAATCAGCGAACCACCGTTGGCATTTTCCAACCCTGCCAACAAACGCAGCAACGTACTTTTACCGCCGCCACTGCGCCCAACTACTGCAACAAATTGCCCGGCAGGAATATGTAACTCCAGCTCATCAAGAATCGTTTTATTACCGTAGCGTTTGGTCACGCTGTTAAGGAGCAGGGGAGTCCCCTGGTTTAAACGGGCAGTATTCATGCGTTCTCCTCCTGCAACTGATAAGCCGGATGCCAGCGTAACCAGACACGTTCGAGTAATTGCGCGCTGATATCAGCGAGTTTGCCGAGCAGGGCGTAAAGAATAATAGCGACGACGACGACGTCGGTTTGCAAGAACTCACGGGCGTTCATTGCCAGATAACCAATTCCTGAGTTGGCAGAAATAGTCTCGGCCACGATTAAGGTCAGCCACATTAAGCCGAGCGCAAAACGAATACCGACCATAATCGAAGGTAACGCACCGGGCAGAATCACCTGGGCAAACAGGCTAAAGCCTGACAACCCATAGCTGCGGGCCATCTCCAACAAACCCTGGTCGATATTACGGATGCCGTGCCAGGTATTGATGTAAATCGGGAACAGCGTGCCGAGTGCTACCAGGAAAATTTTCGCTGATTCATCAATGCCGAACCACAAAATCACCAGCGGAATCAGTGCCAGGTGCGGAACGTTACGCAGCATCTGAATCGAACTGTCCAGCAGGCGCTCTCCCCAGCGAGACAGGCCGCTTATCAACCCGAGCACTAACCCCAGAGAACCGCCAATGCTAAAACCAATCACCGCACGCCATGAGCTGATAGCCAGGTGCTGCCATAATTCACCGCTGGCTGAGAGGTTCCAGAATGCAATTACCACCCCTTCCGGAGAAGGGAGGATGCGCGACGAAAGCCAGCCTGCGCTCGAAGATAGTTGCCAGATTGCGATAACCGCAACCGGCAAAAACCACGGTGCCAGCCTCAGTAACAGTTTATGCGTTGAAGGGGTCATTGGCTGCTCCTTAGCTTTGCGCCACTTTGCGCGGAATAAAGTCATTGGCTACCACTTCGCCCCTTTCATGAACCAGGCGCGGTTGTGGAATTTGTGGAATCGCGACATCCAGATGCGGGAACAGCAACTCCCCAACACGATAAGCCTCTTCGAGATGCGGGTATCCCGATAGAATAAAGCTGTCGATACCAAGCGCTGCGTATTCGTTGATGCGCTCCGCAACGGTTGGGCCATCACCTACCAATGCAGTACCCGCACCGCCACGCACCAGGCCAACGCCTGCCCATAGATTCGGGCTAATCTCCAGGTTGTCGCGTTTGCCGCCGTGCAACGCCGCCATGCGGTGCTGGCCGACGGAATCGGTACGCGCAAATGCGGCCTGCGCTTTGGCGATAGTTTCATCATCCAGCTGAGAAATCAGGCGATTAGCGGCATCCCACGCTTCTTCGTTGGTTTCACGCACAATCACATGCAAGCGAATGCCGAAACGTACCGTGCGGCCATGAGCTGCGGCTTTCGCACGGACTTGCTCAATTTTCTCTTTCACCAAATGCGGTGGCTCGCCCCAGGTCAGATAGAGATCCACTTGTTCGGCGGCAAGATCCTGCGCTACATCCGATGATCCGCCAAAGTAAAGCGGTGGGCGAGGCTGTTGCACAGGCGGGAATAACAGTTTTGCCCCTTTGACCTGAATATGTTTGCCTTCGTGATCTACCGTTTCGCCTTCCAGCAAACGACGCCAGATATTGGTAAATTCTGCGGAGGCTTCGTAACGCTCTTTATGATTGAGGAACACGCCGTCTGCAGCTAACTCTTCAGGGTCGCTACCAGTAACCAGGTTAAATAAAGCGCGCCCGTTGGAAAGTCGGTCGAGCGTTGCGGCCTGGCGTGCAGCCACGGTTGGCGAGGTCACGCTTGGACGCAGCGCGACCAGAAATTTCAAACGCTGCGTCACGGGAATCATAGATGCGGCAACCAGCCAGGCGTCTTCACAAGAGCGGCCTGTTGGGATGAGTACGCCGGTAAAGCCAAGTCTGTCCGCAGCCTGCGCAATCTGTTGCAGGTACCCGTGGTCAACCGGGCGCGCTGCATCATTGCTGCCTAAGTAGTGGCCATCGCCATGGGTAGGTAGGAACCAGAACATATTTAAACTCATGATTTATTTCCTTAATCCCCTTCATACTTCAAGTTGTCTCTTTGTTGGCTGCGTTCACTCACCCTAATCACTTACTTAAGTAAGCTCATTGGGATGCGTTCTCTTGCCGCCGCGATACAACTCGAATTATTCGGGTATTTCTGTGGTTAGGGTTGCCAGATGCGGGTGCGAATATCGACTTTCTTAGGCACTAAATGGTTGTCATAAAACAGATCTGCGGTTTGCTGCTGTTTTGCCGCAGTCTCGGCGCTGACAGGTGTAATCACCGTTGGGGGGCGGTGATCGAAATAGGTGGCAATCACGTTTTCCGGCAGCCCCATGGTTTTTGCCAGCAGCGCAACGCTTGCATCGCGTTGGCTACGGGTTAACGCATCGGCGTCGCTAAATGTTTTCAGAACGTGTTGCAGGAACGGACCGTTTTGTTCGGCATAAGGGCGTGAAGCAAGATAGAAAGAACCCGTCTGATTCAGCTCGCTGCCGTCGGTTAACACGCGCACGCCACCGTTTAACAAGACTGCAGAATAGTAGGGGTCCCAAATTGCCCAGGCATCAACGTTGCCCTGCTGGAATGCGGCACGCGCATCCGCTGGCGTTAAATAAGCAGGCTGGACATCGGTAAATTTCAGCCCAGCTTTTTGCAGCGCTCGTAGCACCAGGTTGTGGGAGCTGGAACCTTTCTGGAAAGCAATTTTGTGCCCTTTAAGGTCCGCCACGGTTTTTATTGGGCTGTTTTCCGGCACCAGAATCACTTCGGCTTTTGGTTTTGCCGGCTCAGACCCGACATACACCAGATCTGCGCCCGCAGCCTGCGCGAAGATTGGCGGAATATCGCCGGTGCTGCCGAGATCGATGCTGCCGATGTTCAGCGCTTCGAGCATTTGCGGGCCCGCCGGGAATTCAATCCACTGGAATTTTGTGTTTGGATACTCTTTTTCCAGCAGCTGGTGGCTTTTCGCCAGCACCATGCTGACCGAGCCTTTTTGATAACCAATGCGTAGCTGCTCAGGCCCAGTATCAGCCGCATGAAGTGTAGCGCTCAGGCTTAATGTTCCTGCGAGTGCAAGCCACGGAGCGGTTCGTTTCAGAAAGTTAAACATGAGCAACTCCTTGCGTCTTAAAAGGGGAGGAGACAATGAAATCCCGGCGGTGCAGAGCCTGCCAGAAGGTTTCCAGCGAGTTATCGAGGCGTTGTTGTAAGTTGTTGCTGAACACCGGTTTGTGCTGGTAATCCGCAATCTGGCTGTCATCAGCAAACACGCCATGCAGGATTTCCTGAGCTTTTAGCGCATTAAGGACAGGCTTTAATGCGTAATCGACTGCCAGCATGTGCGCCACCGTGCCACCAGTGGCTAAAGGCAGAACGACTTTCTTATCCAGTGCACGTTCAGGCAGCAGGTCGAGCAGCGTTTTCAGAGCGCCAGAAAATGAAGCTTTATAAACAGGTGTTGCGATGATCACGCCATCGGCTTGCTGCAATTGCTCAATGAGCGCTAAAAGAGCCGGACTATCGAAACGTGCGTACAGCAAATCTTCAGGCGCGAAATTCTGTAGATGCCAGTGACACACCTCGATATCCAGAGCGCTCAGTTTTTCGCGGGCATATTCCAGCAGTGCACTAGAACGGGATGGGAAGCGCGGGCTTCCAGCAAGGGTAATCACACGCATATCGTTTCCTTATAACTAATTGTTTGCTTTTAGATAACATTGATAACAATTGACTGTGATATTCGCGCAGAACTCTTATTCCACTAAATGATTTATCTGGAAAAGAATTGCTAAAAAACGCATAACAACAGGGCGTAAGGGAAACGATTGCGCTGATTCAGCCTTTTTTGTCACAGGTCAATTCCATTCAATGACGTTATCGACGATAATACGGCCCCGGTTTGCATACCGGGAATCCAGGAGAGTTCATGTACTACCCCTTCGTTCGTAAAGCCCTATTCAAGCTCGATCCAGAGCGCGCTCATGAAGTGACATTCCAGCAATTGCGTCGTGTATCATGTACACCTCTCGAATGGCTGGTGCGGCAAAATGTGCCGTCGAAACCTGTCACTTGTATGGGATTGACCTTTAAGAACCCATTAGGCCTGGCTGCAGGTCTGGACAAAAATGGTGAGTGCATAGATGCGTTGGGTGCAATGGGCTTTGGCTCCATTGAAATTGGCACTGTAACGCCTCGCCCACAGCCTGGAAATGACAAGCCAAGAATCTTTCGTCTTGTAGAGGCTGAAGGATTAATTAACCGTATGGGTTTCAATAACCACGGTGTTGATAACTTGGTTGAGAATGTCAAAAAATCCCATTTTGATGGGGTTCTTGGCATCAATATTGGTAAGAATAAAGACACTCCAGTTGAACAAGGCAAAGATGACTATTTGATCTGCATGGATAAAATTTATCCGTACGCGGGTTATATAGCGATTAATATTTCATCTCCAAATACCCCTGGATTACGCACGCTGCAATACGGCGATGCGCTGGATGATCTGTTATCTGCAATCAAAAATAAGCAGCAAGCGCTTCAGGAATTGCATCATAAATATGTACCTGTGGCGGTGAAGATCGCGCCGGATCTTTCTGAAGAGGAGTTGATCCAGGTAGCTGATAGTTTGGTACGCCATAATATTGATGGGGTAATTGCGACCAATACGACATTGGATCGCAGCCTGGTTCAGGGCATGAAATATTGCGATGAAATGGGTGGCTTAAGTGGCCGTCCGGTTCAGTTAAAAAGCACAGAAATTATTCGCCGCTTGTCGCAAGAATTAAATGGTCGCTTGCCGATTATTGGCGTTGGCGGTATTGATTCATTGATTGCAGCACGCGAGAAGATGGCAGCGGGTGCCTCTTTAGTACAAATATATTCCGGGTTCATATTTAAAGGCCCACCTCTGATTAAAGAAATTATTTCAGGTTTGTAATCTCTGAATGTTTTACTTTCGGACAACCGGGGCTTTATTTTGAGTCCCGGTTGTTTTATATTCCGTCATTGTTGCTAATTTGAACATATTGGTCTTTTATTAATGTGTTCATTTACGAAGCGGTGATAAGGATATTTCTAATCGCAGGTATATGGGGATAAGGGCAAATAATTATGCGGATTAAACCGGACGATAATTGGCGTTGGTATTATGATGAGGAGCATGATCGTATGATGCTCGATTTAGCCAATGGCATGCTTTTCCGTTCCCGTTTCCCTCGTAAAATGCTAACTCCCGATGCCTTTGAAAATACTGGGTTTTGTGTTGATGATGCAGCTCTATTTTTCTCTTTCGAAGAAAAATGTCGTGATCTCATATTAAGCAAAGAGCAGCGCGCTGAACTGGTATTAAATGCACTCGTAGCGATTCGTTATCTCAAGCCGCAGATGCCAAAAAGCTGGCACTTTCTCTCTCATGGGGAATGCTGGCAGCCAATACCTGGCGATGCAGCCTGTGTGTGGTTAAGTGACGATATGCAGCAGGTGAATCTGCTGGTGGTAGAAACAGGTGATAACGCTGCACTTTGTTTATTAGCGCAGCCAGGCTTGCAACTTGCTGGTCGTACCATGCAGCTCGGTGATGCGATTAAAGTGATGAATGACAGATTAAGGCCGCAACCAACAAGTCTCGCCCTTAACCTTGATCAGGCAGTTTAGTTTCCCGCTAACTCTACATCTCCTGCAGGAATACAACTACAGCAAAGGATTGTGCCATCATCAATGATAGCATTTTTCTTCAACGCTTTGACTTCCCCACTGACTAACTTTATCCGGCAGCTGCCGCAAATCCCGGCCCGACAAGAATAGGGCACGCGAATTCCTTGTTGTTCGAGTTGTTCTAGTAAAATTTGGTGGTTGTTACCGCGAAATTGTTGGCCCTGCCAGTCAATCGCCACCATGCTTTCTTGCTGCTCTAAAGGCTCAAGAGCTTCTTCGGTCACTCCTGCGCCATAAACTTTCGCAGGTTTTGTCGCCAGTACTTCGAGTTCATCACCCACACGAATCACACCGCTATTGCGGGCAATCAGATTTTGGCCGAAATCGACATCACCATTATCCAGTGCGGTCCGGAATTTTTGTAATGTCGCGAGAGGTTCACCGTTCGGGTGTTTTCGGCCACGCTCCGGGCTGACGGTGGTGAAAATACAGCGGCTACAAGGTTTGGCGACATCAAATGTTACGCCGCCAATCCGTACTACTTGCCAGCTATCTTCGTCCCAGGCTTGTGCGCCGGTGACTACAATATTCGGGCGAAATTGTGTCATTTTTACACTCGCCGGGCAGCGATTTTGCAAATCGCGCAGCGATGCTTCATTTGCCAGCAAGAATGGGAAACCGTCGGCAAAAGAGAGTGGTACCTCTTCATGACGTTTAACGCGGCGCGTTAAATTTTCACCCAGCCAGCGCAGTTGTACCGGGCGTGAGAAAAAACCGCTCAGCCATTGGTTGATATCATCGGGAGCAATTTGCGCGGTGAAATGGTTTCCCCAGACTTCCGTTGGCGCGGCCTCAGGCCGGAAATCGCTAAAGCGTATTGTGGCGGAACTGCCGTCTGGCGCGCTCAAAAATAGACCATCGTGAATAATGGCCGGAGTAAATAGCACCATTTGCGGGAACTGGCGTGCGGTAATAAAAGTGCCGTCAGGTTCTGTCACCATAAAGATGCGGTCAAAAGCTAAACCGCTGGTAGTTGCCTGAGCATGGGAGAGCGCAAGGCCGCGCATCGATTTCACCGGGTGAATATAAAGCTGAGATAGGGTGATCATGATACGCACGCGCTCCTTGCATAAATGAAGAAAAAGAGAATATAAGAGGCCAACTTTATGACATGCGTGGCGGATTGGCTATAATGCGCCACAATTTTCTTTTTATACCTGATTAAGTGACGATATGAATTCTCTGTTTGCCAGTACGGCGCGTGGGCTTGAAGAGCTATTAAAAACTGAACTGGAGGGCCTTGGTGCGCAAGCATGCCAGGTGGTTCAGGGCGGCGTACATTACCAGGGGGACTCACGTCTGCTCTATCAAAGCTTGATGTGGAGCCGTCTTGCGTCCCGCATTTTGCTGCCATTAAATGAATGCAGTGTTTATAGCGACCTGGATTTATATCTGGGTGTACAGACCATCGACTGGCCTGCATTGTTTGGCTCGGATGCCACATTTGCAGTGCATTTCAGTGGTCTGAATGACGTTATCCGTAACAGTCAGTACGGCGCGTTAAAAGTGAAGGATGCGATTGTTGACTCCTTCACACGTAAAAACTTGCCGCGTCCGAACGTTGAACGTGAACAACCAGATCTGCGCATTAACGTTTGGCTGAACAAAGATACCGCCAGCATCGCGCTGGATTTAAGCGGCGAAGGTCTACATCAGCGCGGTTACCGCGATAGCACTGGTGCTGCTCCTATTAAAGAAACGCTGGCATCAGCTATTGTTATGCGTTCAGGCTGGCAGCCGGGTACTCCGCTGCTCGATCCAATGTGCGGTTCCGGCACGCTGTTGATTGAAGCTGCGATGATCGCCACCGATCGTGCGCCTGGTTTACATCGCAAACATTGGGGCTTCCTTGGTTGGGCGAACCATGATTTCGATCTGTGGAAAGAGATCACCACCGAAGCACAGGTTCGCGCTCGCAAAGGCCTTGGCGAATATACTTCGCGTTTCTATGGTTCGGATAACGATTCACGCGTTATCGAACGCGCTCGTGCCAATACCCGTCGTGCGGGTCTGGGCGATATCATCAGTTACGAAGTCAAAGACGTGGCTAAATTAACCAATCCGCTGCCGGAAGGCCCGGTTGGTACGGTTGTCAGTAACCCGCCATACGGCGAGCGTCTGGATAGCGAACCTGCGCTGATTGCATTGCACAGCCTGCTTGGCCGCAATATGAAAAACCATTTTGGCGGCTGGAATTTGTCACTGTTTAGCGCATCTCCGGATTTGCTTAGCTGCCTGCAACTGCGTGCCGAACGCCAGTTTAAAGCGAAGAACGGCCCGCTGGATTGTGTTCAGAAAAACTATCAATTATCTGCCACCAGCACGGGTGTGCAATCAGGCCAGATCGCTGATGATTACGCGAACCGCCTGCGCAAAAATATCAAAAAACTCGATAAATGGGCGCGTCAGGAAGGCATCGAATGCTACCGAATTTACGATGCCGATTTGCCAGACTATAACGTTGCTGTTGACCGCTACGGCGAGTGGGTTGTGGTTCAGGAATACGCGCCGCCTAAAACGGTTGATGCCAATAAAGCACGTCAGCGTCTGTTTGACGTGATCGCTGCAACAATGTCTGTACTGGAATTGCCATCCAACCGACTGATCCTGAAAACCCGTGAACGCCAGAAAGGGAAAAGTCAGTATCAGAAAATGGATGAGAAAGGCGACTTCATGGAAGTGAGCGAATATAACGCTCGTCTATGGGTCAACCTGACTGACTATCTTGATACCGGTTTGTTCCTCGACCACCGTATTGCGCGCCAAATGCTGGGCAAAATGAGCAAAGGGAAAGATTTCCTTAACCTGTTTGCTTATACCGGCAGTGCGACAGTTCACGCAGGTTTAGGTGGTGCTAAAACGACGACCACCGTCGATATGTCTCGTACTTACCTGGAGTGGGCTGAGCGTAACTTGCGTCTTAACGGCTTGAGTGGCCGTGCACACCGCCTGGTTCAGGCTGATTGCCTGGGCTGGTTGCGTGAAACCGATGAACAGTTTGATCTGATTTTTATCGATCCACCGACGTTCTCAAACTCAAAACGAATGGAAGAATCTTTTGATGTTCAGCGCGACCATATCGTGCTGATGAAAGACCTTAAGCGTCTGTTGCGCCAGGGCGGCACCATTATGTTCTCCAACAATAAACGTGGCTTCAAAATGGACTTTGACGGGCTGGCTAATCTGGGCCTGAGTGCTCAGGAAATCACGCAGAAAACCTTGTCACAAGATTTTGCCCGTAATCGCCAAATTCATAACTGCTGGCTCGTTACTCACGTAGCCAAGGATTAATTGTCATGTCATTGATTAGTATGCACGGTGCCTGGTTGTCGTTTAGCGACGCACCGTTGTTAGATAACACCGAACTCCATATCGAAGAAAACGAACGCGTCTGTCTGGTTGGCCGTAACGGTGCAGGTAAATCCACACTGATGAAAATCCTCAACCGTGAAGTGCCGCTTGATGATGGGCGCATGGTTTACGAACAGGATTTGATTGTCGCGCGTTTGCAACAAGATCCTCCGCGTAATGTCGCGGGCACGGTTTACGACTTCGTTGCAGAAGGCGTGGAAGAGCAGGCCGAGTACCTCAAGGCCTATCACGATATCTCCCACAAAGTGATGACCGACCCGAGCGATAAAAACCTCAATGAAATGGCGCGTATCCAGGAGATTCTTGATCACCAGAATCTCTGGCAACTGGAGAGCCGCATTAATGAAGTGCTCGAACAATTAGGTCTGGAAGCTGACACTGAACTGTCGGCACTTTCTGGCGGCTGGTTGCGTAAAGCGGCACTGGGCCGTGCGCTGGTGAGTTCTCCACGCGTTCTGTTGCTTGATGAGCCAACTAACCACCTGGATATCGAAGCTATCGACTGGCTGGAAGGTTTCCTGAAAGAGTTCCAGGGCAGCATTATTTTCATCTCGCACGACCGTTCATTTATTCGCAATATGGCGACGCGTATCGTCGATCTTGATCGCGGCAAACTGGTTTCTTACCCTGGCGATTACGATCAGTATCTATTGGCAAAAGAAGAAGCACTGCGTGTTGAGGATCTGCAAAACGCCGAGTTTGATCGCAAACTTGCGCAAGAAGAAGTGTGGATCCGTCAGGGCATTAAAGCACGCCGTACGCGTAACGAAGGCCGTGTGCGTGCCTTGAAAGCGATGCGTAACGAACGTAGTGCTCGTCGTGAAGTGTTGGGCAGCGCCAAAATGCAAGTTGGTGAAGCGGCGCGTTCCGGCAAGATAGTCTTTGAAATGGAAAACGTGTTTTACCAGATCGCTAACAAAAACCTGGTGTCGGATTTCTCAGCCCAGGTACAGCGCAGCGACAAAATCGCGTTGGTGGGGCCAAACGGCTGTGGCAAAACCACATTGTTGAAACTGATGTTAGATCAGTTGAAAGCGGACAGCGGGCGCGTGCATTGCGGTACCAAGCTTGAAGTGGCGTACTTTGACCAACACCGCGCGGAGCTTGATCCTGATCGTACGGTAATGGACAACCTGGCGGAAGGTAAGCAAGAAGTGATGGTGAACGGCAAGCCACGCCATGTACTGGGTTACTTGCAGGACTTCCTTTTCCACCCGAAACGCGCCATGACTCCGGTTCGTGCGTTGTCTGGTGGTGAGCGTAACCGTCTTTTACTGGCGAAGTTATTCCTAAAACCTAGCAACTTGATGATTCTCGATGAACCGACGAATGACCTGGATGTCGAAACGCTCGAATTACTTGAAGAGTTGATTGATGGTTACCAGGGCACGGTTATGTTGGTGAGCCACGATCGTCAATTTGTGGACAACACTGTTACCGAATGCTGGATTTTTGAAGGCGAAGGCAAGATTGGTCGTTACGTCGGTGGTTATCATGACGCCAAAGGCCAACAGGCATCTGCGCAAACTTTACGCCACTCTGTGGCAGATAAGGCGCAAAACAACCAGCCTGCAAAGGCGGAAGTTGTTAAACGTGCAAGTAGCAAGCTAAGCTATAACCTGCAACGTGAATTAGAGCAATTACCACAACGTCTTGAACAACTTGAGGCGGAACTGGAAGCTATCCAGGCTAAGGTCGGGGATGGTGATTTTTTTAACCAGCCACACGATGTCACACAAAAAACATTGAGCGACCTGACCACGGCAGAAAAAGCACTGGAAGAGGCTTTTGAACGCTGGGAATATCTCGAAGCTCTGAAAAACGGCGCGTAACACAAGGAGACACGATATGTGTGCCACGCATCATCATCGTTCACACATATTATGCTCACAATGTGACTTACTGGTCGCGCTACCAGTATTGGAGGACGGCCATAAGGCCGTCTGTCCACGTTGCGGTACAACACTTCTTACTCAGTGGTCCTCACCACGTCAACGTCCTACAGCTTATGCGCTGGCAGCTCTGTTTATGTTGCTACTTGCCAACCTATTTCCCTTCATCAACATGAAAGTAGCAGGACTCAGCAGTGAAGTTTCGCTGCTTGAAATTCCAGGCGTCATGTTCAATGAAGACTACGCGAGCCTCGGCACTTTCTTTATGGTCTTTGTGCAGGCGGTGCCTACGTTCTGTTTAATCACGATTTTGTTATTAGTTAACCAGGTGGCATTACCACTAACTCTTAAAAAGCGCCTAGCACGAATCCTATTCCAGCTAAAGTCCTGGGGTATGGCCGAAATTTTTCTTGCTGGCGTCTTGGTGAGTTTCGTCAAATTAATGGCTTATGGCGATATTGGTGTCGGGAGCAGTTTTATTCCGTGGTGCCTGTTCTGTGTGTTGCAACTCCGGGCTTTCCAGTGTGTGGACCGGCGTTGGCTGTGGGATGATATTGCGCCTGAGCCGGCGATTTCGGTGCCGCTTAAAGTCGGTGTATCAGGCCTTCGTCAGGGGTTGCGTTCTTGTTCATGCTGCACAGCAATCGTGCCAGAGGATCAGGAAATTTGTCCGCGCTGCGAAACCAAAGGGTATGTTCGTCGCCGTCATAGCTTGCAATGGACACTCGCTCTGCTGCTGACTTCAATTATGCTTTACCTACCCGCAAATATATTGCCCATCATGATAACTGAAGTACTGGGCAGCAAAATCCCGTCGACGATTATTGCCGGGGTTATTTTGTTGTGGAGCGAAGGCTCTTATCCAGTGGCTGGAGTTATTTTCATCGCCAGTATTTTGGTTCCGACACTGAAAATGTTAGCGATTGCCTGGTTGTGCTGGGATGCTAAAGGCCACGGTCGGCGTGACAGTGAAAGAATGCATTTGATCTACGAGGTGGTCGAATTTGTCGGGCGTTGGTCAATGATCGATGTGTTCGTTATAGCAGTATTATCGGCCCTGGTGCGTATGGGAGGATTGATGAGTATCTACCCGGCGATCGGAGCCGTGATGTTTGCATTAGTAGTGATTTTGACAATGTTTGCAGCGATGACCTTTGACCCTCGCTTGTCCTGGGATCGCGCACCGGATTCAACTCATGAGGAGTCGTCTGAGCATGGAAAATAAAAGCGGGGAAGCAAAAGTAGCAAAGGTGAAAAATTGGTCCCCGGTATGGATTTTCCCTATCGTAACCGTGCTAATCGGCGCGTGGATCTTATTTTATCACTACAGCCATCAAGGGCCCGAAGTCGCGCTGATTACCACTAATGCCGAAGGCATCGAAGGTGGGAAAACCATGATTAAAAGCCGTAGTGTTAATGTGGGCGTGGTGGAAAGCGCGGTGCTGTCAGACGATTTGCTTCATGTCGAAATTACAGCCCGGCTGAATTCGGGCATGGAAAAACTTCTGCATAATGACTCGGTGTTTTGGGTCGTTAAGCCGCAAGTCGGGCGTGAAGGTATTTCCGGGCTTGGTACTCTGCTCTCCGGTGCATATATCGAACTGCAACCGGGCAATAAGGGGTCGCAATCTGCTAAATATGATTTGCTGGATGCTCCTCCATTGGCACCACCTGATGCTAAAGGTATTCGCGTTACCCTCGACAGTAATAAAGCAGGGCAGCTTTCTCCAGGTGACCCGGTGCTGTTCCGTGGCTACAGAGTTGGTTCAGTAGAAACGAGTACCTTTGATGCGGCGAAACGTAGCATCAGTTATCAGCTATTCATCAGTGCGC
Organism: Buttiauxella gaviniae ATCC 51604; assembly: GCF_001654835.1. GTDB lineage: Bacteria > Pseudomonadota > Gammaproteobacteria > Enterobacterales > Enterobacteriaceae > Buttiauxella > Buttiauxella gaviniae. The sequence continues at coordinate 466,083 of NZ_LXEP01000031.1, forward strand.
CGAACGATCGCCTGGTGACCAGTAACGTACGCTTTTGGAAAGACAGCGGTATTGCCGTTGATATGTCTTCGCAAGGTATGCGCGTAGAGATGGGGTCTCTTACAACGCTGTTTAGCGGCGGTGTAAGCTTTGACGTACCAGAAGGCTGGGAGCTTGGTAAACCTGCGAAACCGGGTAGCGAGTTCAACCTCTTCGACGATCAAAAAAGCATTCAGGATTCTCTGTATACCGATCATATTGACTACCTGATGTTCTTTAAAGATTCAGTGCGTGGCTTGCAGCCAGGAGCACCAGTTGAGTTCCGCGGTATTCGATTGGGAACCGTGGCTAAGGTGCCATTCTTTACCGATGGGATGCGCCAGAAGATCAATGATGATTTCCGTATTCCGGTTCTGATCCGTCTTGAACCTGAGCGTTTGCAAAATCTGGTCGGTGATGATGTTCATATTCAGGACAACATGACAGCCCTGATTAAACGTGGTTTACGAGCGTCTATGAAAACGGGCAGCATTGTTACCGGGGCACTGTTTATCGACCTGGATTTCAATCCTAAAGCGCCGCCGGTAACCGAATTACCGACATTTGCGGGTTACCCGATAATCCCAACGATGAGTGGTGGACTGGCGCAAATCCAACAACGCTTGTTGGAGACACTGGATAAGATTAACAACTTGCCGCTCAATCCGATGATTGAACAAACCACCAATTCGCTTGCGGAAAGTCAGCGAACCATGAAGCGCTTGCAGCAGACGCTCGATAATCTGAATAAGATTACCGCGAATAAGTCTATGCAATCTTTGCCTGAAGATATGCAGTCAACACTGCGTGAACTTAATCGCAGTATGCAGGGCTTCCAGCCGGGTTCTGCGGCCTACAACAAGATGGTGGCCGATATGCAGCGTCTTGACCAGGTTCTGCGTGAATTGCAACCTGTACTGCGCACGTTGAACGATAAGAGCAATTCGCTGGTCTTTGAAGCGAAGGATAAAAAAGATCCCCAGCCGAAGAGGGCGAAAGAATGAAAAAATGGCTCCCACTCTTTGCTGCATTGGCTCTAACGGCCTGTAGCAGCAGCGATAATGGAAAGACCTATTACCAGCTACCTCAGAGCTCCGCACCTGCCATGCAGGCTGTGAGCCAGCCTGGAACTCATTTATTGTGGGTAGAGCAGGTTGCAGTTCCTGATTACCTCGCCGGCAATGGCGTGGTTTATCAGACCAGTGAGGTGCAGTACGTCATTGCCTCCAGCAATTTGTGGGCAAGTCCGTTGGATCAGCAATTGCGAAATACTCTTGTCAGCAATCTGAGTAGCGCGTTACCTGGTTGGGTGGTGGCATCACAACCACTTGGCAACGATCAGGATACTCTGAATGTTAACGTGACCGGTTTTCACGGACGTTATGACGGGAAAGTAATTGTAAGTGGCGAGTGGTTGCTCAAACATCAGGGGCAATTGATTAAACGTCCGTTCCATGTTGAGTTGAAGCAAGAAGCTGATGGTTATGATGCCATGGTGAAAACCTTAGCTCAGGCCTGGCAGCAAGAAGCGAAAAGTATCGCTGGTGAGCTGACTCGCTTTAACTAATCATCTCAGTAGCACAAAAAAGCTGCGTCATTCGCCTACAAAGCGGAACGCAGCTTTTCTTTTGGCATTAATTTGTTAGCCATGCGTTCTCACACTTTTTGTACAAAACAAAACTCTTGTAGCTCACATTTATGACATTGGCGTGAATTTTGCGCATTGACGATAGAGTCTTTAGGAGTTATTGCTTATATGTGGTTGCACGTTTTGTGGCCACTGTTTTCTTTCCACCAGATTATATAGAAATGAGGGAAACGAGGCATGAAGAGACAAAAACGAGATCGCCTGGAACGGGCTCATCAACGTGGTTATCAAGCAGGTATCGTCGGACGCTCCAAAGAGATGTGTCCCTATCAGACACTGAATCAAAGGTCGTACTGGATGGGAGGCTGGCGAGAAGCCATGGAAGACAGGGCGGTTACCGCGTAATCACTGTCTCTTTAGAAGAAGAAACCTCCGCATAGCGGAGGTTTCGCGTTTATACCCGTCATCTTTCAAGCCGCAGGGGTGTTGGCTGCACTCACTTACCCGAATCACTTACCTAAGTAAGCTCATCGGGATAAACTCCCTGGCCGCCTATCTGCAACTTGAATGCTAACGGGTATAGAGGACTAGAAAGCGGTAGTGTCTTTGAACAGACCGACTTTCAGATCGGTCGCGGTGTAGATCACACGGCCATCAACCAGCACTTCACCATCAGCCAGGCCCATAATCAGGCGGCGATTGATAACGCGTTTGAAGTGAATACGGTAGGTGACTTTCTTCGCTGTAGGCAAGATCTGGCCCGCGAGTTTAACTTCACCCACGCCCAGTGCACGGCCTTTACCTTCACCGCCTAACCAGCCGAGGTAAAAACCTACCAACTGCCACATCGCATCCAGACCCAGGCAACCAGGCATTACTGGATCGCCGATAAAGTGGCAACCGAAGAACCACAGGTCAGGATTAATATCTAATTCTGCTTCAACGTAACCTTTATCGAAGTTACCGCCGTCTTCGGTCATCTTGACGACGCGGTCCATCATCAGCATGGATGGCGCAGGCAAACGTGGGCCTTCAGCACCAAACAGTTCGCCACGACCAGAGGCAAGAAGATCTTCTTTTGTATAGGATTCGCGTTTATCTACCATGTTTACAGTAAGCCTTATTGTAATGAAGCACGCATGTTAGCTAACACGTGTACGCTCAACAAGTCCGATCAGTTTTGATTGAACCAATTGAGCCAACGCAGTGGCCATGGATAGCGGTGCCGAATATCTTGCGCGGATGCCTGAGCGATTCGCTCTTGTACCGCGCGCATGAGTGTATTTTGCCCTTCGCCATCCCATGGCAGATTTGTTAATAAGGGTAGTGCATCAGTGACATCATCGATGGCCCAAATGGTGAATTGCCCTTGTTCTACAGCATCCAGAACGTCCTGGTGCAGGCAAAGGTGACGCACATTGGAAACAGGAATAATCACCCCTTGCTTGCCGGTAAACTCGCGTTGCTGGCAAATACGGAAGAAACCTTCAATCTTCTCATTCAGGCCGCCAACCGGTTGTACACGACCAAACTGGTCGACTGAACCCGTCACTGCGATGTGCTGATAAATCGGTACATTCGCCAGCGCACTGATTAATGCACACAGTTCGGCCATTGAGGCGCTGTCGCCATCCACCTCACTATAAGACTGTTCAAAAGTCAGAGATGCAGAGAAGGGGATTTGTTGGTCAAGCTGCAGTTCAGACATCAAAAATGCCTGCATGATCATCATGCCTTTCGCATGAATATTGCCGCCTAACTCAGCTTTGCGTTCAACGTCAGTAAATTCACCATCACCGACATGCACCACACAGCTGATACGGGAAGGTTCACCAAATGCACGTGGATGCCCAGGGAACTCAATCACCGACAAGGCGTTGATCTGGCCAACCATTTCCCCTTCGGTTTCGATGAGGATTTGCTCAAGCAGAATTTCATCCTGCATGCGTTCAGCAAGATAACCTTCACGCCATTCACGCTGTGCCAGCATTTGCGTCAGTTCTTCAGCACCGAAGCTGTCTTCTTCAGTGAAGGCTGCGACTTCGCGCAACTGACGGCTTATCCATGATGGACACAGTGGCAGCGTTTCCTGGTCGCCGGTATAACGCACGGCTTCACGGATTAACGCTGGCCATGCATCAGTTGCAGGGGCAGGCAGAGATTTTGATTTGGCGACTGCGTAAATCCACTGGCACCACAACGCCATATCGTCAGCAGAAGCAATCTGCAGGTTTTCTTCAAATTCGCTATAAATCGCCGAAGTAGCCAGCTCAGGTTCCATATCCTGGAAGTCTGCCAGCGATTCGCGCTCGCCAACCAGAACCAGTTTCAGGCTCAATGGTAACGAAGGAATATTGATTGGAAGAGGACGCGTTTCGTCGGGTGAAATCCAGTCGAAGCGACCCTGAATGACCATTTGCTTCAGGCGCAGCCACAACAGCGGTTGTGCTAATACGCTACGCAACGATAGCACCAGAATGCCACCGTTGGCACGGTGAACCAGGCCCGGAGTCAGAGTAATTTCACCTGCAAACTGACGCACGCAGCCAAACAGCTGGTCCGCTTCAATCCAGTCGGCAGCGACAACCTCAGACAGTCCTGCAAAATTGTCTTCTGCGGACTCGGCCGGCCGTAACGTTGCCTGACTGCCTTCTACTAGGTAGTGGCCGCCCGTCAGAGCGTTGTCTTGCGACCAGCACTCACGTGCTGCTTCGGTAATAAGATTAAGGTATTCGGCTTCTTCAGCGGCTTTTACCAGCATCAGATCGGCCGAGGCTACCGGTTGGCTGAGCTGCACCAGTCCGTACGACAGACGGGGTTGCACAGCGGAGAAAGGGGCAGTTTCGGAATCATAAGGCTGTGCGAAAATTTCCTGATAGCTTTCGGTATCAGGTACAAGAGCACGCCATTCAAGTCGATTAGTCGTCAAAGTCGCTATTTATTAATTAGATGTCAAAGGCGCGATTATACAAGAATAGGGAAGGTAGCACACGGTTTATGCGGAGCGGCAAGTTTACTTAGCTCACAGCTTTCATTTTTCAGGTAAGCGAAAATAAAAAAAACTGTTATTCTGAAATGAGTTACACGGTCACACTGAGATCGCAATGAAATATCAACAGTTGGAAAATCTCGAGAGCGGCTGGAAGTGGAAGTATCTGGTCAAAAAACACCGCGAAGGCGAATTAATTACACGTTACATCGAAGCTAGTGCGGCGAAAGAAGCCGTTGATGAACTGTTACGCTTCGAAAATGAACCTGTGCATGTGTTGAGCTGGATTGAGAAACATATGAATCCAGAGCTTCATAATCGTATGAAGCAAACTATCCGCGCGCGGCGTAAAAGGCACTTTAATGCCGAGCATCAACATACCCGTAAGAAGTCCATCGACCTTGAATATTTGGTTTGGCAGCGGTTAGCAGGGCTTGCTCATCGACGAGGGTGTACCCTCTCAGAAACTATTGTGCAATTGATTGAAGATGCTGAGCGTAAAGAGCAATACGCCAATCAGATGTCATCGCTCAAACAGGATCTCCAGGCTTTGCTAGGCAAAGAGTAGAGGGGCGGTTGTATTGACCCTGAGCTCTGCTTTTCGGTTCTGTGCATTCACCAAAGAATAAAAACAAAAAACCCCGCCTAAGCGGGGTTTTTTTATAACGGTAACTTATGCCGCAGGCTGAGTTACAACGTCTTTGATACCTTTAACTTCGATCTCTACGCGACGATCTGGAGCCAGGCAATCAATCAGTTTAGCTTTAGGAGCTACGTTATCACAGGTGTTGCCAGTAACTGGGTTAGATTCGCCCATACCGCGTGGGGAGATCTTGTTAGCTGGGATACCTTTAGAGATCAGGTAATCAACAACAGACTGTGCACGTTTGTCAGACAGTTTCTGGTTGTACTGGTCAGAACCGATACGGTCGGTGAAGCCCAGAACTACAACAGAACCATCTTTCGGGTCGAGGTTGCTCAGCTGAGTATACAGCTGATCCAGTGCCTGCTGACCTTCTGGTTTCAGAGTTGCTTTGTTGAAGTTGAACAGAACATCAGACTTCAGAGTGAAGTGCTTGGTCTGTACTTCTGGAGCTGGTGCTGGAGCTGGAGCTACTACTGGAGCTGCAACTTCGCCCTGACCGAAACGGTAAGAAACACCCAGGCTCAACAAGCCGTTGTCTGGACGAGTACCAACGGTAGCAGCGTCACCAATGTTGTTAGTCCACTGGTATTCCAGACGGGTAGCGATATCGCGGGTAACTGCCCACTCGATACCACCAGCAGCCAATGGAGATACGCCAGTGTCGTGATCGCTTACACGGTTACCAGCAGCATTCATAGCTGTAGAATCTGCACGCCATACCATACCACCCAGACGAGTGTAGATGTCCAGATCGTCAGTGATTGGGTAGCCCAGTTTAGCGGTCAATTGAACGCCTTGCGCTTTGAAAGCACCGTTTTCTACGCTGCCTTTATATGGCATACGACCTAACCAGTCATAACCCATTTCAAAACCAACGTACGGGTTAACCTGGTAACCACCGAACGCACCAGCACCCAGTTGGCTGTCATGAGTTGGGCCATTACCGATGCCGTTATCATAGCCGTTCTGGTTAGAGAAACCGGTGTCGTGGAATTGGGACCAACCCAACTTACCACCTGCATACCAGGTGTTATCTTTCGGTGCGGCCTGCGCTACGGTAGCGAAGCCAGCCAGTGCCACTGCAATCGCGATAGCTGTCTTTTTCATTTTTTGCGCCTCATTATCATCCAAAAAGGCCATGAGCTTTAAAATCGCTCTAAAGCCCAGGGTTAAATCCTTCGCCCGAGTTTATGCTCACTTGTTACTCTACCGATCAATCGGTGTTATGAAGAGCAACCCTGGCGAGCTAAAGTCTACAACGTAGTTTAAAACTTACAAGTGTGAAGTCCGTCAGGCATATGAAAAAAAACGACTTGTATACACATTTTCTAACATTTTTGCGCGTAATTCACACTCTAAAGATTTGCTGGAAGGCCGCCTGGAGCGGCTTGGGACGCGGATTCTTGATAATTCACAATGAATTGTCAAGGGTTCATAAAAAGTTCCAAGAATTCTCTTAAATTTACTTAATGATACAAACTAGAATGAATTTTTAGCTCACTTCGTGGTCGACACCCTGTTTCCGAGATACGGGTTGGTCGCATAATGAAGCCGATTGCATTCCCCATTTCGGCAGCAGATGACAATTGCAAATGCTCTTCATCCGTCAATTCTTCAGGTAACCAACCGATAACAACGCTGTAATTTCCTGTCTGCAATGCTTTTACCATAGCATCTACGGTGAAAAGTGGATCTAACTGGCTCACTTGCATAACTTTTGCCAGCGGAAGACCTGCCGATTGTAGCCACTGACGACTTAATTTCTGCTGTGGTGTTAGCCACAGCTGCCAACGTGACTGTTGCCCCAGTTGTTGAAGCAGTGGCAATAAAACCAGTTGTGTAACCCATGGCTGATCTTCGCTGTAGATCACTTCACTGATCAACCCTTTAATGTTGTTACCCGCAGATGACTGGGCCGTAGAAGGCACAGCATTTGTAACAGTGGCAACCTGAGTTCGAACGTTATGTGAATGCATCGTTAATCCCGCCTGATGGGTTACTGTATGGATATACAGTAATGCCTGTTTGGATAAAGATCAATCTAAATTTCGGAAAGTGTCTCGCAATTTCATCATGTAATTCGACGGAAAGTGAGAATGTGATTGCGGTGAGTGATTAGGTTACTTATTTTCGTATTACAGGGAGCGCTAATAAACCGTATCGATAAATTACTGCATGATATTTAAGGATATATTCATGAAAAGAAGATCTTATGCGAGGATTCATCAATCTAAAGAATACTTATCCCCACTGGGAGAAATTGGCTGCCGGTCACTATTTGGTGGGTATAGCTTGATGGTACAAAACGTTGTGTTTGCCATGGTTTCAGAAGGGGAGCTTTATCTGCGAGCATGTGAACAAACGGAAGTCTATTTTGTTAAACGAGCCTCGCAGCCTCTGCTTTACAATAAACGTGGACGTACTATCGAACTAAATTATTACCGCGTTGATGAGGGGTTGTGGAGCGATCGTGAAAAGTTAGTTCAACTGTCAATGGATGCTCTATTCAGTGCCCGTCGCGAAAAATCCCGGCAGCGTGCTCAGCAAAGGCTTAAAGATTTACCCAATTTAACGCACAGTCTGGAGATGATGTTGTGGGAAGTCGGTATTGCTGATGTGCGTACCCTTCATGCCTTCGGCGCAAAGCGCTCTTGGATAAAGCTCAGAGGCGTTAAGAAAGGGCTTGGCGTACAGGTATTGCTGGCATTAGCTGGCGCTATTTGCGGAATTCATGAGGCCGCACTCCCGGCGGCAACACGCCAGGAGTTGGTCGAGTGGGGACATCATTACGAGAAACGCCAAAGACGTTAATTGTGTTGTTGCGACACAAGTTGTTGAAGGCGCGATATTTCTGGTAATAGCGCAACCAGCAGACCAATCTGCTGAAGCACCAGTGGCTCTTTGGAGTCTGGTTGCGGTTCAAGTGTGGTTATACGTTCAGATAGTCCCTGAAGTGCTTTTTGTACTCGCTCTTCATCTGCTGGCAGGTGATGAAGTGCATCGTCGACGTAGCACACAGCATCATCAAGCAGTAGCAAAATATCCTCGTTGATCAGTTTTTCACGATGTGCACCCAACGCTGAGATATAGCTGTTGAAGGTGTGATTCAGACACAATAGGCGAAATGCTGTTTCCCGCATCTCCGCTGAAACACGCGGTTCAGACGACATATTCGACACAACTGAAGCCAGTTCAGCATCTTTATTATGTGCGTCCCGGCGTGCAATACGGTACTCAAGCCTATTGTCACGACCCTGGTGATATTGCTCAAGAATCGCATCCAGATAACGGCAGTTAGCGTTAAATGCACGCTCCACCACTAATGGCAACCGGCGAAAACGCCAGTCAGGCCAAATGAAACTTACGGCGGCCCAGGCGATGGCACATCCTAATAAGGTATCGAAGATACGTGGCATTGCGACTTCAAATCCTTCGCCCAACAGGTTGAAACAGAGCAACACCAGCAAGGTGATAAACATGGTGGCGTGCGCATATTGCACATTGCGAAAAGCAAAGAAGAGCACGCCAGTAATCACAATTAAAACAAGCTGTCCTTCAATTGATGGCACAAAGAACAATACCGGAAGCCCGACGGCCACACCCACCAAAGTACCAATAATACGCAAAGCCAGGCGTCGGCGAGTGGCGCTGTAGTTAGGTTGGCAAACGAAGAGACTGGTCAAAAGTATCCAGTAGCCATGTTTTAACCCGGTGAATTGAATAAATGCATAGCCGACGCACAGTACAACGGACATGCGCACCGCATGGCGGAATAACGCTGATTCTGGTGTTAAATTGCGTTTTAATCGCTGCCAGATATCTCCAAAGCCAGTTAAGCGATCATCCAACAGGCGGTTTTCAATATCGCTGTGCGGAGCGGCGAGGGCTTGTTCAGATTCAATAGTGGCTAACTGAGCATCAATGGCGCGCAAATTACTCACCAGGAAGCCAAGTGCTTTTAATTCACTCGCCAGATACTGATCCGTTTTTAATCTCTCAATGGCGGCGTCAAGATGGGTAAACGCGCGCTCGAACCGTGGGTCATGTTGATATTTCACGCGTAATAAAACGGAGCGTGAAAGCTGCAAGCAGGCCTGAGATTGCATAGTTAACAGGCGTTGAAAGCGAAACATAATGTCGCTGTAGCGAAACTTATCGCGCAGTGCCTGGTACTGGATGTGGGAAGAGCTGGCGCGCTCGTGAATATCCTGAGCGACAAAATAGTAGTGCAGAGTCCGCCGAGTGCCTCTCTGTCCACGATCTCCGCGTAAGCGTGTCAGCAACGAACCTTTGGTTTGATTCAGCACTGTCACAAGCTGGCTATTTGCCATCGCGAGCTCAAGCATTGGTGCCTGGCTTTCTTCTTCGATATCCGGGTCAAATAGGGTTGCTTTGACTTCGAGATAATGCGCGAGGCTTTCATAACAGCGAGCCAGGTTATCCTGAAGCGGTCGAATTGGGAATATAAGATGCCCGGCAAGCGTCAGTAAGTTGTACCAGATGGCACCTGCCAGCAGCAAAATGGGTTGTTGATACCAGTGATCGTACAAAGAAATGCCGAGCATGGTATAGATGGCGATAAGCAACGCCCCAAATGCGATAGTGGCGTACCGCTGACCTAACCCACCCAGAAGAATGAACCCGCTGGTAGAAACCATTAGCCCAATACCAAACAGCACAGGCCATGGATATAACAACTCCACCGAAGCGGAAGCGATGAAGAAACTAACCAAAGTAATCAGAAGATTACGTAAACGGCCGGTGAGACGGTCATCTAAATCTGCAAGAGCTGCTGCAACAACGCCAAGCGTTAACGGAATAGTTAGCTTGACCTCGCCCAACCACCATGGGAACGCAGCAGTGCCTGTAAGCGCAATGAAAATACGTAAGTTATAGAGCCAGGTGCTGTTCCAGGTATAGCGGCGCAAAATTGGGCTAAGCATTAATACTCACTATTCTTGTCAAATTTACTGGAAACGACGTCGTGCATTAGCTTCACGCGCAGCCTGTGCAGTTTCTACAGAAACGACACGGCGACCCACAGGCCAAAGTGCAATCGCTGCTATCTTGAAGTTAGCGATTCCTACAGGAATGCCGATAATAGTGATGCACTGTGCAATCCCGGTACAGATGTGCAGCACACAGAGCCACCAGCCGAAAAACACCAGCCAAAGAATGTTTAGCAGCGTACCGCCGGTGTTCAGGATGGCGCTTTTACCCTGCGGATTGAGATCATCAACATGGACAGCTTCGTTGCCGTACGGAACGAATGAGAGTTTAGTTATCTCCCAGCAGGAACGAGTCAGCGGGAGAGTGAAAATAAAAATGATACTGACGAGAGTGGCCAGCAACCAAGAGAGAGTGGTGAGAAAACCACCCAGTACAAAGTTCAATACATTAAGGACTGTACGCATAATCACTCTTTGTTGGTATGAATGTTGATAAATGAATAACCACAGCAATTGTAACGCGTTTTTACTCTGGAGCGTCATTCCTTCGGCGGGTAAACTTAACCACAACCATTTTTTGGATCAGGCAAAGCGTAATGGAATTGAAAGCGACCTCACTTGGCAAACATTTAGCACAACATCCCTACAATCGGGTGAGATTACTGACTGCGGGTGTAGAGGTAAAGGGTGACCGTCATGAATACCTTATTCCATTCAATCAGTTAATCGCAATTAATTGCAAGCGCGGTCTGGTTTGGGGCGAGCTGGAATTTGTCTTGCCCGATGATAAAGTCGTGCGTTTGCATGGTACGGAATGGAGTGAAACGCAACACTTCTATCATCACCTGAACGAACAGTGGCAGAACTGGAGCACTGAAATGAGCGAAGTGGCAGCTCAGGTGCTACAACAGCAATATGCCGAAATAACACGCAGGGTTCAGCAAGAGAAATGGTTTAAACGCAGTGATATGCAGGCGTTACAGCAAAATGTTCGCGCTGCGTTTTCAGCGCTACCGCTGCCATTAGCACGGCTTGATGAATTCGAAAATTGCCGCGAACTTTGGTTTCATTGTAAAGCCTGGCTTGAACAAGGTGATACGCGCCGCCATCAACGCAATACCGCTTTTACCAATCACATGCTGGAAAAGTATGCTGATTTTTTCCAGCACATCGAAAGTTCTCCGCTGAATCCTTCTCAGGCTCGTGCTGTCGTCAATGGCGAAGATTCGCTATTAGTGGTCGCGGGGGCGGGGAGTGGCAAAACCTCCGTTCTTGTTGCACGTGCCGGTTGGCTATTACAACGCGGCGAAGCCAGTGAAGAGCAAATCCTGTTGCTGGCATTTGGGCGCAAAGCTGCGCAGGAGATGGATCAGCGAATTGCCGAACGCTTGAATACCGATGCTATCTCCGCTCGTACGTTTCATGCTCTTGCACTGCATATCATTCAGCAAGGTAGTAAAAAAGTACCGCGGGTTAGCGAACTGGAATCCGATACTTCGGCACGTCACAAATTGCTAATTGAAAGCTGGCAACAGCAGTGTCGTGAGAAAAAAGCGCAGGCAAAAGGCTGGCGTGAGTGGTTACGAGACGAGCTGCAATGGGACGTGCCGGAAGGGGAATACTGGAAAGATGAACGATTGGCAAAGCGTCTGGCAAGCCGGTTAGATCGCTGGTTGGGATTAATGCGTATGCATGGTGGTTCGCAGGCAGAAATGATTGCCGAGGCGCCTGAAGAGATCGGCGATCTCTTTGCCAAACGCGTCAAGCTGATGGCCCCTTTACTGAAAAGTTGGAAAACTGCGCTGAAAGCTGAAGAAGCAGTCGATTTTTCAGGCTTGATACATCAGGCTATTAATGTGCTGGAAAAGGGGCGGTTTATTAGCCCGTGGAAGCATATTTTAGTGGATGAATTTCAGGATATCTCGCCGCAGCGTGCAGCACTGCTGGCGGCACTCAGAAAACAAAACTCGCATACTTCTCTATATGCGGTGGGTGATGACTGGCAGGCAATTTATCGATTCAGTGGTGCAGAAATGTCGCTGACCACCGCTTTTGCTCACCATTTTGGCGATGCAGACCAGTGTGCGTTAGATACCACTTATCGCTTCAACGATCGTATAGGTGAAATAGCGAATCTGTTCGTACAGCAAAATCCGCATCAGTTGGCTAAGCCATTAAATAGTCTATCTAAAGGCGATAAAAAATCCGTCACATTATTGGCTGATGACCAGCTCGAAGCGCTGCTGGATAAGATGAGCGGGTATGTGAATCCGCAGCAGCGCATTCTCGTTCTGGCCCGTTACCATCATTTACGCCCGGCGATTCTGGAAAAGGCAGCAACACGCTGGCCAAAACTCGCCATTGATTTTATGACTGTTCATGCCAGTAAAGGGCAGCAGGCTGACTACGTTGTGGTGTTAGGCTTACAGCAGGGTAAAGATGGTTTCCCGGCTTTGGCTCGAGAATCGGTAATGGAAAAAGCATTATTGCCGCAGCCGGAAGATTATCCAGATGCTGAAGAAAGGCGATTATTGTATGTGGCGATGACGCGGGCCCGTCATCGAGTCTGGCTTTTATTCAACAAACAGGAGCCGTCCAGTTTTGTCGATATCCTGAAACATCTTGGCGTGCCCGCAGCAAACCGACCGTAATTACTTCAGTCGTTCTGCCAGATAACGTGCGTAATCGGGGATTAAAATTTCAACTGCCTGATTAAAGCCCGGCGACTGAATAATAAAATCGGCGGTTGATAAGTTAGTTGCAACAGGTATGTTCCACACAGTTGCCAGACGTAGTAATGCTTTAACGTCAGGATCGTGTGGAACTGCATTAAGCGGGTCCCAGAAGAAAATCAGCACATCAATTTTCCCTTCGGAAATCAACGCACCGACTTGCTGATCGCCGCCCATCGGGCCACTAAGCATAGCGTTGACATCAAGACCGCTGCCACGCTGGATGAGATTTCCGGTGGTGCCGGTCGCGTACAACACGTGATGTGAAAGATTAACTTTATGGCGCTCCACCCATTTCAATAAGGCGTCTTTACAGTGGTCATGTGCAACCAGCGCAATATGTTTTTTTTCCCCCAGGGTGCGGGTCGTTAATTCCATTGGTTAATCCTGATTGATTTATATTGGCTACAGCTTACTGGAAGCCACTGATGCTGCAAGAGAAGGGTGTCAAAAATGCGGGGTTTGGAAGCCAATTATTGCGTTGGATTATCTTTTGCCCATTGCAAGAAACGGTCGCGGGTAGGTTTATCTGCTTGTAGAAACCAATATCTGAGGCGCTGCTCGATTAACGTATCGGATTGACGAGGCGGAGCGTCGAGTTCAGATGTTTTCGAGAGTAGTTCGCTGTCGTCTGCCATCATCGTGGCGAATCCTTTTACCGCCGCCGTTTTCCCCGATTTGTTGTAAACCTGAGTATCCCGCTCGTAGTCGATTCCCTGTGATGCGTTTTTAACCGGCAAAATATCCACTTTCGATGGGATGACTCCAGCATCACCATCGAGCAGCTGAAGATGAGGTGCCAGGTCAAATTCATCGCTGTCTTTATCATTTTCAATACGTGGAATATTGAAATTTACCTGGCTGACTTCTTTGGTATCGAAACTCACCACTAAAGGTGGGGAAATATAAAGGCGCTGTTCTCGCGTATTAGTTCTGATATTTTTTTCTACACGAAATACTAACTGATGCGGACCATTGTCCAACTCAATGCTATCAGCACCTCTTAGCAAAGAACTGGAAACTTTTTTCCCATCCAGTACCAGCAAGTCGATCTCTGTTGATAGGCGCAGAGTTGTCGCCCTCGATTCACAAGGCAAAAGAAGGACCCAACATAGTGCGATTAAGAACACGGTTCTCATCAATTTCTCCTGCCTGAGGGTAAATAGGACCATCCCTTACTGAATGTTTCAAAATTTTTCATACGGGCGCCTCATTAACATATAGACATATTCCCAATAATTGCTCTACTACCTGCGTATGGGAAAGATGGTGAGACAGTAACGGATGGCATACACTTTTGATTACTGAGTCCCAGCGGAGAGAGTGATGAAACAGGCTGATATCGAAACTATTCTAAAAGATACCCGAACAATTGCGCTGGTCGGTGCCAGTGATAAGCCAGATCGCCCAAGCTATCGGGTGATGGCGTATTTGCTCGATCAAGGATATGAAGTGATCCCGGTGTCCCCAAAAGTGGCGGGTAAAACCCTGCTAGGGCAGCAAGGTTATGGCTCACTTGCGGAAATCCCTAAGAAAGTTGATATGGTCGACGTGTTCAGAAATTCGGAAGCAGCATGGGAAGTAGCACGCGAAGCGATAGCCATTGGCGCCAAAACGTTATGGATGCAGTTAGGCGTGATTAATGAGCAAGCTGCTGTCCTTGCACAAGATGCCGGTTTAAACGTGGTGATGGATAAATGCCCGGCGATTGAAATCCCGAGACTAGGTCTGGCTAAATAATAAAAACCCCGCGATTGCGGGGTTTTTGCTAATTACGCAGGCGAGGTGCCTGAAGCTGTTGCCGTATCGAAGCCGCCAATTCATCCATCGACGGTTGTTCGGGATGCTCGTCTTGTGACTCCCCACTTAACTGGGCTTCAGCAAGATAGGTGTGCACGGCCTGGCCATCATCATCTTCCATCACTACATGATACCAGGGGGCACTACGGAGGACATCATTGTCGGCCAGTTCATCTTCTGCCGGTTCATCCAGAGAATATTCCGGGTCGATATCGACCACTACCCCAAGATAACCCAATAAAGAGTGTCGTACTTGCTGGCCTATGCCGAATTTGCTGGCAATCATAGTCACCTCCTGAGAAACATTACCTGCCATTAATGTGCGGGCAAGTTTTTGTAATTCAAGTTACATGATGCGACAGGCAAACCCTTTCAGATACAGCCCTTCCGGGTAGGTGGCGATCACTGGGTGATCGGCGGCCTGACGGAACTGCTCTATAAATTGTACATCACGCCCGGCATCTACGGCGGCATCAGCGATGATTTTCTGGAATAAATCTGTCGTCATTAAACCAGAACATGAGAACGTCATCAGAATGCCACCCGGATTCAACAGCTGAATTGCCAGCATATTGATATCTTTGTAGCCACGGCAGGCACCCATCAGCTGGTTCTTATTCTCGACGAATTTTGGTGGATCCATAATGATAACGTCGAACTTCTCACCCTGATCGCGGTATTTGCGCAGCAGTTTGAATACATCATCACGCACGAATTCAGCTTTGCTCAGGTCGAGTTTGTTCAGCTCAACGTTTTGCTTCGCAACATCTAATGCATCCTGAGATGTATCAACACTGACAACCTGGCTGCAGCCACCCATTAATGCGGAAACTGCAAAACCGCCGGTGTAAGAGAAGCAGTTCAGCACGCGCTTATCTTTCACGTACTGGCGAGTTGCAAAGCGGCTATCGCGCTGGTCAAGGTAGTAACCCGTTTTATGGCCGCCTTTAATATCGACCAGCAACTTCATGCCGTGCTCTTCGATTGGCAACAAATCAGGTGGGAGTTCACCGCTTACTGGACCTTGCGTCAGTTCCATTCCTTCTTTCTTACGCACCGCAACATCGGAACGGTCGTAAATAGCGCATTCTGGATAGAGATTTTGCAAAGCAGCAATCAGCGCAGGGCGTTGATATTCCGCGCCAGCGGAAAGTAATTGCAGCACAAGGAAGTTGCCGAAGCGGTCAATCGTCACACCTGGCAAACCATCAGATTCGCCAGCAATCAGACGATAACTATCCAGTCCGTCACGAGCCGCGAGCCATTCACGCCAGAACTGTGCCTGCTGCAAACGACGAGTGAAGAAATCAATGTCGATGCTTTCATTAGCATCGAAAGTCCAGACGCGTGCACGAATTTGCGAAGATGGTGAATAAGCGGCGCGTGCCAGCCATTTGCCATTGCTGTCGACAACATCAATTGTTTCACCGAGATTGGCTTTGCCTTCCATGCGTGCAACAGCACCAGAAAACACCCACGGATGACGGCGCAATAACGATTTTTCGCGCCCTTTGGTTAACACTAAACGGGGAAACCTTGTAAAATCTGATTTTTGGCTTTGTTCTGAACTACTCATTAGGCGCTCCCATGGAAAAACGCAAACTATACAGTTATATACGCTGGTCGAGTGATAAACAGGCTAAAGGCTCATCACTTCAACGCCAGCTTGAAACGGCGCGTAGAGTAGCACATGAGAATGATCTTGAGCTTGTTGAAATCATCGATGCAGGTCTATCAGCGTTCAAATCAAAGCATCTTGAGCATGGTAATTTGGGCGCATTTATCGAAGCTGTTAAAGCTGGAGAGATTGCCAACGATTCGTGGCTTACCGTTGAAAGCTTAGACCGTATAAGTCGTGATGAAATTCTAAAGGCCCAAAGGCTTTTCATGGAATTGCTCGAATTAGGTATCACCATCTATACGGGTATGGATAACCGAATCTACACCAAGGCAAGTGTTACGGATAACCCGATGGAATTGATGCTTTCTATCATGACCTTTTCGAGGGCAAACCAAGAAAGCATGGTCAAGTCTAAACGCCAGAAGTCAGCAGCACAATTAAAAGTCGATAAATTCAAAGCAGGTGAACGGGATGCAAGCGGGTATCCATTCGCGATTCGTAGTTCTGGCGCGAATGTGTTTTGGTCTGACGTTTCTGATGGAACTGTGAAGCCGCATGAATATTATTTCCCAATAGCGAAAGTGATAGTTTCGATGCGTTTGAAGGGGTGGGGATACATGCGAATAGCGAAGTACCTCAATGAAAATTACACTCCACCGAAAGGAACGGCAAAGAGAAAGCATTTCAAGGATATGTGGTCGCCCAAGCTTGTATGCAATTTCCTTCAGTCCAGAACCCTCATGGGGGAAAAATCAATTCGTGTAGATGGTGTTGAGCATATTCTCAAAGATTACTACCCGCAGGTAATGACCGAATCGGAATACTATGGTTTGCAAAGCATAATCAATAGAAAGCTGGCAAACGAACCAAGAGACTACATACCGTTGCTTACAGGTATAAGGCGGTTTAAATGCGAATGTGGTGCTTCTATGGTTGCCTTCTATCAGTACGATAAAATTCGTTACCGATGCGATGGTATGAAGTCTTTGGATAAGCGTATGCATTGTGGAGCCAAGTCCTTTAATGGCGCAGCGATCGAAAATGCGATTGTTCAGATATGTGCCGATAAAATCTTTAAAGATGTGAAGCAACACACCTCAAATATAAGCGCCATACAAGCAATGCTTAACGATGCGCAGAAGAAGCACAAACGTGGTATGGATATGCTGCTTGAGGATAATGCCCCGAACGGTTTGAACGTAATGCTTGTTGAAATCGAAAAGAAAATCGAAGAACTTCAACGTCAGTTGAACGTTGAACTAATCAAAAATGCTGAGGTTGACACTTCCGTAAGCTGGGATGCGGTACCAGAAAATTATAAAGATGTTAGCAATCTTGAGCGGTTGGAAATCAAACAAAAAATTCAGGCTAGTACCCTATCTATCATTTGCACGACCACCAAAGCGAAAGGGC
Source organism: Buttiauxella gaviniae ATCC 51604 (assembly GCF_001654835.1). GTDB lineage: Bacteria > Pseudomonadota > Gammaproteobacteria > Enterobacterales > Enterobacteriaceae > Buttiauxella > Buttiauxella gaviniae. The sequence goes on from NZ_LXEP01000031.1 coordinate 483,839, forward strand.
AGCTTTTTGATGTCACGTTCAAAGACGGGGATCTAATTCGCTTTTACTGTGACAAGAAATTCGTCTATGTGGACTACCACACCATAAACAACGCCGCTAGGCTTAGGGCAGAGGGTATAGTTCTTCATGATCATATCGATATTTTAATCGATAAAGAGGCATTTAATGCACGTATTCAAGCGGAATATAAGATAGCTGGGTTTTTGCAAGAACGAACGCTAGTAGATTTGTTTGATATATAGGGTGCGACGTATTTGAACATAGGACTGGCAGCAATGCCCGTCCACAAAGACGAAGCAGAACGTGCACAAGGTAACATTGCAAAACTCATTGTGTTTTGATATGATAAATATTGTTGCTTTTCATTGCAACATTTCATGATTGATGATTTTGGTTTTCTTAACCCTTCGCTTTACTTAAAACCCTTATGCTTTCTGGCAGTGTGCTGTTCCATCCAGCGTCTTTTGTCACCTCCGTGTTACGGGTTTTAAATATTATCTTGTCTACACATTATCAGTTGGGTCTTTAGCTAGCCGTCTTTTCATTGTGCGTCTTTTCATTGTGCGTCTTTTCATTGTGCGTTTTTTAATCATTGCATTATGCCGAATTCATTTGGCGTGGTGCGCTATTGTCTGTTGCCTTGGGGGTAACGTTATTATGTTTGTATCATCAAAGAAAAAGGGTCGGTCTAAACTGATTCAGTCTGGTAACTATATTCATGAAGGTATTGAATATGACGTCAACTATAGAGATGACGAAAAATGGTCACCTTTGAATACTGATATCTTGGATAAGTTCACCAATGAAATACTTGCCATGCGTCAGAAATATAGTCGTATATGTGCAATCAGATTTGATCTACATGTACCTGATGGAATACCTGTTGCAGAATCAAATACACTGGTAAGCAGGTTATTCACGAAACTTAAAGATAAGTTCAAAGCGAAAAAGTGGGATCACCAACCTATCAAAAATTTCGCATACGGTTGGGTTGGGGAAATAGAAAAAGCAAAGCATGCACATTATCATCTTTGGATTGCAGTGCCTGGCAATCAGGTTAAAGGCTCAGGCCACCGTGATTACGGAATGTTCAAGACAATAAATGATATATGGTCTGAATTGACAAATGGTCAAGGTGGTTCACACTTGCCTGAAAAGCCAGCTTATATGATCAGCAGATATGACGATGTAGTTTTGCATGATTTTGTTTACAGAGTTTCATACCTGGCGAAAGAAAGAGGAAAGTATTCATGGGGTGACAAAACAAAGCGTTTTGATGGTTCCAGGTTATATGGTGCAATGATGAAGCAACCCGTATTGAAATTTGCTGCATAACGCTTTTATCATATTATAATTTCGAGATATTAACCCATATCTGCGACAACCTTGTGTATACCGCACGATGAATGTTTAACTTACACAAAATGCGTGCAAAAAACGATTACGGTTGAATACGTGACTCTTTGCCATGTGTTGCATTTCAGGATAGGAAAAAACATGGCTACGCTCGTTACATCATCGCGGAACGTCGATAGGTTTTTGAACCCGTGCAGATTTCCGCTGGATAAAATTACGTCACACTTAAAGTTGTGATGTTACTTTTCAATAATTTTATATTTTCTATCTGACTTTACGTGCATCTACGCATGTTTTGCACCATGCCATAAGCTTATCGGCGTTTTCAGTGCTGGGATAATAACTGGTTCGTTTTCTTCGTATTTTGCACTTAGGGCACCATTTCATGTGTCTGGTATTTTTATCTCCACGTAAGCAGTCAGTGCACCATATAGTTATACCGTCAGAATGTTTGCCCGATTTACTAAATTTACTGAATGGCAACATAATCCTGCATCGAGTGCACTGTTTGAATTGTTCTTCGCTTTCTTGCTCGATAGGAAGAACTGGGGCACTTATTTCCGGTTTACGTACTGACGTTACGCCTTGGTCAGTTCCGCTGGTTTTTTTGGTAACTGGCACTATTGACTGGCGAAAATTTTCGATTTTAGACGTGGCATTTTGATAGGCATCTCCAGGCGTGACTTGAGTCTGTTGCGGTGGGTGAAATGTTGTTTGTGAATTATCAACAACTTTTGTTCGTTCAACCCTGATTTCGCCTGTTTCAGTCTTGTAGGTGTCAGTTTGTCTGATGACGGTTCGATCATTGGTCTTGGATTTATTTTGATTGATCACATATATGACTACAACTACCACCCCTGCAACAATCCAGAAAATTTCCATGTCATCACCCTTAATGAGATTACGATAATAATAATTCGTAGATGAATATGCCGTCAATGAATCTAGGGGGGCGAAAGGAAATTTAATCACGCTCAATAGATTACACTCAATGATAATGTTGCTCTACGATTTATTCTTGTTTGGTTTTTGAGTAAAATTTTCACGCTCAAGTTCGTGGAGCGAGTATCAGTATCATCCAGCTTCAATCATGTATTTGTTAAATTCGGTTAATGTAAAATTATTGTGAATACAAGAGTTATTTTCTACAAGAAAACAATCTTGTAAGACAGATGATGCGTCATTGTAAAGAGAGGTGATAGGAATTGATGTTTTTTAGTGTTCACACATCTTAAAATCGATATAGTTAAAACACGGGCGTAGCCCGATCACGTAGTGAGCATCGCGAACAAGTGACAATTAACATGCTTAGTTTACGTGTGATTAAAAAATATACCAAAAAGGGGAGTTTTCGCTATATATAAACATATATTATACTAATACCCCTTAATGCCCTTCGTACTGATCGTTATTGCCCATCTTCGCTACGCTCCGATGGTCGGGCTGCGCCCGATCTTACCTTTTTAAATTCTTCGTGTAACGCTCTGTGCGCTATTTTAATGAAAATCAATGCATCACTACGTATTTCGAGAGAACACCACCCATACTGCATTACATGGGCCTTAAATCTGAAGGTTTTAATGTCATGCTGCAATATGAATCACAATGAAACCAATATGGACTGAATGGACTGGCATCATGCGGCGTTTATTACGCATCACATTCCAGTGAGTTGGCCTGAACTTTAACGGGTTTCCAGTGACGCTTTACTGTCGCAATACTTAAACCAAGTTGCTTTGATGCTTGGGACTGGCTTAACCCTTGTTGTTGCGCTTCCCGAACGATTTTACGTGTTTCTGTTGCAACCGGGCGACCCAACCGAACACCTTGCTGTTTGGCTCTTGCCAGCCCTTCCTTTGTTCGCTCAATAATGCGGGACTTTTCAAATTCAGCAAATGCAGAGAACATTTGCAGCATCAACTTACCTTCGGCACTGGTCAGGTCGTTAGTGGGTAAATCCAATGAAATAACTTTTACGTTACGTTTCATTAGCATGGTAATGGTTTGCTGTACATCGATGTTGTCACGTCCAAGACGATCCAGTTTGAGGACGACCAGAACATCATTTTTTTCTATCGAGTGATTCACCATATTCGCAAACGCTTTGCGACTCATCGCAGGAACACCACCAGAAACGACTTCCGATATAACACGATCCTGATCCACTTCATATCCAGCTTTGCGAATTGCCGTGATTTGGTTTTCTATTGTCTGCTCAGTGGTGGATACACGGCAGTATGCGAATATTCGGCTCATATGTTCCTCGTTTAACTTATGGTATCAACTAACGGTATCATCATTGATCTGTGGTTGCATAAAGTCAATTGGGTATTTTGATGATACCGAAATCAATATGTATAGCTGGTGTTGTTAAACGAACGATTGTTGATACTGGAAATAGACCTTTTGGGGCTATCTAGCGCTAGAATATCTTCCTTAAGTGGAGCTATCGGCTAGGCTACTGTATCCGGTGCGCGTATCTGCTATAAACTGGTAGGTGGTGATGAATACAACGGTGCTGGGTGCAATTTGGTTAGGAATTGCAGACTCGCTAAGGTAATTTACGCCTGTATGTTTTGATATGGTGAACTGAACATTAATATAAGTGCTTAGTTGTACTGAATGCATTGAAATCTACGACGCCCTGTAAGCATTGACTTATAGAGCGTCTATAATTTGATATTTATTCGATGTGTTGATCAAGCGCCAACTTTTCAGCTAGTCGATGTAAGGTGCTTATTGATACAACCTCTTCTGCTTCCTTGAAAAACTGATTCCAGTGCTTCCCTATAAACCAAGATAGCAATTCTAATTCTTGTTCTGAAAATTTCATATAGTCTTACGTCCATATATAATGTTAGTGGACTAATTACTTGCAGTGTCATTTAACAACGATGCATTTCGCAAGTGTATTGTCCCAAATGGGTTCAGCGAAACATCAGGGCTACCGACCAATACGTAATCACCCACATTCAGCCTGGAAACAAGATCAACCATGTCACTATCGAAAAATACTCTTATGGTCTTGCTGGTGTCAGGTATAGATATACCGATTACAGGTTTGCCAAGTGATAAACCAATATCACTGATCTTGCCACGTAATGCCAGTATGTTACCATTCAGCTTATGCGTAATCCTTAGTTCGTTGGCATCAAATGCCTCAAGTAGTTCTTTGGGCGTGTAACGGTAAACTGCGGCCTCTGGTACACTATCTTCAACAGGCGGCGCAGGTACAGCCTCAACAGGTGCTTCTACAGATTGTTGTGATTTAACTTGTTGGTCACGTTCTTCTGTTTTAGTTAATACCCAGCACATTGCAATAAACAGTACAATGAATATGCCAGTGCCTTTCAATAGCTTGTTGTAGCTAACATTATCGGTATGCTTATTCATAATTAGTATCTTTATATATCCCAGTGATTACATTGTTTTCGTGGTAAACGGAAAATCCATTCTTGGGTTGTTTCACCATCTCGCGCATTTGCGTGAGGGTGTTTTTGTCGATAATACCGTGATGTTGCATATACATAACCGTATATTCACCAGCCGTGTTATCTTGTTCATTATCGATGTCAATAGGTGTAAGGTGAATTAATTTCATATACTGAAGCATGAAGTTATTGCCCAATATAAATTTACCAACCCGATATTTACCCATGTATGGCAAGTTTTCTTCAGTATTTTTCCAGTCCCCTGCATTAACTCGGGTTTGTGTATAATTACGAGGTGATTGAATCATGCGGCTTTGCCTTTCTAATATGACTTACTATATTAAGGTTGCTAATACCTTTGCGGCCAAATGATATGCGCAGAAACCCCTATATATTCAGCTATAATTTTCTCACCCTTAGGCCAGTGGCGTTCAAGTGCGTTATATAGCGTTCTTTCGTGTAGCCCGTTTGTTCTGGATAGTTCAGCCAGTGAACCACCTTTCTTTTTGATAGCAGCCAATATGTCGGCTCTATGCCAATTCTCATTACTGGCACTTAGCTCCTTTTTCTGACATTCTAATTGTTTATGAATACTCATAATGATTACTCGTTACTTACATTAAGAATATGATTGATCATTATAAGGTGTATGTCAAATCAAAATAAGGAACTAAGTTCCTTTAGTTGGTCTTGTGTTGGAGCATAAATGGCTGGCAAAAAAGAAAGCATTTTGCAATTTAGTGAGCGGCTGAAATCGATTGTTCCTTCTGGTTCTGGACGCGAGTTCGCGAAGAGAGCTGGTATCGGATACAGCACTTTCCACAACTATCTTCAGGCTGTATCAAGCCCCACGCTTGAGAATCTTGTATTGCTCGCGAAAGCTGGAAACGTATCAGTAGAATGGTTGGCTACGGGCAAGGAATTTAAGGGAGTAGCTCATAACCTTGTACTCGATGCCGGGAAGAGCAACGTATGCAAAGTTCCTTTTAATGAAGGTGATGAATTCCTTTTACTGGACTTGAAGAATTTTCCTAGCTTTCAGGGCAATACCGAGCACCTCATTGCTCTTCGTGTTAATGCCGATGTGATGGAGCCTACATTTACGGTTGGTAGCATCTTGATCATAGATCAGAGCCAAAAGAATCTGAGAGAAGGGAAAGTGATCGTTATGCGTAAGGGCACTAACTACCTATATAAGAGAGTACAGATAGTTTCCGAAGGTTATAGTTTGAATAGTGATAATGCAAGATACAATGAAATCTTAGTTTCTGAGGATGCACTTTCCACATTCGATACTTTGGGTGAGGCGGTACTGGTATTGAATCAGTTGTAGCAGAATAATCAAACAATATTATTTTGTTAGGTTTATATGTTTCGCTAACACTAAACGTACACTCATAATTTGCTATGCTTTCTTGCTAAGAATTTGGCGCCATTTTCCGGGTTAGACCGGCTAAATGCAACGCAAGAACCCGAAACGGAGGAAGTTATGGCCACAGTATGCACACTTGCCTGGGTCCACGGCCTGGTTCAGGGGGTTGGGTTCCGCTACAGCACCCAGCGTGAAGGGTTAAAACTGGGATTAACCGGTTATGCCCGTAACATGGATGATGGTAGCGTTGAGATATTAGCCTGCGGCGAAGCGCAGCAGGTTGATAAACTTATCGCGTGGCTAAAAGCGGGAGGGCCACGCAGCGCTCGGGTCGATAAAGTGCTGACTGAGCCGCATCAACCCGATTGCCAATGGAGCGATTTCAGTATTCGCTACTAAATGCACTTCACTGGTTTTGGCAGGCCAGCAATTTTTGTTGCCTGCTTAGCCGGCCCTTTTGGGAACAAACGGTACAGATAGCGGCTATTGCCTTTCTCTTCGCCAAATTTGTTAGCCATCGCTTTGACTAACATACGAATCGCCGGGGAGGTATTAAATTCGAGGTAAAACTCGCGCACGAATCTCACTACTTCCCAGTGTTCAACTGCAAGGGTAATACCTTCATTGGCGGCGATTGCTTCGGCAAGCGGCTCACTCCACTCCTGGCTGTTTTTCAGATAGCCATCGGCATCTGTTTCTATTTCTCGGCCTTCAAACATCAACATAATTATTCTTTGCTCCAGACAAACTGGCGGCAGTGTAGCAAATTTTGGAGTATCAGAAAAAACAAAGCCCCGCGATAGCGAGGCTTTGGATAGGGAACAAGCAACGATTAGTCGCGGCTTGCGAAGCCCAGGATGCTCAACAGGCTGATAAAGATGTTGTACAGGGAAACATACAAGCTCACCGTTGCGCGGATGTAGTTGGTTTCACCGCCGCGGATGATATTGCTGGTCTCAAACAAAATCGCGCCAGAAGAGATCAGAATAAATACCGCGCTGATTGCCAGATGCAGAGCAGGCAGTTGCAGGAAGATGTTCGCAACCATACCCACCAACACCACGACTACGCCTGCCATCAGCATACCGCCCAGGAAGGACATGTCTTTTTTGGTGGTAAGCACATAAGCCGAGCAGCTAAAGAACACCAGCGCCGTACCGCCTAATGCCATCCCAATCACATCGCCCATACCGGCAGAGATGTAGGAATTAAGCATTGGGCCGAGGATGTACCCCAGGAACCCGGTGAACGCGAAGGCAGCAAGGATACCCGTCGGTTTATCAGCCAGACGGTAAGTTAAAAACATCAGACCATACATACCAACCAGCGTCAGAATCAGACCTGGAGATGGCAGCATCAACACGGTGCTTGCGGTTGCGGTAATCGCAGAGAACGCCAGCGTCAGGCTGAGCAAGAAATAGGTATTACGCAGTACCTTGTGGGTACTTAGCAGTGACGAACGGTCACGCGAGGAAGTAATTATGCGATCCATTCAGAAACTCTCTCTTATTACAGGTGTATATGGTGACTGAGAATAATAGCCTCCTTTATTGCAAGGAAGCCCTTTTACCCATCTTTACCTTGCTCTGATTTAATTCACAGATTCGATATCTGTCATAAAACTCACTTATATGTGGCTGAAAATTATTGCTTTAATCATTTCGAATGCTAAGAGTGTTAACCGTACCGTCGTTAATAACTCAAATAAGGCGTGTTTAATGAAAGCAAATAACCACATCACAATTATCAGATCGTTTGTCGCTATTGGCGTAGCGTGTGCAATTTCTGGAGCCTGGGCTGCCAATGTGCCAGCAGGAACAGAGTTGGCAGCAAAACAGGAATTAGTTCGTAACAACGGCAGCGAGCCCGCCTCGCTTGATCCTCATAAAGTCGAAAGCAGTGTTGAGTCGAGTATTATCAGTGACTTTTTTGAAGGTTTGGTAGAAGTACGCAACGATGGTTCGATTGAACCAAGGCTTGCTGAAAAATGGGAACAGAAAAGCAGTACGGTTTGGGTTTTCCATCTTCGCCCTGACATTAAATGGTCCAATGGAGAGCCGATCACCGCAGAAGATGTAGTCTGGAGTTGGCAGCGTCTGGTTGACCCCAAAATAGGATCACCTTATGCGAGCTATCTCGGCAATATGCATGTTGAAAATGCGGCAGATATTGCGGAAGGGAAAAAATCCCCTGATACGTTAGGCGTTAAAGCGTTAGATGATTCGACTCTGCAAGTGACGCTAACTCAACCTACCGCTGCATTCCTCGCGATGCTTGCACACACCTCGCTGGTGGTTGTTGATAAAGCAGTCGTAGAAAAGTTCGGCGACAAATGGACACAGCCCGCGAATTTTGTGAGTAGTGGGCCATACACACTTTCTGATTGGGTGGTAAACGAAAAAGTCATTGGGGTGCGTAACAAAAACTATTGGGACGATAGCCACACCGTTATTAATAAAGTGACTTACTTACCCATTGCTTCCGAAACTGCCGATATCAATCGCTATAAATCAGGTGAAATAGATATTGTTTTAACCGTCCCACAGACACAGTTTGCTTCATTAAAAAAATCTATTCCGGATCAGGTCCATGTGACACCGAAGCTTGCAACCTACTACTACCAGTTCAATACAACCAAAGCTCCATTTAATGATCCGCGCGTTCGCCGGGCGCTCAATATGGCGTTGGATAAAGACATTATCGCTGAGAAAGTATTAGGTCAGGGGCAGATCCCTGCCTGGGTTATCAGTCAGAAAAACATCGGTGGTGTCGAACTAAAATCTCCTGACTATGCGTCCTGGAGCCATGAAAAGCGTGTAACTGAAGCCAAAAGACTACTGGAAGAGGCTGGATTTAATGCGTCTCACCCATTGAGTTTTAATCTGTTGTACAACACCTCTGAATCACATCAGCGCATTGCGATTGCGGCCAGTTCAATGTGGAAGAAAAATCTGGGTGTTGAAGCGAAGTTGCAAAATCAGGAATGGAAAACGATGCTTGATACCATGCACAACGGGACTTTTGACGTGGTGCGCTATGCGTGGATTGCTGATTACGACGATGCGGCGACGTTCCTGAATAACTTCCGTACAGGCGATAGTGAAAACACCTCGAAGTACAGCAATGCTGCTTTTGATGACGCTCTGAAAAATGCAGCGAAGGCAGACAACGTTGCCCAGCGCGGCAAGTTCTACCAACAGGCCGAGGATAAATTGGCGGAAGATGTGCCAGCGATTCCCGTTTATCACTATGTTTTAGTCCAGTTAGTGAAACCTTATGTTGGTGGATACGCGCCAAATAATCTTGGTTTCTACTACACCAAAGATATGTTTATCAAAAAACACTAGGGCGCATTTCATTGTGGGCGGCTAAACCCACAATGATTTCTGCTATTAAACCAATCAAATTGTTGGAGTTTTGCCCAAACAATACCGAATTGGTGATTAATCAGGCGAACGAACAAAATCGTGCTTTACATGAAGTATGGGG